>NZ_CP074142.1:0-5384 GCF_019968705.1 Serratia sp. JSRIV004 | reverse complement strand
TCAGTTCATAAATAAGACATTCATCTTCATGCCCAGCTTGATATTTATTTCCTATTGAATCCGCAGTTGAACACTTAGCAGAAATCAACCCCTGATTCTCGCCCTCAACACCCATATATATAATATTTGCCATTTTCCTTATGCCCCTTCCATTTAAAAATTAGCTAAATTATTCAGCAATAGCTGAACAAAATCAAAGAATTTACCTCTTCCAGATAAATATTTTTTCAAACCAGTGACATTTCTCTGTATCTGTAAGCACTGATGTAACATTTTGTACGTCGACACTTATTTAAGTCGTGAACCTGATCACAAAAAAACCTTATCGCTCAGCTTCATACAGGGGTCTGAATCTCAAGCGTACCACGTTGAGTAGACAAACTATTTACCATAACACCCGTTCCGCGCACCGCTAAAAACGACTCGCGGCGTTTCCGGTGGCTACAGGATGAAACGGAGAGGAAACATCCCAGAAAACCACCGGAAACGCGCCTGATAAAGTTTAGCCTGATGCATACCTATGCAGCCAGGTGAATGCGCACCGGTTACGCAGAAAACAGGGTATCCAACCCCTTTTTTCGCCACTTCACAGCTCCATCGTCGGCCCTTGCCGCTGTTTCTGCCTTGGGCGCTCCAGCTCCAGCGTTTTCTGGTGCTGCACCGCGCGCTCCTGCTGCCGGTGTGCCTCAATCGCGCTCAGCCTTTCGACAACCGGCGCAGCTGCTCGCTCAAACTCTGCACCTGCCTGCTCAAGCCCGTGACGCGCTCGCTCAGCGCCGCGTTCTCCCGTTGCATAAGACCAAACATCGTCCGCCATTCCGCGAAGGCGTTCTCCCACTCGTCCAGCCTTTTCGAGTAGTCCTGCTGTAGCTGCTCTAATGCGCTCAGCAACTGTTTTTCCAGCTCCGTCATGTGCTATTTCCCCGCCAGTATCATCCAGCTCGAATCCTCCCCGAAGGCTCCGGCCTCCGGGTTCACCTTCACGCAGGGACGTTTGCTGTCCCCGCACACCGACAGCCGCACGCCGTTGTTCTTCTTCGACAGCATGGCTTCCGTCCGCTTCATCTCGCTGATAAGCGTGTAATGATCGCGTATCTGTTCCCCCTGCCACCACAGAATGCTCCCGCTCGTACCGATCAGCAGTACCGAGACCATCACCACAGTCAGCCACGTTCGCCCTACCATACGCAGCACGTTCAGTCGGTTCGACTGCATGGCTGCGTTCATCCCCTGTTCGTGAGCGCTGATAGCGTTGCTGATTCGCTTCGCGCTGGCGTTCAGTTCCGCTTTTACACACTGCTCGTGCTCGCTGAATGCGGCTTTCAGCATCTCGCCGGTACTCTGCTGCTGCGCTTTCGATTTCTGCTCTAAGTCCTTCGCCAGCGTTAAAAGACTGTTCATAGATGGCTCCCTTCAATCGGATGTTTCGCCCCCCGTCCGGGTCGGCAATGCTGATGCTGCTTTTCGTCGTGCGCACCACCTCAAAACCAGCAAGTTCCAGCGCCTCAGTCACGTCCTGACGCGTTTTCAGCTCCCCGGACGAGGCTAACGCCAGTAAACCCCGCGTAATCGCCTGAGCGGCTTCCTGCTTCGCTTCCGGCAGCGCGGACGGCGTGACCAGCGCACGCCGGTTTTCCGGCGCGTTCGGATCGTGCAGCCCCAGCCTGCCGTTCACGATCGTCTGCCAGGCATTGATGCGCGGACGGTCGGCCCGGTCGTAATACGGCTGGAGCCGTTTGCCGGTCAGCAGCTCCGTGTTCGGGATCAGGAAATTCAGCTCCAGCCGCCCTTTGTCCTGGTGCTCAACCCACAGCACGCTGTACTGGTCTTTATCGAGTCCGGGCATCAGAACCCGCTCGAAGCTCGCCATCAGTTTTTCACGCTGACCCGGGGGTAAGTCCTGCTCGGCAAACGACAGCACCCCGGAGGTGTATTTTTTGGCATAGGGCGAGGCGTCGATAAGCTCCCGGACTTCTTCCGGCTTCCCCTGCAGAACGCTGGCGCCTTCGCGCTGCCGATCTTTCCCCAGCAGATAATCCACCGGACCCGCTCCGCCCCCGCGCCCTCGCGGGTGAAACTTAACGATCATCGTCTGCCCCCTTTTCCAGCACCGCGTGCCGCAGCCGCTCGAGTCCGGCATCGATGGCCATCAGCGCGGCGATAACCTGCACCCGGTCATGTCCGGTACCACCACCGGCGTTAACCTGCCGGGCAATCTGGTTGAGGTTGTTCCCCATGCCGGCAAGCTGACGAAGCAGCGCCGGCGAGATCGACGGAAGTTTGCCAGCACGCGCTGGCTTCTCGTCCAGGCACGTCTGGCGCATCCAGGCCGCGAGCTGTTTACCGTCGCAGCGCTCCAGCAGACGCCGGTGCTCATCTTCCGTTACCCACATCGTGAGCATCTTGCTGCGTTTATCTGCCAATCCAGCCTCCTGATAACACCGGGACGGGCGGGAAATGCTTTCCCGGGCGGCGCGGTGTTGGATAAGCCGCAGGCGCGTCAGTCGCTTTTAGCGGGTTTCGGGGCGCAGCCCTGAACCAGTCACGTAGCGCTAGCGGAGTGTATACTGGCTTAATATGGTGAATCGGCGTAGGTATGTAAACCAGAATGCCATGAAGCACAGGAAAAACCGGCTGCGCGTACCAGGAAGGAAAAAACGTGGCCGTGCGAAATGCACCAGGGGACGATATGCCGCTTCCTCGCACAGACAGAGCTACCCGCTCAGGCGGGTGTGCCTAGTCTGCGCTGTGGCGAGCGGAGGGGGATAAACGAACGGATTGAGTATAAGGGGGAAATGAAAAAAGACCTGAAAAAGGAAGTCGCCAAAAGGCTCCGTTCAGGCCGCCTCGACCTGCCTTTCTCTGCGTTCAAGGCAGGTCGAGCCACCCTAAACTGTCGCCAGTTTACGGTACTCAGCCTTGCTCCGGACTATCGGCGGAAAATGCGGATTTCCCTGCCCCTCGCTCGCGCTCCGGAGACACACCGTTACCTGCTGTCACTGCTTTGGCCTTGGCTGTGGCTGTACCGCCGCGCTTTTTTTAAGTGGTGCCGTTGAATGCCCGTTATCCACTGTTGCAGTGCTGTACGGTTCTGCTGCGCCGTACAAGGGATAGTGCGCGTCGCACGCTCGGGTTGTTTGAGCGATACCCCCGTTCAACCCGACTACCACGCCTTACCGGTAACAATCTCTTGAGGCCAACCCGGTACAGACACGACGTATCGCCAATGGTGATAGCCATTGGTAACTGGAGGTTTACGGGAACAGATGGAGATATTCTACTTGAAGGGTAGTGCAGCTTGAGGCTACACTTATCAAACGAATTTGGTGACTGTTCCCGCAAAGACTCAGTTACCACCCGGATCGCAGTTCCCCAACTGTAGATCCGGCGAAACGCCGCCGAAAGGCGGTTTTTTCGTTTCTGAGCAGGAGATTACGCGCAGATGGAAAGGATCTCAAGAGGATCCTTTTGCTTTTGGTCGGGGATTAGCCAAAACCATAACCTACTTTAACCATTAAAAATGGTAATGTTACTCTCTGTACTCTTTCGTAAAAAAAAACTAAAGTGATAACGCGCTTATAAATCTCACGAAAAAGGAATTTAAAATGTCAGCAAAAAGTGAATTCATGAAAGAGTTAGAGATAAACTCAAATATATCAATGGAAAAAGAAAGGTTAATTCAAGAAAATTTAACCCTGTTTAAAACAAGCATAGAAGAACTGTCTAATAATATTAGGTCATGGCTAAATGGAACAAACATAAAAATTGAGACATCCGACACCCTACTCATGGATATTATTGACTTTGATAATAAAATGCAGTCTATCCATCTTAGATATATGGATAGCATCGCCAATTTTAAACCAATTTCCTTATACAACACAAAAGAAAAAGACAAAAAGTGTTTTATCCAAATTGATATCAGCAACCCAAAAAAAGATCAAAAAGTAAAAAAATTCAACATTAGCTTAATAAATGGCAATGGTTATGAGTTTTATTTCAACCCTGAAAATAAAGAAGACAGCACCCCATTTGATGAAAATAAATTTTTTGAATTAATGCTCCATTTTGCCTGAACCACTGCACTGTGTGATTATTTCCACAGTGCATTAATTTTCAATGGTGGTAATGAGGAACCCTATGAAAAAAAACATACTTTCAAGAGTAGCGACAGTGTTACTAGCTCTTGTTGTTTCTTTTTTTTGCATTTCGGCATTTTTAACCCTATTTTACATAACAGACTCAATAATCAACATATACACACAAGGCGTAAACGCATATAACTCCGGAAAACTAACAGGCGAAATTTTCATATTTGTGTTTAGCATACTCATTGCGTATTTATTAGGGAGAAAATTCAAAAACTAGAACGTACAGCCTCGTTCTAACATACCAACACTGATTAAATCAACAACCCGTTCGAATGCATCCGGATCTTTTTCGCTCAACACAATTGCATCTAGGAACGGGTTACAATATTCTTCAACTAAAAAATAAAATAAATCCAAACTACCATTTGCCTTTAACTCAGCGTACACCTCTGGGCATTTTTCAGCCAGCTCCCTAGACACATAGATAGCCCTAGATGACATAGCCCCTGTAGACACTATAAAGTTAAATGAAACTTTAACTAAAATTTTCGCAACGAATTTAGCAACGAATACTTCTGCAAAATCATCTAAAAAAGCCTTATTGACAACATGCATCCCAACTAGTTTTCCTGTCATGCCAACTATATTTTCAGTCCACCCCTTTCTTTTCGTTTTTTTAAAAAACGCCTTCACTACTATTTCAATTATTTTTTTTAAATCTTGGTCTTTTAATGTTTCAAATAGTCTAACACGGTCATCGAAGTTTCTATATCTATCATCTGTACTAAAAAAATCATAAGCTAAATATCCTATGTCTTTTGAAAAGGATAAAAGAGCACCTCCTGCCGCATCAAAGAAAACACTAATATTACTTTTTTTTCCATCACAAACAACCAATAATATATTTTCAGCAATCAGCCGTTCACTATGAGAGAGATCAGTCATATTAATATACTCTATCTTCCCAGATACTGTAGCTGCTAGTACCTGACATGACGTGTTCCCATGTTATCGATTCATACTTTATTGAAATACGCTCCTGTGGTTGAACATCATTATTAGTTAATGAGTTTGGAAAATGGAAGCGCACATCAGATATAGTAGCACCTGTCAGCTTGACTTTAAAAAACAACTCCAACCCACCTGTTACGGCAGTTCGATAACAGTTGAAGAAAACTTTAATTTTCTCATTAGTTGATAATGAGTGAGCAATAAGAGGTGTTGCCTTATCTATAGGTTTTCTTACTTCTATTGGGTGATATATAGAATGTTGCTGCCTAGATATGTGTCCAA
>NZ_CP074141.1:0-114761 GCF_019968705.1 Serratia sp. JSRIV004 | reverse complement strand
TTTATTTATTGCTTCTTTGAATTTAAAAATGGTAAGTTTAATTTTGTTTGCAGCGTCAACAACAAGCTTTATGGTATATTACATCTCAACCGGAAATAAAATAGGAGTTAGCCTGATTGTATTGCCAGCGCTAATTTATTTCCCCACCTCGGTAATAACGCAATATATTATAGGATATTCAGTAGAGTTGACTGAGTACATATTATATATTTTCACCGTAGGAAGCATAATCATATCTTCTTTAGTTTATGGCTTTGAATATTGGAGTGATACAAGGAAGCGGCTATCATGAAAAATGATTTAAAAATGGAATGGATGTTTCTCGGAGTGTCAGTTGTGACTGGCCTAAACTGGTTAATGCATCCATTTATGCTAGTACCAACACTCCGGGGCTTAGGCTTGGCGATTGTTTATATTTGCATAAAATTACTGACCAAAAAAAATAGAGTTTCCTATTAGTACAGTCTGGTTATTATTAGCAGCAATAGTATCAATGTGCATTATTAGTGATTTCCAATTAAATACTGAAATGCGAGTGATGTCATCGATTTTTTGCTTCTTTGCATCCTTATTCATGGCTTGGCAGCAATACGTACTCAAAAGGAAGAGGACAAAGATGTGAGCTTAACTAAAAGGCGAGATGAGTTAATTATGTGCGGTCTTAATTTAATGGGTCATGACGTGGGGAGGGGGGGGGATAAAAGGGCATGTTAAGTTCCGTTATGGAAAATTACGACAAAACGTAATGTATGTTGATATAACCACTGACCTATGGTCTGAAAGTATCAGTATATGTTGGAAACCGTATTATGCTGATGGCACAGAGGCGCCAGAATTGACGTTGACCGGATCAGAGATAAAAGCAGTGTCTTTATTTCCTCAGATACTCCTGCCTTTTTCTGATCCGGAAGTTCAGATTGATACTGTGCTTGACCAATTTGACAGGATGGGTTTAGGTCGTAGCCATGACCATCATGCGGCAGATCTACTCTGATGGGGCAGGCTCGCCCCGTTGTCCCCTCCGCGGGATCGGCCTTTCCGACATCCGTGGTTTTCGGAAGGTTCGATGTCTAGGGGGGCCGCTTGGAAAACGGAAAATTAACTACGCTAAGAGGGAGCAGTTTGGAGATCGGGAATTTTTGTACGCTAAGCGTATAAAATACATAAAGTTACGCTCTTAGCGTTCGTTTTCGTTCCATTGGGGAGAGCATGAAAAAGTGTGGGGCAGTCACCGAATGTATCGCCTGCTGGGGCTAGAATATCCAACATTATTTCATAACAATACCTGCTATCTGGCTATGAAGATCTACGTCATCAAAATTACTGTTCGTGGCGTAAGTCCCATGGTCTGGCGTCGGCTAAGAATCGCTGTTGATACGTCGCTGGCCGCACTTCACTCCATTTTCCAGATCGTGCAGGGCTGGGGTGATGATTACCTCCATCAGTTTCATATTTACGGCAAAGATTACGGTATCTCTTACGACGGTGGCATTGGCTTTCCGGATAACCCGTTCCAGACCGTGATTGATGATTTTAGTTTTGATATCGGCGATCGCTTTACCTACGAATACAACTTCTTTGAGCACTGGCTTCATGACGTTCGGGTTGAGGCCATTCATGAAGACTCAACGCTGAAAACACCATTTTGTATGAGCGGCCATGGCATGCCCGGAGCAACGGCTGCGGATGAAGCGGATAAGACGCTGGCTTTTCTGGAGGCCATCGTTAATGCGGATGATGCAACAACGGTCGGAGAAATCCGGATCTTTGTTGACGACCTGGATGCTGTTCGGTTCAATCGCAATAAAATCAACAGGCAATTGAGCAAACTCGACCTGGCGGCGCCAGCACTGGAACCTGAAGTGATCTGGTTGGATCGCCGCCGCTGACGGATATCTATAAAGGTGTCCTTCTCTAATTCAGGAAATTGGCGCGCTCAGGACCAGAGGTGTCAGACTCAGGATCGCCTGCGACCACGTAAGCCTCGGCATTTCAATATATTATAAACTTCGCAACCAGATGAAAAACCAGTAACCAGGAGATAATCCCACCACCGCAGGAGGCAACGATGAAATTGACGCTCCAGATAGTTATAACCGATGAGTCAGGCGTGAGCCGAACGGAAGAACTGATGACATTACAGAAGTCAGGAGATGCCCGAAATGATATCGGATTATCGCTTTCAGAGTCGAAGAGCTTGCTGAATACCGTCCAGCAGTCAATGGTTCAGCAGCAGGCGGACGAATACACTCACCAGCATATCCAGTGTCCTCACTGCCTTGCAGCGCGCAGAATCAAAGGCCGGCAGAAAATACAGTACCGGACACTGTTTGGCATTATTCCCGTATCGGGGCTCCGGGTGTACAGATGCCGCTGCGAAAAAAGTACAACAAAGACCGTCAGCCTTCTCAGTGACTGGGCGGGCGATCACACTCATCCTGCCCTGAAATATATAGAAACCCGCAGGGCCTCAATGATCTCGTATGAAATGACGACCCGTCTGCTGAAAGATATTCTGCCAGTGGGAGACAGCCTAAATGCCTCAACGGTGAGGAATAACTTATGTCAGGTGGCGCAGCGCCTTGATGCAGAGGCAGAAGCGAATTCTGGCTTTCTTTCCGGTTGCCCCCGCGACTGGGGGAACCTGCCCAGACCAGGTAAACCGCTTGTGGTAGGTATTGATGGGGGTTATGTTCGGGATCGGGACGACAAAAAGCGAAATTTTGAAATTATTGCCGGCAAATCCTTTTCAGTCGGGTCTCCGACAGACACGCGCCGCTTTGGTTTTGTCCAGAATGACGACTGCCATCCGGAACGCAGACTAATGGCACACCTCTCCGCCCAGGGAATGCAGGCCAACCAGCAGATATTTTTTTATCCGATGGCGCGGATAACCTGAGGGAACTGCAGTAATTTTGTTGCGTTAATGACATATAAGCAATACGACGCAATAACGCGTATAAGACAAAGCATGTGTCGATTTCGCGTCGGAATTTATGGTTTTGACGCTATCACTGTTCAAATGCTCCCGCTGATCCAATTTGCAGCCGCGAGGTTGCCATGCTCAATAAAAAACACCATTTTTCAATTGGTTATTTTTTTTCTGAACCTGTTGTTTCTTAAAAATACAATAGCATTAAACGATCGATAGTGTATTTTCAATTTGTTTAACCTATAGATTAAATCAATCAATCAAGACTGATTGATCTGTTAAACCGATCAATGTATGATGCGTTTCAAGATAAGTGCCAATGTCAGTCCAAAGCCGTTCGCAAGCATCACAGACTCATTGGGCGTTAAATATACAGGGGCGAACTTCCATGGTGTTGTATTTCAAACGTGTTATTTAGAGGCTCAAATTCGGTAACCTGTTGGTCTCTGTGCATGTTCGTCCATTTTTAGGTTTCCACACGAATCCGTGTGATGTGCGTGTTACTGCCATGACGATGGCCATGCCCCTGATACCCAAGCAGAAAAACAGACAGCGTGGTGTTATGACACAAAAAATTCTCAAAAATGCAGCGCTGCGCCTTCTGGTTGAAAGCGGCAGCGTCAGTGCCTTAAACGTGGTTGGGACTGATGGCGGCTGGATATTAAAGGTTAAGTACGGTCTGAGTGAGCAGACCCTGGCGTCACAGGCTCGCCCGGTCAGGGTGTTCAAAAAGCTGGACACATTGGTCATGTACCTCAAAAAAATTGGGGTTGAACAATTTGATATCGATACATCAGGTTATTCCATTGATGCACGCGCCGGCCTCACTCGTCCGGATCGCTCAGTGGCGCTTAAGCGGATACATGAGGCTGCAGCAAGTCATGTGGAACCAATTAAAAGATAACCTGACGATTAACCTACGTCATGAATGGAATAATTAATGACAATTGTTTCAAGGAAAACACGAACTCCCCCAATGATAGAGGGTGATGGTAAACTGAGTTTTCTTGCCACCACCAAACGGAGGGTATTCTGAATAATATGTCATTGTTTTCCGGCGTCGCAGGTGATGGCTTTGTTGCCTTTTTCACTCTCACTCTCACCCTCACTGATTAAGTGGTGAGAATAAAAAAGTAAATATATATCATAAAAATCTTACAGTTAAATGGGTGACTGGAATCTGTAAGTTACGTTTCAATAATGAGATAAGTGAACAACACCATGATGAGAAAATGAAGATAATCCACCTGTGAAATCATTGTGATTTTCACAATGTAAACAATCATTCTTTACTGGGCATTTTAACGCTCAATACAGTGTATGAGTGAGAGCTAAATTATTATTTCTCCTCATACTGCATTCGATATGCACACTTTTTCAATAAACTCTAAACATGGCTAAACAGTATGAAAATTAAGTTAATTTCTTCTATCATCGCAGTCTCGTCACTTGCATTTCCGATGATCTCTTCCGCTGCAACAACAGTTAATGGTGGAACCATCAAATTTACAGGTGAAGTCGTTAACGCCGCCTGCGCAGTTGATGCCGGCTCATCCGATATGACAGTTCGTCTTGGGCAAGTCCGCACGGCCATGCTTAATCAGGCAGGAGCAAAAAGTGGTCACCAGTCTTTTACTATCGTCCTGAAAGACTGCGACACTACCGTATCAACTAAAGCATCTGTGGCTTTCCAAGGAGTTGCGAGTGGTTCAACTGGGGGAGCGATACCAACACCTTTTGATAACGTTTTGGGGTTGAGTGGCGGTGCCGCAGGGCAGGCGACAAATGTAGGTATTCAGCTTTTCTCTGACAATGACACAACGCCATTGAAAGTCGATGGCACTCAGTTCTCCACGCCGAAAACACTGAGTGATGGTGAAAACAGGCTTTCTTTCATGGCTGCATACTATGCAACCGGCGTAGCTACTGCGGGCTCGGCTAACGCAGAAGCAAACTTTAAGGTTCAGTACCAATAATTCTCACTGCAAGGAAGCACTCAAGGTCAGGATGACCTGTTTTGCGTAGCCCGCCCAGGAGAAAAGCTATGTTGAAAATGCAATCGGCGTTTTTTTTGATGCTGCTGCCTCCTGTTGTCTTCGCTGGTAATCAATGGAACGTGACAGTCGCAGGTGGAAACATGCGATTTCAGGGAGAGATTATTGCTGAGGCCTGCCGTGTTGAAGCGGGGAGTCATAACATGACCGTGATTATGGGACAGGTTAGCAGCAACCGGTTTCACGCTGTAGGAGAGGACGCGGGACCTACCCCCTTTGAAATTAATCTGTTGGACTGCAGCACCGCGGTAAGCCAACGGGTTAGCGTGGCTTTTCATGGTATAGCCGATGGCAAAAACCCGGAGCTCCTGTCAGTCGGCGAGGGGAATGGTGTGGCATCGGGCGTTGGAGTGGCCATTTTTGATGAAAAGAACCAGTTAATCCCGGTCAATGGCCCCGTGCGTTCTTGGACCACATTACCCAATGACGGCCCTTTATCTGTGCATTTTGTCGCTAAATACCGCGCTACCGGGCATACCGTAACGGGTGGTGCAGCCAATGCTGAGGCCTGGTTTTCCCTGACATATGAATAACGCGTGGTTTTTGCAATACATCACACGTTCACCGAAAAGACAAAATCACTATACCGGAGTTGTAGTAATCCATGTTTACCAAAATGAATCCCCAACATATGCCAGTATCACTGGCTCGCCTTTTGCTGACCGCTATTGTCGGTACGGCTATCATGCTTTGCGCCACTCATGCAGATGCCGGTGTGGCTCTTGGCACCACACGCGTGATATACCCGTCTGACCAAAAGCAAGTGCAATTGGCGGTCACTAACAACGATGAAAAAAGCACCTTTCTGATACAGTCATGGGTGGAGAATAGTGACGGAAAAAAAGATGGGCGTTTTGTGATTACACCGCCGCTGTTTGCCATGCAGGGAAAAAAAGAAAATACCCTGCGTATTATCGATGCAACCAATAACAAGCTTCCCCAGGACCGCGAAAGTCTCTTCTGGATTAATGTGAAGGCCATTCCCTCTGCCAGCAAGGTCGAGAAGAGTGAGAACACCTTGCAACTGGCTATTACCAGTCGTATCAAACTCTATTATCGTCCTGTCGGACTGACGTTGAAACCGGAGATTGCGGCAGAAAAGCTGCGCTTCAGTCGTCAGGGGACGGAGTTGAAACTCATTAATCCCACGCCGTATTTTCTGACGGTCACTGAGTTGAACGCCGGTACCCGCATCCTGGAGAATGCACTCGTGCCTCCGATGGGAGAAACCACGGTAAAAATGCCCACAGACGCCGGAACAGCCATCACCTATAAAACCATCAACGACTACGGTGCAGTGACGCCCCAGATGAAAGGGGTGATGCAGTAATACGGTGTCTGTCACATCGGTAGTGGATGCCACCGAGTGATGAAATATCAAGTTCCCCTTGAGCGATGTGTGTTGTCGCAGAGGTGGGGGTCTTTTACTGAAGTAGGGAGCAGGCCGTTTCGGCTCACAGACCGTTATGTTTTCAGAAAGAATCTCTGTACGTCGTTACGTGCTGGCGCCACTTGCTGCGTTGATGGTACCGGTGTTTCCGATCAGCGCCGAGTTATATTTCAACCCCCGTTTTCTGTCTGACGACCCGGCGGCAGTGGCTGACCTCTCGCGGTTTGAAGGTGGTCAGGAACTGCCACCCGGCACTTACCGGGTTGATATTTATCTTAATAATGCCTTCGTTGCTACCCGAGATGTTGCATTTCAGGCACAGGAGGGGCAACAGGACTTGATGGCGTGTCTTACCGCCAAGCAGTTGCTTGGCTTCGGCGTCAATACTCGTACCATCCCCGGCGTGTCAGTGCTGGCTGCTGATGCCTGTATCCCATTCAAGGAGGTGATGCCTGATGCCACACAACAATTTGATACCAGCCAACAACGACTGTATCTGACTGTGCCACAAATCTATATGGGTAATACAGCGCGAGGCTATATCTCACCCGAGTATTGGGATAGCGGTATAACTGGTGCACGTCTGAACTACAGTCTTACCGGTAACCAAGCCCGCAGTCGTCACGGAGGCAATAGTCAGTATGCCTATATGAACCTCAATGGTGGGGTGAATATGGGGTCCTGGCGCCTACGAGATAATAGCACCTGGAGCTACAGCAGTGGCGGGGGGGCGACTGCACAAAAAAACACCTGGCAGCACATTAATACTTATGCCGAACGTGACATCGTTCCCTTGCGCTCACGCCTGACGCTGGGTGACAGTACCACCGCTGGCGATATTTTTGACGGTGTCCAGTTCAGAGGCATCCGTGTAGCCACCGATGACAATATGCTTCCAGACAGCCAGAAGGGGTTTGCGCCGGTTATTCGTGGTATTGCCAGGGGGACGGCCAAGGTATCGGTCCGCCAGAATGGCTATGAGATTTACCAGACAACGGTCCCGCCCGGCCCCTTCGAGATTAACGACCTGTATGCAGCAGGTAACAGTGGCGACTTGCAAGTGACTATCCGTGAGGCTGACGGCAGTACGCGCAGCTTCAATGTGCCTTATTCCTCCGTTCCAGCATTGTTGAGAGAGGGGCATTCTCGCTTTGAGTTGACGGTGGCGGAATACCGTAGTGGGAGTAGGCAGCAGCAATCACCGACGTTTGTTCAAGGGTCGCTAATGCGCGGTCTTCCCGATGGGTGGACCCTGTATGGTGGGGCGCAATTGTCTGACAAATTCCACGCATTCAACGCGGGTGTTGGCAAGAATATGGGATATTTTGGGGCCATGTCCCTTGATATCACTGATGCCAATGCCACGCTGCCGGATGACAGTGAGCATCGGGGGCAGTCAGTACGTTTCCTTTACAACAAGTCGCTGAGCGATACGGGGACCAACCTCCAGTTGCTCGGCTATCGCTATTCGACGCAGGGTTACTTTACGCTGGCTGACACTGCCTGGGAGAAAATGAGTGGTTATACCATCCAGACGCAGGACGGCCCGCTGCAAATCGAACCGAAATACACGGATTATTACAATCTTGCTTACAGTAAGCGTGGCAGGCTTCAAGTGAACGTTTCGCAACAAATTGGCCGAGAAACCTCATTGTATCTGAGTGCAAGTCGGCAGTCCTACTGGCGTACACGCAAAGCGGATGAGCAGCTTCAGGCGGGACTCAGCTCTGTCACGGGGGGCGTCAACTGGAGTATGAATTACAGCCTGACGAAAAATGCCTGGCAGGATGAGCGTGACCATCTGGTGTCATTCAACATGAGCATTCCATTCAGTTACTGGATGGGCTCCAACAGCAAGTCGGTCTTGCGAAACTCGCGGGCCAGTTACAGCACATCGAATGACCTTGATGGAAAGATGACCCAACTTGCCGGTGTCAGCGGTACGCTGACCGAAGACAACAACCTGAATTACAGCGTACAGACCGGTTATTCAGGGGGGGGCAATCAGGCCAGCGGTTCAACAGGGTATGCCGCGCTGAACTACACCGGCCGCCTGGCGAATGCGAATGTCGGCTACAGCCAGAGCGACAGTTATAGCCAGTTCTATTATGGTGTGAGCGGCGGTGTTTTGGCCCACGAGAATGGCGTTACCCTCAGCCAACCGCTTAATGACACGGTGGTATTGGTCAAAGTACCTGGTGCAGCTAATGTGAAAGTGGACGGTCAGAAAGGCGTGCGAACAGACTGGCGTGGCTACGCTGTTATCCCGTATGCCATGAATTACCGTGAAAACCGTATTGCACTGGACACGAACACCCTGGCGAGCAACGTTGATTTGGAAGACGCCGTCACGACGGTCATTCCTTCGCAGGGGGCTATTGTTCGTGCTGATTTTCAGGCCAACGTGGGCCTAAAAGTGCTTATGACACTCAATAAAAATGGCAAACCGGTTCCGTTTGGGGCTATCGCAACCGCGTCGGGCAACCAATCCGGCAGTATTGTGGCTGACGGGGGGCAGGTTTATCTCACCGGCCTGCCATTGACGGGGCAGGTATTTGCCAAATGGGGGGATAGCCCCGAAGCGCAATGCAAGGCGGACTACCGGTTGCCACCGGAGAGTGCGCAGCGTGCGCTGAACGAAATCAGTGCGGAGTGCGAGTGAACAAGATGATGAACGGACGACTTTACTCCCTGTGCCTGTGTGGGGTGCTGTTCAGTGGTATCAGCCATACTGTTGACGCAAGCACGATAACGATTACCGGCAACATACGCGATAACGCCTGTGCGGTTGCAGCTTCTTCCACCACAGTGAATGTGGACCTGTTGGTGAATGCAGCCAAGCAACTCAGTTCGGCCGGAGCGACTACGCCAGCGGTGCCCTTCAGTATTGAACTCGCCCCTTGTGGTCCAATGGCGACGAATGTGAAAGTCGGGTTTACCGACACTAGCCGTATACCCGACACCCCCCTGCTGGCGCTGGATAACACGTCATTGGCAGCTGGAATGGGGGTACAACTGCTGGACAGCACCAGGACTGGCATAAAACTGAATGCCGACTCAACTAATCTCCAGTGGATCCCGTTAAAGGGGGGGCAGCCCAATACGTTGAACTTTTATGCAAGACTGATGGCAACAGGGGCGACGGTGAGTGCTGGCACAGTGAGTGCCACCGCCGGTTTTACCCTTGAGTTTGAGTAAATGGAGCTTGGAAATGAAATATAAAAGTGCCGGGCTCTTGCTTGGCCTGTCTCTGATGTTGCCGTGGCTGGTACACGCTGCTGATGTCACAATCACGGTTAACGGCAGTGTTGTTGCCAGGCCTTGTCAAACGCCTCCGGGCGATACCACGGTGGATTTTGGCGATGTCTATACCACGTCGCTGAATACCGCTAGGAGCACTACTGCATGGCAAGACATCACGTTGATTCTGAGCGGATGTCCCGTGGGAACATCAACCGTCAAGGCTACGTTCACTGGGCCGGCAGCGAGTAACGCGAACTATTACGCCAACAGCAGCATTACCGGCAGCGCTGGCGGTATTGAGCTGGAATTACAGGACAGTGCAAATGGTCTTTTGAATAACGGGGCGTCGAGGGATATACCGGTGGATTTTACAACCGGTACAGCGGAGCTGCCAGTCAAGGTGCGGGTGCGTTCGGAGAGTGGACAGCCCACCGAAGGCAATATTGAGGCAGTGATTAACGTGACTTACACCTACCAGTGAACGCAGGGACAAGAAAGAATAAGATGAAAAAAATCATGAAAGTGAAAGAACTGATGAAATTTGGTTTATTGCTGGCGCTTCTGGGTGGTTCCTCTCAAGCTATGGCTTTTTATTGTGCTGTATCGGGAGGTGGTTCTATAACAAACACTGGCGACCAGAATGTCGAGGTTTATCTAACCCCTGAAGTTCAGCAGAATCAAAACTTAATTATTGACTTATCTAGTATGATATCATGTAAATTTGGCACGGCTAATGAAAACCCAGTCCCTGGTGCCAGGGAGGAGGACTATTTATACATTGCAGGTGCTTCATATTCAGGTGGGGTGCTTGATGGTTTTAAGGGAAATATATACTACTATAGTGAGAATTACTCAGTGCCGGGTACTACTCAATCCACTGCCCGCGGTGTTTTCCCGAGAAAAAATGGATTAATTCCGATGGATGTAAAGTTATACCTTTCGCCGTTATCAAATAATAATGTAGCATCAGGCGTACTTATTGCAGAAAAGGCGCATATCGCTACATTAATAATGCAGCAAAGGAATAATGTTGATAACGGGGGGGAGCGACAAACATGGTTTATATATGCAAAAAATTCGGTCGTAATGCCAGTCGGTGGCTGCGATGTTTCTGCGCGCGATGTAAGCGTTACTCTTCCCGCGTATGATGCAACCTCAAATCAAACGTTCTCAGTGCCACTGTCGGTCAATTGCCCCAGTGGTAACAAGAATTTGTCGTATTTTTTATCGGGTACGACAGCCGATACCGCAGGGAAAATATTCAGTAATACGTCAACCTCTTCTCCTGCCAGCGGTATAGGGATACAGATGTTGGACCAAAACAATAATGCGATTACGGTCAATAATGCCGTACCCCTGGGAACAGTCGGTAATACGCCGGTCAATCTGAATCTCAAAGCTACCTATGCACAAACCGGTGCTCAGGTTACTGCAGGCAATGTCCAGTCCGTTATTGGGGTGACATTTACCTATCCGTGAATGAGCTCTGTTGCATTAGATAGGATGCTGTTTTTATGATCTCATCTGCCTGTGTCTCTGAGCTGAAACGTCTTCTGTCGCCTGCATTATCGCGTCGATATTTTAGCTCAATGTGTTCATGGTTAGGAATTTGGAAAGGCGTTTTAAAAACTTCCTGACCATAAATTGCAGCGTGATACATGCCCGTTTAGCGTGGCATAGCAAGATGTTATTGATAAAAATACCGGTTTTGATGTGTTTTAATCTAAAAACCATTTTTCAGGCGCACTTATCCAACACCGTGGTCTGAAGCCAGCGTTTTTTTTGCCATCTTCTGCAGCCTGTCAGAGAGTATTTTGGTGGCGTGATCGCCCGCCACGGCGCCGGCAAAACGCAGTCGGCCCTTGCACAGGATGCACTGGTACGGGTCGGTACCCAGAAAGGCTTTCATCAGCACCGCGAACCCTGGCTTCTGTGGTTTCTCGCGCGGCGTCATCTCCAACGCGTCGTAAACCTTTGGCAACAGCGTGCCGCGTTTACGGTTGGCCAGAAAGCCGTAGTAACGCACCATTTTAAAGTGTCGGGACGGGATGTGGCTGACATAACGCCCGGCGCGTGTCAAGGTAGTTGTCGCCTCAGTTAATTCATGCGGCCAACGTTTCACGCTCCGGATTTAACCAGACTTCATCCTGCCGGCTCCAGTTTCTCGTCGCGCCTGACCACCGATGTGGATTCTGCATTTTCGCCGCTTCATAGACCGATTTACGCTGCGCCAGTAGCCCACGATCTTCACCTCTGTGCCGTTGCCCTGGCGTGACGTAACGGATACCACTGTGCCGATGTTCTTCGTTATACCAGCCAACGAACGTCTCCACCCAGGCTCGCGCATCCTCCAGCGTCACGAAGCCCTTCTCCGGCCAGCTCGGCACATATTTCAACGTCCTGAACAGCGATTCAACATGCGCGTTATCGTTGCTCACCCGCGGTCTGCTGTGTGACGGGGTTATCTTAAGTTCCGCAAGCTTTACCTGCAGCACCTGTGACTTCATCGGGGCTCCGTTATCCGCATGCAGTACCAGCGGCTCCTGCCAACAGCGTTCGCTCAGCACTGTCCGCTTCATCAGTTCTGCCGCATGCTCACCACTTTCAACCAGGTGAACCTCGTAACCGACGATTTTGCGGCTGAACACGTCTTCTATCAGGTGCAGATAGAACCAGTGTCCTGCTGTCACCGACCTCAACCAGGTGATATCCCATGACCACACCTGATTCGGTGCAGTTGCCCTCCAGGTCGATAGTGGCTTGCTTTGCGCTACCCTCTGCACGGTGCGTTGTTTCGCCAGCACGTCTCAATATCCGATAAAACGTTGACTCACTGGCGATATAGCGCTCTTCATCAGCCAACAAAGGAACGATTTGCGCTGGTGGCAGGCTGGCGAACCGCGGCTCATGGCAGATAGCCAAAACCTGTTGTTCCTCTTCGGCACTGAGTTTGTTCTTCGGAGCGGGTCGTGACGCCGTTGGTCTGCGGTCATGGGACCCTTTCCCCCAACGCTGTAATGTCCGCTCACTCAACCCAATAGACTGGCAGGCCTCGCTCAGTCTCGCTCCGGCAGCAATGGCTTCCTGTACGATTGTCATCAACCGTAGCCTGTCGGGAGCCCGCGTCATTCGTCCCCGTTTTCCTGCTCGAACAACGCCTTGAACTTTTTTTGCAACATCAGCAATGCAGCAGCCTCAGCCAACGCTTTATCCTTGCGGGCAATTTCACGCTTAAGCTGATGAATTTCTTTTTGTTGTTTCTTTACGAGTGCTTTTTCTTCACGCGGGTCTGGCTGCATTATCTCATTCTTCCACTGCTGAATTTGCTCAGGGTAGAGTCCTTTACGACGACAGTATTCAGCAACAGCATGGGCGGAAAGAGGGGCCGTTTCAACCAGTATGGCGAAGCGAGCTTCCCGAGACCAGTGCTGTGGGTGTTTTACCTCAGCGTTGGTGGTTATGGTCGAGATGCCTACCTTGGAACGCCAGGTGTAAAGCGTATTGATAGGGATCCCCTCAGAGCGTGCAATCTGAACAACAGGCTGATTGTGTGGTGGCATCATTCTGGCAATCACAGCAGCTTTGAGCTCAGGTGAATACGTTTTCATTATCGTTGTCTCCAGCCCCCTGAATGGTTTCAGTTAGAGGCGACAACTACCCTGACATGGGGGGACTTAAGATACAAAAGCTGTCTGGAGATGGTGGGTCAAGATCAAAAAATCATAGCTGACGTAGAAAGCGAGATAATCAAAAATAATCATTCATGACTGAATATTTTTGCTAGTCTAAGATACATAGAAACAAGAAAGTATGTGTGATGAGCTTAACCGAGAAGAGTATGAAGTCCAGAGTGTAACTTAAACAACACACAGCAAAATAGGTAACCAATTGATTCTAAATAATATTACAGACAATGCGATTGTTTCAGATTTGCGATCATGGACCTTAACAGCGCGTCAAATTTGCGATCTGGAGCTCATAATAAACGGAGCTTTCTCACCGCTAAACGGTTTTCTCACTGAAGAGAATTATACGAACGTTGTACACAATATGCGCCTCATGTCTGGCGAGTTATGGCCGATACCTATTGTTCTGGACGTCACAGATGATTTTGCAGCATTTGTGTCTGAAGGTATAAAGATCGCATTGCGTACTCCTGAAGGGATTATCTTGGCCGTGCTGACTGTCAGCAGCATTTATCGTCCGAACCATATCGTTGAAGCTGAGAGGGTGTTCGGCACTACCGATGAGGCACATCCTGGCGTAAAAGTGCTAATGCGTCAAAATAACGTCAATTTAGGTGGGATTATAAATGCGGTTACACCGGTTACCCATCATGACTTTACCGAACTTCGCCTAGGGCCAAAGGAAGTCAAAACCGAAATTGCACTCCGTGGTTGGAAAAATGTGGTCGCCTTCCAGACTCGTAATCCAATGCATCGCGCTCATGTTGAACTAACGTTGCGGGCAATGAAGCAAGTAAAAGCAGGGCTGTTGCTTCATCCTGTTGTTGGTTTGACAAAAGCGGGTGACGTGGATCACTACACCCGTGTGCGTTGCTACAGAGAAGTACTACAAACATATCCAGCCGACTCTGTCATGTTGGCATTGCTACCATTAGCCATGCGGATGGCGGGACCACGTGAAGCAGTCTGGCATGCACTCATTCGTAAAAACTTCGGTGCCACGCACTTCATCGTGGGTCGCGACCACGCTGGCCCAGGAAAAAATAAAAATGGCAAGGATTTCTATGAACCATATGCCGCACAACAATTGGTGCAGGTGCATGCTGCTGAAATAGGTATCCAATTGATAGCATTTGAAGAGATGTTATACCTCGCTTCTGAGCAGCGCTATGTGTCTAGCTCCGAAGTGCTACCAGGGCAGACAGTTTTGAGCCTATCTGGTACACAATTCCGCGCAAAATTGACAGCAGGTGAAGATATTCCTGAGTGGTATAGCCCCCCTGAAGTTGTAGCTGAATTACGAAAAAGGTATAAACCTAAATCCGAGCAAGGTTTTGTTCTCTTTTTTACAGGCTTGTCTGGTGCAGGTAAGTCTACCGTGGCTAATACAGTTGCAGCTCGTTTGCTTGAGAATGGAAGGCGCACAGTGAGCCTGCTCGATGGTGACGTAGTGCGTCAACACTTGTCTAAGGGTCTTGGTTTTTCCAAAATGGACCGTGATATCAATATTGAACGGATTGGCTATGTGGCTGCAGAAATAGCTCGAGCCGGTGGCATCGCCATTTGCGCTTCTATATCCCCTTATGCAAAGACACGACAAACCTGTCGCTCTTTTGCAGAGGGTCACGGTGTGAGTTTTTTTGAAATTTATATGGACACCAGCCTAGAGATATGCGAGCAGCGTGATTGTAAAGGGCTTTATGCAAAAGCTCGCAATGGTAAACTCAAAGGAATGACAGGTATTGATGACCCATATGAAAAACCTGAAATGCCTGAACTTCGCATCAATACTACTGACATGTCAGTTGTTGAGTCTGCGGAAATTATAATTTCCACCCTAAGGAAGGCTGGGCACATATGAAAAAAGCAGGTATGAATGATGTGCTATTTCATAATTTTAATAAATTTTTAAAAGGTGATTTTTTTAAATTTTATGATTTCAAATATCACAATAAATTCGATTTAACATCAACTAAAAATATATACAAAGATCGTACTATATCAATAAAACCATGTTACCTCCATATAATGAAACGGGAGAGGGAAGGTAATGTAAGTATGACTGAAACTTCCTTTTTTAACCCGAAAAGTACTCCATGTTGGGCTAGCACACTAGATTTGGCCGTCAGCTTTCTGACAAAAAAATGTGATACCTCTACGCGGGATCTGATTTTTTGCAACCGACTAAGGAGTAAAAGCTGATGAGTGTCGTCACTGAACTTATTATGGCCGGGGTGTTGGTTGGTTTTATGGTAGGGCTTACAGGAGTCGGGGGCGGTTCCCTTATGACCCCGCTTTTGATATTTGTGTTTGGTCAGCCCCCTTCAACTGCGGTAGGCTCGGATATGTTCTTTGCCTGTGGAACAAAGCTCGTAGGGACTGCGATGCATCACAAACACAATTCTGTGAACTGGAAAGTGGTCAGCCTGCTAGCGGCTGGTAGCATTCCTGCATCAGTACTCGTGTTATTGTACTTGGGAATGACAAATTCGTCGTCTGGAAAAAGCTTTTTCGTCATGGCATTGCTGGGTACTATCATTTTTCTGGCTGGAACTCAGATGGTAGGCTGGTTAAAATTCAATCCTCGTCCCCTACAGATAAAGGAAGATATCGGCGTGAGAAAGCCCTATCTGACAATCCTATTTGGGGCCATATTGGGGGGGTTAGTGACTTTGACTTCCATTGGAGCTGGCGCGTTGGGGGTCGTCCTTTTACGAACCTTGTATCCGAAAACTTTGCGGATTGCTTCCTTGGTTGGGACAGACTTAGCACATGCAATTCCTCTCACATTGGTAGCTGGCATAGGTTATCTTAGTATGGGGGCTATCCAGTTCAGTATGGTAGGCTATTTGCTGTGTGGATCAGTGCCTGGTGTTATTATAGGCAGCTTGTTGGCAAACAAAATTAAAGCACACATCGTCGCAAATATATTAGGGTTACTGATGATGGTAGTTGGTATCAAGACATTTCTCACAGCGTTGGAAACTTATGTTTAAGATATTAAATACGAGTTTGTATACAACTACGTTAAGGTTGCAATTACCAACATTAAATCAGGCGTACTGATAAAAATAAAACCACTGCCCTGTAATACGAGAATAAATCTCATGGGCAGACTGATTGTCAGGATAGTTTATCTTTATTCTTTAGCGTCAAAATTTTTATATTTAAACTATCATTTACAGCGAAATTTATATCAAGGACTTGTGATGAAAATTTTCATGATTGGAACCCAAAGATCTGGCTCAAACTTGCTTCGTTTGATGATGAATCAATCACCGGAGATATCTGCTCCTCACCCTCCCCATATTCTCGATCGACTCATGCCATTGGTTAGTGGATATGGAGACCTTTCTAAAAACTCTAACTTTGAGTTGATGATTGACGATGCTTGTCGTTTGGTCGAGCTCAACCCCGAACCCTGGGAAGGGGTTGTACTTGATCGAGCCAATATTAAAGCACGCTGCAAAAACCGCACCTTGGTTTCTGTTTGTGGAGCCATTTATGATCTCAGTGCGAAAGTAAATCATGCATCAAGTTGGTGCTGTAAGAGTTTAGCTAATGTCAATTATTTAAATGAAATTGAAACCTGTTTTGGCAAGGAGGCCCGGTATATTCATTTGTATCGCGATGGTCGGGACGTAGCGCTGTCTTTCACAAAAGCGATTGTGGGAGAAAAACATATCTATCATATAGCTCAAGGTTGGGCCTCCGATCAACGTTTGGCTCTCGCTCAACGTAAATTGATAGAACCTTCCCGATTCTACGGAGTGAGCTATGAAAAGCTTACAAGCGAAGCGGATACAACCATTAAAGGCCTCTGTAATTTCCTGGAGATTGATTACACCCCATCCATGTTAGAGTCTGAAAAATCCAAGGACGCACAATCCGTTTCTCAAAAAAGTGTGCTTTGGGAAAATGTAGCCAAACCTCTTATGACAAATAACTTCAACAAGTTTTTGGAAAAAATGTCAGCCGAAGACATTCGCCTGTTCGAATTAGTAGCCGGGGATATCTTAGATGAATTGGGTTATCCGCGTTTCCATTCCTCTATTGGAGAGACGAAGATTTTTTCCACGAAAGACATCCAAGAGTTCAGTATGGAAAATGAACGATTGAAGACGGAATCTAATGAAAAAGTAGATCCCGAAGACAAGAAACGCCGGGAGACTCAAGCCTCTTTGATTAAAGAAATTAAAGCACGGCAAGCCTCCGTTTAAAAAAATGTAGCTCAATGTAATCCCCTGATAGAGCATAAGGAACACAGAATGACTAGTCGAAGCAAAGAGCGTTTTATGTTGGAGTCTGTGATTGAAATTGCTAAAGAAGCAGGAGCCGCCATTCTTAATATCTATCAAAAAGGCGATTTAGGAGTGACAACAAAGGAAGACGACTCGCCACTTACATTGGCGGATATTGCAGCCCATCAAATAATTGTGGACAGACTCAAAGAAATATATCCCAACCTCCCGATCCTGTCCGAAGAAGCACCTAAACAGGATTTTGAGGAACGCCAATTTTGGGATAGCTATTGGTTGATTGATCCTTTGGACGGTACGAAAGAATTTGTGAAAAAAAACGGAGAATTTACCGTTAACATTGCGTTGATTCAAAATAAAGTACCTATTCTGGGCGTGGTGTATGCCCCCGTGTTGGACATATGCTATTTCTCATTAGAGGGGTTAGGCTCCTTTAAGCAGGTCGGTCATGGGGCTCCAAAGCTTATACAAGTTCAGATCCAAGGCGAGGGGAATTCCATCAAAGTCGTAGCTAGTCGTTCGCACAGTGATGAAAAAACCGTTTCGTTGCTCCAAAAATTAGGAAATTGCGAATGTCTGAGCATGGGAAGTTCTCTCAAACTGTGCCTGGTCGCAGAAGGCGCCGCTCATTTCTATCCACGTTTTGCACCCACCATGGAATGGGACACGGCTGCAGCTCATGCTGTCGTACTGGGTGCCGGTGGCGTCGTGTGGGATTTAAACCGTGCACCTCTGGTTTATAACAAGTCGAACTTGCTGAACCCCAGTTTTATCGTCCTTGCACCTTCCAACCTTGATATCTTGAATAGCCTGGGTGATCTGCCATGAGTGAAAAACCCTCTCTCTGGTCGTTGTTCTGCGTGTTCTTACGGATTGGAAGTACCGCTTTCGGGGGCTTCATGGCTCTGATCGCGGTCGTGGAAAATCAAGTAGTGGAACGTCGAAAATGGATGAAATCCGAAGAGTTCTTGGATGGACTTTCCCTAGCAACGGTATTGATGGGAGCGGTGGCTGTGAATACGGTAGTTTATGTCGGGTATCGACTACGAGGAGGTACTGGAGTCCTTGTTTCTATGCTGGGGATCATCCTACCATCGTTTTTCTTGATGCTTATCTTGACCTGGGCTTATCTTAGCTATGGAAGTATCCCTACAGTATCAAAACTGTTTATGGGCTGCATTCCGGCTGTTGCTGCAATTATTCTAGTGGCCGCGTTGAATATGGGGAAGAAAGCGATCCTCGGACGAAAGGAAGCTATTCTGACTGTGATTGCAGCGGCATTGATGATTTCAGAAGGGAGCTTCTGGATGTCCATATTGGTTATAGTGGGATCAGGTGTGTCCGGTATATGGTTGTTCCGAACGCCTCTATCCCAAGACACCTTTGAATGTCCTTCAGTTTCCCCAGAGAAGATTTCTCTTAAAGGGATCGCTGTTGCTTCTCTGCTCTCTGTTCCCTTCCTCGCTGGAACTCTCACTGCCAAGCTATTTTTAACATTTGCCGGGATGAGTCTGCTTTTGTTTGGGGGGGCGTACGCATTCATTCCTCTGATTCATCAAACCGTAGTTGAAACGAATGGCTGGCTGACTCAACAAGAATTCGTGGATGCAATTGCTATGAGTCAAATAATGCCCGGACCGATTGTATTAAGCACCGTTTTCATCGGATATAAGCTTGCCGGAGTATGGGGCGCTATGGCCGCAACCGTGGGGATCTTTTTACCTCCAGCCTTATTGATGGTCATCGCTACTTCCTATTTGAACAAGATTAAAACGTCATTGGCAATTAAAGCAGTATTGAAAGGAGTTAGACCAGCAGTGATCGGAATGATTGTCTCAGCGGTAGTGGCTGTTGGAGCAACGGCTCCTTACACCGGGGTCTCGGTAATGATTTTTGGAACTACGCTATTTACTCTTCTCAAATTTAAATTGGATGTTGTTTGGATAATTCCAACTGCAGGCCTGTTGGGCCTCTTGGCATATTGAGGGTTCTTGTGCAAAATGGCGTCTGAATCGATCACGGTTTGGCATGCCTCCGATCAGGGTTTGGCATCCTGCCGAGGCTCTGTCGCGTTAAGGCGGCGTCAGGTAATATGCTGTTTTTTTGTAATGTTGCCTATTAATGTCTCTGATCAGAAATGCCTTTAAACGCTTGCATTATCCCATCGATATCATCGCGCAATGTGTTCGTTGGTATCTGGCTTATGCCCTTAGCTTGCGCAATCTCGAGAAAATGATGGCTGAACGCGGCATTGCTGTTGACCATGCCACACTGCATCGCTGGGTTATCCGTCTGGTGCCGCTGTTGGACAAGGCCTTCCGCCGGCATAAACGTTCGGTGGGGCGTCGATGGCCAATGGATGAAACCTACATCAAAATCAACTGTCAGTGGAAGTATATGTACCGGGCTGTTGACACATCAGGCCAGACAATCGACTTTCTGCTCACTGCCAAACGGGATGCCGCCGCCGCATTGCGCTTCTTCCGCAAGGCCATACGTCATCATGGCGAACCTGAGGTGGTCACTATCGATAAAAGTGGGGCCAACACAGCGGCTTTGGCCACGCTCAACGTCGACAAACCCGATGAGGAAACGATTACAGTGAGGCAGAGTAAGTACCTGAACAATCGCCCCATTCCCAGTTGAAATGCAACAAAGTGACCCACTGGCTAGACCCGGATAAAATCACCGTTCTGGCCCTACTGGAGATCCCTTTGCATGCAGGGAAAACATCTGACTCAGAAAGAGCGGTTCTACATCGAAAAACGTCGTGATGATGGGGTTAATCAGGCCACCATTGCCAGGGAGCTCCAGCTTCCGCGCTCTACCATCAGCCGGGAACTCAGACGCAATACCGACGCCGCTTTCAACGGCGTTTATTCCTGCAGAAGGGCAGAAAAACTGGCCAGAGGACGGCGTCAGAAAGCACGTCCGGATAACGTGGTTAACCAGTTTGAACCGCACATTCAAGAATTTATCAGGCATGCGCTATCTACCCACACTTCACCTGAAGTCATCAGTGGACGCCTGTTCCTGGAATTGGGTTTATCGGTCAGCAAGAACTCGCTCTATCGCTATATCCAGCAGGAGCGCCAGGCCGGCGGAGACCTGTATCAACAGCTCCCCCATCGGGGTAAGCGGTATAACTATCAGACCGACCAGGCCAACCGTGGTCCTATTCCCAACCGCGTTGGCATTGAGCACCGGCCTGCCGAAGCGGACCTCAAACAACAGCCCGGACACTTTGAAATTGATACCATTTTTGGCAAAGACCAGAAGTCATTCCTACTGACCGTGGTCGATAAAGCCGTCAAGCTGGTCATCATTCGCAAACTGCCCAACAAGCGTGCAGAGACGGTGGTCGCCGCGTTCAGGGACATCGTCGCCAATACTTTCTGCGAGTTTAAAACCCTGACCGCCGATAACGGCCCTGAGTTTTCGCAGCACGAGGAAATAACGAAAATAACGGGAGCCACGGTCTACTTTGCCCGGCCTTATCATTCCTGGGAGCGTGGATTGAATGAGCACACTAACGGGCTGATACGGCGGTTTTACCCGAAAGGAACAGACTTCAATCAGGTCACCCATCGCAAGGTCGCAGCACTCGAACACCTGCTCAATACGCGAGGGAGAAAATGTCTGGGCTATCGCTCTCCGAATGAGGTATTTTTAACGCACTTACAGGCGGCATAATGCCCTACCGTTTTGTTGCGTTTCGACTGGGAATGGGGCGGCGGAATGCCTTGTCCAACAACGGCACCAGACGGATAACCCAGCGATGCAGTGTGGCATGGTCAACAGCAATGCCGCGTTCAGCCATCATTTCCTCGAGATTGCGCAAGCGGTTCTGTCGCATTAACGGGCACAGGCCAGCCAAAGTGGGTGTTGCCGATTATTTAGGCAGCCAACAGATAAAATTGTTCCGCAGGTGACAATACCTCACTTTCCGGATGCTGATATTGTCCTTTGCGTATCATGTGGATCAATTCGATGCCCGCCAAAAGCCCCTGTGCCCGTCGAAACGATTTGAATCCCAGCATCGGTCTTATCCGGCGTTTGATATTGCGGTGATCTTGCTCAACCAGATTGTTTAGGTACTTACTTTGCCTCACTGTAATCGTTTCCTCATCGGGTTTGTCGGCGTTGAGCGTGGCCAAAGCCGCTGTGTTGGCCCCACTTTTATCGATAGTGACCCCCTCGGGTTCGCCGTGATGACGTATGGCCTTGCGGAAGAAGCGCAATGCGGCGGCGGCATCACGTTTGGCAGTGAGCAGAAAGTCGATTGTCTGGCCTGATGTGTCAACAGCCCGGTACAGATAGGGGTCTGAAGCCCAACCGTACGAAAACGTACGCTAAGTATGTTTTTTGAGCAATTCTAACCAAGGGAGGGTTCACAAACAGTTGCTTTCGCTGCATATGGACACAATTGTTCAAACTTCTGAGTTACTGGCGTTAGCATGGCTGGAATACCATAATTGTTCTCTCTAACGCTTCAATTAATCATCTTTATCTGCATGGTATTTTCCTGAGCAATAGTAACACCGGGCTTCGACACTACCATCTTCTGTAGGCCAATAATCAAGTTCTCCCCGAGTTGCAGGAGTAACACATATATCACAGCATCCAGGTAATTCGTCACTTTCTTCATTATCACAAAACGTACAACCATAACCCGTAGATGATTCATTATTAATTACTAATGTATAATGACCACATTCAGGGCAATCGAAACGAATGGATTCGGCATCAGGGTCCATGCAATCTACAGGATTTTCATTTTCTATTTCATTTGCTTTCTTTATTGCTGTCTGAACTGAAAATGCATACTCATCTGATAATATTTCAAAAGACTTTTTCATATGTGGCGGTATATACTTCTTTACATCAATTTCAGTATGCTCATTCAGAAATTCCATTACTGACCTAAACAAACGCCCTAATGTAACTCTAACCTCTGCTACATCCATAGTAAACTTGTGATGTTCTATATTATTTCTAAGCTTTTTAACCCAATCCAGATCTTTTCTTAAATCAGAGGATATCGTGTTGGAATTTTCATTGTTAATAAAATTAATACACTCCCAAAGCCCAATTGTTTTTTCTTTATTTAATTTTGGTGAAAATGGTTCTTTATAAATCAATAATTCATGTTTGGATGCAACATGATGTTTAAAAATTAGCTCGATGAAATGGGCCAAGTGAAGTACAGCAAATTTATACGATTTAGGATCACCATGTTCACCTTCTTCAAATTTCGATAGTGCTTCAGATAAACTATCTAAAGCGTTCTCCAATAAATCTAGTTAATGAATCGACATATGTTTCCCCATAGTTAAAGCATTACCTTTCCAACGTGATGTTTCGGTTTAATGAAATTATCAAAAAAAGATGTGTTTAGATTTTTAAATTTAAGAGTTCATATAACTTATTCAGTTCACAGTTATTAACACAAACTCCTTTTTTATAGAGCGCGGGGAATAATTTCTCTGGGGATGTACATGTTGTATGCATCAAAGTACCTTCATCACTTTCCCCAAGAACTCGAGTCTTCAGATAAGAATGCATACCCTCAAGGCCAGCATCTTCAGTCCGAAAAACAACTCGAGCAGAGGGCATTTTAGATGAAATCTGGTATTGGGCATTAGCTACCCGGTAAAAGGACATAATATCACCTAAGCGATTACTGGGATTGAAGCAACTTCCATCCTCTTTGATTTTTAGAATATTTCTCGCATCTATGCAGCCATAAATTGAAGCGATACAAATAGTGATAGTCGGATACCCTTTGCCTAGTTTTAATCGTTCTCCTTCCTCTGCAACTGTACAGGCCAAATTGAAGCGCTCTTCAGGTGGAGGGGTTTTAGAAATCTTAAGATTATTGTAAAATTCGAGTAATGAGATACTTGCAGGGATAGATAGCTCAGCCCTCTCAGCTTTGCTGTAACCTTCATCCATCAGAATCGGGATCATAGTTTCAAATGCTTCAATCGACTCAACAATATTATCATTACCAATGAAATCGACTATTTGTTGATAGTCATCCTTAAAAGCTAAAATCATTTCATCAGTATTTAATGGATTGATGTGGTCTGTTCCCTTTTCTAATATAGCTAATAGAAAGGAAAAACGATATTTACGACTTTCAATTAATTGACTTAACTGTTCAAGTCGCTCTTTCTTCCTCTTGTCTTCACGGAGAGGGATCATATTACGGTCTTTAATATAGGAAATACTACAAATGTCTAACAATACAATCGGTCGAGGGTTTAATGATTTTGATAGCATAATAATGGCTCTTATAATTTAGTTAATGAGTATGTATATTTATCACTTAGTAGCCGATTTTTTTCAATTCTGAAGACAAACGTTTCAAACTATTATCTAAATACTCCATGCTTTCTTTAATCTCTTTTTTCATTAATTCTATATGATGCTTCAGATCCGGATTATCTGTTGAACGATGTACCGGAAAATCATCCGTAGATGTAAGGTTATTATTATTATGACAGTAATCCATTGCAATGCAGATCAATGATGCTAAATCTATAACTCGGTGAAGTGGTAACTCTTCTGATTGACGAGACCATTTATCCCCTGGGTTTCGCCAGACCTTGGCCGACAGTTCTGTCCAACCCGCAGTATTCCATTGAGCAATACCAATGGACAAGCCCATAGCGTCGGTATCATCGACATAAGGTCCATCAATTTTGTCGTAATTTGGGACTTCCAAAATGGGTTTGTGCTTAAGATGTGTTGGGATTTTCATTATTGCCCTTATTTAGTAATGTTTGTGAATTTTATAATCACATAAATCATAAACGTTTGTAAAGTGAAATTAATGTCAATATAAGCTATACCCTAACCTGACGTCAGGCCGGATGATGAAAAACTGTCAGAATAAAGTGGCTATGCATATTTGTTGACACTCGTAATTAAAGGTCATAGATTCTTTTCTGACACATTCAGTATTGGAGGCGTATGAAAGGTCAACGTATTGGCTATATCCGGGTAAGCAGCTTTGACCAGAACCCAGAACGGCAACTGGATCAGACTCAGGTGGATAAAGTCTTCGTCGATAAAGCATCGGGTAAAGATACTCAGCGGCCAGAGCTGGATTCACTGTTGTCATTCGTGCGTGATGGAGACATCGTGGTGGTTCATAGTATGGACAGGCTGGCTCGTAACCTGGATGATTTGCGCCGTCTAGTACAAAAGCTTACCCATAAGGGAGTGCGTATCGAATTTGTTAAAGAATGCCTGACATTCACTGGCGAAGATTCACCCATGGCAAACCTGATGCTCTCAGTGATGGGGGCTTTTGCCGAGTTCGAACGTTCTTTAATCCATGAACGTCAGCGTGAAGGGATCGCTTTAGCCAAGCTGCGTGGAGCTTACCGTGGACGGAAAAAATCACTGTCCTCAGAACAACAAATTGAAGTTCGACGGCGAGCAACAGAGGGTGAGAAAAAAGCCCAGCTTGCTCGCGAGTTTGGTATTAGCCGTGAAACGCTGTATCAATATCTGAAACAGTCTGATTAACATCTCATTTTTATGTATTCGTATGTGATCCGTAGCCAGGGAGGCACTTTTGCCAGCAGATTTTTTAAACGCAGAACAACGTGCCAGTTATGGTCAGTTCTCTGGTGAGCCTAATGACATTCAGCTTGCTCGTTTCTTTCTGCTGGACGAGGTGGATATGGATTTCATTAACAACCGGCGCGGAAGGGCAAACCGTCTGGCAGTGGCATTGCTGATTGGCAGCGTTCGATTTCTTGGCACATGGCCTTATGACTTGTCAGCGATCCCGACCAACGTACTGTGGTTTGTTGCCCGACAGCTGGGAATATCCGATACGGGCGTTCTGTCCGACTACTCCAGAAGAGAAACCACGCTGCGTGAACATCAGGCACTGATCCGTCGTCAGTATGGCTATCGTGATTTTTCGTGGCCGTGGACTTTCAGATTGAGCCGGTTACTGTTCACCCGCAGCTGGCTCAGCAACGAACGACCGGGTCTGCTTTTCGATCTGGCTACCAGTTGGCTTCTGCAAAATAAAATACTGTTGCCGGGCGTCACCACTCTGACCCGTCTGATATCCGAAATACGTGAAAAATCAGCAGACAGGCTCTGGTCACGTCTGTCCGGACTGGCATCAAGTGAACAGTGCTCATTACTTGAAGAATTGTTACAGGTGCCTGACGGAGTACGCACCTCACGGTTTGATCAGTTAAGAAAAGGTCCTGTTGCCATCAGCGGCCCAGCATTTAATCAGGCCGTTTCGCGCTACCTGAAACTGAAAGCATTTGGCATGCAGGATCTCGACTTCACCGGTATTCCTCCGGTGCGTTTCAATGCACTCGCCCGGTATGCTGATATGATTTCAGTGTACAAAATAGCCCGGATGCCGCCCGCAAGACGAACAGCGATGCTGGTTGCCTTTGTCCGTTCCTGTGAAATATCGGCACTGGATGACGCGCTGGACGTTCTGGATGGGGTTATCGCTGATATCGGCCGGGAGGCGAAAAAAATTGGGCAGAAAAAACGACTGCGGACACTGAAAGATCTTGATAAGTCAGCTTTAGAGCTGGCACATATCTGCTCGGTGCTCCTGGATGAAAATGTTGACAGCGAGTTGCTCCGCTCGACGATATTCGGGAAATTTCCTCCGGCCAGGCTGGCCGATACCATCGCATTTATAAACGCCATCGCCCGACCTTCTGACAGCAGTTTTTACGATGAAATGGTGGAACAGTATGGGAGAGTCCGCCGCTTTCTTCCCTGTTTGCTGGAAAATATTGAATTCAGCGCCGCGCCGGCAGGTGAAATAACGCTGGAGGCTATACGCTACCTTGCGGCGATCAGGTCAACCCGGAGGCAGCATATTGATGATGCGCCAATGGCGATAATTACCGGCCCCTGGAAACGACTTTGCTATGGCAAAGATGGCCATTTATCCCGACAGGGCTATACCCTTTGTGTTATGAATAAGTTACAGGACAGTCTGCGACGTCGGGATATTTACGTCGCACGGAGCGAGCGCTGGGGAGATCCGAGGGCTAAACTTCTCCAGGGTCAGGATTGGCACACCAACAGAGTGCAGGTATATCGCTCCCTTGGGCATCCTCTCAACGCTGTAGAGGCCGTCAATGCGCTGACCCGGCAGCTTGACACGGTGTACCGACAGGTCGCTAAAAACTTTGCCGATAATCAGGCAGTTTCACTGGATTTCACCGGTAAACGCACGAAGCTGACCATTGCTCATCTGAATGGACTGGATGAGCCACCGACGCTGAAGCTACTCTCGAAACGTATATCTGACCTGCTGCCAATTGTCGATCTGACAGAACTCCTTCTTGAGATTAACGCGCATACAGGATTTGCAGATGAATTTACCCATGCAAGCGAGGCGGGCGCACGTATGGATGACCTGACCGTCAGTATCTGTGCAGTATTGCTGGCTGAGGCCTGTAATATTGGTATGGAGCCCTTTATTCGACCCAATATTCCTGCGCTGACTCGTTATCGTCTTAGTTGGACCAAACAAAATTATCTCAGGGCCGAAACGCTGGTAAAGGCAAACGCCAGGCTGGTTGATTATCAGTCTACCCTGCCTCTGGCTCAGAAATGGGGCGGTGGTGAGGTGGCCTCTGCTGACGGCATGAGATTTATTGCCCCGGTACGAACGGTACATGCAGGCCCCAATCGAAAATATTTTGGTTCCAGCCGTGGGATCACCTGGTACAACTTCATTTCAGATCAGTACTCCGGATTTCATGGCGTTGTCGTTCCAGGCACGCTAAGGGATTCCATATTTGTACTGGAAGGGTTACTGGAGCAGCAAACCGGACTAAACCCGACTGAGATAATGACAGATACGGCCGGTTCCAGTGATCTGATCTTCGGTCTTTTCTGGTTGCTGGGCTATCAGTTTTCTCCCCGTCTGGCTGATGCGGGAGCCTCTGTATTCTGGCGTGTGGATAAAGATGCAGATTATGGCGTGCTGAATGATATCGCCCGCAATGCTGCGAATGCCCGGAAGATAGAGCAGCACTGGGATGACATGATGCGCATGGCTGGTTCCCTGACGTTGGGGACAATTCGGGCGTCAGTTTTGATTCGTTCGTTGCTGAGCAGCGATCGCCCTTCAGGATTAACACAGGCTATTATCGAAGCCGGGAAAATAAATAAGACACTGTACCTGCTGAATTATATTGATGATGAGGATTACCGACGTCGCATCCTGACCCAGCTTAACCGGGGAGAAAGCAGACATGCCGTCGCCAGAGCCATTTGTCACGGGCAGAAAGGCGAGATCAGAAAGCGCTATCAGGATGGGCAAGAGGAGCAACTGGGTGCTCTGGGGTTGGTGACCAATGCCGTCGTGCTCTGGAACACCATTTATATGCAGGCCGCACTGGCACATTTGCGTGATGAGGGCGAAGCCATTAATGAAGACGATGAGTCCCGGCTGTCACCACTGCGGCATGCGCACATCAATATGCTGGGTCACTATACATTCACGCTGGCAGAGCAGGTAACAAAAGGACAGCTAAGGCCACTTAAGCAAGCGGAAGAGAGCGATGAATGGCCTTTATAATTTTCTCTAGTCATGGCAGCGAAAGCACCAATTTGGTTAAAAAACATACTTAGCGTACGTTTTCGTACGGTTGGGCTTCAGACCCCAGATACTTCCACTGCCCGTTCATTTTGATGTAAGTTTCATCCATTCGCCATCGACGACCCACCGAACGTTTATGCCGGCGGAATGCCTTGTCCAACAACGGCACCAGACGGATAACCCAGCGATGCAGTGTGGCATGGTCAACAGCAATGCCGCGTTCAGCCATCATTTCCTCGAGATTGCGCAAGCTAAGGGCATAAGCCAGATACCAACGAACACATTGCGCGATGATATCGATGGGATAATGCAAGCGTTTAAAGGCATTCCTGATCAGAGACATTAATAGGCAACATTACAAAAAAAACAGCATATTACCTGACGCCGCCTTAACGCGACAGAGCCCATCCTGCAACATCGCCTTGTCGAGGCTCAGATCAGCAACCAGCCTCTTCAGCCTGAGATTTTCTTCTTCGAGCTGCCGCATGTGCTTCAGCTCTGAAGGGGAAATCCCGCCGTATTTTTTACGCCACGTGTAAAAGGTGGCATCAGAGATACCCAGTTTACGGCAGACTTCAGGCACCGATGTACCCAGCTCGGCCTGTTTCAGGGCAAAGACAATCTGTTCTTCGGTGAATCGTGACTTTTTCATCGGCACAACCTCCACTCAGGGGAGTGTTTATCATGCCGGAATTCTGTTTCTGAATGGAGCAGGATGTTGGGGTAGGGTCAAATTTCCGATGTCCAAACTGACCCCATGTAGTCCCTTAGTAACATTGTGGCGATCGTCCGTCGTTTATTCTGACTCCAGGCAAAGAAACTCAGAGCCTCTTTCAGACGTTCCCATAACGTCAAAGCCTCGCCGCTTAAGCATCCCTGCCATCTGGACTGATCCCGGATAACACTTGGCCGTTACGATATGAGAACGATATTCATCGAGTGCGATGGAAAGCAGTCGGGTACCACATGCTTTACCCCGCATTGATTTTGTGATGTTGATTATCCGGATTTCGGTACATGGTCTGCCAGCCAAATCCTGCGCTGCGCATAGCCATAAGAAACCCACTTTACTGTCATCCGATTTGCGGAGCAGCATGAGAATGGTATGACCGGTGTACTGGCCAGAATCATTCATTTGAATGACTTGGCGGATCTGTTTTTCAAAAATCTTGTTACTTTTCGGTATCAGGAGCTCCTGATGTAAATGTCCATTTCTTGCGCTGTCTTCACATTCACTCATGAAAAATGGAATGTCTGACAGCGAAATCATTTTTGTATAAAAATCATTCATTAATATGTCCCTTTTAATGATGCTTATTTTACGGGTATATCACACAAGTGTTTATAAGCACAGTCGTTTATATAACGTACAATCCGGACTGGCGAGCAGTGCGCAGCCGGTCTTCTGAATGCCGCATAGCGGCATGAAGGCGCCAGCAGGTATTACCTATAACTCTGCTGATAATTGGCGCCGATAGCCCGGCGTAGCCGGTTCCGGTTTGATAGGTTTCACCTATACTACCCCTCGCCCTGTAGAGCCAAACCCACTAATAGCTCCACTAAACTCTTTTTGCGCGGTCGGAGTGGGCACGGCAAGGCGTAGCCGCCGCCGGGGCGTATCTCCGCGTTAGCGGGCCTTTAGGGCCGCTTACGAGCGTGTAATCTAAAGCTCCCGCAACACTTCCTTCAGCCACTCGATTATTAGTTACAACACCCATTTCAAAGCCACTGCTGTTCCCGGCCTTTGGCCGGGGCGGCGGCGGCTTTGCAGTGGGTGGGGAGTTGTTTGTAGCCGAGGCTGGCGACGATGTGTTTTGACCACAATGGTTTACTGTTATCGAGCAATTAGACTCAGCGACATGGCCCGCTTTAGCGGGAGCTACTTTACCGGCGTAGCCGGTGGGGTTCTTGTTACAAGAGCTGCGTGTTTGCTCGGTATTTGATTTTCCAGGGGTGTTCTGCCTGAGCAAAGCGAAGGAGGTATCATCGAGCGCTGTTGAGCGCGATGACATCCCCTTTTTTAAAAGGCTTATTTTGTTATGGATTAACGTTCGAAAATAAGGATATCAGTACGTTATGGTTCGAAATTAACTGTCTTCTTCGAAATTAACTGCTGTTGTTAACGCTCCCGAATATCTGGATCCGGAAGAGGATGGCCAACCCGCCTCATTTTCGCCATCACCGGCGCCCACATCCCTTGCAAAAACAGCAATTCCTGAACGCCAGGCAGCACAAAACCCGCGTCGGGCTGGACACGGTTTTTTCAGTCTGGGTTTTTGGTGACTAGAGTTTGCCGGCGCGTTCCAGCAGTCGTTGATAATAGGCTTCCGGATCGCTGTGAAGCAGCCCCGGATTATCGCGCTGGAGCGCCATTTCCAGCTGCACGACCTCGTGACGCATGGTTTTGTTCGACCAGGCGACATAAGCTTGATACATCAGGTTCTGGGCCTTTTTGTGGCCTTTGCCATCAGCTTTGATTTTGCTCTGTAGACCGTCCAGGAGCAGATCGAGACGATCACCTTGCTCAAGCGTATCGAGAGCATCTTCGAGCTGGCCAACCACCTGCTCTTTCTTGCGAGCCAAATCCGGGTTGACCACCCAACGTCGGATCTGCTTGAGCCGGTTACGCAAGGAGTGACGGTTCTTGATATCGATACCAATGTGCTCGATACGCAGTAAATGGCGCTCATATTTGGTGCGCAACGTTTCCGTCAGGCCGTTCTTGATCGCCCAGGTACGGAATTGGCCGAGCCACTGACGGATTTCATCGACGGCAATACCACGGCTAGTGAAGAATCTTTCACTGAGCCAGACACGCAACGGCTTGTTCTGCCCACTGTCGGTATCTTTGCCATGCAGGACGATCGCGTACTGCAGCTGTTCCATCACCGACAGTGCATTAAGCGCCACATCATAGGCTTTGCGCCCACTGTCGTAGACATGCAAGACACCCATGTAATGCGCCAATTGCTCCATCGGAGCCATGATTTCGAAAGGATAGTCGCTGTCCGGGTTAAAGTCGCAGTTGGCCGCCATCACCTGTGACAGAGCCGTCAGCGCCTCACAGGCCTCGGAACGTGCGTGAACGCGCATCGGTTTGGGAACGTAATAGGGATCGTTGCGTTTGGTATACGGAACATACCCATTTTGACGCAGCTCGACCAGGTCGGGGTTGCGATGCCAATTGTGACTGCTGACACGGGCGACCACTTTCGACGCCATGCCACGCGGTACGGCACATCTCAGCCCTGGCTGATAGCGGCGATGGATTTTAGACGTCCCTTTGCGTAAGGCATTAGCCTCCCCGCGGCGGGTACGATTGGGTTCGATTATCGGAGCATCAGACGCGTAATTCAGGCTAGTCAAATAGCCCTGCGCTTATGCTGCACGATAGGAGTTGAATTTTTTTTGGCACAATTCTATACTCCCTGCATAGAGCAACGCTTCTATACAGTTTTGAGTGAGCCCCGTTAATCTTTCCGACCGCCAAGTTAGAGAAGATTATCGGGGTTTTTGCTTTTCAGAATCCGGAGAACTTGCTCAACGTCTTCTGTCCCTGCCACCATACTGGCGTGGCCAACCTAAAAATATTTAAACGATCAGCACATTAGCACTGAGTGAACCAACGATCAAGAAGGTCACCCCATTACCAAACATTCTTTGCGTTCCACTTCACGTTCTATCAAGCGTTCGATCAACTCAGCTTGAGTCAACCCATACTCTTCACATAGATCGATCAAATGATCCTTCAGTGGCTTCCGTACAAATATCTTAACTTCTTTATGGGTTGATTTCTTTCTAGCTACGGATGCTTGCTGCTTTTCTGCAGGACTCAAAGGGTTACCTTTACGATACACACGTTTTGCATTCGATGAAGGAGTAACAATACCTATCGCCTGTGACATCTCCGCCTCCCCAAGGATCTAAAAAGGATCGATTAGGCAAAGACTACTACAGTTTCCGACAGTTAGCAGCAAATGATCGTGATCTGCGACTCATGTTGGCGCATGAGCAATGATGTTCTGCAGATCTGATGGCTTGAAGAAAGGATCAGTAATTCGAATTTAGCGGTGTGCCTTCAGCCCAAAGGCGTTCAAATTCCTGCTGGTAGGCGCGCGCCACAGCTGTTTCGTCGCGGATCACCACCACATTCTCGGCATTGCGACTGAACGCTGATGCTGTGTAGTTCGCAGAACCGGTCTGGACCGTCCGCCCGTCAACCACCACAAATTTCGAATGCTGCTTAGCATATTTACTGTTCAAGCGAACGGGGACCCCTTGATTGGCCAGAAAAGTCACAGCACTGTACGGAGCACGGCTGTCTTTATCGTCTGCCAATACGCGTACCTGGACACCACGCTGCTGCGCATCCACCAGAGCCAGCGCCACCGGTTTTGAGGTAAAGCTGTATGCAGCCAACTCAATACTACTCCTGGACTGCGCCAACGAATCAAGTACCAGGGTCTGCGCCTGCCCGGGGGTAAACGCGGCTTCGACGGTAGCACTAGCAGGTTGCATTACGAGTAGGGGCCCGCTCAACAAGGTCAGACACACCAGGCTGGGCAATGACCGTCTGCTGACGAAATACAATTCCATGAGAACCTCTTGTTATTGAAGTACCAACTGAAACCCCGGAAGAGAAGAAAACTTGTTTTTCCTCTTTTCCGGGGTTGGACAACGGAGCAACGCGAAGGCGTCAGGATGGTGTACCCTATCTTTCTGGCCGTTGCGTTACATCGCAATCAGTCCCAATACCGCCAGATGTACGGTGTAGAACAGCGGAAAAAATTCCCGGGGCCGGAAGCGGGTGACCAGACGACAGGAGCGGCTCAGCACTGTCAGGATGACGCCCGGTATCACTAGCCCCGCTATCACCATCGCCGCACCGTCGCTGGCGTTCAGCGCCAGCATCACCAGCGCAAGACAGCACGCCAGTCCGGTGCGCGTGGTGCGCCTGGCCGTCATGCACACCCCGCAGGCCAGTAACAGCATCATGATGCCGGCAAGGCCATAGCTGCCGCCCGAAAAGGGATACCACACCAGAACCAGTCCCAGCGACAGCGGCCACACGCGGGGACCGTGCTGCTGCATCAGCGCCAGCGCCTGCCCGCTGACCGCAAAGGCAAACAGGATATTGCCCTCATACGGCTGCAGCCCGGCGAGTATCCAGCCGCCCTGTGCCACCACAGCCCACCCCCACAACCGGTTCAGCGACGACTGACGGATGCGAGGATGGCGGGCCAGATTCATCGCCCAGACCAGGCCGAACAGCGGGAAAGCACCCCGTCCAAGTAGCCGTAGTGCGTCGTTATCGAGCCCGAACAGCAGGCTGGTGTGGTCTGCCACCATCAGTAGCAGCGCCACGGTTTTAATCAGGTCGGTTTGCCCCGGTGTCCAGATCAGCAACCGTTGCAGCCAGTTGTCTGTAACCACCACCAGGGGGAAGAACACGTTATCCTCTGCCCGCATCTCAGTCTCCGCTCAGTGTTTTTTCCCGGTCGAGGTCACGCACCACCTCGCGTTCCATCTGTTGCAGGCGTTCACGTTGCACGTTCTCATGTGCCACCTGTGCCACCGCGTCATCGCGGCGGCGCTCCTCATGATTGTCCGGTACCCTGACCGCGTCAGGGGTGGGTTCCTGCGTCCCTTCCAGTTCACGCGCCACTTCCCGTACCGGGTCTGTTCCTTCTCTGCCCTTATCACCGCTGCGCGCCATTTCCCGTACCGCCTGCGCGGCCCGTTCTTCCATTTCGCGGCGTTGCTGTTCGGCCTGCGCCTGCTGCGCCACCACCTCTGGCGGCAGCTTTTCGCCATGCTGTGAGCCGGTGACCACATCGTCCGATACGCCATCAGCCCAGATCCGGCCCCCGGTGATGGCACCGGGGTTCCAGGGACGCCCCTCGCTGCCAGGCAGACGCACCACCACGCCGCTGTGTGGATTTTCCCGCGCCAGCTTCAGCGCAGCCGGCATATCGGCCGCCAGCAGTGATTCCCCGTTACGGCTCACCTGCAGGCCGGCAAAGGTGGCTGCCTCACTGCCCATCACGCGGCCTTCGTCCGTTAAGCCCCGCACTTCACCCTCAACGGGCATCAGCGAACTCAGCCAGATACCTGCCGGCTTACCGTTGCCGTCAAAGGCAGGCAAAGCCACATGCGGCTGCGGATATTTACGGCCAGGCGAGATGAAACGCGCCATCGACCCGTCCGGCGACAATCCGGCCTGGCGCAGCACTGCGCGTCCAGCTGCCACCTCTCCCAGCGGCTTTGCCGTGCCCATCAAACGCTCGGCATTACTGACTGCTCGATCACCGCGAGGCTCCAGAATGTCATGCGCCGTACTGCGGGCGCGGGATTTTCCCATCGCCTCAACCCAGGCCGCACGGTTGTCGGTATACACCTGCGCATGCTGCTTCATACGGCTCAGCGCCACGTAGGCCGATTCGAAGCTCGCCATGGCTTTTCGTGCCCCTTCCGTGCCCAGCAGGGCAATCGCAAACGGCTCACTGGCCCCCTGCGCCCCGTGTGCAGTGACGGCGTAGGCTAGGTCGATATGCTGTTCTGCCCGCTCGGCAGCGGGGTTCACCGTCCGGGTCTGCTGCCCGTCTGTCAACGTGACCCTGTCACCGTCAATCTCGGATATTGTCCAGACGCTGTTGGCCACAAAACCACGCTCATTGTCGCTTTTGGAGAAACGCATCCGGTCGCCGGGCGATACAGTGAGAGTATCCGGGCGATACAGCGTCACCCCCTCTGTCGCAGCCTGGGTGGGCGACAGCGAGCGGGTGTTGCCCTGTTCATCTTTCAGGGTGACCAACTGCCCATCCTTATCCAGGCTGTCAATCCGATAGTAGGTGTTGTCCAGCAGCACCAGATTGTCTTGCGCCGCCTGCCAGGTGGCCATTTTACGCAGCTCACCGTCACGCAGGTTGGCGGAGGTCAGTACCGGTAGTCGGGCCTCCTGCTCACCCAGTTCACCGGCCGCCTGACGAGCCTCATGTATCTGCGCGTTCAGCGCCCGCCGGTCGGCGTTCAGGGTCGTCACCACGATGGTCTGTGCCTGCGCCTGCGGTGTGCGCCCGGTGTAGTCCCGTACAATGGCTTCATAGAGGGTGGCGGGCTGTGCGCCGGGCGTCAGGCTCCCGTCGGCCAGACCTTTCTCGATGGCCTTCTCCTGCGCCGCGCCGAACTCCACCACCGAACTCTCCGGCTGCCAGGCACCCGCCTGACGCGGCACCTGTGCGGGTGCCACCTGCTCAATGGTGTTGAGGGCGCTGTCGATGTCCCGGTCAATCAAACTGTAGACCGCCGGTTTCAGGGCAGGAGTCTGGCGAACGATCTCCTGCATCACCGCGACGTCGATGGCGCTGCGGTTTTGCAGCAGACGGAACGGTTGGCCAGGTGCGATGGACTGCAACTGATCGGTGTCGCCACTGGACACCGCCCTTCCGCCGCCCCCAGCGATCAGGCCATAGGCCCGGGCCATATCGGCATTGCCGACCATTGAGCTTTCATCCACCAGGAACAGCACGTTGCGAAAATCCGGCTTTTCGCCGCCGCGCAGCTGCTGTTGCGTGTCGTGAATAAACGCAGCGAGCGTCTGCGACTCCGGCACGCCGGCATCGCGCATTTCGCTCACGGCTCGGTGGGTGGGTGCCACGCCAATGACGCGGGGCCGCTGCTCCTCCGGCAGTGTGCCGATAGCCGACATTACCGCCCGGAACTGGGTCGTTTTCCCCACCCCGGCGTAGCCCTGTACCAGGGTGAAACGGTCGGAGGACTCCAGGATCATCCGCGTGGCATTGCGTTGCCCGGATGTAAGCCCCTCCATCTGCGCCACTGGTACACGATGCATCAACGGCGCAACGGCATCCTTACCTTCCAGCACATGGCGGATAATGCTTTTCTCAGCGTTATAGGATGCACGGGCAACCAGCAGTTGCAGACCGTTCCCCGGTGAGACCGGCACCGACATCAGCGAACCCTCCCGGGTTTGCTGGTCTATCTCCCGCTCAATCGCCGCCAGTCCTGGCCCTGTCGGCGCTGCCTCGCTGGCCTCCGCCATCAGCTGCGGTTTTGTGAAGGCAAGGTTGCGACTTTCCAGTGCCGGGATGGCCAGATGAATGGCCTGCTGAGCCGGGGTGTGCAGCGCGTTTTTCTGGTGTGTGAGCGCCTCTTCCAGTCTGTCATGCCCGGCGGCTTCCTTGATTTGTGCCGACACCACGCTAAAGGCCGACTGTCTGGCCAGTTTCTCCGTGGTTTTCGCTTCGGTTTGCGCCGAGTACAGCCGCACCTGCGGACCGCTCAGGGCCAGCTTGTTGAGGGTGGTGGTGTCCATCTCCCGCAGGCTCAGCGAGGCAAAGACCGTGGCGTTATCACTCACGCTGCGCCCGGGCGATCCCACCCAGCCTTGCCCGACTTTCGGCGCCGTAAACGGGCTGTCTCCGGACGGCAGCGTCACCGTTCCCTTGCGACCGGGAAGGGTCACGGCTATGCCTTTATCATCAAAGCCGGTGACGGTCACGGTATCGCCACCCTTAAGCCGTGCGCCTGGCGTTTTGCCCAGCACCGCCAGTCGGTCCCCTTCCGACACCGGGATTTGCGTGGCACGAAGCAACGACCAGCTGCTGTCGAGCGATGCCAGCCGGATCACCTGACTTTCACCCTGCACATTGCGCAACGTCAGGCTGTTATTACGGGCGGTAACGCGGTCAATCACAAACCTTTCATGACGTCGCGCCTGAGCATCCCAACGCTCCATCACCATCCCGTCGCGGTAGTGGTCGCGCACCTGCTGATGGCGACTGTCCAGCCACACCGGCTCGAGCGCGGTGATGGTGTGCTCTTTCTCGCCCAACACGCGTTCTGCACGCAGGGCATCACGCACCGCACCTGTGAGCGCCGCCTGTTCGCGGGCACCAGTGACCTGTGCCACGCTGTGTTCTCCCGCCCGTATACTGCGGGCAAAGTCGGTGGCCAGCCGGTCATAACGTTGACGCCGGTCAGGCTCGCTGATGACGTCCACCCGGGTTTTCTCCCCCTGCTGCCAGCTCAGCGTATTCACGCCCGTTTCTTTCATCACTGTCAGGGCGCTGCCGGTGCCGCTGCGTTGCCCGCTGTCGGTCATCAATAGCTGCACGTTATGACGCAGGGCACCATCGAGCAGCGTCAGCGTCTCTTTGAGCGTCAGCTTTTCGGCCTGGTCGACAATCAGCGTGCTGCCCGGCAAAAATGTCATCCCCTCCGTCAGTGCCCGCCGGTCGGTAATGTGCTCCCCGCCAAGGCGCTCATCCTGCGCAAGGCTGCGGGCCGAGCGGCGATCTGCCGCCACTATCTGCACCTCACGCCCCTGTTCGTGCGCCATCATGGCCAGCTCTGCTACACGCTCACGCTGGCCAGCGGCCCCCCCTTGACCGGCCACAATCGCCACCGGCAGACGGTCCTGCGCCAGCACACTGACCGCGTCAGAGTAAGCTCGGGTTCGGGGCTGTGCTTTATCCGCAAAGGTATCAATCGGCCCGGCCCGCTGCAGGTCGCGGGTCAGGGCCGCCACCGACAGTTCGTCGAGCACATGAATGTTTGAGGTGAACAGGCCTTTTTCTTTATCGAGCGGAATAAGCTGTTCGTTTTTAATCGCCGACTCGATGCCCTCGCGCGCCTGCGCCACTACCCCCGGCTGCGCGGGCAACTGACCGATTGTGGTAGCCAGCAGTTCAGAGTAAGTGAAGCGCGCCCGCCGGTCGCTCAGCATGCCGATGGCCAGGCCGACCGACGCACTGATGTCGACGGCCTCCACGGACGGGGCCGGGATGTCACCCGCCTGCGCACGCTGGTCAGCGTCCTCGCGGTAGCCCCGGATATCGAAGCCGGTGGCTTTCAGTGTGTGCATCCACTCGCTCATCCGTTGCTCTGGATCGACCTTTTCTTTCGGGCGCCGCGTATCCAGCGCGGCCATGTCGCGTGATTTTAGCGATGCATCTTCCCCTACGGCCTCCTTAATCGCCTGAGTGCGACTGGAGAATTCGACGACCGGTACGTCTTTCAGCTCCCACATGCCGTGCTTCCCCACGACCTCCGTCTCATAGCCCAGCGCCGTGACATCCTGATGCAGTGTGGCGCGGTAAATTTTGCCGAAGGCTATCTGGTTGGCGTACACGTTTTCGATGAAGCCGGTTTTGCCGACCTTATCGCTGCTGAGCGTCCGCCAATCATCACCGTACCGGGTGAGGTTGGCCACCACGGCATGGGTGTGCAACAGCGGCTCCTGGTCACGGCTGGTATCGTGGTTAAACAGCGCCATCACCAGATTGCCGGTCAACTCGGTCTGACTTTTACCGTCGGTCATCACCCGCGTCGAGGCCAGTGCCTCCACCTGCTTCACAGCGGTATCCACCGCGTGGTTGTGTGCGTCAATCAGCCGTGTGTCGCCGCCGAGCATGGCCATCACTGAAATACTTTTGGGGGCTGAGAAGGTCAGGTCATAGCCCGGTCGGTGCTTGTTGGCACCCTCCTGCATACGGCTGAGATCACTCCCGTCCGGCAGGCGGCCTTCCAGCAACTGGGTGAAGGTTTTCTGGTCCACTTCCCCTTTAAGCCCCAGCTCAGCAGCCCCCTCGCCCGCCCAGCGTTCTCCCATACTGCCAATGACGTAGTAGTTATCCTTGTCGGTGTAGTAGTTTCCGGCGCTGCCGGCCGATTTTACTGTCGCCAGACTTAACATCAGAGGTTATCTCCTGGTTCGAGGTCTTTTTCAGGCGAACGATGCACATTGATGTTCACCTCTTCACGGCGCTGCATATCCTTCCCTGACAGCCTATCTTGCTCAGCCTGCCAGGCTTCAAAGGCATCCCAGTCCACCACTTCGCCGCTGACATCAATACCGGGCGGCAACTTTTCAGCGTCTTCGGCTTTGGTGGCCAGCTCTTGCTCGGTACCGCCAACGCCCACCGCTGCTGCCGATGAACCGGATGTAGCCGCAGGTGCGCCACTCGTCGCTGGGCGCTCCATGGGCGCAGCAGGGGCAACCGGCGCGACAGGGACGTCCACAGGCGCGGGAGGTGCGCTGGCTACCACTGACACAACCGCTTCAACCGGAATATCCGGCGTAAACAGCACTGCCAGACTGCGAGATTCGTCTTCGCGTGCGGCCAGGGCGAGGTTCAGACGCGCATCCGCCTGCTCATCCAGGGTGCGCGGGATGAATTCGGGTGCGACCTTCGGTCGTGGCTGGTACTTCAGGGCCATCTTCACTGCCGGATAGGGTCCCGGTAGCGTGACATAACAGGAGAGATCCGGCAGCGTCTGGATGTCGGAGTAGCTGACAAGCGTCACGCGCTCCATGTCCTTGCCCAGCGTAATACGGCTATTTTTGTGCATCGCTAATTTCTCCGAAGTGAACCAGCCAGCTAACCCCGTCCTGGCGTTCGAACTGCAAGACGTACTGCTTCAGCTCAGGGTAAGGTTTGGAATCGCCAATCCAGGTCTTCAACTGTCCGCGAACGTCAACGCGGCTGCTGCCCGGATACACCTTCACGCTGGTCATGTAGAAGGCCGAGTTAACGTTGTTGTCCTTGATCCGCGTGGCGTCTTCTGCCAGTTTGATTTTTAACGCATTCTGGGACGCCGGACGGACATACATCAGCAGTTGTTCGTGTGAGGCATCCACGGTTTCCGGCGTGACGTTGACGCGCAAGGCAATGAGAGAGAGGGCCATTTGTTGCAGGTACGATGCATCGGCCTGATTCTGTGATACGGCGAACGGTGCGTTGTAGAGCATCGGCGTAACCGCCACCTTTTGTTCGTTCTGCAGGCGATAATTATTAATCCCCTGAATGACGTTGGTACTGAGGCTCAGCAGCAATAGCGTCCCCAGCGAGAGAAACCCGATGGCGATAACGCGCTGTGTACTGAGGCGTGCTCCATGATCCATCTGAATAATCCTGTCTATTTGATCCACTGCCGATAGCAGGAGTCTGGTACGTCGTGGAAAATGCCCCTCAACAGGGAAGTCGGCATATACCAGTACACCAGGTCCCGCAGCCATGTACTGCCACGCCCTTTTTTCAGTTTCTTAATGGCCAGATACGCCAGGACGCCCGCGACAATCCCCAAAAGGTAATGCTGCGACCAGATCCCCCATCCCAGGCAAATAATGGCCGGGATGAGTTCGTCCACAGGCAGACCAAACCAGCGCCCTTGATTGGTGAGCGTTTCGGGGAATCGGTATTTTTTGAGAGACTCGTCTGCCATTTAAATAGGCCTCCGGGTAACTGGTGGGCAGCCGCGAAATCTCTGCCCACCAGAATTCAGGCAAAGCAATCCCGTGAACGCGAATAAACGCATTCGAAATTAAAAAAAATTAATAAGCAGGGACGCTTTCTACTTCCACTAACGCGGAATTAATACCCGGCGACAGACATACCGATGGCGACAAACACCGACAGAATGGCGAAGCCGGCAAGGAACTTGAGGTTCTTGGTGGTCATATACATCACCGCCCCGACCAGCACCTCGGCCAGGATGACCCATTTCACCACGCTTGAACCGGACCCAAAGGTGCTCTTAACGGTACCGTCGCCGCTTGCCATCAGGTCTTTACCGGCTCCAGCTGCCATCACCGTTTCTGGGAAGGCAGCCGACACCGCCGCAATCGGCAGTGCGAACTTCAGCGCTTTGAGAAGACCAACTTTACTGAATTTCTTTTTAGCAGCGGGTGCCTGTGCTGCATTCATCACAGAGATTTCTGTCATTTCATTATTCCTTCAACATAACAGTTAGATTTAAAAAGCGGTTGAAATTACAAACTTCATTACCTCAGTTGAAATTATTGGGTATCACCTCCACCATTTCTGCATTGTAAAAATCGGGAAACTTCTTCAGATGATCGTGAAGCCGTTCCCGTACCTCATAGGATTTACACCAGCCACTGCGATTTTTCGCGTTGATGAGTTTAAGGTTTGTTTCATCATCAAACCTGACGGTGGCATAGTGCTTCCGTGAAAAATCCGGGCTTTCCATGACGCTGAACATCGGAAAACGGTTAAGGTGATCTCGCACACGGAAGAACACCTCAAACCCCCGGCTTCTCCCACTACGTTGAACGGCAGCGCTTAATAAATCTTCCGTTGCCGTATCAAGTTTCACTCTTACCGTTTTCCCAAGAGCAGGAGCGCTGCTATATCTCCTCACAACCCCCTCCATTCTGTTTTTGACACAAGGTGATCATAACTCAGAAGCACCTCCGGACGTTTGTCCCAAAGGCCCCGCCCTTTAACATAAAAGTAATAATTTAATTACCACTCATTCAGCAAACTCTTATTTTTAATTATTTCAAGTTAAATTAAATAGATTCCCTGGCACTGCAAAAGGCCATGGTTGTTTGCCACGAAAAATTAATTACTTATCGTTCCTTAAGAATCTTTTACCTTCAGACGCAATATCTTCGAAGTTAATGAGATGGTCAGTTAAACGGAGTAAAGCCTCTTGTGTTTTACTGCGTCCTGTTCGTAGAGCCGACTCGGTAAGCAGACGATTTACGTTGGGACTCAATCTCATCACAAGCTGTACTGCTTTCCATTGTTCATCAGTCATAGTTGTAATTCCAAACTGAAACTAAAGGTATGAGTGGTAATTAAACATAAACTTACAAACATGTGAAGATCTTTTGAGTGTTTTTTTCTATTAATTTGAGCCTGTTTTGAGAATATTAATATAAATCATACTCATAAAGCACATATTGGTTCCCATTTCACCTATGATGCAGGTGTAAGGTAATGCCTGATGCTAGTGCCTGTATGAGCATCTATGCTCAGGAAGTGCTCAAAAACGAAACAGGAAGAGTCTTAAGCGCATGAAAAAAAATATAAATTACATAGAAAAAATCAGTAACCTGCTAACCCAAAAAGGTGTCGGGTACAGAAAGCATGCGTCGACAATGGCAACAATACTGGGGCTGCAGTACAACAGCGCCAAACAAAAGCTAGATGGCAAGAGGGGTATAACACTCGAGGAGGTAAGAAATATATTCAAATATTTCAATGAGCCTTTTGAAGGGCAAAGGGTACATAATTGTGTTTTTATTATGAACAACATCCACAAGCGATGCGTTATAGAGGTTAATGATAGCCCAGTGATTAATACCGAGGAAAATGAGACTTATGCGGTGAAAAAAGACGGTCTTTTTGTAATTAGCACAAAAAATGAGAACCCTCTTGATGTGGAAATATACAAGGTCAATTCAATAGACTTCTTGCCAGCTCCAAAAATTGCATTATTAGACAACGACCGTGATACTCTTGAACTTCTTAAGCTAGTTACAGCCCGATATGGGATAGAAGCAGATACGTATCAAAATAAAACCGAAATTATTGAGGCTCTAAGCAATAATCAGTATGAAGCATATATACTTGATTGGTTGCTTGATTTTGGTGAAACATCTGAAAGCGTAGTCAAAAAGTTAAGAGAAAAAACGGCCTCCTATAGCAACATAATAATTTTAACGGGGCAACTGAACCATTATGAAAAAAATATCGGCGATATGATTTTAAACTATGATGTAAAATTAATAGAGAAACCAGCAAAACCATTCATTATATCATCACTATTATTATCAACTTTATTTTTTAATTAATTCAACAAGGGTAAATATAAAGAATGAAGAACCTGCGCCATCTACTGGTTTTACACGAATTCTACGCTTGAGTGATTTCACGTAGTTTTTAATAATTGTTAACTGTAACGGCCTGACATCGAAAACCGCCCGACCTGCAATCAAGGGCGGTTTTCAACCCACATTAGGTGATTCTCACCGAACCTGAAACCCAGATTAAATGATAATGAGCCAGCATTATTAAATTTATTACATCAATCAAACATCATCTTCACCACCCTCATCTTTAGGGAAGAAGTTTGATACAATTTGGTCTACATCTTCGCGGATTGTTGTGACCATATCTTTAAATATGAACTTCTCGTTCCCTTCTAAATATGGACTGAGAGACACCATGCCTAAAAGCTTACTTGTCGCCATCTGCGATTTCAGCACATTCTCCAGCAACGTCTTATTAAAGAGGGCCTGATTGAATCCTGTCTCTTTATTGTTCATCTGGGCCTCATAGACCCTAAGCCCCAGTTCAATGAGCATCGTGGTGACACTCGAAAAACTGACATCTTTATCCTTAGCACCTTCCTGACGGCGTTTTTCTACTATTGCCATTATCTTGTCTGCCACGTCATCGCTGGCGTACACTTGGATCTTAGCCACGGCACCTTTCCTTATATTATTGTGGTTTTATTTGACACTGAAATATCAAAAACATGACGAATCGCCAAAAAATCGAATCGCAAGTCGAATCTAGATATACAGCAAGTCATGTAGCGAATCGTAGCAGGGGTCGACTCTAGGGTCAATTCGCACTAACAGTCTGATTTATAAAAATCGATTCGTCTACGACTTTTCACAGAGTCATAGACGAGTCGCTTAGATTCGTTGGCGATATATTTAGACTTCCACATTGGAATCGAACGGAATTAATAATTCCTAACCCACTGTTTCAACAACCAAATCAGCAAAAAGTAAATTTTGCGTGGGGTGTGGTGATTTTTGTGGTGAAGAGTGCATATATATTGAACTGCGAACTTGTATAGATTAAAATACTACCTAGAAATCAGACCGGAGGAAGTATATGAATAAAATGGCCGCTTTGACTGTATCTCTGCTTTTTTCAGGCATGGTAAACGCATCGGATTGTTTTGATTTGGCAGGAAGGGATTACAAAATCGATCCAGACTTACTCCGCGCAATAGCCTGGAATGAGTCCAAGTTCAATCAATATGCCGTAGGTAATAATTATGATTCTAGTGTTGACACTGGTATCATGCAAATTAACTCACAGCATGATCAAGAGCTCTATAGCTATGGCATAACGAGACATCATTTAAAAAATGATGCCTGTCTTAACATCTATACAGGTGCCTTTTATCTTGCTATAGCTTTCAAAAAATGGGGAGTTTCCTGGGTTTCTGTTGGTGCATATAATGCAGGTTTTAAAGACTCTCCGAAGCAAGCATACCGTAGATACATATATGCAGAAAAAATCCATAGAACTTACAAAACAATTAAGCTTAACAAGAAAAAGCCTCTTACTTATCCGATAGCTAAAAATTAGCACATTCTCTTATCCACATATGCACATGAGATAAAGCCAGTGAAATACTATCCTTTCATTAGGGTGGAATGAACGTGAGCGATTCCTTCACCTCTACAAGGTGAAAGAATATCGATTGTGTATATGTGGATAAGTTATCATGCCAACAGCACATTCTCAGACGATGACAATAGGTTTTTCATTGTCATCGTGCAAGCCAGGGAGCCCCTCTGGGGCAGCGGCAGGATGAAAATTTTTGTTATTTTCATCCGGGTGGGAGGGGAATAAACTGATACTCTCTCAACGGGGGTATCACTTTAAAGGGACGCCGAGAAGTATTACAGAAATGCAATTCTACATCATAAAAAAACCGGAACGAGGAGGTGCCCTCCTCATTCATGGGTTGAACTGATTAGGCGGTCAACTGCGCTCTCATTCTGTTTATTTCATCTTCGACACCATGACCATGCCAAAAATCACGAAAACCCACACGCCATAGCTCACCAGATTTATAGCGTTCAATGTTGACATTCTCAAATCGATCGCCAAACTTGACATTGAATTCCTGGATGGCTTTCTCTGTTAGAGCGTCGCTATACTCTCTCTTTGTGAAAAGATAATTAACACCGCCATAAACTTTATTGAACGGGGACTCACAATATTCATAGATATCTTCCATGCTGTTAAAGTGGCCATCTTTATACTTACCAATAATGGCTTTAATCTCATCCTCTTTAGGGCCATCTGTCCAACTAATATTGACACTAGAAGTATGCCTTTTGCGGACACTAAACTTTACGCCTGGGCATGCTTTTTTCAACTCCTTCCGAACATTAGCAGTAACTTGAGTAATTCCTTTTTGTTCTTGTGAAAGCCCGATATATTCAGGAGCTTTTTTTATGCGTTCAACTTCATCTTGAAATGCTTTTTGAGCCCGTTTTTTTTCTGTGTTTCTCCTTTCTTCTTCATCGCGCGCATTGCTTAAAATTCGCAGGACTTCATCTTGGCCCAGAACTTCATCATGGATCGTCCACTGAACTCCATACAAAATGCACTCATGTAATTGATGCGTCATTGTCCCACACTCAAAAGCAATATCAAAAGTTGCGTTACCACCTGTTGCCATTACACCGCCCAAACGATGGGTTACTGTTTCCGGACTTTGTTTACCCTGGATCATGTATATGACACCACGACCGAGACCATATAGACTTGTGCTGACAACTTGCCCGACTACAACCACCTTTTTTTCGATCCCAATTTTCATAACACCCATGGCTTTATCTCCTATTTATTGGCCTGCTTTCTCAGGAACGGGCCGTTGATTACATTGTTTAATGATCACTCTGTCGCAAACATCTGTGCTTCCTCTTCGATGAAGTCTGCACATTCACGGCGGTAAATTTCATCGAATATCTGTACTATCTCAGGATGCCCCCTATAGATCGGAGCAACAATTTCCAATGTCATTACTTCGGCGATTAACCATAATTCATCCGCTTTACTTAGGTTTCCTGCGTTAAGCTCATCCCTGGCGGCGTAATTTGTTCTTTTCACTTTCGTGGTCAGAACCTCAATTTCTCCCGTTGTTTTTATCGGTTCACACCACTCAATTTTGGTACCTATCGTCCCACCCAATACCGCCCTCCCATTGCGGTCCGTAATTTGGACGTACTGAGCCAAATAATCCAGAACTGTTGTATCACCCAGTACGTCCGCATCCTTGTACTGCCAGGCGTTTTCACTGTGTACTTTATTTACCTGATTTACGGCATCCGTAATTGTTGATGCTGTAAGTACGTAGAAACTGATCTGTTTTTTCTCAAATGCCGCATCATTTGGGAACGTAGCCAGGCCTCTAACAAGCACCTTAAACTGTTTATTAAAGATATCTTCCCTGATCGAGACACCCTTTTCATAGGGTGACGGAATGAATTTAGGGGTTGCCTTTTCACATATCCTGCTAGTCCCCGTCGCGCTGTTGACCTTGACGTTTTGTGTGTGCATGTTATTTGTCCCGTTAGTGTTTATTGTCACATCCCACTGAGCCCCTCGCCGCAACCGCTAAACTCACCTTCCAGGAATGAGGATGAAGTCAAATTTGGCGACAAAGCCGCAGCGCAAGCGACCACAGGGAGTGCGAACGGGTGCCGGCGACAGATTTGACTTCAGACGCCTGGAAGGTAGTTTTTAGCGGGGCGAGGGACTCAGCGGGTGTGACTGACACGGTAGTAACAATATGCACACACCCGACACGGCGAAATGCCGTGGCGACCTTAGCGCCCTGCAGCTTTTCGCAGGGCAGTGAACGCGCTGGCCACCGGCCAGCTGCAGCCCTTGACCTGGCCGTTAGCCATCATACCCTAGCCGTCAGGCCCGAAACCCGCGCTTTTGCGGGGTTCGGCGGAGCTTGCTCGGCGTCTTCATGCCGGGCTAGCGCAGTCGGGGTGACGACCTGGCGCAGCCAGGAAGCCGAAGGGGGCCAAACCGCCGTTGACCTGATTTTTGGCCATGCATCTGTTGATTAAACTATGTGGTATTACAAAGGAAAGTAGTTTGATGAAAAGGAAGAAACTTAATATCAATACCTTGTGTTCAATTCAGTGCAAGCCAGCCCGCCATACGCTGAGAAAATGCAGTAAAAGAAGCCACGGCGGCGGCGCAGCCGCAGCAGTTGCTTATTATGGTTTTTGCGGCGCCGACGTTGGCACCATTCCAAACTTGTGATGCATAGCCGGGAAAAAAACCGCCCACTTAGGGGCGGCACGTTAAATCAGACAAGCGCCCGTTTTAGTTCAAGCGCACGTAGAAGTTGCCCCCACTCGCTCCCACACATCGCGGGAACCCTAACAGAGCGGCCTTTGTGACGACAGCGAGCGATATGACGGCCCCAGGCGCGCATTTCAGGAGTAAGGTCACTGGCGGCAATGTCATCGCGCAGAATACGAACCTGTTTTTTCGGTTGCTCGTTTTGGATCTCCAATTGCTTTACATACAGCGCAGATGGTGCAATGATTGAGACTTCAATATTCATGGCTTTATCTCCATGTTGATTATTGGAAGCTGGTCTAGCTTTCTCAGGGGTAAACCAGCTAGAGAAGGCAGGGGAAACCCTGCTTTTTTCATTTCTGGCGTAAACCAAATTCCTCCTTAACGCTGGCCAGAATTTTCGCGTGGCTCAGGTCTCTGTGATCCCGCATCTCGAAGTAACGAACTCCGATCCGGGTGTAAATTTCGGTAACGTTGCCGCAATACATCTCAGCCAACATAAACGTTTCACACTCACCGTTTTCGCTGCATGACCAGTTAAGCGGGGACATCATGCCCAGCGCGTCATGGAACCGATGAACGTCAATTTCAACCGGCTTTTTCACCGCTGCTTTTTCACGGCTCTGCCAATAGGCGCGCTCGGCTTCCGCGTTGGCATTCATACCCAGAGTGGCGCAAGACTCGGTCAGATTTAAATACATGGTGCTTTTTCCTTCTAGTGAGGGGTGGCAGCAATACGCCGCCACCGGGTTAAAAAAAATCAGTAATCGGCGGCCAGCTCGGCCATCAGTTCATCACTTGAGGCCTGTGCGCGTTGTTCTTCGGCCAGTGTCAGCATGATCCCCCGCTTCGTTGCCGCCCCCATAAACACCGGGCGATCTGTTAGCGGTAATCTTTCCATCCAGTTCATCGCCATGGCCAGTAAGCGCGATTCGTAAATTTCGTAATAGCTGCCACACCCTTTATTGGCCTCTTTTTCCAGCCGTTGGATCACCACGTCAGCGCGGATCACGTCAAACGGGTGATGTGAGTGAATGTTGCAGACAAAACCATCAAATCGAGGTGTTGTCCTTTCACATATCCTGCTAGCTTCCGTCGCGCTGTTGACGTTGACGTTTTGTGTGTGCATGTTATTTCTCCCCTTAGTGTTTATTGTCACATCCCACTGAGCCCCTCGCCGCAACCGCTAAACTGACCTTCCAGGGATGAGGAGGAAGTCAAATTTGGCGACAAAGCCGCAGCGCAAGCGACCGTAGGGAGTGCGAACGGGTGCCGGCGACAGATTTGACTTCAGACGCCTGGAAGGTAGTTTTTAGCGGGGCGAGGGACTCAGCGGGTGTGACTGACACGGTAGTAGCAATATGCACACACCCGACACGGCGAAATGCCGTGGCGACCTTAGCGCCCTGCAGCTTTTCGCAGGGCAGTGAACGCGCTGGCCACCGGCCAGCTGCAGTCCTTGACCTGGCCGTTAGATATCAGACCCTAGCCTTCAGGCCCGAAACCCGCTTTTTATGCGGGGTTCGGCGAAGCTTGCCCGGCATGTTTTCGCCGGGTTAGCTGAGTAGGGGTGACGACCAGGCAAAGCCTGGAAGCCGAAGGTATCCAGACTGCCGTTGATTTAGCTTTTTGTTCACCAGGTACATGGCCATCGAGAACAGAAGAAGATAACCAGGGAAGAGAAGTCACCAGGAAGGAAACCAAAGAGGAAGAGGAAGATATCCAGGAGCGGCAGAGAGAAGAACGGCGCCGCAGGCGCTGTCCTTTCCTTGGCTTTTTGCCGCCCTTGCTTTCGCGCCGTAAAGGGGTAGATCTGGGCAGCAACCACAGGAGGAATGTTCTACACCTGTGGCTGCCTGTTGTGGAAAATCACACGCCGACCAGACTTTCCAGCGGGATATTGAATTGCTTATGCAGGTTACGGATCATTGGCAAGGTGAGTTTTCGCGTACCGTTGAGAACTTCATACACACGGTTTGCCCTGCCGATCGCTGGCTCCAAATCTTTGACCGTCAAGCCCTGTTGCTCCATCCGGAATTTTATCGCCTCGATGGGATGAGGTGGCTCAATGGGATAGTGCTTCTTCTCATACTCTTCAATCAGTAGGCACATGACTTCAAAGAAGTCCCCTTCTGCCGTATCCATTTCTGGTTCGTTGTCAAAGAGAGGGGAAACGGCCTTTAAGGCTGCCTTGTAATCATCTTCGTTACGGATCGGTTTGATTTGCATCGTTCTACTCCAGTTCTACAGTTTCAGCATCGATGGCATCGTATTTGCGGTGCGTGCCGATGAATTTCACAAACATCCATCCCCGCTGGTAGGCAATCGCTACGATTAACCTGTAGTCGTTTCCTTTGATATTGAATACCACCCGCCTGTTCTTCAGAATGCTGGCGCTGCGGTACTGTTCTTTAATTTCTGCCGGGGTTCGCCAGTTCGCTTTGACGGCCTCATCCACCCATGCTTTCAGCGGCTGTTCGGCATCGGGATATTCATCCCAAAAATCTTTTAATGTCTTAACGGATATGATTTTCATTCTGTTAATTATAGTCCCAAAATGGGATTAATCAAGATTTCAGTCCCACTGCGGGACTCATTTTCCCAGCATTAAAGCGGGGAGGTTCTCCCCTTCCCGCCGTGCATAACATCTCAAACTTCTGTTTTAAACCGTCGTTTTAGCCATCAGCTGCATAACCTTTGCCAGCGCATCCCATTTCTGCCGCAGGGCCAGCCGGTCTTTCCATCCGTTGATATAATAAAGCGGCGTAAAACGAACCCGGGTGAATTTCATGGTGAGCGCATCACCGGTGATCACCCTGGCAGGGATCCCCAATAGGCTCAACTGGATGAAAGCCATATCTGCGGCAACAGGATCAATATCGATGCACTCAACATACAGGTGTTCGGAAGGATTTAACCCCTCTTCCAGCATGCATTGAGCATAGGCAAGCACCATCCCCGCTGCGCCGCATGCTGGCTCATGCAGTTCGATCCAGCCCTGTTTCTGGACGACTGCCGCAATATCCCCTGTTAACATTTTCGCCATCATCAGTTGGATATTATACGGCGTAAAAAATTGGCCCATCTTATCGGAGCCTAGTTCCAACTCCATGAATATCGATCCCAGAAAGTCATGGAACTCCCCTTCCAAGGCTGTGACCATCAGACAAAACAGTTTGTTCATATTGTCCTGATCGGCAGCCGTGTAACAGTCGCAAATCCGGCGGCTGCTCTCGATGTTCTCCGGCGTTCGGATGCGAGCCATATCCAACTCACTGGCCGCCAGTGTTATGAAGTCACGAAACACGTCCCAGCGCCGCATATTTTGCGCTGTGTGAGCAAAGGCACTGATAAACTGCTTTCGGGCCACATCTGGGGTGATCATGCGCACGGGGTGGGCAGGTTTTTCGATCAGAGTGGGCTTGGCTTTTACGGGGACGCTTTCAAACGCGCTACACAAATCAGTGAAACTCAGTTGTGACATAGGCTTATCTCCATGTTGGTCGTTGAAAGCTGGTCTAACTTTCTCAGGGGTAAACCAGCTTAGTTGAGAAGGCAGGGGAAACCCCTGATTTTTCATCTATGCGTGTTATTTTTCAGGCTCAATAGCGCCTGTTTTTTTCGCTCGATTTTCCAGCCCTTTGTAAAACCAACCAACCAAGTCAGCATGCGGTCAAGACGGTTGAACCTTACCCCATAGTGATCGTTGGCATGTTCGGACATTGCTACCTCTTCTTGTGCGCTATCTACGGCACGATGCCAAAGACTCCAACACTTTGCAGGGGACTTAGAAACAGAGGCGTTGCCGCTAGTTTTTTTCATTTCGCTTTGTCCTGTTTGGTGGTAAATGCTAATCACTGTGTTGTTAACAATGATACTGTTGCAAATGGCCATAGAGGGGTAATGTGTACGTACGATCGGCATTCCAGATATCGCCATCACTTGTCACTTCCACGAACTCGCCGTTTTCCAGACAGCGCCACAGATCGCCATCAACGGTAAAGTGATAACCGGTGCTGCTGATACAGACGTCTTGGATAGGCACCTGCACCTCCACGGCATCCACAACAAAGTTGCTTTCCATCGGCGCAAGCAAGCCGAATTTGAAAGCCGCATCCAGCCTGCTCTTTGCAAAGAGAAAATGCTGATGACAAGTGCTAAAGCCTCCACGAGCGCTGTAGGCGGTGTATTTCACGACAAAACGGCCCAGCTCTTGATTGGCGAAAGCACGTTGGTCTTTTACCCATCTTTTGGGAGGATCTTGCGTGGCGGTTTTGACGTTGACGTTTTGTGTGTTCATGCTGTTTTTCCCCTTATCAGGTAGTTAGTCCATCTTTCGGTTAGGTCTCACGCGGCAAATGGCGTAAGGAGCAACAGGCATGGGCAGAAAACAAAGGGCCGTTTACGGCGTTTACCTTCCTTTGTTTTCTGAACGTGAATGGTGCTACAAACAGCCATCCGCGAAGAACTAAACGAGAGAGGGATCACCAGGGGCAACAGTATGAACACACCCGGCACGACGGAACGGCGGGACGTCCTTGGCGCCCTGCCGCTTTACCGCGGGGCAGTGAACGCGCTGGCCACCGGTCAGCTGCAGTCCTTGACCTGGTCGTTAGATATCAGACCCAAGCCTTCAGGCCCGAAACCCGCTTTTTATGCGGGGTTCGGCGAAGCTTGCCCGGCATTTTTTGGCCGGGTTAGCTGAGTAGGGGTGACGACCAGGCAAAGCCTGGAAGCCGAAGGTATCCAGACTGCTGTTGACCTGATTTTGGGCCAGAGAGATGCGACACCAACAGAATGGAATGGAAACTATCGGAGAAATGACAATGAGAAAGACAAGGTAAAGAGTGTTGTTCAGGAAGAAGAGAGGTTTAAACAGCAATTCGGGGATAACAGTTCACCAGGAGAAGAAACGAATGAGGCAGGAAAGTACGGGAAAAAACGGCACCGCAGGTGCCGTCTGTTCTTGACCTTCCCGCCCTGGCCAACGTCATTTTGCCCTGGTACCCGACTCAGGCTCAGACTCAAAGGCAATCACGCAACCAACGATCATGGAAACGGCCCAGATCACTTGAAAGGTGATATGCACCAGTGCGCTACTGTATGACAACAGCATGCCGGTGAATGGGATAAGCAACAACAGGGTGCTATAGATAATGAACTTCCCGCCAACGCTTTTTCGCTGTGCTGGCGACATTTTTTGCACTCTGGGGTTGTTTGCGATCTTACGTCTTAGGTATTTCCACATACCCACCTCCCTCTTAGCGACTGAAAATAGCATTGTATTCAGTATAGTATTCATTTTCCCTTGAAGTAATCAGGCCGGTTTTCCAGCTCGCGCGCTATCAGCTCATCAGCAAACAACGGCGCGGCTTTGACCACTCTGCGCTCGAGATTGCGCTGACGTGCTTGTGCTTTGCGCTCCGGACTCCAGCGGCGTATAGGCTTCACGTCCAAAAAATCCAGAGACACAGCATAGTCACCCCCCGGTACAAACAGGGCCATCACACTAGCTGGCGCACGCGCACCGGCAGGAACATCTTCAAACACCAATATTTCTTCACCGGGGCAAGGTCGATGAGGGTACGCCCACCGCAGCGAATAACGCCATTCATTCACCGCCGGTCCTCCAGTTTATTAGGCAACATTAGCTCGTCCAGCCACTGTTCTATCTCTGTTCGGTTTTCCAGCTCGCCATGCATTTCACCGACAATTGCCCATAGCGGTTGCCCGTACTCAAATGACTGGCAGAGTACATTGGTAAAGCGCTTACTCCATGCCTGTACCCCGCACCATTCTTGCCGGTGTTCGCAATCGATCTGCCAGCAGTCAGGCAAACCCAGCGCTGCGATCACCGCACTGGATAACCGCAAGCGTGCCTCCTCGCCGCGTTCGCGGTACTGTTCAAAATCGGTGGCGGTAAAGGCTTGCAGCTTGGCTAACGTGAATTTTTCTTCTTTGGTCATCGTGTTATCAGCCGCCCTTTCGGGCGGCAGCTCCAGTTATCAGGCTGCGTCAGTGGTGGCTGTTTCGTCGGAATGGGTTTCGCCTTCAACATTTTCTGCGTTGGCAGGATCGTCGACAGGTGCCTCTTTAGGTTTAGGCGCGGTCATCCACACTGGCACCCAACGGTTACTTGCCATCCGTTCTTCGGCCAACTCTGCGGCGTCCCCTTTCTTCATCTTCTCCGCATCACTTGCCGCACCGGTGAAACCCGCTTCATTCAGGAACTCGACAATTTGTGGTTTTTTCAGGTGGTCAAAGAAATTGGCTTTTGTCGGTTGCCACCAGTCACGCAGTTCGAAATCAAACGCCGTTTCCACCGCATCGAGCGGACTGCGTGTCGTATGCCCACATTCACGGGTCTGTACACCATCCAACCCGCAAGCCGCACATAAACCGAGGATGGAAAGCAACTGCTCCCCTTTCAACGTAAAGAAGGTGGTAAAGTCACGATCCCAACCTTCCGGCAACATGGCGGTGACACGATCGATTTCTGCTTTGAGAGCAAGATAAGCGGTACCCTCTTTGCCTGACGGCGCATTTTCCAGCAAGCTATGGTGTGAGCAACGCAATGACGCTTTGAGCGCAGACGTCGAACCGTAATGATGTGATAACAGGTCACGGCACAACGTCCATGCCAGCAATGCAACGGCCTTCGGTATCTGTTGTACTACCGCTGCCTGTACCGCAAGCGTCCGTTCCGATGACATTTTGGTCAGCAACGGTAAACTGATGTCGTCCACCGGTTCGGGTTGGCGGGTATAAGTGATACCTGATGATGTTCGAGTCTCGTTGTCTGCTTTGGCCCCCTCTGTCCCCTCCTTCTGTTCCCGAAGAAGAACCCCGCGCTGAATGCAAACGTCATCATCCTCAAATGACACGACCACCCCAGCCTGTGCTTTCTGCTCAGGTGTCCACGACCGGATCGCTACAGCCGATTCAAGGTCTTCAATCTGCTGTTGAATCTCATATTCATCGTCGTGGGTGTCAACCTCTTGCAGCGCGGCTGTCAGCGTGTCTAGGCGGGCCTGTTCTTCTTTGGTAAACAAAGGTGCAGGGGTAGGCAAAAAGCCGTACGTCTGCGCATCCTCTCCCCAGCGTTCTACTTGATCCATCCGATGCAGACACCATGCCCACCCTTCGTTTTCCTGTAGGGCATGGGCAACTATCTCCAGCTTGTTAACGAGGTGTGTATCAAGCAGGACTTTATCGACATAGCCGCCATCGTCCTCGCTAAACAGATCACGGCGGATCTGGCTGTCCTCAAAAGCATTGGCTCCGACAAATGCAAACTTCCCGCTACCGCTGATCTGGACTTCACTGGCGGTTATCAAGCTGCGTATTTGATGAATTTGGGGCTTGCCGTTGTAGCTGTTCTCTTTGGCCATATCCAGAACCTGCAACTGGCGCTCAGGGTTATTCTCCAGCGCCAACACATGACAGTGCTCGGTTGTGAGTTCATCTTTAGCCAATGCATCAAGGATAGAAGGAGCCAACCCGGCCAATTTCAGCATGCGCTGGACGTGACGGGCACCATACCCCAGCAGATCACCGATCTGCGCTGGCGTATTCCCCTCTTCAGAAAGTGTACGGAAGCCGATGATCTGTTCGGCGGGGTGCATTGATTTACGCTGGCCGTTTTCCGTCATCGATGCGGCAACCGCCAGTTCGCGTGGAACTACCTTCACAGGCACAAAAGGTTGATCGGCATCGATAAGCCCTTCGCTCACCAACAGCGCGGTAGCCTTTTTACGGCCACCACCACCGACAACGCCCAGTTGGCCGTCAGGCAGCGCAATAACGATCAGGTTTTGCAGTATGCCGACCCCCTTGATGCTGTCGGCCAATCCTCTGACTTCTTTGTCCGTATGCGGAACGATACGTGTGTTCAGTTCGGTATCGGCCAATTGAGAGAATGGCACCAGAACAACCGGCGTACTTTCGAGCAGGGTAACTAGTTCTTTAGACACGGCTTTTTCTTTCGCCTTACTGCTAGCTTTCTTAGCTGTTTTTGCTTTAGACTCGGTAACTGACATAGTTGGTACTCCTTATGTGTTGACTACTGTCTGCCGGACGGCTCACGTCCGGCACCCTTTTGCTTACTGCTTTTTCACACCGCACTGCTAGATATAGCGATTCAGCCAATACCCGGCATCTTGTGAGAAATTCCAATCGCGCCAGCTCATTGCGCCATCGACGCGAACAACAAGCCGAAAATGCGTCCCCTGATCGTCCTCGATGGCAACATTGCTGTAGGCTGCTGCTACAACGTTGGCCTGTTCACGCGTAAACGGGCCGTCTGTTGGTAACAAGACGTGCTGTTGGTCAGCCATTGGCTATAAACTCCTGTTAGTGATGCCCTGCTTGCACAGGGCGAAAAGGTAAATCCTAAAACGGGATGTCGTCTTCAAAATCCATCGGCGGGTATTGACCACCTTGCGGCTGCGATGGTGGCGCTGATGGTGCTTGCGCGGCATCTGCTCCCTTTGGCGACCCTTTCCCTTTAGTCGAGCGCTTGCCCTTGGCCGGTGCGCTGCTGGCTGCTGGCTGCGCGGCAGCCGGAGGTTGTGCAGGTACGTTGCCGCTAGTCTGGCGCTCGCCGCCGCCCAGCATTTGCATGGTGCCATTGACCTTCACCACGATTTCGGTGGTGTACTGATCAATACCCTGCTCGTTCTGCCACTTGCGGGTTTGCAGTTGCCCCTCGATATAGACCTTTGAGCCTTTGCTCAGGTATTCCCCGGCCACTTCGGCCAGCTTTCCGAACAAGACAACGCGATGCCATTCGGTTTTTTCTTTTTGTTCGCCCGTTGCCTTGTCGCGCCATGTTTCGGAGGTCGCCAGAGACAGATTGGCCACCGCGCCCCCATTGGGCATATAACGAATTTCGGGAGCCTGACCCAGATTGCCGACCAAAATCACTTTGTTTACGCCACGTTCTGCCATGATGAATCTCCTTATTTCCGTTGAGCTTTCGCTTTTGAAAACCATCACCCGTTGAGTTGTCGGGGCCGCGGTTTTGATGTTATTGCGGGGACCTGCTGGACTTTCCCGCTGGGTATTACCTTCACCCGTTTGAGAGTCGTTCGCCGCGAGGGCGTAAACGAGCACGGCCCGGTGAAGATGTCTGGGGGGAGCGGGAAATTTTTTTCGGTCTAATGAAATGGCCGGAAAAAATTTATTGCGAAAGGCATGGCCGGCCCCTAGACAGCAAGACGGGTTGTGCTTGTCTCAGCCCCGGCGAAAGAACTCAAATGGGTGAAGATATCCAGGTAATGAAACGAGCAGGAACCCGTCGCAACGACGAAACGCGCGGGCGCGAAACGGCGTTGCTCCTTAGCGCTCTGCAGTCATTTCGCAGAGCAGTGAACGCGCTGGCCCTGGCCAGCTGCAGGGGTTGACCTTGATGTTAGATAGCAGACCCAAAGCCTTCTGGCCCGAAACCCGCCTCAAGCGGGGTTCGGCGAAGCTTACCCGGCATGTTTTGGCCGGGTTAGCTGAGTGGGCTGACGACCTGGCTATGCCAGGGAGCCGAAGGTATCCAGACTGCCGTTAATTCTTGTCCATCAGCTGCTGGCCAGAAGCTACCAAAGGAATAGAAGGGCTATCAGGAAAATAAGGAAATGAAGCAGGAAGAAGACAAAGAGGAGAGAGAAGATACCAGGGAAGTAGAAGAGGAGTCAGCTCACCAGGAGCGGCATAGGGAAGAACAGCGCCGCAGGCGCTGTCCTCTCTCTGGCTTTTTGCCGCTGACCTTTCCCCGCCGGCGCCCATGAGAAACACAGGACCGGCACCAGGACGCGAAACAGGTATTCACCCCAGCTCGACGGCTCAACACCCCGACCCAGGCATAAAGGGGGCATCCGTTCACCCCCTGTGGCTGTGCGATATTTTCAGGCCGCCCCCAACCGCACTATCGCGGTAGACGCATCGGTAAACGCAAACGCCCCACGCGGCAAAGGCTCCCAATGGTCAGAAAGCGGCTTGAGCGATTTGTTTTGCCGTGGCCCGTTCAAGCACACGGCGGTCAGCACGCCACCGGGTATCAGCAACGAGCGGGCATGCAGAATATGTTTGATATCCGCGCCCTGGTTGAACGGCGGATTCATGATAATTCGGCTGTAGTTTCCCTCTGAAGCATGCGGCCAGTATTCCAGGAAATCACTGCAGATCACGTTGATGCCTTCAAATTCGTTTCTCAAGTGCTGGCAAAGCTCGGCGTTAATCTCTACGGCATCACATACCGCAGCGGGTGCCACTTTCCTGATAGTCCTTACAATCGCGCCGGTCCCCGCGCTCGGCTCCAGTATGCGATCCCCATTGCTGATGTTGGCCAGGTGAACCAGACGGTCGCAGATCTCATCTGAGCTAACAAACAATTGTGAACAGGCCGGAACCTCAACCACCGAGGCGCTACGTTCAATTTTTCCGCGCATCATCTCGATACGCTGCTTAAGTGCCAAATGCATCTTATACCCTCTATGGCTCCCCGGAGTTGATCCGGGGAGCAATTTTTATTTGTTCGGGATTTCAACGGTTTTCATGTCGCTGATATACACAGATGACAGCGTGCAACCTTGCGTCATCACTCGGCGGTAGCGATAGGCTCCGTGGGTGTCGGTGGCCTCAACGGCCCGAACGCCCTTGTAATCACGGTGTTTCGCGGCCCATTCGGCTTTGGTCATCGTCACACATCCCTCGTCGGGAACATTCACGTTCGGCGGACGTTTTACTGTCTTACTGGCAGCTTGTGCCTCTTCCTCTGTGGGGGCTTTATAATCGGTGATGCGATCAACGGTGAGTTTCATCGTGCCCTTGTACCCTAAAAAATTGTGCCACGGCGTTTCCAGTGAGGTGACTTCTCCGTTTCTTTTGTTGATCTTGAGGATAGGCAGCCATTCCTCCCTGCAAAGCACCTGACCGCCGACTTGAAATTCTTTCGCGCTCGTTATCACGCTGCCGCTCTCGTTCAACATGGCCCGTTCGTAGCTCAAGCGATTGCGGTAATGTGTCGCCCAGCGTTGATAATGGCGGATAGCCCTATCATGGCAAGGGATCGCAACATCTCGGGCCTGTTCGGCCGTGATAATATCTTCATCCAACGCTGAATACAGACTCATGCGCCCTTCGTACTGGCTTTTATCCTGTGGTCGGGGGTACTTCTCCAGGCTAAAACATGCGTAAATACTTTCGTAATTGCTGATTGCGATGGCCATCTTTAAATCCAGGTTATCGGAGCGCCAAAGTTTCAGAAATTTTTCCGAGTCTGCGATATTTTTTTCTGCCTTGCGCAAGTCGGCTTCAATTTTTTTGATCCGGCGATAGCGCACGGCTGGCAGTTCTTTATATTTGGCGTGGGCCAAGGACGCCGCAGCCCTTTCTTGCCAATACTCTGACCGTTCGAACAGCATGACGGCCTTTTGCATACCGTTTTCGATTTTTGCGGCATGCCTGCGCGCTTTTCGCTCGCTATGATGGCCAACAAGGATCGGCTGCCCAAAGGGAACCGCCGAGGCCAGCTTATCGACCGCCGTTAAAACCTGGCTGGATTCTGCCGCGCGTTTCTCGCTGTAACCGCTGAAGCGTTCGGCGCGTTCGCTCTGACGCTCAAACAACGTGCTATCTTCATCCTCGATGTCACCGGCAAGGCTCATCAAGACATCTTCGCGGCCCGGCGTCCACGCAGGCGCCACGAAGAAACGCTGTTTAGGTGCCCATTTGAAACCCGCCTTGCTCACTGTCGCGTAGGTTTCTTCATCGAGACGATGGAGGGGATACAGGCGCAATTTGTTGTCATCGGGGGAATAGGTCGCCCGATACTCATTGCTGTTGAATTCATGAGATGCCTCTGTAGGCTTCGCTGTCGCGCCCTGGACGTTTTGTTGTGACATGTTTTGAATCTCCTTATGTGGTTAAAGTGATGCTTCTGTGAGTATTCGCCGTCGCAAACTGGCCCAGACCACAATCAGGAGCGCTGGCAAGGCCGCCGCAGGCGTTCATACCAGCCTTGCCAGAAGGAGCGATGGAGTGTGGTCTACTGCCTAGCGACGGTCGGAATAACTCACGGAAACTCACCCCACAGCTGAGGGTGAAACAGGGCACAATGCGGAACGGCGCAGCAGCAGCGAAAGCCGTTACGCGCTTCTGAGCGACGGCAGCAGTATCGCCGTCGTGGTGAATGCGCTGGCCAGTGGCCAGCTGCAGGGGTTGGTGTTGGACAGCAGACCCAAGCCTTCAGGCACGAAACCCGCATCATGCGGGGTTCGGCGAAGCTTACCCGGCATGTTTTGGCCGGGTTAGCTGAGTGGGCTGACGACCTGGCTACGCCAGGGAGCCGAAGGTGGCTCCAAGAAACACCCATCAAGCTTGAAAGACCTATAGGGTTGAAAGCGGAACAAAAGTAGAGGAAAGAGAAGTGAAATGGATACAAAAAGGTAAGAAAAGTTAGGAATTCAAATTGGCATTGAGGACAAGCACAACCGTTCTCGATTGGAAAAGCGTTGCAACTATGGACAAACGATTGTCTCTTTCCTCTGATGTTCGATCTCTATGTTACACTGCTGTTTTTCCAGAGTTTAGTTGCGTGGTGGTATGAAAAAGCGTGAGTTTGATGAATTGCTTACCGGCGTAGGAGTTTTGACCGTCGATGCTTATGCTCAAGAAATGAAACAACTTTTTCCAAATCTGATACTTCCGACACTTCAGTTTGAGGTTTGTAGTCCTGCACATGCCGAGCTTTCTAAATCATGGCGGGATACATCAGTATATAAGGATGGATACGGATGTTGGTCTTGGGAGACGATTTATCACAAGTCGAAATATTCAACCAAAAAGTTTGTTGTGGCAGTATCGAGCAACGGCAAATTTGGTGGACTCTTTTCTGGAAAATTATCATCAAATGAAGTAGAGCTGCAGTTTGTACATCGTGATGTTGACTGCCCCTCACTCAAGGGGTTCATGATCCCAGCGTCTGTGACGTTTTCGGCTTTTTTAGGTCTGGCCATGTCTCGCGACGTTCTTTCTGTGTGTGAGCCAGCTAAAGCGATTGTTGACCGGTATGAAACGAGTATGAAAGGAGATGTTGCTTTTACATACAATAATCAAAAGGAAGTGCTTCGGATGAGTGTTCCAGTTGATGAGGTTGTATCCCCACCAACTGATCAGTAGAGGACTAACTTTTATTAGTGTCTTGCGCCGCTACAGTTGGTTCATTTTCGACGTACAGCACTGCTCTCTTATCTTCTGCGGAGAGATTTGGATATAGAGTAACACCTGCTTTACGCATAGCATCTAAGCGCTGCATTGGTGTCATATCTTTAAATTTTGTCATCTCATCTACCCTCAAGCTCATGCATAACGCAGATACCGCGTTTAAATAATTCTATACGGATTACCAAATTTACTCAACCAAAGGTTGAATACTCCTTGTACAGGGCTTTGCACCCAGAAGCGAAGCGGATATGCGTCACTGACATCTTCCTTCACGACATAAGGTAGTTATCCACATTAAGGGTGCATATCCGGCGTAGAACCCTGTGAATAACCTCGCCACCTCGCGTCTTAAACCGCCGCACCAGAGGTGTACGTTTTTCACTCAACAAGGATTGGTCAACTACTGCCTGGCAACTTTATTCCTTTGAAAAGCAATGCGCTGCTTTGACACACCATTATTTCTACCGATCCCACTTGCAAGCCCTATAGGTAACATCAATAATACACTGTATAAATATACAGGTAAATGATGTTATGACGATTGAAATTTTTAAATACTCACCAGGCACAGCCCCACTCGCACTGCCACTTTTTGCTGACTCATGTGCGGCAGGGTTCCCAAGCCCGGCGCAGGACTACATCGAAGCTCAGTTGGATCTCAACGAATTTTGTATACGGCATCCCTCCGCAACCTACTTTGTGCGGGCAGAAGGCGAGTCAATGGTAGAAGCTGGCATTCTGTCTGGTGATCTGCTGATTGTTGATAAGGCGGTCAAACCCACGCATGGCGACATTGTGATCGCTGCAGTCGCCGGTGAATTCACTGTCAAACGGTTGTGTACTACTCCGCGTCTTTGCCTGCAGCCAATGAATCCCGCCTACAGCCCGATATTTGTCGATCCGGACGAACTGGACATATTTGGTGTGGTCATGCACGCCATCCATACGCTTCGTTGAGCGAGGTGCCTATGTATCTGCTGTGTGATGTCAATTCGATGTATGCCAGCTGCGAACAGCTCTTTAGGCCTGATCTCAAAGGAAAACCGGTGATCGCTCTCAGTAACAACGACGGAGCGATTGTGGCGGCCAACGCGCATTATGTGGAATTGCAAGTATCTCTGTAACGCTAATCACGATAACTTTATCTGACTACAATATTGATATCGTTTTCCGCAACAATCAGCATCACGGCAGGTAAACCTTCCACACTCATTTTTTGATGTAATTTTTTGATTAAATTATCATCTTCATTACTGGCTTTTGCTGAAAAACCTTGAGGATGGGAGTGCCATTCACCAACATAATCGACAACACGGGCTGTCAGTTGTTGAACCCGTTCTAATGCTTCCTGTTGCCCCGTTTCCCCTCGGACAAAAGAGGCTGGAGTGGATTTGCTGTCGTTAGGTTCTGGGAGCACATCAACCAGAATAATAGTCTTGTTCTTAAAATCTGTTATACCCACAATAGCGCCTCCTGTTTCATTCGGCAGGGCCTGTAAGCGGGTCTGTTTCAACTTTTGTTCTAAGCCTTGATCGTATCTAACAATCCATTCGCCAGAAATTACAGATACCACTGGGTGAAGCTCAATTTCATGAGCGTTCACTGCCCCCGAATTTTCATCAGACACCCAGATACATAATCGAGCATCATTTTTAAGAATAGTCTTCCGTAGTTGACGTGACAGAATACCAGCATGAACATGAATACATTCGTTGGACATACGTACAGAAATATCCCGACATCCACCGCCGACCCAGCGATCACCATAATTGTGCTGTAGATGAGTATTTCCCCACTCGCTGCCTAAAATGGCGCGATAGTATTGCCCTTCTATCGCATCGATTCGGCATTGTCTGTCTGCATCCTCCATTAACATCACGCTGGACTGGCCTGATGGTGTCAGAAACAGACTAACTGTTCTGGGGATATCATCTTTTAACGCTAGGGACCTCGGTACCTCAAAGGTGGTGCTGACATCCACAACTAAATGCGCCTCATTCACAGCTCTGGCAATATCATCATCGTCATCAAGAATGCTTTTATTAATTGCCTGAGGGAGAGGCTCATGCGGATAAATAGATTCAGCAATGTGCTGAATAATATGGGGTTTAGAAAACCCAATATGACAATCAAAACCAATATGCCGAGCCAAATTATGTGGAAGAAGCCGATCTGGATCAATAAAAGTCCATTTGCCCCAACCCATTCGAATCCAAATATCAGCTAATGTGCTACCAAGAGCGCCAACTCCAGCTAAAATACCTTGGAAAGTTGCACTCTCTGAATCAACGGCAGATATGTCTCTCGCATGTGTGACCTTCATAGTCGAACGTATTTCAACTGGTAAAAGCGGTAATTGTCGCCACTGGGTACTAATTGGTCCGCCAAGAAGTCGTACGCGATGCTGTACTCCTCGCTCATTTTTTGGCGCCAGTATATCTAGTGCATTGGCAAGTTCACTGAATGAACTTTGCACGACATAGCCCATAACATCCGTACGTTCAGTTTCCCCGCCTCTTAAACGAGGTATCCAAAGCAAGATCAGTAAGCCTTCCCCTTTACCAGATGTTGGACGGAGACCATCACTTGGTATTGCTTCATAAACAGCATCAGTTAGTGGCTTGAGGAGTTCACTTCCCCATTCATTAAGCTGCTCTTCTAATTTTTCCAAGTTGTCCGGATATTTGGCCACCGTAGAAACATCGACAGGAGGAACTGCAATAGTTAATAAGCGGAATGGCTTAACGTTTGAGGGATCTTGTTCAGGTACAGCCCTTAAAATAATCGGTCGCCCTTTACTGACCATCTGGAGGCTGAGCGTATGGTCAGTAGCATGATGATAATCGAGGTGATTGGCTGGCAAAATGAGCTGATAGGGGCTCAAATAAAAAAGTTGCTCAAGGGGCTGATCTTCTCGATGTAGACGCAGTTCGGCCGATTCTCTAAGCCACCAAAAAATTCGCTCAAGGAATCTCTCGGGTGTCCAGCTGCGCTCAACTGCGTTCCAGGAGACCTCGTATAGGCAAAGAATTCGTGGTGAGTTTGGTTCCCCAGCATGCTGATGAGAAAGAACAGGGAAATCTTTCCGCAATGTATGAACCAGGATAGGGATACTTGACTTGGGATTGACCTCAATAGCCAATCGTTCTTTACGACGAATACGGGCTTGATTACCAGAAACCACCGTCCCATCAGCAGCATCAATGATTAGATATTCCGAGCGGTTATCATTTATTTCAGAAAATCGTATTTCTCTAACTGTGATGTAAGGATGATTCTCGCATGCTTTAAGTAGCGAAATAGTTTGTGGGTAAAGGCTATCACGCCCCGATGAATCGAGGCGCTCACCCAATTCGAAATATTCGATCATTGGTCTGATACACCAGCTCTGGGTGCTGCCGCCGTAGCAGCACTTGCCGCAGCAGAAACTGCACCAACAATAGCTGGAATCAATCTTCCGTCTCGTGCCACTTCAAACTCAAGGACAGTTTTATCTTTAAGGTCGCCAGTGCAGCTGAACCAGCCATCAACATTATCCAGAATATCATCGTACTCACGTTTAGCTCGAATGCACGGAGGATCATAATCGTCATCAAGTATCTGTTTGCTGCTGGAAACAATTGTGGCCCCGGAACGAGCTTGCCCTAAAGCATTACGGGCAGCATCACAAACCAGAGCATCTTCTCCCCATTGTGACCAGCTATAATAGGAAAGTGAATGCCACGAACAATGATGGGGTGTGAGGAGAAGATCATACTCCAGTGCTTCAGGATTGCTTTTGTAACGATTCCATAATCGCTCCCAGATGAGAACTTCTGCATCCCCACCTAGTAAAAAGTGCATAGGATTACGAGAATATGCGGAGGGCAGTATTTTCATATTCATAATGATACTGGATTCATTTTTAGAAAGGGCTTCTTCCAGATTTTCATCATCTTCATGTGGTGCGGGTGCCAGAAGTTGTGCAGAAAAAACGTCTGAAACCTGTCCGTCAATTCTGGTGAATGTATCTCCAGCTTTAATAAGAATGGCACTCAGATCATCCGTTTTACCATTAATATCTTCACCCATGATAAGAATACGATTACCGCTAAATGCATAACCATGTTCCCGCCAGTATTTTACACGGCGCCGAGCTTCAGTATTAAATGCCTGAGCATCTTCGCAAAGTGTGTGATTTTTCGAACGACGTCGAAAAATCAATGGTGATGACCACAATTCTCGAATAATGATACGTTTTTCTGAGCGTTTTAGATGGTCATCTGGGTAGTCTTCAGGACGGCCCAGCCAGAAATGTTTACGCAGACCTCCACAATGATCTTGATCGGGATGGCTCAGCATAAAAACATCAACAAAAGGACGATCTTTTTCATCGTACTTCAATCTGTTACGTAATGCCGAGGCAACATCAGGAGTGTCATCATCGGGGTCATCAGCAGCAGAGCGGATATGTACATCAGTAAGAATGGATGTGCCCCGGGTATCGGCCAAACGCACTAGTGTCATATCACCATTGCCGACCTGGAAAAAAGTAACTTTTGCTGCCATCGACATCTCCTTTAGGGATACGCAAGATTGAGGTTAAGGACATCTGCTGCTAAGATACATCTAGTAATTATTCTAGTCTAGTAATTATGCGTATATTTTTTAGACTAATTTATAAGTATAGGAAATGATTGATAAATGATTGATAAAATTGCGCGGACTGGCCATTGGGGACAGGAAAGACGACTTGAGTTCATCGATTTTCGCCTACTTTGGGAAGGTCGGCTTAACCGTGCTGATATCACGACATTTTTCAGAATTTCTGTGCCACAGGCTTCGTTAGATTTGGCAAAATATCAAGAAGTTGCGCCAAACAACATGGTGTATGATCGAACACTGAAAACTTACATTACTACCTCAGATTTCAAACCTGTTTTTGCAAGTTTTGACAGTAATCATTATCTGAATGAACTACTCGGGCGAGAAAATGAAATAGTGGATCCTTGCGATAGTTTCATTGGATGGATACCCCCGGTAGCCAGCCTTCCTCTTCCTGCCAGGAAAGTACAACCTGAAATCTTGATTGATTTGATCCGGGCCATGCAAAGAGAACAAGCTTTGGTTGTTGATTATCGGTCAATGACTAATGAACCAACGATTCGTACGCTATACCCGACAGCATTTGCACATGATGGTCATCGGTGGCATGTTCGCGCATATTGCTTTAAGTCCATGATGTTTAAAGATTTTGTTCTTGGTAGATTTTTTAATATTATTGAATTTGTTTCCCCACAAACTTCAATTCCCCAAGATATTGACTGGGATACATTTATTGACGTAGTAATAGGTCCAAATCCTAATTACAACGCCAATAAAAAACTGTCTATTGAACATGACTATCAAATGATACATGGTGAAGCGAAAATTCGCATACGTAAAGCACAATTATATTACCTTAACCGTCGACTAAATTTGGATGTAAAAAACGATGGTTCCATAGATGACAGGCAGCAAATTATAATGCTCAGAATAGAAGAATCTAAAACATCTTTAGGATAAAAATATGAATGGGATTGGTGTTAATAAAAAAATAAAGAATGGATGATTGTTTTCATTATTATCTACCTCTTTATTTTGTTATGCCTCGCAACATACGCCATCGGTGCGATGTCTCTAGGGTGGTTGCCAACTCCTTACGCACCATTAAGGGTACCATTGATGTGTGGAGCTATTGCCTATATCGGCGGTTGTTTATACTGCTTTCGTGCAATTTACCTCAATAAATGCATTAGGAAACAATGGGATCCAGATTGGCATGTATGGTATTTCATCCGCCCGCTTACCAGTACAATCGCAGGTGCAATCAGTTATTTATTTCTTAAAGCAGGATTATTAGTACTGGAGTCTAGTTCCAATGTAGGGGCCAGTGAAATGGGTTTCTTTGCGTTGGCGTTTATTGCAGGATTTAATGTCGATAAATTTGTCGCGAAAATTGAGGAAGTTGCAAAGGCCGTGTGGGGGATTGAAAAAACCCGAAGTGCAACTAATAATATAAAAGACTTGGATGGAAAAGGATAGCCAGGATATCCAAATTAAATTGGAAATAGTATTGTAATCTATTCAGGAAAAGAAGATAAAATTAGTAATTTTATCTTCTTTTCGCATCTGGGGTTTCAATATTTTTTAGTTTGTCGATTAACTTATCCATTGCACCAATATCATTTTCTACTGCTGCCTGTTCTTCTTCCGTCAACGGGATCTCCTGCATCAGTTTGAGCAAATTTTGGCGGCTCTCGATATATTGCGCTTCTGATGAAGATTTAGGCAGATAAAACGAACATTTCGCACAAGCCATGCGGTGTGGACATTGTTCAAAAAAATCATAACTGCACAAACCGTGTCCCAAATCATAATAGCGCCAAGGCTCGTCTTTCTGAATCTGTCCGGCCGTAATTGCATCCTGATCGATCAGCACTGAAACCATACGCCGGTTTCTCTCAAAGTACCCGGCTTTAGATAACGACCCGGCAAGTTTTGTCGGTGTAATATCGATATAATGCTGTGTCGAACTAGGAGACGAATGACCAAGCCAGCGCTGTAATTCAAATAATCCCAGTGGTTCCTTGGCGTTAAACAATTGGCTGGCTATAGTTGCCCGCGCCCTATGGCTCGTGATGGTTCCTTTGATATCTTCGTTTGGAACACCTGCTTTACGGCAAAGCATCGGGATTAAGGATTTATTAATATAGCTCTGGCTAATTCGTCCTGCTTTATGCATAAAAAGATAACTGACAAGTTCACCCGTTTTTAAATCAACTTGTTCAGGTTGCATACTTCGCTCCTTTTCCCAGCAGTCAATGTATTCCCCTACGATTGGATCAACCGGTTTGGTAAAGGCAGTACTGGTTTTGTTCACAGGAACATCCAACAGACACGTTCGGGAACCGTCTTGATGTGCATCATTCTGCCAGCGTATACAGCCTGTTCGCATCCGCAAAATTTCATCGCGACGCAACCCGCCAAACAGCCAGAGAACACATAATGCACGAACCATCGAAAACGGGTAGCGGTAATAGAGTTGTTCGCCATACTGAAGATCCTGCTCCTGCAGGTTTAGCCCTGCCCAGACAAGTTTACTCCATATATCATCAGCCACGACTCTTGGAGCGGGACCAATACTGGCCCGGATAGAGTGGGGTAAACGGAAAGTTCTCACAGGATCAAACCGAACAGTAATTAGCCCCCATTCCTGAAGGTCCCGAAAAAAAACTCTGACGCCCTGTAAAATCCCCGCCCGGGCAGAGGCCGTCATCAACTGACCTCTTCGGTTCAGGTACATATGACGAGGTTCAGACCACTGACCTACTTTCATCTGACAAACGACTGCCACGTATTCAAGTGCAATATCTCGACTCCAGTCTGCGGGGGAGTGTATGTCTGGATGGGTGTCTTTCAGCCAGCGCCCACATTGCAGGATACGATACCAAGTGCTAACTCCTGATGAAGGGGCTGTAACAGCGGTATTACGCCAGCGCTCACACCACCGCAGCCATTCTTCCGGAACGTTGTTGGTTGCCTGATATTCCCCCGCAGGTCGCCTGCGTTCAAGAATACGATGGTCAATGCCAGCTGGAAACTGGCCCATTGCGGCAAATATTCTTGACAGTGTGGCTGCAGAGCGGCGCATATAAGCAGGCCCTGAAAATATCACCCTTCTGAGCGTTTCCAGTTCCAGTTTTTCGGGGGCAGCCTGCCGCTGACAAAGCATGGCCAGCAATAACGCATTACGAATGCTGTTGTCAGCAGCGACAAAGCCTAGGCGAAGCATGTCCTCCTGAAGTTTGTTTATTGCCGCATCAGTAGCTGGGCGGCCAAAGACTTTGACAGAAAGCCGGTACTGATAAAAGCAACCTGCCGCCTCGAGTCGGTTAAAACCGCACAGCAACCAGGCAAGTGCGAGGACATACTGACGGCAATTACCACAACTGCCATATTTTTTGCGAAATGCCTCTTCACTGCTACATATCACTTCGAGCCAGTCTTCCTGTGTCCATGACCAGTAAGTTTTCTCCAGTCGGTGCATTTCCAGGATGATGACATGAACCGCGGAATTGGTCGTTGTTGATGCTGCATGCATCCACTTTAATGTCACTCTTAGTGGAAGGAGTAGGCGGGCAAGCCTTTGCCTTACAATGTTCGACCAACTTTGACGGTTACTTCCAACAACATACTGAGTCAGATTTGCCAGTGTATTTCGTTCAATCTGCTGTAATTCAGGAGAACAATCCCAACTGGGGTCAGACTGCCAGACTTCATGAATAAGGGGAGCTGGCGCATCACTTTCAGTTTTCATTGCCATCAGTATTGCCCTCCTTTAAATGGTTCAAACGATGCGCATGTATCGACGCCATACCCGCTTTAAATTTTTCCGTGAGGTCGCGTGCGCTCAGATGGATATAAAGCAACGTTGACTGGATGCTCTGATGACCAGCAAACGTAGCGATTTCATGAATATCCCAGTTTGCTCTGGCAAGATCAGTCAGGCAAAGATGCCTGAATGTATGAGTACTCAGTTGCGGAAGTCCCGCCTGCAGCGCTAGCGATCTCACGATTTTGGACCAGGTCCACCGGGTTATTGGTTCGGTTCGATTGCGACAGGAATAAGAAAGAAACAGCGGGCCACGAGAAGTACTTAATTGCCGCCGCTCAGCCAACCAGAGGTAATAAAGTTCTCCAGTTACGACAGAATAGGGCACAATCCTGCCTCGCTTAGTTTTTGTTGTTTCAGCCCTAACTGTCAGTAAGCGACGAGACGGATCAATATCGCCGGTGGCTACAGAGCACAATTCCTCCCGGCGCAGGGCACAGTCGTACGCAAGAGCCAGCATAAAACGATTACGTATTGTTGCCTGACGGGCCGCGATCAATAAACTTTCCCAGTCAAGGTCATTCGGTATCCAGGGTAGACGCCGCTGCGCCTGAATAAGACCTCTGCGCCCGCCCCCGCCAGGACGCCAGCTTCCGCGCATAACGGGGTTAAGAGTTATCAACCCGTCCTCGCGCAGATAGTCACAGTACAACCGAACTATGGTGATTCGGTGACGAAGGCTAGAAGCAGCCAGATGCCGGGTAAGGTTAAGATAGCGAACGTACAGAGCCAAAGTTTCCCGACTGACTTCTGTGAGGTTCACTTCGTTTTGGTGACAAAAATGCAGCCAGTCATCGACCCCACGGGCATAAGCCTCAACCGTATTAGGTGCTAACAGCAAACTCTCTTGTAAACATAACCAGCGAAAAGCTGTAGGCTCAGCCATCATGCAGGGTAAAGATGCTAACAATGAAGCACGCATACTCTTTCCTTCTGAGGAAGAAAGCATGATCTAAGAATAGGCAATTCCAAATAACATATAAGCAAAGAAGCTGGGAGTTAAACGTGGCACACCGTACTTTCAGGCCAAAGCGCTGATCGAGCAAAACCGCATAGCGTGCTTCAGCTCGAACTATGCGCTCTACGGCGACATGAGTTCACGCGTCATGGCCACACTTGAAGCTCTGGCCCCCCGGCTTGAGATTTACTCGATCGACGAGGCGTTTTTGGACGTCACCGGCATCAATACCTGTGAGCCTTTACTCAATTTTGGCCGTCGCGTACGGGCAACAGTGGCACAGCAAACCGGGCTGACGTGCGGAATTGGCATAGCGCAAACGCGTACGCTAGCCAAGTTGGCCAACTACGCAGCAAAGACATGGCCAGGAACGGGGGGCGTGGTTGATTTGAGCGATCGCCAACGGCAGCGCAAGCTCATGGCACTGCTGCCGATCGATGAAGTGTGGGGCATCGGCCGCAAGCTCTCTGCCAAGCTAAAAATCATGGGGATAGAAACGGTGCTGCAGCTGGCCGACGCCAACCTACAGTTGATGAAACGTACGTTTGGCGTGGTGGTAGAACGTACAGTACGTGAACTCAATGGTACGCCGTGCATCTCTATCGATGCGCTGCCGGCGAAGCAACAGATCATCTGCAGTCGCAGTTTTGGTGAGCGCGTCACGCAGCTGCAGGACATGCGCCAGGCAGTCTGCCAATATGCAGAACGGGCAGCGGAAAAGTTGCGCCAGGAACGCCAGTATTGCCGTCACGTCAGCGTTTTTGTGCGCACCAGCCCGTATTCCAACGATCCGTATTATGGCAACAACGCCAACCAGGTGTTGATGTTGGCCAGCCAGGACACGCGGGATATCGTTGCTGCTGCAATGAAAGCTCTCGACCAGATTTGGCGCGATGGCTACCGGTATCAAAAGGGCGGGGATCATGCTCAATGATTTCTGTAGCCGTCCAGGTCAGATCGATATGTTCGACGACACACCGCCACGGGCCAACAGCGATAATCTGATGAAGGTTGTCGATCGCATTAATGGTACGGGATTGGGTAAGATATGGTTTGGCGGTCAGGGGATTGATAAAGGCTGGCGAATGAAGCGCGAGATGCTCTCCCCTGCCTACACGACTCGATGGAAGGATCTCCCCAGGGCAATCATTAAATGACCTATAGCAAGGAAGTGCTGGCACCCTATGGAATTGTTCAAACTGGCCCCGAATTTGGTACCTTTGGCGAACGCCGCTGCCTATTTGAAATACCGCTCGCTACAGGGCGCACGGTCTGGATGGATCAGCGCCTGACAAAGCAATCAGACTATTGGATCGTGCTTGTCGAAAAGCGGCCCTTCCTGCAGGCCTGGGCACGTGCTCACCAAGAACGTCACCTGGCAGTCGGCGATGAGTCCATCTGGCGCCAAGACAGAAAATTTGCTAGCGCTGATGATGGATTTTCGCCTGGAAGGGAAAACCCTGTGCCACTGGCAGAATGTGGGGGAGATTACGTGGTTGAAAAGGGTCTTCCCGCTCTCAGGTTGTGTTTTGGCAATGGTGTGACCAGGACGATCTGGCTGCTGGCCAATGGCGTGGAACGTTTTCCCGTCAAGGTTTCGACTGCCAGGACTGCACAGTTGATCCACCGTGGCGCAGGCGTAAAATCTACCTGCCCGCTATCCATTAGTGGGCTTTACGAAGTGATTTATCCTTGAATAAGCGTAACTCGGATGCTGATTTCCGCCCTTGCCATCAGACCATAGCCGAAGGCCCGAAACCCGCGCTTTTGCGGGGTTCGGCGGAGCTTACCCGGCAACGAGCCGGGTTAGCGTAGTCCGGTTGACGACCCTGCGCAGCTGGGGAGCCGAAGGGGGCCATACTGCCGTTAACGTGTTTTGCCCTGGGATCGCTGTCAATCCATCTCGGTAGATCAGCGATCGGCGACCAGATAGACCTCACACGAATTGACAGTAAAGTTAGGAAGAACGAAATGAGGAGGAAGAGGAAGAAGAGCGGCATGTGTAAGAACGGCGCCGCAGGCGCCGTCATCACCCTGCTTTTGCCGCCAGGTGTTGACCGCCCAGGGCAAGGCATGACACTGAGGCCCAGAGAGTCCGAGCCTCGTCGTCAATCAGAACGAAATGGTCACATGCTCAATGCCGCAGGCTTTTGCATAGCGGGCAATGGTTTCAACACTCGATTTCGTCACGTTGTTTTCCATCCGGCTGACGGTCGAGGCATTAACGCCCATGGCCTTGGCAACTTGAGCGCTGGTAAGTCCTGCCACATTGCGCCACTCGGCCAACGTCGCCTGTAGACGCTCTTTGCGAATTTCATCCTCCATCGCTGCCTTGTACTCACTGTTTTCCATCATTTCGGCCTGAACCTGAGCATGAGTTTTATACTTTGTCATTTATCATCTCCTCGAGTCGCTGCATTGCCAGATCAATTTCACTTTTTGGGGTTTTGGGTGTCTTTTTAATAAAGATCCTGAGCATAAAAATGCGCTCCCCTTTCTGATATACCCATATCCCGCGAGAGATATCTTTTCCCATCGAGCGGATCTCATAGAGACCATTACCCAGTGGCTTGGTATCCGGCTCTCGCAGTTGCCGGGGGTCACTCTCCAGCTTGCCGATGATCCGGGACAGTTTCGCGGCAACGACCGGGGGTAGCTCCTTCAATTCCTTTTCCGCTTCGTAGTGATAGATTACCGTGAACATCATTCCATCCCTGTGCCTTAACTATTATTGCATTATAATGCAATTTGCATTGTGATGCAATTTCTATGACCTTTGCCTCATGTTAATTCAGCGGCGGGATCCCACCGCTGAACCACGATTAGGCCAAACAGTTATAGGTCACACGGTAATCGAGATACTTAGTTCCACGCATGATTTCTTCGACATGCACAACGTTATGCGCCACATTATTGATAATCATGATCTGCTCGATTGCGGCGTGTAGATGGCTACGCTCTATCTTTTCGGGCACTACAGCCAGTGATGTATCGGGAACGTTGACGGGCATCCACAAATTGTTATCAGCACCCGATAAAGGGGTATCGCAGAAGTGGATAGATGGCGTTCCTTTGAGCACGGTTAGAATGACAGTAAGGGTTTTGCGGCTATTAACGGGAATATTCATGATGGCTCCTGTGAGTATGGCGTATTGCCGAAGAGGAAATGGCCTTCCATTTCCTACAAAGGTATTATGCAATAAAACCCGTTAAATATCAATTATGATATCCTATGGCATCACTAATTTCGCATGCGAAAATGATTGAATGGAAGGCGACAAGGATATTGTGGAAGAGATCGGCTCGATCAAATCGCCGGAATTGCGTTGCCCTATGCAGCTCTGCGCGCCCCCTTCCTGCCAGGCGAATTTTTGCGGAGCCTGCCAGCGTACAGCAATGTTAGTGCCGCCGGTCGAAGACAAGCGACACTGACAGCGATGGCTGAGAGTTTCGCATGCGAAATATCACATCGCCCTGGGTACTCGATGAGTCTAAGATCTATGTGCCGCTTGGTGTGTCCTGGTTAGGCTCTACTATCTGAATGTTATACAACTTTTCCAGCTCTCTGATTTTTGCCAGGCGATCCTGTTCCAGGGTCTTTATTTTGTAGCGCCGTCTAATGACTCCCCGAAAGCTGTTCATGGATGGGGTAACACGCCGGTTATCCCGTAGCGTTTCGGCCAGCTCTGCCAATTTAGTAAAAAACGAGCGGTCACGCTCTCCAGCTATATCTAGCTTAAGCCCTGTCTGTATCAATGCGCTCACCTGTTCCTCGGTAAGTTCATTGTTGAGATACTTTTTACGCTGGTACTTTACCCAATCGACCAGAGCGGAGCCCTTTGTTACCTCACCAGAATCATTGACCTCTGTTTTTAGTAGACGCAGATTGGCCTCAAAGTTGTGCTTGGAGATATCAAATGTAACGCCCAGGGAGTTGAGAGCATCTTCCTGATAAGCAGGTAATGTACCGCTTCGGTGAGCCGCCCTTCGCGCCTTAATGAACTGAAGGAACGGTCCGGTTGACGCATCAGAAACTGTATTCCCAGCCTCCAAATAGGCGCGTAACTCTTCAAGGTTCTGATAAAACAACTCCTGATTGTAATCCCAGATGAAACCCAACTCATCGAGAATACGTTTTTTTTCGGGATCCAGACGGTTACGTGCGTACAGCGCTCGCATGTGTTTTACCCATATCCCAAAGCTCCCCGCGTTCGCAGTTAATACGCGGCTGTGCCCGTTAATACTTATAAACTCTTTCAGCTGTTCCACGCGATCGAGGAACGTCTTATTGAAGGATGTATAGACTTTTAGATAGATCAAATCTGCGAGCTTATGCACATCAAAACTGCTGTCGTCCGTATACCTGAAAAATGACGGTAGTAACGTGTGACCTGGTGTGCTGCTGTCTGGGGAATACAATTTAATCGCGCGATGTAGGAGTTCATCGTTCTCTGAGAGCGAGTTTAAAACCTGCATGATGGCAGAGAAATCGCTGTACTCTACCGCGTTATCACCACTGAGTACCGGCAGGATGATATAACCAAAGTCCTTGCCTGGGTACTTGCGCATTGCCCTACCGGCACATTGGATGATATCAATCGGCGATGTCTTGCTGCTGCAGAACATGGTGGCGTCGGTTGCCGGAACATTCATCCCTTCATTCAGGCACCGGGCGTTAGTGATCACACACGAATCACTGTCCTTATAAATGGCGAAATGGGCATTACGGGTATAAGGCCCCTGCAGGCTAGATACATGGGTGACCGGGGTATCGAGTACATCGGAAAAGATGGTCGCCGCCTTGCTCGCCTCATCGATCGTGGCATGGTAGGTGATGACTTTTTTTAGCCCGTACTGCTCCATTGCTCGCTTAAGGGTGAGCGCAATAGCATAGGTTTTGTGTTCTGAGGTGGAAATGGTTTTCTCTTTCAGATAGCTGCGAACTTCATCATCGGTGACACAGGCGACCAACAGTTTATAGTCGCTGATAACGCCGTCTTCAATGGCTTCGCGGATCTGATAGGTATAAACGAGTTTTCCGTAGAGTTCTTCATTGTCCATACTGAAGAATTCTGTATCGTCATCTTTCTCATTGTAGGATGCGTGCCGTGGGGTAGCGGTCATCCCGAGGCGCTTAATGACGTTCGGATAGCCTGTCAGTGTCTGGTTGAATAACGTACTCAACTTTCCTGCAGTCCGATGCATCTCATCGTAGATCACCAAATCGACCTGGATGCCACTCTCGGCCAGCACTGTGAGCAACACTGGCGCGGAGTTGTAGGTCGTGACTATGGCCCTTTTTCCCGGATGTTCTCCCAGGAATACCTCTGGCTCAATCGCATTTTCACTGTGATATTGAAACACGCGCCGATCGGTTGTTTGCCGGTATTCGTCAGCAATCTGGTCAACTAACATAATGGTCGGAGCGACAATCACTGTCACCAGGGCGTGGAGTCGATCTGCGATCATGGCTCCGGTATATGTTTTGCCTGAACCACAGCACATGACAACAAGTGCATTGTCAGCCGTGCTCAGCTCCTGGACAGCGAGTTCGGTGGCTTTCTCCTGGAAATACTTAGGTGTAAACATCAGGCGCTCATTATTCAAATCAGATTGGCAATGCCGGCAGACAAGCATTCTCCTGCAACAGAGTTGGTGATTTTCCACATTACGACGTTGCGCTTGCCTGTGGCCTTCTCAAACTCATCAATCGTCATGTAAAAATTCAACGTGATGCGTTCACCTTTGCGACGAAATTCCTCAAAGCGGTCTTCGGTCATGTTGTCGCGCAGGGTAGCGAAATCGGTGATCTCATTGGCTACATCATCAGGGACAGCGCGAGAACCGTCCTCCCACCGCTGCCAGGTACGAGTTGTCACCTGACCGATATGCTCGGCGGCCTCACTGCATTCCAAAGCGAGGATCTGACGGAGCGCTTTTAATTCTTTGTTTGTCATAATACGGCCCGATAGCAAGCCGCCCTTCAGGACGGCTGCAATGATTATTTTTCGATGATATTGAAGATTTGGCGCAGCAGGGATGCATGGTTATAGCTTTCTTTGTCGATGCAGGTAAAGTCACCGCGCTCAACGTTGAAAACTTCGCCATTGTGATTGACGTTATGAATAGCGTGGTGCTCTGCCAGGGCTTCTACTTCGGCAAACTTATCTGCGGGAACATCATAAGCGATGGTGATAGTCGTGGTCATTTTTCGTCTCTCTCTTTAGAGGTGATCCGAGCTAATCCCGAACCATGGGTCTAGTATAGGTCGCGAACGCGACCACCGCAAGAGACATACTTCACAACTTTAGGGGGCTAGCTAACGACTGAGGATAAGCAGCCGGGAATTTCGCATGCGAAATCGAGCTGGCAAGGTCACCACGACGTTTACCTGGTGAACCCAGGCTGTTGAACCCGAAAATCCAGAATCGCACTTAGCGCGGCACTGAAGAGCTATACGGGATTCTTTTACATGTCCTTTCTTAATGCCCGTTTGCCAACGACATAAGCGCCGATCGGACCACAAAACCCAATCACAACGTAGATGCTGTCCCACACGCCGCCTGGATATTGTTTGGTCATCAAATAACAGCCGTACATTGCCGCCGCGTACAGGACATAAACATAAAAGGTCCACCGGAAAAAGCGGCGTCTAGTATGCCTAATTTGATAGAGCAGCTTCCACCCGTCCCTTGTCTGATCCTCAAACACCTGTTTCATTTTTTGGCTCACCGGTCATTTTTCCTTAAATTGACTTTTCGCATGCGAAACTTTTTACGCTCGTCGATACGCTTTCAAGACCTTTGACGTCAGTTGGTAGTAAGGTGTCGCCCAGCGGCCATTGGGTATTGTCGAGTATGTAGGCTTATCTGCCCTTTTGTCACAATACAGGATTTCAATCACACCGGATTCGGCGAGACGTCTGGCAACGGCGGCAACGTTCGTATCGGTAATATCAATTAATGAAGCTACCGTTTCTTTTTCCAGGATTGTTTCGCCGCGATCGAATGCATCAAGTAGGCAAGCCAGCATCGATGTAGCATAACCAATCCTGCCGGTATCTTTCAAAATACGATCAAGCTCTAAGAACGTCATTTAGGTATTCTCTTTTTACGCGTGCGATAGTGAGCGTCATTTTCCAGGGCAGCGTACAGCCAGCCGGCTGCTACATCGCGATCAAACGTGGGCGGCAACAAACTCAAGAGCAACTCACAGTCTTTTGATTTTATGGTTAACGTGAGGATTGAAGCGCATGCGGCCCACTCAGCATGTTCTTTAGGCATCCACCCGTTTTCCAGCAGCATTGACATGGCCGCCTGCATCCCCCAACGGGGAGTATTGTTTTTAATCCCCCATTCATTGATGGCAGCCCCGGTAAGCGGCCTTCCCCGATCTTGGAGAAAGCCGTTTTTTATGGCGGTATTAACCAGAACGTCTGCAGCTTGTGCAGACGTCAGTTCTGTGGTCATCACCCATGTTTTTACAATTCGCGGTAAGAATTCTTCCGCCAATTGTGCGAAGGGTGTCTTAGTCGTAAGCATTTAGACCTCTTTAATCCCCAGGACCGTCACCTCTTTTGCCTCGATGCAGACTTCACCAACAGGGAGTTTGATCCAGACCAGACCAAATTCGTCCGGCGTTTTGTCCATTACCAGGTAGCCTTCTTCGCCGTCGACCATGACCATGACGCGTCTGCTCGTTACTACTGGTGAGGTAGTAGTCGATGCTGCGAGACTGGCTGATTGATGGTTGCTCTCTATCCTCTCAGTCTGTTGCTCATCGCTGCCTGCGCTAACAGAACTGGTTGCTGTCGGTACAGCTGGTTGCTCAGACGCTCCAGGCAAAATGCCGCTTTCAGGATCATTGGTCTCAACCTTCGCCGGTTGTTGGCCACCGTTATCATTCGCCCCTGGCTGGACGGCAGCGGCCCCTGTAGGCGCAGCCACTTGCTCAGCCCCCCCAACCTCATGGCCATTACTTTCGGATGCCTGGGGCTGTTGACCATCGTTCTCACCCGATGATTGTTGTTCGCTGGTACTCTGGCCATGCTGTTCTCCAGGCTTTGGAGGAACAACCGGTTTCCCTTTCAGCAAGTTCAGTTCTTTAATGGCGTTCCCGCGTGTCAACTTTCCATCGCGTAACAACGCCACCATTTTTTCAGCCCTGTCCGGGTCGATATCGCTGATTTGGCTAAGGGTATAAACCATATCGAGATCTTTGGTGACCTTATCTTTCAATAAGGATTTCACCACTTCCGGCGCATCCAGCAATCGCATGTGCTTGCTGACAAATGTCTGCGGCTTGCCAAGCACCTTTGCGATTTCTGCCTGAGTCATGTTCCAGGTAGTTTTCAGCTCATGCATGTTGTCCGCAGTGGCTAAAGGTTTAAGACCGGACTGGTGAATATTTTCAGTCAGCTGAGTAATGATCCGATGTCGGTCATCCTTCGGTGGGGGACCGACGTAAATATCGATATACTTCTCGCCACGTTTCTTTTCTGATCTCCATCGAGTTTCCCCAAATAATATCCGATAACCTCGTTTGTCACGGGGATAGCAACGTGGTGGTGAAAGGACCCCGACTTCATTGAAACTATTGGCCATGCCTTCTATCGTAGCCTCGTCAAAGTCTTCCTCCGGACGGACCTGTTTAACCGCATAGACTTCATCGATCGGCACGCGAATAATCTGGCCATTCGGTTCTAACTCAGCACGCGCCACATCGCTCAACACGCGGTGGTCCAGCTGTTCCGTTGGCAACGCCACCTCACGTTCCTGCAGGCCTGGTGCTGGCACCACCTCCGGCGCGGAGGTGGCCTGCTGGCGTTGTTCTTTTTGATCCCGCAGCTTATTTTTAAATCCCTTGGCCATGATTAGCCTCCAGTTCGTGCAATGATGGTATCAACCAGGCGATCGTAACTGGCCACGAGTGGGCTTTCTGGATCATGCTGTTTAATCGTAATTGAAAGCTCGATTGCTTCTCGCACTTTGGTTGCTACAAATGGCATCACTTCCAACAGGTATTCTTCGCTAAATCCCTGCTCTTCAAGGATCTCAATCAACATTTCGAGGTTTACCGTATCAACCTGCGCATAACGCCCTTCTAGCATGGGTTTTTTATAGTTTGATACCATAGCGTGAGTGACGAACACCCCGAGAAGTTTCAACTCTGGGTGATAACGTTTTTTGATCTTCTTGAACGTACCAATGTGTTTTTCAACGCCCAGCCGTGCGGTTCTCTCCAGCAGGGTTGGGATCAACAGGTAATCAGCGACAACGTGATTGGCTAACAACGTGTTTGTCCATACCGGTGATGAGTCGATGAGAATGTAGTCATAATTTTCTTTCAACGCTTCAAAGCGCTCTTTAAAGTCAAAAATGCAATCAGCATGCCGGTTATTCACTTCATTTAGATCTTCTGTAGCCCCCATAAATCCCCGGCCGTCTGGCAATGTAATAGGGTTAAATGGTGTATCCGGACCGGCGTACAGACGTGACATGTGTGCTTCACCAGGCACAAATGTTCGCCCTAATGGATTTTCATCAATTTCGGGTGGCAACCCGTCCGGGAACTGGCGTGATGTCAGGCCTCCCATCCAATCGCCATCAACACAACACGTCCGTTTATTGCGGGCCTGCAGCTCATTGGAGATCTCTGTTGTTGAGAAGGTTTTACCAATCCCGCCTTTTTGTGAACAAATTACAATTACTTTTGCAGCCATCTTTGCGTCCTCTTTAAAAATATTTCGCATGCGAAAACAGATAAATCGTTACTGGTGCGGAGCCTGATTGCTATTCAGCTCTCTTCGTTTATTGCCAGGTGCGATGAGTTCGGCATGGATGGCCACGAAAGAATAGCCATATATGTTTGAACCGTCTTTCTCGTACATTTTGTTCTTGATGGTAAAATCAACCGATATTGTGTCACCCAATAAGTACCGATCCGCGATGCGTTCGGCAGCGCTATCATAGGCAATGAGTTCCAGTTTCGTTTGCTGATCACCACGATTGCGCAGCTCGGCGACAGTGAATAAACAGTATTGGGATTCATCACGTTGGATCAGTTGCGGTTGTACCAGTAAACGGCCAACAATGGCATTGTGTTGCATGTTGCATCTCCTATGAGCCGGGCGTTTCGCCGAAGTATCAGGTGGCCTTCCACCTAACGTCCATCAATCTATCAGGATGAAATTTAAATATCAATAAAGATATTTAAAAATCATCATCTTTCTCACATGCTTAACGGTTCCACAATTTCGCATGCGAAATTAAGCAATGTAGGCGACAACTTTTCCTGATTTTGAATCACAAGCGCTGATAAGGGCGTAGCCTTTCTCGGCGAGTTCCATTGTCAGTCTTTCAATTTCCCGCGCCAGGTGCTCCTTTCCACGCGTTGAGAACTGTGACGGCTTACCGTATTCCTCGACAAAATGGGCGATGCTATCCGCTTTAACCTGGACTTTGCGGTAGCTTTCTAAGAGTGGAATACGGGTAATTTTTATCATCCGGCAACAGAGGTCACCATGATTGATAATGTCGGATTTGTAGGGGGTGACATCTTTGGCGTTGTAACGCAGGGGTAGCAACGCTTCAATCTCATGAATTTGGTCAGGGTACAACCTACCTTCAACGAGAGTAAAACCGCGAGTTAGCAGCTCGCCGACTTTGATATCTGATTTGACGGTGGGCAGCCATCCTTTGGTGCCCTGGGAGATATGAAACAACTTCTGGTTCAACATAATGTTGATGCTCCTGTGAGACGGGCGTTTCGCCAACATTCAGGGGATGGCCTTCCATCCCCAACACGAACATTATGTCTCAAGGCCAATAAGATATCAATTTTGATATTTTATTATTTCGCATGCGAAACTTTAAGTCTTACCTGTGCCGCTATTTTAATGCGCGGAGTTGGTCCTTTTCCTCCTCAAGTGAAAGGATCGGCGTGCTTCCCCTGGACAACATTTGGGTTTCATTGATGATTCGTGACCGGATATCGGCGAACTCCCAGTGTGTTAGTCTTCCGTCAATCATCGCGTCAGAAACAACCGCTTTGGTCTGGGAAGACAGGCGTGGCCAGGCCAACGCAATCTCCCTGTATTCTCCCGCTTCAAGTTCCCCGCGAATGTAGATTGCGGTGCCAACACCGGTTAGAAGCGGCAATATGAGCGCCACTGCCAGGTGATCTTTGACGAACGTTAACGCCCTTTTCATTTGGTCTGGTCCTTCAGTTCAGATGACGGCTGGTTCAGGATAATCGTGGTACCCGTTAACCAATTGCTTCCACAACGGATAACTGTCTTGTCTGATTTTTCAAACCAGTCCCCCCCGCCTTTTGAACAATCGGGAATTGCCTCATAAGTAGGAATATCAAACTTCTGATAAACGGTCCCCATGAATGAGGGGTAACTATCGCCATTGATCAACCACAGCCTTTCAACTGTTAACAAAGCTACACAAGCAAAGAACGCTGCGTAAACCCATAGCATTATCTTGCCAAAGGCACGGCTAAAGCGGTTCCGAGAAGTGCTCAAATGACTCACAAGGTACAAAACGGCAATAAACAGGGCGACATAAAAGAATCCCAAAAAAGTCGACCAGTTACGTTGGAGCAGGCCAAATCCGACCCCGAGGGACAAGAACATGCCGATATTAATTTGAAACCAAAATCCTTTCATTGAACATCCTTGAAAGGCCCGCACCAGGCGGGCCAAGTTAGTTATCTCATTTTACTTTCGATAGCGGCTAACTCAGTTTCCAATCTTTTCCACTCCTGGTCAATGAGTTGGAGATTGTACGTCGAGTCAACTACTGATGAAATATCGCCACTCATTTTGATGATGTCATCGCTATTGACCATATTCAACTTTACTAATCTCGATCGCATGGCTTCAAGATCAGACCGATTAGCCAGATCAGTATTAGCGAGACAAATTTCTATCTTCAATATTTGCTCCCGTAACCAATCGCTGTAATCAGAGCGCCTCACAATTCCACTGGCAATGTCCCGCTCTTTCGCCTTGCGCTCTATTTCGCTTATTTGCAGGCTTTGTTGCTTTTTGCTAATCGCCTCCTGCTTTCGTTTTTTTTCTTCTTGCCAGTCTTCATAAGTCGGCAGAATGACCTTAGTGATAAAAAACAGCACAATGATCAACACCCAAAGCCAGCCGTACATAGGCATAATGAGACCGATTATATCTTCAGTAGCGTTCGGAAAATTACTGGGCATCACTGCCTCCTGAAGACGTTTGTTTTTTCAGTTCTTCAAGACGTTGATCTATGTGGGGAGTGCCTAACATATCGAATTGTTTCTTCAGATCTTGCCCTGAAACCTCCTTGGCCATTGAATCTAAAGCAGCTGAATCCGCCTCCAGCTTATCGACTTTGGATCGTATTTTGGTCATGTCGATGGCGTTATTGCCAACCCCCCCCATGATCCGCGACACCTTGCCACTCGTATCTGCAATTTTAGCCCGGGCATCGAGCAGGGTGACCTCGTTTTTCGCGTCTTCATACTCATCGCGCAGCGTGGCGAGTTTGCTTTTCAAGTCCTCGACCTTTGGATTCAATGTCTCCAATGCATTGCTATAGAAGGCAACATTCCTCTCGTATCGTTGCACGTATTGTAAAGCTGTTCTGGCCAAATCATCGCGATCTGCCTGGACGGCGCGATGTGCTCGGTCATTCCAATCGGAGACTGCTTTTTTGCTGGCTTCCAGCTGTTTTTGAAGAAGGTTCTGCTGGCCAATTACTGCAGCAACAACCTCTTCGGTGCTACCGATTTGCACCTCAAAATCTCTCACCATTTGCCGAGCGAGCAGTGCTGGGTCTTCCATCTGATCAACAGCATCATTAGCATTCGCTTTTAAGATCCGTAACAAACGACGTAAAATAGACATAGCCATTTTTGATACTCCACATATTTTAAATGGTCAGGCAGACGGTGGCGTAGGGCGCCACTCCTGCCGTTCTTGAACGCAGGACATAGAGTTAGACTCGTTACATAGCAGACTCCTTTGAGCCAGGCTTCACGCCGTATATTGGAAGCGGCCTTCCGCTTTCAATCTGATAAATGGGTTTTCTTGCTATTCACTTCGTATCAATAGTGATATGTAATTACCTCCATAGTTTCGCATGCGAAATTTTGCAGCCTCACTGACGATGCAACCAAAAATCGCCATATCCAGCTGACAACCCGAGCAAACACCAGACTGGGTAGGGGATCGTTTCTTTGTTCGTAAACCAGTTTTCAATCTGCCCAGGGCTTAAACCAAAGGTATCTGCAAGGCTGGTTTTTGTTTTGCTAGCCTGGGACATCACACAAGCAATTTCAGCGCCTGTAGGTTCTTTCCACCCTGCAGTAAAAGGACAAAAACATTCCTTTCTGACCTGCAGCTGCTTTACGTTGTAAGCACTATGAGTTTCCATTGTTATCTCCGGAGAGGTGCCGCCGCAGCGGCACTTACAATTTAGATCCAGCCCCGTTCTGCGAATGAGGTGGTTTGACCATGGCCTATGACAACGTGGTCGAGGGTTCTTACATCAACCAGGGCCAATGCATTGGTTAGTCCAACCGTTATGTCGCGATCTGCCTTACTAGGTTCAGCTAATCCTGATGGATGGTTATGTGCAAAAATGACGGCGGCAGCATTTAGCTTGATCGCTTCTTTCATTACTTCACGAGGATGCACATTAACGGTGTTAATCGTGCCAAAAAACATACGTTTAAACTCTATCAAACGATGTTGATTATCAAGAAAGAGGACAGCGAACACTTCCCGTTCTTCAGACTCAAGTTGAAGCCGCAAGAAGTTGGTAACGGTCGCAGGTTGAAGGAACATGATGCCTTTCGCTTTAATGCGAGCATCAAGGATCGCAATTGCCTTATGGATGTAATACTCCGCCAGGGCTTCAACGTGCGTTGGAAGGGGGATAGGACGCTGAGACATTGTTTCTCCTTTGAGAATTGGCGTTTCGCCGGTACTAGATGACGGCCTTCCGTCATCTGTTGAGAACAGTATATCAAAGCCAATATTGAATATCAAATATGATATTTAACGGCGTTGATAATTTCGCATGCGAAAGTTTTTCAGAGGCAGCTCGTCGGCAACATCGAATAACAATGCATGCATGGACGCCAGACTTGCATGATTACAAGGGCGGGCCTGGCCCACGGACGGTTTAAAAATCCAGACACACTTTGTGTTGTTAAAAAAACATCACCCGTTGAGTTTCCTCGTCGCGGTGTTGACGTTTTGAGGGGACCAGCTGTTCTTCGCCCCCGGTATTTCCATCACCCGTTTGAGAACCTGCGCCGCAAGGGCGTAAAACGGCACCGGCCGAGGCAGACGTCCAGGGGCAGACACCAAAGTTTTTGACTGCAAAAAGTTTTGTGGCTGTGCTTCAGCTTTCCCCTGGATGGCCAGGAGGACTGTGGCGTTATCAGCCTAGGCGACAGGATCATAAACGGGAGACGCACCGGTCAGAGGGTGAGCTGGGACCCGCCGCAACGCCGTAAGAGCAAGGCGAAACGGCGTTGCTCCCTACACACCGGCAGGGCTTTTATTGCCGGGGTGCAATAAGCGCAGGCCACGGCGCGTCAAAGCGGCGCATCCGGGTACGGATGCTGCGAGCTGGGGTTGCGTCAGGATGGACGCCCGCAGGGCGGAGACAGGTTCACCTGGCTCCGTTCACGACAGCCGACCGGACGCCCATATCGAATAGCTGGAAGAGGTGATAACAATACGTAGACGTCGGAAAACACAGCGAAGGAAACAGAAGGTGATATAAACGGACACCAGGTGATGAAAGAGGCAGACGAAGGCGGAGCGCGGCGCCGTAGGCGCGGCAGCAGCCTTCGCGGCAGGCGTAAGCCTGCCAGGGTGTTTTCGGCGGTAGACAGGTGGCTTTCACCTCCTGCCTAGGCGATTAGCGAATTAGGGTTTTGGATCTTCACGACTGTCGAGCACACGCTCTACTGCATCCTCGACTACTGACCAGTTGATCCCTTCATTAGCATCATAGCTACTTGTTATTTTCATGGCCGCATGGATCTCATCCCTAGTTAGATCTTCTCCCCACACTTTGGACAAAAAGTCTTCATCAAACCAGAGTGAAGCCACGCACAAGTCATCTAGCGAATAATTGTTTTGCAGCCGGGTTATCAGGCTGCCTACTGTCATTTCCATTTCCATACTCTTTCCTCATCCCGCGATCAAGGGCACTATTCTTTGAGGCAAGCAGCGTTGCTGCCTGCCTTGGCCTTTTCATTTCGTCATTCGAGCGCAGCGCTAATCGCGGCACTATCGGGATGGCTTTCGATAAAGTTCCAGAGCTGGAACTCACGCAGCTGGAACAGCTTGATCTGTTCATCGTCGCTACAACCTTTGAGCGCTAAACACCGATAGTTGATGGCTTGCGCTGTCAAAATGATCCCTGCAACCTCGGCGCTGACGGTACGGTCAAACCAGCCTTCGGCGTTGACCATGTGGTATCGATCGCCCGTGGGCATCATGTAGCCGCCGCCTTGCGGAAGCCGTACAAAATGCCAAAATCCGTCTTCGTAGTCAGGCAGGTGTTTACGTGCCAAGGCGTAGACCTTCAATTCGGCAATCATGAAATCCTCGCCAAACAGGTAGGGCAGGAAAGACAGCCGGTCAATTTCTTCGACATTCAGGGCGGTCTGAGTGTGGGAATAGTGCATGGAATACCTCCGTAATTTCATGTTCCGCGACACCGGACGGTGCCGTGCCGACACGACAGCCCGGCGAACAGCGGCGCAATACAAGGGCGTTACCGCAGGCCGCAGCGCAGCGAACGAAAGCCGGTATTTGTACGGTGAGACCGTGAAAATTGAGCGGTCGAACGACGGGAAAATGACGGCGAAAGTGAGCGAGAACGGGCGAGGATAACGGCAACGCGAACCCTTGTATTCGTCGCAGCCGGGCTACAGTGAAGGCACGGCATCCGGCCGTCACAACACGAATGCTGACCAGGTGGGTTTTCAATTCAGGGCCACACCGTGGCCTGGCAAACAGCGGAGTAGAGCGACACCCTTATCGGGTCGAGAAAAGAGGGGCATTTGCCCCTCCTGCTTCAACTTTTCTTGGTAAATGCGCTGTACGTGTTCATGACACTGAGAACCTCTTGCCTGGCGGCATAGCAAACATCCCGCAGGACATCGCGGTCGAACCAACGGCGTGGCGGATCCCCAGGCAAACGTAGCACATCGGTCATCACACTGTAGCCGGTGATCAGCTCTAACGTGTCATTGATGACAATCAGTCGCACGGCACCAAATCGCGCGCCCTGGTTAATTATGGCATCCAGTACCCGACGCACTTCGTCGGGGTTGGACTCATCAAGCCAATTTTCTTCATCGCTTTCCTCAACGACCAGCTTGAAATGCCGGGTGCGCCGGGAAAACAGGTGCGAATATGGTTGGGGCGTCAACGCCGCCTGAATGCGTTTCGCATCATCAAACATTTGCCGACAGGCCTTGCGCACGGACAATGTAACCACCTCGAGTACGATCCTTATTTCCTCTTTGGTCAGCCATTCCAGGGCAAACGGAAAATTGATCTCTGTATTGTCTCCCGGCACAGTCGGCGGTGTGGCATGGCCGCTTTGGTAAAGCACCATTTCGGCATTTGTTCCTGCCAGCTTCTCGATGGCACGACACACATCGTGTCGGTGATCAGGTCTTTCCAACTGATTGCAAAGACGCGGTAAGAGTGCCATTAAATCAGCCGCATCAAGCGTAAGCGTCTCATCCAGACCGTATTGACGTTTATTCAGATGTGAGGTCGGTTTTCCACGGCAGTAGGTCGCGCAGCCGGTTTACCGGCCAGTCCTGGATATGCGTGAGCACATGACGCAACCAAGCTTCCGGCTCTACGCCGTTCAGCCGGCAGGCGCCGATAAGGGAGTACAGTACGGCAGCACGCTCTCCGCCCGCGTCTGAACCCGCGAACAGCCAGTTTTTCCGGCCCAGGGCAACGCCGCGCAGCGCGTTCTCCGCGATGTTGTTGTCTATCTCCGCCCAGCCGTTGCTGCAGTACAGGTTTAACGCGTCCCACTGCTTCAGCAGGTACGCGAATGCCTTTGCCGTATCCGAGTGGCGCGACAGCACCGTCATCTGCACCTGTATCCAGTCGTACAGCGACTGCATCAGCGGGATAGTCTGCTCCTTACGTACTGCCAGCCGTTCTTCTGCCGGGCTGCCGCGTATCTCCGCCTCGATGGCGTACAGCTCACCGATGCGCCTCAGCGCTTCGGTGGTGATATCTGTCGGCGTGCGGGCGTGAACGTCGTGGATTTTTCGGCGGGCATGGGCCATGCAGGCCGCTTCCGTGATGCGGCCGTCTTCGTACAGCGCGTTATAGCCGCCGTACGCGTCCGCCTGCAGGATGCCGCCGTACCCGGCAAGGTGACGTTGCGGATGCACGCCCTTACGGTCCGGCGAGTACGCGAACCACACCGCGGGCGGCAGCTGTGAACCGGCATTGCGGTCATCACGCACGTAGACCCACAGCCGGGCCGTGCGCGTCTTGCCGCTGCCCGGCTCCTGCACTGGCACAGGGATATCGTCGGTGTGCACCTTACCCGGCATCAGAACGTACTGACGCAGCAGGTCGTACAGCGGCTCAAGCAGCTCGCTGACCGCACCGGACCAGCGCCCCAGCGTGGCACGGCTCAGCTCCACGCCCTGCCGGCGGTATATTTCCGACTGGCGGTAGTGCGGCGTATGTTCCGCGAACTTCGCCGTGACGATGCGGGCCAGCAGGCCGGGGCCTGCGTAGCTGCGCTCGATGGGTTTTGACGGCGCGGGGGCCTGTGCGATGTGGTCACAGCTGCAGCAGGCCAGCTTCGGCCGCTGCGTTTCGATAACCTTGAAGGCGCTGCTGATGAGCTCCAGCTGCTCCGACACGTCGCAGCCCAGCGAAGTGAGCTCGCCGCCGCATTCCGGGCAGGCGGTTTCTGCCGGCGGCAGCGTGCGGGTTTCGCGGGGAAGCGAGGCGGGCAGCGGCTTGCGGGCGGAAGACTGGCGCAGCGGCTGCGGGAGTACCGGGTCGTGCTGCTCACCCAGCACCTCCGCCATCTCCTCCTGCAGGGCGCCGATGCGCTCCTCCGCCTCACTGACCTGGCGCGCTGTTTTCTCACGCAGCTTTTCGGAGCTTTTGCCGAACTGCATACGCTGAAGCTTAGCGACCAGCGCCTTCAGCCGGCTGATTTCGCTGGCGTACGCCGCCACCCGCTGCGAGAGCAGGCGGTTATACTCCGCCATTTTGCGGATGGTCGTTTGCTGCTCCTGCAGCAGCGCCCTGAGCCGGGCGTTTTCATCGGGGTATGAGGTGTCCATGAACCCACTTTAGCGCAGGTTACACCCGCAGGCCAGGGCGTTCCGTCCGCTGCGGATGCCGCCAGTTAATGCCTTCCAGCAGCATCGACAGCTGCGCCGGCGTCAGGTGCACCTTACCGTCGCGGGTCACCGGCCACACGAAGCGCCCCCGCTCCAGCCGTTTGGTGAACAGGCACAGGCCGTCCCGGTCCGCCCACAGCACCTTTATCATGTCGCCGCGACGGCCGCGGAAGATGAACAGATGCCCGCTGAACGGGTCATCCCGCAGCGCGTTCTGCACCTTCGACGCCAGCCCGTTGAAGCTGCAGCGCATATCCGTCACGCCGGCAACCAGCCAGATGCGCGCCCCTGCGGGAAAGTTAATCATGCCTCACCCTCCCTGAGTTCGCTGACCAGTACGCGCAACAGCTCCGGCGTCAGCGGCCCGGTCAGGCTCAGGCTTCCGCCCGGTAGCGTCAGCTTGCAACTGATGACCGGTGGAAGGTCCGTTGATACGGTCCCGGTCCGCCCTGGCGGAGGCGAAAGAGGCTCCACGGTGACGGGGATGAGTGTGGCTCTGCTGGCAGGATCCAGCAGCCCCTGGCGATGCAGATTACGCCAGTTAAACACCAGATTGTCGTTAACTCCATGCTGCCGCGCCAGCTCTGCCACACAGGCCCCCGGCTGCAGGCTCAGCTCCGCCATACGGATCCTGAACTCCAGAGGCCAGTCCGGACGACGTTTTTTGACGGGAAGGTTGGTTTCGAGGTTGAAGGCGTAAAGCTCATCCTCAAGGCGTTCCGGCGTATACCCTTCCGGCAGTGGCCAGTTAATGCCGGTGCGTCGAAAACGCGTAAACATTTTATGAACGGCAGAAGAGCTGACATTGAGTTGTTCAGCGATTTCACGGTAGGTCAGTGCGTCGTTAAATCGCAGGCTGAGTGCAGTGGTGATCCAGGTTCTTCTGGAGTAAGGCGTATTTTTGTCCACGGTAGTGTCCATGTTCGCGAAAGTGTCCATGGTAGGAAACACGGGCGAAAATGAAAGACGGTCTGGATGAGACGCTTACCATCAATATCCATGCAACTGGCGAATAGCTTGTCCTGATAGTTGATGCCCTGTTCCGCAAGCATTTCAGCAAATGCGATCACCATACTGCCCGCCCCAACTGCCGGTTCCTGCAACGTAATGAACGGCTTGTGTTCCAGCTCGCTGAGTACATCACCGGCGGTGAGGCGAGCCATCAGGGCAGACAGATGATAAGGTGTGAAAAACTGGCCCATATGGTCTGAGCCGATCTCCAGTTCCATGAAGATCTGGCCCAGAAAGTCACCCGGCTGACACTCCAGAGCGCCAGTGAGACACCCCAGCAACTGAGTCATCCGGTTAACATCATCAGGTTGATAGCGACCGGCAATCGCCAGATACTCTTTTTCCAGATCAGGACTGCGAAGAAAAACGTTCTGCACGGCAAGTGTCGCCATTTCTGCAAAATCGCGGAAAACCTCATGTCTGTGGTGATAGCGCGCCGTTTCACGAAACAACCGGATAAATTCCCGGCGGTAATGGTCATAGCCGTTCTGGCCAACGTGGCGTAACCGATCAGGGGTATTGGCTGGCGCGAGTATATCCAGGGTCAGCTGCGTCATTCTGGTGTTCCTTCCTTTGTGGCGATCTGCGGTGTGCTCCCGCCATACCGCGCTGGACGCAACGGGCCATAAGGAAAAAATCCAGCTCCGGACGCAAGGCCGCAGCGCAAATGACTGACCAGGGGGAAGGAATGCGAACGGGCACAGCAGCCGGCGGCTTGAATTTTTCCGGCACGGTGCGACTGTTAAGCGGAGGGAGGGAGTAACTGCTGACGATGGAGTGAAGGCTGACTCAATAAGGGGGGCGGACAGATTCGCCGCCAATTCATAGTCTAACTATATCAGCGCGGATCGTGAGCAACCATTGCTAGCCGCTGAGGAGTTATGCAACTGTGGAGATTTCAGCGTGAAATCTAATAAAAATATTCATTAAATACAATGTATTAAACCCTATTTTTACGTGGGGAACGAACTGGGTATTTTACTGCGATCCAACCATAGAGAAAGGGCATTGCAAGGTAAGTCGAAGTAAGTGGCGTCGAAATCAATGGAGATTTCACCATGAAATCCCCATGGAAAAGTTATTACTTTTAAACAGTTAACACTGAAAAATGGGTGGAGAACATTTTCAATTATGACTTCAGATGTTTTGCCAAGACAGCCTTCACCGCATCATCAATGGCACCCTGCAGTTCGGGCGATACACGATTAAACTCGTAACTGAACATGCGTCCACGGATCTTCTTACGGGCATATTTGTTCTTGTCAGAAAACTGCCAGAGTGGGGTGATGACTGCCGCTTCTCCTTTCGCTGGTTCTCCCAATACCGTGGCTTCATCCCGTATTACTGTGAGGATTTTAGTCTTGACCTCATCTGCGACCAGCAATGACTGCTCACGGATGCCACTGACGACGCCACTGATATTTTCGATGAGTTCTGATACTGAACGTTGATTGCTGGCCAACAACTCTTCTGCCGTCAGCAACACTTTGTAGTCAGAAAAAGACAGTTCAGATTGGATCGGGAAAAGGGATAGCAACTCAGAAGAGACACTGGCTGCCTGCAACGCTCGCGTAACTTTGGCTTGCGACAATCCCTCCGCTTCAGCGATTTCTTTTTGTGTCAGTCCACTTTGCTTGAGGGCTAGCAACCTCGTTCCCACTTCACGAATATTGTGTTCCCGGGCCGTCTGAATATCCTGTGCCAACTTTCTGGCTTCACTGACCGAGAGAGGCTCATCCGTGATCAAGATATCCAGGCCCACCTGCTTGAGGATGGCAGAGGCGCGACGACGTGAGCCATCCAGGATCTCGATACGGTTATCGCGACGGACACCAATGGCAGGGAAAAACTGCTGCAGGTTGATAGTCCGCGTAATATCTTGAAGTGATTCAGGGGTGAGTGCAGACTGATCACGTCCGTTTATTTCCTGAAGAACATACGTTTTGGTTTCAACGTCTGCCGCCGGAACGGTCACTTTGGTAAAGACCGCCTTCCTGCCAGAAGCCAGGGTAAATACCTGTTTGAACGCTTCCGGCTCGGCTTCGTTGTTAAGAACTGGCGCGCTAAACGTGCGCCCGATTGTCTGACGTTTTGTGCTCATCGGGCACCTCAATTCATTCGAATAAATTCAATGCGGTCAAATACCGCTTTGGCAAAATCTTCCGCAGCGGTACGCGCATTTTTCAACGCTTCGCTGCTCCCCACATAGGTAGATGGGTTCGCGGAGATCACCGTATCAAACGACTCTCCACAACGTTCAAAACCATCAAGACGTGGCAACGCAGCATCGAGCATGTCTCCGCCAAAAATCTCCTTCGCGAGGCTGTGGCAGACTTTGTGATCAGGCTTATTTGACAGTTTGGACATAAAGCCGATGTTTCCCTGCAACCGGCACGGGCAACCAGAAGCTTCAATGATACTGACCAGCTCAGGCAAACGGGTCAGGTACTTCAGGGTAGAGTGGAAATCAACCTGTGCAGGCGGGATCGGCGTCATCAAGAGATCGGCGGCCGCAATCGCATTCTTGAGGAATGCATCCAGGTGAGGGCCGCTGTCGACAAAGATAAAGTCATAATCAGCCTTCAGTTTATCAATGATATTCTCGCGTAAGACAGCATGGGGGTTTTGGCCAGGTAAATGCTCGGCACACAAACTTTCCCAACCTGAAGCGATGAACGCATCATCAATGGATGCAGGAAGAACATCGACGCCGGGTACAACAGATGGCACGATGAACTCATTGAGTAACTCTTCCCGACTGACATTTTGGAGCATGGCCTGAGCGGAGGTTGTCTCAACAAGGCCCACGGCACGGGTATGGTTCAAAAACATGGTGGCCGAGGACTGAGGATCCAGATCAATGACCAGGACGCGTAAATCTTCAAAAAGGAGGTGGGGGTGGGCACGCAGTGCATGAGCCAGTGACACCGTAGAAACGGTCTTTGAGACACCGCCCTTCAGGTTGCCGACAAAGAGAGTCATTGCTTCAGGATGGCGATCGCGATATTTAGGAACACCACGGTGATGATAAATATCGACAATATTCTGGACAGTCATCGCGTACTTTGTTGATGAACCGGCCGCTCGCTTCTCGAAGACATAACCGCTGCTTTCCATCTCGCTCACTGCATAATCCACGTTAGCGCGAGTCAGTTTGGGAAATTTTGCGACGGCAGCTTTGGCATACACCTGAAAATACTCGTTTTCCTTGAGTTCTTCTTTCTGAAGTTGTATTTGCTCAGTCAATGCGGACAACATTTTTTCGGCACGTAGTGCGACTTTCTCTGTCTGATGAGAATCCATAATCACCAACACCTCTATTTATGTAGCTTATCTGAATTAAATCAATAATCCTGCATGAAAGACTAAAAATCAACACAATTAACAATAAATGACGCACTACCATGCCGTTCAGCCACATCCGGGTAAATGATGCAGAAAAGAGGATCGGTTGGAATTCCTCAAAAAACCAAGGTGCTCCTTTCTGCGTTATAGATCCCAAGCAGATGACGGCTGTAGAGTGAAGCACAGGACCACATGTACTTTATTTCTTGTCGGTTATGCCTTACTATGTATACACAAACGTAACCACATGGGGTGTTGAAATGGGCACAATGAATATTCGTATCGACGATGACTTAAAGGCCCGGGCCGGGGTAGCGCTCGACGGATTGGGGATCACAGCCTCGGAAGCTGTACGTCTGGTGCTTGAATACGTTGCACAAAATAACCGCCTTCCGGTTCAGGTGGCATTACTGGCTGATGAAGACGCAGATATCATCGAGCTGGCGCGTGAACGTCTGGCTAATCCTGGCAAACGGATCCGAGTAACACTCGATGACTTATAAGATTGACTTTGACAATGCAGCCTTCAAAGAATGGAAAAAATTAGGTGAGACTGTACGTCAACAGTTAAAAAAGAAGCTGGCACAGATTGTTGAGGCGCCACGCGTTGAGGCTAACCGACTGCACTCTTTACCTGATTGCTATAAGATCAAACTCCGCGCATCCGGTTATCGGCTGGTTTACAAGGTCGAAGATGAAACGGTTGTGATCCTCGTCCTTGCTGTAGGTAAACGCGAACGGCTGGAAGTTTACAAAGCAGCCGCCACAAGGTTGGGTTAGTGAGGGATCGCTAAAAAACCCATTAAAAAATGACGAATCACCATAGAGAACAAGGCATTTTTCCAGGAAAACTGCCGTCCCCTCAATCATGTCATAAGCGCCTATACGCCCAGCCCCCTCGCGTTACAGCTCTGGTGTTGTGGGTATGCCAGGCTCTCAAGCAACTCGGAAATTCACAGCGAAATGTCTCCGCCCTGGCTGTTCACCTGGCAGGCCGAAGATATTTGAACAACCGCAGGGCGTCAGCTTTTATTCGTGATCGCCCAGTGCCAGAGGACGATGTGTGCTCCGGATCATGTTGAGCGCATCCTGCGTCGGCAAGGTGAACTGCACCTGGCGACTGGCGACGATATCGAGAGCAAATACCCGAGTGTACACTTCCGTGCTCTCCGCTTTTTCATGTCCTAATAACCCCTGCACCGCTTTCAATGGCGTGCCCTGGTACAACATGTGCATCGCATAGCTGTGCCGAAACACGTGCGGCGTCACCGGCACACTCAACCGGATCCCCTCACGCCTCGCCAGGTGTTCCGCTTTCGTCAACCAATTGCGTACACCACGATCGCTGATCTGCCAGACTGGCAGGGGGGAACGTTCGCCGGTCTCGGTATCGATTTCAAACAACTCCTTGGTGCTGGCAAACAGCCGGCGCAGCTCGTCCACAAATTGCGGATCGGTCAACGGAACCGTGCGGTTCGCCGACTTACCTTTCGTGGGGCGACCACGACCGGTACGGCGTTGTTTGGCCGTGCGCAATACCACGTGCGGCATGGTCACATTGAGCCGAAAATCACGGCGCCTCAGCGCCAGCGCTTCATTGATCCGGGCGCCGGTATTCCACAGGAGATTGATCAGCGCATGCTGTGTCCAGTCCGGCAAGAAATGGAGGAGGGCGGCCACTTCCGGTGCCAGCAGATACCGGGGCAGATCATCATACGTCATGGCCATATGGCGCAACGACAGCGCACGTTGGTAATCTTGCGGTGCCAGCATCGGCGTCGTTTCACCGGCCGGGGTCCCCACAATGGCCAGTGCCGAATCATAGGTCATCATCTGCTCCTGTTAATTCCAACAATCTCGTCTGCTAAGGCGGTTTATCGGCATCACGGGATCCGCGGGGGATCTCAACGGTAAAAAGTAGGAGGTTGCGCTACGTGAAAAATTGGCGTCTACGCCCCACGTCGACGTTCAGATTTCACGTAGCGCAATTTCTTTCAACATCGGGCCAAAACGGACGTTTTCGTCGTCGAGGGCAGGACAACGCCTCAATAGTATCGCCAATCATCAACGCCGGCGCACGGGCAATAATTCGTTTTCGCGATCGGTCATCGTCGCCAGCACTCTTCCGACTTATGGAAATATACCATAAATAGGAAGCAAAAAGACGGCTGAATAGGATCGGCGGTGGATCCCAAAAGGATCCGCTTTTGCTGTATGTCGTGTTGTCTCTGTATGACGGGCACTACATAGGGGATAATATCCCCAAAAATGCCGCAAGCGGATCCGTTTCCGAAAAATACATAAACCGGAAAGACCACTCCCGCGTCGATGAGAAGAGGATCGCCCACCAAAGGACGAGTTCCCCCTCGCCTTCATCTTTCACGATGAGTAAATCTTCTGTCGCCAACTTCGTGACTGCCCTCTTTTTCATTCGGTAGTTTGAGTTTTAATTGTGTGTAGTAAACCACACAACCGGCTCACATATATCTACCAATAAAATCCACGTATTATCTAAGGCAGACGAATTATGTCGAATGAGTATACGTCAATTGTTGAGTGCAACATATAAGTTGCGCGAGACATTATTAAATTTAAAAACATGATGAGGATATAATTATGGCTCTGTCGCGTTAAGGCGGCGTCAGGTAATATGCTGTTTTTTTGTAATGTTGCCTATTAATGTCTCTGATCAGAAATGCCTTTAAACGCTTGCATTATCCCATCGATATCATCGCGCAATGTGTGCGTTGGTATCTGGCTTATGCCCTTAGCTTGCGCAATCTCGAGGAAATGATGGCTGAACGCGGCATTGCTGTTGACCATGCCACACTGCATTGCTGGGTTATCCGTCTGGTGCCGCTGTTGGACAAGGCATTCCGCCGGCATAAACGTTCGGTGGGTCGTCGATGGCGAATGGATGAAACTTACATCAAAATGAACGGGCAGTGGAAGTATCTGTACCGGGCTGTTGACACATCAGGCCAGACAATCGACTTTCTGCTCACTGCCAAACGGGATGCCGCCGCCGCATTGCGCTTCTTCCGCAAGGCCATACGTCATCATGGCGAATCTGAGGGGGTCACTATCGATAAAAGTGGGGCCAACACAGCGGCTTTGGCCACGCTCAACGCCGACAAACCCGATGAGGAAACGATTACAGTGAGGCAAAGTAAGTACCTAAACAATCTGGTTGAGCAAGATCACCGCAATATCAAACGCCGGATAAGACCGATGCTGGGATTCAAATCGTTTCGACGGGCACAGGGGCTTTTGGCGGGCATCGAATTGATCCACATGATACGCAAAGGACAATATCAGCATCCGGAAAGTGAGGTATTGTCACCTGCGGAACAATTTTATCTGTTGGCTGCCTAAATAATCGGCAACACCCACTTTGGCTGGTCTGTGGCCGTTAATGCGACAGAGCCCAAACAAATTATTTTACATTTTTTTTGCAACAAGAAGTATTTGTGGATAAGTTGCAACATGATGCATTTGGTTTGCAGAAAAACCGTCAATTATTTTTTGAAGTTCTACTTTCGTAATTACACCAGGATTAGTGTTGTACATCATTAGCGCAATACTGGAAAATAGCTCAACAAACATACTTCCCATTTCAATATTATTCCTAAGATTAATAGTGTAATCTTCAATCGAGAAGCCTGCTTTATTTAGAATACCTGGCAATTCAAGACCTATTTTAGAGTTTGTCCCTCCTTCTGCACACACGCGCCTCCACATATCGATAGTTGCATCATATGAAGACCATTCAGTATTCGATGCAAAGAGACGATCATCTTCCTCTATTATATAAATTTGAGCACCAGGCGGGAGGATATTACAGACCTGCTTCAAAATATATACAGGGTCCGATGAGTGCTGTAAAACGAAACGCAGAATGCAGGTCTGTACATGTCCTAAGATTGCTTTTGGGATAGGGTCAATACCGACTATGCACTTTTCGATATTATAGTTTATGGGATGCTGCTCATCACATAAATTAAAACGATTAACTAGACTTTGATTAGCCTCCAGCCCAAAAAAATGGCAATATGGAACATTTCTAGCAAGAAAACTTCCATAACAACCATTACCACTTCCAACCTCCATAACGCCTCCTGCAAACGCCCCTTTAGTTTCTAACCATTTCAACTCTTGCGGTCCAAGAATCCGTGTTTGCGCTTCAAAAACCCGATCCCAAGAAGCAAGCAATGATGTCTCACTCAACTCTTGCATTATACCCGACACTAAGTTCATGTGTTCATGTCGGATCCCGGGGTATTCAGTTGGTTTATTTTTCATAGAGCACCTTTATTAGATATTAACAAATAATTGAACATCAGAAATCTCGGCTGTGTGCGTATTCCGCTCTGTTCGATCACGGATTGGCATCGAAGTTCGATCACATATTGGCACCGAAGTTCGAGCAGGATTTCGTCTCCGTTCGGTCAGGAATGTTTGAACGAGAACTGGTTCATGTCTGTGGAGGATGCACGGTGCAAAATCGAGGGCTGGCGCATACACTATAACCAGAGCCGTCCCCATTCTGCCCTGGGCTGGATGACACCTTCTGAATTTGCCGAGAAATCTGCCGGTTGCCAGAATATGCAGCCAGAATGAAGCCGGTTATTCCTGATTATGAATGGATCACATACGGGGAGCGGGTCAGGTGGATTGCAATAGCAATCCACCCTTTATGTTGTTCCACTACTCTGGGTTTCTTTATATATCACTCGGGAGCTATTTAGGGTGACAGGATAAGTCTGGCTTGCAGCACTTACTCCGTTGGACACGAAAAAAAGTGACTATAAAATAGTAGATAACAAACTGGGCTGTATAAACCGCATGTGAATACCTTCTCTCTGAGTTTAGTTATTCATAATGGATTGTCAACCAACCTCGCTTTGGTAGTAGGCCCCGAACAGAACTTTGTCCAATTCTTTTTAGCCCTAAAGACATTAATTTAATTAATGCGTAACCTGAGGGATAAGACTAAATTTTAGTATAAGATATCACTCATTGTTGTAACATTAAACATAAAAAAATGTGTAAAAATAAATAATAATGGCATTGGTTCATGGTTAGTGCGTATTCCGGCGCAACGTGAACACCTATTCTCCCCCTGTGTCAGCATAGTTGTCGCTTACTTTCTGAAGGAGAATGACTATGCCTGCGCATGCAGTACCGATTGATGTGAAAGAAAAGGGAGTGATGTGGCTCCAGCCTCCTTATAGCTGGTCCGTCAGACACATTGCACAAAAACTGGCTCTGAGTTCTTCCGTTGTTGCAAAATGGCGACTTGAACTGGTGGCACAAGGCTTATTGCCAAAAAATGAAAGGATTTCCTCTGTGGATGGTGATGAATGGACTCCTGAGCGTCGCTTTTCGGTTGTTCTTGAAACAGCTTCATTGTCTGAAATGGAACTTGCCGATTATTGTCGCCGTCAGGGGCTTTTTGTTGAGCAGGTAAAAGAGTGGCGGGTTATTTCGATCAAAGCTCATGAAATGAAGCTGACGGAAAATCGCCGCGCAGATAAAGAGTTACGCGATATCAGAAGCCGGTTGCGTGAACTTGAGAAGGAGCTGACCCGCAAAGATAAAGCGCTGGCAGAAGCGGCTGCGCTCCTGATGCTGCGGGAAAAGTTCAATGCCCTCTGGGACAACAGCGAGGAAGGCTGACACCTCTTCCGGAGCGGCAGAAAATTATTTCTCTTGTCCGTGAAGCTGTCGATCACGGCGCCCGTAAGATCCAGGCCTGTCAGTGTATCGGGATTTCGATCCGAACGCTGCAGCGCTGGATTGATGGTGATGGTGGAGTGATCAGTGCAGACAGAAGGCCCGGTGTAACAGACCGTGTCCCCCGAAATAAATTATCGGAAACAGAAAGGTTGCAAATTCTGGAGTTATGCAACTCTCCGGAATTTGCCTCTTTGCCTCCAAATGTGATCGTACCGATGCTGGCGGATAAAGGTGTTTATATTGCTTCTGAATCAACCTTTTATCGCGTATTAAAATCAGCCAGTCAACTGACGAGGAGGTCCCGGGAATGCCAGTATAAACGGCCTGATGTGCTTAAGGCGGTTGCACCGAACCAGGTCTGGAGTTGGGATATCAGTCATTTACCGTCCTGGGTCAGAGGTCAGCACTTTTATCTCTATATGATCATGGATATTTATAGCCGTAAAATTATTGCCGCAGAGGTATTCAGCAGTGAAACCGGGGAACATGCAGCAGAACTGCTACAACGAGCGGTGTGGAATGAAAAATGTTCATCCCGTAACCTGGTGCTGCATTCCGACAACGGAAGCCCAATGCGCAGCTTGGTTCTGTCGCATTAACGGGCACAGGCCAGCCAAAGTGGGTGTTGCCGATTATTTAGGCAGCCAACAGATAAAATTGTTCCGCAGGTGACAATACCTCACTTTCCGGATGCTGATATTGTCCTTTGCGTATCATGTGGATCAATTCGATGCCCGCCAAAAGCCCCTGTGCCCGTCGAAACGATTTGAATCCCAGCATCGGTCTTATCCGGCGTTTGATATTGCGGTGATCTTGCTCAACCAGATTGTTTAGGTACTTACTTTGCCTCACTGTAATCGTTTCCTCATCGGGTTTGTCGGCGTTGAGCGTGGCCAAAGCCGCTGTGTTGGCCCCACTTTTATCGATAGTGACCCCCTCGGGTTCGCCGTGATGACGTATGGCCTTGCGGAAGAAGCGCAATGCGGCGGCGGCATCACGTTTGGCAGTGAGCAGAAAGTCGATTGTCTGGCCTGATGTGTCAACAGCCCGGTACAGATACTTCCACTGCCCGTTCATTTTGATGTAAGTTTCATCCATTCGCCATCGACGACCCACCGAACGTTTATGCCGGCGGAATGCCTTGTCCAACAACGGCACCAGACGGATAACCCAGCGATGCAGTGTGGCATGGTCAACAGCAATGCCGCGTTCAGCCATCATTTCCTCGAGATTGCGCAAGCTAAGGGCATAAGCCAGATACCAACGAACACATTGCGCGATGATATCGATGGGATAATGCAAGCGTTTAAAGGCATTCCTGATCAGAGACATTAATAGGCAACATTACAAAAAAAACAGCATATTACCTGACGCCGCCTTAACGCGACAGAGCCGTTATATCCCGTTGCAACTGATTAACGGGGAGACCTGCCTACATGATCCGACGCGCCGTGAGTGGCGATTTGACGAGAACTAGCCAAGGCGTGTTGTCCGGCAAGGTCGTAAGTCTCTCCAAAACGGGTTAATGACGGATCTGCGCCAGCTCATCGGCAGTGAGACCCGTGGCGTTCATTACCGTCGCCAAATCAAGGCCACTGTCGAGCAGCGAACGGGCGATCTTCAGTGCGGCTTCGCGCTCGCCTTCCTGCCGCCCTTTCTCGATGCCCTTTTCGATGCCCTTTTCGATGCCGAGCTGGAGGCCTTCCAGGCGGCCTTTCTCGAGCCCTTTTTGCTCCAGTTTTTGTGCAATCGTCATAAGTACCTCTTCGTGCTGTGGCGCGCGGCGGGCCAGTTCTCGGATAAAAGCCTCCGGGGCGGCCGTATCGCCAACCTGCAGCATGTAATTCATCAATGATGCCAGTTGATCACTCGTAGTGTATCCGGCCAGCAGCAAAGTGACCAGTTGTTCCATCAGTTCAAACAGATCGCGCTGTCGGATGTGTTTCTGCAGCAGCGTCAGCGCCGCCATGCTGCGGTGGCCCATAATCTCTTCGTCGGGGATGACTGTCACATCAACCAGCGGAAACGCTGCGGTGTACAGTTTTTCCGCCAGCACGGGAGCATCAAATTCCTGCAGCCAGTTGGTCGAGTACGGATAAGGGCTGCGTTTACCGGTATAGAACAGTACCGGAATGACCAGTGGCAGCTTCTTATGGCCGGCATCGAGGTGACGCTGCATGGCGGCGACCGCATAGCGTAGCAACCTGAACGCCATGTGTTTGTCCGCCGTGGATTGGTGCTCGATAAGTACCATCACGTAACCGTCAGTACCGGCGGTAGTTTTCAGGCTGTAAAGCACGTCGCTGAAATACGGGCGCAGGCTTTCTTCGACAAAGCTTCCGGACTCCAGCTTCAGCGTGCTCAGATCACAGATAGCCTGCAGCTCTGCCGGCAAGTGCAATTGCATAAAATCCCGGGCGGTATCGGGATGCGTCAGAAACTGTTTGAAGGCCAAATCATGTGGCGTAGGGGTCTTTTTCATGAGGCTATCGTAACATGTTGGTCCCCCGGCTCACTATCGCAGCGTTGGGTTTTGTCGGTACCACGGTCAGCGGAGTCCGCTGACGCCAGCCAGCAGGTTATATGCTCGCTGACGGCGACGTCATGTAGAGCCACGCCGACTTTTTGGCCGTAAAAACGCAACTGGCAGAAGCAGAAGCCTGGGCAGTTGCCAGGAACAATTCGGTATCATGTAGTTTTTCGCGGAGTAGAGTGAGCGTCATCCCAAGACGTTGATAGGATTTGGCCGCCGGGTGTGGAGTGTTGCGGTGCTATTTAAGTATCCCTGTACCGAACCGGTTCAATCCGGTACTGTTTAAGCGGCTCTGTCGCGTTAAGGCGGCGTCAGGTAATATGCTGTTTTTTTTGTAATGTTGCCTATTAATGTCTCTGATCAGGAATGCCTTTAAACGCTTGCATTATCCCATCGATATCATCGCGCAATGTGTTCGTTGGTATCTGGCTTATGCCCTTAGCTTGCGCAATCTCGAGGAAATGATGGCTGAACGCGGCATTGCTGTTGACCATGCCACACTGCATCGCTGGGTTATCCGTCTGGTGCCGTTGTTGGACAAGGCATTCCGCCGGCATAAACGTTCGGTGGGTCGTCGATGGCGAATGGATGAAACTTACATCAAAATGAACGGGCAGTGGAAGTATCTGTACCGGGCTGTTGACACATCAGGCCAGACAATCGACTTTCTGCTCACTGCCAAACGTGATGCCGCCGCCGCATTGCGCTTCTTCCGCAAGGCCATACGTCATCACGGCGAACCCGAGGGGGTCACTATCGATAAAAGTGGGGCCAACACAGCGGCTTTGGCCACGCTCAACGCCGACAAACCCGATGAGGAAACGATTACAGTGAGGCAAAGTAAGTACCTAAACAATCTGGTTGAGCAAGATCACCGCAATATCAAACGCCGGATAAGACCGATGCTGGGATTCAAATCGTTTCGACGGGCACAGGGGCTTTTGGCGGGCATCGAATTGATCCACATGATACGCAAAGGACAATATCAGCATCCGGAAAGTGAGGTATTGTCACCTGCGGAACAATTTTATCTGTTGGCTGCCTAAATAATCGGCAACACCCACTTTGGCTGGCCTGTGCCCGTTAATGCGACAGAACCCTTTTGGCGGGCATCGAATTGATCCACATGATACGCAAAGGACAATATCAGCATCCGGAAAGTGAGGTATTGTCACCTGCGGAACAATTTTATCTGTTGGCTGCCTAAATAATCGGCAACACCCACTTTGGCTGGCCTGTGCCCGTTAATGCGACAGAACCCTTTAAGCTTGGTTTCTCCGAATATGCCGCCGTGATGGTCCCGGTTAACCTGAACGACAGGATCTACAAGTTGCGTATAGGGCACGTTGGTTTTCTGCCACTTTTAGCGTCAGATACAGCATCTGGTGATCCTTCGGATTTGTGTAGGATTGGAGATGGGATTTCGTATTGAACCATGATCAACTTCTTTATTTTGATAGATGAATAGAGTTTTTGTAACAATCCCCTTCCTCATTCGGTACTATAGCGCAACATTTTTTTAAAGTGCGGTTGTTCGGTTGCTATCGCTTTTTTTACTTTCTCGCCGCCAGTTCCCCATTTATCTGTCTCTGCTGGCGATATTGATGCTGTTCCTGGCCCCGGTGATTTCGAAATCGCTGGAGCACCAGCGTGCCAGTCAGCCTTGTTCGGCAGCGATCACCAGCACACACAATAATATGCCTGATATGGCGGCCATGCATCACGCCATGCCAGGTATGGAGCATGATCTCCATTCTTCTTTAGGCTCTGCTTGCGCTATTGATCAGGGCATGTCCCATCACCTGGTTTCAAAGCCGGGCAGTTCACCGATGGAGGACATCGCCTGCGGCTATTGTCAACTCCTTATTCACTTGCCGCTGATCCAGACTGTTTTCATTCCTTTTATCTGGCTGATACGGCTTGTTTCACAGGCACCGTTTTTGCCTGTCATTGTTGCTCCGTTACTGTCCGCTTGTTACTCCGAATACCAGCCCCGAGCACCGCCTAGCCTGTTTTCACTGCATTAAGTTTTGCCGTTCAGCAAGACAATAATTCACCGAGCACGAAACAGAGCCGGATACAGGCTCACCGTTTTGTGACGCTTTATGTTGGCCATTTCATATGGTGGTCAGCGAGTGCCTGCTTGGGAAAGGCAGGCCGATAAAAACAGGCTTTAACCATGAAAAATACTCGATTCTCTTTATCACCGCTTGCAACGGTGATGGCTTTGATGTTCACCTTACCCGTGTTTGTTCAGGCTGAAGACGGCTATGAAGAGCATCAGAATAGCGCTGCTACCCCAGATGATGTGTCGGTGATGGTAGTTACTGCACCGGCCATTTCTCCACTGACGATCGTGACTTCACCTAAAACACCGCGCCAGCCGGTTCCGGCCAGTGACGGGTCTGATTATCTGAAAACCATCCCGGGGTTTTCTCAAATCCGTAACGGCGGAACCAATGGCGATCCGGTTTTTCGCGGTATGTTCGGTTCGCGTTTACGCCTTTTGACCAACGGCAGTGAAATGCTCGGAGCCTGTCCCGCGCGTATGGATGCACCGAGCTCCTATATTTCACCGGAAAGTTATGATCTTCTGACGCTGACCAAGGGGCCGCAAACGGTGCTTTGGGGGCCGGGTAACTCTGCGGGGACAGTGCATTTCGAACGTGAGCGACCTTCTTTTCAGAAAGCCGGTATTCAGGGTGATGCCAGCCTGCTCGGGGCATCAAATAATCGTTGGGATCAAAATGCGGATCTCAGTCTGGGGAATGAGCAAGGTTACCTGCGCTTGATCGGTAACAAATCACGTTCTGACGACTACAAGGATGGTAACAACCAGCGAGTGCCTTCTCAGTGGGATAAGTGGAACGCGGATATGGCACTGGGGTGGACGCCGGATAAAGACACCTGGCTGGAGCTGACCGCAGGGCAAGGCGATGGCGAAGCGCGTTATGCCGGGCGCAGTATGGATGGTTCACAATTCAAACGCGAAAGCCTGGGGATGCGCTTTGAAAAGTCCAACATCGGGGACGTGTTCGACAAATTTGAAGCCAGTACTTATTACAACTACGCCGATCACATCATGGATAATTTCTCGCTGAGAACCCCCGGCAGCCTGTCAATGGGCGGCATGGGTTCGTCCATGGGCGCCATGCACGACAGTTCATCAATGAGCATGGGGACGTCATCGGCTATGGACATGTCATCCTCAATGAACACGGCGAGCAGTTCGAGCATGAATATGAGCATGCCCATGGCTATGCAACTTGATCGCCGGACCGTCGGTGGCCGCATGATGGGAACCTGGCTGTGGAGTGATATCAAGCTTGAAAGCGGCGCAGACATGCAGCAGAACACGCACCGTAACAAAGAAAGCGATAGCTGGGTGAAAGATGCTCGCTTCCGTAATTATGGCGTTTTTAGTGAGTTGACCTGGACAGTCACCGATCAAGATAACGTCGTGAGCGGTGCGCGTCTGGATCGTGTGTTGGTAGATAACTTTACCGACACCGGCCTTGCAGGACGCAACGATGTGTTACATGCCGGGTTTGCCCGCATAGAACACTCGCTGGCAGACATGCCACTGATGCTGTATGCCGGTGTGGGTTATACCGAGCGTTTCCCTGATTATTGGGAACTGTTCTCTCCAACCTATGGGCCTGGTGGCAATACCAGCGCCTTTAATAGTGTAAAAGCGGAGAAAACCACTCAGTTGGATATAGGTGCACAGTACAGCACCAAGAAACTGAACGGGTGGGTGTCCGCCTACGTTGGGCATGTTAACGACTTTATTCTGTTCCGTTATGATCCCAACAATGCGCGCGTTAGCGAAGCCGATAACGTTAATGCCCGTATTATGGGGGGAGAGACTGGTTTCAGTTATAAACTGACGGACAGTTGGAAAACCGAGACCAGTCTGGCTTATTCGTGGGCTGAAAATACCCGTGACAGCAGACCATTGCCACAAATCCCACCGCTGGAAGCCCGCCTAGGGCTGTCATGGGAAAAAGGGGACTGGAGCAGTACCGGTTTGCTACGTCTGGTCAGCAGCCAGAACCGGATTGCCGAGAATGAAGGGAATGTCGTTGGCAAGGATTTTGTCGCCAGCCCGGGTTTTGCGGTCTTTTCTGCGAATGCGGCGTACAAAGTCAATAAGTACGTCAAAGTCAGCACGGGTGTCGATAACCTGTTCAACAAGGATTACAGTGAACACCTGAACCTTGCTGGAAATAGCAGTTTCGGCTATTCCGCGAATACGTCTGTTAATGAACCGGGCCGCACCTTGTGGGCAAAAGTTAACGTGAAGTTCTGACGCAGTCTGAGACAATGGCAGTCGGCCCTGATAGTTACCAGGGCCATCACATTCAACATAAACAATAAATTATCTCCTTAGCGTGGTTTTTTACATCATTGGCCCTCAAACCCCGATAACAAGCATGGTGACTAAAGGATGCTGGTTATTTTAGCCCCAGCGGAAGACTCATTCGATGATTGCCCCACACTTTTTCATGCTCTCCAACATCTTCAACGAGGAGAACGTCACCACGCTGGCAGTCTTTCAGCAGACGAAACAGATCCGGACGATCGAGGCGGGCACCGGATTAATTTTCAGCATAATAGTTACAGATAGTGATTTTATGCTCACGGGCAAATCGTTCAAGCATGTCCCGGGCGCGCTGGGCGTCCTGTTCACTGGTTGAGGCACGGAGGTAGGCACGAACAAACATGGTCATGGTACTGTTTAAGTCCTTTAACGAAACCAGTTCGTTTAAAGTAGGTCAGTAAGGCTTAAAGGGTTCTGTCGCATTAACGGGCACAGGCCAGCCAAAGTGGGTGTTGCCGATTATTTAGGCAGCCAACAGATAAAATTGTTCCGCAGGTGACAATACCTCACTTTCCGGATGCTGATATTGTCCTTTGCGTATCATGTGGATCAATTCGATGCCCGCCAAAAGCCCCTGTGCCCGTCGAAACGATTTGAATCCCAGCATCGGTCTTATCCGGCGTTTGATATTGCGGTGATCTTGCTCAACCAGATTGTTTAGGTACTTACTTTGCCTCACTGTAATCGTTTCCTCATCGGGTTTGTCGGCGTTGAGCGTGGCCAAAGCCGCTGTGTTGGCCCCACTTTTATCGATAGTGACCCCCTCGGGTTCGCCGTGATGACGTATGGCCTTGCGGAAGAAGCGCAATGCGGCGGCGGCATCACGTTTGGCAGTGAGCAGAAAGTCGATTGTCTGGCCTGATGTGTCAACAGCCCGGTACAGATACTTCCACTGCCCGTTCATTTTGATGTAAGTTTCATCCATTCGCCATCGACGACCCACCGAACGTTTATGCCGGCGGAATGCCTTGTCCAACAACGGCACCAGACGGATAACCCAGCGATGCAGTGTGGCATGGTCAACAGCAATGCCGCGTTCAGCCATCATTTCCTCGAGATTGCGCAAGCTAAGGGCATAAGCCAGATACCAACGAACACATTGCGCGATGATATCGATGGGATAATGCAAGCGTTTAAAGGCATTCCTGATCAGAGACATTAATAGGCAACATTACAAAAAAAACAGCATATTACCTGACGCCGCCTTAACGCGACAGAGCCGCTTAAACAGTACCGGATTGAACCGGTTCGGTACAGGGATACTTAAATAGCACCGCAACACTCCACACCCGGCGGCCAAATCCTATCAACGTCTTGGGATGACGCTCACTCTACTCCGCGAAAAACTACATGATACCGAATTGTTCCTGGCAACTGCCCAGGCTTCTGCTTCTGCCAGTTGCGTTTTTACGGCCAAAAAGTCGGCGTGGCTCTACATGACGTCGCCGTCAGCGAGCATATAACCTGCTGGCTGGCGTCAGCGGACTCCGCTGACCGTGGTACCGACAAAACCCAACGCTGCGATAGTGAGCCGGGGGACCAACATGTTACGATAGCCTCATGAAAAAGACCCCTACGCCACATGATTTGGCCTTCAAACAGTTTCTGACGCATCCCGATACCGCCCGGGATTTTATGCAATTGCACTTGCCGGCAGAGCTGCAGGCTATCTGTGATCTGAGCACGCTGAAGCTGGAGTCCGGAAGCTTTGTCGAAGAAAGCCTGCGCCCGTATTTCAGCGACGTGCTTTACAGCCTGAAAACTACCGCCGGTACTGACGGTTACGTGATGGTACTTATCGAGCACCAATCCACGGCGGACAAACACATGGCGTTCAGGTTGCTACGCTATGCGGTCGCCGCCATGCAGCGTCACCTCGATGCCGGCCATAAGAAGCTGCCACTGGTCATTCCGGTACTGTTCTATACCGGTAAACGCAGCCCTTATCCGTACTCGACCAACTGGCTGCAGGAATTTGATGCTCCCGTGCTGGCGGAAAAACTGTACACCGCAGCGTTTCCGCTGGTTGATGTGACAGTCATCCCCGACGAAGAGATTATGGGCCACCGCAGCATGGCGGCGCTGACGCTGCTGCAGAAACACATCCGACAGCGCGATCTGTTTGAACTGATGGAACAACTGGTCACTTTGCTGCTGGCCGGATACACTACGAGTGATCAACTGGCATCATTGATGAATTACATGCTGCAGGTTGGCGATACGGCCGCCCCGGAGGCTTTTATCCGAGAACTGGCCCGCCGCGCGCCACAGCACGAAGAGGTACTTATGACGATTGCACAAAAACTGGAGCAAAAAGGGCTCGAGAAAGGCCGCCTGGAAGGCCTCCAGCTCGGCATCGAAAAGGGCATCGAAAAGGGCATCGAGAAAGGGCGGCAGGAAGGCGAGCGCGAAGCCGCACTGAAGATCGCCCGTTCGCTGCTCGACAGTGGCCTTGATTTGGCGACGGTAATGAACGCCACGGGTCTCACTGCCGATGAGCTGGCGCAGATCCGTCATTAACCCGTTTTGGAGAGACTTACGACCTTGCCGGACAACACGCCTTGGCTAGTTCTCGTCAAATCGCCACTCACGGCGCGTCGGATCATGTAGGCAGGTCTCCCCGTTAATCAGTTGCAACGGGATATAACGGCACGATGCATGGGCTTCAATCGCCTGTGCCAGCACCGGACTGTGAGTCGTCACCCAGAGCTGAGAGTAACGCGACGCCTCGCCAATCAGCTGACCGAGCGCCGGCAGCATATCGGGATGTAGGCTGCTTTCCGGCTCGTTCAACACGACCAAGGGTGCCGGACGCGGACTGAGCAGTGCCACGGTCAGGCAGAGAAAACGCAAGGTGCCATCGGAGAGCTCACGGGCCCGCAGCGGTCGCCGCAGCCCCTCACGCGTCATCATCATCTCGAGTCCCGCTTCGCTGTTGCTCACGTGGAAACGGGCATCGGGAAAGGCACGGGCGAGGATGCCGTGCAGCAATTCGACATCCCCAATGTCGACGATAGTGGCAAAGGCCGCCGCGAGATCCCCCCCGTCATGGCTCAGAACCGGGGTTCTGATGCAAGGCTGGGGAATGCGTAGGGGCGAGCCGGAGGCGATATCGAAGTGATGATAGAAGCGCCACTGGTTGATAAGGTGGCGCAATCTGGCAATCTCGGGATAGCGCTCAGGCTCCGCAAGATGCCCGAACACCGACTCGTGGGGCAACATACCGGGGGTATAGTCCACGTTGTCCCCATCGATACCAAGCACCTTGACCGCCTGATTACGCCGCATGAGTAACAGGTTTGAGGGGGAGCGTCGCTCCCCCAGCCACGCCTCCTCCTGCTTGATCTCGGGATCGAAGCCGAAATACGGGCTGACCGGCGGCGGGGGCAAGCCTATCTGCAACTCGTAGCCAAACTGCTTGGCCTGCATACCGAGGATGATGCGTTTGGGCGCATCGGCACGATCGTCAGGACGCAGGCCTCCTGCCCATATGGTTTGGTGGATCCCTCATTCGGCACAGATGGCGCGGGCCAGCTCACCACTAGCGGCGCTCGCGAGCAGGTGGATGGCGTTGTAGAGGTTGCTCTTGCCGCAGCCGTTGGCCCCCTGAACCAGATTGATCCTGCCAAGGGGCATAGTGAGCTTGCGCACAGAGCGGTAACCACGGATCCAGATTTCGCTCAACATGGGGATGACGCCTTGAACCTGAGAAATTCCATTATGGCGTTTCTCGCCCATTTGCCCCCAAGGTCCCAAGCTTGATATCTATCTTTATGAATTAAATAGAATATCATTTTTTTGATATTTCCGTTAATTTGTAAGTTTGTTGGTAAGTTCGGTGCTTCATTCTGCGAAAAATTCGCCCGGAGAAGTGCCAAAATTTGGTTTTGACACCACGTAGTATCAAAACAGGCAAAAAACGACAGTAGATAACCCATTTCAGACCAATAAATGCAGTTTCAGATATCACGACATGTGAGATTGTGAAATAAACAACATTTTTTAATGTGCTCCATCAATGAGTAACAGAATATCACCATAGTGTATTGATATATATAATTTGGCTCTGTCGCGTTAAGGCGGCGTCAGGTAATATGCTGTTTTTTTTTGTAATGTTGCCTATTAATGTCTCTGATCAGGAATGCCTTTAAACGCTTGCATTATCCCATCGATATCATCGCGCAATGTGTTCGTTGGTATCTGGCTTATGCCCTTAGCTTGCGCAATCTCGAGGAAATGATGGCTGAACGCGGCATTGCTGTTGACCATGCCACACTGCATCGCTGGGTTATCCGTCTGGTGCCGTTGTTGGACAAGGCATTCCGCCGGCATAAACGTTCGGTGGGTCGTCGATGGCGAATGGATGAAACTTACATCAAAATGAACGGGCAGTGGAAGTATCTGTACCGGGCTGTTGACACATCAGGCCAGACAATCGACTTTCTGCTCACTGCCAAACGTGATGCCGCCGCCGCATTGCGCTTCTTCCGCAAGGCCATACGTCATCACGGCGAACCCGAGGGGGTCACTATCGATAAAAGTGGGGCCAACACAGCGGCTTTGGCCACGCTCAACGCCGACAAACCCGATGAGGAAACGATTACAGTGAGGCAAAGTAAGTACCTAAACAATCTGGTTGAGCAAGATCACCGCAATATCAAACGCCGGATAAGACCGATGCTGGGATTCAAATCGTTTCGACGGGCACAGGGGCTTTTGGCGGGCATCGAATTGATCCACATGATACGCAAAGGACAATATCAGCATCCGGAAAGTGAGGTATTGTCACCTGCGGAACAATTTTATCTGTTGGCTGCCTAAATAATCGGCAACACCCACTTTGGCTGGCCTGTGCCCGTTAATGCGACAGAACCTGTAATGAAACACGCCTCGATTGTATTGCGCAGACGCAGACGCCATGGGTAGGGAGTGCCGGAGCTCTCGATATGGTAAATTTCAGCGAAAGGAACAGCATACCTGAGCGTTATGCTCATCGACAATTTGTAGAGCATAACGCTCAGGTGACACTGATGCGCACAACACCAGAGGAAAACTACCAGCTGGGTGTTTGGATTGGCAATAAGCTCAATCTATGTAATGGGCCGGTACGTTTCATCATCCCAGAAGGCGGATTTTCAGCGTTAGATGCCCCTGGACAGCCATTCTTCGATCCGAATGCAAGACAAGCTTTTGCAGAAGGATTGGAATCTACGGTGATCCCGACGGCACAACGCCAAATTATCAGAACGTCTCACCACATCAATGCACCTGAGTTTTGTTCGCTTGTAATTGAGCAGTTCCAGAATGTAATGCAACACCAGGGAACAGCTTATGATTCAACACCAGGGAAATCCTTATGAAAAACTACAATATAGTAAAAGAAAAGCTGCAACTGAAAGTCCTGCGTCAGGAACCGATTATCGGTGCCGGGGCAGGAACGGGCCTATCCGCACGATGTGAAGAAGCTGGCGGAGTCGATTTGATTGTAATCTATAACAGTGGTCGCTTCAGAATGGCTGGGCGTGGTTCGCTGGCGGGGTTAATGCCGTACGGTAACGCCAACAAGATTGTGCGTGAAATGGGTAATGAAGTGCTGCCAGTAGTAAAAGAAACGCCCGTACTGGCTGGCGTTTGTGGAACAGATCCCTTTTGCAATATTCCTCATTTCCTGGAAGAACTGAAAGCGCAGGGATTTACAGGTGTTCAAAACTTTCCGACCGTTGGCCTGATTGATGGAAACTTCCGTAAAAATTTGGAAGAGACAGGAATGGGTTATGGTCTGGAGGTAGATATGATCCGTCAGGCTCATGAAAAAGGGATGCTGACCACACCGTATGTATTTAACGAGCAAGATGCAGTTGCCATGACTGAAGCTGGTGCTGATGTCATTGTGGTGCATATGGGGTTGACCACTGGGGGCGATATTGGAGCAGATACCGCACAGAATTTAGAGTCTTGCGTCCCTGTGATCAATGCTTGCGCCGCAGCTGCAAAAGCAGTACGAGAGGATGTGATCGTGCTGTGTCACGGAGGACCTATTGCAGAGCCAGATGACGCAGCCTATATACTGTCCCATTGTCCTGACTGCCACGGTTTTTACGGGGCAAGCTCGATGGAACGTTTACCTACAGAAGTAGCGATTAAAAATATCGTTAATGAGTTTAAGAAAATAAAAAGGAATTAATAATCAGTATATTAACCCTGCTAATAAAAAGACATGTAAAGTAAAATGTAAAAACAAACAACTAGACATTTTTGATGCGTAGTTGTTTGCCTTACCGACTGAGACCAAGCGGTCTACGTTCGAATCTATTAGTATCAGTTAATATGATGCTAATATAATGACTGTATTCTAGTGAAAGCGCTTTTGATTTAAGTTATCAATCAATAATGGCTGTATAAGAGGTTGCTGATGAGTATATATGAGAGTGAGTGTAAAAGGTATTCAGAGTTGTTTTTATCCAAGATGGAAGAAAAATTTAAACTGAAGGAGGCTGAAAATAATGAAATACGCAAACATCAAATGCGGTATCTTTTTTTGGTGTTACTGGTTGAGCAAGTGGTTAAATCAAGCAGTTGGGGCATGTTGACCTGTTTAAGAGCAACTGAAACATGTAAAAAGCCGGTTGATAATAAATATATCCCCATTGATTTGTGCTATAGCATCATCGCAAATTCGTCAGGAGAAAAGTTAAGTTTATTACCTTGCGATGACAGTTTTGACATGATTGCTATGCGCTGGGAAACACCTAGAAATGAAAGCAGTGAGCGTGATGATTTATTGATTTTTTGGAATGATGGCCAGTGGGATCTCCGATTTGGGATAAACTCAAACGACCAGGGACGGGTGGATGAGAACGCTATCCGCTACATTCTGCATAAACACTTTTTCAATGATTCACACTGAGGTGGTCGGAAACCACCAATCCGTATGGATGAGATCTTCTCCCTCGTACCAGATTGGTCGTTTCCGTTCTCTGCAGTTCTCGGAAGGTTCACACAACGCTTGATTCATGGGGTCCTAGCTGGCCAACATCGACAGGATTAGAAACGTTAGGCTATGAGTTTCCAGATGTAAAAATGTGCCAAAATGGCTCTTTTTTTGTTTATTAATTTGCCAATATGGCATATATTTACTGTGTAAATTTAGTGGTTAGTTGGAACGTACATGACAGGTTTTGAGCTAAAAATGTGGCGAAAAGGGTTGAAATGGACTCAGGCACAGGCAGCTGACGAGTTTGGTATTTCTCTACGTTCTTACGTTCGTTATGAAAATACAGCTCCACCCCGCGTGGTGCAACTAGCGATAACGGCGTTGTCATTAAAGTTCATGATGAATGATATCAATTGCCTGGACGCCGATTTGTTACGAACAAGGTTGCGTATCTTAGCAAGCAGTATTCATTAATTTCAAGCAAAGGGATGTTGAGATGAACAAAGAACTGATAATAGCTATATTTCGACAAGTAACGTTTTATGGATCTACAAGTCAAAAACCGCTCATATTTGCTCTTGTTGGCCTATGGAGAGTTATTTTAATCGCTTGTTTACTTGCAGTATTGGGGATTGTCTGTTCACCTGTATTCATATATCTGGATATTATTCCTCAGTCGAGGTCATTATTTTTCGATATTTTCTTTTATCCAATGACGGGGCTGGCGATAGTCGCTTTTTTTGCAGGAATGTTTGGCATGACATCAGCGATGATTGAAATGTTAGTGTCGCTAGGGAAACTCGGGCAAGTGAAAGAATGAAACCAGGCAACATGTTTTGGACCTATATAGCAGTGGCGGTATTAACAGGCATCAACCTGTTAGCATTACCTATCATGTTAGGTCCACTGTTGTGGGGGGAGCGTTTTTTCAATCATGTTTATCTGGATAAATCATCTGGGTATTATCGCGACAAACACCTCCTGGTGAACTGGCTCTCGGTGCTGGCCGTGATCTCGCCAGTGCAGACCACCTGGCTCGATGCGTAAAGGTCATCGGCGAGATCTGCTTTTCCCGCAGTGATTGCTGAACTGGAAGAGAAAGACCGGGATAATGCAGGGCTAGGTCTGAAATCATTAGATTGAAGCCTAGCGTACGTTTCCGTTTCATTGGACTTCCCCCCCCCTTATACCATAGGAATATAGTATGACAGAAGACCAAACAAGAATAGATCGAGCTATCGAACTAGCCTGCCTTTATGGCGGAACTGATGAAATGCATCATTTGCAATGGGTCTTGGATCAAATGGTTAGAGAGCTGGCTGGAGAACGCTATGATCAGATTGTGGCTGATGCAATAAAGGGGGAGGATGGCCCTGACACCTACAGATGGAATGTTGGGATTGCACCATGACATGCCAGCTCCGTTGGGACCGCCTTTACGTTCTCTGCCCTTCCGGGATCGTCCTTTCCGTCCTCTGTTGAAGTCGGAAATCCATGTATCAACATTGTTGACATCTAACGGTGATTTGATTATTGTTTATACAGTGTAGATACATTGCAACTGATAAGGAGGGGATTATGTCTCAAGTTGTGGTTAAAAAATGGGGTAACAGCCCGTCAGTCCGTCTTCCTGTCGCCGTCATGAAAGCAGCGTCGCTCAACGTGGATGATACCGTTGAGGTGAGTGTCGAAGAAGGGCGTATCGTCATTGTACCGGTGCGAGCCAAGGTCTATTCACTAGACGGCTTGCTGGCAGGCGTGACTGACGAGAATATTCACCAGGCAGTGTCGTTTGGTGAGCCTGTTGGCAAAGAGGCACTGTGATGGTTAAAGGTTATGTTCCTGACGCCGGTGATATTGTCTGGTTAGAGTTTGATCCCCAGGCAGGGCATGAACAAGCGGGCCATCGCCCTGCTTTAGTGCTCAGTCCCGCTGTATACAACGGGCGGATTGGGTTAATGCTGTGCTGCCCGATGACAACCAAAATCAAAGGGTATCCTTTTGAAGTCATTGTCCCTGGTGAACGTGAGAGTGCAGTCCTTGCCGATCAAGTTAAGAGCCTGGATTGGAAAGAACGTAATGCAACAAAAAAGGGACAGGTACCTGCGTCGGTACTGTCGGATGTTCGTGCAAAGGCAAAAGCCTTAATAGGGTAATCATGGAGGAATTATGAAAGATAAAATAACCGTTTTAACACGCGAGCAATTAAAAGGAAACGATAATATTTTAAATCCTATTGCTGAGCTTCGTAATGAACCACAAGTTATAATGAATATCATGCACGAGATATCCGATAGTAAATTATCGGGAGATAAATATTTACGCGCTAAAGAAATAATTATTGATGTTTGTCAGAAAAATGAAAAGCCAACATTACTAATGCTTGTGAATGCATGGAAAGCTGATCCTATGCTTGAAGATTTTGCTGAATCTATTGCCGTAAACGCTCTTCCACGTGCTCATGGCCACCTTTTTGATGATTAAAGTTATATAGGGTCAATGTAATAATTGGCTATATAACCCATGAAAGTCACAAGGATATAGGTATGAAAAGGAAAAGTGACAAAGCTCTTACAATATTAATCTGATTGAAGTGGCACAAAACATGGTAGTCATTTAAAATAGGCAAAGGTGAAAAGAATATGAATCATAAATTTGTTCGTTATTTCAATTGTAGCGTAATCACTTTGTTTTACTTGTCACTCACATTATGTGCTAT
>NZ_CP074140.1:4800000-6068281 GCF_019968705.1 Serratia sp. JSRIV004 | reverse complement strand
GGCGGACTCCACTCGAACAAGATCAATAAAAAGAAAAGAATCAGGCTACTTTTTTATAACTCATGATTTTTGACACACGCCCGGTATTGGCTGAAAAACCTGTAGGGTATGCGAACCGCCTTTCACGGTTTATGCCCTTAACGATCCTGTTTTGGGATCGCGATCGGAATGACGGATCATAGCGCAATCTGCGCAAGAGATCCTCCCCTTCATCACAGATTAGATCCATTTTATCCACAGCCCTTGAAGAGTGACCAGTTTTTAATCAACGCAGGATCGACACCGATGAGATCTGAACCTGTGGGGCCGGGTTTTAGCACCTTTCACAGGTTATACCTGGTTATCCACGCGGATCCTTGCAGAAAACACGCAGGATCGTACGGAGATCCTTGTGATTTACCCCCGAGTCCGTATAATCTTCGCCCACGTGTGATACCTGGTTCCTTAATGGTGAGTCATTTAGCCAAGACAGGATTCTGCGGTGACCACGGGCCAACACCGGATTTTACTCCGAATTGGCAGACAACCAGGTAGGCTAGCGCGATGTGAATTGACTCAGGACTGTACAATTATTACAATCCCGCCTCTTTATGTATTGCGATTGAGGCGTCGGTCATCTTCACGCCGAGTAGCCAAACGCATTTGACTTATCAGTATTTCATTTAAGTTTAGGTAGAAATCGCTATGAAACGCACTTTCCAACCGTCCGTACTGAAGCGTAACCGTAGCCACGGTTTCCGTGCTCGTATGGCAACCAAGAATGGTCGTCAAGTTCTGGCCCGCCGTCGTGCGAAAGGCCGTACTCGTCTGACTGTTTCTAAGTAATAAAAGCTAACCCGCTGAGTGGTTAAGCTCGCTTTTCCTAGGGAGTTACGTTTGTTAACTCCCACTCATTTCACTTTCGTCTTCCAGCAGCCACAACGGGCTGGCACGCCGCAAATCACCATCCTCGGCCGCCTGAACCAGCTGGGGCATCCCCGCATCGGTCTTACCGTCGCCAAAAAACACGTCAAACGCGCGCATGAACGCAACCGGATCAAACGCCTAACCCGCGAAAGCTTCCGTTTACGTCAGCACGAGCTACCGGCGATGGATTTTGTGGTGGTGGCCAAAAAAGGGATAGCGGATTTGGATAATCGTGCACTGACGGAAGCTTTGGAAAAATTATGGCGTCGCCACTGTCGCCAGGCTCCCGCATCCTGATCGGGCTGGTTCGGGCGTATCAGCTCGTGCTCAGCCCGCTGCTTGGGCCACGTTGTCGCTTCCAGCCGACATGTTCTCATTACGCAATTGAGGCATTACGCAGGTTTGGCATGTTAAAAGGCAGTTGGTTGACATTGAAACGCGTATTAAAATGCCACCCTTTGAACCCAGGTGGCGATGATCCCGTGCCGCCGAAAACCGACGATAACAGAGAACACTAACGATGGATTCGCAACGCAATCTTCTCCTCATCGCTCTGCTGTTCGTGTCTTTCATGATCTGGCAGGCCTGGCAAGTGGACAACGCTCCGCAACCAGTAGCCACCCAGACCACGCAACAGACTGCGAACCCAGCAACCGGTGATGCCGCAAGTTCAGCTGTACCAGGCAGTGGCCAGGGTAAACTGATCACCGTTAACACTGACGTGCTGTCGCTGACCATCAATACCCGTGGTGGCGATATCGAGCAGGCTAAACTGTTGGCCTACCCGGAAACCCTGGGTTCATCGACTCCATTTACGCTGCTGGAATCCACCCCGTCATTCGTCTACCAGGCACAAAGCGGCCTGACGGGCCGAGACGGCCCGGATAACCCGGCAAACGGCGAGCGTCCTCTGTTTGAGGCGGCGCAGGATACCTTCACGCTGGCTGATGGCCAGGATGAACTGCGTATTCCGCTGACCTTTACCGGCAAAGACGGTTCGGTCTTCACCAAGACCTTTGTGCTCAAGCGTAACCATTATGCCGTTGGCGTGGACTACTCCATCGTCAACAAAAGCGCGACTCCGCTGGAACTGACCCTGTTTGGCCAGTTGAAGCAGACCACCGACTTGCCTAAGCATCGTGACACCGGCAGCAACAACTTTGCACTGCACACCTTCCGTGGTGCGGCTTACTCATCCAGCGAAGACAAATACCAGAAGTATGCGTTCGACAAGGATGAGAATCTGAACGTCACCACCCAGGGCGGCTGGATTGCGATGTTGCAACAGTACTTCGCCACCGCGTGGGTGCCGCAGACTCAGGGCGTCAACACGTTCTATACCTCTAAGCCAGGTACCAACCTGTCTGCCATCGGCTTTAAAGCTGAGCCAGTGATTGTGCAACCAGGCGCTGAGAAACAGCTGAATGCTACCCTGTGGGTTGGCCCGGAGCTGCAAGATCAGATGGCCCAACTGGCACCGCATCTGGATCTGACCGTCGATTACGGCTGGCTGTGGTTCATCTCCCAACCGCTGTTCAAACTGCTGAAGTTCATTCACAGTTTCATCGGCAACTGGGGCTTCTCGATCATCATCATCACCTTCATCGTGCGCGGCATCATGTACCCGCTGACCAAAGCGCAGTACACCTCGATGGCCAAAATGCGCATGCTGCAGCCAAAACTGCAGGCGATGCGTGAACGTATCGGTGATGACAAGCAGCGTATGAGCCAGGAAATGATGGCGCTGTACAAAGCTGAGAAGGTGAACCCGTTAGGGGGTTGCTTGCCGCTGGTTATCCAGATGCCAATCTTCCTGGCCTTGTACTACATGCTGATGGGCTCGGTTGAGCTGCGTCATGCGCCGTTCATCTGGTGGATCCATGACCTGTCGGCGCAAGACCCGTACTACATCCTGCCAGTGCTGATGGGTGTGACCATGTACTTCATCCAGAAGATGTCACCCACCACCGTGACTGACCCGATGCAGCAGAAAATCATGACCTTTATGCCGGTGATCTTCACAGTGTTCTTCCTGTGGTTCCCGTCTGGTCTGGTGCTGTACTATATCGTCAGTAACCTGGTGACCATCGTCCAGCAGCAGCTGATTTACCGCGGGCTGGAAAAACGTGGTCTGCACAGCCGCGACAAGAAGAAAGTCTAGTATTGAGTTAGGCAACACCCGTAGGGGCTTATGCCCCTACGACACCAGTCACGTTGCCAGTAGAGGCGGTCATTAGACCGCCTTTTTGCATATTGTCAGAGAGATAAACCGCTATGAACACCACCGATACCATCGCTGCTCTTGCTACCCCGCCCGGACGCGGCGGTGTCGGCATCCTGCGCATTTCTGGCCGCGGAGCCAAGGACGTTGCCCTGGCGGTACTCGGTAAACTGCCTAAGCCGCGTTATGCCGATTATCTGCCGTTCCGTGACGCTGAAGGCAGTACGCTGGATCAGGGGATCGCACTGTGGTTCCCCGGCCCCAATTCCTTTACCGGTGAGGACGTGCTGGAACTGCAGGGCCACGGTGGGCCGGTGATCCTCGATCTGTTGCTCAAACGCGTGTTGGCGCTACCAGGCGTGCGGATTGCCCGCCCAGGTGAGTTCTCGGAGCGCGCTTTCCTCAATGACAAGCTGGATCTGGCCCAGGCCGAAGCCATTGCCGATCTGATCGATGCCAGTTCTGAACAGGCAGCCCGTTCAGCCATGAACTCGCTGCAAGGTGCTTTTTCCCTCCGTATCCATCAGCTTGTGGAAGCGCTCACTCACCTGCGCATCTACGTAGAAGCGGCCATCGACTTCCCGGATGAGGAAATCGACTTCCTTTCGGATGGCAAAATCGAAGCCCAATTGAACGGTGTGATGGCCGATCTGGACGGCGTACGGGCCGAGGCGCGACAAGGCAGCCTGCTGCGTGAAGGGATGAAGGTGGTGATCGCCGGGCGGCCCAACGCCGGAAAATCCAGCCTGCTCAATGAGCTTGCAGGGCGTGAAGCAGCCATCGTCACCGACATTGCAGGCACCACGCGCGATGTGTTGCGCGAACATATTCATATCGATGGCATGCCACTGCACATTATCGATACCGCCGGGCTGCGGGAAGCCAGCGACGAAGTTGAGCGTATCGGCATCGAACGTGCCTGGAACGAGATCGAACAGGCGGATCGCGTGCTGTTTATGGTGGATGGCACCACCACCTCCGCCACCGAGCCCGCCGAGATTTGGCCAGAGTTTATGGCACGTCTGCCCAACACCTTGCCGATCACCGTCGTGCGTAACAAGGCCGACATTACCGGCGAGGCATTAGGCCTGAGCGAAGTAAATGGTCACTCACTTATTCGCCTGTCGGCGCGTACCGGTGAGGGGATCGACCTGCTGCGTGACCATCTGAAACAGAGCATGGGCTTCACCAGCAATATGGAAGGCGGCTTCCTGGCCCGCCGCCGTCACTTGCAGGCTCTGGAGCAGGCGGCACAGCATCTGGTGCAGGGTAAAGAACAGTTAGTGAGCGCTTACGCGGGGGAACTGCTGGCTGAGGAACTGCGGTTGGCACAGCAGGCGTTGAGCGAAATCACCGGGGAGTTTACTTCTGATGATCTGCTCGGGCGCATCTTCTCCAGCTTCTGTATTGGTAAATAACCCAACGTTCAGATGCACGACCTCTTCAGCGTCAAAAGCCATGCATTAACTCACTGTTGATGCTTGGCTTTATTTTTGTCTCCGCCAAAGCCTGCCTCGCGAGGCCCCCGCCGCACTCCTACCACCCCGCTGCTTTTTCATTCAACAGAAGAATAATTAAGAAAAAGATCATGCGAATTCTTAATGAAAAATCTTAACGTAATGCTTACTCTAGCACTCCAGTTTTTTTATGAGCCTCGGTCATGGAGTGAACAATGGCTTGTCATTTTATCCGATGGGATGCGGTTGCAGAGCGTTTAGATACTCATCGGCTCCCTGAAGACCTGATCGAAAGAACTGCTCGCTTTTCCGTCAAGCGCCGCCGGCGTTTTTTGCAAGGCCGGATCCTGTTGGCCGAAATGATATTTTATTTGTATGGTATCCCGGTACTTCCCCCCATTGCTACGGCACCGACCGGGCGCCCGTGCTTTGCCGATCATCATCTACCTGACTTCAGCCTCGCCTATGCTGGCAATACCGTAGGCGTGCTACTGAGCCTAGAAGGCAAGGTGGGGTTGGATATTGAGGTGATGCGCGCACGGAGCCACAACCTGCTGCATCAATACTCCAGCACCACGGAGAACGCATGGATCGCGGCGCAGAACGACCGCTTGGAAGCCGAAACCCAGCTGTGGAGCATCCGCCAATGCGTGCTGAAACTGGCCGGCCTGGGTAACAGTGGCCAGAGTTTGCTGAATTTGCACCCTTTTTCCGGCCAATTACGCTGCAACACCCTGCCTAACGTGCACGTCATGAGTGATGCAGGGGAGTATCTCAGCTGGGCCTGCGCCCATCAGCCTGGCTTGGATCGGCTGATTTGCTGGCAATATGACGATAGCCAGGGCTTACAGAAATGTGGCGAAATTTCATCGCGCAACCCGCCCCTCTCCACACACTTTTTGAAACTGACCAGCCTCGCCTCTGTTACACGTTGAAAGCACCGATTTAACGTCTGCCTTCGGGGGAATAATCAAAATAAAACTTTTCTTAACGCATGATTTACTGCTTTGAATTGTAAAAACAGATAAAGACTTAGCCTCTACCTAGGATACATCCCTTATTTGCCCTATTATCTGCTGGTTGTTCTAAGCTGAGTCTGTTCATCAGAAAAGGGAGAATCAAAATGTCAGAGCAAGCACTAAAGATCGTCACGCTACTGGGGAGCCTTCGTAAAGGCTCTTATAACGCCATCGTCGCACGCGCTTTACCTCAGTTAGCTCCTCAGGGTGTTACTATCGAAGCCCTTCCCTCCATCCGCGATATCCCACTGTACGATGCAGACCTCCAGCAAGAAGAGGGTTTCCCGGCCGCGGTAGAAGCCATTGCCGAACAAATCCGTCAGGCTGACGGCGTGATCATCGTAACGCCAGAATATAACTACTCTGTGCCAGGTGGCCTGAAAAACGCCATAGACTGGCTGTCCCGTTTGCCTAACCAACCGCTGGCTGGCAAACCGGTAGCAATCCAGACCAGCTCTATGGGGCCGATTGGCGGAGCACGTTGCCAATATCACCTACGCCAGATCCTGGTGTTTCTGGATGCCATGGTGATCAACAAACCTGAGTTTATGGGGGGAGTGATACAGAATAAGGTTGATGAGCAGGCGGGTGAACTGGTTGACCAAGGCACGCGGGATTTCCTGACCGGCCAGTTGTCCGCATTCAGCGACTATATCCGCCGTGTAAAATAAGCTGCCAGGCGGCGCACAGAGATAACACTATCGAAGGCGCCGTTTTTCATCGTTTTCTCATTAATATTATTGAAAAACAAAGTTATAAAATCATGCCTTTTTTTATTTTAGCCATCTTTTTGGCTTTTGCCACCAGTCCATTGTTTGCTGCACCCATGCTCTATCCTGAGGGAGAAGAGCCGCTAGAACTGCCTATCCATAGCCCGCTGAGTAAGCCATTACCTCGCTCAGCGTACAATCATGAGGATAAAAAAGCCGGCGCCACATCGCTATATCTGACGTTGATGCGTGAAGATGGCCGTAATATCTGGGCCCCCTTTCAACTGGCTGCCTCCTCGGCCGAACAGGGTCAGACCGAGTTAGCCGAACGTTATCTGCAACTTAGCGCCAAGCGAGGATTGTGGTATTACTACAATCTGCTGGAAGACGACTCGTTCAGCAGCATTCAGCAAAGTGACACCTACCGTTCAATTCTGGCCACCACCAAAGCGCGCTATCAGCAACACGCCGCAAAGTTTGAAGGTAAACCTCACTATGCCGTGCCGAGTGGCGAGCCCCCGGCCGGAGGCTGGCCAACCATCGTCTACCTCCATCCCTACGGGAAAGCCGCCACCATCATCCCGGAGGATCGGTTGCTGTTTGCCGAAGCCGGAGTGGCCTACATTGAGATAAACGGCACCCAGATGCTGGCGGAAGGGAGCTTTCGCTGGTCTAACTACAGCTCTACCAGCACCCAGAACGCCATTCAACGCACCCTGGAAAACCTGGGCCCCAAGCTGAAGCTTAATCTCCAACAGGTTTACCTGACCGCCCGTGGTCAGGGGGCGCTACACGCGGCTAACCTGATGGCCAATTACCCGCAGTTTTATTCCGGAGCGCTGCTGATTGCCCCGAAGGGCCGCCTCCTCCCAGCGAAGCATTCACTGGCAGAAAACAAACGCATCATGATTGCCTATTACGATCGACAGAATTTCAACGATCGGGCGCTGGCTCTTGATTTTGCTGACTTGTTCAGAGACAAAAATCAGGTCGAGATCGCCAATTTTGCCGAGGGGGAAGATAATATCGGTGGCTGGCAGACGCGGTATAACCGGCCTTTACGCTGGGTAATGGGTAGAGAACAGGATGCCTCACCCGGCGCTTGAGAGTAACAGGAGCTTACAACGGGGCGCAGCATGCTGCGCCCCACGTAGCGGGCATTAATGCCCGTCAACGAACGCAATTTTCAGCACGAACAGCAGCGCCACCACGATCACGCAGGGGCTGATTTCACGCCAGCGGCCGGTGCCCAGCTTCATGATGCAGTAAGAGATAAAGCCCAGGGCAATCCCTTCGGTGATCGAGAAGCTGAAAGGCATCATAGCGGCGGTCACAAAGGCCGGAACCGCTTCGGTCATATCTTCCCACTTCACCCGCGCCAGGCTGGAAGTCATAAGCACCCCCACATAAATCAGCGCGCCCGCAGCAGCATAAGTTGGCACCATTCCCGCCAGCGGTGACAGGAAAATCACCAGCAGGAAGAGAATGCCTACCACCACGGCGGTCAGGCCCGTGCGCCCACCAACGGCCACCCCAGAGGAGCTTTCAATATAGGCGGTGACCGAAGAGGTACCCGCAAAAGCACCGGCGACCGAGGTGATGCTGTCCACGTAAAGCGCCTGCTTCATACGCGGGAACTTGCCGTTTTCATCCGTCAGGCCAGCCTTGTCGGTCACTCCGATCAGCGTACCCGAGGAGTCAAACAGGTTGACCAGCATAAAGGAGAAAATCACACCTGCCAGGCCGATATTCAGCGCCCCGGCGATATCCACCTGGCCGACCACGGAGGTGACGTCCGGCGGTAGGGAGAATACGCCGCCATATTTCACGTCACCCAATGCCCAACCGATCAGCGTAGTCACCACGATTGAGACCAGTACCGCAGCATGAATATTACGCGAAGCCAGCACCGCGATAATAAAGAAGCCCAAGGCTCCCAGCAGCACACTGTGAGAGGTCAGATTGCCTACCGCTACCAGCGTATCCGGGTTGGCGACCACGATACCGGCGTTTTTCAGCCCCATCATGGCGATAAACAGGCCGATACCGCTGGTGATGCCCACGCGCAGGCTCAGCGGGATATTGGCAATCATCCAATAGCGGATACGGAAAATGGTCAGCAACAGGAAACCGATTGCGCCCCAGAAAATAGCGCCCATACCGACTTGCCATGAAATACCCATCGCGCCGACCACCACAAACGCGAAGAACGCGTTGAGGCCCATCGCCGGAGCCAGCGCCACCGGCAGGTTAGCCAGCAAGCCCATCAGGATACTGCCCAACGCGGCAACCAGGCAGGTGGTGACAAACACCGCCTGAGTATCCATGCCCGCCGCGCCCAGGATCTGCGGGTTAACGAACACGATATACACCATGGTTAAAAAGGTGGTGATGCCGGCAATCGTTTCCGTACGTACCGTGGTGCCGTGCTGCTTGAGTTTAAACACGCGCTCAAGCAAGCCCTGATTGGCATCAAGGCTGAGGTCTTGTTTGCTCATTATAGAATTCCGAAGAGGGATTAGGACTGTCGCTGGCTATCCTATAACAAAAAGTCCGGGTTTTGACCTCGCTCACAGGTTTTTTTCGCCATCTTTACGGCTAAAACGGCCAACAAGTTGTATTTATTGAGATTGATTGCCAAAGAGGGACAACCCGCTGCGATCCGGTTAAAGTAACAGCAGTTATGACTTAACCGAGGGCGCTTACCCCAATGAATCAGGTTGAATGTGTTTTATTTGATTGCGATGGCACGCTGGTAGACAGCGAAGTGCTGTGCAGCAAGGCCTATGTGCATATGTTTGCCCACTACGGTATCGAGCTGGCGCTGGAAGAGGTATTTAAAAAGTACAAAGGGATCAAGCTCTACGAGATCATTGAGCGGGTTAACACCGAGCAGGGTGTCAATTTACCCGCCAGCGATCTGGAGCCGATTTTTCGCCAGGAAGTGGCCCGTCTGTTTGATGCCGAGCTCCAGCCGATTGCCGGTGCACGGGAGTTGCTGGCACAAATGACTGCCCCGATGTGCACCGTTTCTAACGGCCCGGTGAGCAAAATGCAGCATTCGCTGGGGTTAACCGACATGCTGTCCTATTTTGATGACCGGTTGTTCAGCGGCTACGATATTCAACGCTGGAAACCCGATCCGGCCATCGTATTCCATGCCGCCCAACAGATGCAGGTGCCCGTAGAGCGCTGTATTCTGGTGGATGATTCCGTTGCCGGTGCCCAGGCAGGGATCGCGGCTGGCATCCCGGTGTTCTACTTCTGCGCCGATCCTCATAATCAACCGATCGATCACCCGCTGGTGACGACGTTTGAGGATCTGGCACAACTGCCTGCGCTATGGCAACAGCGGGGTTGGCAACTTACCCGTTAAACCGCGTTGATATTCAGCGGGGAAAATACCCCGCTGAACTTTATCGATTAACGATAGGATCCCAGCGGAACTTCGGCGTCAGGCTCATGGGTAATTCTGTTACGTAAGTCCCGGCGTACTATCTCAATCACCCAAAACCAAAATATATGCCCCAATATTTCAGAAAGATACTCATCAAATGGCAGCATTGAAAGTGGGGGAGTCAAACCAAGCAGAGGGAAACTAATGCCATGCACGGCAACGGTGGCAATGATACCCGCCAACACCCCCTGCCAGAGTTTGATCTTTGGAAAAACTTCGGCAACCAAGCAGTAACCGATAGCAAAGACCAACGAAAATATGACGTGCGTAACCATAACCGGATTAATAATATGCTCAGAAAAGGTATATACCGTACCGGTTGGATCTATCCCAAGATAATCTCTTAAAAAAAGGTAGGGCGGGTTAAATTCAGCCCGGCCATCACTCAGGGTTCTTGGCGGTAGCGGAACCTCAGCCCCCCATTTGACAAAAGCAGAGAGGATCCCGCCAATAATGCCAACAAACAAGGCAACGCCATACCGCCGCCGACTTGGATCCGTTGTTATAAATAACGCACTAATTTTCATAATGATTACCATCCAATGGAAATATATAAATCAATCTTACTTATACTCTAAATAACTCAAGCTGCATTAAAAAAGTGCAATACGTTGATCTCAATCATAAATTTAACGTAATACGATAATAAATTGTAATACGTCAAGCCCCTCAATCATGACAACTAATTAGCCATGGTATAGATAGGGGCAGCCATTCCTATTGTGTCTGATTAACTAGCCGGTAGCGGCGGGCGATTACGCCACCAGCGCCAGCTGCGTTTTAGCGCTTTGGTCTGCGGGCTAAGGCGTTTATTCAGCCCGTTCGCCAGCACGTCCAGCGTCAGGCAGAAGATAAAATAGACCAGCGCCACAAACAGGAACACCTCCATCGGGTAAACCATGCTGCGGTTATTGACCTGAGTAGCCAGGAAGGTCAGCTCACCCACGCCGACGATGTACGCCAGCGAAGAGTCTTTAATCAGCGAGATCCACTGGTTGATAAACGAAGGCACCATCATGCGCAGCGCCTGAGGCAAGACGATCATCCGCAGCACCTGCCAGCGGTTTAAACCGAGCGATAGCCCCGCCTGCCACTGTCCAGCACCAATAGCCACGATGCCCGCTTTTACCGCATGGGCCAGATAGGCCGAGGCGATCAACGCCAGCGCGCACACTACGGTGGTAATTTCCGGGATATCGACGCCAAACACGATTGGCAGCAGGAAGTAAGTCCAGAAAATCAGCATGATCACCGGGATGGCGCGGAAGAACCCGAGCACCATAGCCAATAACCCAGCCAGCACCCCACGCGACATCGCCAGCGCGACGCCCAGCAACGTGCCCAGAATTGCCGAAGCCAGCCCGGCCATCAGGCTGATCGCCAACGTCAACGCAGCACCGCCCAAAGGCCCATCCGGGAAGGTGCCCCACAGCAGGTAGCCCAGGTTTTCCTGGATAACGGTAAAGTCCATCTTAGTGCCCCCCCAGCGGTTTGCGCTGTTGACGCCACATGCCCCAACCTTCCAACAGGGCAATAATGGCGATATACAGTACCGTTGCCACGCCAAACGCCTGGAAGGTCCGCAGGGTTTCGGTTTCCACCTGGCGCGATGCGTAAGACAGCTCAGCCAGGCCGATCGCCATGGTTAACGATGAGTTCTTAATCACGTTCATGTACTGCCCCAGCAGCGGCGGGAAAGCGATTTTCAGCGCCTGCGGCAGCACCACATAGCGCATCGATTGCCAACCGGTCAGCCCTAGCGCGAAGGCTGCATGCTTTTGCCCACTGGCGACGCCACGGATGCCAGAACGGATCTCTTCGGCAATAAACGCGGTGGAATAAAGCGTCAGACCGAAAAAGCCCGCCAGGAATTCAAACGAGGGCCAATCGAGAAAACCTAACTGGTGGGGGGTATTCAGCCATTGCATGGCGGAGGAGGGCAAGATTTGCCCGGCGGCGAAATACCAGAAGAACAGTTGCACCAGCAGAGGAGTATTGCGAAACAGCGCGCTATAGGCCACCGCCAGCCAGCTTAACGGGCGCAGGCTGCTGTCACGCATCGCCGCCAGACCAAAACCCAGCAGCGTTGCCGCAAGCCCGGCACAGGCCGACAGCCATAAGGTCATCAAGAAGCCATTCCATAGCCAGCTCAGATACTGCGGCGCCAACAGCCAATCTGAGAGTTGTTGCAGATTCATGCGAGGTACTTCCCCTCACCCCAACCCTCTCCGCCACGGTACAAAATCAGGGGGAGAGGGAAAAGGGAGATTAGGCTTTAGGTTGCTGATCCAATGGGCCGATCTTGAAATCGCCACGCGGTTGGGCGGTTTTGGTTTCCGGGCCGAACCAGCGATCGTAAATCTTCACCGCATCGCCGTCTTTTTCCAGTTTGATCAAGGTATCGTTAACGGTAGCCGTGAGGCGATCTTCGCCTTTCGGGATACCAACGCCCTGATATTCTTTGGTGATGCTGAACGGAGAGATTTCAAAGTCGGCTTTTTGCGCGGCAGGCAGGTTGCCTAGCAGGCCAACCAGTTTGGCATCGTCCTGGGTAATCGCCTGCACGTTGCCGTTACGTAGGGCAACAAACGCCAGTGGGGTATCGTCGTAAGAGATCACCTTGGCCGTTGGGTAGTGCTCACGCAGGGTAATTTCCTGCACGGTGCCTTTATCCGCGCCGATGCGCAGTTTTTTGATATCTTCCGGGGTTTTCAGCACGCCCTTATGAGCAATGAATTTCTGGCCGGTAGCAAAATACGGCACGCTGAAATTCACCTCTTTGGCACGCTCGTCGGTGATGGTGAAATTGGCCGCGATCAGATCAACCTTTTTGGACACCAGCAAAGGAATTCGGTTAGCCGGGTTGGTGGCGCGCAGTTCAACCTTGACGCCCAGCGCCTTACCGATGGCTTCGGCCACGTCCACGTCATAACCCACCAGCTTTTTGCTCTGCGGATCGACATAACCAAACGGTGGGTTGCTATCGAATACCGCAATACGCACCACGCCAGCTTTTTGAATATCATCGAGTTTATCGGCATGTGCCACACCGGTGGCAAGGCTGGTCAGGCTGGCTAACAGAGATAAGGCTAAGACGCGCTGTTTCATGAAAGGCTCCCAAGTGATTGATGTCCCGCTGGCTGATAAGCTAGCAAGCCTCACTTAGGTCAGGAAATAATATTAAACGCTATAGTTATAACCTTTTTAACTTTGCGGTTTTTAAATGGCATAAAGGCGCCGTCTTCAGCGCCTTCTGGAGTAAATCACTGGTTGAATTACGCTTTTTTCTCGTCTTTACCGTCTGACAACAGTTTGTCCAGCGCATCGCCACCGATATGGCGGAAATCCTGGCCTTTGACGAAGTAGAAGATGAATTCGCAAATATTCTGGCAGCGATCGCCGATACGCTCGATAGAGCGGGCACAGAACAGCGCCGTCAGCACGCTCGGAATGGTGCGCGTATCTTCCATCATGTAGGTCATCAGCTGACGCACGATGCCTTCATATTCCTGATCGACCTTCTTGTCTTCGCGGTAAATCCGGATCGCTTCATCCAGATCCATACGCGCAAAGGCATCCAGCACGTCGTGCAGCATTTGCACGGTATGGCGACCCAGTGACTCTAGGCTGACCAGCAATGGCTGATGCTGGTGCGAGAATTTCTCCAGGGCGGTGCGGCAGATCTTGTCCGCTACGTCGCCGATGCGTTCCAGCTCGGAAATGGTCTTGATGATCGCCATCACCAGGCGCAGGTCGCTGGCGGTCGGCTGGCGTTTGGCGATGATGCGCACGCAGGCCTCATCGATCGCCACTTCCATCATATTGACCTTGGCATCGCCCTCAATCACCCGCTTGGCCAGTTCACCGTCCTGGTTATGCATCGCGGTAATGGCATCGGTCAGCTGTTGCTCCACCAGCCCACCCATGGTCAGCACCTGGGTGCGGATGTGCTCGAGTTCAGCGTTGAACTGGCCGGAAATGTGTTTGTTTAAATTCAGGTTATCCATGATGCATCCTAATCAACCATAGCGGCCAGTAATGTAGTCTTCGGTCTGCTTTTTCTGTGGCGCGGTAAACAGAGTGTCAGTATCGCTGAACTCGATCAACTCACCCAGATACATAAATGCGGTGGAGTCGGAACAACGCGCCGCCTGCTGCATATTGTGGGTCACGATCACCACGGTGTAGTCAGACTTCAGCTCGCTGATCAGCTCTTCAATCTTGCCGGTGGAAATCGGATCCAGCGCTGAGCAAGGCTCATCCAACAACAGCACTTCCGGGCGAATGGCAATGCCGCGCGCAATGCACAGACGTTGCTGCTGGCCACCGGACAGGCTGTAACCGCTTTGGTGCAGCTTGTCCTTGGTCTCGTTCCACAGTGCTGCCTTGGTCAGCGCCCATTGGACACGCTCGTCCATATCCGCACGGGACAGCTTCTCGAACAGGCGCACGCCAAACGCGATGTTGTCGTAAATCGACATCGGGAACGGCGTTGGCTTTTGGAACACCATGCCCACCTTGGCACGCAGCAGCGCGATGTCCTGGTTATCGGTCAGGATGTTTTGCCCGTCCAGCAGGATATCGCCTTCAGCACGCTGCTCGGGATAGAGCTGGTACATCTTGTTGAAAGTCCGCAGCAGCGTCGATTTGCCGCAGCCAGAAGGGCCGATAAACGCGGTCACCTTGTTCTTGGCGATATCCAGCGTGATGTTTTTCAGCGCATGGAATTTGCCGTAGTAAAAGTTCAGATCGCGTACCTGAATTTTGCTGCTGGAAGTGGAGTCAACCATACTCATCAAGACTTCTCTCTTTTCACGGTGTCGCCTGAGCGGCACCTAAATTTTTATGAATGCTTTTTCTTGGCGAAAATCACACGCGCCAGGATATTCAGTAACAGTACGCACAGGGTGATCAACAGTACCCCGGCCCAGGCCAGCTGTTGCCATTCGGCAAACGGGCTCATGGCAAACTTGAAAATGGTGACCGGCAGGTTGGCGATCGGCTGCATCAGGTCGGTGCTCCAGAACTGATTCGACAGCGAGGTAAACAGCAACGGAGCGGTTTCCCCTGCTATACGCGCAATCGCCAGCAGCACGCCGGTGATAATGCCGGAAACAGATGCCTTCAGCGTAATGGCGGAAATCATGCGCCATTTCGGTGTGCCCAACGCATAGGCCGCTTCACGCAGCGTGTCTGGTACCAGCTTGAGCATGTTCTCGGTGGTGCGGATCACGATCGGGATCTGTAACAGAGCCAGCGCAATAATCCCGGCCCAACCGGAGAAGTGTTCCATCTTCGCCACCACCACGGTGTAAACGAACAGGCCCACGACGATCGACGGTGCGGATAACAGAATATCGTTGATAAAGCGGATCACTTCCGCCAGCCAGGATTTACGGCCGTATTCCGCCAGATAGATCCCCGCCATGATGCCCAGCGGAGTACCGAAAATGGTGGCCCACAGGATCAGCAAGCCACTACCGGCGATAGCGTTAGCCAGACCACCACCCGCCGTATTCGGCGGCGGCGTCATTTCGGTAAACAGCGCCAGCGACATGCCATCGATGCCCTTGGTAATGGTCGAAAACAGGATCCACACCAGCCAGAACAGGCCAAAGGCCATAGTCGCCATCGACAGGAACAGCGCCAGACGGTTTTTCTGCCGACGCCAGGCCTGCATTTTACGGCGGCTTTCCGCCAGTGCTACCGGGTTTTGCATATCCATCGTTGCCATGTTAGCGACCCTCACGCTTGGCCAGGCGCATCACCATCAACTTCGACAGCGCCAGGACGATAAAGGTGATCACAAACAGGATCAGCCCAAGCTGCATCAATGCAGAGGTATGTAGCCCGGATTCGGCTTCGGCGAATTCGTTGGCCAACGCCGAGGTGATGCTGTTGCCCGGCATATACAGCGAGAAACTGTCGAGCTGGTAGGTGTTACCGATAATAAAGGTCACCGCCATGGTTTCCCCCAGGGCGCGCCCCAGGCCAAGCATCACGCCACCGATCACGCCGTTTTTGGTGAACGGCAGCACAATGCGCCAGATCACTTCCCAGGTGGTGCAGCCGATGCCATAGGCCGACTCTTTCATCATCACCGGCGTTTGTTCGAACACATCGCGCATTACCGCCGCAATGTAAGGAATAATCATAATGGCTAGGATCACCCCGGCAGCCAGAATACCGATACCAAATGCCGGGCCGGAGAACAGCTCGCCAACGATCGGAATACCGGACAACACTTCCCCCACCGGGGTCTGGAAATATTTGGCGAACAGAGGGGCAAACACGAACAGGCCCCACATGCCGTAAACGATGCTAGGGATTGCCGCTAACAGTTCTATTGCGATCCCCAATGGGCGCTTGAGCCAGTTAGGGGCCAACTCGGTCAGGAACAGGGCAATACCAAAACTGACCGGCACGGCGATAATCAGCGCAATCACCGAGGTGACGACCGTGCCGTAGATCGGCACCAGCGCACCAAACTGCTCGGCTGGCGCATCCCACTCTTTGGTCCACAGGAAGGCAAAACCAAACTTCTGCATGCTGGGCCAGGAGGCGATAATCAGCGAAACGATGATGCCGCCCAGCAACAATAGGGTAATCAGCGCCGCCAGTCTGACCAGCGCGCTGAAGATGATGTCACCGTTTTTGCCCGGTGCTTTAATGGTCGGCTTGTACTCAGCCATAGATTACTCTTCTGTTTAAAGCTTGGAGGGCCCGGCACGCCAGGCCCCGACAGTCAGGTTGAGGCGCGGTCTTCCGCACCCCCTGCGTTGTTAGAACAAGGCCTTACCGGAGCTGTCTTTGATGTTGGTCTTCCAGGCAGCACGGATTTGCTCGACCACTTCGGCAGGCAAGGCGGCGTAATCCAGTTCGCTAGCCTGTTTGGCACCGGTCTTGTAAGCCCAGTCAAAGAACTTCAGCACTTCAGCGCCCTGCTCAGGCTTCTTCTGCTCTTTGTGCACCAGGATGAAGGTGGTGGAGGTGATTGGCCAGACGTTGTCGCCTTTCTGGTTGGTCAGGTCCTGCGCGAAGGTTTTGCTCCAATCCGCGCCTTTGGCTGCGGCGCTGAAGCTCTCTTCGGTTGGGCTGACCGCTTTGCCATCGGCAGACACTAATTTAGTGTAGGCCAGGTTGTTCTGCTTGGCGTAAGCGTATTCAACGTAGCCGATAGAGCCAGGCAGACGCTGAACGAACGCGGCGATGCCGTCATTGCCCTTGCCACCCAGGCCGGTTGGCCAGTTTACGGTTGAGCCTGCACCAATTTTCTCTTTCCACTGCGCGTTAGCCTTGGCCAGATAGCTGGTGAAGACGAAAGAAGTCCCGGAACCATCAGCACGACGCACCACGGCGATAGCCTGATCCGGCAGCTTGACGCCCGGGTTCAGCTTAACGATCGCCGGGTCATTCCATTTTTTGATGTTGCCCAGGTAGATATCACCCAGGGTTTGACCATCCAAAGTCAGCTCACCGGATTTGATGCCCGGAATATTCACCGCCAGTACCACACCACCGATCACGGTAGGGAACTGGAACAGGCCGTCCGCAGCCAGTTTTTCATCGGACAGCGGGGCATCAGAAGCACCAAAGTCAACGGTGTTGGCGATGATTTGCTTCACACCACCAGAGGAACCGATCCCCTGATAGTTAACCTTGTTGCCGGTTTCTTTCTGATAAGAATCTGCCCACTTGGCATACACCGGAGCGGGGAATGTCGCACCTGCACCGGTCAGGCTAGCAGCAGCGAAGGCGGACACAGAGGCCAAAGAGAAAGTCGCTGCCACAATACTGGCGACGGTGGTACGCATCAGTTTCATAATCCCTCCTAATGGGATATTTCAAAAATCGACGTTGAGTCGTTTTCATCAGAGTAAGTATTGCTGCAGGAGGGAAAATAGGACAGTTTGGTGACAGTAAAATGTACGAAATATGACAGTTATATTACAGCGGAGGGTGGTTGATATTTATTTGATTAAAATCAGTGAGATGACGTCATTTTTAGGCAAAAAACAATCTGCAAAAATCTGCCTGTTGCTGCACTATCTCTCTGAATATGAGCGGTTTTCGCTCTTTTTTACACGCTTGTCATATTGCCAAAAGCGGCAAAAAAACCAGCATATCATCCTTTGATGTATACCCAACTTGGGGGTAGAATATCCCCAAGTAGCAGGGAGATATCTGGTTATGGATGCTATATTTGTTGAGTTAAGTATTTTTGAAGCGAAGCGTGCTGATTATCTTTCCGATGATGAATTCAAGACATTCCAGCAGATGCTGCTGATTAATCCATTCTGCGGTGATGTTATCCAGCACACTGGCGGGTTAAGGAAGGTCAGATTTGCGGATCACCGTCGTGGAAAAGGTAAACGAGGTGGCTTGCGGGTGATCTATTATTGGTGGCTTGAAAAGTCTCACTTTTTGCTTTTTGTCATTTACGACAAAGACAAAAAAGATGACCTTAGCCGCAACGAGCGCGAGATGCTGCGTAGGATGTTGGAAATTTTGAAACAAGGGGGCACCTTATGAGCGAACTCAGCCTTTTTGAAGAACTATCCCAGGGAATGAAAGACTGGAGTGATTACAATGAGGGTAAAATCACGCTTAAAACCCACGCCGTATCACTGAAAAAAAACATATCTATGTCACCAGACGAGTTAAAAGCAATACGTGAAAAACTGCGTCTTTCACAAGCCGTTTTTGCGGATTACTTGCATACCGGTGTCACTACTTATCAAAACTGGGAACAGGGCAGAGCCAAACCCAACAAACAGGCACTTCTTTTGATCCGTATGGTTGAAAAAGACCCCATGACGCTGGATACGTTAGCTGCCTTGTAATCAACATCAAGCAGAGGTTAATCATTACTCCGGTCCAGTCATAGTAAATCCGGTGTGCTTTTTGAACGGCACCCGGATTTTCCAAGCTTCATGCCCCTCATAACTGATAATGCCTCAGCAACGGCTGATAGACCTTGCGGGAAAGCCAGGAAATCATCGCCCAAACGCTACGCTGATAAACGTTCAGGTGCCGGACGTAAACCATGCTGTATTCAATCTCCGGTTGGCAACCGCGAACCCGCTTAAAATCTGGCGCACCAGAACTCAAATTGAGAAACAGCTTACGATCCATGGCGTAGCGTAACGCAAAGGCGATCAGCCGACGATATAGCGCCAATGATGCGGGTAATTCCGTCCGATAGCCGACGATCGGCACCGTTACCGTCTGTTCCAACTGAACCATTCCCAACACCCCCACCATCTGCTGCTGGTGGAACAAACCGTACAGTTGCAACATACCCAGTTGCGAGGCCTGAGATAAATAACCAGCGGTAAACTGCACATTCTGGCGGCTGTATTTATCCAGGTAGAGCTGGTTATAAAGGCGTTCGGCACACTGCATCAGCTCGGGAGCATCGGCAGACAGCCGTTTGAACTCCCATCCCATCTGATGCAGCAGTTTGTCATCCCGGCGCGCATTGATTTTTCCCCACCAGCGTAAAGGATCGTCCAGGCAATAAACCTGACGGCTGACGATAGGCAGCCAACCTTGCCGGGAGAGCCGCGCCAACAACTCGGGAGTCTGCTGCCCATTAAGCGAACGGATCATCAACGTATGCTGGGGATAGCGCTGCAATGCCTGTTGCCGCAACGCGTCGGTATCCAGGGATTGCCAGTGGCTGCTGGTTATATTGGTCGAAAGGCACTGATTATTCAGCACCTGGAGCCGATCGACGTGTGCCAGCAATAAGGGCCACTTAAGCAGCAGCGTCAGCCCGTTGCACAGCGCCCGCAACGCGCCGTTATCGATTTTGATAATTTCATCCCGCGCGTAATCGACGATCAGCGCCAACGGGGAAACCACATAGCAATTACCGGGTACGTAATCATTAACCGTCGCCGGTATCCAGAAACCATCCTGTTGATACTCGGTCATCGACGTCTGGAGATTGGCGATCATGCCTGGTTGTTGTAGCAGAGCCACTTGCAGGCGCTGCCAATCATTAACCTGCTCCATGCTAACCGTCCCACTCGATATCGAAAGTGCTGGCATCGGTGAGGGGCCGCCGATAGCGTAAGCTGCGGTATCCCATCTCTAACAACGCACACCACTGCGCTCCGGCACTTATCGGCCAACGGTGATCGTTGAGCAGATTAGGTGCTTGGTGAAAATCCCGCCATAGCGTCGCCAACTGCTTATCGCGCCAAGCCTGCCAGGCAAAGAATAACAGTATGATCACGCCCACATGTCCTGCCTTGGGCTGCGCTGGCTGGTATTGCAATTGCCCATCGGCGGCGATGGACATCTGAGACCCCAACAAATGCAGGCCGCTGGTGGCCCTGGGGTTACACTCAATAACAAAAATCACCCCGTCCTGTTCGATAAAATCGAACGCCACCTGGCCATGAAAGCCGGTTTTTTCCCCAAACTGACAGACAAAATCGTCCAGCCGCCGATCCTGATAGGGGATAAAGTAGCTGCCTGCGGCCTGATTGAAACAATATTTGGGTTGATATGCCTGATGAGCGATCAGCCTGCCATGTTCGAACACGGCATAGTTGCACAAGGCCACGCCGTTTAATTTCTGCTGCTGCACCCAGGGGATATGCTCGTTGAGCTGCCGATCGTTCAATACACCCGGTTTTGGCGTACGGATCACTTGGCGACCAAAGCGTGAATAAACCGGTTTCAAAATGGTCTGGGGATCGTCTGCAATTTGCGAGCAAGAGATCAGTAATCGGGTCGCGGGAGTCCGCACCTCGCCCAATGCCGTTAACAGGCTCAGGCTTTGATATTTATGATGCAGTTCAAATAGCAACTGCCGCTCTGGCATTAGCCACTCGGTAGGCCCGATATACGCAGCAAACGCCTGGGAGAGGTAGAAGATCTCCTCACAAGTAGGGATCAGCAACCCAATAGCATGTTGGTCGAGATAGCCTTGCAGCTGCTGTTGATAACCGGCAAGGTCCTGGCGCGGTGAGGGAAGCCGTAGATAACCTTCAATCCCTTGTAAAAAGCGGCCCAGCGGCCATTTAAGACTGTCCGCCAACCAGACGCGGTGCCCGCTGCGCAACGCAATACGTGCCCACTCTATTGCGACCGGAGCCCGTGCTCCAGTAATCAAAATATTCATTATCTACGTATACCCTTCCCTGTAGCATCACCCGCCAATCATAGCGTTAATGGTAAAACTGGGGCGAAAAAAATACCGTGTTGAGTCACCCAACACGGTATTCATAGCAGGAAGGTTAACGATTATTCCACGGTAACCGACTTCGCCAGGTTACGTGGCTGATCCACATCGGTACCTTTGATCAGGGCGACGTAATAGGACAAAAGCTGCAACGGCACGGTGTAGAAGATCGGTGCGACGATTTCTTCCACGTGCGGCAGTGGGATGATGGTCATCCCTTCGCTGCTGACGAAGCCAGCATCCTGGTCGGCAAACACATATAGCTGGCCACCACGGGCACGCACCTCTTCGATATTGGATTTAAGCTTCTCCAACAGCTCGTTGTTAGGCGCAACCACGATCACTGGCATGTCGGCATCGATTAATGCCAGCGGGCCGTGCTTAAGCTCACCGGCGGCGTACGCCTCGGCGTGGATATAGGAGATCTCTTTAAGCTTCAGCGCCCCTTCCATCGCGATCGGGTATTGATCGCCGCGGCCAAGGAACAAGGCATGATGCTTGTCAGAGAAACCTTCCGCCAGCGCTTCGATGCTCTTGTCCAATGACAGCATCTGCTCGATACGCGCAGGCAGCGCTTGCAGACCGTGCACAATGTCATGCTCTACGCTTTCCGCCATGCCTTTCAGGCGGCCCAAACGCGCCACCAGCATCAGCAATACAGCAAGCTGGGTGGTAAAGGCTTTGGTGGAAGCAACGCCGATTTCGGTACCGGCCTTGGTCATCAGCGCCAGATCGGATTCACGCACCAGCGAAGAACCCGCCACGTTGCACACCGCCAGAGAACCCAAATAGCCCAGCTCTTTGGACAGGCGCAGCGCTGCCAGCGTATCAGCCGTCTCGCCGGATTGAGACAGGGTGATGATCAGGCTGCCTGGGCGTACCGCAGACTTGCGATAACGGAACTCAGAGGCGATCTCGACGTCACAAGGCACACCGGCCAGCGCCTCGAACCAGTAACGAGCCACCATCCCCGAGTGGTAAGAAGTCCCACAGGCGATGATCTGCACGTGCTGCACTTTTGACAGCAGTTCGTCAGCGTGCGTGCCAAGCTCACTCAGGTCGATCTTGCCATGGCTGAAACGCCCCTCAAGGGTGTTTTTCAGCGCCATTGGCTGCTCAAAAATCTCTTTTTGCATGTAATGACGGTACGCGCCTTTGTCACCGGCGTCGTATTGCACCTGAGATTCGATCTCTGGGCGCTCAATTGCATTACCCTGCTTGTCAAAAATGCTGACGGTGCGGCGGGTCACTTCTACCACGTCGCCTTCTTCCAGGAAGATAAAGCGGCGGGTTACCGGCAGCAGGGCCAGTTGGTCGGAGGCAATGAAGTTTTCGCCTACGCCACGGCCAATCACCAGCGGGCTACCTGAACGGGCAGCCACCAATACGCTCGGATCGCGGCTATCCATCACCACGGTGCCATAAGCGCCACGCAACTGCGGGATCACACGCTGAACCACTTCTAGCAGCGTACCGCCCTGCTTCTGTTCCCAATGCACCAGGTGAGCAATCACCTCGGTATCAGTTTCAGAACTGAAGTGATAGCCACGCTCAATCAGTTGTTCGCGCAGCGGTTCGTAGTTTTCGATGATGCCGTTATGCACCACCGCGATGTAATCTGAAACATGAGGATGCGCGTTCGCTTCTGAAGGTTCACCATGCGTCGCCCAACGGGTATGGGCAATCCCGGTACCACCATGCAGATCCTGTTGCTCTGCCGCTTCAGCCAGTTTTTGTACTTTACCGACACGACGTAGACGGCTGACGTTCCCCTCGCTATCCACCACGGCCAGACCCGCTGAGTCATAGCCCCGATATTCCAGGCGGCGTAAACCTTCCAGCAGGATCTCGGCGATATCACGTTGCGCTACTGCACCTACAATTCCACACATCTGTTGTATTCCTAATTAAACGCCTTGCGGGCGCTTTCGATGTCTCGACCTGATTTTTGCCGGTTTTACCGTGCTTCCCCGAGCCTGTAGAGAATGGGGATTATTATGTTTTGCTCTGTACTCTTTAGCGAAAGTACAGAGCAAAACCCTATCACCACCCCTCTCCCAAAGGAGAGGGAGGTAAAAATATTACTTTTTCTTGGTTGGACGCTGCCAGCCTTGAATGTGCACCTGCTTGACCCGGCTCAACACCAGCTCATTATCCGCAATATCACGGGTCACCGTGGTACCTGCAGCGATCGTCACCCCTTTACCTACGGTGACCGGAGCCACCAGCTGAGTGTCCGAACCGACAAACACGCCATCGCCAATAATGGTTTTGTGCTTGTTGGCACCGTCGTAGTTGCAGGTAATGGTACCGGCACCGATATTCACATCGTCGCCAATTTCGGCGTCGCCCAGATAGCTCAGGTGGCCAGCCTTGGAGCCTTTGCCCAGGCGAGCCTTTTTGATTTCCACGAAGTTGCCAACGTGGGCACCTTCTGCCAGTTCGGCACCAGGGCGCAGACGGGCAAATGGGCCAACGGTACAGGCCGCTTCCAGCTGCGCATTTTCCAGCACGCTGTAAGGGCTGATCTCGCAGTCGTCGCCAATCACGCAGTCTCTCAGTACGCAGCCAGCACCGATCTTCACGCGGTTACCCAACTTGACCATGCCTTCGATAATCACGTTAGCATCGATGGAGATATCACGGCCATGTTCCAGTACGCCACGCAGATCGAAGCGTGCCGGATCCAACAGCATCACGCCAGCCAGCAGCAACTTCTCTGCCTGCTCAGCCTGATACACGCGTTCAAGCTGGGACAGTTGCAGGCGGTTATTCACGCCTTCAACTTCGCTCAGGCGCGCCGGGTGTACCGCCTCAATCTTGTTACCCTCGGCATGCGCCAAGGCAATGATGTCGGTAATATAGAATTCACCCTGCGCGTTATTATTATTCAACTTGCCCAGCCAGCGCTTCAGATCGCGGCCATTGGCCACCAGAATGCCGGTGTTGATCTCATTAATCTGGCGCTGCTCATCGTTGGCATCTTTATGTTCGACAATACCCACCACGGTGCCGTTTTCGCGTACGATGCGGCCATAACCGCTCGGGTCTTGCAGCTTCACTGTCAGCAGGCCGATCCCCCCCTGAGGTTTGGCTGCCAGCAGACGCGTCAGCGTTTCGACGGCGATCAGTGGCACATCGCCATACAGCATCAGCACGTCTTCATCATCGGCAAAATGCGGTGCCGCCTGCTGCATAGCATGGCCAGTTCCCAACTGCTCAGCCTGCAACACCCAGTTTAGTGCATCATTGCGCAGGGTGCTTTTCAGCAGCTCGCCGCCGTGGCCGTAAACCAGATGGACGTTTTTGGCGCCCAGCTTCATGGCGGCATCAATGACGTGCTGCACCATTGGCTTACCCGCCAGCGGATGTAACACCTTGGGAAGGTCGGAATACATGCGTGTTCCCTTGCCCGCGGCGAGGATAACCACGCTCATTGCGCTGTTAGACATAAGCAACCTGATAACTCCATTTTGATGGACGAAAGTAAAACCGTTTGATGGCGGAATTACTACATATTTCTCTACACGAATCCGGCGCAGGCCGCATGGCTCCTAGCCTGCCGCCAATGGCTGTAATCCAACCGTACGGTGAAAAAACTGTCGGCGATCGGCGACGCTTAATTCAACTGAAAGCGCTAATACAGCACAATGCCTAGCCGGATGAAACGCTTATTTTAAAACAAAAAAAAAGCGACCCACAGGGGCCGCTTTCTTATTTCCACACGCTGCAGGCAACGCGGGAATTTACATCGCTTTTCTGGTGAGCTCGATAACGCGCAGTTTCGCGATCGCTTTCGCCAGTTCAGCAGATGCCTGAGCATAGTCGACATCGCCATGAGAGCTACGGATGTGCTCTTCAGCTTTACGCTTAGCTTCCAGCGCTCTCGCTTCGTCGAGGTCCGTTCCACGGATGGCAGTGTCCGCCAGCACGGTTACCACGCTCGGCTGTACCTCAAGGATACCGCCGGACAGGTAGATGAACTCTTCTTCACCGTGCTGTTTAACAATACGCACCATGCCAGGCTTGATGGCAGTCAGCAGCGGCGCATGGCCAGGGAAGATCCCCAGTTCGCCTTCGCTGCCTGTCACCTGGATCTTCTGCACCAGGCCGGAAAACATCTGTTTTTCCGCGCTGACGACATCCAGATGGTAAGTCATAGCCATATCACCCTCCTCTCAAGGCGTTACAGTTTCTTGGCTTTTTCCACTGCTTCTTCAATGGTGCCAACCATGTAGAACGCCTGCTCCGGCAGGTGGTCATAGTCGCCGTCCATAATGCCTTTGAAACCACGGATGGTGTCTTTCAGCGATACGAACTTGCCCGGAGAACCGGTAAAGACTTCTGCCACGAAGAACGGCTGAGACAGGAAACGTTGGATTTTACGCGCACGGGATACAACCAGCTTGTCGTCTTCTGACAGCTCGTCCATACCCAGGATGGCGATGATATCTTTCAGTTCCTGGTAGCGTTGCAGAATAGACTGCACGCCACGCGCTACGTCGTAGTGCTCCTGGCCAACTACCAGCGGATCCAGCTGACGGCTGGTGGAATCCAGCGGGTCAACGGCCGGGTAGATACCCAGAGAAGCGATGTTACGGCTCAGTACCACGGTTGCATCCAAGTGAGCAAAGGTGGTGGCTGGTGATGGGTCAGTCAAGTCATCCGCAGGAACGTAAACGGCCTGCACAGAGGTGATTGAACCGGTCTTGGTAGAGGTGATACGTTCTTGCAGAACACCCATCTCTTCCGCCAGCGTTGGCTGATAACCTACCGCCGATGGCATACGGCCCAGAAGTGCGGACACTTCGGTACCGGCCAGGGTATAACGGTAGATGTTATCGACGAACAGCAGTACGTCACGACCTTCGTCACGGAACTTCTCAGCCATGGTCAAACCGGTCAGCGCAACGCGCAGACGGTTACCAGGTGGCTCGTTCATCTGGCCGTAAACCAGGGAAACTTTGTCCAGTACGTTGGAGTCGGTCATTTCGTGGTAGAAGTCGTTACCCTCACGAGTACGTTCACCCACGCCCGCAAACACAGAATAACCGGAGTGCTCGATCGCGATGTTACGGATCAGCTCCATCATGTTTACGGTTTTACCTACACCAGCACCACCGAACAGGCCGACTTTACCACCCTTGGCGAACGGGCAGATCAGGTCCATTACCTTGATACCGGTTTCCAGCAGATCCTGAGAGTTGGACAGCTCTTCGTAGCTTGGCGCCGGGCGGTGAATAGCCCAACGTTCTTCTTCGCCGATGTCGCCCTTCATGTCGATTGGTTGACCCAATACGTTCATGATGCGGCCCAGGGTAGCTTTACCTACCGGTACTTCAATTGGGTGCTGCAGGTCGGTTACGGCCAGACCACGACGCAGACCGTCTGAGGTCCCCATTGCGATACAGCGAACCACGCCGCCACCCAGCTGTTGCTGAACTTCCAGCACCAATTTCTCGGAGCCGTTTGCGACCTCAAGAGCGTCGTACACTTTTGGTACGGCATCCTGAGGGAACTCGACGTCCACCACGGCGCCGATTACCTGGATAATCTTTCCAGTAGCCATCTTGAATCCTCTACGTAATTCGTAAACCTAGCTTAAACCGCGGAGGCTCCCGAAACGATCTCGGTGAGTTCCTGAGTGATGCTGGCCTGACGCGCCTTGTTGTATACCAACTGCAGCTCTTTGATCAGGCTACCGCCGTTATCGGTTGCGGCTTTCATCGCGACCATTCGTGCGGCCTGCTCGCTGGCCAGGTTTTCCACGACGCCCTGATAAACTTGCGATTCCACATAACGGCGCAGCAAGGTATCAAGCAGCACTTTTGGATCGGGTTCATACAGGTAATCCCAGGATTTTTTCTTCAGTTCACTGTCATCAGAAGGTGGCAATGGCAGAAGTTGCAGTAACTGCGGTTCCTGGGACATCGTATTAACAAATTTGTTGCTGACAACGTACAGCTTGTCTAAACGACCTTCGTCGTAGGCTTGCAGCATCACTTTCACTGGACCGATCAGATCCGACAGGGAAGGGTTATCCCCCATGCCGGTCACCTGGGCAACCACGTTGCCGCCCACGGAACCAAAGAAAGAGGCCGCTTTTGAGCCAATCAGCGCTAAATCAGCTTCAACGCCTTTTTCAGACCAGCCTTTCATCTCTGCCAACAGCTTCTTGAACAGGTTGATGTTCAAGCCGCCACAGAGACCACGGTCAGTAGACACCACCAGATACCCGACGCGCTTAACGTCACGCTCATCCAGGTACGGGTGCTTATATTCCAGATTCCCTAAAGCCAGGTGACCAATCACCTCGCGCATGGTCTCTGCATAAGGACGGCTGGCCGCCATGCGTTCCTGCGATTTACGCATTTTGGAGGCGGCGACCATTTCCATCGCTTTAGTGATCTTCTGCGTGTTTTGCACGCTGGCGATCTTACTACGTATCTCTTTTGCGCCGGCCATCTCTGCTTCTCCTCATTGCCAGCGGCCTGCCGTCTTGCAACGTCAGGCCGCTATGCGTTACCAGGACTGGGTTGCCTTGAAGGTATCGAGGATGCCTTTCAGCTTGCCTTCGATCTCATCGTTATAAGCACCAGTTTGGTTGATGTGGTTCAGCAGTTCGGCATGCTCGCGGTCCGCAAAAGCAACCAGAGCGGCTTCGAAGCTGACAACTTTCGCCACTTCTACGTCGTTCAGGTAGCCACGCTCGGCGGCAAACAGCACCAGAGACTGTTGTGCGACGGACATCGGCGCATACTGTTTCTGTTTCAGCAGCTCGGTCACTTTCTGACCGTGGCTCAGCTGTTTACGCGTTGCATCGTCCAGATCGGAAGCGAACTGAGAGAACGCAGCCAGTTCACGATACTGTGCCAGAGCGGTACGAATACCACCGGACAGTTTTTTCATGATCTTGGTCTGTGCTGCACCACCCACACGGGATACGGAAATACCCGGGTTAACCGCCGGACGAATACCGGAGTTAAACAGGTTTGATTCCAGGAAGATCTGACCATCGGTAATCGAGATTACGTTGGTCGGAACGAACGCGGAAACGTCACCCGCCTGGGTTTCAATGATCGGCAGAGCGGTCAGTGAACCGGTTTGGCCTTTGACTTCACCTTTGGTGAAGGCTTCAACGTAGTCGGCGTTAACACGCGCAGCACGCTCCAGCAAACGGGAGTGGAGGTAGAATACGTCGCCTGGGTAAGCTTCACGACCTGGTGGACGGCGAAGCAGCAGGGAGATCTGACGGTAAGCAACGGCCTGTTTGGACAGGTCATCGTATACGATCAGCGCATCTTCACCACGGTCACGGAAGTATTCACCCATTGCGCAACCGGCATATGGTGCCAGGTATTGCAGTGCAGCGGATTCTGACGCGGTAGCCACAACCACGATGGTGTTGGCCAGTGCGCCGTGCTCTTCCAGCTTGCGCACAACGTTAGCGATGGTGGACGCTTTCTGGCCGATAGCCACGTAAACGCATTTGATACCGGAATCGCGCTGGTTGATGATCGCATCGATCGCCAGGGCGGTTTTACCGGTTTGACGGTCGCCGATCACCAGCTCACGCTGGCCACGACCGATTGGGATCATGGCGTCGACCGATTTGTAGCCGGTCTGTACAGGCTGATCAACAGACTGACGTTCGATAACGCCAGGTGCGATAGTTTCAACCGGAGAGAAACCGTCATTGTCAACCGGGCCTTTACCGTCGATAGGTGCGCCCAGGGTGTTGACTACGCGGCCCAGCAGGCCGCGGCCAACCGGAACTTCCAGAATACGGCCGGTACATTTTACCTTCATGCCTTCGGCCAGATCCGAATACGGACCCATTACCACGGCACCTACAGAGTCACGCTCCAGGTTCAATGCAATTGCGTAACGGTTGCCTGGCAGTGCGATCATTTCGCCCTGCATAACCTCGGCCAAACCGTGTACGCGGATGATCCCGTCGCTGACGGAAACGATGGTACCTTCATTGTGAGCTTCGCTCACTACATTGAACTGAGCAATGCGCTGCTTGATCAGTTCGCTGATTTCGGTGGAATTCAGTTGCATGCTCCAGTCCCCTTAAGACTGCAAGACGTCTGCCAGGCGCTCGAGACGGCCACGTACGCTGCCATCGATCACCAGATCACCAGCACGGATAATGACACCGGCCAGTACAGACTTGTCAATTTTGCAATTCAGCTTAACTTTGCGTGACAGACGTTTTTCCATCGCAGCGATAATCTTGGCTTGCTGTGTGTCGTTCAGTGCGCTCGATGAGAGCACCTCGACTTCGACGGTGGATTCCAACGCGGCGCGCAGTTCGATGAACTGTTGCAGCACCGCAGGAAGGACCAGTAAACGCCCATTTTCGGCCATTACACGGATAAAGTTCTGGCCATGTTCGTCGAGCTCATCGCCACAAACCGCAATAAACGTGTTGGACAAGGTTTCTGGTGCTACCGCACCGGAAAGCAGTTCCGCCATCTGTTCATTACGCGTGACAACAGCAGTAAACGCCAGCATTTGCTGCCAGCGTTCTACGCTTTGGTTCTCAACGGCAAAGTCAAAAGCTGCTTTGGCGTAGGGGCGAGCTACGGTGATAAATTCAGACATCAGCCCCTCCCTCCTTACAGTTCAGCGACCAGTTTATCAACGATGTCGCTGTTAGCAGCTTCATCCACGGAACGTTCGATGATCTTCTCGGCACCGGCAATTGCCAGCATCGCGACTTGCTTACGCAACTCTTCACGAGCGCGCTTACGTTCGGCTTCGATCTCAGCCTGAGCCTGCGCCACGATTTTGTTACGTTCCTGCTCGGCTTCTGCTTTCGCTTCGTCCACGATCTGAGCTTTGCGTTTGTTTGCTTGCTCAATAATCGCCTGGGCTTCCGCTTTGGCAGTTTTCAGCTGGTCGGTCGCATGGGCTTGCGCTAAGTCCAAATCTTTTTTGCCACGTTCTGCGGAAGCGAGGCCATCAGCAATTTCTTTCTGACGCTTCTCGATGGCAGCCATAATTGGCGGCCATACATACTTCATGCAGAACCAGACAAACAGGATGAACGCGATAGCCTGGCCGAGGATTGTTGCGTTAAGATTCACAGCACAATGCCTCTTTAAAAGTTAATAATGTGGTTTCTTTGTAGAGTGTGAACCCTACTTACGCGACAGCAAACATCACGTACAAACCCAGACCAACAGCGATCATCGGGATGGCGTCAACCAGGCCCATAACGATAAAGAACTGTGTACGCAACAGCGGGATCAGATCAGGTTGACGTGCAGCGCCTTCCAAGAATTTACCACCCAGGATGCCGATACCGATCGCAGCACCGATTGCCGCTAACCCCATCATAATAGCGGCAGCCATGTACAGCAGATCCATATTCAGGTTTTCCATGACAGTCTCCAGTTTGTTTCAGTTTAATAGTGCAAGTGTTTTAAGAAAATCAGTGCTCTTCAGACGCCATCGACAGATAGACAATCGTCAGAACCATGAAAATAAAGGCTTGAAGCGTAATGATCAGGATGTGGAAGATTGCCCAAGGCAAACTCAGCATCCACTGTGACCACCACGGCAACAGACCAGCAATCAGGATGAAGATCAACTCACCCGCATACATGTTGCCGAACAGTCGCAGACCCAGTGAAACAGGTTTGGACAGCAGGCTGACACCTTCAAGGATCAGGTTAATGGGAATAAATACCGGGTGGTTGAACGGCTGCATGGTTAACTCTTTGACGAACCCACCAATGCCTTTCATTTTAATGCTATAGAACAGGATCAGGACAAATACGGCCAACGCCATCGACAGCGTGATGTTCACGTCGGCGGTAGGGACGACACGCAGTGCCGGCAGACCAAGCTGGGTTCCGATATAAGGCAGGAAGTCAACCGGGATGAGGTCCATCAGGTTCATCAGGAATACCCAGACGAACACCGTCAGCGCCAACGGAGCAATCACCTTGCTCTTGCCGTGATACATATCCTTGACGCTGTTATCGACAAAGCCAACGATCAGCTCAACGGCGGTTTGCAGCTTGCCGGGAACGCCACTGGTGGCGTTTTTGGCTACCTTGCGGAAAATAGCCAGAAAAACCACCCCGAGGACGACGGAGAAAAACATCGAGTCGAGGTTAATCGACCAAAAACCAGTCCCGACCTGAAGCTGCGTCAGGTGGTGACCGATATACTCCTGTGGACTGTTGAATCCCTCTGCAGACATGATGCCTCTACCCTTATTTAGTTAATTTCGGTAACTGTTAATCACGGCGGGTGCCACTATCTGCACCACTAACACCGCTAAATAGGTCAGGCCAAGCGGTACAAACGCCACTTTGAACACCCCAAGCGCCACGATCAGCAAAACGATGGTGATCACGACCTTTAGCCCTTCACCAATGGCGAACGACCAGGCAACCCGTCCGGGTGCCGGCGTCTGTGCCTGGTGACGCAAGGCAAACAGCATAAACATGGCATTGGGTAACCAGGCAGCCAGGCCACCTGCCAGTGCCGAACCGCTCCACTCCAGACTTTTCAGGCCGAAGGCAGCGCTGATCAAAACAAAAGTCATTAACTGCAGCAACAGCAACTTGCGTGCAACTTTTCCGCTGTACAGGGACACAGACATGACGTTTGTTCTCTCCGTACCCCTGAGGGGGTATGCCGACGTATAAAACTGCCTTTGCGGTTCTGAGTCAAGCAGCAAAAAACGTGCAAATTATACGGGCCACTCCAACGAATTCAATCGATAAGTAGCGAAAAGGTGAACAATTATTTAAATTTCCCCTTTTCGGGCTCTTTTCACAAGAAAATGGCCGGAATAATCGCTCGCATTTATTTGTCTGACTATTCCACGGTTGCGGTAAGAAACGTGCAACCGATCACAATACTGACTATTAATGAGTTATAGCCCAGGTTCACGACCGAGGTCTTTAGCTTTTTGGGCGATCAAAAAATATTATAAATCAAATCATTACAACGTAACCGTTCAAAAACAATCCTTATACCCCGTAAAAACCTTTTATTGACATTCACAGGAATAATAAAGCAACACTCAATTAACACTGACAGCAAATCGGAATCTTTCACACATTGTTGCTAACGTGACTATCACCCACTGGAATGATGCATTTTTGACACAACAATGTTAATCAAAGGTAAATAAGCTAAGGGGAGAACCTATATGATTAGCCTGCTTGCTATTTATCTTCTATACCCTACACCAATCGCTGATTATTTGATGCTAAACAATTCTGATTTGGCTTTAGTGAGCTTTCAGGACGATCAAATGGCGCTCGCCCTCCAGCTCCGGCACCTGCAAACGCACCACCGACTCCAAAGCAATCCCTTCTGGCAACTGAGCCAACTCGTCTTGCGGGCAAACCCCTTTCAGCGCATAAAAACGCCCCTGCCCTTTGGCTGGCAGATGGTGACACCAGGCCAACATGTCTTGCAGTGAAGCAAAAGCACGGCTGATCACGCCATCAAACGGCGGTTCTGCCACAAACTCTTCTACACGGCTCTGTACCGGCTCGATATTGTTCAACCCCAGCTCATGCTGAACCTGCCGCAGGAAGCGTACGCGCTTGCCCAAGCTGTCTAACAGGGTGAAATGCGCATCGGGCCGCACTATTGCCAACGGAATGCCAGGCAAACCAGGACCGGTGCCAACGTCGATAAAGCGTGAACCTGTCAGATGGGCATTCACCACGATGCTGTCCATGATATGACGCACCAGCATTTGCTGCGGATCGCGAACGGAAGTGAGATTGTAAGCCTTGTTCCACTTGTCGAGCATAGCGACATAGCCCAACAATTGCTGTTTTTGTTGATCGGGAAGCGAAATTCCAGCCGCCGAAAGCAACGAATCCAATTTTTTTTGCACAACAGAGTCCTCTGACAGGCGTGGAACAGCAGGCCAATCTGCAACTGCTCTCTTAGGCAGTCTATGATAATTCAGGCTTGAGGTGATGTCAGCGGCCGTTTGCTCAGCAGATAGGCAAACGGCCACTCGGTGAGCGTATTTATGCGCTGCGGCGCAGTAAGCCCTGCTTTTTCAGCCAGATCAGCAAAATGGAGATCGCTGCTGGGGTGATACCGGAAATGCGCGAAGCCTGGCCGATCGAGTTAGGTTTGTGATCGTTCAATTTGGCGATCACCTCATTGGACAATCCGGAGACCTGACGATAATCGAGATCAAGCGGCAGCACGGTGTTCTCGTTGCGCTGCTGCTTGTCAATCTCATCTTGCTGGCGAGCGATGTAGCCTTCGTATTTCACCTGAATTTCCACTTGCTCAGCGGCTTCAGTGTCTGCCAGTGCAGGAGCAAAAGCAGCTACTGCGGTCAGTTGGCCATAATCCATTTCCGGGCGGCGCAGCAATTCTTCGCCGTTGGCTTCGCGTGACAGAGGCGCTTTCAGCAGGACGTTAACCTGTTCGACGTTCTCTGAATGCGGGTGCACCCAGATATCACGCAGACGCTGGCGTTCCTGTTCGATGTGCTCAAGCTTTTCGCAGTAGCGCTGCCAGCGTTCATCGTCAACCAGCCCCAGCTCTCGGCCTTTTTCCGTCAGGCGCAGATCGGCGTTGTCTTCACGCAACATCAGACGGTATTCGGCACGTGAGGTAAACATGCGGTACGGCTCTTTGGTGCCCAGAGTACTGAGATCGTCTACCAGTACCCCCAGGTAAGCCTGATCGCGGCGTGGTGACCAGCCTTCGTCTTCAACGGCATAACGCCCGGCGTTCAACCCGGCCAACAGACCTTGTGCAGCAGCTTCTTCGTAACCGGTGGTGCCGTTGATCTGGCCTGCGAAGAACAGCCCTTGAATAAATTTGCTTTCCAACGTCGGCTTCAGATCGCGTGGATCGAAGAAATCGTACTCGATGGCATAACCAGGGCGAACGATGCGGGCATTTTGCATCCCTTCCATCGAACGTACGATCTGCATCTGAACGTCAAACGGCAAACTGGTGGAAATCCCATTCGGGTAGATCTCGTTGCTGGTTAACCCTTCAGGTTCCAGGAAGATCTGGTGCGCATTACGATCGGCAAAGCGCATCACTTTGTCTTCGATCGATGGGCAGTAGCGTGGGCCGATCCCTTCGATGATCCCGGCATACATCGGGCTACGATCGAGGTTATTGCGGATCACGTCATGCGTTTTTTCATTGGTGTGCGTGATGTAGCACGGAACCTGTTGCGGATGCTGGCTGGCGTTGCCCAGGAAAGAAAACACTGGGATTGGCGTATCGCCATGCTGCTCAGCCAGAACGCTGAAGTCTATGGTGCGTGCATCGATACGGGGAGGTGTACCCGTTTTCAGGCGATTGACACGCAGAGGCAATTCACGCAGACGCTGTGACAAAGAGATCGACGGAGGATCCCCGGCACGGCCACCGCTGTAGTTTTCCAGGCCGATGTGGATCTTGCCATCCAGGAAGGTGCCCACGGTCAGTACTACCGCTTTGGCACGGAATTTCAGCCCCATCTGGGTCACCGCACCCACCACTCGATCGTTCTCGACGATCAGATCCTCAACCGGTTGTTGGAAGATCATCAGGTTTGGCTGGTTCTCCAATGCGGTACGAACGGCTTGGCGATACAGGACGCGATCTGCCTGAGCTCGAGTGGCTCGCACTGCCGGGCCTTTGCTGGCGTTTAGTATCCTAAACTGAATGCCTGCATGGTCGATCGCCTTGGCCATCAGCCCGCCGAGTGCATCGATTTCCTTGACCAGATGCCCTTTCCCGATACCACCGATCGCCGGATTACAGGACATTTGTCCCAGCGTGTCAATATTGTGGGTCAGTAATAAAGTCTGACGTCCCATACGTGCCGCAGCCATGGCGGCTTCGGTTCCGGCATGGCCACCACCGATGATAATGACGTCAAATTGCTCTGGATAAAACATGGAACAGCACCTCGGAGTACTTGCGAACGATCGTTGTTTGCCCTGGGGGGAGGATTCTACTCAAGTTTAGTCGATCGACCAAGCGGTCAGGATCTTAGGTAATTAAAAGAAGATCTTTTTTATTTAAAGATCTCTTTATTAGATCTCTTATTAGGATCGCGATCCTCTGTGGATAAGTGATTATTCCAGATAAAGATCAGCCGATTAAGCAGGATCGTTTGCTGTGAATGATCGGTGATCCTGGTCAGTATAAGCTGGGATCTAAATGGCATGTTATCCACAGGACAGAAAGCGTACGACGGTTGTTATTGGGATAACTACCGGTTATACCCTGCTTTCAAGCCTAGTTATACACAATCGTTCGCGCGATCTTTAACCGAATTAGAGTAAAATAATCCAATTCTTCAGCCATTCTTCGGCAGGATCCTCGGGAATTTCATGTTGGGTCACGTCGATCTCGAGACGATCGCCGATCCTTTTCGCTCCACGATCCTGGAAAAGATCGTCGATCTGTTTGATCGCACCACAGAAGGTATCGTACTCAGAACTGCCCAAACCGACGGCACCAAACTGCACCTGAGATAAATCAGGCTGCTGCTCTGCCAGTTGTTCCAGCAGCGGCTGCAAGTTATCTGGTAAATCACCGGCACCGTGAGTGGAGGAAACCACCAGCCAGCGGCCTGACAGCGTCAATTCATCCAATTCAGGGCCATGCAGCATTTCTGTTGAGAAACCTGCTTCTTCGAGTTTCTCGGCCAAATGTTCAGCCACGTATTCTGCGCTGCCAAGCGTGCTGCCACTGATCAGAGTGATGTCTGCCATGAATGAATGATCCCAACCTTAAACTCAAGAGGCCGTATTGTACTCTGTGAATCAGCTGGGATCTACCTGTGGATAATATGGGTATAACGATCGAGGGAATCTGGATCCACCCACAACATCTACGGTTCATCAGACACAATTATGGTGCTATTTTTTCATAATTGATTGATTTAACTAGCTAGAAATTCTGTTGGCGGGGGCTGAAGCCATCTTGCCAACCTTGCCGTGGTGGTTGCTATGTGAGGATAAGTTTTATTTTTCAGCTGGTGGATAAGACAGAGGGGGGCGCGAAAGCCCTGTGCATGAGCGCAGAAGCAGGCTGGCAGTATGATGACATGATCAGCCGCGGCTATGGTTAACCCTGTCACCCATTCCTTCATCAAACCCTAAGGTCTTCAAATCGCAGCTTTGCTCCCCTAGCTTCTCCCGGGCTAGGGGGCAAAAGATCGGTTATAGCGTGATGCGCCCCATCATTAGCAACCAGATGACGATGGCATCAAGCAGCAACAGGATAGCCAGATAAAAAATTTCTTTATTCTGGAACAGCGGCTGATTGTCACCCTTCTCTTTACGAGACCATATGAACACCGGTAGCCCGCAGGTAAGCAGAATGGGGACCAGTGCTACATATTGGATTTGGCTGGCATAAAGGATAAACAGGCAGAATATGACGCCAAGAATGCCGCTGACAAGGGCAAATTTACGCCCCTTTTTGGCATACTGATCATACTCTCGATTGAGGCAAATTTTCGCCATATACAAGGTCGTGGTGATGTATGCAGGCACCACCATCAACGCACTAATGTTGTACATCGTGTTCCAGGCGTCATTAGAAAAATAGACTAATAACATCGCGGCCTGCATCACAAAACTGCTGACCCAAAGGGAAACATTGGCGGCCTGTTTGCTATTGGTGCGCGCAAAAGCCCGTGGGAAAGCGCCTTTTTGCCCGGCAACCATGGGAATTTCGGCGCAGAGCATCGTCCAGGCTAGCCAGCCTGCCAGTACGGAAATAATCAATCCTACGTTCATTAACCAACCACCCCAGTGACCGACTACTTTCGCCAGGACGCCTGCGGTTGATGGATTACTGACTTGAGAAAGTTCAGCCTGTGGCATAACGCCAAACGGCAATATTGACATCAGTATGTAGATGATAAGCGCCAATAGAAAGCCCAGTAGCGTGGCCTTACCGACATCTTTCTTGTTTTTGGCGCGTCCTGAAAGAACGACGGCGCCCTCTACGCCAATAAATGCCCATAGTGTTACCGTCATTGGGGCCAGAATTTGCGACATCAATGATACGGGCTTAGCGTGGTTGCCGACCCCTTCAACGATTTGTGGTGCCGTTCCCCAAAAGTTGCTAAACAGCTGAGAATAGTTGATTAAGAAGCCCAGTATGACAACAAACAGCACCAGTGGTACAAGTTTGGCGATAGTACCGAGAGTGTTCACAAAACCTGCAACTTTTGTCCCGGACAAGACCAGGAAGTTGTAACCCCAAATCAAAACCGAACCGCAGATAATTGAATTGAGGTTATTCCCATCGGTGAATACACCGGGGAAAAACTGGTTTAACGCATCCATCAAGATTACGGCGAAGGCGACGTTGCCAAAGGCAGTCATCAGCCAGTATCCCCAGGCGACGTTGAAAGCAATAAATGAGCCGAAGCCCTCCTGGGCGTACATATAGACACCCGCCTGTAGGTCTGGGCGCAGGTCGGACAACAGGCGAAACGAGTTAGCGATAAAGTAGATACCAATACCTGCGATAAGCCACGCGATAATGATCGGCCCTACTGCCGAGGTAGCAGCTGTGTTTTGGGGCAGGCTAAATACCCCACCGCCCAGCATAGAACCTACAACAATGGCGATTAATGCAATTAGCCCGAGCTTGTGCTCGCCGTCCGTCTTTGCTGCGTCAGTAGCACTTGTTGCTGATGTTGAAGATTGATTTGACATAAATAAAACCCTTGCATCGGAATAGACATCACCCCGGCCCTGGCGGGTCGGAGTGATGAGATAACCAGCTGATTATTGACGACCTTTTTTAATTGTTGGAGACACCCGGCGTTTGAAACGGAGCTGTTCCGGCCGCTTTACGGCTTCGCGTTCATCTTCAATGATGGCTCTTACCCAAAAATCACCATTTTCATCAACGTTGATACCCTGGATCTCATGTTCAAAACCTGGGAAGTGCTTATCAAACTCCTGTAAAGCACGCAGATAGCCCATAATGCCTTTGTCGCCCACTGGCAGACGTTCACCTGGCATTAATACTGGAATACCTGGCGGATAAGGGACCAACATGCTGGCGGCAATACGGCCAGAAAAGTCATCCAGGCGGATGTGTTCCGCCTTATAGCGCAACACTTTCTGATAGGCCGCAGACGGAGTCATCACCGGTTCAGGGTCTGTATTAACCGCCTCATTAATGTGGTTCATCAGATCCAGCTCGCGCATTTTTTCATGCATCTGCTGGCAGAGTTGTTTCAGGGTCAAGTTATCGTAATGCGGTGATAGACCTTTCAAAGATGTAATAGCATCAACGGCAAGCGCATCGGAGTCATAGAGTTTTTTAAAGGTCAGCAGGCTTTCAATTAACGTGCCCCATTTTCCTTTGGTGATACCTACAGAAAACAGAATGAGGATCGTGTAATCGCCGGTGCGGGCAATTTCAATCCTTTTGTCATCGAGGAATTTGGTAATCAAATAGCCAGGGATCCCCTGTTCTTGATAACTACCGTCCAGATTAATGCCTGGGCAGGTAATGGTGACTTTTACCGGATCAAGCATGCTATTGGTATCAACCAGATCTTCATCGTGAAAGCCGTGCCAGCTATCGCCCGCACACAATTCCCAACATTCAGGGCCCTGGTTGAGTAGCTCAAGCGGAGCCTCTTCAAAGCTGTACTGTTTACCCGTTGCCTTATCATGAACCTCCGTCGGTTGTAGAACGTCAAAAAACCAGGCTGATTCGCCCTCTTGCTCACGAATTTGGCGTTTAACGGAAACGACGGCTTTACGGAACGCGATGGCTTCATCGATCGACTCCTGTACCAAGGAACGACCGGAGTCTCCCTGCATCATACTTACCGCTACATCAATTGAAGCAATGATCGGATAAAAGGGAGATGTGGTGCCGTGCATCATGAAGGAATCGTTAAAATCATCAAAATCCAGCGGCGCGCGGTGGCTTTTTTTCACATGGATCATTGAGGCCATTGATAGAGAAGGCAGCATTTTATGGGTCGACTGCACGGCAAAAATGGTCGGACGATCGGGAGTGTCTTCAACGTCCATGGCGAAACGGTTCTTATACATCGGATGGAAACGGGCATATGCATACCAGGCTTCGTCAAAATGAATACGTGGTACGCTGGCTCCCAGATATTTCACCACGTCATTAACGTTGTAACAGAAACCATCATAGGTACAGTTAGTGACAACCGCATAAGTAGGCGAGGTGTCTACCGCATCTGAAGTCAGCGGGCTTTTGGCGATCAACTCATCAATACTTTCTTTTTTCAGGCGTTGAGTCGGTATTGGGCCAATCAGCCCATAGGCATTACGCGTGGGCTTAAGATAAACTGGACGTGCCTGGGAAAGGGTAAGACCATGATTTAGCGATTTATGGCAGTTACGGTCGACAATGGCAATTTCATCCGCTGCGACCGCCCCTTGAGCCACGATACGATTGGAGCCGGATGAGCCGGAAACGCCATAGAACGTCCAATCAGCGCCAAAAAGCTCTGCGGCGATGTCTTCTGATTTTTTGGACGGCCCAGCATGAATGAGGTAATCCCCCATTTCAGCGGTAGCGACCCCGATATCGGCCCGCATCATGTTTTCGCCGAAGAAGTTGATAAATTCGGTACCGACAGGATGCTTTAAATAGGCCATGCCGCCCATATGCCCTGGGCAGTCCCAGTAATAGTCGCCGTCTTCGGTAAAGTTTTTTAGCGTTTTAAAGTAAGGCGGCAGCAGGTTTTCAGCATATCGGTGAATAAGCGTATAAATACGGTTGGCAGTGAAGGTCGGGGTTTCAGAAAATAAATAAATATACTCATTTATCTCTTTGAGTATAGCAAGGGGCACCCCGTCAGTGACATTATCTTCAGATAATAAGAAAAGAGGCGCAGTGGCATTTCGCTTACGGAAAACATCAATGAACTCCTGACATTCAATACCTGTTTCAGGATTGCTTGAGTCCCAGCAGATCCCTACCGCACTGTATTTTTGGCTTTCATTAACAACCTTCACTGCATCGCTAATTTGATCCACAATGAAGGTGGTAAACCCTCTGGCTTTAACCGCCGCGTTGAGCTCTTCGAGAGCTTGTATCGCGGGATTATTTTGTTTTAATCCTCGAGAGGATACAAACAAAATATTGTGATTAAACTTCATGATTAATTACCTTTTTTGAATGAATAAATGAGTGGCCACCGATTAATAGGCGACAAAACATGACGTCAGAACAACAAAAATTGGGTTATAGCTTTATCGTACCATTCATAAAGAGAAATCCTGTAAATGCATCAAGAGCGATTAATGATAAGAAAATTTTCATTTCATTACCCTTAAATATTTTTTTTATTCCTCCATCATGGATACGTGCCCAAAAGAATAACGGTAATCCCAGAGTTAAAAGCATTGGCACCATGGCAAGATATTTCGGCTCGCTGGCGTAAAACATAAACAAGCAAAATAACAGCCCTATGACACCACTGATTAGTGCACTGATACGACCATTACGAACATAATTATTATATTCACCATTGATACATAACTTGCATAAGTAAGCGGTGGACAGCAGATAGACGGGTAAAACTGTCAAGGCTGAAATCGAGAGCATGGCTATCCAGGCGTTACTTGAAAAGTAAACCATCAAAACCACAAGCTGCATTAAAGCGCTGCTGACCCATAGTGAAACCGATGCCGCTCCTTGATGGTTTCGTCTGGCAAATTTTTCTGGGAAAGCTGCATTTTGGGCCGCAACCATAGGGATTTCTGCACAAATCATGGTCCAGGCTAACCAACTGGTTAACACCGAGATCAGCACACCAATATTAATCAGTCTTTCGCCCCACTCGCCGACAACAATCTTCAGGATCCCTGCCGTTGATGGCGTGGCGATCACGCTCAGTTGTTTTTGAGTCAAGACCCCGAAAGGCAGGATAGAAATCAAGATACATATGATAAGTGAAATGATAAAACCAATTAAGGTTGCCCTGCCGACATCTTTTTTGTTTTTTACTCTTCCAGACAACGCAACGGCACCTTCAACACCAATAAAACACCATAGAGCAACATCAAGTGGCGACTTTATCTGGGAGAATACCGAGCCTAGATACTCCTTAGGAAATAAAGGATTGTTTGCCCAGATGTTACTGGTGAGTTCGTTAACGTTAAGGAAATAAACCAGAACGAATACAAATATCACTAGAGGTATTAATTTTGCTAACGTCCCTATAATATTTACCGCACCAGCCAGTCTTGTGCCAGACAACACTAAAAAATTGAATCCCCAGATGAGAATTGATATGCCAATAATTGAAGGAATATTATTCCCGCCGCTAAAACCTCCCGGGATAAAATAATTCAGCGTATCCATCACCATGATACCAAAGGCGACGTTGCTGAAAATAGTCATCAGCCAATAGCCCCATACGACAATAAATGCACAGAAGGTACCAAAGCCTTCCTGAGCATACATGTAGATGCCAGCCTGTAGGTCTGGCCGAATATCCGAAAGAATAATAAATGTACGAGAAATGAAAAACATTCCGAAACCGCAGATTAGCCAGGCTATAGTCACAGAACCTACTGCTGAACTGGCGGACATATTCTGTGGTAGCCCATCAACGCCGCTGCCAATCATCGAACTGACGACGATAGCAACTAATGCCAAAAGACCTAATTTTTGATTGCTATCTTTTCCTGCTATGCCTGTAGGCATAATTTATCTTCCTCTTATAAAAAATAACGGTGTAGATTGTTATTTTTTTTAGCGTAAATCCTTTTTCCTTTTAAGGTAGAATTCCCGAAATTAATGCTGAGAGTACTAACTAATTTTGAAGGGTATTAGTGTGGAGTTAATTTTTTATACAGATAAAGTCAGTTATCGTAGATAGCTGACTTTATCTGATAGACATTATTTAATGTCGTTAATCCACTGCTTAAATTCTTCCAGCTTGCTTTCAGGTTTTTGCTTGCAGGCTTTGATGACCAGTGGAACGTAGGTGGTTTCTACTTCATTCCAGTCAACATAATCACCTTGCTGAAAAACATTATCTTTATTGACCACCCAGAATGCTACGGGGGTCATTGCCTTAGGATTCAGATCGATAAATTCTTTGCAAGTCATATCCTGCGGGGTTGTTTTAACCGTGGTTTCTGCGTTGGCAACATTAATGCCAGCTACAACCAAAGCGGAAGCGATAAGGATATTTTTGGTAAGTTTAGTCATGATAATTATCTCCTGTTAATAATGAAAATATTGAAAAATGTGTCGAAATTATGCGCCGGAGTAACTGTCCTTATGATGGTTTAAACCATAGTTAAGCATGAAGAAAAACCATGAAGTTAACACCATTTCAAGACCGATTAACATTACGGTTAATAGATATGATGTGTTTTCACCAGCACTCAGCCACAGGAATGCAATAGCAAAATCCAGGATCCCGATAAAAATACACCAGTAACGCCCAATCATTTCACTATTGTTAAATGCTGTGGTCAGACGACTCAATCCCCCTAACAAAAATAGAATGCAAATGAGCATTGAAAGAATATTCATTCCTATCATGGGGCTTGATAAAAAACTCACTCCCAGAAAAGCATAGATAATACCGAACAGAAGCAATGAAAAAAAACTCGAAGTGTTTTTTATGAAAGCGAATGCGCTGACGAAGGAGTATACCCCTGAAATAACAAATAAGCTTCCTATAAGGTAGCTCAAAGCAATGCCAGAATAGACAGGGATCAGTAAACATAAAGTGCCGCACAGTAAAAACAATACGGCTAAAAACAAAACTGTTTTTTTATATTTGCTCAATATCCGGAGACTGAGTTTGTTAATGGTATCACTGTCAATATAAACCATGATCTCTCCCTTGCTTGCCACGCCTGTTATCAGCGCATGATCAAAGTGTAGTTCTATAAAGTGAGAGAATAATATTTTAAACGACTCATTAGGTATATAAGAGCATATAACGACAGATGTCGTATGATTCCTACATATGTAAGACTTACATTTATAATTATTAACAGATTACTGATATTTACGTGCATAACCAAATTAATCAACAATTGATCAACATGCTTCAGAAACACCCTATTGATGCAAACGTGCCCTCCGTAAACTCGATTTTCAATCTTTTTTTGATTTTACTCAAATCATGTTTGGGCTGTTTTACACAGCACCACGGGCCTATCATAGAGGCTTGTGGGCTGTGAAAAATCGCTTATTAAGGCGTAATGGTACGCATGATAGGATTCTGCAGGGAGATCAGCGTCTCCGTTGACTGAATCTCATCGATGGTCTGGATCTTGTTGATCAGAACCTGTTGCAACGCATCGATCGAACGGCACATCACCTTGATAAACACGCTGTAGTGGCCGGTGGTGTAATAGGCTTCCACTACTTCCTCCAGGCTTTCGAGCTTTTTCAGCGCCGAAGGGTAGTCCTTGGCACTCTTCAATATGATGCCGATAAAACAGCAGACGTCGTAACCCAGCTGCTTTGGGTTCACATCAACCCGCGTTCCGGTGATGATCCCGGCCTGTTTCATCTTCTCCACGCGCACATGAATGGTGCCGGGGCTGACGGCAAAATTCTTCGCCAGTTCGGCGTAAGGCATGCGGGCATTCTCCATTAACGCGTTGAGGATGCCGCGATCGAGATTATCGATCTGATAAATTTCTGCCATTAAATGCCCCTTTAATTGCCGTTTGTTGAATTATCACCGCTTAAAAATGACTGATTAAAAGCGAAAAGGCAATATTGATTGATGGATATTGAATTTAGATGCCATTCTGTTGCTTAATCATTGGCAACTAGACAGGTTATTCAAGAGATACGGCAATGAAAAAGCAGTTTATCCAAAAACAACAACAAATCAGCTTCGTGAAATCCTTCTTCTCCCGCCAGTTGGAACAGCAGCTTGGCCTGATTGAAGTGCAGGCTCCGATCCTCAGCCGACTGGGTGACGGTACTCAAGATAACCTTTCGGGCAGTGAAAAAGCCGTTCAGGTGAAGGTCAAAAGCCTACCGGACTCGACGTTTGAAGTGGTGCACTCGCTGGCTAAATGGAAGCGTAAAACCCTGGGCGAGCACGATTTCAGCGCGGGTGAAGGTGTGTATACCCATATGAAAGCGCTGCGCCCGGATGAAGATCGCCTGACGCCGATCCACTCGGTGTATGTCGATCAGTGGGATTGGGAACGTGTAATGGGAGATGGCGAACGTAGCCCGGCTTACCTGCAAGATACCGTTAAGCGTATCTATGCCTCTATAAAAGAAACGGAAGCCGCGGTGAGCCGTGAATTTGGTCTGGCACCGTTCCTGCCAGAACAGATCCACTTTGTTCACAGCGAAACGCTGCTGCAACGTTACCCTGAGCTGGATGCCAAAGGCCGTGAACGTGCGATCGCCAAAGAATTGGGAGCAGTATTCCTGATTGGTATTGGTGGCAAACTCTCACATGGCAAATCCCATGACGTACGTGCACCGGATTATGATGACTGGACCACGCCAGGTATCGAAGGGCTGAAAGGGTTGAACGGTGACATCGTGGTGTGGAACCCGGTGCTGCAGGATGCGTTTGAACTCTCTTCAATGGGCATCCGCGTTGATGCGGCGGCGCTGCAACATCAGCTGACGTTAACCGACGATCTGGATCGCCTGAAGCTGGAATGGCACCAGTCCCTGCTGCGTGGTGAAATGCCTCAGACGATTGGTGGCGGTATTGGCCAATCACGCCTGGTGATGCTGCTGCTGCAACTGTCGCATATTGGGCAGGTTCAGTGTGGCGTGTGGGGACCAGAAGTACGCGAGAGCGTTGCTGGGCTGCTGTAACAGCTAGCGACTCCAACGCCGCAGTAAACGGCTTTTTAACCCGGTATCAAAGCGCCAGATATGATCGAAGATGCGCATGATGCCGGGTTTGCCATAGGCTGACATAGCCACCGCATGAAAGCGTTGCTGGTGGCTGTGCTGCTGTGACTTCACCTTCTTGATCACCTCTTCCGGCAACCGCTGGGCAATAAAATCGGAAATAATCACCGCATCGGCGTCAAACCAGTCGCTTTCCGCCATTTTGCCGACAGTGGCGTTCAGGCAGGCGGCCAAATCCGTCCCGCCACGAAAATGCTGGCCCAGGAACCGCACTGCCTGTTCGATACCGCTGGCGGCCGTCAGTTCATAGTGCACAATCTGGCTGGCAAACAGCATGATGTAGCAGCGGCGGTTATCTGCCAGTGCGATGCGCAGCAGTGCCAGGCAAAAGGCCTTGGCGCATTGTTCATTAAAGCCGCCCATTGAGCCGGAAGTATCTACGCAGACAATAAATGGCCCGCGTGGCTGCCGGTCCTGCTGCTGATGAGTGACCTGACGCATCATGATCTGTTCCTGCCAGGCATCCCCTTGCAGGCGATAGGTCAGCAACCGTTTTTCCAGCAGCCGCCGGTAAAACTCAAACTCCAACTCTTCAATGCCCAGCGCCGCCAGTTCGGGTGGCAGTAGCCGCAGGATGTCGTCACTTTGGTGTATACCGCTGACCTCTTCCGGCTGAATGGCGGGTACCTGCACCATTACCCGGTACGGTTCAGGTTGCGCATCTTGTTGCTGCACAGCTTTGGCTTCATAGCTGCGGCCCAGTTGCTGTGCCAGCTTTTGTAGCTCTGGCTGCTGTTGCAGGAAGTCACCGTACTCCACCAGCCGTTGGTAGTCACCGCGTTGTAACTGGCCTTTGCTCATATCCCACAATCTGCCTGCGGCCGTGTCGTTCTCTGCCAGCACAGGTTCCAGTGCGCCGCTCAGTGCCAGCCGCTCTTGCAGCTCGGCCATCAGTTGTTCACGCTCCTGCTCCAGTAACTTATGGTGCAGCATCGTGGCCTGCAGCGTCAGGCTAATGCGCCAGCGTTGCAGAAACAGGGTCTGGAAGCTGCCATCGAGCGGATGAGCGGGGAGGTCGGCGGCGTCCACCATGCTCCGTGCCTGGGCGTAAAACGGCGATGCGCATTGGCGTAGCAGATCGAGCGTGTCGTTAAGGTTTTGCGAGAACTGGCCGTGGCTTTCCAACTGGCACTGCTGATAGCGGTAAAACTCTTGCGCCAGCACCGGCGGCACCACGGCTTGCTGAATGCGATCCTTCAGTTGCAGCTTCCATTGAGGCAGATCGCGGTTGATCGCCCGACGTATTGCCGGGAATTTATTGAAAAACACCGCCAATTGCGGCGTTGCCAACATGCCAATGATCAGTTCTTCGATCAGCTCGCCTTCGGAGATCGACAACAGCATATCGAGCGTTTCGAGGCTCAGCATGGTTACTGTCCGCGCATTTGCTGGGACAGCTGTTTGATCTGCTCGGCCACCTGCAACAGGCTGGCTTCAATTTTCGCCAACCCGGCGGCAGGGGTGAACAGGCAAGGCTGATGCTGGCTGAATAACCGCCGCTGCTCTGCCTGGCGCTGGCTTAGCGTTTCTATTTCGTCCAGGAATTCTGGCGGGGTTCCCCCGGTCGGTTTACCCGGCAGGGCCAGCAGGGAGGGCTGGCGGCTGACGTCCAGCACGGTCAGATGCAGTTGCTCATCGACTTCCAGATCGATCTGCTGGGCAAAACCAATGCCGTTAAGCTTGGCGCGTACCTCGCCCCCTTTTTGCAGCCAGTTTTCCAGCATACTGCTTTCGATACTCAGGTGGTTAACCTGGATGTCGTGCAGTTGTAACGGTTTTTGCAGCAGCAGCGTCAAAGTGGTGCCAGTGAGCGGATGCTCCAGCACGTATTGTGGCTTGCGGCTGAACATGCCGCCTTTTTTCACCAGTTGGATTGCCTGACGATGGCTCTGCTGCTGTTGATGCTGCATCCAGCGGGTGTGGATCTGCTGTAGCTGGATCAACAAGGTTTGCTGCTGATAGGCCTGTTCGGTCAGCAACTGATCGATTTGTTGCTGTAACAACTTTAATGATGTCCGATCGTGCCACAGGCAATCCTTCAACAGCATTAAATCCAACGGTACAATGGTGTCGCGGCCGCTGAAAAAGGCGCAGGCTTGCAGTAAGCGCAGGGATTTCTTCCAACGCCGGTCGGAAACATAAGGCGCCTGTTCCAAGGCGTCTAACCGTTGGCGCAGCAGAAAGATCAGTTCAAAGCAGTTTTCCGGCAGTTTGACCTTATCGATCAGCGGTTGCCATTGGTGGAACTCTTCATCGCTGATGCTTAGTGCCTCGGGCACCGGGTTGTCGTTTTCATTCTGCCGGGCTACCAACAGCGAGCGAAAATTCTGCTTATCCTGCACCTTATCGAGCCACAGCCGGATCAGCATACGGTCATACAACGCTTCAAGGCTGCTATCGGCCTCGGGTAATTCATTGGAGGCGGTGACCAGCAGGCGCAGGGGAATGGGCTCTTCACTATTACCGTTACGGAAGCGGCGCTCGTTGATCGCGGTCAGCAGGGTATTGAGGATAGCCGGGCCAGCCTTCCAGATTTCATCAAGAAAGACAATCTCGGCTTCGGGCAGATAACCCGCAGTCAGACGCTGATAGCGGCCTTCATCTTTCAGAGCCTGGATCGACAGCGGGCCAAACACCTCTTCCGGCGTGGAAAAGCGCGTCATCAGGTATTCAAAGGAGCGAGCGCTGCGGAAGGCAAATTTCAGCCGGCGGGCGATCAGGCTCTTGGCGATCCCCGGCGGGCCCAGCAGGAACACGCTTTCGCCGCACAAGGCTGCCAGCAAGCAAAGCCTGATAGCCTCTTGCCGTTCATAAAGGCCGCTCTCCAGCGCACTGCTGAGGCGGGCGATCCGTTCTGCCAGAAGTGTTGATGACGCCATAAAATAGCTCGCGTTGTCCGGAGGTTAGAGCCTGCCACCCAGGCCGACAGCCAATCTTGCTAGAGAATCCGATGATAAACCATCATTATTTTTAGCCCTATAGCTGGTTGATTAGTAAAATTTTTCTATGCTCAACAAGGGGGGTGATTCACATTTTGTTTATTTTTGGGGTCAGATAGTAGAGTAGGCAAGTGCTATAAATGATGCATACTGTGCGCCTTTTACCGGGTGTGACGGATCTTGGAGCCCGTATCTTTAACCTGATGCTGATGCATCGGTTGACGGATGATCTAGCAAAAGAAGCAAACTATGAGCACAGAACATAAACAGTCTTTATCGGCGGTTACCCTGGCGGCTATTGGGGTCGTTTACGGTGATATCGGCACCAGCCCGCTCTATACCTTGCGAGAATGTTTTTCCGGTCATTACGGTTTTGATGTCCGTCCCGACGTGGTGTTTGGTTTTCTTTCCTTAATCTTCTGGATGTTGATCGTCATCGTTTCCTTGAAGTATCTCACCTACGTCATGCGTGCGGATAACGCCGGTGAAGGCGGGATACTGACGTTGATGTCTTTGGCTGGGCGCCATACCTCGGCACGTACGACCTCTTTGCTGGTGATCCTGGGCCTGATTGGTGGCAGCTTCTTCTATGGCGAGGTAGTGATCACCCCGGCGATCTCGGTGATGTCGGCGATCGAAGGGTTGGAGATTGCAGCCCCGTCGCTTGATCCCTACATCGTCCCGCTGTCTATTCTGGTACTGACCTTACTGTTCGCCATCCAAAAACATGGCACCGGTAGCGTGGGCAAACTGTTTGCCCCGGTGATGCTGCTGTGGTTTATCGTATTGGCGGTCCTGGGGGCGCGCAGCATTATCGCCAACCCGGAAGTGTTGCAGGCGCTGAACCCTAAATGGGCCCTCAACTTCTTTGTTGAATATAAGAAGGTGTCGTTCTTCGCGCTCGGTGCGGTGGTACTGTCGATTACCGGTGTGGAAGCGCTGTATGCCGATATGGGCCACTTTGGCAAATTCCCGATCCGCCTGGCCTGGTTCACCGTGGTGCTGCCTTCGCTGGTGCTTAACTACTTCGGCCAAGGCGCATTGCTGCTGAAAAATCCGGAAGCGATCAAGAACCCGTTCTTCCTGTTGGCCCCCGATTGGGCGCTGATCCCGCTGTTGATATTGGCTACGCTGGCCACGGTTATTGCCTCGCAGGCGGTCATTTCCGGCGTTTTCTCGTTGACCCGCCAGGCCGTTCGTCTGGGCTATCTGTCACCGATGCGCATCATTCATACCTCGGAAATGGAGTCCGGCCAGATCTATATCCCGGTGATCAACTGGACCCTGTATATCGCCGTGGTGTTGGTGATTGTGGGCTTCGAACACTCCAGTAACCTGGCCGCGGCCTATGGTATTGCGGTGACCGGCACCATGGTATTGACCAGCATCCTGATCACTTCCGTCGCCATCAAGAATTGGCATTGGAATCGCTTCCTGGTGGGAGGCATTCTGGTGATGCTGCTGATTATCGATGTGCCGATGTTCTCGGCGAACGCCTTGAAACTGTTCTCTGGCGGTTGGTTGCCACTGATGTTGGCCCTGGTGATGTTCCTGATCATGATCACCTGGAAGAGTGAACGTTTCCGCCTGCTGCGCCGGATGCATGAGCACGGTAACTCCCTTGAAGCACTGATTGCCTCACTGGAAAAATCGCCACCGGTTCGCGTGCCGGGCACTGCGGTGTTTATGTCGCGGGCGATTAACGTGATCCCGTTTGCCCTGTTGCATAACCTCAAGCACAACAAAGTGCTGCATGAGCGGGTAGTGCTGCTGACCTTGCGTACCGAAGATGCCCCTTATGTGCATAACGTCCGGCGTGTGACGATTGAGCAATTGTCACCGACCTTCTGGCGAGTGGTAGCCAGCTATGGCTGGCGTGAAACGCCGAACGTTGAGGAAGTCTTCCACCGCTGTGGGTTGGAAGGGCTGCCATGCCGGATGATGGAGACGTCGTTCTTTATGTCCCATGAATCGCTGATCCTCACCAAACGGCCGTGGTATCTGTTCCTGCGCGGCAAGCTGTTTATCGCCCTGAGCCGCAACGCATTGCGGGCTGCCGACCAGTTTGAGATCCCGCCCAACCGGGTCATCGAACTGGGAACCCAGGTCGAAATCTAAAAGAGAGGGCTCAGCATTTGCTGGGCCCTTCTTTTTTAGCTACGCTTTATCAAACGTGAGCGAAACGTTTCGATGGCGATCACATTTCCGCTATGACAGGGTTGTCTTCCTCTGCTGATTTTCTACACTGACTCAATAGCGAAACGTTTCGCTGCTGGAGTTTACTCATGAAAAAAGGCGTACTACTGAATTCTGACGTTTCTGCGGTGGTCTCTCGTCTCGGCCACACCGATCAGATCGCGATTTGCGATGCAGGCTTGCCGATCCCGGCCGTGACGCCGCGTATCGATCTGGCGCTGACCCAAGGGGTGCCGACATTCTTGCAGGTTGTAGGCGTGGTGACGCAGGAAATGCAGGTAGAGAGCGCCATCCTGGCGGAAGAGATCGTCAAGCATAACCCGTCGCTCCACGAGGCATTACTGGCTCAACTGACTCAGCTTGGCCAACACCAGGGCAATACCATCAGCATCAGCTATATCAGCCACAGCGCGTTTAAAGCGCAAACCGAACATAGCCGGGCCGTGATCCGCAGCGGAGAATGTTCGCCCTACGCGAACGTGATCCTGTGCTCCGGCGTAACTTTCTGAGGCGCCTATGCAACCTTTACTGCAACTGAAGGGGATCGATAAGGCCTTTCCCGGCGTGAAGGCGCTTTCTGGGGCCGCCCTGAGCGTTTATCCCGGCAGGGTGATGGCGCTGGTGGGGGAAAACGGTGCTGGCAAGTCCACCATGATGAAAGTGCTGACCGGTATCTATAACAAAGATGCGGGCAGCCAATATTTCCTCGGCAAGGAAGTGGCCTTCAACGGGCCGAAGGATTCGCAGGACGCGGGTATCGGCATCATCCACCAGGAACTGAACCTGATCCCGCAGCTGACCATTGCCGAGAACATCTTTCTTGGCCGCGAGTTCGTTAACCGCTTTGGCCGCATCGACTGGAAACGCATGTATGCCGAAGCGGACAAACTGCTGGCGCGTTTGAACCTGCGCTACAGCAGCCACCGGCTGGTGGGGGAATTGTCGATCGGCGATCAGCAAATGGTGGAAATCGCCAAGGTGCTGAGCTTTGAATCCAAAGTGATCATCATGGATGAGCCGACCGATGCCCTGACCGATACCGAAACCGCCTCGCTGTTTAAAGTGATCAACGAGCTCAAAGCCGAAGGCCGCGGTATTGTTTATATCTCCCACCGCCTGAAAGAGATCTTCGAAATCTGCGACGATGTGACCGTATTCCGTGACGGGCAATTTATTGCCGAGCGGCCGGTTGCCGAACTGAATGAAGATTCGCTGATTGAAATGATGGTGGGTCGCAAGCTGGAAGAGCAGTATCCACGTCTGAACCTGCCGCGCGGTGAAAAACGCCTGCAGGTGAGCCACGTTTCCGGCCCTGGCGTGCATGACGTCAGCTTTACTTTATACCGCGGTGAGATTTTGGGTGTGGCTGGCCTGATGGGGGCTGGGCGTACCGAACTGATGAAGATCCTGTACGGAGCGGCGCCACGTAAAAGCGGCACCGTGAATCTGGACGGCCATGAGGTGGTGACTCGTACTCCTCAGGACGGCCTGGCTAACGGCATTGTCTATATCTCCGAAGACCGTAAGCGTGATGGTCTGGTGCTGGGGATGTCGGTGAAGGAAAACATGTCGCTGACCGCGCTGCGCTACTTCAGCCGCGCCGGTGGTGGCCTGAAACATGCCGACGAGCAGATCGCCGTCAGCGATTTTATCCGCCTGTTCAATATCAAAACGCCGTCGATGGAGCAGCCGATTGGCCTGCTTTCCGGCGGCAATCAGCAAAAAGTGGCGATTGCCCGTGGCTTGATGACCCGGCCAAAGGTGCTGATCCTCGATGAACCGACACGCGGCGTCGACGTCGGGGCCAAAAAAGAGATCTACCAGTTAATCAACCAGTTCAAGCAGGAAGGGCTGAGCATCATATTGGTGTCTTCGGAAATGCCGGAGGTGCTGGGCATGAGCGACCGCATCCTGGTGATGCATGAAGGCCACCTCAGCGGCGAATTCCCGATTGAACAGGCCACCCAGGAAGTGCTGATGGCAGCAGCCGTTGGCAAGCAATACGGCGTAAAGCAGGAGTAATCAGATATGAGTTCACAAAGTGTTGCAGCTAAGCGCTGGTTCAGTAAAGAGTGGCTGTTGGAGCAGAAATCGCTGATTGCCCTGCTGGTGCTGATTGCCGTGGTGTCTTCGATGAGCCCGAATTTCTTCACCGTTAATAACCTGTTCAATATTCTGCAGCAAACCTCGGTGAATGCCATTATGGCGGTCGGCATGACCTTGGTGATCCTGACTTCCGGCATCGATCTGTCGGTCGGCTCGCTGTTGGCGCTGACCGGGGCGGTAGCCGCTTCGATTGTCGGATTTGAAGTCAATGCGGTGGTGGCTGTGGCAGCTGCGCTGGCATTGGGGGCTGCGGTAGGAGCCTGCACCGGCATAATCGTGGCCAAAGGCAAGGTTCAGGCGTTTATCGCCACCCTGGTGATGATGCTGTTACTGCGCGGCGTGACCATGGTGTACACCAACGGTAGCCCGATCAATACCGGCTTTACCGACGTTGCCGACGCCTTCGGCTGGTTCGGGATTGGCCGCCCGTTAGGCGTTCCTACCCCGATCTGGATCATGGCCATCGTGTTTGTCGCCGCCTGGTATATGCTGCATCATACCCGTCTTGGCCGCTATATCTATGCGCTGGGCGGCAACGAAGCGGCTACCCGCCTTTCCGGTATCAGCGTTGATAGGGTTAAAATCATCGTTTACTCCCTGTGCGGCCTGCTGGCGGCACTGGCTGGGGTCATTGAAGTGGCGCGCCTGTCCTCTGCGCAACCTACTGCGGGTACCGGCTATGAGCTGGATGCCATCGCTGCGGTGGTACTGGGTGGTACCAGCCTGGCTGGGGGTAAAGGGCGCATCGTCGGTACCCTGATCGGGGCGCTGATCCTTGGCTTCCTGAACAACGGTTTGAATTTACTGGGTGTTTCTTCCTACTACCAAATGATCGTGAAAGCAGCCGTTATTCTGCTGGCGGTTCTGGTAGACAACAAAAGTAACAAGTAACCTCTCCCCTACAGGAATCACGACCATGAAAATGAAAAAACTGGCAACCTTAGTTTCGGCCATCGCGTTAACCGCCACCCTGAGTGCTAACGCCCTGGCAAAAGACACCATCGCGCTGGTGGTTTCTACGCTCAACAACCCGTTCTTTGTTTCGATGAAAGAAGGGGCGCAGTTGGAAGCCAACAAACTGGGTTACAACCTGGTGGTGCTGGATTCCCAGAACAACCCGGCGAAAGAGTTGGCCAACGTGCAGGATCTGATGGTGCAGAACCCGAAACTGCTGCTGATTAACCCAACCGATTCTGACGCGGTAGGTAACGCCATCAAGATGGCCAACCAGGCCAAGATCCCGGTCATTACGCTCGACCGTATGGCAGCGAAAGGCGAAGTGGTTAGCCATATCGCTTCCGACAACCGCGTGGGCGGTAAAATGGCCGGTGACTTTATTGCCCAGAAAGCCGGGGCTGACGCTAAAGTGATCCAGCTGGAAGGCATTGCCGGGACATCTGCTGCCCGTGAACGTGGCGAAGGCTTCCAACAGTCACTGGAGCAGAACAAATTTAAACTGCTGGCCAGCCAGCCGGCGGACTTCGATCGTACCAAGGGCCTGAACGTGATGCAGAACCTGCTGACCGCGCATCCAGACGTGCAGGCGGTGTTTGCACAGAACGATGAAATGGCACTGGGCGCGCTGCGTGCGTTGCAAACCGCTGGTAAAACGGATGTCATCGTCGTTGGTTTTGACGGCACCGCAGACGGCGTGAAAGCGGTTGAAGGCGGTAAACTGGCTGCCACCGTGGCACAGCGTCCGGATCAAATCGGCGTGATTGGCGTAGAAACGGCAGATAAGATCTTGAAAGGCGAGAAAGTACCGGCGACTATCCCGGTTGATTTGAAACTGGTTACCAAGTAAGTCATCTCCAGCGCCATCGGAACGGGGCGTGACGATGGCGCGCAATTTTAGGGAACCCTGTGATGGAAACAGCAAAGCTGGTGGTTTTGGGCAGCATCAATGCCGACCATATCCTCAATATCAACCAGTTTCCCCAGCCGGGCGAAACGGTGATCGGCCAGCAGTATAAGGTTGCCTTTGGTGGCAAAGGGGCTAACCAGGCGGTGGCTGCCGGGCGCAGCGGTGCGGACATTGCTTTTATTGCCTGCGTAGGTGCAGACGATATTGGTGAACGTATTCGCCAACAGCTGGCAACCGATCGCATTGATACCCAACCGATTGAAGCTATTGCCGACAGTACTACCGGCGTAGCGCTGATTTTCGTCAATGCCGAAGGCGAAAACGTGATTGGTATCGATGCCGGTGCCAACGCGGCGGTCACTCCCGAATATCTCAACCGCTATCGGCAACGGGTTATCGATGCCGATGCGCTATTGATGCAGCTTGAGTCACCGCTGGAGACGGTGATTGCCGCCGCCAAACTGGCCAAGCAGCACCAAACCCAGGTGATCCTCAACCCGGCTCCGGCCTGTGAGCTGCCTGACGAATTGTTAGCCATGGTTGACATGATCACCCCGAACGAAACCGAAGCCCAGCGGCTGACCGGTATCGCGGTGAATAATGACGCTGACGCCGAACGTGCCGCCAGCATCCTGCATGATAAAGGTATTGGCTGCGTGATTATCACCCTCGGTAGTCGTGGCGTATGGTTGAGCGAAAACGGTAAAGGCAAACTGGTTCCGGGCTTTAAGGTCAAAGCGGTGGATACCATCGCGGCCGGTGATACGTTCAACGGTGCTCTGGTTACTGCTTTGCTCGAAGGTAAAGTGATGAGCGATGCGGTGCGTTTCGCCCATGCGGCGGCGGCCATTGCCGTTACCCGGCCGGGTGCACAGCCTTCCGTGCCATGGCGTGAAGAGATTGACGCCTTTTTGCAGCAACAGGGATAACGCTTTGGCTACCATGAAAGATGTCGCCCGCCTGGCGGGTGTTTCAACCTCGACGGTCTCGCACGTGATCAATAACAATCGCTTTGTCAGCGACAGCGTGCGTGACAAAGTCATGGTGGCCGTGGAACAGCTAAACTATGCCCCTTCCGCACTGGCGCGTAGCCTGAAACTCAATACGACGCGCACCATTGGTATGCTGGTGACCTCCAGTAATAACCCGTTTTATGCCGAAGTGGTGCGCGGCGTGGAACGCAGCTGCTACGAGCGTGGCTACAGCCTGATCCTGTGCAACACAGAGGAAGATGTGGCGCGTATGAACAGCAGCATGGAAACGCTGTTGCAAAAGCGGGTGGATGGCCTGCTGGTGATGTGTACCGAAAACCATCGCCCCTCGCAGGATGCTCTAAGCCGCTACCCCTCTTTGCCGATCGTGATGATGGACTGGTCGCCGTTCGAAGGGGCCAACGATATCATTCAGGATAACTCGTTGCTGGGGGGCGAAATGGCTACCGATCATCTGATCGCTCGCGGCTATCGCCAAATCGCCTGTATCGCCGGGCCGCTGGATAAAACGACCGCGCGCCATCGTTTGGAAGGCTATCGCCGCGCCATGAAGCGTGCCGGCCTTGAAATCCTGCCGGGCTATGAGGTGTATTGCGACTTTGAGTTTGAAGGGGGCGTGCATGCCATGAAGCAGTTGCTGGCGTTAGCCGAACCTCCTCATGCGGTGTTTGCTGGCAACGATGCCGTCGCCGTCGGCGTTTATCAGGCGCTGTATCAGGCCGGGCTGGTGGTACCACAGGATATGGCCGTGATGGGGTACGACGATATCGAACTGGCCAAATATCTGGCTCCACCGCTCAGCACCATTCATCAGCCCAAAGATTCGCTAGGGGAACTGGCGATCGATGCGCTCATCAATCGCCTGCAAAACCCTGAACGGGATGCCCAGATCCTGGTGCTGACGCCAGAGCTGGTGGAGAGAGACTCCGTCGGTTACCGTTAACTGGTAGCCTTCGCTTCTTTGCGTGATTTCTCTTTGCCGGTGATCAGGTTATTGCCGTCTTTTCTTCTTAACAGCATAAAGACGAAGGCCGAAGCAACGGTCACTATCCCCATGGTAATAAAGGTGTAGTGGAACTGATCGATCATGGTGCCAATCCCCATTGAACCATAGAAGCGCAACACGGCGGCGCTGATCGCAACGCCAAAGCTGATAGACAGCTGTTGCGTCACTGCCAATACGCTATTGCCGGAACTGGCGTTGCCATCGTTCAGGTCTGCCAGGCTGATGGTATTCATGGCGGTAAACTGCGTCGACATCGCCATCCCTAGAACAAACAGCGGCAAAATCATCAGCCACAGCGGCATACCTGGGCTTTGCAGAGAGAACTGCGCAATCAATACGCCGATAATGATAGTGATACCTACTAACGTCTTACGATAGCCGAACCAGCGCAACACCTGGGTAACGGTAGACTTGGCCATCAGAGAACCCACCGCCGTCGGTGCCATCATGCAACCGGCGACAATCGCCGAATAGCCAAAGGCCACCTGCAGCATCAACGGCATCAGGAAGGGAACGCAGCCAGTCCCTAGCCGCGAGGCCACGTTACCGGCAATGCCGACGGAAAAGGTACGGGTCTTGAACAGATCCAGCCCAATCAGTGGCTGAGCGTGGCGGCGGGCGTGAATGATATAGCCAAACAGCATCACAAAGCCGCTCAGGAACACTCCCAGAGAAATGTAATTGGCCAGTACCTGCTCGCCGAACAGCTCCAGGCCGGTGGAGATAAGTACCAGGCTAAGGCCAAACAGTATAAAACCGATGAAATCAAACGGCCGTTTTGGCGTGGTGAAGTCCGGCATGTATTTGCGGGCGTAGATGATGCCGAGTAAGCCTATCGGGATGTTAATCAGGAAGATCCAATGCCAGGTAGCGTAGGTCACCAGCCAGCCGCCAAGCAGCGGGCCCATTATTGGCCCAACCAGGCCAGGCATGGTGACAAAGTTCAGTACCGGCAACAGCTCACTACGCGGATAGGCCCGCAACAGGGCAAGGCGTGCCACCGGCATCATCATCGCGCCGCCAATCCCCTGTAAAATACGTGAGGCGACCAGGAAACTCAGCGTCGGGGACAAGGCACACAACAGCGAGCCAAAGGTAAACAGGGATACGGCGATAATAAACACCCGCCGGGTGCCGAAGCGATCGGCCAGCCAGCCGCTCACCGGGATTAGCATCGCAACCGTCAGGGTGTAACTGATCACCGCCGACTGCATTGCCAAGGGGGAACGGTCGAGGCTGTGGGCTATCGCCGGTAAGGCGGTATTGAGAATAGTGGCATCCAACGCCTGCATAAAGAACGCCATCGCGGCGATCCAAGGCAACCCTGCCATGCTGCGTGCAGATTTTGTCATCGTGATCCCATTTTCCTTCTATATATAGCTGCGGAGTTTACGCATTGCCCTGCAACAATGTTTGGCATGCAGTGAGGGCTGCGGTGCTGTCACTGGCGACTATGGCATCCACAATGGCCTGATGGTGTTGCAGTTTGATCACTTCATTACCGGTGATCGCCCGGAAATAGCTTTGATACACCGAGCTGAACAGGTTGGCGAACGAGGTGAGAAACGGATTGGCGCTGGCTTCATAGATTAGCTGGTGGTACTGGGTATCGACCTCAATCCAGCGTTCGCGGTCAAAATCCACGTGTAGCGCCTGCATTTCTGTCATCAGCGTGACCAATCGCGTCTTTTGCTCCTGGGTGGCGTTGATGGCTGCCAATGAACAGGCCTGAGGTTCCAGCGACGTGCGTAGAATAAGGAAGTGCTGCATGACCTGGTCGAAGTTCTCTCTGGTCATCCACCAGGTCAGCAGATCCTGATCGAGGAAGTTCCATTGGCTTTGCGGCATGACCCTGGTGCCGATGCGGGGGCGCGGCAACAGCATGCCTTTGGCCGCCAGCATTTTTACTGCTTCACGTACTGCAGTGCGACTGACGCCAAAGTGTTCTGCCAAATCCATCTCGCCTGGCAGGATGCTGCCGGCTTGATATTCACCGGCCAGGATCTGTTGGCCGAGCTTTTCTGCCAGCAGATAAGAAAGATTACGCTGTGCCGCCTGTTGTTGAGCATCGAATTGCATGGCTGCGGTTCCTTTTAACTGCATTGTTATCTTTCATTTTACGCCAGGGAGCGCCAGCTTTTACGGCTGTTTTCGAGGAAAAGTGTCAAAAACGACGAACAAGACAGCGTTTTGCCGAAAAAAGCCGCGCTTGAAAAGTTTTTTGAATTTAGGGGTTGCGCCCTTCTGAGAACTCCCTATAATGCGCCTCCACTGACCGGGAACAACGACGAACAAGTCGCCCAGCCAGGAAGAAGCAACCCGGTGAAAACACCGCGTCTCGTAAGAGAAAAAGGTTGACTCTTCAGCGGGAAAGCGTAATATGCACCTCCCGCGTTACCGAGAAACTTCCCGGTAACGAACGCTCTTTAACAATTTATCAGACAATCTGTGTGGGCACTCACAAGACGATATCCAGCTACTTCGGTAGCAAAAAAATATCAAGTCTTGAAGAGTGACCAAGCAGTCATTCATGCGAATGAATGATTACGAAAGTTAATTTTCGAGCATCGCTGCACGAGTTGCAGCAAATCAAGCTTTTAATTGAAGAGTTTGATCATGGCTCAGATTGAACGCTGGCGGCAGGCCTAACACATGCAAGTCGAGCGGTAGCACAAGGAGCTTGCTCCTGGGTGACGAGCGGCGGACGGGTGAGTAATGTCTGGGAAACTGCCCGATGGAGGGGGATAACTACTGGAAACGGTAGCTAATACCGCATAACGTCTTCGGACCAAAGTGGGGGACCTTCGGGCCTCACACCATCGGATGTGCCCAGATGGGATTAGCTAGTAGGTGAGGTAATGGCTCACCTAGGCGACGATCCCTAGCTGGTCTGAGAGGATGACCAGCCACACTGGAACTGAGACACGGTCCAGACTCCTACGGGAGGCAGCAGTGGGGAATATTGCACAATGGGCGCAAGCCTGATGCAGCCATGCCGCGTGTGTGAAGAAGGCCTTCGGGTTGTAAAGCACTTTCAGCGAGGAGGAAGGGTTCGGTGTTAATAGCACTGTTCATTGACGTTACTCGCAGAAGAAGCACCGGCTAACTCCGTGCCAGCAGCCGCGGTAATACGGAGGGTGCAAGCGTTAATCGGAATTACTGGGCGTAAAGCGCACGCAGGCGGTTTGTTAAGTCAGATGTGAAATCCCCGAGCTTAACTTGGGAACTGCATTTGAAACTGGCAAGCTAGAGTCTTGTAGAGGGGGGTAGAATTCCAGGTGTAGCGGTGAAATGCGTAGAGATCTGGAGGAATACCGGTGGCGAAGGCGGCCCCCTGGACAAAGACTGACGCTCAGGTGCGAAAGCGTGGGGAGCAAACAGGATTAGATACCCTGGTAGTCCACGCTGTAAACGATGTCGACTTGGAGGTTGTGCCCTTGAGGCGTGGCTTCCGGAGCTAACGCGTTAAGTCGACCGCCTGGGGAGTACGGCCGCAAGGTTAAAACTCAAATGAATTGACGGGGGCCCGCACAAGCGGTGGAGCATGTGGTTTAATTCGATGCAACGCGAAGAACCTTACCTACTCTTGACATCCACAGAACTTTCCAGAGATGGATTGGTGCCTTCGGGAACTGTGAGACAGGTGCTGCATGGCTGTCGTCAGCTCGTGTTGTGAAATGTTGGGTTAAGTCCCGCAACGAGCGCAACCCTTATCCTTTGTTGCCAGCGCGTAATGGCGGGAACTCAAAGGAGACTGCCGGTGATAAACCGGAGGAAGGTGGGGATGACGTCAAGTCATCATGGCCCTTACGAGTAGGGCTACACACGTGCTACAATGGCATATACAAAGAGAAGCGAACTCGCGAGAGCAAGCGGACCTCATAAAGTATGTCGTAGTCCGGATCGGAGTCTGCAACTCGACTCCGTGAAGTCGGAATCGCTAGTAATCGTAGATCAGAATGCTACGGTGAATACGTTCCCGGGCCTTGTACACACCGCCCGTCACACCATGGGAGTGGGTTGCAAAAGAAGTAGGTAGCTTAACCTTCGGGAGGGCGCTTACCACTTTGTGATTCATGACTGGGGTGAAGTCGTAACAAGGTAACCGTAGGGGAACCTGCGGTTGGATCACCTCCTTACCTAAAGATATGCAGTTGCGTGCAGTGTCCACACAGATTGTCTGATGAAAAGTAATGAGCAAAGCGCTACCTGTTGATGTAATGAGTCTTCTGGACTCATGCTGATACGAGAAACGGTTAAACCCTGGGTTTAATCGGATTTTGTGTCCCCATCGTCTAGAGGCCTAGGACACTGCCCTTTCACGGCTGTAACAGGGGTTCGAATCCCCTTGGGGACGCCATCCGATAATGAGTGAAAGACATTATCACCGGTCATTCGTGACTGATTATCTTAAAGATGACTCTTGCGAGTCGTGTTTAAGATATTGCTCTTTAACAATCTGGAACAAGCTGAAAATTGAAACATGACAGCTGAAACTTATCCCTCCGTAGAAGTATTGGGGTAAGGATTAACCTGTCATAGAGTCTCTCAAATAAACAGCACGACAGTGTCTCTGTTTACAGAAACACCTTCGGGTTGTGAGGTTAAGTGACTAAGCGTACACGGTGGATGCCTAGGCAGTCAGAGGCGATGAAGGGCGTGCTAATCTGCGAAAAGTGTCGGTAAGGTGATATGAACCGTTATAACCGGCAATACCCGAATGGGGAAACCCAGTGTGTTTCGACACACTATCGTATGGTGAATACATAGCCATACGAGGCGAACCGGGGGAACTGAAACATCTAAGTACCCCGAGGAAAAGAAATCAACCGAGATTCCCCTAGTAGCGGCGAGCGAACGGGGAACAGCCCAGAACCTGAATCAGTTCTTGTGTTAGTGGAAGCGTCTGGAAAGTCGCGCAGCAAAGGGTGATAGCCCCGTACACTAAAATGCATTAACTGTGAGTTCGATGAGTAGGGCGGGACACGTGACATCCTGTCTGAATATGGGGGGACCATCCTCCAAGGCTAAATACTCCTGACTGACCGATAGTGAACCAGTACCGTGAGGGAAAGGCGAAAAGAACCCCGGCGAGGGGAGTGAAATAGAACCTGAAACCGTGTACGTACAAGCAGTGGGAGCACCTTCGTGGTGTGACTGCGTACCTTTTGTATAATGGGTCAGCGACTTATATTTTGTAGCAAGGTTAACCGTATAGGGGAGCCGTAGGGAAACCGAGTCTTAACTGGGCGAATAGTTGCAAGGTATAGACCCGAAACCCGGTGATCTAGCCATGGGCAGGTTGAAGGTTGGGTAACACTAACTGGAGGACCGAACCGACTAATGTTGAAAAATTAGCGGATGACTTGTGGCTGGGGGTGAAAGGCCAATCAAACCGGGAGATAGCTGGTTCTCCCCGAAAGCTATTTAGGTAGCGCCTCGTGAACTCATCTTCGGGGGTAGAGCACTGTTTCGGCTAGGGGGCCATCCCGGCTTACCAAACCGATGCAAACTCCGAATACCGAAGAATGTTATCACGGGAGACACACGGCGGGTGCTAACGTCCGTCGTGAAGAGGGAAACAACCCAGACCGCCAGCTAAGGTCCCAAAGTCATGGTTAAGTGGGAAACGATGTGGGAAGGCATAGACAGCCAGGATGTTGGCTTAGAAGCAGCCATCATTTAAAGAAAGCGTAATAGCTCACTGGTCGAGTCGGCCTGCGCGGAAGATGTAACGGGGCTAAACCATGCACCGAAGCTGCGGCAGCGACGCTCAGGCGTTGTTGGGTAGGGGAGCGTTCTGTAAGCCGTTGAAGGTGAACTGTGAGGTTTGCTGGAGGTATCAGAAGTGCGAATGCTGACATAAGTAACGATAAAGCGGGTGAAAAACCCGCTCGCCGGAAGACCAAGGGTTCCTGTCCAACGTTAATCGGGGCAGGGTGAGTCGACCCCTAAGGCGAGGCCGAAAGGCGTAGTCGATGGGAAACAGGTTAATATTCCTGTACTCGGTGTTACTGCGAAGGGGGGACGGAGAAGGCTAGGCTAGCCGGGCGACGGTTGTCCCGGTTTAAGCGTGTAGGGGGGTGTTCCTGGTAAATCCGGAACGCTACCAACCCTGAGGCGTGATGACGATGCACTACGGTGCAGAAGTAGTTGATGCCCTGCTTCCAGGAAAAGCCTCTAAGCATCAGGTAACATCAAATCGTACCCCAAACCGACACAGGTGGTCAGGTAGAGAATACCAAGGCGCTTGAGAGAACTCGGGTGAAGGAACTAGGCAAAATGGTGCCGTAACTTCGGGAGAAGGCACGCTGGCGCGTAGGTGAAGAGACTTGCTCTCGGAGCTGAAGCCAGTCGCAGATACCAGCTGGCTGCAACTGTTTAATAAAAACACAGCACTGTGCAAACACGAAAGTGGACGTATACGGTGTGACGCCTGCCCGGTGCTGGAAGGTTAATTGATGGGGTCAGCCGCAAGGCGAAGCTCTTGATCGAAGCCCCAGTAAACGGCGGCCGTAACTATAACGGTCCTAAGGTAGCGAAATTCCTTGTCGGGTAAGTTCCGACCTGCACGAATGGCGTAATGATGGCCAGGCTGTCTCCACCCGAGACTCAGTGAAATTGAACTCGCTGTGAAGATGCAGTGTACCCGCGGCAAGACGGAAAGACCCCGTGAACCTTTACTATAGCTTGACACTGAACATTGAGCCTTGATGTGTAGGATAGGTGGGAGGCTTTGAAGTGTGGACGCCAGTCTGCATGGAGCCAACCTTGAAATACCACCCTTTAATGTTTGATGTTCTAACTCGGCCCCGTGATCCGGGGTGAGGACAGTGTCTGGTGGGTAGTTTGACTGGGGCGGTCTCCTCCCAAAGAGTAACGGAGGAGCACGAAGGTTAGCTAATCACGGTCGGACATCGTGAGGTTAGTGCAAAGGCATAAGCTAGCTTGACTGCGAGAGTGACGGCTCGAGCAGGTACGAAAGTAGGTCTTAGTGATCCGGTGGTTCTGAATGGAAGGGCCATCGCTCAACGGATAAAAGGTACTCCGGGGATAACAGGCTGATACCGCCCAAGAGTTCATATCGACGGCGGTGTTTGGCACCTCGATGTCGGCTCATCACATCCTGGGGCTGAAGTAGGTCCCAAGGGTATGGCTGTTCGCCATTTAAAGTGGTACGCGAGCTGGGTTTAGAACGTCGTGAGACAGTTCGGTCCCTATCTGCCGTGGGCGTTGGAAGATTGAGAGGGGTTGCTCCTAGTACGAGAGGACCGGAGTGAACGCACCACTGGTGTTCGGGTTGTCATGCCAATGGCACTGCCCGGTAGCTAAGTGCGGAAAAGATAAGCGCTGAAAGCATCTAAGCGCGAAACTTGCCTCGAGATGAGTCTTCCCTGGGCCTTTAAGGTCCCTGAAGGAACGTTTAAGACTAAGACGTTGATAGGCTGGGTGTGTAAGTGCAGCGATGCATTGAGCTAACCAGTACTAATGATCCGTGAGGCTTAACCTTACAACACCGAAGGTGTTTTAGAGTAGACGACAATTTTCAGCGACGTTCCGAGATTGGTTCTGGTAGTTACGAAAGTAACGGCCAAGAATGAAACGAATTTGCCTGGCGGCAATAGCGCGGTGGTCCCACCTGACCCCATGCCGAACTCAGAAGTGAAACGCCGTAGCGCCGATGGTAGTGTGGGGTCTCCCCATGCGAGAGTAGGACACTGCCAGGCATCAATTAAGCCAAGAGGCCATCCGCAAGGATGGCCTTTTTGCTATGCGCAGAAAACAGAAATGCCCCTCACCCCAGCCCTCTCCCAGAGTACCAGACGAGAACATCCTGAACACCGTGCGCGGGGAGAGGGAGCCGTCCGGCGTCGTGGATGAGCCCGTACTGCTTCGGAAAGTGGGGAGAGGTTGGGTTTGCCCGTACCGCTTCAGGACGTTGGAAGTAAGTAGAAAGATGAAGTATTACACAGAGAGATCCGCGAGCTCGATCGGTTCCCTCTCCCTGTGGGAGAGGGTTAGGGTGAGGGGACTATGCCTTTGTCTGCTTCAGCCACTGAACAATAAACCCAGCGATCGTTTCAGGCTGGTTGATATCTAGTAACGGCGCAACACCTTCTATCTTCCTATCGCTGGCTACGGCAATGACGTGCTGATCCAACATATCTGCAAGCGGTTTACCGACTTCCTCGCGATAGAGAACAATTTTGCTGATCTGTTCATGCTTGAACCCTTCCACCAGGATCAAATCCACCTTGCTGCGATCGAATCTGCCAGCCAGATACTGGAGATCTAAAGGCTGTTGTTCAGGTGTTTCGGTCATTAATGCCCAGCGCCGATCGCTGGCAACCAGCGTCTGGTCTGCACCGGCCTTGCGCAGTTCATAGCTGTCCTTACCAGGCGTATCAACATCCATATCATGGTGGGTATGCTTGATCAGGCCAACGCGCACCTGTTGCTGTTTTAATAGTGGGATCAATTGCTTAAGCAGCGTGGTTTTACCTGTGCCGCTATAGGCGGCGATAGCCAGCAAGGGTGGCAATAACTCCGTCATTGATCGCCCCCCTTTTCCTGCTGCCACTGTTGGCAATCTTCCGGGGTATTCAAATTACGGAAGGCGTCTTGCTGCCCACGGAACACCACCTGTTGTGCACCGACAGCCGCCATGAACAGCATCAATTTGCGTTCCCCCCGGGCTAGATAACGGGTGAGTTCCTCTGTCAGACTAGTATGCAGTAAAGTGAAGGTAGGATGCTCACGTTCGCCATCACAAGCATAGGCGGCCAGGGCATTGCCTTTATGCAGCCAAAGCTGTTCTACCAGGTTGAGAGGGAAATCGGGTACATCGCAGGGGGCGCAGACAATCCATGGTGTGTTGGCATAAGTGAGGCCAGCCAATATACCGGCTAAGGGGCCAGGGTAATCTGCCGTCAGATCGCCGACGACCTCTAAGCCGCTTTGCTGATAGCACTGCTGATTGCGATTGGCACTGATGATCACCTGGCTCACTTGTGGTGTTAATCGGCCCAGGACGTGCTGGTACAGCGTTTTATCCCCCACTTGCACCAATCCTTTATCTTTCCCTCCCATGCGGGTAGAGCGCCCACCGGCCAGAATAACGCCGGTTATATTTGCATGCATAGTCATCATCCAACCCCTCTCCAATGCCCTGATTGTAGCGCTAAACCTGTTCAGACATCATGATTTACCTTTATTGACACGCTGGTTCTTTCACTACGTAGTCAAGCCTGCTACTTTGTGGGTTTATCACTTCATTGGATGATATGTTGCTATGAAAACGCATCGCGTAAACGAACTGATTGAGCTTTTGCACCCGGCCTGGCAGCAGGATCCCGATCTCAACCTGATTCAGTTTCTGCAAAAGCTGGCACAGGAAGCGGGTTTTCAGGGTGAGTTAGGCGATCTGAGCGATGATATCTTGATCTATCATCTGAAAATGCGCGGCAGTGCGGGCACAGAACAGATCCCAGGCTTGAAGAAAGACTACGAAGAAGACTTTAAAACGGCGTTGCTGCGTGCCCGTGGCGTGATAAAAGATTAGCATTCATGCGGTGCGATCATCAGTGGCGGTGATTAGTGCTACTCTTTCTTATTCTTGGCACGCTGTTGTCATCTGGCGAACTGAACGGTTGTTATGAACAACTCTGCATTTAATTTTGAAACCCTTTCTCCCGATCTGATAATGGATGCGCTGGAAGGGATAGGTTTGCGTGTTGATTCAGGGCTGACGGCGCTCAACAGCTATGAAAACCGCGTATACCAGTTTATGGACGAAGATCGTCGGCGTTACGTGGTGAAATTTTATCGCCCAGAACGCTGGAGTGCAGAGCAAATCGGTGAAGAACACCGGTTCGCGCTGGATTTGTCGCACAACGAAATTCCGGCGGTCGCGCCGCTGGTATTACAGGGAAATACGCTGCACACCCATGCAGGCTTTTTCTTTACCGTATTTCCGAGCGTCGGTGGCCGACAGTACGAGATCGATAATCTGGAACAGCTGGAGTGGGTCGGGCGTTTTCTTGGCCGCATCCACCAGGTGGGTAGCGAAAGCCTGTTTACCGAGCGGCCGACCATTGGCATTGAAGAGTATCTCACAGAGCCCCGGCAGGTTCTGGCCAGCTGTGATTTAGTTCCCAAGGCCCAGCGCGAGACTTTCCTGCGGGCTACGGATACGTTGATTGACGCTATCAAACCGCACTGGCAACTGGATTGGCAACCGCTGCGTTTGCATGGCGATTGCCACCCAGGCAATATCTTGTGGCGTGATGGTCCGCTGTTCGTCGATCTTGACGATGCACGCAACGGGCCGGCAATACAGGATTTGTGGATGTTGTTACACGGCGAACGTCGCGATCGGCTGATGCAGCTGGATATCCTGCTGGAGGCCTATGGCGAATTTGCCGAATTTGATCAGCGCGAGTTGGCGTTGATCGAACCCTTGCGGGCCATGCGCATGGTGTATTACCTGGCATGGGTAGCGCGCCGTTGGCAGGATCCCGCGTTTCCAAAAAGTTTCCCGTGGATGGCGGAGTCTGATTTCTGGTTATCTCAGACTGCGGCATTTACTGAACAGGTTAAGCTGTTGCAGGAACCCCCTCTGCAGCTCATGCCAATGTATTGAAGCATTAACATAATGGAGAGTTTAGTGTTATGAAAAAAATTTGGTTGGCACTCGTTGGTATGGTGATGGCATTCAGTGCCTCCGCTGCGCAATTCAGTGACGGTACGCAATACATCACTTTGGATAAGCCGGTAACTGGCGAACCACAGGTGCTGGAGTTCTTCTCTTTCTACTGCCCGCACTGCTACCAGTTTGAAGAGACATACCATATTTCTGATGCGGTCAAAAAAGCGCTGCCTGAAGGCACCAAGATGACCAAATACCATGTGGAATTCCTGGGTCCATTGGGTAAGCAATTAACTCAGGCCTGGGCAGTTGCCATGGCTCTGGGTGTAGAAGACAAAATTACTCAGCCAATGTTTGAAGCGATTCAGAAAACTCAAACCGTGCAAACGCCTGACGATATCCGCAAGGTATTCGTCAATGCAGGCGTAGCAGGTGAAGACTATGACGCGGCTTTAAACAGCTTCGTGGTGAAATCTCTGGTGGCTCAGCAAGAGAAAGCGGCAGAAGATTTGCAACTGCGCGGCGTGCCAGCGGTATTTGTTAATGGCAAATACATGGTGAAAAACGATGGCCTGGATACCAGCAGCATGGACGTTTACGTCAAGCAATTTGCTGATGTCGTTAAGTTCCTGACCGAACAAAAGTAACCTGCAGCAAGAAATCAACGCCGGTTAATCCGGCGTTTTTTTTAACTTATTCACGCTTGAGCCTGTCTAGCAAACCATCTTTTTCCTGCCACAACGTATTCAGCCAAATCTGGAATTTACGTTTAAACAGTTTGTCATTGAAGTAATCCCCGTGCAGCGACTCATCAATCGGCAGGCATTCAATCCTGACGACAACCCGTTGCAAACGGCCACACAACATATCCATAAAGGGATGCTCACGGTTATCCGGATAGCACAAGGTGACATTCAGGATCTTATCAAATTGCTGGCCAAGCGCACTAAGCGTAAAGGCGATCCCGGCAGCTTTCGGGGCGAGCAAATTGCGGTAGGGTGAGCGGGTTTTAATTTTCTTGGCCTCGGTGAAACGAGACCCCTCAACGAAATTGACGATGGTGGTCGGGCGCAGGCGAAACTTGTCGCAGGAACGCCGCGTGGTTTCGATATCCTGCCCGCTTTTCTCTGGATGTCTGTGCAGATAGGCCCGCGAGTAGCGCTTCATAAAGGGCATATCCAACGCCCAGCAGGCCAGGCCGACGAAGGGGATCCAGGCCAGTTGCTGTTTCAGGAAGTACTTATTCATAGGTATATGGTGACGGAATAACACACACAGCACTACAATGTCCGACCAGCTTTTATGGTTGCTGATCAGCAAATACCAATTCTTTTTCTCCAGCCCGTGCAGCCCTTGAATATCCCACTGCAAGCGGGGATTAATTCGTAACAATACTGCCAGGCATTGGCACCAGCACCACATCGTCAGGTCAGCAAAGGCTGAAATGTATCGCCAAACGGCGGGCATGGGGATCAAAAGCTTAATGATACCGGCCAAAACAATGGGGATGGAGCACAGCATCGTTACGCCAATGGCAAGCAGCGCAGAAAAGATAAAAATAACAGGGGCTAGCAATTTTGGCATGGGTTTAGTGCTGACGGTTGAAGGAAACATGGTTAGATACGTCAGTACGTACCAACAAAAAAATATTTTAACAGAATCCTGGCCAAGAATACGCGGCTATAAGTAAGCGATTTTAACCTGGTAGAAATTGCCAGTTGTTAGCCGTTGGCGTGCAGATTTTCAATCTTGTGCTATGGTCATTGAGGTGCCTAAATTGATTAAACGTGCGATTAAACTTCGGCCCCAGTTATATCCACAAATTAACTGAAACACGATAAATAGCAAAACCGCCAATCCCCTCTTTCAACAGTGTGATTTGTCTAGGAATTTTATTCTCCATTATAACGATATTACCTTCGTTATAATTCAGTTGCTAAACTATGCACAAAGTTATCCACAGGCAGGATCTTGCGGATCGCTTCACAGGATCTCATCTAATTTGGCCATATTGCACGCTAAGGTTCGTCACCAGCGGCTAGCTATGGCATCCTTACCCCAGTCCTTTTCACGAAAAAGAAACGTTATGGCCCAGATTGCAGAAAACCCATTAATCCTGGTGGATGGTTCCTCTTACCTTTACCGCGCCTACCACGCCTTCCCACCGCTGACAAACTCGGTCGGTGAGCCGACGGGAGCGATGTACGGTGTGCTGAACATGCTGCGTAGCCTGCTGTTGCAGTATACCCCCAGCCATGTGGCGGTGGTGTTTGATGCCAAAGGGAAGACCTTCCGTGACGAGCTGTTTGCCGAATATAAATCACATCGGCCACCGATGCCGGACGATTTGCGAGCGCAGATCGAACCGCTGCACCAGATGGTTAAAGCCATGGGGTTACCGTTGCTGGTTACACCTGGCGTAGAGGCCGATGACGTAATCGGCACTCTGGCGCTAGAGGCTGAGAAAGCGGGTCATGCCGTGTTGATCAGCACCGGTGACAAAGATATGGCTCAGTTGGTGACGCCGAATGTTACCCTGATCAATACCATGAACAACACCATCCTCGGCCCGCAGGAGGTCTGTGATAAATACGGTATTCCTCCTGAACTGATCATCGATTTCCTGGCGCTGATGGGGGATTCGTCAGATAACATCCCTGGCGTACCTGGGGTGGGTGAGAAAACGGCCCAGGCGCTGTTGCAAGGGTTAGGGGGCCTGGATCAGCTCTATGCCAATCTGGATAGCATTGCCACGCTGAGCTTCCGCGGTGCCAAGACCATGGCGGCCAAGCTGGAGCAGAACAAAGAGGTGGCCTACCTCTCTTACAAACTGGCGACGATCAAAACCGATGTTGAACTGGATCTGAAATGCAGTGAGCTGGAAGTGAGCCCGCCGGATGTCGATCAGCTGCAGGCACTGTTTAAGCGCTACGAGTTCAAACGCTGGATGGCCGATGTAGAAGCCGGGACCTGGTTAGAAAACAAAGGGTCAGGTCGTAAGGCCAGCGCTGCAGCCAAGCCAGCCTCAACGGTAGAAGCACCAAGAGCCACCGCAGAGCCTACCCTGTCGCAGGAAGGTTACGTCACCATTCTGGATGAGGAAACCTTCGCCGATTGGATGCAGCGCCTGAAACAGGCCGAAGTTTTCGCCTTCGATACCGAAACTGACGGCCTGGATACCCTGACGGCTAACCTGATCGGTCTGTCCTTCGCCATTGAGCCTGGCGTGGCGGCGTACCTGCCGGTTGCACACGATTATCTGGATGCTCCCCCACAGCTGGATCGTAACCACGTGCTGGCCATCCTGAAGCCGCTGCTGGAAGACGAAAAGGCGTTGAAGGTGGGGCAGAACCTGAAGTTCGATAAAAGCCTGCTGGCCCGCTATGACATCGATCTACGCGGTATCGCCTACGACACCATGCTGGAGTCCTACGTACTCGACAGCGTCAGTGGCCGTCACGATATGGATAGCCTGGCCGATCGCTACCTGGGCCATAAAACCATTACCTTCGAAGAGATCGCGGGCAAAGGCAAAAAACAGTTAACCTTTAACCAGATCGCCCTTGAAGAGGCGGGCCCTTATGCGGCAGAAGATGCCGACGTTACGCTACAGCTGCATTTGGCGATGTGGCCGCAGTTGAAAGAGAGTGAAGGCCTGCTGACGGTATTCAATGAGATTGAAATGCCGCTGTTGCCGGTGCTTTCCCATATCGAACGCACCGGGGTGCTGATCGATCCTAACATTCTGGCTGCTCACTCCATTGAGTTGACCAAGCGCCTCGGCGAGCTTGAAGTGCAGGCCCATGAATTGGCAGAAGAGCCGTTCAATCTGGCCTCGACCAAGCAGTTGCAGGCCATTTTGTATGAAAAGCAAAAGCTGCCGGTGCTGAAAAAGACCCCTGGCGGTGCTCCTTCAACCAATGAGGAAGTGCTGGCCGAGTTGGCGCTGGATTATCCGCTGCCGAAAGTGATCCTGGAATACCGTGGTCTGGCGAAGCTGAAAACCACCTATACCGACAAACTGCCGTTGATGATCAACCCGGTTAGCGGGCGGGTGCATACTTCCTATCACCAAGCCGTCACCGCCACCGGTCGCCTGTCATCCAGCGATCCAAACCTGCAAAACATTCCGGTACGTAACGATGAAGGGCGCCGTATCCGTCAGGCATTTATTGCGCCTGAGGGTTACCGTATTGTCGCGGCGGACTACTCGCAGATTGAACTGCGCATCATGGCCCATTTATCGCAGGACGAAGGCTTGCTCACAGCGTTTGCTGAAGGTAAGGACATACACCGGGCAACGGCGGCAGAAGTCTTTGGTCTGGCGTTGGAGAAGGTCACCAACGAACAGCGTCGCAGTGCCAAGGCGATTAACTTTGGTCTGATTTACGGCATGAGCGCATTTGGTTTGGCTCGCCAGTTGGGGATCCCGCGCGGCGAAGCGCAGCGCTATATGGATCTGTACTTCGAGCGCTACCCTGGCGTGCTGGAGTATATGGAGCGCACCCGTCAGCAGGCCGCCGAGCAGGGCTACGTCAGCACGCTGGATGGCCGCCGGTTGTATCTGCCGGACGTTCGCTCCAGTAACGGTATGCGTCGCAAGGCGGCCGAGAGAGCGGCGATTAACGCCCCTATGCAGGGCACTGCTGCGGATATCATCAAACGTGCGATGATTGAGGTGGATGCCTGGCTGCAAGGGCCTGAGAAGCCGCTGGTGCGCATGATCATGCAGGTACACGATGAACTGGTGTTTGAAATCCACGAGTCCGCCATCGAAGAGGCCAGCCTGCGCATTCATGAGTTAATGGAAAACAGTATGCAGCTGGCTGTTCCGCTGCGGGTGGACATCGGCGTAGGTAAAAACTGGGATGAGGCTCACTGATTACCCTGGGTGATACGTTATGGCCAGTTTTCGCTAACTGGCGAAAACCTAAGCACTTTTGGTAATTGAGCAACATCCTTCGGTGATTGTTTCGACTAAATTGGCGTTGTTAGTGCCCGGATCGTGTAAGTAAACTACAAAAAATTCTTTTGCAGCGTGAAAAAATGATGTAGAGTTACAGACGTAGGGTACAGAGGTAAGATGTTCTATCTTTCAGACCTTTTACTTCACGTAATCGGATTTGGCTGAATATTTAGCCGCCCCAGTCAGTATTGACTGGGGCGTTTTTTATTGTAAAAACAAAGCAAAAGCATCGATTTTCGTTATCCCCGCCTGCTCTTCTCCTGCCGTTCCTTTGGCTGATTTATCTGCATGTATCTCCTGACAGCGCACTATCTACCATAAGTTTTTATGATGGCTTTTAGTCAAAATTGTAATTAGATAACGAAATGCGGCCTCGTGTAGGGTGATAACGGGCGTAAAAAAGCCGATGTTTTAGCATCGGCTCTGCATGCGGCCCACTACGAAATACCCGCAGCGGTTATCATTCCCCGCCGATATCGTCTTCCGGCAGCACTTCCGGTGGGATCTCGTTAAACCAGGTATTCAACTTCTGGCTCAGTTTATCGACACCGATCTTTTTCGGTGACGAGAAGGCTTCCACCTGAATATCACCCATAAATGGCAGCACGGCCTCACGCACCATATTGAGTTGTGCCTTGCGGGCACCAGAGGCCAGCTTATCGGCCTTGGTCAGCAGGACCAGCACTGGCGTGCCAACGTCGACGGCCCACTGGATCATCTGTTGGTCCAGGTCTTTGAGCGGATGACGAATATCCATCAGCACCACCAGGCCTTTCAGGCAGTTACGCATTTGCAGGTATTCACCCAGCGCCCGCTGCCATTTCTTCTTCATCTCTTCCGGCACTTCGGCATAGCCATAGCCTGGCAGGTCGACCAGGCGAATGCCTTCTTCGACCTCGAACAGGTTAATCAGCTGGGTACGCCCCGGCGTTTTACTGGTACGTGCCAGGCCTTTCTGATTGGTCAGGGTATTCAGTGCGCTGGACTTACCGGCGTTGGAACGGCCGGCGAACGCAACTTCAATACCTTCATCCCCCGGTAGGTGGCGAATATCGGGTGCACTGGTGACGAAATGGGTCACATGGTAATTGTAGTTCTTGCTGGTCAAAATTTTCGTCTCCGTGAGGATGGCTATCTGGTGGGCGATTATAACTGCATCAGCGCTAAAAGGGTGTGTTTCTCGGTTATTAAGCGTTTTAACCACTGAGCCCTTGTGGCAAAAGGTCGACCGCCGTGTGAGACATTGACCATTCGAATTGGGGGTAATGTCGCTTTATTCGAAAGCTGTAAATATTTTATTTGTTATAAAACAGGGCATTGTAATTTCGTTAAGTAAAAGATCGTCGTAAGCCACCTGTAGGTATCTTGAGCACATCCCATAAAAGCGTAAAGTAGGTTGCAAGGCAGGAGGCCAAGGAAACAGGAACATCCAGGAAGGGTGAAAAATCTCAGGGAATACACAGGCAGTGTAATGAGTACCAGGATGATGTCAGATGGAATTGAAACTATTGGTGCCGGAGCGCACGAATAGTACACGGATGATGAAGTGACTGCAATTGGGACGCCCGCGGGAAGCGCACTCAGGAAGAGTGGAAGCGAACGGATCGCAGCACGGATGATTTTTTCTTTCAGGATGAAAGACGTAGTAGCAGGGAGCGCGGTTATCGCAGATGGAAAAACCGGGATGTTGAGTGTGCGCATGGAGCGCGGAGCAGGAATATCCTTCGAGTGAAGGTGCGAAATAGGCGGCAGGTTTTAACCTGCCGCCTTTTTTCTTTGTCTGCTTTCTGCTAGATTCCGCCGCAACCGTATAGCAATTCTATACTGGATCTACATACCTAAGAGTAAAAGCCATGAACCAGCCATCAAAAGCACCTCGCGGCCCACGCAGCAGCGCGGCGACGTCAAAAAGTAAAAAGAAAAGTCGTGTGGAGCTCGATCAGGAAGCGCGCGAGCGCAAGCGCCTGAAAAAGCGCCGTGGCCTGGCTTCCGGTTCACGTACCCAGGTTGAGTCTGCCAGCCAGAAAAATAAAACTGGCGCGCAACCCAAAGATCCTCGTCTCGGCAGTAAAGTGCCGGTTGCGCTGGTGGTCGACGCTAAAGTGAAGGCGACCAAGCCACAGCCAAAACCGAAGGCAGAAAAACCGCGCCTCACGCCAGAAGAAGAACTGACCAAGCTGGAAAACGATGAACGTCTGGATGCCTTGCTGGATCGCCTGGATGAAGGCGCCACGCTGAGCGCGGAAGATCAGGCGTACGTTGATCAAACCCTGGATCGTATTGATGCGCTGATGGAACAGCTGGGCATCGAACTGGGTGATGAAGACGACGAAGAGCAGGAAGAGAAGCAGGAAGATATTCTGAAACTGCTGAAAGGCGGTAACCCGAAAGACGTATTTTAAGCGGTTATGTGGCTGATCCCGGCAATAGCCCTACTGTTGACATGTTATCTACTGTGGTTATTCGGTAAACTGTGGCGGCTGTCGAAGCGCAAAACGCGTTTTCGCAGCGCTTCCGCGGCCAGACAGCGTAGACAACTGCCCATTTCCCGGCCCGGTAGGAAAAAATATCGGAAGGAGTGAGCAAGCATGTCAGAACAGACCATTGTCTGGGATTTGGCCCTGATCCAAAAATATAACTATTCAGGCCCGCGTTATACTTCATACCCCACGGCGCTGGAGTTTAACCAGGGCTATGACGAAGCTGCGTTCCAACGCGCGGCTACGCGCTACCCTGAGCGCCCGCTGTCGCTGTATGTCCATATTCCCTTCTGTCATAAGCTCTGCTATTTCTGCGGCTGCAATAAGCTGGTCACACGCCAGACTCACAAGGCCGATGAATACCTGGCCGTGTTGGAGCGGGAAATCATCGCTCGTGCCCCTCTGTTTGCCGGCCGCAAGGTCAGCCAACTGCATTGGGGCGGCGGTACGCCAACCTATCTGGATAAGCAGCAAATCAGTCGGCTGGTCGCCATGCTACGCCAGCACTTTGATTTCCAGCCAGCAATGGAGATGTCGATCGAAGTTGACCCGCGTGAAATCGAGCTGGACGTGCTGGACCACCTGCGTGCCGAAGGCTTCAACCGCCTCAGCATGGGAGTGCAGGACTTCAATAAAGAAGTGCAGCGTCTGGTTAACCGCGAGCAGGATGAAGAGTTCATTTTTGCCCTGATCGCCCGGGCTAAAGCGCTTGGCTTCAACTCGACCAATATCGATCTGATTTACGGCCTGCCGAAGCAGACGCCAGAGAGTTTTGCCTTCACCCTGCAACGGGTGGCGGAGCTGAACCCGGATCGCCTGAGCGTATTTAACTACGCCCATATGCCGAACCTGTTTGCTGCCCAACGTAAAATCAAGGACGCCGATCTACCTAGCGCCCAGCAGAAACTCGATATTCTGCAGCAAACCATCGCTTCGCTAACGGAGTCGGGCTATCAGTTTATCGGTATGGACCATTTTGCCCGGCCGAACGATGAGCTGGCCATTGCCCAGCGCGAAGGCAAACTGCACCGCAATTTCCAGGGTTATACCACCCAAGGGGACAGCGATCTGCTGGGCCTGGGGGTTTCTGCCATCAGCATGCTGGGTGACAGCTACGCGCAGAACCAGAAAGAGCTGAAGGTGTATTACGCTAACGTGGAAGAGCAGGGGAACGCCTTGTGGCGTGGCCTGGCGATGACGGAAGATGACTGCCTGCGTCGTGATGTGATCAAGACGCTAATCTGTAATTTCCAACTGGCCTATCAACCGATTGAGCAGCAATACGGCATTGCGTTTGCGGATTACTTTGCCGCCGATCTGGAATTACTGGCGCCGTTCGAACGTGACGGGCTGGTGGAGCGCGATGAGCATGGCATTCGCGTCACGCCTCGTGGGCGCTTGCTGATCCGTAATATTTGCATGTGCTTCGATATCTACCTGCGTAAACAGGCCCGCGCCCAACAGTTTTCCCGGGTTATCTGACGCCAACACCAAGGTGGATGTGTAGGGGCGCAGCGTGCTGCGCCCTGTTAACTGAAGAAATTGATCAGTGCGGCGCACAGCACCGTGGCAACGGCCGCCTGCGGTGAATGGCTGACGGCAGAGCCGACGTCTGCGCCTTGGGTAAGAAAGACGATGAGTGTATCCAGCATCAAAAGCCTCCTGAGTTTGCGTTTCGATCATACTGCTGTCGCATATCCGGTAAAAGCCTTAAATCGCTGGTTTTTTGTGCGCTGGATTGTATTTTTAATCATCTAGCGCCCCCTCTCTTACTCCATCCCTAATTCTTTCAGCTTACGCGTTAAGGTATTCCGGCCCCATCCCAACAGGCGGGCAGCTTCCTGCTTGTGCCCCTGGGTATGCCGTAGCGCGGTGGTGAGCAAAGTGCGCTCCATTTCCGGCTGAGCTTCGGACAACAGGTTTTGATGACCGGAACGTAACGCGCGGTCGGCCCACTGTGCCAACAACGTGGCCCAACTGTCCGGTAAGCCGTGGCTACTGGCTTGCGGCGCGGCGGTTTCAAACAGCTCTGAGGGCAGATCCTGGATCAGCACTTCTTGCCCGGCGGCCATCACGGTCAGCCAGCGGCAGGTGTTTTCCAACTGGCGTACGTTGCCTGGCCACGGCAGGCGAGTGAGGGCGGTTTCGGTTTCCGGATGCAGGTTCTTCGCCTCCACACCCAACTCTTTCGCAGCCACCTGAAGGAAATAGCGCGCCAGGCGCGGAATATCCTCACGGCGTTCACGCAGCGGCGGCAGATGTACGCGGATCACGTTCAGGCGGTGGAACAGATCTTCACGGAATTTGCCCTCCTGAACGCGCAACTCCAGGTTCTGGTGCGTGGCGGCAATGATACGCACGTCTACCTTTACCGGCGCATAGCCACCCACGCGATAGAACTGACCATCCGCCAATACGCGCAGCAAGCGGGTTTGCACATCCAGCGGCATATCCCCGATTTCATCCAGGAACAGCGTACCACCGTCGGCCTGTTCAAAACGGCCCTGACGGATCTGATTGGCGCCGGTAAACGCCCCTTTCTCATGGCCGAACAGTTCAGATTCGATCAGGTCTTTGGGGATCGCGGCCATGTTCAGGGCGATAAACGGAGATTTGACGCGTGGGCTGTGGCGATGCAACGCATGGGCGACCAGCTCTTTCCCAGTTCCCGACTCCCCGTTGATCAGCACGCTGATGGAGGAACGTGACAGGCGGCCGATAATGCGGAACACATCCTGCATTGCCGGGGCCTCACCAATAATATCGGCGACAGGATCGTTGGCAGGCTGGCTGCGAGCGGGTTGCTGCTGCTCTTGATAGTGGCTGATGGCACGTTCTACCAGAGCAACGGCCTCATCAATATCAAAGGGTTTTGGCAGGTAATCGAATGCCCCTTGTTGATAGGCGCTAACCGCCGCGTCCAGATCCGAATGTGCCGTCATTATGATGACCGGGAGCATCGGGTGACGCTGTTTGATCTGCTTGAGCAGCGCCAGGCCATCCATACCCGGCATGCGGATATCTGATAGCAGCACGTCGGGAGTTTGCGTGGCCAATGCTTCCAACACGGCATTGCCGCTGTCGAAGGTGACGCTGTTCACCCCGGCTCCGGTGAGCGCACGCTCTAGCACCCAGCGGATGGAGCTATCGTCATCGACGATCCAGACTATCCCTCGTTGCATAGCACAAACCTCACTGGCGAATAGGCAGGAAAACCGAGAATTCGGTGTGACCTGGCCAACTGTTAAATTCAATTTTTCCGCAATGCTGATCGATTAGATTACGGGCGATGGATAACCCCAGGCCGGTACCGCCTTCGCGGCCGCTGACCATTGGGTAGAACAGAGTGTCTTGCAACTGGGCCGGTACGCCCGGGCCGTCATCCTCAACATCGATCCGTGCCGCCAGCCGGTAGCGGGTGCCGTGCAGGGTGATCTGAAACGCGGTACGCGTGCGCAGCGTGATGGTGCCACCGGTTTCGCTCAGCGCCTGCAGCGCGTTGCGGGTGATATTGAGCAATACTTGCTCGATTTGATCGGGATCGTGCGCCAGTTCCGGCAGGCTAGGGTCGTAATCACGCACCAGCGTGACGTTATCGGGTTTCTCCAACGACACCAGTTGGAAGACCCGTTCCGCTACCTGATGGATACTCTGGGTAATATGTTGGCCGGGGCGCTGTGGCCCTAGCAGGCGATCTACCAGATTACGCAGCCGATCGGCCTGTTCGATGATCACCTTGGTGTATTCCGTCAGCGAAGGGTCTGGCAAAGCTTTGGCCAGCAACTGCGCGGCACCCCGCAAACCGCCGAGCGGATTTTTGATTTCATGCGCCAGGCCGCGCACCAGATCGCGAGCCGCAACCTGTTGGGCGTGCTGTAACTGCTCCTGGCTGAGGCGACGCTGATTGTCCATTGGGGCCAGCTCAAGCAGAATAAAGCCATCTGGCAGCGCCTGAGCGGTCAGGGAGAGGATATGGGCGCGGCTGTCGACCACCAGGGTCACTTCGTTATCGGTAAAGCCCTGGCCGGCATGCAGGCTTTCGCGCATCAGATCGATATTCAGCGAAAAATAGCCAAGTAAATCGGGCAGCGGTGTACCGAAAAGTTTACGAGAACTCTGTGCCAGCAGCTGTTGTGCCGCCGGGTTGGCGTAGTGGATCGCCAGTGTGTCATCCAACAGCAAAATGCTGTTGATGAGAGAATTGAGGATCTGCCCAGCATCGGGCAGCTTGCCGGTTGCCATACAGCAGTCTCCTGCACCTTTTTAGTGCATCCATCCTACTCCATCCGCAACCATCACGGTATGAAATAGTTTTGCAGAATATACGGTGGAGAAAAAAGCCCATCCGAAGATGGGCTAAAAGTTTCCACGGCAACAAAAAAACGGCTACTAATACTTAGGACGCCCCATCCGTAGACAGCGCGGGTATGACTTAAACGCTGTAATACAGTTCGAACTCAACTGGGTGTGGCGTCATGCGCACGCGATCCATCTCTTCTTTACGCAGTTCGATGTAGGCATCGATCGCGTCGTCGGTGAATACGCCACCGCGGGTCAGGAATTCACGGTCTTCGTTCAGTGCGGCCATTGCTTCATCCAGTGAGCCAGCCACTTTTGGAATTTCAGCTTCTTCTTCCGGCGGCAGGTCATACAGGTTTTTATCCATGGCATCGCCAGGGTGGATCTTGTTGATCACGCCGTCCAGGCCAGCCATCAGCAGTGCAGCGAAGCACAGGTATGGGTTAGCCGCTGGGTCCGGGAAACGAGCTTCGATACGGCGCGCTTTCGGGCTGGCAACCACTGGGATACGGATAGACGCAGAGCGGTTACGGGCAGAGTAAGCCAGCATAACCGGCGCTTCGTAACCTGGGACCAGACGCTTGTAGGAGTTGGTGGTCGGGTTGGCCAGGGCGTTGATCGCTTTAGCGTGTTTGATGATGCCGCCAATGTAGAACAGCGCCATTTCAGACAGGCCGCCGTACTTGTCGCCAGCGAACAGGTTGGTACCGTTCTTGGACAGTGACATGTGGCAGTGCATACCTGAGCCGTTATCGCCGAACATCGGTTTTGGCATGAAGGTCGCGGTTTTGCCAAATGCGTGAGCCACGTTGTGAACCACGTATTTGTAGATTTGGATTTCGTCGGCTTTCTTGGTCATGGTATTGAAGCGGGTAGCCACTTCGTTCTGACCTGCGGTTGCCACTTCGTGGTGGTGAGCTTCAACCACCAGGCCCATTTCTTCCATGGTCAGACACATGGTAGAACGGATGTCCTGTGAAGAGTCGACCGGTGGCACTGGGAAGTAACCGCCTTTGACCGCTGGACGGTGGCCTTTGTTGCCGCCTTCGAGTTTGGTGCTGGAGTTCCAGGCACCTTCGATATCATCAATAGCAACCATAGAACCACGGATGCTGCTACCGAAACGAATGTCGTCAAACAGGAAGAACTCTGGTTCTGGCCCGAACAGCACGGTATCGGCGATGCCGGAAGAGCGCAGGAAGTCTTCAGCACGCTTGGAGATTGAGCGTGGGTCACGATCGTAGCCCTGCATGGTGCCTGGCTCGAGGATGTCACAACGAATGATCAGGGTAGACTCTTCGAAGAACGGATCCAGAACCGCCGTGCTGGCGTCTGGCATCAGGACCATGTCAGATTCGTTGATGCCCTTCCAACCACCGATTGAGGAGCCGTCAAACATTTTACCTTCTTCGAAGAAGTCGGCATTTACCTGATGAGCAGGGATGGTGACGTGTTGTTCTTTACCCTTGGTGTCAGTGAAACGCAGGTCTACGAATTTCACTTCATGCTCATTCAGCATCGTCAAAACGTGTTCAGCGGACATACTTAACTCTCCCGGATTTATCGTTGTCATCGTCGTGGAACGAATCTGTGTAACTGGCCTGTTTTGCCTTGTATAGACTAAAGCGAAAACTGTGCCAACTTTTAAAAAGCGAAAAAATCGCCGGTTTGTGCGGGTTTTGCTCATTGCCAGTATGCACCATTAGCGATGCAATGCACTATGGTGGTGCAAATAACCTGCGGTAGGGCACTGGAATGGTGCAAAACATCATCGATTGCTGCTTTTTGCACCGTGAAAGGGATCACAAACTAGCCTGTACACAGTTGTTTATAAGAGAGTGTTGTGATCTTGTTTAGTACCTCGCTTAATACGTGTACAATAGCGCGCTATTTCTAATGCCTGAGGCAAAGCTGTGATCGAAAATTTGCGTAACATCGCCATTATTGCCCACGTTGACCATGGTAAGACCACCCTGGTTGACAAGTTGCTGCAACAATCCGGTACTTTCGGAGAGCGTTCAGAAGCGACAGAACGCGTAATGGACTCCAACGATTTGGAGAAAGAGCGTGGGATTACCATCCTCGCAAAAAACACCGCCATTAATTGGAAAGACTACCGCATCAACATCGTAGACACCCCAGGACACGCCGACTTCGGCGGCGAGGTAGAGCGCGTGATGTCAATGGTCGACTCGGTGCTGCTGGTTGTGGATGCAATGGATGGCCCAATGCCGCAAACCCGTTTCGTGACCAAGAAAGCGTTTGCTAATGGTCTGAAACCGATCGTGGTAATCAACAAGGTTGACCGCCCTGGCGCGCGTCCTGACTGGGTTGTGGATCAGGTCTTCGACCTGTTCGTTAACCTGGACGCTACCGACGAACAGCTCGACTTCCCAATCATCTATGCATCCGCATTGATGGGTATCGCTGGTCTTGACCATAACGATATGGCCGAAGACATGACTCCGCTGTACCAGGCGATTGTCGATCACGTCTCTGCGCCGCAGGTTGAGCTGGAAGCACCTTTCCAGATGCAGATCTCGCAGCTGGACTACAACAACTACGTGGGCGTTATCGGCATCGGCCGTATCAAGCGTGGTAAAGTGAAGCCTAACCAGCAGATCACCCTGATCGACAGCGAAGGCAAAACCCGTAACGGTAAAATCGGTAAAGTGCTGACCCATATGGGTCTGGAACGTATCGAAGCCACCGTTGCCGAAGCGGGCGACATCGTTGCCATCACCGGCCTGGGCGAGCTGAACATCTCCGACACCATTTGTGATGTGAACGCGGTTGAAGCGTTGCCAGCACTGTCGGTTGATGAACCTACCGTAAGCATGTTCTTTAACGTCAATACCTCACCGTTCTGTGGTAAAGAAGGCAAGTTCGTGACTTCACGCCAAATCCTTGAGCGTCTGAACAAGGAATTGGTACACAACGTGGCGTTGCGCGTTGAAGAAACCGAAGATGCTGACGCATTCCGTGTTTCAGGCCGTGGTGAGCTTCACCTGTCGGTTCTGATCGAAAACATGCGTCGTGAAGGTTTTGAACTGGCGGTTTCCCGTCCGAAAGTTATCTTCCGTGAAATCGATGGCCGCAAGCAAGAGCCGTTCGAGAACGTGACGCTGGATATCGAAGAACAGCACCAGGGTTCTGTGATGCAGGCGATGGGTGAGCGTAAAGCTGACCTGAAAAACATGGATCCAGATGGCAAGGGCCGTGTGCGTCTTGACTACGTGATCCCAAGCCGTGGCCTGATCGGTTTCCGTAACGAATTCATGACCATGACTTCTGGTACCGGTCTGCTGTACTCCACCTTCAGCCACTACGACGATGTGCGTCCGGGCGAAGTGGGCCAGCGTCAGAACGGCGTGCTGATCTCTAACGGCCAGGGCAAAGCGGTAGCGTTCGCTCTGTACGGTCTGCAAGATCGCGGCAAGCTGTTCCTGGGCCACGGTGCTGAAGTGTATGAAGGCCAGATCATCGGTATCCACTCACGTTCTAACGACCTGACCGTGAACTGCCTGACCGGTAAGAAACTGACCAACATGCGCGCATCGGGTACCGATGAAGCGACTACCCTGGTTCCGGCCATCAAAATGTCTCTGGAGCAAGCTCTGGAATTCATCGATGATGACGAACTGGTAGAAGTGACGCCAATCTCGATCCGTATCCGTAAGCGTCACCTGACGGAAAACGATCGTAAGCGTGCCAACCGCGGTCCTAAAGAAGCTTAATTCGCCGATTTAATCCGCAATACTTAGGGCGTGTCACAGCGCCCTGAGTTTTTTCCTCTGTCTTTCCCCCTTTCTGCGGCGCGCCATGCGCTTTTCACACTGCTCCCTGTTCAGCCTTAACTTTTCCCGTTACAGTGAAATCTCACTGGCCCATGGGAGAGGACTATGCTGTATATCTTTGATTTAGGTAATGTGATTGTCGATATCGATTTCAAACGTGTACTGGGCGTGTGGAGCAACCTGAGCGGCACACCGCTGGCGACGTTGTCCGAACGTTTTAGCATGGGTGAGGTATTCCAACAGCACGAGCGCGGCGAGATGAGCGACGAAGACTTTGCGGCCAAGCTCTGTGAAGAGATGGGGATAGCGCTCAGCTTCGAGCAGTTTGCCACCGGCTGGCAGGCGGTATTTGTCGCCCTGCGCCCTGAAGTGATCGAGATTATGCACCGTCTGCGCAACGAAGGGCATCGCGTGGTGGTGTTATCGAATACCAACCGTCTGCACTGCAATTATTGGCCTCAGCATTACCCTCAGGTCGCTGAAGCGGCCGACCACATGTATCTGTCGCAGGATCTAGGCATGCGCAAACCCGATGCCAACATCTATCAGCACGTACTGAAGGCGGAAAACACTCCGGCGGATCAGGCGGTATTCTTTGACGATGTGGCGGCGAACGTAGAAGCGGCCGCAGCGCTGGGGATTAAGGCGGTACACGTCATCGATCGCCAGGTTGTGCCGGCTTATTTTGCTCAATGATCAGCGTACGTTAAGCTTAAGGCGTCCAGACTGACATTTAGGATAAAGCTATGTCGTTTTTCCGCCGCAAAAAGCTGCCATCGTCGATCAAACCCGGAATAACCTTCGGGCGGTTGCTGATTAAACGTATTGATGAGGATGGCCTGACCATGTTGGCGGGCCATCTGGCCTATGTCTCGCTACTTTCCCTGGTGCCCCTGATCACCGTGGTGTTTGCGCTGTTTGCCGTTTTCCCGATGTTTGCGGATATCAGCGTGCAGTTAAAAAGCTTTATTTTCTCCAACTTTATGCCTGCCGCCGGTAACGTGCTGCAACGTTATCTGGAGCAGTTTGTTGCCAACTCCAGCAAGATGACCGCCGTGGGGATCTGCGGCCTGATCGTCACCGCGCTGCTGCTGATCTATTCGGTGGATAGCGTGTTGAACACCATCTGGCGCAGTAAGAACCAGCGGCCAATCGTGGTTTCCTTTGCCGTTTACTGGATGGTGCTAACCCTCGGCCCGCTGTTGGTGGGGGCCAGTATGGCGATCAGCTCCTATCTGTTGTCGCTAAACTGGTTAGCGCAAAGCGGCGTTAACAGCCTGGTGGATGAGGTGCTGCGCATCTTCCCGCTGCTCCTGTCCTGGGTCTCTTTCTGGTTGTTATACAGCGTGGTGCCCACGGTACGCGTGCCTGCGAAAGATGCGTTGATCGGGGCGCTGGTGGCCGGGGTGTTGTTCGAGCTGGGTAAGAAAGCTTTTGCGCTGTATGTCACCATGTTCCCTTCCTACCAGCTGATCTACGGCGTGCTGGCGGTGATCCCGATTTTATTTTTATGGGTCTACTGGAGCTGGTGTATCGTGTTATTGGGCGCCGAAATCACCGTTACGCTGGGTGAGCACCGCCTTTACCAGCAGCAGAAAGCAGAACAACAGCAAAAAGAGGAGCAGGAAGGATCGTTATGATTGCGTTAATTCAACGGGTATTAAACGCCAGCGTTACGGTAGAAGGTCAGACAGTAGGCAAGATTGGCCCCGGTTTGTTAGTGTTATTGGGCGTTGAGCAGGACGATAACGAGCAAAAAGCCCAACGCCTGTGTGAGCGGGTGCTGGGGTATCGCATCTTCGGCGACGAGGATGACAAGATGAATCTCAACGTTCAGCAGGCTGGTGGTAGTCTGTTGGTAGTGTCGCAGTTCACCCTGGTAGCCGATACCCAGAAAGGCATGCGGCCAAGTTTTTCGCACGGTGCGGTGCCGCAGGAGGCCGATCGGCTATACCGCTATTTTGTTGGACAGTGCCAGGAACGGGGTATTGAAACCCAGACCGGTGAGTTTGCCGCCGATATGCAGGTGGCATTGGTGAACGATGGCCCGGTGACGTTCTGGCTGCAGGTTTAAAGATCACAAGAGAAGGCGTCTATGTATCACCTACGAGTACCCGTTACAGAACAAGAACTGAAAGACTATTACCAGTTTCGCTGGGAGATGCTGCGCAAGCCATTACACCAGCCGGTGGGTTCGGAAAAGGATGCCTACGACGCCATGGCGCACCATCAGATGGTGGTGGATGAGAACGGCCGGATAGTGGCGATTGGCCGTCTGTATATCAATGCCGATAACGAAGCCGCTATCCGCTTTATGGCGGTCGATCCAGCTGTGCAGGACAAAGGCCTGGGAACTCTGGTGGCAATGACCCTTGAGTCGGTAGCGCGCCAGGAAGGAGTGAAGCGGGTGGTGTGTAGCGCCCGTGAGGACGCGGTGGACTTCTTTGCCAAGCTGGGCTTTATCAACCAGGGCGAAATCACTGCGCCGCAAACTACGCCGATCCGCCATTACCTGATGATCAAACCCGTGGCCACGCTGGACGATATTCTGCATCGCCCCGACTGGTGCGGGCAGTTGCAACAAGCCTGGTATGAACATATCCCGCTCAGTGAAAAAATGGGCGTGCGCATCAGCCAATATACCGGCCAACGCTTTGTTACCACGATGCCGGAAGTGGGTAATCAGAATCCACACCATACGCTGTTTGCCGGTAGCCTGTTCTCCCTGGCAACGCTGACCGCCTGGGGGCTGATCTGGCTGCTGCTGCGTGAGCGTCACCTGGGCGGCACGATTATTCTGGCAGACGCCCACATTCGCTACAGCAAACCGATCACCGGCAGGCCGAGAGCCGTTGCCGATCTGAGCTCATTGAGTGGCGATCTGGCCCGTTTGGCGCGTGGCCGCCGGGCGCGCGTGCAGGCAGAGGTACATTTATTCGGTGACGATGACGAAGGTGCAGTATTTGAGGGCACCTATATGGTGCTGCCAGCCGAACCGGAAGAGCCGTTGGACAAGGGCGGTTCAGAGCCGATAGCGAGCTGAGCATCAAGCTCAGAATAGATTCTGTGACCAAACCTATCCTGGTGGGCGCGCATGCTGCGCCCACTTAACGGTAGGGCTTAATTGATAGCTTAATCTGTCGTAGAAAATGGACACTGTTGCCGATTATTTTTTCAACCAGAAAAATCTGTGTTTATTTGGCATAATTGACTGTTTAATTTGCATGCAGCAAATAAAGTGAATGGATTAAAACAATTTCAGAACATTTACCCCGCCTCACTCTGAGATTTATGCCAATTCAGATGCCTCGAAGTCCCGTAAAGTCACGATCTCTTGCTTGTCTGATGCCGAATTATGTCGCTAGAATGCCGCAAAATCATTAAGGCGGTTTATCTGAATGGACTCAGTAGCTCAGCGGTTGGCAGTATCCTTATTGTTTCTTTCTCTCAGTTCGGCTGTTGGCGCCAATATGCTCAGCCCTGCGGATCGAGATACTATCCAACAGCAACAACGTGAATTGTTGCAGCAAAACCAACAACAACGTCAGGAATTGCAACGCAGCCTGACGCCGGTGCTGCCACAAACGCCAGCAGCCACAGCCCCCGGCGGGCCGTGCTTCACCATTACGACCATTCGCCTTGAAGGTGCCAGCCATCTGCCCGCCCGTGCGCGGCAAGCCTTGACGCAACCCTATCTGCAACGCTGTCTGAATCTGACCCAGATCAACACCCTGGTGCAGCAGGTTTCCGATTGGTATATCGAACGGGGCTATATCACCAGCCGCGCTTTTCTGACCGAGCAAGACCTGTCCCATGGGGAGTTGAAGCTGCTGGTGCTGGAAGGGCAGTTGGAAAAGATCTTGCTGGACCAACGGGATGACCGAATGCTGAAGATGGCGTTCCCTGGCCTGGTGGGCAACATCCTGAACCTGCGCGATATCGAACAGGGCATGGAGCAGATCAACCGCCTGCGCCAGCAACCGGTGCAGATTGAAATCCTGCCCGGCAGCCAACCGGGCTATTCGGTGGTCAATTTGACTGCCAAGCCCGAGTTCCCGGTGATGCTGGGGCTGGGTTTTGACAACAGCGGGCAGAAAAGTACCGGCACCGGACAGATCAACGGCTCATTGACCGGCAATAACCTGCTGGGGCTGGCGGATCAGTGGTTTGTGACCGGCGCGCGCAGCAGCGATTTCGCCAACGATCACGACGCCCGCAGCGTCCAGGCTGGTGTCAGCCTGCCTTATGGCTACTGGCTGATGGATTACAACTACTCCTACAGCGACTACCTCTCGACGATCGACAATCAGGGCTTTGACTGGCGATCCACCGGCGACAGCCAGACCCATCGCTTCAACGTTTCGCGCGTATTGTTCCGTAACAGTGACATGAAAACCGGCCTGGCGCTGGGCCTGACCCACCGTATCAACCGCAACTATCTGAATGACACCCGGCTGGACAGCAGCAGCCGTAAACTGACCAGCGTATCTCTGGGCGTGAGCCATAGCCAAAAACTGTGGGGCGGTTTTGCCACGCTCAACCCCTCCTACAGCCGTGGCGTACCCTGGTTAGGCGCGGAAGATGACAGCGGTAAAGCCAGCGAGGCTCCCAAGGCGGAGTTTAATAAATACACACTCTCCGGCAGCTATTACTTGCCGTTGGCGCAGAACTGGAACTACCTCACCAGCCTGTACGGCCAGTGGACGCCCGATCGCCTTTACGGCAGCGAGCGCCTGACCCTCGGCGGCGAAAGTTCGGTGCGTGGCTTCAAGGAACAGTATCTCTCCGGCGACAAAGGTGGCTACTGGCGTAACGAGGTCAACTGGTCGCCGTTCAGCCTGCCGTATCTGGGGAATATTTCCGTATTGGCTGCCGTAGATGGCGGTTATCTGCGCCACGACTCCGTGGACGCCTACGCTTCTGGCACGTTGTGGGGCGGCGCGGTGGGGCTGGGCAGCCGTAACCGTTATTTCAGCAGCCAATTTACCGTGGGCTGGCCGCTGGCGCATCCGAGTTGGTTAGAGCCGGATCGGGTGTCGATTTACTACCGTATTAACATCGTTCTTTAATTTACAGGGAAAGGTTTCAAGGATGACGCAAAAAGACGATCGGCCCATTCATGCCAGCCAGCGTTGGTTGAGCTATACCCTGTGCAGCTTGCTAGCTTGGCAGCCGTTGCTGCCCGCCTTGGCGAACGGTGTTAACGTCGCCGAAGGGAATACCCGGCTCGATCAGGCTGGCAATGGCGTGCCGGTGGTCAATATCGCTACGCCTAATCAGGCGGGCATTTCCCATAATAAATACAATGAATTCAACGTGGGCAAAGAGGGGCTGATCCTCAACAACGCCACCGGGCAGCTCAATCAGACCCAGCTTGGCGGCCTGATCCAGAACAACCCCAACCTGAAAGCCGGGCAGGAAGCCCAAGGCATCATTAACGAGGTTGTCGCCCCGAACCGCTCCCAACTGCAAGGTTATCTGGAAGTGGCGGGCAAGCAGGCCAACGTGATGGTTGCCAACCCTTACGGTATCACCTGCGACGGCTGCGGCTTCATCAACACCCCGAATGCGACGCTGACGACCGGTAAACCGGTGTTAGGGCCAGACGGCAAACTGCAAGCGCTGGAAGTGACGCAAGGGGCCATCAGCATTCAGGGCAAAGGGCTGGATGCCAGCCAGAGCGGGAAATTTGCCCTGATTGCCCGTGCCACTGAGATCAACGCACAGCTGTATGCCCAGGATGCCACCATTACGTTGGGTGCCAACCGTGTGGATGCGCAGGGTAATGCGACCCCGATCGCGGGCCAAGGCGAAACGCCAAAAGTGGCGGTCGATACCGGTGCGCTGGGGGGCATGTATGCCAACCGTATCCATCTGGTTTCCAGCGACAAAGGCGTCGGCGTCAACCTCGGTAACCTCAATGCCCGTGCCGGGGATATCACCCTGGATGCCAACGGTAAATTGACGCTCAATAATTCGCTGGCGCAAGGCGGTGCATTAACGGCGACAGGGCAAAGTATCAGCATGTCGGGCGACCACAAGGCCAGCCAGTCCATCACGTTAAACAGCCAGGGGGACCTCACTCAACAGGGAGGAACACTGGTTAGCGACCAGAATATCGCTCTCACCAGCGGCGGTACGTTGCAGATGAGCAGCGGCAAGCTGACCGCTGGCAACGATGTCACCCTGCGGGCTCGTGACGCGCGGGTGGACAGTTCCAGCCAGATTGATGCAGCCCGCCATGTCGACATGACATTGTTCAATAGCGGCATGACGCAGGGGCAAGTGACTGCCGGGCAAAACCTGACCCTCAGCGGTGCCAGCTTGGTCAACAGCGGCACGCTGGCGGCCAATGGGGCGATACAAAGCACCCTTTCCAACTTGGCGAATAGTGGAACAGTTCAGAGCCAGGGCAACCTGTCGTTGAGCGGTCAGTCTCTCACCAACAGTGGCAAGATACTGGGTGGAGGGGCGCTGGTCCTTACCAGCCAGACGTTGGATCAAGACGGCACCTTGAGTGCCAAAGGCAAAGCCGATCTTACCGTCAGCGATACGTTGCGAAATGGCCGCTACGGCGAGTTGCTGAGTGACGACAGCATGACGCTGTGGGCTGGAACGCTGCAGCAGAACGGCCTGCTCTCTGGCGCGACGGGGTTAACCCTCAACAGCGATACGCTGAGCACGGCGGCAGATTCCCTCACCACCAGCCAAGGCAAGATCACGGTTAACGCGGGTAACGCCACGTTAGGCGGGGAATGGAATGCGGGTGGCGATCTGGCCTGGCATGGCACGACGTTGAACACGCAGCCGGGTGCCCAGATACAAAGCGGGGGCAATCTCACCCTCCAGGCCCAACAAGCCACGCTGGCGGGAACCCAAACGGCGAAAGGGGCATTAACGGTAGAGGCTGGCTCACTGCTGCACAGTGGTAAAAGCCATGCCGCAACCCTGGCCCTGAAGGCGGACACCCTGACCAACCAGGGTACGCTGGTCGCTCCTGTCTTGAAGATCAACAGCCAGACGCTGACCAACAGCGGCTTGCTACAAGGCAGCCAGACCCTGGATCTTATCGCCCGCCTGATGGACAACCAGAAGGGCGGCACCGTGTATACGGCCAATGCCCTGTCACTGGCCATCCCGACGCTGAAAAACGCCGGACTGATCACCACCGATCGGGATTTGGTGCTCAGTGGCGATCAACTGCTCAACAGCGGTGAAATCAATGCCGTGAACCTGACGGCCAAAACCCAGCGGATCGATAACCAGCAGAGCGGTTTACTGCTGGCGAAAGATAAGCTGTCACTGAACGGTATGGCGTTGTCCAATGCCGGGCAACTGGCTGCCGATCAACTGACCCTGAACACCAACAGCATCGCCAATAGCGGCACGTTGCAGGGCGACAGCGCCCTGGCTATCAAGGCTACGGAAGTCACCAACCGTGGGCGTGTACTCACCGGCGGTTCGCTAAACCTGATTGCAGACACCTTGACCAACGCCGGGACGATGCAGGCGGCTATGATGGTCTTGTCACTGGCCAAACAGTTCAGCAACCAGCAAAACGGCTCCGTCAACGTGACTGGTTCGCTGGCGCTGGCCACCCCTCAGTTCAGTAATGACGGCCTGCTGGCCGCAACGACGCTGACCTTGGATACCACGGCCCTGTTCAATACGGGGACTCTGCAAGGCAGCCGTCAGCTCAATATCGGCACCTCCACGTTAGACAACCAGCTCGATGGTGTTTTACTCAGTGGCGGAGCACTGACAATACGGGCAGATTCGCTGACCAATAGCGGATTGCTTCAGGGCCAGACACTGGATCTGTCCACCCAAGAGTGGCTTAACAACGGCAATGCGCTGAGTGAACAAACGGCGAGCCTGACAGTCGCCAATACGTTGACCAACCAAGGGAAGATCCTCGGCCAGCAAGGGATGACTGTCTCTGCGGGCTCAGTGGACAACGCGGGATGGCTGGCGGCCACCGTGCTCTCCGTCGTGGGCGACGTTATCAACAAGGGGCTGGTGCAGGGTAGCCAATCCCTGCAACTTTCCGGCACTCATCTCAATAACGCAGCCACCGGCCAGATGTTATCAAGCGGGGCGTTACGCCTTGAAGGCCAGCAGTTGCTCAATCAGGGCGCTCTGCAGGGGCAACAACTGGCGGTGAAAGCCCAGACCTGGCAGAACAGTGGCAGTGCCCAGGCGCAAGATCGCCTGACGGCAGACCTGACCGGTGACATGCTCAACAGTGGCCTGTTGCTGAGCCAGGATCGGTTTGACCTCACGGCGGCCCATATTCTGAACCAGGGCACCCTGGCGGCAGACAAGGTGGTATTGACCGCGCCACAGCTGACCAACAGCGGCCTGCTACAGGGCAACAGCCATCTGCAACTGGCTATCCCGAATATCAGTAACCTTGCCAGCGCGAAGCTGGTCAGCGGCGGTGCGCTGGAGCTGGCGCTCGATCAACTGGAGAACGCTGGCCTATTGCAGGTGAACGATGATTTGTCTCTCATCGGCCAGCAGTTCACCAACCAGGGCAGCATCCTGGCGAACAACCTGAACCTGAATGTGCAGGGTGCCTTGGTAAACCAGCAAGGCGGCCAACTGGTGGCCCGTGAAAATGCCACCTTCCGCAGCCAATCGGTGAACAATGCCGGGGTGTTGGCGGGTAATACGCTGGCGGTGGACAGTGGCACCGTGACTCACAGCGGCATCATGCAGGGCAATGCCGGGCTGACTCTGAACAGCACCGCGCTGAACGTGCTGGCCGGTGCACAACTGCTGAGCGGGGGGGAGCTGGCAATCAAAGGTGGCGCAGTCACCAACGCCGGATCCTGGCAGGGGAATAGCCTGACCTTTGGCGTCGATAGCCTGGATAACAGCGGATCGATAAACGCGGTTGCGGGCCTGACTGGCACCGTGGCTAACACGCTGCAAAACAGCGGGCAGATGGGCAGCCTGGGGACGCTGAACCTGAGCGGCGACTATCTGACCAACAGCGGCAAGCTGGTGGCCAACCGGTTGACGCTGGATGCCGCCACGCTGAATAACACGGGATTATGGCAAGGTAGCGAGTGGTTGAATGCCCACGGTGATGTGCTGACGCTGGGTACGTCAAGCCGTACGTTGGCTGGGGGCGCGTTGTCGCTGAATGCCGGGCAACTGACCTCAGATGGGCTGGTTCAGGGTGGACAAACCCACGTCACGGCCACTAGCTGGATGAACAGTGGCAGCCTGCTGGGGAGCGATTCTCTGACCGTCAACGTCACCGATGAACTGGTGAATGAAGGGTCACTGCTTAGCAAAGGTAACAGCGAAATACAGGCGCAGACGCTGACCAATGACGGTGCCGTCCTGAGCGACGGAAGTCTGTCTTTGGCGGGCGCTACGTTGAACAACCAAGGTGCCGTACAGGGTAACATCCTCAACCTGACGCAGAACTTGGTGAATAACGCCGGTACGCTGATCGGACTGCAGTCGCTGACGTTAGGCATTCAGGCATTCTCCGTCCCGTTGTTGACGCTGGTGAACCGCAGCCAGGGCTCACTTCTGACGCAGGGAACGCTTTCTGTGAATGGCAGTACGGTGACCAATGACGGCCGCTGGCAGGGACAACAGATCCTGCTGAATGCTCAGACGTTGAATAACAGTGGCGCAATCCAGAGTGCGGATGCGCTGCAAATGGCTCTGTCTGGGGCACTGAATTCGACGGCTGGCAGCAAAATTACCGCCAATGGTGTAACTGTATTACAGGCACAGTCGTTGACCAACGCCGGGCAGTGGCTGGCAAAACATCTCACCCTACGCGCTGACACCCTGAATAATCAGGGCGAAATCAGCGGCGTTGACGGCCTGACGGTCGCGCTGACCGGAGATTTCACCCAGCAGCAAGATAAAACCCTGCTGACGGCGGGGGACTTGAAACTGGATGCGGCCTCGGTCACCAACCTTGGGCGTATCCAGGGGAACGGCGTGTGGGTTAACAGCGGTACGCTAACCAACAGCGGTCGTGTGCAAGGTGAAACAGGTCTAACGCTGAACCTTACCGGTGGATTGACCAATAACGCTACGGGTACCCTTCTCAGCCAGAACGCACTCACCATTACCTCGCCGTACTGGGTCAACAGCGGCCTGATGCAAAGCGGTGCTGACACCCGGTTTGAGGGGACGATATCAGGGCGTAATGACGGTAGCCTGCTTGCTGGCTCCGATCTGTCACTCTATGGCTCGCAATTTACCAACACCGGTTGGTTGCAGGCAGGCTCCCTGTTACTGAATGCGGATGCGTTGGACAACAGCGGTACCTTGCTGGCAGAACGGCAGGGAACGTTGACCGCAGGTAGCCTGAACAATCAGGGCACGGTCCAGGGAAGCAACCTGGCGTTGAATACCCAGCAACTGACTAACGGTGGCACGCTGCTTGGCACCTCCGGGCTTGGCATCAATGCCGGTCAGGTGGCGCTTCAAGAGACAGGAAAAATGTTCAGCGGGGGCGATTTACTGCTGAGCAGTGGCGATTTTGACCAACGTGGCCAGGTCGTGGCGTTGGGCAACCTGACGCTGCAACTGGTGAACGCCTTTACCAACCAGAACGTGATTGCCGCAGGCCAGAGCCTGAACCTTAACAGCCAAGGGGCGTTGACCAACCAGGGCACTCTGCAGGGGCAGAGCGTCAACCTCACGGCGTACGGCATCTTGACCAACAATGGGCAAATCACTGGTGGAAGTGGGGCCAGCACCCTAAGTGGCAGTGCTATTGCCATGAACGCGGCCGGAACCCTGCAATCAGGGGGCGACGTGACCCTGAACAGCCAGAGCGATATCACCGTGGACGGGTTTACCGGCACGCTGGGCTCAATGACGCTGAATGCGGCTGGCAGCCTGATTAACACCGCCTTGCTGTATGCCGGTAACAACCTGTACTTGCTGGCCAACAGCATCAAAAACCTGCGCGGTGACATCCTGGCGGGCAATAGCCTGTGGATGCAGCGTGATATGGCGGGCAATGCTAACGCCGAGGTGGTGAACAGCTCTGGCACCATTGAGACACAAAATGGTGATCTCACCATTAACACCGCCCATTTGCTGAATCAGCGTGATGGGCTGAGTGTGGTTAGCTCTGAAAGTAGCGCACCGCAGTATTCCTGGGTGACAGATTTTGAGGCCAAAATCCCGTTAACCTTCTTCAACAAAGGCGACTACGGCTATGTCATCAAGTCTTGGGAATCCGGCGGCGGCAGCCCTGGCCACGGAGCGTCTCCGACAAGGTATTACAGTTCAACGCCAACGCCTTATCTTAATCAACGGATTAAGGAGTTTGCCTCTGGCGTTTCGATGGTCACCGTCACGGCAAACGGTGGCGCAGCCCGTATCGCGGCCGGGCGCGATCTCAGCCTTTATGCCGGCCAACTGGACAATCAGGCCAGCAATATTTTGGCCAACAACAATGCCTATCTTTCAGGGAGTAACCTGAATAACCAATCCTGGTTCTCGGGCAGTGAAACCCGCTATCAAACGTATCAGTATGGTTATGGCCTGAGCACAGTTCCGGTACCAGAAACCAGCGTTTCTAAAGGGGAGATTACATCCAACTACATCGTCTACACGGCGACGGGCGAGGTACGCTATGAACGTGGAGAAGGTGAAATCTACCGCGCCGTTATTCAGGCTGGCGGTAACGTCTCGGCAAACTTTGCTAATGACATCAGTAATACCAACACCTTGGCTAACGCGGGTGGAGTAAGCAACACCCTTGCTACGCCTACTCTCAGTACCCTGAGCCAACAGACTATCGGCGGTGCCGTAGAGAAACAGGCGCTGTCAGCCGGTGATAAGGCGGCGGTCAATTCGCCTGAATGGCAAGACAGCCTGCAAAATGCCTTGCAACAGATTAACGGGGGCAGCGGCCTGGATAACGTTACGCCTGAGCTCACCGGGTTAGGAAAATACAGCGAAGGTGACCAGGGTAACGCCAATCTGGGTGATGGAGCCAAGTTACAAAACACCACCACCGATGGGAAGGACCTGATCGGCACGGATGGTAAGGCCTTAAACCAGTATCAAGGCAAAACGGTTGATACCAGTGCATATCCTCTGCCTACGGGCGAGAACGGCTATTTTGTCGCATCCACCGATCCGGACAGCCCGTATCTGATCACCACCAACCCGAAACTTAACGGGCTGGGGCAACTCGATCCGAGCCTGTTTGGCGAACTCTATGCATTGCTGGGGATCAAACCAGGCCAGAGCCCGCGTGAAACCAACGAACAGTTCACGGTAGAAGACAAATTTATTGGCTCTTCCTATTTCCTTGACCGCCTGAACCTCCACCCGGATTACGACTACCGTTTCCTGGGGGATGCGGCCTTTGATACCCGTTACGTCAGCAATGCCATGCTGAATCAGACGGGCAGCCGTTATCTGAACGGGATAGGTTCAGACCTGGAGCAGATGCAAACCCTGATGGACAACGCCGCCAGGGCACAACAGTCTCTGGGGCTGAAGTTTGGGGTTTCGTTGACGGCGCAGCAGATCGCCTCTTTGGATCACAGCATCTTGTGGTGGGAAGCGACCAGCATCAATGGCCAGACGGTGATGGTACCGAAGCTCTACCTGTCACCAAAAGATGTGACTATCAATAACGGCAGCGTGATTGCCGGGAAAAACGTCTCGCTCACCGCCGGTAATATCACCAACAGCGGCAGCACGCTGACCGCACAGAACGCGCTGACGCTCGATAGCCAGAACAGCATCAGCAATCTCAATGCTGGCCTGCTCAATGCGGGTGGCAACCTGCAACTGAGCGCGATTGGCGATATCAACAATATCGGCTCAATCATCAGCGGCAAAACGGTACAGTTGGAAAGCCTTGATGGCAGCATCATCAACCAGACGCTGACGAATCAGTGGAATACCCAGGGTTCTCTGGGGGGCTGGATGCCACAAAGCCTGTCGCTGTCACGCACGGAAATCGGCGATATCGGCACCATCCAGGCCTTGGACAGCTTGAGCCTGAGCGCTGGCAACAACATCGATATCCTGGGAGCCAAATTGACTTCCGGTGGTGCGATGGACTTGCTGGCGGGGGGCGATATCAACGTCCTGGCCAACACCACCTACAGCGCCGATAAATATCAGAGCTGGCGGAACGTAAGAGAGAGCGAAACTCACAGCAGCCAGGGCAGCGAAATTAGCGCTGGTGGACCGCTGACGGTCGATGCAGGCCGTGATGTCAACGTGAAGGCCAGCCAGGTTGGCAGCCAGACTGATACTACCGTGATGGCTGGGCGCGATATCAACCTGCAAACGCAGGAAGCGAGCACCCGGCAGAAAGATAACGGCACCGAACAGCGCAGTAACGATGCCACGCGCTCCACCCTCACCAGCGGCGGCGATTTAACGCTGGATGCAGGCCGGGATGTGAACTCGCAGGCCGCAGCGATGGTGGCAGACAACAACGTCAACCTGAACGCCGGGCGTGACGTGAACCTCAACACCCAGCAAACCAGCGAATACCGCGAGAGCAAGGAAGGTAAACGCCAGCAGGTAGATGAGTCCATTCGCCAGCAAGGAACGGAGATCGCCAGCGGGGGCAACACCACCATTCGCGCCGATCGAGATGCCACCTTGAATGCGGCACAGGTGCAGGCTAGTGGTGATGTGGCGGTAAGCGCCGGACGCGATCTGACGCTCAACAGCGCCACCGAAAGCGACTACTCCTTCTTCGAAGAAACCAAGACCAAGAAAGGGTTCCTGTCGAAGACCACCACCCATACGGTGCGGGAAGATTACGCCACGCAGGAAAAAGGCACGCTGCTGAGCGGCGATAACGTGTCTCTGTCTGCGGGTAACGATCTGACGGTGAAGGGGTCTTCGGTTGTTGGTGACGGCAAAGTAAACCTGCAAGCAGGTAACAACGTCGAGATCGTAGCGGCGACGGAAGAGCAGTCCAGCTACCGGTTGGATGAGAAGAAAAAGAGCGGGCTGATGGGCACCGGTGGTATCGGGGTGACGATTGGTAGCTCAAGCTCTCGCCATCAGGTGAACGAAGACGGTACCACGCAGAGCCAGAGTGTGAGCACTATCGGCTCGACCGGTGGCGATGTGAATATCGTTGCGGGCGGCAAGGCACACATTGGCGGTGCGGATCTGATTGCCGGTAAAAATCTCAGCGTTACTGGCGACAGCGTCGTTATCGAACCGGGGCATGACCTGCGTACGGTAGAAGAGCGGTTTGAGCAGAAGCAGAGTGGCCTGACGGTGGCGTTGTCCGGTGCAGCAGGTGCAGCGGCCAACTCAGCAATAGCGGCAGCGCAGAGTGCCAAAAGTGAAAGCGATGGCCGTTTGGCTGCCTTGCAGGGCACCAAAGCCGCGTTGTCTGGGGTGCAGGCAGGGCAGGCCGCGGTGTTGGATAATACCAAGGGCGATGCGGGTAATGCGATTGGTATCAGCCTTTCCCTGGGGGCCCAAAAGTCGTCATCCACGCAAAAACAGGTCTCTGATAATGTTACCGGTTCGACGTTGACGGCGGGTAATAATTTGTCGGTGACCGCAACCGGCAAAGGCAGTGGTGCCAACAGTGGCGATGTGGTGATTGCGGGTAGCCAGTTGAAGGCGGGTGGCGATACCACCATCGATGCCTCTCGCGACATCTTGCTTACCGGGGCTGCTAATTCCCAGCAGCAGACGGGGAGTAACAAGAGCAGCGGCGGTGAAATCGGTATCGGCCTGAGCCTGGGTAAAGACACGGGTATCAAGGTGTTCGCCAACGTCAACGCTGGCAAAGGCAGTGAGAAAGGCACCGGTACGCAGTGGACAGAGACAACCATCGACAGCGGTAAGACGCTGGCCATGAACAGTGGGCGCGATACCACCCTGGCCGGTGCACAGGTCAGCGGTGACAAGGTGGATGTTGACGTCGGGCGCAACCTGACGCTCTCCAGCCAGCAGGACAGCGATCTCTACGACATGAAGCAGCAGAACGCCAGTGCGGGTGGCAGCTTCACTTGGGGCTCGATGAGCGGCTCTGGCTACCTGAACCTGAGCCAGGACAAAATGCACAGCAACTACGACTCGGTGCAGGAGCAGACTGGGATCTTTGCGGGCAAGGGCGGCTTTGACGTTAAGGTCGGCGAGCATACCCAACTGGATGGCGCGGTAATCAGTTCAACGGGCACGGCGGACAAAAACAGCCTGGATACCGGGACGTTGGGCTTCAGTGACCTGCACAATAAGGCGGACTACAACGTCGAACATGTCGGGGTTGGGATAAGTGGCGGCGGCGACTTTGGTGGTAAGGAGTTCCAGGGCAACCTGGCGGGCGGGATGCTATCGGGCCTGAACGGCAGCGGCCATGCTAGCGGCACCACGCAGGCGGCGGTGAGCGAAGGTAACATCACTGTCCGTGACAAGGACAACCAGCAACAAAATGTCGCCGACCTGAGCCGGGATACGGAGAATGCCAACGGCAGCATTGCGCCAATCTTCGACAAGGAGAAAGAGCAGAACCGGTTGAAACAGGCGCAGCTGATCGGCGAGATCGGTGGGCAGGCAGCGGATATCATCCGCACGCAGGGTGAGATAAACGGTCTGAATGCGGCGAAGGCCGATCTGGCGAAAGATGGGAAACTGCCGCCGGAGCCGGGAAAAAATGCCAAGCAGGAAGAGATTGATCAGTATGTCAGCATCCTGAAAGACACCACTGCGTATAAAGAGGCCATGAAGCAGTATGGTACGGGCAGTGACTTGCAGAAAGCGGCGCAGGCGGTAACGGCTGCGTTGCAGGGCCTGGCAGGGGGAAATATCTCCCAGGCTCTTACTGGTGGTTTGAGCCCGTACGCGGCAGAGCAAATCAAGAAGTATACCGGCACGAATGAAACGGCCAACGCGCTTGCCCATGCGGTGTGGGGGGCGATAGCGGCACAAGTGAGTGGCAACTCGGCCGCCGCTGGTGCTGCGGGGGCTGCTGGTGGTGAATTGGCCGCGCGTTATCTGGCAGAGAAGTTATATGGTGCAGACACGCCGGAAAAAATTGCTAAACTGAGTGAGGAGCAGAAGCAGAGTCTCAGTGCGCTGTCGACGCTGGCAGCAGGTTTAGCTGGCGGCGTGACGGGCGATAGCACTGCGAATGCTTTGGCGGGGGCTCAGGCCGGCAAGAATGCGGTGGAGAATAACTTCCTGAGTGTGACTCAGCTTGATAACTTCGCGCAGAAAGCCAAAACCTGTGAAGGTGCAGTCTGTCAGCAAGTGATTCAGGACATGGTAGAAACCAACCTGAAGCAGCAGAAGGAAATGCTGGAACTCTGTAGCAGCCAGCCAGCGCAGTGTGCTGATGATTATGGCTATCTTGTTGAGCAATGGGATATATTCGATAAAACTATCAAGCAGTTAGATGCAGATAATAAGCTACCTAACGAGTTCAAGAATTACCTGTCGGCGGTCTACTCTTCTGGTATGGAGGCGGAAGGGACAGTTGCCAATTTAGGATGGCAGCAGAAATTCGAAGCGCTGGGGATAGACAAGGATACAGCGACAGCGATGGCGGCCACAATACCTGCGTTGATTAATGCCAAGGGTTCCAAAGTTGGAAAAGGGACGACGGGAACAACCACCAATGGATATAAGGTCTCTAACGGTGCAGATAAGGTAGTTGCTAAGACAGAATTAGAGCATCCTATTGTTCAGTCTCGTATCAATGTTCAAAACGGCAATTCAAAGCAAGGCTGGGAGCATGTTGTCCAACGACATTTTTCCGATAAAAATGCTAGCCAATTTACCATTAGTCAGTCTGAGGTAAAAACGATCCTTCAAAGTAAAGATGTCTCAAAAGTGCCAATTAGTCGGAAAATTGATAGTGCAGATGGCCCTCGTTATGAACGAGTTATTACACTTGACAAAAGTATAGGTATTGATAAGTTTAGCGGTAAGCCAACAAATACTATGACAATTTTAACTGATGGTAAGGGTAACTTGATCACAACAACACCAGGAAGGATTAAATGAGACTAATAGGCTCTAGAACGGAAAGCTTAATACGGGAGCGGTTAGAAAAATATGAGAACATTATTATTGAAAATAATGTGATACATGATTTATTAGTTCGAAATTTTTCAGAAATTGATAGTGTCTATTGCTTGAGCCAAGTTATAGAACAAGCTGAGGATATATATACCTTATTGGTTAATGGTGAGTTCGTTATCGAGTTTGAGTTATCTCGAATAGATGATTCAATAAGTGATGTAAATATAAAACCATTAAAAGAATACTCGAAAAAGGTTAAAGATAAATCATCTAAATTAACATTGTCTATAGCTATAGATTTAGCTACTAATAGATAACTGGTCGCGTTTAATGTTGATTATAGCCGCCCGACTGGCATAAAAGCCTATCTGTTTCAGCCAATTGCCATTGAGAGTGAACTGTGGCAACTGGCTGGGCTTGCCGCCATTAGGGGCGGTAGCCGAGAATGGTCGTCTTGCTAGCTTGGTGTGTGACTGATTCTGACTTATGATGCTATGGTTGATTGCTCTTTAACAGCGTTGGGGAAAATGGCGTAACGGGCTGAAAAAGCGTGTCTGGGCAAAAAGTTGCCCGGGCCAGAATGCACAGGGAAAAAGTGGTTGTAATCTGCTGAGTGTACTAGGAAAAATGCCGAACGATGGCGGACTCCGCACTGGATAAAGTTGTTGTGGAGAATAACTTCCTTAGCCCACAACAAGCTGAAACGCTGAATAAGTCTATTGAGGATCAGAAAGCTGGTAAAAACCTGCTAGAGGCTTCACAGAATATCGTCAGGCTGACGAATGAAGATCGAGCCAGCAATGTGTTGCTGCAACAGTTCCAATCAGGCCAACCACTGACAGAAGGCCAGAAGCAAGAGCTAGCTGGATTGCTTAACCAGTATGGTTATGAACTTCAGTCTATGTACGGATATACCCCACAGCAAGCGGCTGACGCTATTCAGTCATTGGTTGCAGGCAAGGCGTTTGTTGCCTCAACAGGAGATACCAAAGCGTACAACGAGGCGCTGAGTTATCTGAAAGGGTATAGCGTACAATCCGGCCAGGCTGCATTAGGAACCGATGCTTTACTCGCTTTGCCTGGTGCTCCGGGGATTATTGCTCGTTCAACGCTGGCAGCCGGTGGGGGTTATCAAACCGGTACAGGGATCGGCCAGGTAGTTGATGGCAACTACGGCGAAGGTGCACTGAATATCGGCTTAGGGACAGCGGCTATCTTTGGTGGTGTTGTGGGAAATAATGTTATATCGAAAGGAGAAACTGGCATTTTTTCTCCGAATAAAGAATCAGGATGGACAAATAGTTCTCAACCACTTGATCCCAAAACACCTTCTGCAAATCCTAAAGTGACAGCAGAGTTAACTGACTCACAAACAGGTACAATCTTTACGGATACGAACCAAGGCGGTAGGCCTGACTTTTTCCTGGGTGATGCAAGTCGACCAACACTGATTAACGGGAGGATTGTTGCAAAAATTGAAAGTGAAGGTAGAACTTTCCCAAATGGAAATATGGCGACAGCTCATGCGGAAGTTGGTGTTATTCAACAAGCTTTTGAACAAGGTATCACTAAAGGTCGTGATATGACATTAACAGTATCACTAGAGCCTGTGTGTGGTTTTTGCAAAGGTGATATTGCTGCAATGGCGGATAAAGCAGGTTTGAAATCTTTGACAATAGTTGAAGAAAAAAACAACACGATCCTATATTGGCAGCCTGGTATGAAATCCATCAAGGAGAAAAACTAGAGATGTTCTTATCCCTAAAATGGACCCTCAATAGTCAGGGCGGGAAAAAAAAATCACCTACATGGGACGAGGTTGAAGGATACCTAAGTAAATTAGAAGGTAAAGCAGGAACTCTGACTCTTGATATCCTTGATGGTGCAGACATTGGGCCTGATATGCTTCAGGTAAGAGCAGAGAATGGTAATTATATGCTGACTCTTGGCGAAGAAACAGATGATGACTACAGGGTACGGTTTTACTGGGATAAATCTCTACCTAATGAGAAATTATTGATATTGGGTGATTATTGGTCTGAACGACAACTAACAAAAGACTTTGAACTTGTTGTCAGGGTTTTTAAAGAGTTTTTCGATACTGGCAATGTGTCAGCGGATATTTTGAACTGAGATAAGAACCCCGTCCAACTGGCTGGGGTTCTTATTCATTGAAAATTATCACCTTCCGCGGTTGCAACCGGACCACACCAGGTACGATGTTGTGGTTGGTTGCTCTTTAACAGCGTTGGGGAAAATGGCGTAACGGGCTGAAAAAGCGCGTCTGGGAAAAAGTTGCCTGGGCCAGAATGTACAGGGAAAAATTTGTTGTAAGATGCTGAGTTTTATAGGAAAAATTCCGTTCTATGACGGGCTCCGCTCTGGATGAAGTTGTTGTGGAGAATAACTTCCTTAGCCCACAACAAGCTGAAACGCTGAATAAGTCTATTGAGGATCAGAAAGCTGGTAAAAACCTGCTAGAGGCTTCACAGAATATCGTCAGGCTGACGAATGAAGACCGAGCTAGCAATGTGTTGCTGCAACAGTACCAATCAGGCCAACCACTGACAGAAGGCCAGAAGCAAGAGCTAGCTGGATTGCTTAACCAGTATGGTTATGAACTTCAGTCTATGTACGGGTATACCCCACGGCAAGCGGCTGACGCTATTCAGTCACTGGTCGCAGGCAAAGCGTTTGTTGCCTCCACAGGAGATACCAAAGCGTATAACGAGGCGCTGAGTTATCTGAAAGGGTACAGCGTGCAATCCGGCCAGGCTGCATTAGGAACCGATGCTTTGCTCGCTTTACCGGGTGCTCCGGGGATTATTGCTCGTTCAACGCTGGCAGCCAGTGGGGGTTATCAAACTGGTACAGGGATCGGCCAGGTAGTTGATGGCAACTACGGCGAAGGTGCACTGAATATCGGCTTAGGGACAGCGGCAATCTTTGGTGGTGTTGCTGGAAATAATGTTATAGGTAAGACAGATAGCGCAATAGCGTCACCGGGTAACTCTAGTATATGGCAAACCGGTTCTATCGGTAATGTGATTACGAAGTCTGAGGGGGCGTTAACGGGGCCTGTCACCAAGATGGAATCAGGGATGACGAAGGAGAATATCCGCTCGCTGAACCGGGAAAATGAGAGTGCTCAAATTCTTTCACAATCAGGATTTTATGTGGAGCAGAACCCTTCTATAGCTGGAAGGAAAAATCCGGATTACCGGATTAATGGCGAGATTTTTGATAACTATGCTCCTAGTTCTAGCAGTGTTAGGAATATATGGTCTGGTGTTAAAGAAAAAATTGACTCGGGGCAAACAACAAATGTTGTTATTAATATGAGTGATACAAAAGTGTCAATTCCTGCATTGCAGCAACAACTCACTAAGTGGCCAATAATGGGACTTGAGAAGGTTATTGTTGTTGATAAATCAGGCAATACTATAAGGATTAAGTGAGGGGATTATGTCTATACATATTTCATGCTATACAACATATAACCTTGCTGAATTGCAGGGGAAATTGAATGCATTTGCAGAAAAATACCCCTGTGTATTCCCTGCTCAATATTATTTATCAAATGGAGTTATACCTCATCCAATTCAGCGAGAGGTTGCAAGTGATTTTGGATTGGTGTCCTGCTCTTACTTTGTTATCAGTGTGAATAACAAATCTCTTAAAATATCGACAGACGAAATGGCAGAGATGATCAGAAAAGAGTTAGGTTCAGACAATGTAATCGTGCTTTTAAATGGTGAAGACCTAATCTAGATCTCGTGATAAATCCCGGGCAGTTGGCCGGGATCTTTATTGCGTACGGGACATGACCGGTAAATTGAGGGAATATGTCAATAAATATAATGTGTTACGTAAAATTTTTAGTTTCTGAGCTACAACTTCAGTTGGGTCGCTTCCTGTGAAGGAGCTCTGCTAACTGGTCGGGGTAGTGTGGTTTGTTAATTATATATTATCAAGGAGTTGATATGCTTTATAAGAAAACCAGAGTAAGTGTTATATTTTTTTCATTGATGGCTACCATGTCATTAGCCAGTTGTAGTCTGTTTCCTGACCCGCCTATGTACGTTCCACCCCCAAATGATGGTACGGTTGCAAAAGTTCGACTTCTAGGAAACCCACTGACCTATTCGATTAGTCAGAAAAAATCAAATGGTGAGTCTAGTGGTGGATATGTACAAAAGCATAGGCGTTTCCTAAATATTATTCCTGATAGTACGAAGTCAATAGGTATGCCTAAGTTACCACAAGGTGACTACAGTGATACTTATACTGAGGTTACGGTAACTCCAGGAATCAAAACAACAATTTCTCATAGAATTAGTAATCCAGATGGAGGGGGATGTAGCGTCAGTTTGGATTTCACTCCTAATGAAAAAGGGTTGTATGAGTTTAAATATAACTACTCAGACAAATCTGGATATTGTGTTTTATATGGGAATGAAATCAAGTACGACAGCATCAATGAAACTTATATTGAAGAGAAAATAAAATGAAAATGAGTAAGTGTCCAGTTATTTTTATGTTTTTTTTATTAGTGGGTTGTGCTTCTAATGTTGATAGAACAAAGGTTACAGCGCTTGACCAATATACAGAAAAAACAATCAAAGAATCTTTGATTGTTGGCTCAACAACAAAAAAAGATGTCATTAAACTCCTTGGTAGACCAAATTCTCCAGAAGATTATAACGGGCTTAATGTATGGTTTTATAATTCTAAAAAGACTGATAGAAGAGTAATTTTTTTAATTCCTGTTATCAATGATAGAAACCAAGTTTTGGAGCTAACATTTAATGATGCAAAGATCCTCAAGGATATGAAATATCAGGAACTAAAACAGTAAATAGCGTCTCACTGCATTATTCAGAGAAGAAAACAGGGTTCGGCACTGCCGAACCCTGTTTAGGTCACGGCACCTGCTGCTCCAGAGTCTGCCCATCCTTACTGGTAGCCTGCAACTGGCCCTTCAAAGACGCTTTAAACGGCCCATCGCTGTTGAGTAATCCCTTCAGCTGCAACTGCAGATTACCATCACCCTCCAGCGGCACATGCTGCCAACCCCATTGCTGCAAGGTATTCACTGGCACCGAGCGTCCGTTAAGGGACAGGGTGAATGGTTTACCTGGCAGTTGGCTGACGTTGGCCTTGGCATCCAACAGGCCATCGGGCATAAAGGCGCTCAGCTCGGTAACGTTGATCTGCTGTGCATCCGCATCCAACGCCAGCGATGGGCGGCGTACGTCGATCTTGTTAAAGGTGGCACCACCGGCGTTGAGTTTCAGCGAGCCGGACCAAATCCCCCACTGATGGTCACTGGCCAACAGCAGATTGCTGCCGTTACCATCCAGCGAGGTGAGCTGGAAGGGGAAATCCGGGTTGATATCGATGATCAGGTTACGGTTGGTGCTCATCTTGGCGACGTACACCTCCGCCAGCCAGCTTGGTAGCGGCTGTAACCAGAGTTCACGCCAGTTGCTGGGCAAGGTGTACTCCAACGCAGAGACGGCCACCTCGTCGAGTTGCAGGCGCTTGTTGGCGCGCAGCCAGTTGCCGGTGGTACGCAGCAATCCACCTTCCCAGCGGGTGCTGAACTGGCCAATGGCAATGCCCGCTGGCGAGAGTTGCATATCCATAATCGGATCGATGAGATGGAAGTTACCATTGATTAGGTCGTCGGCGGTGAAATTGATCGCGCCATCCTGACTACTCCAATCCCCCTGTTGGAAGGTGATATTTTGCATCGACAAATCGAGGTCGTTCGCCGCCCAGGCGTTACCTTCCAGGCGGGCGTTAATCAGATCGAAGCGTTTCAACGTAATGGGTGGCAACGCCGTGAAGCGGTCCCAGAACTGTTCTAGCGTCATTGGTACTTGTAGGCGGACGTTGCTTAGCCGCAACCGTTCAACCAACCAACTGCCATCGGCAGCTCGGCTGGCTACCCCGGTGAGATCGCCCTGTGCCAGATCGGCACCAAAGTCGCTCAATATCAGCTGGTTTTGTTTGATTTCGCCCTGGATCAACACCTGTGAGGCCGGAATACCGTTGACCACCATCGAACCGGCGCTGAACTGGAACTGATTGTTATCTCCGAGCAAATGGCCTGCCGTTGGCTGCCACGGGTTGATCCCGGCATTGACCTTCTGCGCGTTAAGCTGCCAGCTCTCATCGTTAGATTGCAGTGCCATATTGCTCAGTTGCAGCACATCGGCCTGTATTGGCAGCGGTGCGCCCTGCAAAGGCTGAACGTTTAGGGTACCGTCGCGCAGCGTGATGCTATCGAAATAGCGTGGCTCGATAATTTGCCGCAGGCTGAAAGCCATATCCACCTGCTTGGCCGCCAAGAGTTGCGGTTGGTTGGCACGGGCGAGGGTTACGCCCTCCAGGCTGAGCTGTCCTGGTTTGCTCCACGAATGCGTTATTTTTTCTACCGACAGCTGGTAATCACCACGATCGCTGATCCAGTGACTCAACCAGCCTGCGGCCCAGCGGGTTTGCCCCACGACGTAGAGCAGCACAATGGCCAGCACTATCAGCAGCAGCAACGTGATCAATAGTTTTCCGATAAATTTCATCGTGTGGATCCGTAGCGGACAGAAAAGATACCCTGTTTATGCCGCAAATAGCCTTCCAGCTCAAGGGCAATGGCCTGAAAGACAATAAAAAAACGGCCAGTAGCGGTTTGCCAATGGCCGTTGGTTTGCTGCGGGGAGCGCTTATTTTTCTTCTGGTGGGAACAGCAGGTTCAGCACAATGGCGGTGATCCCACCGGCAGCGATACCGGAAGAAAGCAGGGTTTTCAGCCAGTCCGGTGCAAACTGCAAGATCAGCGGTTGTTGGGAAACCCCCATACCGACGGCCAGCGACAGCGCCATAATCATGATGGCGCGGCGGTTTAGCTTCTCGCGGGAAACGATACGCACGCCGGAGGCCGCAATGGTACCGAACATCACGATGGTCGCGCCGCCCAGCACCGGTTCAGGAATATGCTGCACAAAACCGGCAACGGCCGGGAACAGCCCCAGCAGGATCAGCATCAGTGCTACCACAAAACCGACGTAGCGGCTGGCAACGCCGGTCAGCTGGATCACCCCGTTGTTCTGGCCAAAGCAAGAGTTCGGGAAGGTGTTGAATACCGCAGACAGCATTGAGTTCAGGCCGTTGGCCAGCACCCCGCCTTTCAGGCGCTTCATATATAGCGGGCCACTGACCGGCTGTTCAGAAACGTCGGAGGTGGCGGTGATATCGCCGATGGTTTCTAGCGAAGTGACCATAAAGATCAGCATCAGCGGCAATAACAGGTTCCAGTCAAAACCCAGGCCGTAATACAGCGGGGTAGGAACGGTGATCAAGGTCGTTTGGGTAGCCGGTTCGGTTTCCGGCAGCATACCCATCGCCCAAGCCAGCAGATAACCTATGGCCATGGCGATCACCAACGAAGCGACGCGCAGGTAAGGGTTACGTTGGCGGTTAAGTAGAATAATCACCACCAGCACCGCGCCTGCCAGCAGCAGATTCTTGGGCGCGCCGAAGGTGTGATCGCCCATCGCCGCATAGCCACCACCGATAGAGGTCAGCCCGACCTGGATCAGCGACAGGCCGATAATCATCACCACAATGCCGGAGACCAGCGGGGTAATGATGCGGCGCGCCAGGTGCAGCACGCGTGACAGTAGGATTTCGGTACAAGAAGCCACCATCAATGTGCCGAACAGTGCGGCCATCATGGTGGGCACGTCTGCACCGCCGTTTTTCAGCGCCAGCCCGCCCATAATCAGCGGTGAGACAAAGTTGAAGCTGGTACCCTGAATGGACAGCAGGCCAGACCCCACCGGGCCCCAGGTTTTGATTTGCAGTATCGAGGCCAAACCGGAAGCGAACAGCGACATGCTGATGATGTGTTGCGTATCCTGCGCTGGCAGGCCAAGCGCTTGGCAGATCAACAGGGCCGGGGTGATCACGGCAACAAACATCGCCAGCAAGTGCTGACTGGCGGCAAACAGCGTTTGCGGCAGTGGAGGGCGGTCTTCCAGGCGGTAAATCAGTTCACTATTGTGTGAAACGGGGGCTGATGCTTTTTGCGCGGCATCAAGCTCGGCGGTTTGGCTGGACATGGTGTGGCTTTCCCAAAGGCGGCAAAGAAGGCATTTTAATGATCTGTCTCACAAAAGCAAACGGTTGCGCATTAATATTTTTTACGATGCTGAACCCATTAATGTCGCATTTTCGTTCATTTTTTCTTGTGTTATTAGCCGTTTTTACTTTTAATCCCCCCTTCATCAAGTTAAAAAACTGAGTAAATTTTATAACTTATTAATTTATTGGATTTAATCACTACACGGAGTAGCTAGATGTTTCATCTCGATACTTACGGCACGTTAGTTGCCGCTACGCTGGTCCTGCTGCTTGGGGGCAAATGCGTACGCTCCATTCCTCTGCTGAGAAAATATACTATTCCTGCTCCTGTTGCCGGTGGTTTACTGGTGGCGCTCCTGCTCTTGGTTTTGAAGAAAACGGTGAACTGGGAAGTCGGCTTTGATATGTCGCTGAAAGACCCATTAATGCTGGCCTTCTTTGCCACTATCGGTCTGAATGCCAACCTGGCGCGCCTGCGGGCGGGGGGCAAGGCACTGGTCGTGTTCCTGTTCGTGGTGCTGGGTCTGCTGTTGGTACAGAATGCCATCGGTATCGGCATGGCGAAAATGCTGGGCCTGGATCCATTAATGGGGTTGATTGCGGGCTCGATTACGCTTTCTGGTGGGCATGGCACCGGGGCGGCCTGGAGCAAGGTGTTCATCGAGCGCTATGGGTTTGAAAATGCCACCGAAGTGGCCATGGCCTGCGCCACCTTTGGTCTGGTGCTGGGTGGCCTGATTGGTGGCCCGGTAGCCCGCTATCTGGTGAAACACTCCTCAACGCCGGAAGGCACACCGGATGACAGCGTGCAGCCGAGCGGCTTTGAGAAGCCGGAAAGTGGCCGCCTGATCACCTCGCTGGTGATGATCGAAACCATCGCCATGATCGCCATCTGCCTGAGCCTCGGTAACTTTATTGCCGGGTTATTGAATGGCACGGCCTTCGAACTGCCGACTTTTGTCTGCGTGCTGTTTGTTGGCGTGATCCTCAGCAACACCCTGTCGGCAACGGGCTTCTACCAGGTGTTTGAGCGTGCGGTCTCCGTACTGGGTAACGTGAGCCTGTCGCTGTTCCTGGCGATGGCGTTGATGAGCCTGCGCCTGTGGGAGCTGGCTTCGCTGGCCTTGCCAATGCTGGCTATCCTGGCGGTGCAGACGCTGGTTATGGCGTTGTATGCCATCTTCGTGACCTATCGCGTGATGGGTAAAAACTACGATGCTGCCGTGCTGGCTGCGGGGCACTGTGGTTTTGGCATGGGGGCGACGCCAACGGCCATTGCCAACATGCAGGCGATCACCGATCGTTTCGGCCCTTCGCATCTGGCATTTTTGGTGGTGCCGATGGTGGGCGCGTTCTTTATCGATATCGCTAATGCCATCGTGATTAAGCTGTATCTGATGCTGCCGGTGTTCCCGGCGATCGGCTGAATCATCAAGTAGTGGCAGCCCCTCTTCAGGGGCTGTTTTTTATGCGTGCCTCGAACAGCTTTAGAAATTGAGCCTGTGTTCTGCCTACGATGTATACCTTCAATAGCGTTAACCCCATTGCTTATTTAGCCATTTCTCCGTTTGAAAATCCCTTCATTATTTTTGAATGACTCAAGCAAATTTACTTGGTAATTTTTTTGTATCGTCTGCTCTACTATATAAATTCAAAAGGAAGTTATCGTATATATAGAGTTAAATAATAAGGAAGATGGAAGGTACCTTTATGAAAAATGAACGTCATGTATTAAAAGCAAGCATTGCCTCTCTGTTTATATTAAGCCTTGCCGTGAGTGCAGCAGCAAATAAACCTGATGATTTCTCTTCAATGTCCGATTCCCATGCTGAACAACGCATCAATAAGAGTTTGGAGGAGTTTAAAGCAGAAAGGAAAACTGTCGAAAAAAATCTGCAAAACTTTGATGATCTAGACTTTAATGTCTACAGCCATCAAAAGTGGGATGAAATGCACAGAAGTCATGCAGAGGATATCATTGTTCATTATCCAGATGGCTCGGTGACCCACAATCTAAAAGAACACTTAGAGAAATCCAAGAAGATTTTCGCTTTTGCCCCTGACACCGAGAACCCTATACACCATATACGTATCGGCCAGGATAAGTACACGGCGGTCACCGGCGTATGGCGAGGAACGTTCACCAAACCAATGATACTGTCAGACGGTACGGTTATCCAACCCACAGGTAAACGTTTTGAGATAGAGATGGCAACCATAGGCCGTTGGAATGACAAAGGCACCATGGATGAAGAGTGGCTGTTCTATGACGATTACACCTTTATGAAGCAATTAGGGTTGTTGAAATAATATGTAGAGTCACCTTTAATTATTAATATTACAAAAGCTGGTGCTCCTGATGGGGCACTCTTTTGTATGTTAGTTAAGATTACAAGGGGTACAATTTCTGTATTGATCCATAATAATATTATTGTTCGTTTTTTGAATATAATGGCTAGACATAACAATAAAGACAAGTTTGGCGTAGGGTAATTCTCCATTTTTCCAAGCGGGCTCCGGTATAGGCCCCCTCTTTCATTAGGGGGAAGATGCTTAAGCGTTTGAGTAGCGAGCCGTTTCTGGTAACCAGCGCTCAATTAAGGCATGTGCATGCTGCGGATACTGCTGGTGAATATGGCGTGCTACGCGCTGGACTTCGGGGATCATGGCCTGATCGCGTAACAAATCGGCCACTTTAAACTCTGCACTGCCGGTTTGGCGCGTTCCCAATAGCTCACCCGGCCCACGGATCTCCAAATCTTGCTGGGCAATAACAAAGCCGTCGTTACTGTCGCGCAGCACCTGCAGGCGTTTTTGGGCGGTTTTGCTGAGCGGGGTTTTATACAGCAGCACGCAGTGAGAGGCTACCGCACCACGGCCAACCCGGCCACGCAGCTGATGCAACTGGGCCAAACCAAGCCGCTCTGGGTTTTCAATGATCATCAGGCTGGCGTTTGGTACATCAACGCCCACTTCAATCACCGTGGTGGCTACCAGCAATTGCAGTTCACCCTGTTTGAAGGCCTGCATTACCGCCTGTTTCTCCGCTGACTTCATGCGGCCATGCACCAGCGCCACCTTCAGTTCCGGCAGTGCAATCTTCAATTCTTCCCAGGTTGCCTCTGCGGCCTGGGCTTCCAGTAAGTCAGACTCTTCGATCAGCGTGCAGACCCAATAGGCCTGGCGACCTTCTTCGATACAGGCGCTTTTTACCCGCTGGATGATATCGGCCCGGCGCGTATCGGGGATCGCCACCGTTGTCACCGGCGTACGGCCCGGCGGCAATTCATCGATCACCGAGGTGTCCAGATCGGCGTAGGCGGTCATCGCCAGCGTGCGCGGGATTGGCGTGGCGGTCATGATCAACTGATGAGCATGGAACCCTTGTTCTTCGCCTTTCTCCCACAGCGCCAGCCGCTGATGCACACCAAAGCGGTGTTGTTCATCGATAATCACCAGGGCCAGGCCATTAAACTGCACCTGCTCCTGGAAAATGGCGTGCGTCCCGACCACCATCGACACCTGACCGCTGGCAATGGCTTCCTGTTGGGCGAGGCGTGCTTTGCCCTTTTGCTTGCCAGCCAACCAACCCACCTCAATCCCCAAGGGTTCAAACCACTGGCGGAAGTTATTGGCGTGTTGTTCGGCGAGTAATTCGGTGGGGGCCATCAGCGCCACCTGTTTGCCGTGAGCAATGACGCGTAGTGCGGCCAGGGCAGCAACCAGAGTTTTACCTGAGCCGACGTCGCCCTGTACCAGGCGCATCATCGGGAAACCTTTTTGCAAGTCCGCTTCAATATCTGCCACAACCCGAGTTTGAGCACCGGTAGGAGAGAAGGGGAGCTGGTCCAGGAAGCGGTTTTTCAGCCGATCGTCAGGCGTTAGCGATAATGCCCGGTAGCTTTGCGCACCGGCACGGACGGCCAACATGCTGAGGTTATGCGCCAGCAGCTCTTCAAGGATTAGGCGTTTCTGTGCCGGGTGCTTACCCTGTTCCAAATCAGCCAGTTGGATATCCGGCGGCGGACGGTGCAGCATGTGCAGCGCCTGCGGCAGGCTCATCAAGCCACCGCTTAATTCCGGCGGCAGCAGCTCGGCAATCGCACAGGTATCCAGCAACTCCAGCGCCTGATCGGTCAACTTGCGCAGCGTGGCTTGGCGGATCCCTTCGGTGGTGGGATACACCGGCGTCAGGGCTTCTTGTAGCTCGACCTCGCTGTTTTCCCCCTGGACACGGTATTCCGGGTGGATAATTTCTGCTCCGTGGGTGCCGCGTTTGACTTCGCCATAGGCCGTTACGTGGCGGCCAGTAGCCAGGCTGTTCTTCATCGCCGCGTTGAAGTTGAAGAAGCGCATAGTCAGGATGCCGGTGCCGTCGCTGATCTGGCAGGTGAGCATGCGGCGGCGGCCAAAACTGATATCGCTGCGCAGCACTTCCCCTTCCACCGTGGCAAAAATGCCCGGCAGCAGATCGTTGATTGGGTAGAGGCGGGTGCGGTCTTCGTAACGTAACGGGAGGTGCAGCAGCAGATCCTGGATGGTATTCAGGCCAATTTTGGCCAGTTTCCCCGCTTGGCTGGCTCCAACCCCGGAAAGAGTAGTGAGTGGGACGGCATCCAGCAGGCGGCCTTTCATCGGCGTACCGTCGTTGCCTGCATGGCTGCCCACCATTCGGCGTCGGCAACCACTTGGCCTTGATCGTCAATCTGCGGGCGCGGCAGCTTTTTGCGCTTGGCCACGTTGGCTAACACCGGATAGCCGCCTTCAAACAGCAGGCGTTGCTGTTCCTGCTCATCTAACGCGCTGAGATCGCGGCGATACATACCGGCGTTTTGCCGCTGGCGTTGGGCCTCATACAGGATCAGTGCCGCAGCGACAGAGACGTTCAGCGACTGCACCATACCGATCATCGGAATGATAATGTCCTGATCGGCCAGGGCTAGTGCCTCTTCGGTGATGCCGGTTTTTTCCTGCCCCAGCAGTATGCAGGTGGGGCGGGTATAGTCTATTTCGCGAAAATCGACGGCGCGAGCAGAAAGGTGAGTTGCCAGGATCTGCATCCCTTGGCCTTTTAGATGCGTGACTGCATCGGCGATGGTGGGATGGGTTTTTACGCTCACCCAGCTATTGCTGCCCGCAGCGGAGGAGACCAGGGTACGCATCCGCGGGGTAGGCCACACGGCATGCACCTGATGTACGCCGACGGCATCGGCGGTACGGATAATCGCGGAGACGTTATGCGGTTTGTGAACCTGTTCCAGGCAGACCGTCAGATCGGGCTGCCGGGTGGCCAGCATTTCACAAATCCGCGCATAGCGTTCGGGGCTCATAGGCGCTAGTTTCGGTTACGGTTAACTTTAATCACATCCGGCATGATACGGATCTTACGCATAATATTTGCCAGGTGGATGCGATCGCGGGTGGTCAGGCGGATAAAGGCGCTGTAGACCCGGCCATCTTTCTCTTCGGTATTCAGGCTTTGAATATTCGATTCGGCAGCGTTGATCGCCGCCGTGAGGTTGGCCAACGCACCTTGATGGTTGAACATGTCCACTTTGATTTCCGCAATGAACTCCTGCTCGGTTTCCATATCCCACTCGACCGCCATGAATTTCTCTGGCTCTTTCTGGTAGCCGCGGATATTACGACAGGATTCATGGTGAACCACCAGGCCCTTGCCCGGGCTGACATGGGCAATAATCGGATCGCCTGGAATTGGGCGGCAGCACTTGGCAAAGGTGATCAGGACGCCATCGGCGCCTTTGATGGCCAGGTTGCGCACGCCGTTCGAGGAGCCCAGGCTGGACTGATCGCCCTGCAGGTTCTTCGCGACTACCACGCTCATGGCGTTACCGAGGCCGATTTCTGCCAGCAGATCGTCCAGCGTAGCCAGCTTCATGCGATCCAGCTCATGCTGGATATTCTCTGGCGGCACTTCCGAAAGTTTGCGGCTGCCCCCGAGCGCATGGTTGAGCAAACGGCGGCCGAGGCTGACGGAATCATCGCGCTTGAGGTTTTTCAACATCTGGCGGATCTTGGCGCGGGCTTTGGAGCTCACCACAAAGTTCAGCCAGGCGGCATTTGGCCGGGCACCCGGAGCGGTGATGATCTCTACCGTCTGGCCACTGGCTAAAGCTTGTGACAACGGATGCGGCTGGCGATCGACACGTGCGCCAACGCAGGCGTGGCCGATATCGGTATGCACGGCGTAGGCAAAGTCGACCGGTGTAGCGCCGGCTGGCAGTTCGACAATACGGCCTTCCGGGGTGAAAACGTAAATCTCATCGGGGAACAGATCGGATTTTACGCTTTCAATAAATTCAAACGAGCTACCGGCGCTTTGTTGCAGCTCCAGCAGGCTCTGCATCCAGCGTTGGGCGCGGATCTGTGCGGTGGTGCCGCCGGTTTCGCCCTGTTCCTTTTCTTTATAGGCCCAGTGCGCGGCGACCCCCATTTCGGCCATCTGATCCATATCTTCGGTACGGATCTGTACCTCAACCGGCACGCCGTGCGGGCCGATCAGTGAGGTATGCAGCGATTGATAGCCGTTAGCCTTGGGAATGGCGATATAGTCTTTTACCCGGCCCGGGCGCGGCTTATACAGGCTGTGTGCCTGGCCCAGCACCCGATAGCAGGTATCCACTTCTTTGACGATCACCCGGAACGCGTAAATATCCATGATGGAATGGAAGCGCTGTTCTTTCAGATGCATCTTGCAGTAGATGGAGTAGAGGTGCTTTTCCCGCCCGCTGACGCGGCAGTGGATACCCGCTTCGGTCAAACGACCTTCGATCTCGGAGAGGATTTTCTGGATCATCTCCTTACGGTTACCGCGCGCGGCTTTCACCACTTCTTTGATGACGCGGTAGCGGTTCGGGTAAAGCGCTTCAAAACCCAGCTCTTCCAGCTCGGTTTTCAGATGATGAATACCCAGGCGGTGGGCCAATGGGCTATAGATTTCCAGGGTTTCACGGGCGATACGCCGCCGTTTGTCCGGGCGCAGCGAGCCAAGCGTTCGCATATTGTGGGTGCGGTCCGCCAGCTTGATCAGCACGACGCGGATATCCTGCACCATCGCCATGATCATCTTGCGGAAGTTCTCCGCCTGCGCTTCTTTCTTATCCTGGAATTTTAATTTGTCTAGTTTGGATACGCCCTCAACCAGTTCGGCAACGCTTTTGCCAAACAGTTGTTCCATATCCTGATAGGTGGCCGGGGTGTCTTCGATGACGTCGTGCAGCAGGGCTGCCATCAGCGTCTCATGATCGAGACGCATTTCCGCCAGAATACAGGCCACGGCGACCGGGTGAGTAATGTAGGGCTCACCACTGGAGCGTGTCTGTCCCTCGTGAGCATCACGTGCGACGAGGTATGCCTGTTTGAGGCGCTTAATCTGCTCCTCAGGCAAGTAACGTTGAATCAGCAGATTCAGGCTTTCAAACAGGTACAAGGCAGACTCACAGTCTAATTAACGACGACCTTCAGCAATCGCGGTAACCGCCTGGATCTCTGCGGCTTCCTGCTCTTGCTGCTCCTGGCGCTCACGAACATCGAGGATCTGGCTGTTGATCAGGCCTTCTTCGATTTCGCGCAGAGCGATAACGGTGTACTTGTCATTCTCTTCAGGTACCAGTGCATCCTTACCACCGGTCTGGATTTGACGTGCCCGACGAGCAGCGACCAACACCAGGTCAAAACGGTTACCAATTTTCTCTACAGCGTCTTGAACAGTTACGCGTGCCATATTTGTGCTACTCCACAGGTGACGAAAAGACTGGGCATAATACTGAAACTGTCTTCAGTCTGCCAATAGTTTGCTGATTAAAGCATCATGCCGCAGCATTTGACGGCCCAAACGCAAGCGTTCGGCGCGAATAATGGTCTTCAGATCGGACAGGGCCAGATCGAAATCGTCATTCACGATTAAATAATCATACTCCGCGAAGTGCGTCATCTCCGCGACGGCCTGCGCCATGCGCTTGGCGATCACGTCATCCGCATCTTGCCCACGGCCACGCAGGCGGCGGCCAAGCTCTTCCTTCGACGGCGGCAGAATAAAGATGCTGCGCGCCTGGGGCATTTTGGCACGGATCTGCTGTGCGCCCTGCCAGTCGATATCCAGGAAGACGTCAACGCCGGTCGACAGTACCTGCTCGATGGCCGCGCGGGACGTGCCGTAATAGTTGCCGAATACTTCTGCGTGCTCAAGAAACGCATCCTGCTCAATCATCCGGCGGAATTCGTCTTTGGAGACGAAAAAGTAGTGCTCGCCGTGATTTTCACCCGGGCGGCTATCGCGCGTGGTGTGTGAAACCGAAACCTGCGTATCGTACAGCGGTTGCGTCTTTAACAAAGCCTGAATCAGACTTGATTTCCCTGCGCCACTTGGGGCAGAGACAATATAAAGCGTGCCTTGAGCCATGATGATGTTCGTTGCTAGCGGTTGATGAGTCAGTGACAGCGGATGTGTAAATTCTCCGCACAGTATACACGGCTAACGGGCGGTATGCAGCGTTAGCTCGCATTTTGGCCGTCGCTTTCTGCTAAAAACAGCGTAAAAAAGTCAATTTGCGCGGCGGATCGGGAAATTTTTGCCGTTTTCAGCAAATACGCATTCCTTTTGGGAAGCGTTTCGCACCTCCGGTTTTTGGCGTTAGCCAGCAAAGGCGATTGAGTATTTACTGCTGGGAAGCAAGGAGGTACTCAATGTGGAGAGGTATTTATCGGGCGCTGGTGTTGGTTGGAATGCTGTGTAGCTCGGCATGGGCTGGAGATTGTCCAGTGTGGTCGCCAGAGCGCTTACAGGTGGAAATTTCTGCGCTGGATGATCAGCTCGGGCGCTGGGATGAGGCTTATTATCGCCTGGGCAACAGCCCGATCGATGATGAGCTCTACGACAGCTTGCTGCAGCAACTGCAAGATTGGCGGCGTTGTGTCGGTGTAGCAGAAGACGGTACGCGGCCATTGCCAGCGGGCAAAGTACCGCATCCGGTGGCGCACATCGGATTGCGTAAACTGCGCAACTCGCGTGCCATAGAACAATGGATGCAGGGCCGCCACGATCTGTGGGTGCAACCCAAGGTTGATGGTGTGGCGGTCACTTTGGTCTACCGGCAAGGCGTATTGGTGAACGCCATTAGCCGGGGGGATGGGCAGAAGGGTGAAAACTGGCTGGAAAAGGTCAAGGCGATCCCCGCTATCCCCAATGTTTTACCGGAGGTTACGGCCAATATAGTACTGCAAGGGGAGCTGTTCCTGATGGTGAACGATCATCACCAGCAAACCCAAGGGGGCATCAACGCCCGCTCCAAGGTTGCCGGGATGCTGATGCGTAATCCGCGCACTGCGCAACTTGAGCAGCTTGGCCTGTTCGTCTGGGCGTGGCCCGATGGCCCGCCAACCATGGCCGAACGTTTGCAACAGCTTGCAGCCATGGGTTTTACGCTGCCGCAGCAATATTCACAACCGGTCGCCACGTTGGCGGAGGTGGAGCAGTGGCGGGCAGCTTGGTACAGCGGCCCTTTGCCGTTTGTCACCGATGGCGTGGTGATCCACCAAGGGCAAGAACCTCGGGGGCGCTACTGGCAGGCCAAACCCAATGACTGGGCGGTTGCCTGGAAATATACCCCGGTCCAGCAAGTGGCCAGAGTCACGGATGTTGAATTTGCCATTGGTCGCACTGGCAAAATTGCCGTGATGCTACGCCTGGAGCCGGTGCGTATGGACGATAAATGGATCCGGAGGGTGAACGTGGGCTCGCTGGCCCTGTGGCAAAAATTGGACATCGTGCCAGGCGATCATATTGCGATTAGCCTGATGGGGCATGGCATCCCGCATTTGAAACAGGTGGTCTGGCGTGAGGTTGCAAGGGCAACACCCATTGCGCCAAAACCGGAGGATTATCATGCTTTGAGCTGCTTTACCTTGCAGCCCGGATGTCGCCAGCAGTTTCTGGCGCGGTTGGTTTGGTTGAGCAGCGCCAATGGGCTGAACATCACCGGGTTGAATAAAGCAGGCTGGCAGGTGCTGATTGATCAAGGATTGGTGAATAACCTGCTGGATTGGTTGGAATTAACTCCGGAACAGCTCAGCGCGGTGCCCAGCCTGGGGGCGAAGCGTGCGCAGGCGCTTTATCGTCAATTTCGGCTGGCGCGGCAGCAACCTTTCGAGCGTTGGCCGATCGCCCTCGGTGTGCCAATTTCGTCATCACAGCTGGCAACGCTACAAAATTGGCCGCAGGTACAGCAGATGACGTTGGCACAGTGGCAGGAACTTGCTGGCTTGGGTGCGCAAAAAGCCAGAAAAGTGCAGGAATTTTTGCAATACCCTGCCTTTCTGGCACTAGTTCAAACCTTGCAGCAGCACCATATCAGCGGCTTTGATGCGGTTCCCGATCGTGCCGAACCGCTTGGCGATGCTTTCGCGAATTAATGATCGGGATGCTGATAGTTAAACACCGGCAAGCCAAGGCGAAAGCGCAGTGCGATCAGGCGAGCGCTGAGGCCAGCAACCAGGGTAATAATAATCACCATGTTATGCGGCAAGTTAAGGTATTGCAGGCCGATATACAGCCAGGCAGCGGCAAAAGCGATGCCTGCATAGATTTCCTTCTGGAAAACCAGCGGGATACGGTTGCAGAACATATCGCGCAGCACACCGCCGAAAACGCCGGTGATCACGGCGGCAATGGCTGCAATCAGTGGGGCATGGCCCATATCCAGAGCCACCTGCGCGCCGATGATCGAAAATACGATCAGCCCAATGGCGTCCAACACCAGGAACAGATGGCGCAGGTGGCGCATCAGCGGAGCCATCCAGGTGGTGATAATTGCCGCTATGGCTATGATAACAATATACTCAGGGTGTTTAACCCAGCTCAGCGGGAAGTGCCCAAGCAGCATATCACGCACCGAGCCCCCACCAATGGCGGTAGCGGAGGCGATAAAAATCACGCCAAACAAATCCATTTGGCGGCGGCCTGCGGCTAACGCGCCGGTCATGGCTTCTGCGGTGATGCCGATGATATAAAGAATGCTCAGTAACATAGTGGATTCACTGGGTCGGAGGGCAAGGGTGTCAACGCCGGAGGGTAACGAGCCTGATGGCAACGCACCACTGAGTTTTTTTGTTGGTGTCGCTTTCGAATTACTTTACCTAATGCTAAATAGGTGATTTTTGCTTACTACTAGTCTCTAGTGCTACTTGTGATTTTTACAGCACATTAGAAATTTATTGTTAGTGTCTGTTGATGATTATTTAAGGAACATGAAAGCGAGATGAAAAACACCCCGATATTGGCAGTCGCCGTCGCCATAACCTTGCTGTTGAGCGGCTGCGTAGCGCCAGTGCAACAGGCCTCACCGTTAAAACCAGAAGCAACGTGCAGCATCGGCGAGCCGATGACCCAAACCACGCTCTATTTTGGCTTGAATCGCCCGGCAGGGCCGATAATTACGGCGGTTGAATGGCAGACATTTGTCGATCAGCAGGTAACCCCGCGTTTTAAAGATGGGTTATCGGTATTTGATGCCAAAGGGCAATGGTTGGGGAACGATGGCAAGCTGGCGCGGGAAAACAGCAAGGCGTTGATGCTGATCCATAGCCCTGATGCTGCCAGTGAGCAAAACATTGAGGCGCTGCGCACCCGCTATAAACAGCAGTTTGCCCAAGACTCGGTGATGCGTGTCGATGCGCCGGTGTGCGTCGCGTTCTAATGAATACCCGGCTTGCCGCAACTACAGCAAGCCTGGCTATTGTTTTTACAGCACCAGCCCGGCAACCGCTGCCGAAAGCAGGCTAACCAGCGTGGAACCGTAAACCAGCTTCAGGCCGAAGCGGGAAACCACGTTGCCCTGGCGTTCGTTTAATCCCTTGATGGCCCCGGCAACAATGCCGATGGAAGCAAAGTTGGCGAAGGACACCAGGAACACCGAGAGGATCCCCAAACCACGTGGGGACAGCTCTGCCGCGATTTTTTTCAGTTCAATCATCGCCACAAATTCATTGGCGACCAGCTTGGTGGCCATAATGCTGCCAGCCCGAAGCGCATCAGGCGCCGGAATGCCGATTAGCCAGGCTAGCGGGTAGAACACGTAACCCAGGATCTGCTGGAAACTGATGCCAAAAATGGCAGCAAAAATGGCGTTCACGGCGGCGATCAGGGCGATAAAGCCGATCAGCATGGCGGCAATGATCATCGCAATTTTGAAACCCGCGAGAATATATTCCCCCAACATTTCAAAGAAGCTCTGCTCTTCATGCAGTTTATTCAGCTTGAGTTCCGGCTCGTCGTCTACCTGATAAGGATTGATGATCGAGAGAATGATAAAGGTGCTGAACATATTGAGGATTAACGCGGCCACTACGTATTGTGCGTCGATCATCGCCATATAGGCACCCACGATCGACATCGAAACCGTCGACATCGCGGTGGCGGCCATGGTGTACATCCGGCGTGGGGAGATATCCGCAATGATGCCCTTATAGGCAATAAAGTTTTCCGACTGGCCCAGCACCAACGTGCTGACGGCGTTGAAGGACTCCAGCTTGCCCATGCCGTTCACTTTTGAAAGCAAAGTGCCCACGACGCGGATCACCAACGGCAAGATGCGGAAATGCTGCAAAATACCGATCAATGCAGAGATAAAGATAATCGGGCACAACACGCCGAGGAAGATAAAGGCCAGCCCCTGATTGCTCATGCCACCGAAAACAAAGTCAGAGCCTTGTGCTGCAAAGGCCAGCAGGATGCCAAAGAAATCGGCCACATGCTTGATAACGCCCAGTCCGCTGGCTGAATGCAGGAAGAAATAGGCCAGTGCGGCTTCAATCACCAGCAACTGAATAATATAACGTGGGCGGATTTTCCTGCGGTCATTACTGACCAATAACGCGAGAACGACAATAACCACCAAGGCTAAAATAAATTGCAAAATTTGCGACATAAACAATCCGAACGGCATACAGGCTAGGAAAGCGCTATTTAGCCACAGCCCGTGGTGCCTTTCATTACCCCGCATGACGATTAGAACAAAATACTTTGGGCGTGTGTTATGCGTTCAGATTATTGCTGGCCATTGGCGGCCAGCAGCGTTTGATCGTGAAATTACCCTTATAACAATAGTGGGTTAAGCGTTATTTCGCCTGGGCCAGCACGTTACCTTCCCAGCCCTGTTGGGCATAGTCGTTAAGATGGGCGATCTTACGCACCGGCTGCCCTTGGCTGAAGTTGATGTCATTCAGCGGAACCCAAACCTGCGAGGCCGCAAAGGCGGACTTGAAGTGATACTCCGCATGGCTCAGATCCGAAATCGCCGTCCAGTAAGTCCCGATGCCTTTGTTCTGGTCCGGGCGCTTGCTGTATTTGGCATACATGTCGGTGACCTTTTGTTCGCTTGGCTCTGCCGGTGAGCCGATCGGATAAGCCACGTTATTAAGCACCGATAAGATGAAGCCCTGTGCCTGGTTTTTATTGTCCGGCTGCGGCAGGTTTTTCAAATCATAGCTGGCGCGCACCAAGCGCTCATCCGCTTCCAAGCCACCAGGGATCTCGCTGCGCGTGGCATTCTGATACTTGGCCAGGTTCTGCAGTTGTTTATCGTAAGAGGGGGGATTGGTCATCACCCGATAATTTTTGTCGTGATAGATATTCACTTTGCCATTATCGATCTCAATGATGGCAGAATCACCGCTAACGTCCTCGATCGCGATGTGTTTGGTATCCGAGGCGTAATCGATAGGCATATGGGCGGCGGCCAGGCGTACGTCGCTACGGATGGCTTTAACCGCTTCATCAACGGTGGCGTAGTTATCCAGGATGTAGCTCAACCAGGCGCGGCTTTCGATCACCGGCTTGTCCTGATTGTCCTGCTGCACTTGGCTGCCGTTCATATAAAACAGCGTATGGCCCGCTAGCCCCTTTTCATTCATACCGTCCATTGGGAACACGCCATCGGCGTAAACCACGACGCTGCCGTAGTGGGTTTGCCACTGGGCGGCGTTCTTCGCATCCCCGCCGTTATGCGCAATACCGCGTGGTGTGATCACCAGTGAGGGATCTACCGGCCCGAAGAAATCCAGATTGCGTGCGCTGACCATATAGCCTGGGTACATATTCATAAAGGCGCGGGTGCAGGCTTGCGCCCCGGTTGCCAGGCTGGCGCTGAGTGCAGCACCTACCAGTAGGGCTGATACGCTGTGTGTGAGCTTTTTCATGGTTATTTTCCTTACCTGAATGAGGTGAACAAAATAATGGTAAGCCCGCGAACTAATATCGTAGAGTGGATGAACGGGGGGAAATCCCCCGCAATTTTGTGGAGGAGAGATGGGGAAGATAGGTTTTTCGTTGGCGCAGATTGAAGCTTTCGCCAGCGTTTGTGAGACCGGCAATCTCACCCAGGCCGCCAAACGGTTGGGGAAGGATCGCACCACCGTCAGTGAACTGATCGAAAATCTGGAATTGGATCTAGGCTATTCCCTGTGCGATCGCCGTACCCGCCCATTGCAATTGACCGAGGCGGGCCAGCGCCTTTACCGGCAAGCTCGGCTGTTTTTGCAGGAGGCAGAGGCCCTTAGCCTGCTGGCTCAGCATATTCCGCAGCAGGTGCGGCAGAAACTGACGCTGTGCTATGACCCGTTTACTCCGCGCGCTTTTTTAACGGAACTGGCGATGTTTTTGGGCCAGCGTGGCATTCAGCTTAATTTGCTGATGATGGAGCGTGGTGAGGGTGAACAGGCGTTGGCAGACGATGTGGCGGATATTGGCGTTTATCAGGCGATCAACCGTTCGATTGGCGAAAAATTTAAGTGGCGAGCCTTGGGGGCCATTGAGTTGGCCGTCTATGCTCGCGAGGGTTTTTTCCCCGTGGGTAGCCCGGTCACCTTGCTGTCGTTGGCATCCAGCACCCAACTTATTCTCTTTTATGACCTGCCCGAGCCGATGGCGAAGCGCCTGCAAATCGCCGATCGCATCCAGGTCGTCAATGAACCGGCTTTGCTGCAAACGTTGTTAACCGCCGGGCTGGGTTGGGCATTCCTGCCAACTCATCTACAAATGCAGCATCTGCCGCAGGTAGAGCGGCTCAATACGGAATTAGGGAAACAGGGACTGATGCACCCGATGGTGGCACTGTGGAAGCCTGGGGCCAATAGCGAGTTGCTGAGCCTGATCGAAAGCATGCAGCAGATCTTTGATGGTTCAGTGGTCGCTTGAGGAGAGAGTCGCCCCTTCATGCGAAGGGGCGAATTTCAACGGGTTACTGCTCGTCTTTTTGCTCTTCAGCCTCGACCTTACGGTACCAGCGCGGGTGATGCTTCTTCGCCCAGCGGCGGCTGACCTTGCCTTCAATCATGCCTTTGATCGAGCCTTTCACCCAGAATGCCATATACATATGGATCAAAATGGCGTGGATCAGCACGATCGCCGATGCAGCGTGGATCAACAGTGCATAGCGGATCACCGGGATCGGGAAGTTGTGGGCGAAATAAGGGCGCCAAATGATAATGCCGGTGATCAACAGCACGAAAATCATGCTCATGATGCTCCAGAACATCATCTTCTGGCCGGCATTATATTTGCCGACGTCAGCGACCTTATGCTCATTACCCTTCAGCACTTCCACGATGCCTTTGACCCACGGCAAGTCCTCTTTCTCGGGAATGTTATGCTTCACAAAACGGAAGAACATAAACATCAGCGCGATAAAGATCAGTACACCAAAGAAAGGATGCAGGATGCGACCCATCTGCGGCGTACCAAAGGTCTCGGTCAGCCATTGCAGCGTGGGGAAGAACAGCGCAATGCCGGACAGCGACACCAGGAAGAAGCAGATGACCACCGTCCAGTGACAGGCCCGGTCGATAAACTTGGTGCGAACGATCATTTTACTTTTGCTCATGATGGTCCTCCTCGTCTTCATCATCCACTTCCTTGTTCGGGCCAATGCCGATGTAGTGGTAAATCAAACCGGCAAAGGTGGCGATGAAGCCCGCCACGGATAAGGGTTTGAGTACGCTTTTCCACAACCCGATCGACAGATCGATATGCGGGTCTTTTGGCAGATTGTGGTACAGCTCGGGGTTATCGGCATGGTGCAGTACGTACATCACGTGGGTGCCGCCAACGCCTTGCGGGTTATACACGCCCGCATGCTCAAAGCCGCGTTTCTTCAGCTTTTCGACCCTCTCCTGTGCCACGTCCAGCATTTCTGCCTTGGTGCCAAAGTGGATTGCGCCCGTTGGGCAAGTCTTCACACAGGCCGGTTCCTGGCCCACGCTGACGCGGTCAACGCACAGGGTACATTTGTACGCCCGGTTGTCTTGCGGGTTCAGCCGTGGAATGTTGAACGGGCAGCCGCTGATGCAGTAACCACAGCCGATGCAGTGCTCGGACTGAAAATCCACGATGCCGTTGGCATATTGGATAATCGCCCCGGCAGACGGGCAGGCCTTCAGGCAACCCGGATCTGCGCAGTGCATACAGCCATCCTTGCGGATCAGCCATTCCAGCTTGCCGTTCTGCTCCACCTCCGAGAAACGCATCAGCGTCCAGGATTTGGCACTCAGATCGGCGGGGTTGTCATAAACCCCAACGCAGTGTCCTACTTCATCGCGAATATCGTTCCATTCGGAACAGGCCACCTGACAGGCCTTGCAACCGATGCACGTGGAAACGTCAATCAGCTTGGCGACCTCGACCTTGTAATCACGCGCTTGGGGAGGCGGCGTCAGGGTGTTGGTGGCCGAACGTTTGATAATGTCTTGGGATTGCATGGACATAAATTCGGCTCCTTACACCTTTTCCACGTTAACCAGAAACGCCTTGTATTCCGGCGTTTGCGAGTTGGCATCGCCGACAAACGGCGTCAGGGTGTTGGCCAGGTAGCCTTTGCGGGCTGCCCCTTCAAAGCCCCAATGCAGTGGAATACCGATGGTGTCGACATCCTGCCCGTTAACCTTCAGGGTTTGCAGACGGCGGGTCACCACGGCTTTCGCCTTGATAAAGCCGCGTTTGCTGCTGACCTTGACGGTATCGCCTTGCTCAATCCCTTTCTCCTTCGCCAGCCGTTCACTGATTTCCACGAACTGTTCCGGCTGCATGATCGCGTTAAGGCGCGCGTGCTTGGTCCAGGTGTGGAAATGCTCGGTCAGACGATAGGTGGTACCGACATAAGGGAACTCGGATTTATCACCCATACGCTTGGCGTCGGACGGATAGAGACGGGCCGCCGGGTTAGAGATCACGTTTGGATGCAGTGGGTTGGTGCCCAACGGCGTTTCAAACGGCTCGTAATGTTCCGGGAACGGCCCTTCGGCCATTTTGTCGAGGGCAAACAGCCTACCAAGCCCTTCCGGTTGCATGATGAACGGCCCAACGCCGCTGCCCGGTGCGGCGGTGTTGTAGTCTGGAATATCATTCCCGACCCACTTGCTGCCGTTCCATTCAATCAGCATGCGTTGCGGATCCCAAGGTTTACCCATTGGGTCAGCGGAGGCGCGGTTGTAGATAATGCGGCGGTTCAGCGGCCATGCCCAGGCCCAGCCCAGCGTGTTGCCCAACCCTGACGGATCGCTGTTATCACGGTTGGCCATCTGGTTGCCCTTGCTGGTCCAACTGCCGGTATAGATCCAACAGGCTGAAGCCGTGCTGCCGTCATCGCGCAGCATCGCGAAGGAATCCAGCAACTGGCCTTTTTTCGCCAGCAGATTGCCGTTGGCGTCATACAGATCTTCCAGCGCGTAGCCGTTGCTGTCTTTGGCCACTTCCTCGGATTCTGGGTGGTCTGGCCGTTCATAGTGCCAGCCCATCTTCAGTAGTGGCTCGACACCTTTACCGCCCTCGCTGCCATACATCTGGCGCAGGCGATGGTACAGGCCGGCCAGGATCTCGCCGTCGGTAATCGCTTCACCTGGGGCATCGCCGCCTTTCCAGTGCCATTGTAGCCAGCGGCCGGAGTTGGCGATCGAGCCGTCTTCCTCGGCAAAGCAGGTAGATGGCAGCCGGAACACTTCGGTTTGGATCGACGCGGTATCGACATCGTTCATCTCGCCGTGGTTTTGCCAGAAATTGGAAGTTTCCGTAACCAACGGGTCTATGATCACCAGATACTTCAGTTTGGCCAGTGAGGCGACCACCTGATTCTTGTCCGGGAAGGAGGCGACCGGGTTAAAGCCCTGGCAGATATAGCCGTTGACCTTATTCTGATCCATCATCTGGAAGTACTTCATGACGTCGTAGGACTGATCCCACTTCGGCAACCAATCAAAGCCCCAGTTATTCTCTTTCTGGGCAGCGTCGCCGTAGAAGCTCTTCATCAGGCTGACGAAGAATTTCGGGTAATTGCTCCAGTAGTTAACCTGGCCAGGCAAGGTGGCCTTTGGCGTATTGGCGGCCAGATAGGTAGTCAGATCGGTCTGTTTATCCGAAGGCAGCGTCAGGTACCCCGGCAGGCTGGTGGACAGCATGCCAATATCGGTCAACCCCTGAATGTTGGAGTGACCGCGCAGGGCGTTGATGCCGCCGCCAGCCATGCCCATGTTGCCGAGCAGCAACTGGATCATCGCCATGGTACGGATGTTCTGCGCGCCGACCGTGTGCTGGGTCCAGCCCAAGGCGTACAGGAAGGTGGTGGTACGGTCTGCTGCGCTGGTGGAAGCCAGGACTTCACACACCTTCAGGAAATCTTCCTTTGGGGTGCCGCAGATGTTTTCCACCACTTCAGGCGTGTAGCGGCTGACGTGTGCTTTCAGCAGGTTCCAGACGCAACGCGGATGCTGGAGCGTATCATCACGCAAGGCATAACCATCTTCACCGAACTGGTAGTTCCAGGTGGTTTTGTCGTACTGACGTTTGTTGTCGTCATAACCGCTGAACAAGCCATCTTCAAACGTAAAGTCATCCCGGACCAACAGGTTGGCGTTGGTGTAATGCTTCACGTATTCAGCGTTGATCTTGTTGTTGGAAATCAGGTACAGCAACACGCCCGACAGGAAGGTAATGTCGGTGCCGGAGCGTATCGGCGCGTAGATATCGGCGACCGATGCGGTACGGGTAAAGCGGGGATCGACGACGATTAACGTGGCGTCGTTGTTGTTTTTGGCTTCCATCGCCCAGCGGAATCCCACCGGATGCGCTTCAGCGGCGTTGCCGCCCATCACCATCACAACGTTGGCGTTTTTGATATCAACCCAGTGGTTGGTCATCGCACCGCGACCAAATGTTGGAGCAAGACTTGCTACCGTTGGTCCGTGTCAGACACGCGCTTGGTTATCAACTGCCAGCATGCCCAGCGATCGGACAAACTTTTGTGTCAGCATGCCGGTTTCGTTACTGGCCGCAGAGGCGCATAACATCCCGGTAGAGAGCCAACGGTTTACCGTCACGCCAGCGGCGTTGGTGGCTTCGAAGTTGGCATCCCGGTCATTTTTCATCAGCCTGGCAATGCGGTCAAAGGCCTCATTCCAGCTGATGCGCTGCCATTTATCTGAACCAGGCGCGCGATACTCTGGGTAACGCAGGCGGCTATCACTGTGGATATAGTCCAGCAGGCCAGCGCCTTTCGGGCACAGCGCCCCGCGGTTTACCGGGTGATCCGCGTCGCCTTCGATATGGAAAATCGTCGATTTGGCGTTTTTTGCCCCATCGCCCAGGCTATACATCAATAAACCGCAGCCTACGGAACAGTAGGTACAGGTGTTGCGGGTTTCTTTGGCGCGCAATAATTTGTAGTTGCGCGTTTCCGCTAACGCAGCCTTGGGCGCGAAGCCTAATGCTGCCACCGTGGTCCCAGCCATCCCGCCAGCGCAGATTTTAAAAAACTGTCTGCGATTGACGTCCATTGCTTTCCCTAATGCTTATCAGTGGTTTTTTAGTCATGGCAAACTAACAGCAATAACCCAAGCGTTATTGAGGGAAATCAACATAAGGGAGAGTTAGCGGGAAAATACTCCTTAATAAGTAGCCAGCGGTGCGGTGAGTAATCCTTAATTTATCGCGTTCGGTATAAATCGGGTAAGTGGTTAATTTACCTTATTAATTTCAAGTGAAAACTATCTGTAAATATTGAAGATAAACCTGTTTCACCGATTGCCGGGAGAATTATCGACGGCATTGAGTTTCCCATTTCCGAATGGGTATTTTTTTAAGTGGTTATTTTCTTGCAAGAAATAGAGTTAATTTGGAATTTGCTTCGCAAAGTTAATACGCATTCCGATCGAATCGTTGAATAGTTCGTTTTATGAGCAACAATAGGCAGGGAACTAGCCGCGAGAATGACGGTTAGATTTTTAAGGACGGAAACCATGATGCAGACCTACCTGACGTTGCGTGCGTTGGCGAGGGGGATTAACCCAGAAACGGGGGAGTTTTTGAATCATACCTCGCTGGTTCATTCCCCAGAGACGATCCGGATGCTGTTTGCCCTGGCGGATGAGTTTTACGCCGAGCGAGAACGGGTGAAAAAGGCAAAGTTATCACCCGAGGAGCGGCGGCAGAAAAATATTGCCGAGGGTCGGCCTGCCAACTTCAATTTCCCCTGGTCGGAAGAAGACAGGAAGCTATTGGAGGAAGGCTACAGCGCTGGTAAAACGATAGAGGCGTTAAGCGTGGAGTTTGGGCGCTCACTGCGCGGCATTGCGGTTCAGCTTGAAAAAATGGAGCTGATCACCGAAGAGCAGGCCGCCGCTTATAACTGATCGGGTTAAGCCTCCCTTCAGGAGGCCACTTGTCAGCAAGCTTCAATCCACAGGCGAGGTGGGTAGGCGAACGATGTCCTGATTGTCGTTCCCCATCCAATAAACGCCTTCTTTTGCCCAGAATGGGCCTTCGACAAAGTCGAGCAGGTCGGAATACTCTTCGTAGAGCAGCTTGCCGTTGCGGTCATAAACCCGCATGTAGCCGGAGTAATGCCCGCCATCGCCAGGCATGGTGAAACGCGGAATAAACTCGAAGGTTTTATAATTGCGCACCACATACTGTTTGTTGGGGCTCCACTCTTCGTATCGCAGTGTCCCTTGTTTCCACCACAGGAAGCTGCCAACAATGGCCGCCACCAGGATCGCTAGCGCTACCCAGCGCTTACGCTCGCGTACCAGAGTTTCTTGGCTTTTTATTTTTGGCATCAGTGTTCTTTCAGACCCATTCCAATTTCGCTTTTGGCCAGCATACCAGTACCGCCGCTTTTACTGACCTATGTCACATACATAGGCCGTATCAATCTCTATCATGCTGCATAACGTCCGAGGTTCGGAGTTATTTGGAGTCACATCCCTCATGCAGCATCCTACCTTCCCGACGCCATTTCCCTCTTTTCCGTATCACCCAACCCACTGGGGTAAAGGATCTTATCGTGGAGACATCAACGCCGTCTACGGCTCGGTTTTATGCCTTGCGTCTGTTACCGCAACAAGACTTGCTGGCTGCACTTCGTGATTTTATCCGGCAGCAGGATTTGCGTGCCGCCTGGATCAGTGGTTGCGTCGGCAGCTTGAGTGACGTGGCGTTGCGCTATGCCAGCTGTGAAGGCACCACGTTATTGACCGGAAAATTTGAAGTGGTCTCACTGATTGGCACGTTGGAGGCCGGAGGCGAACATCTGCATCTGGCCGTGGCCGATGAGCATGGCCATATGACCGGCGGCCATGTGATGGCAGGCTGCACCGTGCGCACCACGCTCGAATTGGTGATTGGGGAATTGAACGATGTCGTATTTAACCGACAACCTTGCGCGCTTTCGGGCTATGACGAATTAAACGTCGAGCAACGCTAATTTTCCTACTAGTTGAGTGAGGTTGTTATGGCACGTAATGGGTTATCGAGTCAGACGTTGGTGTTGATGGTGATTTCAATTGCTATCAACATGATTGGCGGGCAGTTGGTATCGATGCTGAAGCTGCCTATTTTCCTCGATTCTATCGGTACCTTGCTGAGTGCAATTCTCGCCGGGCCGATTATCGGCATGTTGACCGGTTTATTGACCAACCTGATCTGGGGCCTGCTCACCGGCCCGATTGCGGCCGCATTCGCGCCGGTGGCGATGGTGATTGGTTTGGTCGCTGGCTTATTGGCTAGCATCGGTTGGTTCCGGACGTTACCGAAAGTGATCCTGAGTGGCGTAGTGATCACCTTGGCCGTGACGATTGTTGCCGTACCGATCCGAACCTATCTGTTCGCCGGGGTCACTGGCAGTGGCGCAGACTTCTTTGTCGCCTATGTGCATTCAATGGGTAGCAATCTGATCGAATCCGTCGCAATGACTGTGTTGGGGATCAACTTGATAGATAAAGTGCTGGTTGCCATCATCGTCTGGCTATTGGTGCGTAATATGTCGCAGCGAACCTTGCGTAATTTCCCCGCAATGGCTGCCGTGCGTTAATGCACCCGTTCACCTCGCTGGCTCTTTGGCTGGTACTGGGTACCAGCAGCTTGCTGATGCCGTTTGGTTATCCGTTGCTAGCCTATAGCCTGGCGAGCTTTCTATTGCTGATCCTGATGAAAAGTACCCGGCATCGCTGGCGCTATGTGGCGTGGATCATGTTACCCATGGCGGGTGGCTTATGGCTGGTGCATAGCGGTTGGCTGGCATGGTGGCTACGGGGGGAGGCGCGTGATGATAGCGAAATGCTCAACGCTGCCGCGCTCTGGCTACGCTTGTTGGCGTTGCTAAGTTTTGGGCAAATCTGGCTGCAATACGTGCCGCCGCAGCATGTTATTCGCGCTCTGTTTGCCAGCCGTTTGCCGCTCGGGTTGGCCTACCTGCTGGCAGGGCCGCTGTTGGTTGCTGAACAGCTGCGAGCGCAACTGGCCGCGATTTACCAGGCACAGCTGGCGCGAGGCGTGCCGCTAGACGGCTATTGGTATCAACGATTGCGCTACATTCCGGCATTGGTTATCCCGTTAACCCACAGTGCGTTGAATGATTTAACCGCGCGCAGCACGGCGCTGGATATGCGTGCTTTTCGGCTGCATCCCAGACGCACAACGCTATGGGCACCGAGCGACAGCCCGCTGCAACGTAGCGTGCGCTATGGCTTGCTGTTGGTGGCGGCATTGGAAATAGGAGCCTGGCTGTGGTTGTGGCACTGAATGCGCTGAGCTTTATTCCTCAAGGTAGTCGCTGGCAGTTGGAAAGCATCGATCTACATTGCGAGGTTCCAGGTTTATATGGCATTAGCGGTGGGAATGGCAGCGGAAAAACCACGCTTGCCCAGCTGTTGGCAGGCTGTTTCCCCGACTTCTTACCCGGCACAATACAGGGTTCAGGAGTGGTCCTCGGTGAGGAAATAGGTTCGCGTCCGCTGGTTGAAATGGCGCAGCAGGTGCAGCTCATTCAACAGGCACCCCAACTGCAACTTTCCGGTTGTACTTTCACGGTCGAAGAGGAGATCGCCTTCGGGCCGGAGAATCTGTGCCTGGATGAAGCCGAGATAATGGCGCGTATCGAACAGGCGCTGATGTTCACCGATTGCCACGCCTTACGCCATCGTCATCCAGCTACGCTCTCTGGCGGTGAGGCACAACGGGTGGTGATGGCCTGTGCGCTGGCGATGCGCCCACGGCTACTATTGTTGGATGAAGCCTTTAGCCGCCTGACACCTGAAGCTACCGCCAAGCTGTTACAACAGCTGGTTACTTACGCTAATCAGCAGCAGTGCGTGGTTTTGCTCTTTGAGCGGTCACTCACCAAGGTTGCCGCTTATTGCCTGCAAACCTGGGCGCTGGAGCAAGGCAGGCTTTCATTATGCTAACGATTGAATCGCTGGAATATCAGTGGCCAGGCGTGAGCGAACCCATCATTAACGGTTTGGATTTGACCATTGAGGCGGGGGAATGGGTGGCCTTGATCGGGGATAACGGTGCCGGGAAATCCACGTTATTACGCCTGATGGCCGGGTTGCTAAAACCGACCGGCGGCAAGGTTCTCTTGCAGGGTCAAAATATTGCCACCCTTAAAGCGGCACAGCGTGCGCCGTTGCTGGGAGTATTATTTCAGGAAGCAGAACGGCAGATATTTCGTAACCGGGTACGCGATGAGATCGCTTTTGGTTTACGCCATCAGGGTGTACGCGGCGATAGTCTGGAGCAGCGTGTTAATCAAACGCTGGCGCTTTGTGAGCTAACGGATGTAGCGGATGCTCACCCATTGGATTTACATGCCGGTCAGCGGCGTATGGTAGCCGTTGCCAGCCTCGCTGCCGTTGCACCACCTCTGCTGCTGTTGGACGAACCCAGCCGTGACTTTGATAGCTATTGGTTAGGAGTATTTGCCCGTTGGTTAGCGGTTTGCCGTTCGCAAGGCACCACCGTGCTGGCCATTAGCCATGATTATGTTTTTGTTAAAACGCACTTTCCGCGTGTGATCCGTTTGGCTGATGGGGTTATTGCGGAGGATGGCGATGCGGGTCGGATAGTGGGCTAGCCTTAAGGCGAACCATTACGAGGATATCCTCGCAATGGCTTAGGCACAGGTTACTGATGATAAGCTTTGCCCTATTCGTGTCGTAGGGGCTAAGCAAAAATGCGCCCGTTAAGTGGTCTATTTCTTATCCAGGCGTTTCGCTGCTGATTCGAGTTGCTTGATGCTTTTTTCCGGCGTAGGGAGATTTTCCGGCATGGTTCCAACTAGTTCTTCAATAGTTTGTCGTACTTTCCTACCTACATCGAAATGGGTCTGATTTGCCTGTTGTTTTGATTTTACCTGGTCGCGGCGCAGTTTTTCTTCCGCTTGGGTTGCTCGGAACAGATTGGCAGCAAGCTCAGTAGAACCCATATGGTCGAGGATTTTTTGGCTCTGTTTTTGCGTGAGGACTTGCCTGGCCGTTTTTTTATGACACTGATCCCATAGTCATTTTTCAGCATTTTAACGACAGCATCAAGGAACTCCGCTTTCTGGGTGACCAGCTCAAGCTGTTCTTCAAGTTCCCTGCTCCTTTGCTCAGGAGTTAAAGGGGCAGGCGGTTGGCTCATGGGCAACTCCCGGCTGGAGAGATGGGGAAGACCTGGAGCCCAGTTAAGATGGCCATGCTTGCGCAACCAGGTCAGAACGGTGGAACGTCCCTGAATACCATAGCGCAGTTGAGCCTGCTTGTAGGTCATTTCGCCTTTTTCAACCTGCTCAACAACAGCAATTTTAAAAGACAAAGGATAGTCACGTTGTGTGCGTTTAAACTCGGCCATTATCACGTTATCCGGATTTAAGTCGAAAACGTGTCAACGCTATTCAGGACGGGTCAATCACTACAAAAATGCCCGTTAATGTGCGGGCTCTAAGGTTTTTAGCTATCCAGTGGTAGCGACTGAATTTATTCATTGAGTATCGGCATCTAAGCCTTGCTGTGATTGGGTTTGTGATAATGCGATTTTTGATTGTGTACACCCATGTGTACACGGTAAAACGGAGTGCTCTGCGTGATTGTTTGCTTTTTGCTCACAGTTGTAGTGTCGTGCAAGTTGCACTGTCCTGTACACCAGTCAAACAGGCTGACTTAATCAGCCAACAGGCTCCGAAAGTAGAACATTAAGTACTGATCAAATTTCAGGGCTATACAATTTAAAGAACCCATGTAATCTCTCGACATAGAGAAAAAATATTGGTGGGCTATGGAAAGTATAGAGGTAGCAACTCTTCTGCCAGGAGCAAAAAAGTTCCATGAAAGCAATATAAATCAAACATGGAAAGGGCATGTTAAAACTAACACTGATACAGTTGTTGTATTTGCAAAACTGATTCCACCAAGAGAAATTTGTATAGAGGCATATTGCGCTCTTTTAGGCCAGGCGTTGGGTATACCCATTCCTAAACCTTTCCTCATTTTAGCCGATAGCAGTAGCCTTGATGTGCTATCGCCAGGACATCATGCTCTGATGTTCGGATCGGAAGATGCGGCTTATCCTAGCTTTCGTAGATACGCACAATGTAAAGAAGCAATGGAGAAACTTGAGGCGTTCAAGTCATCCTTGGATGTGGGGGTTTTCGATGAGTGGATTGCTAACCATGACCGAAATTTAGGTAACATGTTGTATGACGGTGGGGAAGATTTTTTCTTCATAGATCATGGCCTTGCCATCCCAAATGATCTTTTACCTACCATGCCTGCGTCGGATAACAACATTCTTAGAGTTTTATACTCCTTGAAGACAGAAATAGAGAAGTTTCGTGTGCTAAGAGCAGCATCTCAGAATATTACGCCTGTATGCCATTCGCTGAACCTTCTATCAATCATGGACTCAACGTTGGCTGAGAAATACATACCTAGTGCTGAAATCAACGGTATCTTATCCTTCCTTAGTCGTAGGTTGCCAGTGTTAGAAAGTCTGATAAGATCTCGCATAGGCATCAAACAAACGGACATGTTCTTATGATCATTGACCATACATTATTCCCGAGCAAGCCATCTTATGGCGGTAGATGGTGGTCAATATCTTTTGAGCCAATCGTTGGTTCAGGGGAGCGAATTAATGTGATCATTGTTGCGAAAGGAGAAGATACAAAAGTACGTATAATCCAATCGATTAGAGATGAAATTCTCGATGCTATTTATGGTATAAAATCAGATGGTATTAAAGATATGATTCAATGGGTTAGGTGTTCATTGCAATCCCATATCGATAGTAATTCTTCCTTGGATACGTGGATTTCACCTGTTGGAGGTTTTCACATATCGATGGAGGCTAATGCTCTTGACGATAGCTTAACAGGAGTTCTGCGACAGGCTGTTCGTTTGACTGCGAGTCTAGGTACGTTGAGTTTGGAAGCTGAACGAAACGACGAAGACGATAGACCAAATGAGAAACAATCAGAACAATGGGCCACACGTATTTCGGATGAGACAAAGTTTATAAACCCTAAACTGGCGGATTATTTTGGCGCTCGAGTTCAACTATCATCGGTTAATGTTCATACAAAATTTGGATTTATGAATGATATGTACGCATCTAATTTTGGCCTTATGGTTCCGAGTCGGTTGTCAAGTTCATTAAACTCCATAAAGGCAAAGGTGTATGATCTGGAGTCGTTATCTCGATCTTCTATGGTCCTCAAACCGCAGCGATTCGATATTATAGTTGGCATTCCATCTTTTGATGATCCTACTATTCCACCCAAAACTGTATTGAAAATGAAAGGTTATTTAGAGGAAATGACGGACTTAGCCCTATCAGAAGGTATAGAGTTTTTTGCCGTAGAGAATGCAAAACAAGCTGCGCTGAGAGTTATTAAACAAGCCGCGTAAAATTTTCAAAATAATTAGTTCGTTATGATACAAGGAAGCAAATTAAGTCAATCGTAGTTGATCCGCAGTTTTTATATCATTTAAAATTTTACTATTCCTCATCATGGTAGTAGTCTGTGTTATGCACTTCTATGGCTATTGATATTTCCGCACGGCATTTTCATTAACAGGTATTCACGGCCATCAAGCATTAGGGCGGGGTAAATTTTTCCCTGCGTATTTTTTAGGTGCTATGCTTTATCCATAGTTGTTGGCGTTCGAGGCGATCTTACTGGTGGATGCAAGATTGAAATTGAATAGAAGGGCAAACCTAAGATTTTAATGACATCAACCTGACCTATTTTTTCTTCCCGGTATGGGTTCATCCATGGCCACCCAGTTAGGCTCAACTATAGTTTTTTCTCTGGCTTGGGATGTCGTGTACTGAGAGGGTGATTCAGGTTGTACCAAGTTGTTCTTGGTTGGCCATCCATGTGCTTTACAAAAGGGATGCCATTATCCAGAAAAATTTGGCATTGGTTACTGGGATAGTGTGCGCCAGTGATCTCTATCATTTCTTCCTCAGTTATAAGCATCATGCTTTGATCGCGTTTTTCCATTCTGTGCCAGTCTCTTATCCTGCGTAGTTGTTCGATATTTAAACGGCCATTTGATAGATGATCACCGATAGGGAATGGCAATCTGATTAAGCCTAATCAGGTTTTCAACTCGCGACAGGAGACACTACCTATGAGAAACATAGAAAAATTGAGGAAAGAAAGGCAAAAAATAGAAAAGCTGAAAAGTGAGGTTATTGGCTGGGCTGCTACGTGCGGACAGCAACATGTGGCGATTGAGATCTCACGTATGTGGCTAAGCTCTAGTGCTAAACCGCGAAAGGTGAGGTTGTACCCGATCGAGAACAAATTCGGAGAAGTGGATTTGCGAGCAATCAACGTCAATAAGCAGGCTATCTTTCGTTGGTTACGTAGTGATTCCATTGCTGCAAGTGTGAAAGTACAGGAGTTGGCTAAAGCATTGACCGAAGCCTTACCAGCTGAGCGTAGAGCGCGCCTCGAAGGCAAGACAGTAAATTACCTGATATCAATGTTACTGCGCGACACATCAAACATGATAACGGCCATTTTGCTGGAAGATCGTAGCATCACCCAACATGTATTAAGAGTCCAAAATGCCCTACATGCACTACAGCATCAATTATCGAAAGAAGGACATATGAAATGAAACTCCTAACCTTGGAAGAATGGATTAAAACAATTTACTCCAGTGATTATCCTTCGTTACAAACATTACAGCGCTGGGCAAGAAACGGGAATATCTATCCGCCACCTGAGAAACACGGTAAGCAATATCGTGTCAGGGAGGATGCCATTTACATCGATCCTCTTAATTACTCTCCGTCATACTATAAGAGTAAGCTCCTCCAGTTCATCGATAAAACCACGAGTGTAACTCCGGTTTCAATAAATAAAAAACGGTAAATATTATAGCTTTTTAACGGTGCGCTGGTTTCTTCGGATACGAATAACTGCTATTGATTACCTCACGCGCCGTTATCTGGTAGCCGTTGTGATAACCAGCCGCGCCGGTCACCGTTAACCGCTCTCCCCGGTGGTGGATCATCACTTCCAGCGCCAACATGTCAAACCCGATTACCTGCATCGGGTACGGGTTCTGACTCTACCAGCACTGTGGCGGCCGCTATAACTCGGCTCGTCTGTGTCTTTATGCGCCTGGGTGCTTTGGTGATTGTGCCTGTGATCGTTGCGGTAGGTTGCGTGGTCTTTTTACGTTGATTATTTCGCATTAGTGCCACCTCTCAGAGTTTTTTATTATCAGCCCGTCGTGGCCATGGTCATTTTACCGGATAAAATTTCGGTGTGGGGCAAGATCCACGCATCAAGGTTCGCACTAAAAACACCACGGTTTCGGTGCGAACCTCAGTGCGAACCAACCAGGCGCTTAAGGTCATATGCGCAGCTGGTGGCAGAACCTCACTATTTCTTACCACCTGAGCGCCTGGTCGCTTTCGCAAGGCGTAGTTTTGACCGTACCGCCTCCAGCTCAATACTGAACATGCGCCGGGTATGCTGCCACATGATGCCGTCCAACAGCATCAGTTCGCGCCATGCCTCAGTGTGGGGGTGTGGCTCAATGCGTAACAATTCCCCCGCACGCTCGGCAATGACCAGGTTATTACCCCGGAGGGATACCAACGGGGGTAAGTTCTCGGCGCCGGCCAAAGTAAAGAATGCCTGCCTACTCCGTTCGCCATGCTTCACGGCGTTGGTGTTACCCAATGGGGCGCCTGCACCTGCACGCTTTCCACCCCAGCCCGATCTTGATTGTTGGTTCGATTTTTTCATTTTTCGCACCGCTTCCAGCGGCTTTGTCTAATTTTACCCTGGATGGCGTGAATGCCTGCGTTTTCCGTCGGTCCATTTTGGTCGGATTTTAAAATACTTGCGCTTTCTTGCGGTTCGCCCGTCCGCTTCTTATCATCCGGATCATGGTCGACATCAGAGCTGGTGCGGTTCCGACCGTCCGACCGTTTTTCGTTTCCGACCGTTTTTTCCGACCGTCCATAATGGTCGGGGTTTCCGCTGCGGCTGTTCCGTTTCGTATCTGGCGGTGAATCGTTCGGCCTTGGTGCGTACTTTTCGCCATAGCCAGCAGTGAAGGGGCCTCGCTTGGTACGCACTCCATTTTTTGCGTACCGTCTTTGCGTACCTGCGTACCGTTATTGCGTACCACTTTGCGTACCGCTCAACCTCCCATCGAGGGGGTTAAAAACCACAACAGACAGAGCAACCGGTAATCACCTGCCCGCAAAGCCGCATTCCACCGTTTGAAAGGGCTTTTTTTCCCTGATATTTCGCTATATATAAGCGTAAACATGTCGGTTCAGTCGGTTCAGTTGGTTCAATTTGTAAAGACGGTTGTTTTTAAATAAGTTTTTTTCCAAAAGTGAACCGACAACACCCCATTTTGAACCAACAAACGGGGTTTTCGTGTTGGTTCAGTGCCGATCACCCTGCAGCGTACATCACGGCGATCACCTTAACATTTCTGTACATCCGGCTTGCGCAGCCTTGTGGTGGAGCTTACGGGGCATTACAGGCGCGGTGCTGGCTTCTTCCACTGGTAGGCCGGTGCGTGCGTTGTGGTGGGGTGGCGTTCCTTGGCGGCCACTGGTGCCGCTACCCTGGCGCGAATCTCTAACAGGTCTTTACCGTCCAGGGGCTTTGTTGATTAAATCGGATTTAGATAAAAGCGCCTCCCGTCACTGACTTCCTCAGGCAATCCGCACACTTTCTGGCATCCCTGCACGCGTCATTTTGTTTAAGGCACGGATCATGGCCATAGCCTCACCAACCTGCGCATCGTAGTCACGCAGCGTCAGGTGACCACCGAACAGTTGTTTAACCCGGTTCATTGCCGTTTCGGCCACCGACCGCCGGTTATAAGTCGTGTTCCATTTCCAGTAAGCATTGCTCCCGGTAAGTCTCTGCCTGGCCACCGCCTGATTTCTGTCTGCATACTCCGCCGGCCAGTAACCCGCCCGGGTTCGCGGCGGGATAAGCGCCTTGATTTTTTTTCGCCGCAGCTCGTCATGGCAACGTTTTGTGTCATAAGCACCATCGGCAGAAGCGACCTTAACTTTCCGGTGGGTCTGACGAATAAGTCCTGGGAATGCCTCTGCGTCAGTCACATTATTCAGGGACAGGTCAGCGCAGATAACCTCATGAGTACCGGCGTCCACCGCCAGGTGAAGTTTCCGCCAGACGCGGCGCTTTTCCTGACCGTGTTTTTTCACCTTCCACTCCCCTTCACCGAAGACTTTTAATCCGGTGGAGTCGATAACCAGATGGGCAATTTCGCCGCGCGTGGGGGGTTTAAACGGGATGTTGACGGACTTAGCCCGCCTGCTGACGCAGGAGTGATCCGGGCACCTGAGCGGGAGTTTCATCAGGGTAAAAATGGAGTCAATAAATCCCTGTGCGGCGCGCAGCGTGAGGCGAAAAACGCGTTTGAGCATCAGTACGGTAGAAATAGCGAGCTCAGAATAACGTTGAGGACGACCACGTGAAGACGTGTTGGGCTTGTCATACCAGGCCTGAATGGCCGACTCATCAAGCCAGAAAGTCAGTGAGCCCCGATGGATGAGTGCCTTGTTGTAGGTAGCCCAGTTGGTGATTTTGAACTTTTGTTTTGCCACGTGATATCGCTGCAGGATGAGGAGTGTGGTGATCTGATCCTGACGACGGCCAAAAGTTCGATTTATTCAACAAAGCCCGATCGATCCTAACGATCAATAAATGGTTATTGATCTATGAAACCAATTGGATATGAAATCTGTAATCGTTCAAAATACATATCATTGGGCCAGTGACCGGGTTACTGCCAGTTTAAATGCGATGTTCCGGCTTACTCCAACGGACAGAGGATAGTTGAAAATGCAGACTGTTTTCCCTATACAAAGACGAAGGATTTGTTGAGCCAGTGGGTCACTTTGTTGCATTGCAACTAGCCGATAGCGGCGGGGTAAATCTGCCCAACGGCAGTACCAAAGTCGTGGCGGTGAAAGACGCATCGCTGGTCGCCAGCCTGGTTTTGCAGGTGAGGGCCATCACGCCCAGCGGCAATGTGACGCAGGGATCGATTCAATCCCTGATCAACGTGGTTTACACTTATTCCTGATGATGAAGAACATATGAAAGACTTAATCCGCATATTTCTGAAATATCTGGGTGCAGCTGCGCTCTTGATTGGCTATTCATCCAGTGCTCATGCCTTTACTTGCCAAACGGCTGCCGGGGCGACCATCCCTGTCGGTGGCGGAAGCGCCAACGTGTTTGTTGATTTGACTCCGCAGATCGGGGTGGGCCAAAACCTGATCGTTGATTTGTCCCGTCAGATATCCTGCCAAAATGATCGTCCAGATACGCGAATAGACTACGCTTCTCTGCAAAGAGGCTCGGCCTATGGTGGTATACTGACAGGTTTCACCGGTAGCTTTGTGTATGACGGTACTTCTTACCCATTCCCGACAACCTCTGAAACCAAGTCCGTTGTCTATAGAACCAACACTATGACGCCATGGCCCGCCGCGCTTTATCTCAAGCTTATCAGTACCGCAGGTGGCGTGGCGATAACCAGTGGTTCTTTGATTGCGGTGTTAAATATGCATCAAACCAATAACGTAGGAAATTCGTATGCGTATATTTGGAATATATATGCCCGCAATAGCGTGGTGATCCCTACCGGTGGCTGTGATGTCTCTTCCCGCGATGTCACCGTGAATCTGCCAGATTATCCGGGAACGGTGTCGATACCGTTGACGGTACGTTGTGCCCAGAACCAAAACCTGGCCTATTACCTGACCGGGCCAACCACGGATGCCGCATCCACGATTTTTGCCAATACCGCCTCTGCGCCGGTGGCTCAGGGGATTGGCATTCAGATTGCCAACCGCAATGGCGTTATTCCAACCAACAGGAACGTCGCGCTGGGTACCGTCGGCAGTTCTTCAGTCAGTTTAGGTTTGACCGCCAACTATGCGCGCACTACCGGTCAGGTAGTGGCGGGTAATGTCAATGCCGTGGTGGGTGTGACCTTTTTGTATCCTTGAATATGCTTTTGAACGAGGCGTATGACTGCACTGTTGTGCGACTTTTTCCTGTCAGTCTGGCTGCTTCACTTATTGATACGAGAGCATGAAAAAGTGTGGGGCAATCACCGAATGAGTCTTTTGCATATTCTGGCTCAACGTGAACACTCATTCTGGGGGAACGTGAACGCGTATTCCGGCGGAAAATACCACGATTTTGCACCATGGCCAGAATCCCTGTTCATTTTACCAGAATCGGTGTTCACCCGACCGGAATTGCCGTTCACACCGCCAGAATTATTCTTAACGCATTGATTTTTACTGCTATATCTCTTTCTTTCATTCCAGGGAAAGAGATATGCCAAACAAGAGAATCGTCATGCGTAAAATCCATGAAATTTTAAGGCTGCGTTTTGAAGTCGGCCTGTCCTTCCACGAGAGCATGAAAAAGCTTGGGGCAGTCGTAATCTACGCTGCCATCGCTGATACCTTTCCATCACTTTGTTCGCCTATTGAGAACCCCGTATACCAGCAGGCGAATTTATCCTGCAGCTCATTGTTCAGAACAGCGATCCGGGTCTGTAACAAATAATGCGCACCTTTTCTGCTCCACTGCATCTGCTGTTTTTTGGCCATTCGTCTGGCGATCACTTCATTGATCGTTGATTCCACAAACGACGTTGAAACAGGTTCTCCGTACCGGTGCATTTCACCGTAGTTTGGGATCATCATCTTATTGTTCAGGATGTAGGTATACATTTCATCCAGTTGTTTTTGAAGGGATTTAAGGTTTGTATAGCTGAGTTCAGGGTCATCGCAGTACATGCTGCACTCATCAATATGTTCCAGTGCGGCGGCAACATTACCATGCCAGAGGTATCGTTTAGTGCTTTCCAGAAGCGCCAAAACCTTACTGCCCGTCTCCGGATCTGATGCTTGCAGCCCCTTTGCATATTGCATTAACACAGTCAACCGCATCGTAATATGAAACCAGTCAAGCACATGAGTTGACTCAGGATACATACCGAACTGCAGTTCCCTCAGGTTATCCGCACCATCGGATAAAAAGAATATCTGCTGGTTGGCCTGCATTCCCTGGGCGGAGAGGTGTGCCATTAGTCTGCGTTCCGGATGACAGTCGTCATTCTGGACAAAACCAAAGCGGCGCGTGTCTGCCGGCGAACCGACTGAAAAGGATTTGCCGGCAATAATTTCAAAATTACGCTTTTTTTCGTCCCGATCCCGAACATAACCCCCATCAATACCCACCACAAACGGTTTACCCGGTCTGGGCAGGTTCCCCCAGTCGCGGGGGCAACCGGAAAGAAAGCCAGAATTCGCTTCTGCCTCTGCATCAAGGCGCTGCGCCACCTGACATAAGTGATTCCTCACCGTTGAGGCATTCAGGCTGTCTCCCACTGGCAGAATATCTTTCAGCAGACGGGTTGTCATTTCATACGAGATCATTGAGGCCCAGCGGGTTTCTATATATTTCAGGGCAGGATGAGTGTGATCGCCCGCCCAGTCACTGAGAAGGCTGACGGTCTTAGTTGCACTTTCTTCGCAGCGGCATCGGTACACCCGGAGCCCCGATACGGGAATAATACCAAACAGTGTCCGGTACTGTATTTTCTGCCGACCTTTGATTCTACGCGCTGCAAGGCAGTGAGGACACTGGATATGCTGGTGAGTATATTCATCCGCCTGCTGCTGAACCATTGACTGCTGGACGGTGTTCAGCAAGCTCTTCGACTCTGAAAGCGATAATCCGATATCATTTCGGGCATCTCCTGACTTCTGTAACGTCATCAGTTCTTCCGTTCGACTCACGCCTGACTCATCGGTTATAACTATCTGGAGCGTCAATTTCATCGTTGCCTCCTGCGGTGGTGGGATTATCTACTGGTTACTGGTTTTTCATCTGGTTGCGAAGTTTATAATATATTGAAATACCAAGGCTTACGTGGTCGCAGGCGATCCTGAGTCTGACACCTCTGGGCCTGAGCGCGCCAAGTTCCTGAATTAGAGAAGTATACCTTTATAGATATCCGTCAGCGGCGGCGACCCAACCAGATCACTTCAGGTTCCAGTGCTGGCGCCGCCAGGTCGAGTTTGCTCAATTGCCTGTTGATTTTATTGCGATTGAACCGAACAGCATCCAGGTCGTCAACAAATGCCCGGATATCACCGACCGTTGCTGCATCATCCGCATTAACGATGGCCTCCAGAAACGCCAGCGTCTTATCAGCTTCATCCTCGGGGGTTGGCCATGACCGCTTGTACAAAATGGTGTTTTCAGCGTTGAGTCTTCATGAATGGCCTCAACCCGAACGTCATGAAGCCAGTGCTCAAAGAAGTTGTATTCGTAGGTAAAGCGATCGCCGATATCAAAACTAAAATCATCAATCACGGTCTGGAACGGGTTATCCGGAAAGCCAATGCCACCGTCGTAAGAGATACCGTAATCTTTGCCGTAAATATGAAACTGATGGAGGTAATCATCACCCCAGCCCTGCACGATCTGGAAAATGGAGTGAAGTGCGGCCAGCGACGTATCAGCAGCGATCCTTAGCCGGCGCCAGACCATGGGACTGACTCCACGAACAGCGATTTTGATGACGTAGATCTTCATAGCCAGGTAACAGGTATTGTTATGAAATGATGTTGGTTATTCTAGCCCCAGCAGGCGATACATTCGGTGACTGCCCCACACTTTTTCATGCTCTCTATGATAAAAACAGCTTTTTGTCGTGGAGATCCCTGATTCGCGGACAGAACGGCTTTGTTGATTAAATCGGATTTAGATAAAAGCGCCTCCCGTCACTGACTTCCTCAGGCAATCCGCACACTTTCTGGCATCCCTGCACGCGTCATTTTGTTTAAGGCACGGATCATGGCCATAGCCTCACCAACCTGTGCATCGTAGTCACGCAGCGTCAGGTGACCACCGAACAGTTGTTTAACACGGTACATTGCCGTTTCGGCCACCGACCGCCGGTTATAAGTCGTGTTCCATTTCCAGTAAACATTGCTCCCGGTAAGCCTCTGCCTGGCCACCGCCTGATTTCTGTCTGCATACTCCGCCGGCCAGTAACCCGCCCGGGTTCGCGGCGGGATAAGCGCCTTGATTTTTTTTCGCCGCAGCTCGTCATGGCAACGTTTTGTGTCATAAGCGCCATCGGCAGAAGCGACCTTAACTTTCCGGTGGGTCTGACGAATAAGTCCTGGGAATGCCTCTGCGTCAGTCACATTATTCAGGGACAGGTCAGCGCAGATAACCTCATGAGTACCGGCGTCCACCGCCAGGTGAAGTTTCCGCCAGACGCGGCGCTTTTCCTGACCGTTTTTTTTCACCTTCCACTCCCCTTCACCGAAGACTTTTAATCCGGTGGAGTCGATAACCAGATGGGCAATTTCGCCGCGCGTGGGGGGGTTAAACGGGATGTTGACGGACTTAGCCCGCCTGCTGACGCAGGAGTGATCCGGGCACCTGAGCGGGAGTTTCATCAGGGTAAAAATGGAGTCAATAAATCCCTGTGCGGCGCGCAGCGTGAGGCGAAAAACGCGTTTGAGCATCAGTACGGTAGAAATAGCGAGCTCAGAATAACGTTGAGGACGACCACGTGAAGACGTGTTGGGCTTGTCATACCAGGCCTGAATGGCCGACTCATCAAGCCAGAAAGTCAGTGAGCCCCGATGGATGAGTGCCTTGTTGTAGGTAGCCCAGTTGGTGATTTTGAACTTTTGTTTTGCCACGTGATATCGCTGCAGGATGAGGAGTGTGGTGATCTGATCCTGACTACGGCCAAAAGTTCGATTTATTCAACAAAGCCCCGTCCAGGGTGAAGCTTTGCAGGCGGGCGGGAGGCTTGAACGTCTATATTTGTCGCTATGGCGGGACCGTCCGAACCTTATCAAAGCTTATCACTTGGAGGGGAATGGAGAATCGTTTGGACGTTATGATTCGTTAGGATCCATGCGCAGCCGTGCGCAATAACCACGAAACACCGCGATTAACCGCGCTGAAAAACCCGAAAACTTGCGCTTTCTTGCGGTTCGGTCTCCCCCGAATTCGGAGTTACAGACACGGCAGCATCAGGCGTGCCGGGCTTTTTTGCTTGTTTTGCGAATTCCCGAATTCGGAGTTTAATTCGCTTTTTTTTGCGAATTCGGAGTGCGCAAAAATGCGAAATACTTGGGCTTTCTTGGGGTATCACGTGCGCAATTCGCAGTTTTTTCAGGTTCACGACTGGACTTTGAAATCTTACAATCTATTGATAATAATTAATTTTCACCAATCTGCGCAGTGAATTGCGCAATTACCGAATTCGCAGTTTTTTCCCGAATGCGCAATTCGCAGTTTTTCCCGAATGCGAAATTCGCGATTTGCGCACTTACGCACGCCTGCCGGCAGAAAATGGCAAAAGAAAAACCCGCGCTGGTGGCGGGCTTCTGGAAGTGTCAGGATCGTGGAATGGTTACATCCCTCTGGATGAGTATACCCTCGCCATGCCAGCCCAATGAGAGAACAATATTTCTTCAACCAGAGCCGAGTGTCGAAGCGTCCCCTCACTTGCACCATAGAACCATGCCCTATCGGAAATTGATTTATCTCTTGCGGCTGCTCCCCATTCCTTGATGCCCTGGGCTATCCCTTCCACACAGGCATTATTCACCGCCTTTGACTCAGTGTAAGCCCCGACCTCATAACATCCACGAATGCTTATGCGTATGCTTCTAATGAAATCATCAACATCGAAGTAACCTGTAGGGTATATTTTTCTTCCCTCCAAATAATAACCCATACCAGCGGTTAACCTCCCTGATCCATCAACGGACTGCTTTCTTGTGAACTTAAGCTGGTCAAGCTGTTGCTTTATAAGTTTTTCACTGGCCGAGGGGGTGCTACCGAAATCAGGATAAAAACGCATTGATGTTAAGCTAGCCTCGATCTCCGCTCTGCGCTTATCCTGCTCCGCGCTAATGCGCTCATTCTCCCGCACCACTTTGTCTATGCGCTCACGTTCGGCCTGATCATATTTATTCTTTATCTCTGGTGCTTTATCAGCGAATTTACTAAGTGATAGTTTAAAGTCGCTTTCACTGACATCAGCAAGGCCCATGCTCCAGCGGTCACCTTTAAAATCAGAGTAAACCGCCTCTACAGTTTTTTTGTCAGAAACACGCACGGCCAAATTAGACATGAAAAGTAGTGACTGGGTAGAGGTTTCACTCAAACCGTACCCATCACGCGCAAGCCCCTTCACCACACCGTTCTTACCTTCACCATACTCATGGTAAGCTGCGTAAAATACCGGGATGAGCTCTGGCTTAGCATTAACGGTTTCGATGAGCTTGCTCGGCGTGCATGCTGAATCACCCCAGTCTATCAACGATGTGCCATGAGACTTGGACGCTTGGCAGTCGTCGTTAGAGAGAGCCACCAGCGCCGCCCATCCAGGGCGATTTTTATACCCCTCGCTTTTCTTTAAATGGAGTGCGGCCAGGGTGTTTTCTGGGGCGATCTTTCCGTTTGAACACCCTGCGGTTATCACAGTGGCAAAGATAAAAATAGACAGCTTAATGATTTTGAGTGGCGGCATTTTTATTTCCATAACTGATTGATAATCATCCTAACGCTCAACTACGATGCGATATTATCCATATCCTGTAGGCTGATAACGGTAGGGAATGGATGGTCAATCATACCCATAATAGCGATAAAATAACTCGGAGGAATGTGTGATTTATTCTCAATAATTTTTGCCAGCGCGATCACTTCCCACCACTTCATTTGCACAAAGCTATAGCACCGGGTAAGTGACTTATCTTGGATGTCTTCGGCTTCTTCCTGTGTTGCTCCTACCGCCAGCAATACTTTTTTCAAGTCTGAAATGCTCTCCATATCAGACTTTCCTGATGTGTTCATTAGTTCGCCTATTTCCACACCAGAATAAATAGACTCGGCCACGATGCCTGACATGGCGATGATTATATCAATAGTCGCCTGTGTCTTTATGTCTCTAACTTGGTCGGGATCGGTGCGCTCCCGTAGTGATAGGTTTTGAATGTCGTCCAGGGTTCTCGGTGTTACACCCTGCCACTGGGTTACGGCAACACAGTCCGCCACCAGCCCCATTGATGTTTTCGCTTTTCTCGCCCCATCCGCTGCCGCTATTTCAATATTGCTCCGACCTGTAAACCATGCTGCCACCGCGTGACCAGCTTCATGTATTGCCGTTCGGCGGCTAATTTTGGGCTGTGAACTAAATTCAATGACCACACTCATGGGTTGATCTCCATCTGATTTATTATTTTGTTGGTTCAAAACGCCCCTTTGTTGGTTCAGTGTTGGTTCAAAAACGGCACTTCTAAAAAATAATTACCTTTAAAAACAACCGTATTTACAAATTGAACCAACTGAACTAACTGAACCAACATGTTTTTCTCGCACGTAGAGAAAATTAATCCTCCCCCTGGTCGTTCTCTGGCAGGTGGTGGATCACGTAAACGTTGATTTGACGTCCATTGATGCGCGGTGATTTCCGCTGATAGCCCCGGCCACTGGCTGGCGGTGTCAGCATCCCGGCCTCTGCCAGCGCCTTGGCAAAATGCTTTGAGTTGAACCCTCGCGCTATCTCCCCCTCGAACGCAGCAGGAAACGTGTAGAACACCATGGTGTCACAATCATGTTTGCCTCTGTCCCAGTACCCGGCCAAATCACGAATAGGCAGGCTCTGCGGGTCATAGGGAAGCGGCGCGAACCTGCTAAATCCATAGGCATTCAAGAAAGCTTCGGTTGCCTCAATGGCCTGTTGGTGTTCTTTGTTGCCGGTACCGAACTCTTTGATCCAGGCGTTGAAGTTGTGCTGTATTGCGTCCCGGCATTCCTGCGCATCCCAGCCAGTGACAGACCGCCCGAACAACAGGGCCGCTTCCAGTACCGCAAACCGTGCAGCAACACGGTGGACCTGTTCGCCGTAGTCTGCCGGTATCAGCGAACGCCAGCGGCTCTCTGCCTCTCTGACGGCAGCAATGGCCTGTTGCTGGTGGTCGGCAAGGTACTTGATCCAGAAACGCCCTGCGGCCCCGTGGTGGCTTTGGTAGGCGTCTTTCAATGCGTCAGCGTGGGCTTTGCCGTTCGCCGTTTCGTGGTGTTGCTGCGATTTCTCCAGCGGGATATTCAGCAGGCGCACCAACTGGCCCGCCTTCACCTTGCGGCCTGTTGAGGCGATAAAGGTTTCAATGTCCATTTCCCCGGTACTGAGGGCCACGGTTCGCCAGCGCTTCAAATCACGGTTGCCGCCTTCTTTGGCCCCCTGCAGCTTTCCGACACCGTTAAACAGGGTGTAAGCCGATTTCGCCACGCTATCCGGATCAGCACCTTGACCCACCTCATCAAGCGGCATCAGGCCGTCATTGTGCGCGGCGGCTTCGTTGGCAATACCCAGCGCGGTACCGAACCATGTCAGGCGCAAGGCGTCCGGCTCACCGTATAGGCTGCTGGCGATATTGGCGGTGGTGGTCTTACCGGCGCTGGATTGCTCGTAGAAGTGGATACCGAACCCGTCAGCACCGGCCAGCCCAATGAGTGGCGCAGCCAGTGCCGCACCGATACCGGCCATCATGGAGGGGTTGCCACGGGCAAGGCGTGCCACCGAGTTGCGCCAGCTCTCTGGCGTTCCCTTGACGGTGTACCCGGCAGCGGCCGCACTGCGACCATTGAACAGCACCGGCCTTGTAGGCGTACCGATGATTTGCCCGTCCGGCATGATGTACGCGCCACACTGCCAGCCGGTGGCCTGCGCTACGCGCCAGATATCGCAGGAGCCGCCACGCTGCAACCAGTCGGCCAGGGTGGCCCTGAGTGCGGTTTTCGTGGTTACGTTCACCCCGCCCGCTTTCAGCGTGCGCCAGCCCTCCCGCTCACCAATATCAGCCAGGGGAACGGCGGCGGTTGTCGGTAGTTTTTCCCCGGCAGGGTGCCAGCGGATAATCAGGTATTGGTCTTTGTCGTCCCTGCCGGTACCGATAACCTCAAGGGGGGAACATAGCCAGCTTTCATAGTTGATCACCTCACCACTGTCTCTATCCACCTTCGGCGTTATCCAGAAAACGCCATCTTTTCGGCTGACGACGTGAGGCCTGAGTGGATCGCGCTGGCTACCGGCGTGTTTTTCTTCTCCCGCGGCTTTGGGTTGATAGAGCGAATCATTAAATGCCCGCTCTGCGGCCTCTGTGCCGTTCTGCTGGCGGTAGTCATCCCAGTCGGCTTTATGCTCTGTCGGTGGCAAAGACACCCAGCCAGAAACAGCGCTGGCGGCTTTCTCTGCGCCTATCTTCCCGCTGTTCCTCCTCGGCTTGCCGTGTTCGTCCAGCTCACCCGGTGCGTGCCAATCGTTATCCCCGGCAATGATGATCTGCACATCGGGATACTTCCGGCGCATTACCTCCGCAACGTGCAGAAGATTACCGGCATCGATCGCGACCACCGTCAGCGCATCCGGGCGCATCAGGTGAGCTGTGAGAGTGGTTGCCAGCCCTTCGGCAATAATGACCGCCTGCGGATGCTCTGGCCCGCCTGCCAAGGTATGGAATGCGCCACGTTTGGCCCCGTCCGTCACCTGCCGCTTTTCGCCGGTTGGCGTAATGGTCTGCGCTGCCGTCACCGCGCCGCTTTCGTCGGTCAATTCCACCAGCAACCGGCCATCAGGCAGAATGGGGAAGGTGAAGCCGGTCAGCCCTTTAGCCGCAAGGTAGGCCGATCCCCCCATCGCGGCGCTATTGCATAACGCGGTATAGCGGCGATTGAACCGCTGGCGCTTCTGCTCCAGTTCAGTGGCTTCCGCCTGCTGGCGCTCCAGTTCCCGGCGCTGCCGCTCCACCTCCACAGTGGCTTTATTTTGGCTGGTGGTATTCGGCAAGGTTTCCGCCACCGGGAAAGAAACCCCCGCTGGGTTGGCCACCAGCTCGGCGGCCGCCATTACAGTAATACCATGAGCCCGAGCAATCAGGTCGAGGCCATCACCGTGGCTTGGTTCGTCGCACTGGCGGCAATGCCATTCACCGCCACCGTGGTCATCAATAAAGTGAAAGCGATCGGTACCGCCACAAATTGGGCAGGCGCCATGCTTGCCACGCCCCGGCACGGTGACACCGCAAGAAGGCAGCAACGTTGACCAACTGCCATCAGCGGCACGCTTTACCTCACGAATAAAATCCAGACGGTTGATCACGGGTGCTGTCTCCTTTCGCGAATAACCTTTTTCAACTTTTCTATTTTTTCGGATACGGGCGTTTTGCTGCACCATTCCGTAATCGTTTCGCCCCTTACCCGTTTAAATTCACGCTCGAACCGCTCAGGCGTGCAGATGCAGGGATTTTGATAACCGTCGCGTAAATAGGTCACGCGGTTGTAGGCGTAATCTGTAACAGTGATTTGGACGCCTCGGCCATCGCGGTAAATATCCCCTGGGCGGATTTCAGGGTGAGCGGATCCCCCGGATGCTGGTCCGGTATTTATTTTTTTCATGGTTTTATTCCCCGCTATTCGGTTCGATTATGGGTTCAACTCGCCATCCGGCACGGCGTGCCAACTCGATAAAGCCTTCCAGATTTAACAGGTGATAACTTTCATGTATGCGCAGATCGGAAATAAGGCGTCCTTGCTCCATATGCAGCAAGACTCTGCCAGAGAACTCAGGGGATACATGCAAACTTACGTCGCATACGCATTGAGGGATCTGGTTATGCATGGCGTACCTCCACAACCTCGGCGGAAACTTCCTCGGTGGCGGTTACGCCATCCGGTCTACATACCCAGCGCATGCCCTGAGCGGCTTTCTCAGCACCGCAATAGGTTTTATAACGGCGGCGGCAGGTTTCTACCGTTGTTTTACCGGTGCGGTGGTTCGTGGTGGTGACGATGATTTTAAACATGGCTCACCTCCCGTACTGGCAGACGGCCAGCGAACAGCAGGACATAGCGGCCAGCCAGAAAAGAACGGGCTTCGCGCTCGGTGGCGGCTGTTACCTGCTCGCGGTGAGGTAAGGCCTGTGGATTGGCACGAACTACGGCCAAAAACAGGAAGGTGAAGCGCTGCGGCGCTGTGGTAATATTTGACATGGCTACCTCGATACTGATTCTATCGTTGTGGTTAGAGGCCCGGTTAGTGTTGACGCACTGCCGGGCTTCGCCGTTTTTTGCCACCTGAACACTCATGGTGTGATTTAAATTAAGTTTAACTGAATCACAGGTCAAGTGTTTTCTGTGATTCATTTTCGTGTATACTGAATCACAGTCAGTTATCAGGAGAATGTACGTGGCAAAGAACACCATCAACGACAAATCAAAACAGATCTCTATCCGCATTCCCCATGACGTCATGGATGACATGGATGCAGTTAAGTGCGCGGACGAGAGCACCGCCGGGTTTATTGTCGCAGCCATGCGCGGGGAGATAACCAGGCGCCAGACAGATGGCGCGACAGAAAACCACCTGCTTTCGTCGCTCGATGCGCTGGAGCAAGTCGAAGCGATCGGCGTTACTGCCAGTGAGGAAATTAACCGGCTGATCAGCGTGGCGCGTGAAGAACTACAGCGCCGCAAAGCAAAGCAGGGAACGCCAGAAAGTTGAGTTTTGTTCAGGTGATACCAAAGGGCGGGGGCGCAATCCTCGCCTTTTTTTATTGGGGCCGATCCACCAGCTGCACGGCAACGGATGCCAGCCAGGGGAAGGGATTTTTTCTGGCCGGTGCTATTCATAGATGTATGGCGCTGCCGGGTAGTGTCACTGAAATTATTCATCGGCATAATCCCCGGTATCGGCAACCTCAATTTGTCCTCGCTCCCGCACAAACCTTGTCGCCGGACGCAGTTTTTTAAGCTCATCGCGACGCAGGCGCATAGCTGCGCTGCCTTTCTGCCCGTGCTGGGTAAATGACTCGCGTTCGATCTCTGCAATCAGGTTTTGTGCCTGCGGCAATGGCATTTCAATCAGTTCAGCAGCATCAGGAACGCGCACCTTATGCAGTTCTGGGAATTGGGGAATGTGCCGAAAATAGGCTTTGACTAACTGGCGCTGTACCTGCCAAGCCAAATCATCGTTGAAAGGCTTCGTTAACAGCAGATAGCCAGATTCAGTAATCAACGTGACCTTCCCGCGAATCGGAATGGCACTGTTCAATTCTTTGCCTGGGCGTTTCATGCCCCTGGCTAAGCAACCAGTATTCGCCCAATCTACTTTTGACGCGGCAACGATAAAAAAATCTTCCCCCTCAATAAATCGGGCGCGGTTGCGTTTAAAAGCTTTCCGGGCTGTATCTTTGGGCCGCTGGTGGGCTATATCCACCATAGCGAATGTGACCACTCGCTGCCCCTGGAACTCCACCAGCGGCACACGGTTGTTGTGTACGGTGATGACGCTACGCATTGCTAGACTCCCGCCGTGCATCCAGCCAACGATTGATTTCTACTGCGTCGAAAGCTGTGATTTTCTCGCCTAACTTAACCGGGCGCGGCAATGTGCCGTTTTTAACTTTGCGGTCGATGGTAGCAACGCTAACGCCCAGCATTTCAGCTAGGCGAAAGCGGCGGATATAGCCGGTGGTGGGAATTGCGACTTGTGTCTTTTGTGCTGTGGTCATAGCCCGTAACCCCTTGTTGGTGGTTGTTGAGTCGTTACGGGGTAATGATTGAAAGAATGAGATGGAAAGTCATCGCAGCGAAAAATGGATTTTCGGTGCGAAATTAACTATCTGTTTTATATACCTTATTTGATTGAGCAAAATAATCATCAATTTCTCGAGGCTTCAATGATTTTCTGTTCTCTATCATTTCAGCTTTAAGCGCATCCTGAGTCCATCTTTTGCTTTTTGTTGGGGTGTTTTTTATTGAGTAAATGATTGCTCCAATAATTTCAAGGCTTCCATTTAGAGAAATGTTTAAGTCATTTTGGTCATTTTCTATCTGACTTTTTTCGAAGGCTTCAATATTTAACCTACGGAAAACAAATTCAACATTTCCTAATCCATCAGCGGGGTAAAATACCGAGGAGTGGTTTTTTTCATTAATAAATCTTCCGTTTTTCTTGTCAAATAAACTGATTTTTCCGTGTTCGTTTGTCTTGTATTCGATGTCGTTATGATCAAATGGTTCTATTATATTTATAAAACCATCCCCGCAGTGAAGTAAAGGCCCGTCCATATTAATGAGTGTGGCGGGCTCTCTCCCTTGCAACATTGAGCAAAGATGAAGCACATCAAGGCGTTCCGCTCCCATCATTGGTAAATCGTAAACCCCATGTGATACTTTAAACACATCACCGTACTGAACTATTTCCTTTTGGTTAGCATGACTTTTTAAGCCATTTTCCGCAGTTTTTATCATTTCCTCTGAGAATTTACCTGTATCTTTCATAAATTCTACAAATCCATATAATAGCTCTGAACCAATAATTTCTTCTTTGCAACGTATCCCAAACTTAGATTTCTCTATTAATACAGATATTTTTATGTGTCCATCTAAGGCGAGCTGTAAACAATCTGCAACAGACACGGCTTCCTGAAAGGAAGTGGTTAATCGTCTGGATGTTTCTTCCAGAGTTAGCCATTCTTTTAATTTAAATAATTTATTCATCACGCCACCTTTGACGCCATGCCTTAAAAAGTGATTGAGCCAGGCGGTAAGGCTTTCCGCTTTTCGCCCCGTCGGACTAGGCTCAATCTGTTCGGTTACTTAGCTTTTTTGATTGGTGTCACGTTGTAGCCTTCGCCACGCTCCAAAGCCACCAGCAATGCCGCCCACTGCGCCAGTGCTGCTTTGCGCTCGTCAAAGTATTGATGCCGGTTGTAGATGCCCTCTACGCCCCTTATACGGTGATTCAGGCAGCGTTCAGCCACAACAGGATCAACGCCCAACGCTGCAAGGTGAGTCCGTGCCGTGCGGCGGAAGTCGTGAATGGTGTAGTTTGGCACATCTGGCATTTCTGCCCGTACCTTTGCCAGTGCCACAGGTAGGGTGCTTTCCTGTATGTGGGGAATCATTCTGTTTTGCATCTTTCTGGCTGGCAGTACCCAGGCGCTATTGCATGAGAACGTGTGAAGTTCTCTCAACCATTCAACCGCTGGTGGCGGTAATGGGATGTCGATGGCGTCACCGTTCTTGCTGCGTTCCTCTGGTAGATGCCAGATAGCAGCATCTAGATCGAATTCTTCCCACCGTGCCGCGCATAGCTCCATCTTGCGCACACATAAGGCCAACAATAACTTGAATGTGAGTTCGTTTTGCCTACTGAATCCCTTGGCGGTTCGCATAGCCTGGAACAGTCGGATCAGTTCGTCACGGGTTAACCACCTGTCACGCGCTATCTCTTTCCCGCCAGCGTCGGAAACCTCGAAGGCCGAGCAAGGGTTAATCTCCAATGCATGGCGCTTGATGCCGTAATCGAATATGCGGCGCGTCCATCTTAAGACGTCGGTTGCTATGGTCGGTGCTCCACGATCAACGATAGCTTTTAGCATGTCGTCAATGTGGCGCGGTTTAACGTCTTCCACCTTCATGCTACCAATGTGCGGGTTTATATCCTTGTCGATGCGGCGGCGCAGTATGTCGGGGTGCTTCCAGCGTGGCAGGATCTGGCGTTCAAAGTATTCAGCGGCCAGCCCTGATACTCGCATCGCGTGCTTCTCCTGCTCCATCTTTTCCAGCGCTTCGGATTTACGTTCCTGCTTCTCTCCGGCCACGTCATAACCCAGGGCAACGCGGGCTGAAAGCTCTTTGACTGTCTCCCGCGCTTTAGCCAACGACAGTTCTGCATAGGAGCCGATCATCATTACCCGTGACTTTCCGGCAAATTTATACCGGAAGCGCCAAACCGGCGTTTGATAGCTTTCCCGATAGGAAAGATAAAGCCCATTGCCGTCTGAGCGGCCTTCAAATCGTTCTCCGGCCTTTATCCATGCGCGGATCTGCATGTCTGTTAGTTTTGGCATCATGAAGCCCTGAGTATTGAATGGAGGGGTGTACACCTAGTCGTGTACATCTAATGCTAGGGGTACACCCAGGTGTACACGGTAATGATGCGCTTTCTTGATTCTTTATGCTAGCTCATGACAACAAAAAAGCCCGCTGTTTGGCGGGCCTTCTGGTTTTTTGCTGCTTCTTGATTCTTCCTGAATACTTACTCGATATTCTGAATTTGCTCGCGCATCTGCTCAATCAGCACCTTCAGCTCAATCGCTGAGGTAGTCACTTCGGCATTGATCGACTTGGACGCCAGCGTATTCGATTCGCGATTGAATTCCTGCATCATAAAGTCGAGGCGACGGCCAACGGCTTCTTTCTTCTTCAGGATGTTGTGCGTCTCTTTGACGTGCGCTTCCAGGCGGTCCAGCTCTTCGGCGACGTCGATACGCTGTGCCATCAGCACCAGTTCCTGCTCCAGGCGAGTGTTTTCCAGCTGTACCTGGGCTTCTTCCAGCTTGCTGACCAAACGTTCGCGCTGCCATTGCAGGATATTAGGCATCTGGGCGCGGACTTTGATCACTTCGGCGCTCACGCCGTCGAGGCGTTGCTCGATCAGGGCTTTCAGCGCGGTGCCTTCGCTTTCGCGTGCCACGATGAAATCATCCAGTGCGCCTTCCAGCGCCTGCATCAGCTCGTTGCTGATGAGGTCCAGATCCTGTTCCTGAGCGGACATCACGCCCGGCCAGCGCAGGACGTCGATCGGATCGATTTCTCCTTCGTCGCTCTGCATTTTGACCCAGTTAGCGGCTTCAACCAGCTGCTTGGCCAGTTTTTCGTTCAGGATCATCGAGCTTTGCGCGCTTGGGTCGAGCTCAAAGCGCAGGTTGCACTCCACTTTGCCACGCGTCAGGCGGCCACGGATACGCTCGCGGATCACTGGCTCGAGGCTACGGAACTGCTCAGGCAGACGGATGTAGGTTTCTAAGTAGCGTTGGTTAACGGAACGCAGCTCCCAAGCTGCGCTGCCCCATTCACCCTTGATTTCACGCCGGGCGTAGGCGGTCATGCTGCGGATCATTGTGCGTACCCGTAAATAGGAAAAGATGGAACGATTATAGCGTCGCACCTGCGGGCAGGATAGGCATAACGTCACGAAGCCCGTATAATGCGCAGCCAAACGTTAATAAGAAGCCGGAGAGAGCCCATGCGTCCTGCAGGCAGAGCACCACAACAAGTTCGCCCCCTGACACTGACCCGTCACTACACGAAACACGCTGAAGGTTCAGTGCTGGTTGAGTTTGGCGATACCAAAGTTTTGTGCACCGCCACGGTAGAAGAGGGCGTTCCGCGCTTCTTGAAAGGCCAAGGGCAAGGGTGGATCACCGCAGAATACGGCATGTTGCCGCGTTCTACCCACAGCCGTAATGCCCGCGAAGCGGCCAAAGGCAAGCAGGGTGGCCGTACGTTGGAGATCCAGCGTCTGATCGCTCGTTCACTGCGTGCCGCAGTGGATCTGAAAAAGCTCGGTGAGTTCACCATCACTCTGGACTGCGATGTGCTGCAAGCCGATGGCGGTACCCGTACCGCTTCCATCTCCGGAGCCTGTGTGGCGCTGGCCGATGCGCTGAATGCGCTGGTTGCCGCCGGTAAACTGAAAGCCAACCCGATGAAAGGGCTGGTGGCTGCGGTTTCAGTCGGTATCGTTGGCGGCGAAGCGCTGTGCGATCTGGAGTATGTGGAAGATTCCGCCGCAGAAACCGATATGAACGTGGTGATGATGGAAGATGGCCGCATGATCGAGGTGCAAGGCACCGCCGAGGGTGAGCCGTTCAGCCACGATGAGCTATTGGCGCTACTGGCGCTGGCCCGAGGGGGCATCGAAACCATCTTCCAGGCGCAGAAAGCGGCGCTGGCAGACTGATTTTTAAAGGCGACCAAGCAGTCGCCTTTTTTATGCCCGGAAAATAGAACCAAAGTTATCGACCCAATTAGGAGAAGCAGTAATGAAAGCCTACCAGCGCCAGTTTATCGAGTTTGCGCTCCGCAAGCAGGTATTGAAATTCGGCGAGTTCACCCTGAAATCCGGCCGTACCAGCCCCTATTTCTTCAATGCCGGCCTGTTTAATACCGGGCGTGATCTGGCGCTGTTAGGGCGTTTTTATGCCGAAGCGCTGGTGGATTCCGGCATCGAGTTCGATCTGCTGTTTGGCCCAGCCTACAAAGGTATCCCGATCGCGACCACCACCGCAGTGGCATTGGCAGAACATCACAATCTCGATGTGCCTTATTGCTTCAACCGTAAGGAAGCCAAGGAACATGGTGAAGGCGGTACGCTGGTAGGCAGCCCGTTGCAGGGGCGTGTGATGCTGGTAGATGACGTGATCACCGCCGGGACGGCCATCCGCGAATCGATGGAAATTATCAGTGCCCATAACGCCAGCCTGGCAGGTGTGCTGATTTCTCTCGATCGTCAGGAACGTGGCCGTGCCGACATTTCTGCAATCCAGGAAGTGGAGCGTGATTATCACTGCAAAGTGATCTCGATTATTACGCTCAAGGAGTTGATTGCTTACCTGGAAGAGCAGCCGGAAATGGCCGAAAGCCTAGTGGCCGTGAAGGCATATCGCGAGCAGTACGGGGTTTAAAATAATAGCGCCGGGTTGAACCCGGCGATACTTGTTACTGCAGTTGCGCCGCTAACAGCGGCCAGCGTGCATCAAAATCCTGCGTTGGGCGGTAGCGGAATTCAGAGCGAATATAGCGCGACAGCATCCCTTCACAAAAAGCCAGGATCTGGCTGGCCAGCAAGGTCTCATCGACGATAAAGCCCTTTCCTTCCCGTAGCTTACGTTCCTTCAACACCTGACGCAGTTGCGCTTCAATCCGCTCGAACAGCTGGTTGATCCTGCCCTGCAGGCGATCCTGCTCAAACATCAGCGCGTGGCCGGTCATGATCCTGGTCAGGCCTGGGTTGAGTTCTGCAAACCCCAGTACCAACAATACAATCAGGCGTAGGCGGTTGAACGTCTCTTTTTCATCCTGCAAGATCAGGTTGATGCGCGTTATCAGGCTATCTTCAATAAACTCGATCAGGCTATCAAACATCCGCGTCTTGCTGGGGAAATGCCGATAAAGGGCAGCCTCAGAGACACCAACGTTTGCGGCAAGCTTGGCTGTGGTAATGCGCTGGCTGCCGTCGCTGGATTCCAGCATCTGGGCTAACGCCTGCAATATCTCCTCACGCCGATTCCTTTTGGTATTTTCTTTTTCTGCCATGTTTGATTAGACCCTTGCTAAAACGGCTTATCCCCTCAATCTCTTCGGGTATAGATTTGCGAAAACCCGCGCACCGGCCGTTGCAGAGTAAACTCTGTGCGGCTTATAAGATCGCTGTTGTACGGTGTAATGGCTAACAGGTCTTTCAGACCCTTATTCTCCGTGCGTTACTCTCAATTGCCAGACCAACCGTGCCGCATTGCAAGCGGCGCGGTTGCAGGCGCCATCCCTGTAAATCATTCGGTTACGGGCAGGTTCTATTGGCGACCGGAGTGGCCAAAACCACCGGTACCCCGTTCGCTGCTATCGAACTCTTCCACCAGATTAAACTCGGCTTGCACTACCGGCACAAATACCATCTGTGCGATGCGTTCACCCGGCTCGATAGTGAAGGATTTCTGGCCACGGTTCCATACGGATACCATCAGTTGGCCCTGATAATCGGAATCGATCAGGCCAACCAGGTTACCCAGCACGACGCCGTGCTTATGGCCCAGACCGGAGCGCGGCAGGATCACTGCAGCAAGACCGGTATCGGCGATGTGGATAGCCAGGCCGGTAGGCAGCAGGGTGGTTTCGCCTGGTGCCAGCTCAACCGCGCTGTCCAGACAGGCACGCAGATCAAGCCCGGCAGAGCCTGGGGTGGCATAGGTCGGCAGTGGGAAATCTTGACCGATACGTGGGTCAAGGATCTTAACGTCGATTTTTTTCATCATAACGGCTGACTATCTCGTCTAGTAAACGTTGGCCAAGGAGTGCCTTGTCGCTATGCGGCAGGCGCTTGTCTCCATCCTGCCAAAAAAGATGCAGGGCATTGGTATCACTGTTAAAACCGTGCTCTGCAAGCGATACATCGTTAGCGCAGATTAAATCCAGTTTTTTACGCAGTAGTTTTTGTCGCGCATATTCTTCCACATTCTGGGTTTCAGCCGCAAACCCGACGACAAAGGGACGATTTTTGCTCATCGCGGCAACGCCCGCGACAATATCTGGATTCTTGATCATCTTGAGGATGATTTCATCACCCTGCTTTTTGATTTTCTCATCGGCAATCTGTTCTGCCCGGTAATCCGCCACGGCAGCGCAGGAGATAAAGATGTTCTGCTGCGCGGCGTGCTGTTGTACCGCTTGCTGCATTTCCAGCGCGCTGACGACATCCACACGGGTTACCCAAGGCGGCGTAGGCAGGCTGACTGGCCCGGCGACCAACGTGACTTGCGCACCGCGAGCGGCGGCGGCCTTGGCGATAGCAAAACCCATCTTGCCGGAGCTGTGGTTGCTGACGAACCGCACCGGATCCAGTGCCTCACGGGTGGGGCCTGCGGTGATCATAATCTTTAAATGTTGCAGATCCTGCGGCGCAGAGAAATGAGCGTTAGCCAGTTCCACTATCGCCAACGGATCCAGCATGCGGCCAGGCCCGATATCACCACAGGCTTGGCTACCGCTGTCAGGCCCCCACAGCAGCACACCACGCCCTTGTAGGGTCTGTAGATTGGCCTGAGTGGCGGCTGCGCGATACATCTGTTGGTTCATGGCCGGTGCTGCCGCGATCGGAGCATCGGTAGCCAGGCAGACCGTGGTCAGCAGATCGTTGGCCATGCCGGCGGCAACGCGGGCCAGCAGATCGGCGGTGGCCGGAGCCAGGATCACCAGATCGGCCCATTTGCCCAATTCAATATGGCCCATGGCAGCTTCTGCTGCGGGATCCAGCAGATCGTCGAAAACCGGATAGCCGGAAACGGCCTGCAGCGTCAGTGGGGTAATGAAGGCTTTGGCAGCGCTGGTCATCACCACTCTTACCTCGGCGCCTCTGTCGCGCAGGCGGCGCACCAGCTCAGGGCATTTGTAAGCGGCGATACCGCCACTGATGCCAAGCACAATATGTTTGCCGGAAAGTCCCGTCATCATGATTGTCCGATTGAAATCCGAAAGAGGCGGACATTTTAGCATAACCGCTGCCAGGTGGAGCGATTCTGCTGTGTATGCAGCCAGTTACATGCGGGTTTTCGTAACACTTCGCAATATTATCAATCACCTGTCGCACGATGAAATTCCCCGTGACATGCTGCTGTAGCAGGCAGGGAGGTGGCAATGAGCAATCAGGATATGTCGTTATGGCCTGGGGCTTTGGCACCCAGGGAAAAATTGATGCGTGATGGTGCTGCGGCGCTCTCCGATAGGGAGTTGTTGGCAATTTTCTTGCGAACCGGGCTACCTGGGGTTCACGTCTCACAGCGGGCCGAACAGTTGCTGACGCACTTTGGTTCGCTGTATCACTTGGTTTCGGCGGACTACGAACAGTTTCATAGTCAGAAAGGGTTGGGGATTGCCACCTATGCGCAGCTGCAGGCAATTTCCGAATTGGCCTTCCGGCTGTTTTCCGGCCCCCATTTGCTGGAAAACGCGCTGCTGAACCCGAAAATTACCCAGCATTATCTGCACAGTTTGCTGGCTCACCACGAGCGAGAGGTGTTTTTAGTGTTGTTTTTAGACAATCAGCACCGGGTTATTCGCCATCAGGAGATGTTTGCTGGTACCATCAACAGCGTCGTTGTCCACCCAAGAGAAATTGTGCGTGCGGCGTTGAAGGCTAATGCAGCAGCCCTCATTCTGGCGCATAATCACCCTTCGGGTAAGGCTGAACCCAGTCACGCCGACCGTTTGATAACCGAGCAAGTGGTTAATGCCTGCCGGTTATTGGAGATCCGAGTGCTCGATCATTTGGTGATAGGCCGGGGTGAATGCGTCTCTTTTGCCGAGCGCGGATGGCTATAAGCAACTTTTTCGCGATCCTTGAGGGATCTTTAGCTGTTCGGGACTTGAGCACTTACGCTTCAGAGCGTATACTACGCCACCTTTGAGAATCTTGGGTTTGGCGTTAAGAGCCTATCTCAGCAGGTTTCCAACCTGATGTGAGGTTTCTGACCTGATGACGAGAGTCTCCTCAGTATGAAGTTTGCTGAGATGGGCTCTAAAAGCCTGACGAGGCGGCCATACCCTATACGAAGCTCGAGCTGATTTGATTTTTGGAGAATAAGACATGTCACGAGTCTGCCAAGTTACTGGCAAGCGCCCGGTGAGCGGTAACAACCGTTCCCACGCAATGAACGCGACCAAACGCCGTTTTCTGCCTAACCTGCACTCACACCGTTTTTGGGTTGAGGCTGAGAAGCGCTTTGTAACTCTGCGTGTATCTGCTAAAGGTATGCGTGTTATCGATAAGAAGGGTATTGAGACGGTCTTGGCCGATCTGCGTGCCCGTGGTGAGAAGTATTAAGGAACTGCATCATGGCTAAAGGTGTTCGCGAGAAGATCAAGCTGGTTTCTTCTGCTGGTACTGGTCACTTCTATACCACCACGAAGAACAAGCGTACTAAGCCGGAAAAATTGGAACTGAAGAAATTCGATCCAGTTGTCCGTCAACACGTGATCTACAAAGAAGCTAAAATTAAATAATTTTAGTGGATTAATGAAAACCCGGCCTCGGCCGGGTTTTTTCATTTTATAGGGGTTGCAAACGGAGAGGGAGCCAGTCATGCCTGAATTACCAGAAGTCGAAACCAGCCGCCGTGGTATCGAGCCTTATCTTGTTGGCCATACCATCCAGTATGCGATGGTGCGTAACGCTCGCCTGCGTTGGCCGGTCTCCGAGCAGATCCTGGCGCTGAGCGATCGGCCGGTGCGCAGCGTACAGCGCCGTGCCAAGTATCTGCTGATCGAGTTGGACCACGGCTGGATTATCGTGCATCTGGGGATGTCTGGCAGCTTGCGTATGCTGGCAGAGGAAATCGAGCCAGGTAAGCATGACCACGTCGATCTGGTGATGAGCAACGGTTTTATCCTGCGCTACACCGACCCGCGCCGCTTTGGTGCCTGGCTATGGTGTGACGATCTGGCCGCCAGCAACGTGTTGGCTCATCTTGGCCCGGAACCGCTGGGTGAAGAGTTCAATGGCGCCTACCTGTACGAGAAGTCCCGTAATAAGCGTACGCTGATCAAGCCTTGGTTGATGGATAACAAGCTGGTGGTTGGCGTGGGGAATATCTATGCCAGCGAATCGCTGTTTACCGCCGGGATCCTGCCAGATCGTCAGGCGGGATCCTTGACCAAGGCGCAGGCGGATCTGTTGGCCGAAACGATCAAGGCGGTGTTGCTGCGTTCAATTGAACAAGGGGGAACAACGCTGCGTGACTTCCTGCAGTCGGACGGTAAGCCGGGGTATTTCGCGCAGGAACTGCAGGTCTATGGCCGGGCAGGTGAACCTTGCCGCGCCTGTGGCACACCGATCGAGAGCGCCAAACACGGGCAGCGCAGCACCTTCTTCTGCCGCCGCTGCCAGCGATGATTACTGCGCGGCCAGCTTTTCCATCAGCGCTTTGGTGACGACATCCGGCAAGAACGGTGCGATGTCGCCGCCATGGCGTGCCACTTCCTTCACCAAGGAAGAAGAGATAAATGACCACTGCTCGGAAGGCATCAGAAACACGCTTTCCAACGTTGGCATCAGATGGCGGTTCATGTTCGCCAGCTGCAATTCATATTCAAAGTCGGATACCGCACGCAGGCCGCGTATCAGAATATTGGCGTTCTGATGGGCGGCGAAGTGCGCCATCAACTCGCTGAACCCCAGCACCTCGACGTTATCCAGATGAGAGGTCACCTGCGTGGCCAGGGCAACGCGTTCTTCCAGCGAAAACAGCGGTTTTTTGCTCGAACTGGCGGCAATGGCCAGGATCACGTGATCAAACATCAGTGAGGCTCGGGTGACCAGGTCCAAATGGCCGTTGGTCATTGGATCGAAGGTACCTGGGTAGATGGCTTTGCTGCTCATGGTTTACTTCTCTGAATAGTTGCGGCCCAATGCCCACAGTGCGGCATATTTATTGAAGGTATATTGCGCGTTGACCACGGCTAACAGCAAGCCCTGTTTGCCGTCGAGGAAACCGGCCCGCAGCAGCCAGGTTTTGCAGAACGCTCCCAGCGTGTGGGTGAGGATCGACAGATAACCGCAGCGCTTACCGGCCTGGTGGCGTTGGATTGCCCACTGCTCGGCGTAATGCAGCTGTTTGCGCTGGAAGGCAAAAAAGTCACGGCAGGTCAGGTGCAGCAGATCGCCTTGCAGCGGCACGACTTTTGCACCGCCGGTGTTGAGGGATTCATGGACCAGGTCGTCGTTATAGCGATAGCGCTGATTGGCATACAGCCGGTTGACCCGATCGGGATACCAGCCGCTGTGGCGCATAAAGCGGCCAAGAAACAGGTTACGGCGGCCCAGGCTGTAGACGACGTTATCGTCGGCGTTGGCTAATACCTGCTCAATGGAGTGGCGCAATTCTGGCGTGACGCGCTCGTCGGCGTCGATCATCAGCACGTAATCCTGAGTGGCGTAGCTTTGTGCTTTCTGCCGCTGCTTGCCGAAGCCTTGCCAGTCGGTATGGACAAACACTTTGGCACCCAGACTTTCCGCCAAAGCGACGGAACCGTCGGTACTGCCGGAATCTAGCACAATGATTTCATCAGCCCAGGCGACCGATTGCAGGCACTCGCTCAGCAACTCGGCTTCGTTTTTGGCGATCATCACTACCGACAGGCTGTTACGGTGGCTCATTCAGTGGCTCCGTGGCGGCAGGTGTGGCTCCAACAACTGCAGCAGGCGCTGCAACGCCCCCTGGTTCTGATACAGCACTTCAACCGCGTGGCGGCCGTAATAGCGGCGATAATCTTCATCGGTCAGCAGCGTTTCTATCTCTTTCACCAAGGAATCGATATCGCTGATGGTGATCATCCCGCCTGCTTCGGAGAGTTTGGCGCAGATATCTTTGAAGTTGAAGGTATGTGGGCCCATCAACACCGGAATGGCATGGGCTGCCGCTTCCAGGGGATTATGTCCCCCGCGCTCAACCAGGCTGCCACCGACGAAGGCCAGATCGGCAATGCCGTACAGCAGCATTAGTTCGCCCATGGTATCGCCAATCACCACCTGCGTGCTGCCGGAAGGGATTTCGCCGCTGCTGCGGGTGGTGTAACTGAAGCCCGCTTTTTGCGTCAGCTCTTTGGCGGTTGGGAAGCGCTCCGGATGGCGTGGCACCAGGATAAGTAATAGGTCGGGGTGCTTTTCCAGCAGCCGGCGGTGGGCTTCCAGCAGAATGGTTTCTTCACCTTCGTGAGTGCTGGTGGCGATCCACACCGGGCGGCGTGGTGCCCATTGGCGGCGTAGCGTAACGGCTCTGGCCGCCAGCTCTGGCGTTACGGAGATATCGAACTTCAGGCTGCCGGTGACGGTCAGCTGTGAACGCTTCAGGCCCAGTTCGATAAAGCGCTCGCCGTCTTCCTGATTTTGCGCAGCGATCAGAGTAATGCGGCGCAGGATATCACGGATAAAACCGCCGATTTTCTTGTAGCCAGCCGCCGAACGGGCGGAAAGGCGCGCGTTGGCAATCACCAGCGGGATTTGGCGCTGGTGCAGGGCGTTAATCAGGTTGGGCCACAGCTCGGTTTCCATGATGATCACCAGCTTGGGATCCACCTGGTCGAGGAAACGGCGCATCGAACCCGGCAGATCGTAAGGCAGGTAGACATGATGCACATCTTTACCGAAAGCTGACTGCACCCGTTCGGAACCCGTTGGCGTCATTGTGGTCACAGTAATCGGCAGGTAAGGGTAACGATGGCGCAGGGCGCGAACCAGAGGGATCGCCGCCAGGGTTTCGCCAACAGAAACGGAATGCAGCATAATGCCGCCCGATACTACTTTCCCGGCGCAGAAACCATAGCGTTCCGCCCAGCGTTTACGGTAGGCTGGTGCTTTGCGGCTGCGCAGCAGTAAGCGGAGCCAGATCAGGGGTTGGATAAGGTAGAGTAGTACCTGATATAAACGGAGCAGCATTCTATCAATTTCATTTATATGGGTTATCCAGAATAGTACCATAACCGGAAGGGAAAGGCGCTAACTTGGTGGCTCGGTGTCAGGTTGGGACAACAGGCGAGAGATGTCGCCGATAGGTTTGTAATGAAGAATATTTTAATTATCCGCCGCGACAATATTGGCGATCTCGTGTGTACCACCCCGCTGATTGAAGGGGTGAAAACCGCTTACCCTGACGCCAACCTCTATCTGCTTATCAATAAAGTCAGCCAGGATGTGGTGAAAAATAACCCGCATCTCACCAAGGTTTTTGTTTATAAGAAGGCCAAACACAAGGCTAAGAATGAGACCACCCTTGGGGTCTATTTTGAACGGCTGATGATATTTTTGCAGCTGAGAAAAATTAAGTTTGATGCGGCTATTCTGGCTAATCCGGTACCGTGCAAATATAGCCTGCGCCTGGCAAAAATGGCCGGGGTTAAAAATATTATCGGTGCAGATCTTGGTACCAGTGAAATTCATCACCCTTTCCGCGCGGCGGATTTTCACGGCAAGCATCAGGTGGAACACACCTTCAGCTACCTGTCTGCCATCACCGATCGCTCCATTGCCATTCCTCCGGTGAAGGTCTTCCTCACTGCGGAAGAACAGCACCAAGCGCAGCAACGTTTACACAGTCTGCTGCCCCCGGTTGAGCGGGTATTTGCCGTGCATATCAGCAGCCGCAGTCCGAAACGGCGCTGGCCCATTGAGCGCTACGCCGAAATCATCAACCGCCTGATTGCCGATCCTACCACTGGCGTGCTGATCTTCTGGTCACCACAGGGAACGCTAACGCCTGATGACATCGGCGATCAAAAGCGGGCGGAGCAGCTGTTGGCTGGCTGCCAGAACGAAAGGGTAGCGCTTTACCCAACAGCATCGGTACGCGAGTTACTGGCCGGTTTCGAGCTATGCGACAGGGTGCTGTGCAGCGACGGTGGCCAGATGCATCTGGCCGCGGCACTGAATAAAAGCATGGTGGTCTTCTTTGGCGATACGGATAAAGAGTCTTGGCATCCGTGGAGCGGACAATATCGGATCCTGCAAACCGAGTCGGGTGATTGCGTCGATGTTACCGTCGATGAGGTGTGGCAAGAAATACAGGCCTTGAATTAATTAACAACCAGGCAGGGTAAACCTGCCTGGAGTTATTTCTTTAACGCCAGATACTGTTGGCAAATAGGCTCCAGGCCATAGCTCAGCAGCTGCTGGTGATTAATGACCGGCGGATGAGCATAAATCTCTGCCATTTTCTCCGCCAGTGAGGCTTCATTTAATTCCGCTAGCGCACGGGTTAACCCCGCTTTTTCCAGAATTTCCTCAGGCCCGCCAGGGCAACGGGTGCTGACGACCGGCGTGTCGCACAGCAAGGCTTCAACCAGCACGTTACCGAACCCTTCACTGTCTGAACTGAGCACCAGCATCGCGGCGTGTTTGATCAGGGGATAGGGATTGGCCTGAAAACCGAGGAACAGCACGCGATCGCTAATGTTTAACTCTGCGGCAAGGCGTTTGGTCTCGTTGATTTGCGCTTCATTACCGGCGCCCACCAGCGCCAAAGGGGCCTGGATACCAGACAGTGCGTAGGCTTTCAGCAAGCGGTCGTGGCGTTTATGTGGATGAAAACGGCCTACGTGCACCAGATAGTCTTTGCCTGCCAGCTCACAAGGCTCTGCTGCCTGCTGTTCGATGGCGGCGATATCAAACGGGTTGTTGATCACCGCCAGCCGGTTAGGAGCAATCCCCAGATTTTGCTGGAGATCGTTGCCCACCGCCTGTGAGACGGCAACGATATTCTGCCGTTGGTAGACACCCGCGACCTTGCGGCTTTTCAGCCAGCGATCGAGGCCGGTACGGTGACCGAGGTAGGAGGTGGACAGAATGCCGTGAATGCAGAACCACAGCCGGGTGCTGTCCAGCACTTTGCTATGGCTGACGATACGATCGGTCTTGTGCAGGTTGGAGAACACCAGGTCGTAACGGCCGTGCTGCTGCTCGTTGGCGGCAACCGCGCGATCCAACATCGCGGCGCGGCGTGCCAGCTCGGTCAGCTTACGCCAAGGCGATCGGCAGTTATCGCTGAGCACCTGATAATTAATGCCGGTGGGGATCGGGTAGTTGCAGACGTCCCGCAATGAGATCAGGCTGACATCATGCCCCAACTGCTGCATGCCCTGGCACAGGGTCAGTACCACCTTTTCTGCTCCGCCGCCCGGCAGGCCGTCGATAATCATCAGAATACGCATAAGTTAGTCCAGCAGTCGGTTATACAACGATATGAGCTGTTCTGAGAGGTGTGCTGGCGTGGCCGACATGATACGCAACCGCGCCGCCTCTCCCATGCTCGATCCCAAGGCTTGCCGTGGCAGTGCAACGATAGCATCGGTGAGGGCGCTGACGTCCAATGCATCACAGACAAAGCCGTTATGCCCAGGAGTGATGAACTCAGCGCCACCGCAGGTGGTGCTGGTGATCACCGGGAGCCCGCATGACATGGCTTCCAAAATCACGTTGGGGAACGGATCGTACAACGTTGGCAGCAACAGGGCATCGGCGGCCTGATAGAACGGCAGCGTCTGTTTCTGCACGCCCATGAAGCGCACCCGGTCACCACAACCCAGCTTTTGTGCCAGTGAGCGGTAACGTTTTTCTGCTTTATCTTTACCCACCACCAATAGGTAGCTGTCGGTGGCGGCTACGGCGCGAATTGCGGCTGCCAACCCTTTACGTTCGAAGCCTGAACCGACAAAGATCAGACAGTGCGCCTGTTGCGGGATCTGATACTGCGCCCGCAACTGCTGCCGCTGTTGCTCATTGGCCGGTAAAAATTTCTGATTGTCGATGGCATTGTAGATCACCGTGATTTTATCGGCCGGCACGCCGAAATCGGCGATGATTTCCCGTTTGATCATCTCGGCGTTGCAGATCACCGCTTTCAGCTCTGGCGCGGCATACATGGCGCGTTCGGCACACATCACATAGCGGTGATAGCGGTTGGAGAACAGCCATTTGCGCCGCCACTCCGGCAGCAGGCGTGCCCGTTGCAGCAGCCAGCGGCGATGGACGCCGTCACCGGCGCGATAGATATCACAGCCGGGGATGCGTTCATGGCTTTGCACCAGATCGAAGCTCTCTTTCTGCCACAGGGCTCTAGCCGCTTCGGCAAAACCGCGTTCGCGGCTGATGCGCCCGAACTTCATCGGGTTGCACAGGTGGATGTGCCAGTTAGGGTTAACGTCCCCCTGCCATTCGCGGGTGATGACGTTCAGATCCAGATCTTGTTGTTCCAGCGCCTCCAGGGCACGGGAAACGAATCGTTCTGCCCCGCCATCCGGGCGGTATTTTTGGCGGACAATCGCCAGGCGAAATGCTTTCATGCAAGCGTGCTCCGCGCGGCTGCAATCACCACGTCTGTAGGAATAAGGTCCAGGTAGCGCTCATCGGTGCCGGTATTGATGGCATCCGGGTCCGGCAGGCTGCCGTAGTCCCCGGCCCAAATCACCTGGCCGATAACCTGCCAGGGGCGCCAAAATACCAGCTTGGATGGCCCGAACAGCGCCACGCAGGGCGTTTGTAATGCCGCCGCCATATGCATGGGGACTGAATCTACCCCGATAAACAGTTTGGCATGGTCGATCAACGCCGCCAGCTGACGCAGGGTCAACTGCCCGGCCAGAGAAACCACCCCTTGTTGTGGGCACTGTTTCAGTATTTGCGCCACCATGTCCTGCTCTTTGGCATCCGGCCCTGAGGTGATCACCAACTGGTGCCCTTCGGCCTGCAATGCGCTGATGGTGGCCGCCATTTTTTCTTCGCTCCAGCATTTAAAGAACCAGCGCGACGTGGGTTGTACCACGATATAGCTGCCGGTGACGCCATTTTGTTGCAAAAGCTGGTGGCTGGCCTGCCAATCTTGTGGGCTGTAGCTCATGGTGACCTGCTGGTTTTGCTCAGGTAAACCCAGCGGTTGCAGCAGCGAGAGATTTTGTTCAACGGTATGCAGATGCTCGTGCCCGGCTACCGGCACCAACTGAGTGTGGCAGTAACGCCACAGGAAGCCACGGCGTTTGGGGAAATCGAATCCCAGACGAATGCGGGCACCGGTGAGGCGAGTAATCAACGCGCTGCGCCACTGGTCGGCCAGGTTGACCACCAGATCGTAGCGTTGTGCCTGCAACTGACGGATCAGATGCAGTTCGTGACCCAAGTGTGCCTTGGTGCCCTGTTTTTTCCACTGGCGATCGATGACAAAGATTTGCGACAGCGCCGGGTTGCTCGCCAACATCTCCTGCGTTTCTTTGTACAGCAGGATGTCGATTTGAGCATCGGGATAGTTCTGCCTCAGCGTATTGATGACCGGAGTGGTCAGCAGCATATCGCCATGATGGCGCAGCTTGACGATCAGAATACGCTGTATGGGCGTGGCAGAAACAGGGGCTGGCGCGTCGTTCATAGTCAGTCGCTTTCAGGGAAACCAATCTTTGATTCTAAATGACCCGATTGCATGTGGCTACTGTTGCTCGGTTTTCTTGCCTGCACAGAAAAAAATAGTGGCATAGAGTGACAATTACGGCTCAATGTTGTCCAAACGAGGCGATAAAGTCGTTTGCCCTGAGGAATGGGGCTGCGTAACATAATGTAAATCTGTGACTATCAGGTTCCCAATGTATGACTAAACCGGCGTTTCTTATCACGATTGATACCGAAGGCGATAATCTGTGGCAAAACCACGATCGCATTTCGACCGAGAACACGCGTTTTTTGCCGCGCTTTCAGGCGCTGTGTGAAAAATATGCCTGCAAGCCGGTTTATCTGACCAACTATGAAATGGCGGTGGATACCCAGTACGTTGAATTTGCCCGCGACGTGATAGCACGCGGCACCGGCGAAGTGGGCATGCATCTGCACGCCTGGAACAGCCCACCGTTGACGCCGCTCACCGATGATGACTGGCGGCATAAACCCTATCTGATCGAATACCCGGCCGATCAAATTCGTGCCAAGGTCGATCATATGACCAAGCTGCTGGAAGATACCTTCCAGACCAAGATGCTCAGCCACCGTGCCGGGCGCTGGGCGTTTAATGAGTTTTATGCCTCATTGCTGCTGGAATATGGCTATCAGGTCGATTGTTCCGTCACTCCGCGCGTTAACTGGCAGTATTCGCCCGGCAATCCGCAGGGCAACGGCGGGACCGACTATCGCCATTTCCCCTCGCAGGCCTATTTTATCGATCCGGCCAATATCGCCAAACCCGGTAATTCCACGCTGTTGGAAGTGCCAATGAGCATTCAGTATAAACATTCGGCGCTGATGAATGCGGTGAAACAGGGCTATGACCGCCTGCGGGGTAAAAAGCGTTCGCCGTCGGTGCATTGGCTGCGTCCCTCCGGTAACAATCTGGACAAGATGAAGCTGGTGGTCGAACGCTCTCTGGCACAGGGGCACGATTACGTCGAATTTATGCTGCACTCCTCCGAGTTTATGCCGGGAGGCAGCCCGACGTTCAAGACCGAGCAGGATATTGACGCGTTATATCGCGATTTGGAGCTGCTGTTTGCCTGGTTGCAACAGCGCACGGTTGGCATGACCTTGGCTGAATACTATCAACTGAAAGTGAATTAACATGTCAAAAAAATGGAAAATCAAGGCCGCTGACTGGTTCTTGCGGCGCTATACGGCAAAGCACGGCCGTTTCCAGCCGCCAGCGACTTTCGACAGCCGTCTCCAGTTCGAGAATATCGTGATTTATTCCACGACGGCACTGGGGGATTTCATGTTCAATACCCCGGTGTTAAGAGCGATGCGCGAACGCTACCCGGCAGCGCATATCACGCTGGTGGTACATGAAAAGAATAGGGAACTGGTAGAAAACGGCCGCTATTACGATCGCGTAGTCTACTGGAATAGCAAAATAAAGACCCTGGGGCCGCTGTTGAAATCGTTGCGTGAGCATCAGCCTGATTTGGCGCTGATCATGCATTCACATCTGCCTTATGACATTATCAGCGCCATTATGGCCGGGGCCAAATATGTCATCCGGGATAACTACAGCTCGGGGATCTGTGGGCTGGAGCCTTGGTTGACCAACTACGTATTTCATTATTACGGCCACTTTATCCGCCGTAAGCTGGAGCTGGTTTCTATTCTGGGTTGCCGTAGCGACGATCCGACCATGGAAATACCGGCACCTTATACGCCAGGCAGTAAAAATCCTGATTTCTGCACCATTGGTTTCCAGCTAGGCGCTTCAACAGAATCACGCTGCTGGCCGGTGGGGCACTTTGCCAAACTGGCGGATATGCTGGTTGCTCGCTATGACAACATGCGCTTCGTGCTGATTGGTGCGCCGATGGAAGAAGGAAAAGCCCAGCAGTTCCAGCGGCTGATCAATGCCAATACCCAGGCTTGCGTTGACAACCAGATCGGCAAAACCGGGCTGCAAGGAGCGCTGACGCTGATCAGTAGCCTGGATGTGCTGGTGACCGGAGATACCGGGCCGCTTCATCTGGCGGTGGCCCTGAAAACCAAGACCATCAGCCTGTTTGTCACCGCAGACCCGCGCTCAACCGGGCCGATCCAGGATCACCAACTGCACCGTATCATTCATCAGTCACGCACGGGCTACACCATGCCATTGGAAGCGGAAGGCCCGGTGGGTGTCATACAACCGCAGCGGGTTTTTGATGAGATCGTGGCTCACGTACCACTGAACCCTTGAGAAAAAAACGCATCGGTTACCCGGTGCGTTTCTTCAGCCAGCGACGGATTTTAGACAGGCAGCTATCCACGCGCGCGAAGCGCATCTGGCGGACTTTCTTGTGCGGAACGTCGCTGTTGCTACACAGGGCCGCCGTTTGGCGCAGGATCGCCAGGGTTTCCGGCGGGTAGCGATAATAGCCGTAGACCGCCTTCGACATGGCCTTTAACTCCGAGAAAGCGTTGGCGAGCATCAGGGCAGCCAGCTGCCGCAGTGGCTCATCACCGCGATGAGCGTCCACGAAGCGCAGCATCTTCTGCATGGCAAACAGCATATCTTCACTATCTTTCGCCCGGATGTTGCGGGTGATCCCACGGTCATTATCCCGATATAAGTAGAGCGGGTGGTCGAGATGCGCGATGTGGCGGGTTTTGAAATATTGGAACGGCGTGAAGATAACGTCTTCATAGCGGCGGCCGTTTTCGAACGTTTCCCCAGCCAGCAGCGTACGCCGGTAAATCCGGCTCCAGACGTGCCACATTGAGTGTTCAAACAGCGGCTTCAGACTGGCCAGGCCGTGCTGTTCGAAATCGTAGCTACGGTAGCGTATCTCGCTATTGGCGGGCACTGCTGGCGGGTTTCCAGAGAATTTCTGATAGTTGAAATCAATCAGGTCATCTCTGCCTTTGAGTAACAGCGGGCGCAGGATCGCCAGATAGTCGCTGCTCAGCAGGTCATCGCCGTCCAGAAATGCGACGTAGCGTCCACTGACGTGTTGCAAACCGACATTACGGGCGTGGGCAACGCCGCCGTTTGCCTGAGTAATGAATTTGCTATGCGGGTGCTGTCTTGCCGCCAGGAATTGGCTCACCAGGGCCGCAGACGCATCGCTTGAGCCATCATCGATAATCACCACTTCAATATCATCACCGATCTGATCGTATAACGAGCTCAGGCTGGCGATGACAAAGTCTTCATTGTTGTATACCGGCACAATAAAGCTGAGCAGCATCGGTGACGAACTCATACCGACGGTTCCTGACGCTTTTTCACCGACAGCACGCTGGCGATGATGGCCAGGCAGAAGACTGCCGTGCCTTCGGTACTGAAGAAGATAACGTCGCTAAGCCCGTAGACAAACAGGCTGAAGGTCACCCCCAGCAACAGCGCATTGCGATACGGCTTAAATGAGGAGATGAATAGGCCGATGTACAGCGCCAGTAACAACAAACTTCCCCAAAGGCCTTTGAGCGAATAGGTTTCCAGCAGTTCGTTATGCAGATGCACGTTGATGTAAGGCGTTACCCCGTACAACCGCGGCTCCTGCGCAACGATGGCGCGGATCTCTTCCCCACGCTGTTCGGCAGATTGTCCCATTGGCGCAAGCGAGCCGGTGCGTATGGCAATGACCTGCATCGTCAGGCGGGAAATAATCGAGTTATCCACTTCGGGCTGGTCGATCATCTGCAGATTGGTTTTGAAATCGGCAACACGCTGTTCTATCTGTGACTTAAAGGCGAAACCGCAGGCCAATAGCAATAAAGGCACCGAGGCGACCAGTTGGATCTTATGCTTGCGGGTCACCAGGTCTTTGGTTGCCAACAGCGACAGGCAGATGGCAACGGGGTACACCAGTATGGCCGCCCGCGTCCCTGTTAGGATGAGAGTGGAGAAGGTGAGCAGGAAGCCAACCACGTACAGCGGGATGCGATACTTGGTCCGCAGCATCAGTATCGCCTTCATCATGACCAGGCTGATGGCGGTCATCAGGTAGGCAACGACGGTAGCCCGGTCGAAGTTAAGCTCCACGCGCGAGATATCTAACTGCAGGCCCTGATAAAGCGCATAGCCATTGACGGCCAAACCACAGACCAGAGCTACGACAATGAAGGCACGTTGCATGCAAAGACGCTCGTTCAGTGCGATCAACAAAATAAACGCTGTGGCAATCTGCAGCTTACCGGTCGACATATACGAGCGGTAAATATTGATGTATTCGCCGGGCTGCTTGAAATGGTTCATCCAGAAAATCGTCCCCATGCCTACGCAGAAAAACAGCAGCGGCAGGATCAGGTTTCTTTTGTTTTTCAGGAAGTACCTTAAGTGCAGACAAACGGCAATAAAGGAAATATAGCTGGAGACATAAAACAGGTTACGCCCCGTGTCGAAGCCAAAAGGGATGGTACAAAAGGCAATGGCGCATCCCAGATAGATCAGGTAGCTGAAAATCGGGTGCGGGGCTGTTTCTTTAAACATGGAGTAAGGTTTCCGGCTCACATTACGGTTAAGCAATAAAGGATTGCAGCGTGTCGTCGAATTCTGTTTTGAACAGAGCATAGCTGAAATGTTGAGCGGGGTAGTGCCGGGCATTCTGGCTCATCTGGTGGTAGGTTTCTGCCACCAGCAGTTTCTCTACCGCATCCGCACAATCGATATGCGACAACAGCTTCGGCGTGACCAGGCTGTCGGAGAGGGGATCGTAAACCTCGTGTGGGAAATCGACCTTGATGCCGGTTAACCGCTGGTGCTCTTCAATGGATACCGTCGGCGTCAAGCCAATGCCGCAGTAGCCGTCTTTCACCGCTTCCGGCTGGCCGTCTACCATGGGGAAAATCACCGGTACGCCAAAATAGAGCGACTCCATGCAGGATAAGCCGAAGGGTTCGGTGATCGGCGTGCTCATATAGATTTGTGTGCGGTTGAAAAAATCTGCCACGTTATCCTGAAAGCCGCTGAAAACCACCCGCTCACCGAGCTGCAGCTTGGCTGCCAGGGCTTCAAACGCTGTCCGATCCGGGCCTTTGCCCGCAATTTCCAGATAAACGTCGTGCCCACGGCGCAGTAGCTCCTGCATCATCAGCAGAGAAACGCTGATGCCTTTCAGGCTCACCAGGCGCGAGGCAGTCCCAATCCTGATCGGCTGTGCCAATGATTTTGGCGTTTCACCGATCCCGCTAGGCGTTTTGATGCGGTTGATCACCACCGGATTCGGGCAAGGCAGATTAAAGCGCAGCTCCATCACTCGTTTTGAGGCATGGGAGGCAGAAATCATGCCATCCAGCATGGCGAAGAAGCGCAAGGTCTTGTGGTTTTTGGCGTAGCGCCATGAGCAACCATGATCATAATAGACCAGTTTGCCACGCTTGGGCTTGGCCGCCAGCCCTGGGATCAGATCCCACACGATAATGACGTCGGCGTTTGCCCGCTCGATTTTTCTTTGCAGCAGGTATTTGCGCAGGAACTGTGGGCAACGCAGAGGGAGCGAATTGAACAGCCGGTTGGCAAAGGTGACCTGCTGGTTCGGCATCTGTTGGCGGATCTCTTCGCCAACTTCGCTGCTGACGCAAATCACCTCGTTACTGCCGTCGTGGGTATCATTGATATACTGCAGGAACAGGCGCTCAACCCCGCCCATCTTGCCTAAATTGATAATATGCAGCTTTTTCATGCAATAACCTTTTGCAGTTCTGTCCAAACGGCGTCGGCGGTGAGGGTGGCCATGCTTTTTTCCGGCGAAATCAGTGAGTGCTGATTCTGCCCGTAACCGCCGATCAGCCCCGGATCGGTCGGGCCGAACAGGGTGATATTCGGGCGATCCAGCGCGGCGGTCAGGTGGCTTAATCCGGTATCGACCGACACTACGGCTTTTGCCCCAGCCAGCACTTCGGCAACCTGTTGCAGACTGAGCTTGGGTAACACTTCAACGTGTTCAAACCCTTCTGCCAGCCGTAAAGCGCGTTGGCGTTCGTGCTCAGCCCCCCAAGGTAGCTTGATGTTTATGCCGCTCGGAGCGATCAGCGCGATCAGTTCGCGCCAGTTTTCCTCCGGCCAGTGTTTTTCATCCCGCGTAGTGGCATGCAGGAACACCAGATATTGCCCGGCATCGGCGGGTGGTTGGCTTAGAAAACGAGCGGCAATGGCGTAATCACCTGTGCTCTGCGGCTTTGCATATCCCAGGCTCTTGGCGAACAGCTCGCGAATGCGTTCCACCGCATGCTGCTGCTTGTCGATCTCATGGCGATGATTATAGAACCAGCTGGCAAAAGGCTCGCGGACGCTTTTGCAGTCCAGGCCGTGTTTGCTGCCGTGCGCGATGCGCGTCACCAACGCCGCGCTCTTGATCAGGCCCTGTGCATCGATCACGATGTCATAGTCGCGCTCCTGCACCTGGCGCTTGAAATCGCAGCGCTGTTGGCGTGTTTCACTGCCGAACCAATTTTTACGCCAGCGGCGGATGGCCACTGGGATCACGCGATCCACTGCCGGATGCCAGGTAGGGATCTGGCTGAACCCCTCTTCCACTACCCAATCGAAGCGGATACCGGGGATGGCGTGCATCGCGTCGGTCAAGGCCGGCAGCGTATGGAGCACATCCCCCATCGAAGAGGTCTTTACGATCAGCACCTGCATGATTATTCCTCGCTGGCGGCTAATAACGGCGTCAGCGCGTCTAACACCTGCTGTGGCTGGATGTCGATCAGGCTATGGTGATAGCCCTGGTCGGCATCGCCTTTGCGTACCTTGTGATAACCACTGATCAGGCGGATCACCTTGGCCTGATGGGACAGCGGCGGCGTGAAGTCCGGGCTGCTTGGCCCGTACAAGGCTATCAGAGGTTTATTCAACGCTGCTGCAACGTGCATCAGGCCGGAATCGTTACTGACCACGGCCCGGCAAGAGGCCAACAGGATCACTGCCTGTTCGAGCTGGGTTTCCCCGGCCAGGTTGAAGCAGAAATCGCGAGACTTTTCTGCCAATGCGTCACGGATCTGCTCACCGGCCTCGTGGTCTTTGGCTGAGCCAAACAGGGCGATTTGATAGCCTGCGTCGATCAACATCTGTGCCAGCGTGGCGTAATGGTAATGCGGCCAGCGTTTGGCTGGGCCGAATTCGGCGCCTGGGCAAAAACCGATAATGGGCCGGTGATCGGTGAGATTAAACGCCGACGTGGTTTCGGCAATCTCTTCGTCACTGACCTGCAACTGCGGCCAGAGTATCGGCTGCGGCAGATCTTCGGCGCGCTGTATCCGCTGCTTGTCATAAGCCAGTGCGACATAGCGCTGCACCATCAATGGGAATGCTGCTTTATCCAGTACGCGGAGATCGTTGAGCAGGCCATAGCGCATCTCGCCGCGCCAGCCGGTACGCTGCGGCACGTTGGCAAAGAAGGGCACCAGGGCAGACTTGAATGAGTTGGGCAGCACATAGGCACGGTCATAACCATTAGCGCGTAGCGCATGGCCAAGACGGCGGCGTTCGCCCAATGCCAGGGCACCGTGGCCCAGCGGCATTGCCAATGCCTGGTTGACTTCGGGCATCCGCGCCAGCAGGGGACGGCACCAGGCAGGTGCCATCACATCGATTTCTGCCGACGGGTGCTCGGCCTTCAGGGTGCGGTAGAGACTTTGCGACATCATCATATCGCCAACCCACGAAGGGCCAATGACCAGTATTTTCATACCGTGAGTAACTTCCTTCAGCGCTTAAGCGGGACGATTCAACCAGGCCATGTATTCTTTCACGCCTTCAGCCACGGTTTTGAACGGTGCGTCATAACCGGCAGCGCGCAGCTTGGTTTGATCGGCCTGGGTGTAAGCCTGGTAGCGGCCTTTCAGCTTTTCCGGGAATTCAATGTATTCCACGGCACCGGACTGATGGTATTCCACTACCGCATCGGCCACCGCCTGGAAGGTTTCCGCACGGCCGGTACCGCAGTTGAAGATGCCGGATACGCCGTTCTTCCAGAACCACAGGTTGACCGCCGCCACGTCGCCGACGTAGATAAAGTCACGCTTGAAGTTTTCGCTGCCGGCGAACAGTTTTGGATTTTCGCCACGGTTGATCTGGTTGTTCAGGTGGAACGCGACGCTGGCCATGCTGCCTTTATGGCCTTCACGCGGGCCGTAAACGTTGAAGTAACGGAAGCCACACACCTGCGAATCCGCTTCTGGCAGGATCTCGCGCACGTATTGGTCGAACAGGAATTTGGAGTAACCGTAAACGTTCAGCGGCTGCTCAAACTGACGCTCTTCGATAAAGTTATCGGTGCGGCCGCCGTAGGTGGCAGCGGAAGAGGCATACAGGAACGGGATCTGACGATCCAGGCAGTAGTGCAGGATGTCTTTGGAATACTGATAGTTGTTATCCATCATGTATTTGCCATCCCACTCGGTGGTAGAGGAACAGGCACCCTCATGGAAAATGGCGTCAATGTCACCCAGATCGTCACCGGCCATGATGCTGGCGATAAAGTCTTCTTTATCGACATAGTCAGCGATATCAAGGTCGACCAGGTTAACGAATTTGGTGCCATCTTTCAGGTTATCCACCACTAGGATATCGCGATATCCGTTTTCATTCAGTGCCTTGATGATGTTGCTGCCAATCATGCCAGCGCCGCCAGTGACGATAATCATTGGGTTTACCCCTGTGTTCTTCCCGGTGGTGCACAATGCCCCACCCTATATGCTGCCTATAATAGCATTTCATGCCATTGGGAACATCGGTACGGCTCTTAATATCCCGTGCCGTTACACTATGCGCCGGTTTGCCGTGATATCTGCTGCAATTTTCAGATTCTCTGCGGCGGAATGTCGTCAGTTTGCCGGCAACGCAGTAAAATATGCCGAAAATGCCCCTATCCTGGAGATGACCGAATGTCTGCGTCTTTTTACCAGCAGCTGGAACAGCAGCTTGCTACCACTCGCGCCGAAGGGCTGTTTAAACAAGAGCGCATTATCACTTCTGCCCAACAGGCCGATATCTCGGTGGCTGATGGTCGCCAGGTGATCAACTTCTGCGCCAATAACTATCTCGGGCTGGCTAACCACCCGGCGCTTATCGAGGCGGCAAAGGCCGGGATGGATAGCCATGGCTTCGGCATGGCGTCAGTGCGTTTTATCTGTGGTACACAGGATAGCCATAAGCAACTGGAACAAAAGTTGGCCGATTTCCTGGGAATGGAAGATGCGATCCTCTACTCCTCTTGTTTTGACGCCAATGGTGGCCTGTTTGAAACCCTGCTGGGCCCGGAAGACGCCATTATTTCCGACGCGCTGAACCATGCCTCGATCATCGACGGCGTACGCCTGTGCAAGGCCAAGCGCTATCGCTATGCCAATAACGACATGAGTGAACTGGCCGAGCAACTGAAGCAGGCCAAGGCGGACGGGGCGCGCCACATCATGATCGCCACCGACGGGGTGTTCTCCATGGACGGCGTGATCGCCAACCTGAAGGGCGTGTGCGATCTGGCGGACCAATACGATGCGCTGGTGATGGTCGATGATTCCCATGCTGTGGGGTTTGTCGGCGCCAACGGGCGTGGGACGCACGAATACTGCGAAGTGATGGACCGCGTCGATATCATCACCGGCACCTTGGGTAAGGCGCTGGGCGGCGCTTCCGGCGGCTATACCGCTGGCAAGAAAGAGGTGGTGGAGTGGCTGCGCCAGCGTTCACGCCCTTATCTGTTCTCCAACTCGCTGGCGCCGGCCATTGTGGCAGCGTCGATTAAGGTGTTGGAATTGCTCGAAGACGGGGACGCCCTGCGCGATCGCCTTTGGGCCAATGCCAGCCTGTTCCGCGAAAAAATGACCGCAGCGGGCTTTACGCTTGCCGGGGCCGATCACGCCATCATCCCGGTGATGTTGGGTGAAGCAAAACTGGCGCAGGATTTCGCCAACGCACTGCTTAAGGAAGGCATCTACGTTACTGGTTTCTTCTATCCGGTGGTGCCAAAAGGTCAGGCACGTATCCGCACCCAGATGTCAGCCGATCACTCACCGGAGCAGATTGAACGTGCCGTTGAGGCGTTTATCCGCATCGGTAAGACGCTTGGCGTTATTGCATAAGGTAATTCGATGAAAGCATTAGCAAAACTGAAAGCGGAAGAAGGTATTTGGATGACCGATGTGCCTCAGCCTGAGCTGGGCCACAACGATGTCATGATTAAGATCCGCAAAACCGCTATCTGCGGTACTGATGTGCATATCTATAACTGGGACGAATGGTCGCAGAAAACCATTCCGGTACCGATGGTCGTGGGCCACGAATATGTGGGTGAAGTGGTCGCCATCGGTCAGGAAGTCAAAGGTTTCAGCATTGGCGATCGCGTTTCTGGCGAAGGGCACATCACCTGTGGCCACTGCCGTAACTGCCGCGGTGGCCGTACGCATCTGTGCCGCAACACCACCGGCGTGGGCGTAAACCGCCCAGGTTCTTTTGCCGAATATCTGGTGATCCCGGCGTTTAACGCCTTCAAAATCCCGGACAATATCTCGGACGAGCTGGCCTCGATCTTCGACCCGTTTGGCAACGCCGTGCATACCGCGCTCTCCTTCGACCTGGTTGGGGAAGACGTGCTGGTATCTGGCGCAGGCCCAATCGGCATTATGGCCGCGGCGGTATGTAAACACGTTGGCGCACGCCACGTGGTGATCACCGACGTGAACGAATATCGCCTGGAGCTGGCGCGCAAGATGGGCGTGACCCGTGCGGTAAACGTCAGCAAAGAAAACCTGACGGACGTGATGGCCGAGTTGGGCATGACCGAAGGGTTTGACGTGGGCCTGGAGATGTCCGGCGCGCCACCGGCGTTCCGTTCGTTGCTCAATGCCATGAACCACGGCGGCCGTATTGCGATGCTGGGGATCCCACCTTCAGATATGTCGATTGACTGGACTCAGGTGATCTTCAAGGGGCTGTTTATCAAAGGGATCTACGGCCGCGAAATGTTCGAAACCTGGTACAAGATGGCGGCACTGATCCAATCCGGTCTGGATCTGACGCCGATCATCACCCACCGTTTCTCGATTGATGAGTTCCAGCAGGGCTTTGACGCCATGCGTTCCGGGCAGTCGGGGAAAGTGGTGCTGAGCTGGGATTGATGTGATACCCCTCACCCTAACCCTTATGTCTTGATCTTCTCCGCCTTAGCGGAGAAGATCCCCGACTGATCATCGGGAGATAGCCGGTGAGCTCCCCCTAACCCTAGTGCCTATGAGCCCGTGGGAGAGATTGTGCCCCGGCTGTCTATTTCCCTGTCGCCTTGTAGACCGAACGGTATCCTGTGCCTATGAGCACCTACATATAAGGATGGTCCGGCGATAAATTTCAGACATGGTTATGGAGTGCCATAATGCGTAGAACCCCTGTCGGCGTTGATATCGCTAAACACAAATTTGATGTCGCCGTACTGCTGGACAATCAGAAGTATAAAACCAAAAAGTTTGCCAATACCCCTTCTGGATGCCGCGAGTTCGCAGCCTGGTTGAGCCGCTTTGGCGACTGTCATGTCTGTATGGAAGCCACCGGGAGCTACAGCACGGAACTGGCCACTTATCTGGCAGACAACAACTACCACGTCAGTCTGATGAACCCGGCGTGTATCCATTCCTTCGGCAATACAGAACTGGCCCGGAACAAAACGGACAAAAGCGATGCAGCGATGATAGCCCGCTACTGCGCACTGCATCAGCCTGCCCCGTGGTTCCCAGCCCCGTTGAGCGAGCGCCAGTTGACCGCGTTGGTCAGGCATCTTAAGAACCTGGAAGAGATGCGTCAGATGGAAGAAAATCGCCTGGAGGTGGCCGAAGCAGTCATCGTCCCTTCACTCAATGAGCACATCGCCACGTTGGATGAACTGATACGAGAAACGAAAAAGAAAATCAGTCAGCACATCGATGATAACCCTGACCTGAAACGGGACAGCGAGTTGCTAAAAAGTATCCCTGGAGTGGGAGAGATGCTGAGCTCCAGCCTGCTGGCCTTCGCAGGAAACCTGCGTCGGTTCACCAGCAGCAAGGCCCTGGTAGCGTACGCAGGACTGAATCCACAGCGATGTGAGTCGGGGATGTTTAAAGGGAAAAGCCGGTTATCGAAAGTGGGGCACGGTGAGCTGCGAAGTGCGTTATACATGCCCGCGGTAGTGGCAGGCCAATACAATGTTGTGGTTAAAGACTTAACAGAAAGGCTGAAGTTGCGTGGGAAGTCGGGCAAAGAAAGAGTGTGTGCGGCGATGCGAAAGTTGCTGCAACTGGCCTATGGTGTGGTGAAATCAGGAAAGACATTTAATGCGGAAATACCGCTTGCCGGATAGCCGACAAGACGGTATCTCTCCCAAAGGGAGAGGGGACCGATCTGCGTTTGTTGATATTCCCCACTCTTTCCGAAGCCGCGCAGGCTGATCGCGTTCGTTGGTGCTCCCCATACTTTTCGAAGCCGCACAGGTTAACTCGCGACACTGGATCAGCTCCCTCTCCCTGTGGGAGAGGGTTGGGGTGAGGGGCTACGGCTTGGTTGGCTCCGAACCTACCCAGTGCTGCCAATGGCGTTTGATCACCAGCACGACCGGCGACTGCGCCACGCTTTCTGCAATGATGCCCAGCGCATGGCTGGCATTCATGCCTTCCTGCGGCAATTTAACTTTGCACTGCTTGATGCCACCGGTGAACGGATTTTTCGGCTGCGGTTTGTGTGGCTTGGATGGCGGCACATAGCCGCTTCCGCTCTGCTGCGGCTCATTGAGCAGCGAGCTGGGTTTCACCAGTACGATGTCGGAGGGCAGCGTAGCCAGCATCTGTTGCAGCACTTTTACCGTTGCCGGGCGCGGGTGGCCGATGGCAATGGCCGATCCGTTGCGGCGCGCCAGCTCGACGGCACGATTAAACTGGCGGCGGATATCGTCCGGGTTGGCCGTATCGTCAAGGAACACCTTGCGTTTGATCACCTTCACGCCGGTGCCCGCCGCCGCATGCGTGGCCTGGCTGTTGCCGATGGTCATGCTGTCGAGAAAATAGAGATGGTAGCTTTCCAGCGCCTGCATGACCTTTTGCATGCCCGGCAGGCTGGAGGTCATGGCGCTGCCCATATGGTTGTTCATGCCCACCGCAAAAGGCACGTTATTCACCGCATTACGGATGATACGCTGCACTTCTTCACTGCTCATGGAGGGTTGTAAGGTATCGCGCTCCAGCGGCTGTTTGCTGAGGGGAGCCATGGGCATGTGGATCAGCACTTCACGGCCTTGGCTATGGGCTTTGGTGGCCATCAGATGGGCGTGAGGCGCATTGGGCAGCACGGCAACGGAGATCGCCGTCGGCATTTGCAGTACGGCATTTTCTTCATGTGGGCGATAGCCCACGTCATCGATCACGATAGAGAGCTTGCCTGCCTGCGCTGCGCTAACGCACAGCAGCGCACTCAACAACAGGGCAGTACGCGTTTTGCTATAGTACAAATCTATCTTCCCAACCACGGCTGTGGGTTAACGGCCTGACCCTGGCGACGGATTTCGAAATAGAGCGATGGCGTTCCCTGACCACCGCTGGTACCGACCAGGGCGATAGGCTGACCGGCACGCACCTGCGCCCCGACGCTAACCAAAGCGCTCTGGTTATAGCCATACAGGCTCATATCGCCCTTACCGTGTTCGACCACGACCACCAGGCCATAGCCTTGCAGCCAGTCAGCCAGCAGCACGCGGCCATCGGCAATGGCTTTGACTTCGCTGCCTTCGGCTGCGGAAATCACCATGCCTTTCCAGCGTAACTCACCTTGCAGTTGCTCGCCAAAGCGATGTTCGATGCGGCCACGCACTGGCCATACGGCTTGCCCCGCAGGCTTGCCCAAACCGCCGGTTCGCGCCATCAGTGAACGCTCACCTTCGCTCGGTTTATAGCTGGTGCCGGTTTTCTTCGCCTGCTGCTCTTTGACTTTGACCTGCTCACGCACCTTGGCCGCTTCACGCGCTTCGCGTTCGGCTCGGGCGCGGGCTTCACGTTCGGCACGGGCGATCTGATCGCGCAGACGGCTTTCGTTCTGGCGCAGTTCCACCAGCCGCTGTTGATCTTTTTCCAACGAGGCTTCTAACGCGGTCAGGGTTTTTTTACGGGCGATGCGCGCCTGTTCCAGCTTTTGCTGCTGGGTTTGTTGCTCGCCAAGCAAGGATTTCTGCTGACCCTGTTTGGCCACCAGCGAGCTCTTTTGCTCTGCCAATTGCTTGCGGGTCTGCTTGAGTTGTTCAATCGACTGTTGACGTGCTTCGTTCAGATAGCCGAAATAAGCCAGCATGCGCTCACTGCGCTGGGTTTCCTCGCCGCTGAGCACCAATTGCAAGGCGCTGTGTTGCCCCTGGCGGAAGGCGGCATCGAGCTGTTTGGCGAGGATTTCCTGCTGAGTGGACTGCTGTGTTTGTAGCTTGGCGATGGAGGTGTTCAGCCCGGCAATGTCTTTGCCCAGTATGTCGAGCGTACCTTGGGTATCACGCAGCGAACGGCTGGCTTGCGCGATGGTCTTTTCCTGGAGTTTGAGCTGATTTTGCAGCGAACTGCGCTGTTGTTGCTGCTGTTTAACCGCTTTTTCTTTTTCCGCGATGCTCTGCTGAATATCTTTGAGCTGGGATTTGTTATCTTCCGCGGCGTTGCTGGTGAATGGCAACAACAATGCGCCAGCGAAAAACACGCTGGCGCAGAGTGTGGTTAACTTCCGTGGCGCGGAGCGTTCAGGCAGCGGTTGGCTGCCTGAGTTTGCGCTTCGGGTTACCCTTGATAGTGCAAAATTCGCCTTCTCCCTCATGGGGAAGGATTATTCCACGATGAACAGCGGCTTACCAGTCATCTCTTGCGGGATTTCCATTCCCATCAGTGACAGCATGGTTGGAGCGATGTCGGACAGTTTGCCACCTTCCACCGCTTTGGCGGCTTTACCGATGTAGATCAACGGCACTGGCAGGCTGGTATGGGCAGTGTGCGCCTGGCCGGTGGCCGGATCGCGCATTTGCTCGGCGTTACCGTGATCGGCGGTGACCAGCAGTTGGCCGTCAACGGCTTTCACCGCTTCAACTACCTGCGCAATGCAGTTATCCAGGGTTTCTACTGCTTTGACGGCTGCATCATAGACACCGGTGTGGCCAACCATGTCGCCGTTCGGGTAGTTACAGATGATGGCGTCATATTTACCGCTGTGGATGGCTGCCAACAGCTTTTCGGTCAGCTCGGCGGAGCTCATCTCTGGCTGTAAATCGTAGGTGGCCACTTTTGGCGAGTTGATCAGAATACGGTCTTCACCTTTGAACGGTTCTTCGACGCCGCCGTTATAGAAGAAGGTGACGTGGGCGTATTTTTCGGTTTCCGAAATGCGCAGCTGGGTTTTGTCATGCTTCATCAGCCACTCACCGAAGGTGTTGGCCAGCGAGGCAGGTGGATAGGCACAGGCGGTTTTGATGTCGGCGGCGTATTCGGTCAGCATGACAAAATCACCAAACTTGACCACTTTGCTACGTGGGAAGCCGTCGAAATCGGCATTGACGAAGGCGCGGGTGATCTGGCGAGCACGGTCGGCACGGAAGTTCATGAAGATTAACGCGTCGCCGTCGTTCATCTCGGCGCTGGCTTCGCCCGCAGCCTGGATCACGGTTGGTTTAACGAATTCGTCGTTTTCGTCACGGGCATAGGCAGCCTGCAGCGCGGCCACGGCGTTGTCGGCGGTGAATTCGCCTTTGGCCTGGGTCATCAGATCGTAGGCCAGCTGTACGCGGTCCCAACGATTATCACGATCCATCGCATAGTAACGGCCGATCACCGTGGCGATACGCCCGGCACCCAGCGTGGCAAATTCGTCACTGAAACGTTTCAGTGTATTTTCAGCACTGCGCGGCGGAGTGTCGCGGCCATCCAGGAAGGCATGCAGGTAAACCGCTTTGGCACCGCGCTGTGCGGCCAGCTTGATCATCGCCAGGATATGATCTTCATGGCTGTGGACGCCACCAGGGGACATCAGGCCCATGATGTGTACCGCTTTGCCTGCCTTCACGGCCTTGTCGACGGCGCTGGTCAGCGTTGCGTTGGTGAAGAAATCACCGTCTTTAATCTCTTTATCCAGACGGGTCAGGTCCTGATACACGATGCGGCCAGCGCCGAGGTTCACGTGACCGACTTCCGAGTTACCCATCTGGCCATCAGGCAGGCCGACATCCAGACCGGAAGCGGCAATCAGCGTATGCGGCTGTTGTTGCCACAGACGGTCCATGACCGGCGTTTTGGCGTTCAGGATCGCGTTGTCCTGTTGCTCTTCCCGGTGGCCGTAACCGTCCAGGATCACCAGTACCATGGGCTTTTTCTTGCTCGACATTGCAGTAACCTCTTTATGATCGTTTTAAGTTGTGAATAGCCATCAGCCCGTGGGCACTGGAATGATGGCTATTCACCCTCTGGAACCCGATGATACTACATTGTGACCGACTAAAAAGAGCCCAAAGAGATCAAAGATGCGGTGAACAGCCTCGACTTTCTCAACGTCATGACGGTAATTTTCCAGTGTACTCCGCAGTTTCTGCATTCCCGTTTGCTTATTGGCTGTATTTGACGCATTCGGCAGGTATACTCTGAAACCTTGACTTATTTTTCCCTTAACTGACGGGAGTTGTTACACCCCATGCTGCAAGAAATTATGCAATTTGTTAGCCGGCACCCCATACTTAGTCTGGCCTGGGTCGGTCTGCTGGCTGCCGTGATCGTCATGACCTTCAAGAGCCGTTTCTCCAAGGTTAAAGAGATCGCCCGCGGTGAAGCTACTCGCTTGATTAATAAAGAAGATGCGGTAGTGGTCGATACCCGTACCCGTGATGATTTCCGCAGAGGCCATATCGCCAACGCGATCAACCTGACGGCGAGCGAGATCAAAACCGGCAGCTTCGGCGAACTGGATAAACACAAGGCCCAGCCGGTCATCGTGGTCTGTGCCAATGGCACCACCTCACGCGAACCCGCAGAAAACCTGAGCAAAGCCGGGTTTGAACAGGTCTATACCCTGAAAGACGGCATTGCCGGCTGGAGTGGGGAAAACCTGCCGTTGGCGCGTGGCAAGTAAATTTTAGTGTGATTGAAGGGGTTTCCATGGCTAACATTGAGATCTACACCAAGGCAACCTGCCCGTTCTGTCATCGCGCCAAGGCGCTGCTGAACAGCAAGGGAGCTGCGTTTAGCGAGATTGCCATCGATGGTGATAACGTCAAGCGCGAAGCAATGATCGCGCGCAGTGGGCGAACCACCGTGCCTCAGATTTTCATCGATGGCCAACATATTGGCGGCTGTGATGATTTACATGCACTTGATGCTCGCGGTGGGCTGGATCCGCTGCTGTAAACCAGCGGCGGTCCCACTGCCAAGATGTGGGTATTGCAACCACTGAGTGTCTCTAAGGATAGTTAACCAAGGGTATTACACACATGTCAGAACAAAACAGCACAGAGATGGCTTTCCAGATCCAACGCATTTACACCAAGGATATCTCATTCGAAGCGCCAAACGCTCCGCAGGTATTCCAGCAAGAATGGCAGCCAGAAGTTAAGCTCGATCTGGATACGGCTTCCAGCCACCTGGCAGACGACGTCTACGAAGTGGTACTGCGCGTTACCGTTACCGCCTCTCTGGGTGAAGAAACTGCATTCCTGTGTGAAGTTCAGCAGGCAGGTATCTTCTCCATCTCCGGTATCGAAGGCACGCAACTGGCACATTGCCTGGGTGCATACTGCCCGAACATCCTGTTCCCGTATGCACGTGAGTGCATCACCAGCCTGGTTTCTCGCGGTACCTTCCCGCAGTTGAATCTGGCACCGGTAAACTTTGACGCGCTGTTCATGAGCTATTTGCAGCAGCAGGCGGAAGGCGAAAGCGCTGAACCTCATCAGGATGCCTGATGAATACCGTCAATGCTTCAATGACTGTAATCGGTGCCGGCTCGTACGGCACCGCTTTAGCCATTACGCTGGCGCGTAATGGCCACCCGGTAGTGCTGTGGGGGCATAACCCCGAGCAGATCCAGATTCTGCAGCGCGATCGCTGCAATCAGGCGTTCCTTCCCGGCGTTCCTTTCCCCGATACCCTGTTGCTCGAAACCGACCTTGCTCGTGCATTAGCGGCCAGCCGTGATGTGCTGGTGGTGGTGCCCAGCCACGTGTTTGGTGACGTATTGCGTCAGTTGAAACCTCACCTGCGCCCGGATGCCCGCATCGTATGGGCGACCAAAGGTCTGGAAGCGGAAACGGGGCGGCTGTTGCAAGACGTGGCTCGTGAGGCTCTGGGGGATACCATCCCACTGGCGGTCGTTTCTGGGCCAACGTTTGCCAAAGAGCTGGCGGCCGGATTGCCAACGGCGATCGCCCTCGCCGCCACCGACGAGCAGTTTGCTGAAGATTTACAGCAGCTGTTGCACTGTGGCAAAAGCTTCCGCGTTTACAGCAACCCGGATTTCATCGGGGTACAGCTGGGGGGCGCGGTGAAAAACGTGATTGCCATCGGTGCCGGTATGTCCGACGGTATCGGTTTTGGTGCCAACGCGCGTACCGCATTGATCACCCGTGGTCTGGCGGAAATGAGCCGCCTCGGTTCGGCATTGGGTGCCGATCCTTCCACCTTTATGGGCATGGCTGGGTTGGGCGATCTGGTGTTAACCTGCACGGATAATCAATCGCGCAACCGTCGTTTCGGTATTATGCTGGGGCAAGGCAAGGGCGTGCAGGAAGCGCAGGATAGCATCGGCCAGGTGGTTGAAGGCTATCGCAATACCAAAGAGGTATTGGCACTGGCGCAGCGCTTTGGCGTGGAAATGCCGATCACCGAACAGATCTATCAGGTGCTGTACTGTAATAAAAATGCCCGCGAGGCAGCGTTGACTCTACTTGGGCGAACCAAGAAAGACGAAAAGCACAGTGCCTGACCTTGGCTGCGGTGCAGCAATGTATCGCGTCACGACAATTTGATTAGGTTACCCTGCCGGGATCAGGCGGGGCAGCCTGTTTTGGCAGAGAGGAAGCGATGTCGTCAGAAGAGTTAGAACAGGTCTGGAGCAGCATTAAATCAGAGGCGAGAGCACTGGCAGATTGTGAACCGATGCTGGCTAGCTTTTTCCACGCGACCTTGCTCAAGCATGAAAATCTGGGCAGTGCGCTCAGCTACATTCTGGCGAACAAACTGGCTAATCCGATCATGCCGGCAATCGCCGTGCGTGAGGTGGTGGAAGACGCCTATCGTTCCGACGCTCAAATGATCGTCTCAGCGGCCCGCGATATTCTGGCGGTGCGGCTGCGCGACCCCGCAGTAGATAAATATTCAACGCCGTTGCTATACCTGAAAGGTTTCCATGCCTTGCAGGCATACCGTATCGGCCATTGGTTGTGGATGCAGGGCCGTCAGGCATTGGCGATCTACCTGCAAAATCAAATCTCGGTTGCCTTTGGGGTGGATATTCATCCGGCGGCCACCATCGGCTGCGGCATCATGCTCGACCACGCCACCGGCATTGTGATCGGTGAAACCGCCGTGGTGGAGAATAACGTCTCTATCCTGCAGTCGGTAACCCTGGGCGGGACAGGCAAAACCAGCGGCGATCGCCACCCTAAAATCCGCGAAGGCGTGATGATTGGTGCGGGGGCTAAAATCCTCGGCAATATCGAAGTGGGCAAAGGGGCCAAGATCGGTGCCGGTTCCGTGGTGCTACAGCCCGTGCCACCACATACTACCGCCGCAGGCGTGCCCGCACGTATTGTTGGCCGCCCGGAGAGCGATACGCCATCGATGGATATGGACCAGTACTTCAACGGTGCCAATCACGGGTTTGAGTACGGCGACGGTATCTGAATAGCTTTTCAGTCGTTATTGCTAATTATCTCTAATACCCACTAAACCCCTTGTAAACCGGCATGTGGAAACAAAATCACATACCGGTTTATCCCTGTGTGTCCCCCTGAAGAAAGACATGAAAATTGCACTACAATGCAAGTTGCATTATAGTGCAATAGTGGCAAAGACACAGGGATGGAAAGATGTTTACAGTAATCTATCACTACGAAGCGGAAAAGGAATTGAAGGCGTTGCCCCCGACCGTTGCGGCAAAACTGTCCCGGATTATCAGCAAGCTTGAAAGTGATCCCCGACAACTGAGAGAACCAGATACAAAGCCCCTAGGTAATGGACTCTATGAGATCCGTTCCATGGGCAAAGATATCGCACGTGGCATGTGGGTTTATCAGAAGGGTGAGAGGATCTTTATGCTCAGAATTTTTATTAAAAAGACGCCAAAAACACCAAGAAATGAGATAGATCTGGCCATGCAGCGACTGGAGGAAATGATCAATGACAAAGTATAAAACACATTCGCAAGTTCAGGCCGAGATGATGGAAAACAGCGAGTTTAAGGCTGCGATTGAGGATGAAATGCGCAAAGAGCGTTTGCAGGCAACCTTGGCAGAGTGGCGAAATATCGCAGGACTTACTAGTGCACAAGTCGCAAAGGCAATGGGTGTGAATGCTTCAACAGTCAGCAGAATGGAAAACAACGTAACGAAATCGAGCGTTGAAACCATTGCTCGCTATGCAAAAGCTTGCGGTATTGATCATGTGACGATTTCCTTCTGATTAACGACAGCGTTATTTTCTCTCTCCGTGGAGCTGCGCCTTGAACCGCCTGACCGAAAAGCAGCTCCAGACTCTCTTGCTGCAAAAAAACCTCGCCAAGCAAACAGTTCCCGAAGTTTCATTAACTACGGCGCTGGCTGCTGCTTTCAAGACGATGATCCAGCAGGGTGAGTTCATCACCGGCCAACGTTTACCGGCCAGCCGTGCGTTGGCAGCCTCACTGCAGTTATCTCGAGGGACCATCGAGAACTGTTATACGGCGCTGGAAACCGAGGGATACGTCTGCAGAGAGGTGGGGCGGGGAAGCTTTGTCGCGCAAAGACAGCAACCTTTGCTGGGCCTGACTAGCGAGCGCTCAGTTGCACCTTTCGGCGGCCAGGTCACATTGAGCCGGAGATCGTCACAGCATATCAGGCCTGAATCAGGCAACTTGCCCCAGCAGCGGGCATTTAGCCCCGGCATGCCTGAAACCCGAAATTTTCCGATCCATACCTGGCTCAGGCTATATCAGCAAACCGTCAAAGAAGAGGGGCTGTCTATCTCGGCGGGCAGCAACTTGCAGGGCAATATTCACCTGCGGGAGGCGATTTGCGATTTCCTGCTGGCCGAGCGGGGCGTGAAGGCGCAGGCCGATCGAATTCTGATTGTGAGCAGTACGCAGCAATCGCTGTCTTTATGTGCGCAGGTCCTGGCGGATGCTGGCGATAGCGTCTTTATCGAAAATCCGGGGTATACCGGTGCGATTAAGGCCTTGCGGGCGGCCCAGCTAAAGCCTATCCCGATTACCGTGGATGAGCAGGGGATCTGTACCGATGAAATCATTCGCTCTCAAGCTAACGGCAAATTTGTCTATGTCACCCCTTCTAACCAATATCCTACCGGGCGAGCACTTTCGCTGGCCAGGCGGTTGGCATTAATTGAGGCGGCTAAAACACGGGATATGTGGATCATCGAAGATGATTATGACAGCGAGTTTCACTACCAAGGCATTGCGACGGCCTGTTTGCAGGGGTTAGACCCCCATCAGCGCACCATTTATATGGGCACCTTCAGTAAAACCCTGTTCCCGGATCTGCATGTGGCTTATATGGTATTGCCAGAAGCGCTGGTAAAACCCATGACCACCGCGCGGGCGAATACGGACAGCCAGGTTTCGGGGATCGCTCAGCGTACGCTGGCAAAATTCATTATGCAGGGACATTATCGAGAACATGTCCTTACCATGAAGAAAATATATTCATCCCGTGCGGCGCTGTTTATTAACGAGATCAACAAGCACTGCGGCTTAAAGGTGAAGGTTATAGTGCCTAACTGCGGCTTGCAAATACTCTGCCTGGTGGAAAGTAAACAGCTGGAGCAAGCTGTTGCCCATCGCGCTTCTGAGTATAATTTAACGCTTAGAAGCGTTGCCGAGTTTTGTACTGCAGATATTCCCTTATCTGGCTGGTTGCTGGGTTTCGCGGCTCTGGATCCTATTGAGATAGCCTATAACGTCGAGCAGTTTTCCCAGTTGCTAACGCGCTGTTTAAACGAGAGGCTTAATTAGCCGCTTGAAATGGTCCGGTGTCTATCACGGATTGGTCCATTAACCCCACCCTATGGCATCGCCTATACTTGCGCCACTTTGAACATGCAGGGGTAGGACTATGTTGATGACTAAAAATGGCGTTACCATCAGGGAAATAATCGCTTCAGATAGAGCGGGTTGGGAACATCTGTGGCAGCAGTATCTGCACTTTTATCGTGCCGATGTCAGCGCCGAAATTACCGAAAAAACCTTTATCCGCCTGTGCCAAAAACAGGATTTGGTCGGCCTGGTCGCCGTTAACGATCAGGGGCAGATCCTGGGCTTTATGCATTTGGTTTATCACGCCTCGACGTGGAGCGATAAAAACTATTGTTATATTGAAGATCTGTTCGTTGATAAAAGCGCGCGGGGACAAAACGTAGCGGAGAGCTTATTTAATGAAGCTTATCAACAGGCGGAAGTGAGAGAGTCAAGCCGTGTTTACTGGATGACCCAGGAGTTCAATTCTTCTGCCCGTTCGCTGTACGATAAAATTGGCCAAAGAACCTCATTTATTATTTATAGTAAAAAATAGTACGGCGTTAAAAATAAGGCGACGGGGTTTAACCGTCGCCTGGCTGGCAGGCGATCGCCCAATAGAGATTACTCTTTAAGCAGTGCGCCCGCATAACCCAGTTGGCGCCAGGCTTCGTAAACCACCACCGAGACGGCATTGGACAGATTCATGCTGCGGCTTTGGGCCTGCATGGGAATACGGATCTTCTGCTGTGCGGGCAAGGCATCCAGAATGCTGGCGGGCAGACCACGGGTTTCCGGGCCAAACAGCAGATAGTCCCCAGCCTGATAGCTGACGGCGCTATGTGCCGGTGTGCCTTTGGTGGTAAGGGCAAACAGCCGCTGTGGATTATCGCTGGCGAGGAAGGCGGCATAGTCGGCATGGCGCTTGATGCAGGCAAATTCGTGATAATCCAACCCGGCACGGCGCAGGCGTTTGTCGTCCCACGGGAAGCCCATAGGTTCGATCAGATGCAGTTGGAAACCGGTGTTGGCGCACAGGCGAATGATGTTGCCGGTATTCGGCGGAATTTCAGGTTCAAATAAAACGATATTCAGCATGTAAAAAGCCCCTCATGACGAGGGGCGCAGAATAGCAAAATCTTTGGGTGCTGGCGATTAACGCTGATGCAGCGGCAACCACAACACCAGACGCAGGCCACCTAGCGGGCTGTCTTCCGCTTTCACCCAGCCGCGATGCTGATTGACGGCGGATTCAACGATGGCCAAGCCCAACCCGGTGCCGCCGGATTGGCGATCGCGTGCTTCATCGGTGCGGTAGAACGGCCGGAAGATCTGCTCACGATCTTCCGGGCTGACGCCAGGGCCATCATCGTCCACCACGATGGTGATCCCCTGATTATCGGCGCTGAATGCCACCGCGATGCGCGTATTGGAATAACGCAGGGCATTACGCACGATATTCTCCAGCGCACTGTCCAGGGCACCTGCGTTGCCGTAAATCGTCCATGGGCCAGGAGGGGAGGTGACCTCCAGCTGTTTGCCCATCTGTTCGGCTTCGAAACTGGCGTTGTCCAGCACGTCGGCCCACAGTTCGTTGGCCTTCAGCAGTTCGCGCACCAGCTCGCTTTTCTGTTGGCCACGGGATAGCAACAGCAGATCGTTAATCATCGAATCCAGCCGTTGGGCTTCGGTTTCGATACGCGCCAGCTCATGGCCTTCACCGTGGCGGCGGCGCATCAGGGCGGTTGCCAGCTGTAGACGCGTTAACGGGGTGCGCAATTCGTGGGAGATATCGGAGATCAGCCGTTGCTGGGCCGTCATCATCCTTTCGAGCGCGCTGATCATCTGGTTGAAACTGGCCCCGGTGGCAAGAAACTCCTGCGGCCCGGCTTCCAGCTCAGGGTGTTGCTTAAGGTTGCCACGGGCTACATCATCGGCGGCATTTTTCAACTTACGCGCCGGTTTGGCAAGACTCCAGGCCAGCCACAGCAACAGTGGGGCACTGATCAGCATGGTGACGATCAGCAGCAGCAGCGGCCGGTCGAACATCAGGTTGATAAAATCGGACTGCGAGCTGCTGGCCGGGCGGATCAGGTACAACTGGTAGTTGTCTTCACCATCGCGCACCGAGAACGGGCCAACCAGCTCGACGCGGCCATATTTTTTCTTTTGCGGTTGGTCGGAGTTGTCCGACTGGCCGATAAAGTTGCGCACGATCTGCATTTCGTTGCGCTGCGCGCCGATCACCCGCCCTTCGCTGGTCACCAACAACAGGCGCTGGCCCGGCGGTGCCCATTTTTCGATGGCGCGGAACAGGCGGCGCCACCACATCAGGTCGTTGGCCGGATCGTTTTGCAGTTCGGCTTCGACATGCTGTTCCAGCATCAACCCCTGCCGCTGTTCGCTTTCCAGCAGCGTGGTCATTTGGCGGGAGTCGAGTTTGGGCACCATCAACACCAACATCAGCACCAGGGCCAATGTGAACCAGAAAATGGCGAAGATGCGTGCCGTCAAGCTGTTGATCATGCTGCAGATACCATCAAGTAGCCCCGTCCGCGCAGGGTTTTGAACCAAGGATGCCCATCTTTGCGGTCCGGCAGTTTGCGCCGCAGGTTGGAGATATGCATATCAATGGCGCGATCGAATGGCGTCAGGCGTTTGCCCAGCACTTCCTGGCTGAGGAGTTCACGGGATACTACCTGGCCGAGATGCTGTGCCAGCAGATATAACAGGGTAAATTCGGTGCCCGTCAGATCCAGCACTTGCCCGTCGAAGCTGGCTTCCTGGCGGCCGGGGTTCAGCTGTAGGCCGTCAACGTCCAGCGTAGGTGCGCTGGTATCCACATTCTGTTGCTGTTCGCTCCAGTTGGAACGGCGCAGAATGGCCCGGATGCGCGCAACCAGTTCGCGATCGTTAAAGGGTTTTGCCAGATAGTCGTCCGCACCGAGTTCCAGGCCAAGTACCCGGTCCAATTCGCTGCCGCGAGCGGTGAGCATGATCACCGGAGTCTGGTGGTGCTGACGCAATTCTTTCAGCGTATCGATACCGTTTTTCTTCGGCATCATGATATCGAGCAACAGCAGATCGATGGAGCTGTCCAGTAACGACAACGCCTGTTCACCGTCGTGAGCCACGACGATGTTAAAGCCTTCCATTTCAAGCAGTTCTTTCAGTAGCGAGGTGAGCTCGCGGTCGTCGTCAACTAACAGAATTTTGTGCATATGTGATTTACCTCCTGACGCAAAATACGTCATCAACTGTTGCTATTCCATGACTTTACGTAGTTTTACATGCCCTGACGCATGTTTGCAGGTGCAGCGATACACTGCTCCTCGTTGATTCGCAAAGTGAGAAAGCTCGAGGAGTAAAAATGGTTAAGGTGACCGCAGTAGTTATGGCATCAATTTTGGCATTTGGTTCTACCGCTGCCTTTGCTGCTGATACTACACCGGAAACTGTCCAACCTCCTGCTAATGATGCACTGTTGAGAGCGCTTGGCCAGAATCACATGTTCGACGGCGTTCGCTTGACCGAACAGCAACGCCAGCAAATGCGCGATTTGATGCGCCAGGCCCGTTACGATCTGCCTGGTGTTAATGTAGATGAAGTGGAAACCATGCATAAGCTGGTCACCGCAGATAAATTTGATGAAGCCGCCGTGCAGGCCCAGGCGGAAAAGATGGCTCAGGAACAGGTTAAGCGCCAGGTCGAAATGGCCCGGGTACGCAACCAAATGTATAACCTGCTGACGCCAGAGCAAAAAAGTGTTTTAGACCAGAAGCATCAGCAGCGTGTGCAGTTGATGAAGCAACAGATTTCTGGTTTGCAGCAAACTTCTGCCCAGAAGTTGAGTATGACCGAGTAATCCCCTGTTTTTCCTTGCCATAGACACCATCCCTGTCTTCCCCCTCATGATGAGGGGGTTTTTTTTATTCCTATTAAATAAATTTACTTAAAAAACAATTTGTTGGCTATTTTCTGGAAGGCTGAGGATTTTCAAAAACCGTTGAGTGTGGACAGTATGTGGACGCGCCTTCAAACCTGGATACCTTATGAATACTTATCTAGGGAGAGCGACATTACTGCACGTTTTGCCAGATTTTTTTGCTTAGCTGACACGCATCCCGTCATGATGGCGGGACTTTTTTTACCCCGCATTCCGTTATACTGAAGCCCATAAACGTTAGTTGGGGTTTTTTATGGAACAGCAATACGCGCGGCTGGTACAGTCCGCTGCTTTAGCCGCCACCGGAATGGCTTCCATTCTACTGTTGATCAAGATTGTTGCCTGGTATCTCACCGGGTCGGTCAGCCTGTTGGCGGCTTTAGTGGATTCGTTGATGGATATTGCCGCATCGTTAACCAACCTGCTGGTGGTACGCTACTCGTTGCAGCCGGCTGATGAAGAGCACACCTTTGGCCATGGCAAGGCCGAGTCGCTGGCGGCGCTGGCGCAAAGCATGTTTATCTCCGGTTCTGCCCTGTTCCTGTTCTTGACCGGCTTCCAGCATCTGTATTCCCCGCAGCCCCTGAATTCGCCGGGCATAGGGGTAGCTGTAACTATCATTGCGTTGATTAGCACTTTCATCCTGGTGACCTATCAACGTTGGGTAGTCAGAAAAACGCGCAGCCAGGCGGTACGGGCCGATATGCTGCATTATCAGTCAGATGTGATGATGAATGGTGCTATTTTGATAGCACTTGGGCTAAGCTGGTACGGATTTCATCGTGCGGACGCGCTGTTTGCCCTGGGCATTGGGGTTTATATTCTCTATAGCGCGCTGCGTATGGGGTACGAGGCGGTGCAGTCCCTGCTGGATCGCGCCTTGCCGGATGAAGAGCGTCAGGCAATTATCGATGTGGTATCGTCTTGGCCGGGTATCAAAGGTGCCCACGATCTGCGTACGCGGCAGTCTGGGCCAACGCGGTTTATCCAGTTGCATCTGGAAATGGAAGACACCCTGCCGTTGATGCAGGCGCATATTCTGGCAGAACAGGTGGAGCAGGCATTGTTGCATCGTTTCCCCGGAGCCGACGTGATTATTCACCAAGATCCCTGTTCTGTTGTTCCTCAGGGCCGACAGGGGCATTGGGAACTATAATCAACTGACATAGGTCAATGTTGGGTGGATTGAGAAAACACGGTGTTAGCACGCCGTGCCATGTGAAGTTTTTTCCTTGATGTTGCGTGACCTGAATCAATTCAGCTGGGTGTTTTTGTTATAATATCCAGCAATAAAAGCCGTAAAGCTGGTTTTGCGCCGTTGGAGAGATACCCGGTGAGTCGGCGAATACAGAATTCTTAAGAAATTGCATCTACAGTTCAGAGGTAGTCATGATCAAGAAAATCGGTGTACTGACGAGTGGCGGTGACGCCCCAGGTATGAACGCTGCCATTCGTGGCGTTGTGCGTGCCGCGCTCACAGAAGGTCTGGAAGTATTTGGTATTTACGATGGCTACCTTGGTTTGTACGAAGATCGTATGGAGCAATTAGACCGCTATAGCGTGTCTGATATGATCAACCGCGGCGGCACCTTCCTGGGTTCTGCGCGTTTTCCAGAGTTCAGGGATGACAGCGTGCGCGCCAAGGCGATTGAAAACCTGAAAAACCGCGGCATTGATGCGCTGGTGGTCATCGGTGGTGACGGCTCCTACATGGGGGCGAAGCGCCTGACCGAAGAGGGTTTCCCTTGCATCGGTTTGCCTGGCACCATCGATAACGACGTTGCAGGCACCGACTACACCATCGGTTACTTCACCGCGTTGGAAACCGTGGTGGAAGCCATTGACCGCCTGCGCGATACCTCTTCATCACACCAACGTATCTCTATCGTGGAAGTGATGGGGCGTTACTGTGGCGACCTGACCCTGGCGGCGGCCATTGCCGGTGGTTGTGAATTTATCGTTCTGCCGGAAATCGAATTCAGCCGTGACGATCTGGTTGACGAAATCAAAGCCGGTATCGCCAAAGGTAAAAAGCATGCCATCGTGGCGATCACCGAGCATATCTGTGATATCGACGAACTGGCACGCCATATCGAGCAGGAAACCAAGCGTGAAACCCGTGCTACCGTATTGGGCCACATCCAGCGTGGTGGTTCACCGGTTGCTTACGACCGTATTCTGGCTTCCCGCATGGGCGCGTACTCCATCGACCTGCTGCTGCAAGGTTACGGTGGCCGCTGCGTAGGGATCCAGAACGAGAAGATGGTGCACCACGACATCGTTGACGCGATCGAAAACATGAAGCGTCCGTTCAAGGGTGACTGGTTGGAAACGGCGAAAAAGCTGTACTAATCCAGCTTGAACGCCGCGAAATAGCCTCCTTTGTTGGGGGCTTTTTTTTATCGGTAGCCGCTATATTCCAGAATGGTCTAGTACAACATTTTTTATTCTTTAATTGTGAGGGAAGTTTCTGGCAGGCTTTGATGCTAAATCAACCGCTTGAGGTTGCGTCATTTTCTGGGGGAACGGCAATGCAAAAATGGGGTGTGGGTCTGACTTTACTGCTGTTGGCATCGGGTGCTATGGCGAAAGATATTCAACTGCTGAACGTCTCATACGATCCTACGCGTGAGTTCTACCAGGAATATAACACGGCGTTTGGTAAGTATTGGCAGCAGCAGACCGGCGATAAGGTTACCGTGCGTCAGTCACACGGCGGTTCCGGCAAGCAGGCGACCTCGGTGATTAACGGCATCGAAGCGGATGTGGTCACGCTAGCGTTGGCATACGACGTGGACGCGATTGCCGAGCGTGGTCGTATTGATAAAGCGTGGATCAAGCGCCTGCCAGACAACTCGGCACCTTACACCTCGACCATCGTTTTCCTGGTGCGTAAGGATAATCCAAAACAGATCCATGATTGGGCTGACCTGGTGAAGCCTGGCGTGTCGGTTATTACACCGAACCCGAAAACCTCTGGCGGTGCCCGTTGGAACTATCTGGCTGCCTGGGGTTATGCTCTGCACAAGAACGGTGGCGATAAAGCCAAGGCTCAGGAGTTCGTCAAACAGCTGTACCGAAATGTGGAAGTGTTGGATTCCGGTGCACGTGGCGCAACCAATACCTTCGTTGAGCGCGGCATCGGTGATGTGCTGATCGCCTGGGAAAACGAAGCTTTGCTGGCAGAGAAAGAGCTGGGTAAAGACAAGTTTGAAATCATCACCCCGAGCGAATCCATTCTGGCTGAACCGACGGTATCGGTGGTGGATAAGGTCGTTGATAAGCGCGGCACCCGTGATGTGGCTACGGCTTACCTGAAGTATCTGTATTCACCGGAAGGCCAGACCATTGCGGCCAACAACTACTACCGTCCACGTGATGCAGCCGTTGCAGCCAAATTCGCCGAGCAGTTTCCAAAACTGAAGCTGTTCACCGTGGATGATACTTTTGGCGGCTGGACTGAAGCGCAGAAGGTGCACTTTGCCACCGGCGGGATTTTTGACGAAATCAGCAAGCGCTGATCGCCAATTTTGAGCCATAAAAAACCCCGGGAAACCGGGGTTTTGTCATTTCAGGCCGGATAAAATCAGGCTTTTTTCGCCAGGGCAGCGGCTTTGACGATCACGGCGAAAGCGTCAGCTTTCAGTGATGCGCCGCCAACCAGCGCGCCGTCGATGTCTGGCTGAGCAAACAGCTCTGCAGCGTTCTTATCGTTCACGGAACCGCCGTACTGGATGATCACTTCGGCAGCGACTGCAGCGTCTTGCTTGGCAATATGGTCACGGATAAATTTGTGTACTGCCTGAGCTTGCGCTGGGGTGGCAGATTTACCGGTACCGATAGCCCACACTGGCTCATAAGCGATGACGGTGCCTTTGAACGCTTCAGCGCCCTGGGTTTTCAGCACGGCGTCGATCTGGCGCGCACAAACTTCTTCGGTTTTACCCGCTTCGTTTTCTGCTTCGGTTTCACCGATGCACAGCACTGGGATCAGGCCAGCGGCTTTCAGCACGGCAAATTTCTCGGCGATCGCTGCGTCGGTTTCTTTGTGATAGGTACGGCGCTCTGAGTGGCCGATGATGATGTATTCAGCACCGACGTCTTTGAGCATGGTGGCAGAAACTTCACCGGTGAAGGCGCCAGACAGGTTGATGTCGACGTTCTGTGCGCCCAGAGCGATGCGGCTGCCACCCAGTGCGTGCTTGGCCAGATCCAGATACATGACTGGAGGTGCGATGGCAACGCCACAACCGTCAACGCTGCTCAGTTCTTTACGCAAGGCGGCGATCAGTTCGTTAACCATGTGAACGCTGCCGTTAAGCTTCCAGTTACCCATTACTAATGGATGACGCATGTGTTTTCCTCCAAAAAGGGGACGCGAGAGTCTAAATGACAACTGCCGGACAGGCAGTTTACCTGCCCAACAGTATAGAGATGAATCAGTGCAAAGGCTTTGCTTTTTGTCATTAATTGCTGGGGTATCAGGGTTCAGATAGCGTTAGCTTAATCGGTTCAACGGCGAAGGTTACCCCCTTATCGCCGTTATCTGCTACCACATAGCGTATTGCCCCGACCTGTTGTTGGTAGAAGTAGGAGCCTTTGCCTTTTTCCAGCAGGTTGTTCACCTTGATGATGCTTTCTTCCACGGTGAGTGTCGGTTCAAACTGGCGGCTCAGGGCTGCCATGTAGTTCACTGCGATGGCTTTGGCCGCTTTTTCTTCGCCATCCTGCAACAGCAAATGGGTAATTTGCAGGGTTTTAATCTTACCGGTGCCCTTTTCCAGCGCGGTAGAGGCGTATAGGTTTTCGTTAATCTTACTGGCCGCGCGGGTCAGCAAAGGAGAGTCATCCTCTCTTGAGGGGACTACGCGGAATTCACCAATCGGCAGCGTTGGGTTGTCGCGGTTGTACTTTTCGCGAAATTGCACCACCGTCAGATCGAAGGTCGGCGCGCCAGCCAGCAAGTAGGGGGCGTTCGCCGGGGCTTCGGTAGGCGTATCCGGTGGATCGGCCCAAGCACTGCCGATGGGGGAGCACAGGCAGGCTATAACGATGATTTTTTTCAGCATGGTATACGGCATCGGTAACAAAGATGACTCCGATTAAAACGATAACCTGGGCGAATTGTCAAAAATTCCGCGTGATTGTCGTTTGCTGACGCAAGGCGGTGCGATGGTCTGCGTTTTTCCGGGGCTAGCTCAACCCGGTATGGCCTATGTTACACTGCGGCGCAGAATATGGGCAGGCCAAGAGTGCATGAATCGATGAGCTTACAGCAATGGTGTTTTTCCTTTAAGGGCCGTATCGGGCGGCGCGACTTCTGGATCTGGATGGCTGTCTGGGTAGTGCTGATGGCGGTGGCTTTCACGCTGGCCAACTACGATGTGGTAGCGATCCAGACCATCGCCTTTTGCATTGTGGCGCTGCTGTGGCCAACGGCGGCGGTGCTGGTCAAGCGCCTGCACGATAGGAATAAAAAGGGCTGGTGGGCGTTGCTGTTGATCCTGGCGTGGATATTGGCAGCCGGTAACTGGCAGATGTTGGCACCGGTCTGGCAGTGGGGCGTGGGGCGTTTTATTCCGACGCTGATTGTGGTGATGATGGCGATCGATCTGGGGGCTTTTCTGGGCACCCCAGGGGATAACCGATTCGGGCCAGAGGCCGAACCGGTAAAATTCCGCTGAACTACCAGTAATGCTCGCTGGTGATATGGCCCGGCTTGCGGCGCAGATGTTTGCGCATCTGGTACTTCTCTTTCAGCGTTTGCTGGGTATCTCGCACCATCTGCGGGTTGCCGCACAGCATCACATGGCTGGTTTCGGCATCCAGGGTCAAACCGACTGCCGCTTCCAGTCGGCCGTCTTCCAGCAGAGCAGGAACGCGCCCGGTCAATGAGCCAGCCACCTCTTCGCGGCTGACCACGGTTTGAATGCGCAGTTTGCCGTTAAAACGCTGTTGCAGCTGCTGCATCAGCGGCAGGTAGCTGAGATCGCGAGCAAATCGTGCGGCGTGCACCAGCACCAGGTTGTTGAAGCGCTCCAGATCTTTGCCTTCTTGCAGGATCGACAGATAAGGGCCGATGGCGGTGCCGGTCGCCAACATCCATAAGGTGTCGCAGTCTGGCACTTCTTCGAGCACAAAGAATCCGGCGGCTTCTTTGGTGACCATCACCTCCGCTCCGGGCTGCAACTGATGGAGGCTTGGGCTGAGTTTTCCTTCCGGCACTGTGACCAGATAAAACTCCAGGTTGGGATCGCTGGGGGCATTAACGTAAGAATAGGCGCGCTGAACGCGCTCGCCGCCTATTTCTAGTGACAGCTTGGCAAACTGCCCGGCGGTGAAACTGTCGATCGGGGCATTGACGGTGATGCTGAACAAGCCATCGGTCCAATGTTGTACCCCTGTCACTTTGCCATTAACCCATTCAGCCATACTTTTAACGCTCCCGTGGTCGGATCAAATAAGCACAATGTCGTGAGCCGGAGATGGCATGCGCGGTACGTTCTATCCGGTAACTTTTACCAAACAGGCGATGGAACAGCTGCAGTTCGGAGTTGCACAGGTTGCTGCAAGTATGGGCCGCCACGCCGATCGGACAGTGGTTTTCCACCAGCAACATGCCCTGCGGGCTTTCCAACAGTTCCGCCATGTAGCCGTCACGCTGGCGCAGGTTAACCAGGCGGTTGAGCTTGCTGAGATGGTCTTCTTCCTCTGCCAGCTCATCGGCGTACCGGTGATAGAGTTTATCCTCGCGCGCCCGGATCAGCTTTTCTATGCCTTCGGCTCCGAACAGCTCATGTGCAGACTCCAGCAGGATCGCCGAAAGCCGATCGTGTCCGTCGGCAAACTGGGCATGGCCCTGTTGGGTCAAAGACCAGTAACGCGTCGGGCGGCCTACTTTGGCGCGCGTTTCCTCGTAGCAAACCAGCTCACGTTGTTCAAGGGATTGCAGATGCTGGCGGATCCCCATCGGCGTGATTTCCAGCCGCTCTGCCAGCATTTTGGCAGAATGAGGACCCAAGGTTTTTAACTGCAATAAAATCAGCTCTGGTGTTTTCATAAAACCCAAATCCCTGTGGCGGTATCTTATTTCAAGTTGATGGAAATAATTATCGATTAAGTGTTAAAGCTAATCTGATGCAAGTTTATCATTTTTAACTCTTTCCCGTTATGACAACAGATACGTACAGTTTGATTTACGAGACTGGTAGCGATAGGTGCCAGTGTGACGGCGATCTATATTTGCCCGAAACTCGCTAAAAAAATCAGATTTGTTAGCTTATGCGACGCTGAGAAGCTGCTCTGTGGTTCCCCCTGGGGTATTGGGCGGGGTTGAGTGTCGCAATACTGAATAAGTTAATGAAGATAATGAGAAAAGTTGAGAACTTCCACCTGCTGGTGATGCTGATCCTGCTGGTTGCCGTCGGTCAGATGGCGCAAACCATTTATGTCCCCATCATCGCCGATATTGCCCGCGATCTCTCGGTGCCCTCCGGCTCCGTGCAGCGCGTTATGGCGGCTTATCTGCTGACCTACGGCTTCTCGCAGCTGATCTACGGGCCGCTTTCCGATCGCATTGGCCGCCGCCCGGTGATCCTGGCTGGCATGATGATTTTCCTGCTCGGTGCCTTGGGCGCTTTGCTGGCCAACAGCCTATCGATGTTGGTAGCCGCCAGCGCGGTTCAGGGTATGGGCACCGGCGTGGCGGGTGTGATGGCCAGAACCATGCCGCGCGATCTGTATGCAGGCACTTCCCTACGTTATGCCAATAGCCTGCTGAATATGGGCATTCTGGTCAGCCCGCTGTTGGCTCCGGTGATTGGCGGGGGATTGGCGATGATGTTTGGCTGGCGGGCTTGTTATGGCTTCCTGCTGGTGTTGTGCGCCGGTGTAGCGTTTGCCATGTTCCGCTGGTTGCCGGAAACCCGGCCGCAGCAGACGGAAAAACGCCACATGTTCTCCAGCTTCCGCCAACTGCTGGCGGACGGCACCTTCAGCTGCTATCTGGTGATGTTGATCGGCGCTCTGGCCGGTATCGCCGTCTTTGAAGCCAGCTGTGGCGTGTTGATGGGCGGAGTGTTGGGCCTGAGCGGTTTGACCGTCAGTATCCTGTTTATTCTGCCGATCCCGGCGGCGTTCTTTGGTGCCTGGTATGCCGGGCGTGACGGAAAAACCTTCCACAGCCTGATGTGGCATTCGGTGATCAGCTGCCTGTTGGCCGGGCTGATGATGTGGATCCCTGGTTGGTTCGGGGTGATGAATATCTGGACGCTGATCGTTCCCGCGGCGTTGTTCTTCTTTGGTGCTGGCATGCTATTCCCCCTGGCGACCACCGGTGCGATGGAGCCGTTCCCTTATCTGGCCGGGGCGGCGGGTGCCCTGGTGGGCGGCATGCAGAATATGGGGTCTGGCCTAGCGACATGGCTGTCGGCCATGCTGCCGCAAACCGGGCAGTTCAGCCTTGGCTTGCTGATGTTTGCCATGGCGTTGTTGATTTTGCTGTGCTGGTGGCCGCTATCGAGCCGAATGCAGCATCAGGGACATACCGCCTGATAGAGACGGGGCGCGCTCTGCGCCCCTAGGCGTTAAAGCAGGAATTCGTGCAGTGCTGCGTCTTTGCGATCCAGATAGTGGGTCGAACGGATGCGGCGAATCGTGCGCGATTTGCCCCGGATTAACAGGGTTTCGGTGGTGGCCATATTGCCTTTGCGGGTGATGCCTTCCAGCAGATCGCCCTTGGTGATGCCGGTTGCGGCAAAGATCACGTTATCGTTGCGCGCCATTTCATCCAGCACCAACACCTTACCGGCTTCGATGCCCATTTCTTTACAGCGGGCCAGCTCCTGCTCGCCAATACGGCGATTATCTTCGTTATCCCCTTTGACTTGATGACGAGCCAGCAGGCGGGCTTGCATATCGCCATCCAGCGCACGGATCACCGCAGCGGAAATCACGCCTTCCGGTGCGCCACCGATTCCGTACATCACATCCACTTCGCTTTCCGGCATACAGGTCAGGATCGAGGCGGCGACATCACCGTCGGGAATAGCGAAAACCTTCACCCCGAGCTGCTGCATTTCTGCGATCACCGCATCGTGGCGCGGTTTAGCCAACGTGATCACCGTCAGCTCCGTCAGTGGTTTGCCCAGGCAGGCAGCGATGTTGTTCAGGTTGGTGGCTAGCGGCAAGTTGAGATCGATCACCCCACGCGCCTGCGGGCCGACGACCAGTTTTTCCATGTACATATCAGGAGCGTGCAAGAAGGTGCCACGATCGCCTACCGCCAGGACAGCCAGCGCATTGGATTGGCCCATTGCGGTCATGCGCGTACCTTCGATGGGATCGACGGCGATATCCACCGCATCGCCCAGCCCGGTACCGACGTTTTCGCCAATATACAGCATCGGGGCTTCATCAATCTCACCTTCACCGATCACGATCCGGCCATCGATATCCACCCTATTGAGCATAATGCGCATGGCATTGACGGCGGCACCGTCGGCGGCGTTTTTGTCACCACGCCCCAACCATTTATAACCCGCAAGAGCGGCGGCTTCGGTAACGCGGGAAAATTCGATGGCTAATTCACGTTTCATGGCAAACCTGTCAGTGAGAAAAGGGAAGAAAATATCGGCAAAGTTTACCACAGGGGGGAGGCGGCAGGGCGAGGCAAAAAAAAACGCTGCCCGAAGGCAGCGCTGTTGCAGGGTAAAACGAATCAGTCGTGATCTTCCCAGGCTTGCGCACGAGCCACGGCCTTTTTCCAGCCGCTGTAACGGAAATTACGCTCGGTAGTTTCGATACCCGGACGGAATTCACGCTCAATATTGGCTTTGCTCTTCACTTCATCCAGATCGCTCCAGTAGCCAATCGCCAGCCCGGCCAGATAGGCCGCGCCCAACGCCGTCACTTCACGCACTTCAGGACGTTCGACACGGGTGCCGAGGATATCGGACTGGAACTGCATCAGGAAGTTGTTGGCTACCGCACCACCGTCCACACGCAGCGATTGCAGACGGGTATTGGCATCGGCCTGCATAGCATCCAGCACGTCGCGGGTCTGGTAGGCGATAGACTCCAGCGTGGCGCGGATGATGTGGTTGCTGTTGACGCCGCGGGTCAGGCCGAAGATGGCGCCACGGGCATACGGGTCCCAGTAGGGGGCACCCAGGCCGGTGAAGGCGGGTACCACGTAGACGCCATTGCTGTCTTTGACCTTGGTGGCGAAGTATTCGGAGTCTGCGGCATCGCTAATCAGTTTCAGCTCGTCGCGCAGCCACTGGATAGAGGCGCCGCCGATAAACACCGCACCTTCCAGCGCATAGTTCACTTCGCCGCGTGGGCCGCAGGCGATGGTCGTCAGCAGGCCGTGGCTGGAGCGTACTGCCTCTTTGCCGGTATTCATCAACAGGAAGCAGCCGGTGCCGTAGGTGTTTTTCGCCATACCCGGCTGGACGCAGAGTTGGCCATACAGCGCCGCCTGCTGGTCACCGGCGATCCCGGCGATAGGAATACGCGTCCCGCCTTTACCCCCGATGTTGGTCTGGCCATACACTTCGGAAGAAGGGCGGACTGCTGGCAGCATGGCGCGTGGGATATCCAGCGCCTCCAGCATACGATCGTCCCAGTCCAGCTCATGGATGTTGAACATCATGGTACGTGAGGCGTTGGTGTAGTCGGTCACGTGAACCCGCCCTTGGGTCATCTTCCACACCAGCCAGGTGTCGACGGTACCAAACAGCAGTTCACCGCGCTTGGCACGTTCGCGCGCGCCTTCGACGTGGTCGAGGATCCATTTGACCTTGGTGCCGGAGAAGTAAGGGTCAACCACCAGGCCGGTATTGTGGCGGATATACTCTTCCAGGCCATCACGCTTGAGTTTTTCACAGATGTCGGCGGTGCGACGACACTGCCAGACGATCGCGTTATAAATCGGCTTCCCGGTCTCTTTTTCCCAGACGATGGTGGTTTCACGCTGGTTGGTAATGCCGATCCCGGCGATTTGGTCCGAACTGATATCGGCCTTGGCCAGCACTTCGACCAAGGTGGAACTTTGTGAGGACCAGATTTCCATCGGGTCGTGCTCTACCCAGCCGGCCTTCGGGTAGATCTGCGTAAATTCACGCTGTGAAACCGCAACAATATTGGCATCGTGATCGAGCACTACGGCACGTGAACTGGTGGTTCCCTGGTCGAGGGCGACAATGTATTTTTTTTCGGTTGTCATAATTTTGAGTCCTACTGTGGTTAACCGTTTAAAGCCGTGCCAATCACGCTTTACGTTGTTCTGGTTTAGTGGCGGGTTGCTCTTCCTCGAAGCAAACGTCACAAGGCAGATGGCGACCGATCAGCGCGCGATAACCAAAGGCACCCAAACCTGCACCGACGATAGGGCCGAAGATAGGCACCAGGAAGTAAGGGATGTCGCGAGCGCCGGTGAAGGCCACGCTGCCCCAGCCTGCCAGATAGGCGAACACTTTCGGGCCAAAGTCACGCGCCGGGTTCAGTGCAAAGCCGGTTAATGGTCCCATAGAGGCACCGATGACGGCAATCAGAATACCGATCAACAGCGGTGCCAGCGGGCCGCGTGGAATGCCGTTGCCGTCGTCTGTCAGTGCCAGGATCAGGCACATCAGGATGGCGGTGATCACGGTTTCTACCAGGAAGGCCTGGCCGACGGAGATATGTGCATTGGGATACGTCGAGAAAATGCCGGCCAATTCGAGGCTTTCGTTGCTGCCACGCACCATCTGGTGGGCGGCTTCAAAATCAAAGAACAGACTGTAATACAGCCCGTAGACCAGTGCTGCTGCGCAAAAGGCACCCGCAATCTGCGCAACGATGTAAGGGAGTACTTTGCGTCCATCAAAGCAGGCGAACAGCCACAGCGCGAGCGTGACGGCCGGGTTCAGGTGAGCACCGGAAATGGCGGCGGTCAGATAGATGGCCATCGCCACCCCCAGGCCCCAAATGATGCTGATTTCCCATTGGCCGAAGCTGGCACCTGCCAGTTTCAGCGCTGCCACACAGCCTACGCCAAAGAAAATCAACAGACCGGTGCCGAGGAATTCAGCGATGCACTGGCCTTTTAAGGTCGGACTGATGGTTTGGCTCATAATATTATTGTCCTGCAGACGACGGTTATAGGTTATCTAGGCTTGGCGCGTTGGCGTTGTGGCCTTGAGCTACAGAGTTTTTCTTCACGTCCTCTTATCGGTTGAGGATGTGATGTAAATTTATCGTTAACGAGCATAAACGAGAAATAGCGAAATCAAAATGTGTGTACTTCGTCATAAAATTGAGCGAATTCGCGTTGTTCGGTGTTCTTTCTGCACCATAAAACGGTGATCTGACCAGCTATTTTGTCTCTATTTGTTAACAACCCAGCCGTTTGGCAGCGGTGACTTTCAGCTTTGACCGATAGCCAGGGTAGGAAAATTGCAACAGAGTGCGCGTTGGGTCGGTATGTTGCTAGACACTGGGGGGCTGGCTACTTACAATCGTTTTTATTGCGGGAAAGGTTTTATCGAAACAGGCGTTGGGCCTGTTGGTTACGCGAGCATATTCGCAGTCGCTGCAGCTAAGGTTGCGGCGCTACTTATGGATGTACGCCTTGCTATCATGAGGGGACTGAAGAATGTCATTTGAAGTATTTGAAAAACTGGAAGCAAAAGTTCAGCAGGCGATCGATACCATCACGCTGTTGCAGATGGAAATTGAAGAGCTGAAAGAGAAAAACAATTCCCTGTCTCAGGAAGTCCAGAGTGCTGCGGGTAACCACGAGTCACTGGTGCGTGAAAACCAGCAGCTGAAAGAAGAGCAGCACGTGTGGCAAGATCGCCTGCGCGCATTGCTGGGTAAAATGGAAGAAGTCTGATCCATTAGCTCCAACGAAAAGGGCGCCTCAGGCGCCCTTTGTCATTTTCTGCGGTTACTCGATATCGAGCGGATCTTCAGAAAGGATGATGCCGGTGTTGTCGGCATACAGATGATCGCCAGAGAAGAAGGTCACACCGCCAAAATTAACGCGGATATCACTTTCGCCTATCGCTTCGCTGGTGGCTCCTACCGGGATTGCTGCCATCGCCTGAATGCCGATGTCCAGTTCTTCCAGATCGTCCACCTGGCGCACCGCACCGTAAACCACGATGCCTTCCCATTCGTTCTGAGTCGCCAGACGGGCCAGCTCCGCGTCGATCAGAGCTCGGCGTACCGAGCCGCCGCCGTCGATCACTAACACGCGGCCACGGCCGTTTTCTTCGAGCAGTTCAAACAGCAGGCCGTTATCCTCGAAGCATTTCACCGTAGTGATTTGCCCGCCAAATGAAGTACGCCCGCCAAAGTTGGAGAACAGAGGCTCAACTACGTTGACCTCTTCCTGATAGATATCGCAAAGTTCGGAAGTATCGTATTTCATAGGATTTTACGTCTGTTTGCCGCTGGAATAACCAGTATATCCCTTTATTCGCCCCGTTGGCAAAATCATCAGTGCCAGGATGCGTTCTGGTACGCAAGTCTCAACTAACTGAGCACCACGCCAATCGCAAACAGCACGTTGGCGAGCAACGCGGCCTTGACCATATGTTCCAGCATTGGACGCATGCCGACGGCCGTAGGGTCACGTAAGACACGCATTCCGTGGCGATACAGAAACGGGATGGCCAGCACAAACAGCCAGCCCCATAGGCTGTGCAGGTTAAGCAGGGTAAACAGGGCAAAGCAGACCACGGCGGCAATCAGCAGCGTTGCGTGGTAATAGCGCGCATTCTGTGGACCAAGGCGGACGGCCAGGGTATTTTTGCCGTTAGCGCGGTCACTTTCGATATCGCGCAGATTATTGATGTTCAACACCGCCGCTGCGAGCAGACCACAGGCGGTGGCTGGCAACATTACGACGCTATCGAAAGTGTGAGTCTGTAGATAGTAAGTGCCTGCCACGCTGAGCCAGCCGAAAAACACCAATACCGAAATATCGCCCAGCCCCAGATAACCGTAAGGTTTGGTGCCCACGGTGTAGGTAATGGCCGCGACAATCGCTAGCCCGCCCAGCACCAGGAAGCCCACCACATCGCTGGGTTTTTCACAGGCGACGGCGATTAGCCAGCAACCGGAAATGGCGATCAGCACTACCGTCAGCATCAAGGCCCGTTTCATCTGGCTTTGGGTGATCATGCCCTTTTGCATGCCGCGCAACGGACCGATACGGTCTTCTTTATCGCTGCCTTTTACCGCATCACCGTAATCGTTGGCCAGGTTGGAGAGGATCTGCAGCAGACCTGCGGTCAGCAGAGCCAACAGCGCCACGCCGGGCTTCAAGCTGCCCTGCCAGGCGGCGATCGCGGAACCGACAACGATGGAGGCAAAGGCCAATGGCAGGGTTCGTGGTCGTAAACTTTCCAGCCAGGCTCTGGCCGGGGTGGTGGTGGTTGATGAGCTCATATTTCGCTTCAGTAAGTCAAAAGACGGTGTCCGTTAAAAATAAATGTGGGAGGCAATGCCTCCCACAAAGATAACTGACAGGACAGTGATAGAGCGATTATAGGATAAAACGACTCAGATCTTCATCCGCTACCAGTTCATCCAGATGATTGCGCACGTATTCGGCGTCAATTGTAATGGATTGGCCGCCAATTTCACTCGCATCGTACGAAATATCTTCCATCAGACGCTCCAGCACGGTGTGCAAACGACGTGCGCCGATGTTTTCGGTGCTTTCGTTAACCTGCCAGGCGGCTTCAGCGATGCGGCGGATACCGTCAGCGGTGAAATCGATGGTGACGCCTTCGGTAGCCATCAACGCTTTGTACTGCTCGGTAAGCGACGCGCTTGGCTCGGTCAGGATACGTTCAAAATCTTCCGTGGTCAGCGCTTGTAGCTCAACGCGGATTGGCAGACGGCCTTGCAGTTCCGGGATCAGGTCGGAAGGGCTGGCAGTCTGGAATGCACCGGAGGCGATAAACAGAATGTGATCGGTTTTCACCATGCCGTGCTTGGTCGATACCGTACAGCCTTCCACCAGCGGTAGCAGGTCGCGCTGGACGCCCTCGCGGGACACGTCTGGGCCGGAGCTCTGGCCACTGCGCTTACAGATTTTGTCGATCTCATCGATAAACACGATACCGTGCTGCTCAACGGCTTCCACCGCCTGCTCTTTCAGCTCTTCCGGGTTTACCAGCTTGGCTGCTTCTTCTTCGATCAGCAGCTTGAAGGCTTCCTTGATCTTCACTTTACGCGGTTTCTGCTTCTGCCCACCGAGGTTCTGGAACATCGATTGCAGTTGATTGGTCATTTCTTCCATGCCCGGAGGAGCCATGATTTCCACGCCCATCGGGGCCGCAGCCAGATCGATTTCGATTTCTTTATCGTCCAACTGACCTTCACGCAGTTTCTTGCGGAATGCCTGGCGAGCGGCAGAGGGTTCTTGCTGCTCTTCGGCCTGGCCCCAGTTGTTTTTGGCCGGCGGGATCAGCACGTCGAGAATGCGTTCTTCTGCCATCTCTTCCGCACGGGTGCGGTTTTTCTCGATCGATTGCAGACGCACCATTTTCACGGCAGCATCGGTCAGATCGCGGATGATAGAGTCCACTTCCTTACCCACATAGCCCACTTCGGTGAACTTGGTGGCTTCTACCTTGATGAAGGGAGCGTTGGCCAGTTTAGCCAGACGGCGGGCGATCTCGGTTTTACCGACGCCAGTTGGGCCGATCATCAGAATGTTTTTTGGGGTCACTTCGTGACGCAGCATCTCGTTGAGCTGCATCCGGCGCCAGCGGTTGCGCAGGGCAATGGCGACGGCACGTTTGGCTTTGTTTTGGCCAATGATGTAGCTGTCCAGTTCGCTGACGATCTCGCGCGGGGTCATTTCAGACATGGTATTCGATCCTTACGCTTTGGAAGGCAATTCTTCAATGGTGTGGAAATGGTTGGTGTAAATACAGATGTCACCGGCGATGTTGAGGGATTTATCCACGATCTCGCGGGCGCTTAATTCGGTATTTTCCAACAGCGCACGAGCGGCAGACTGGGCATAAGGGCCACCAGAACCGATCGCAATCAAATCATTTTCAGGCTGGATCACGTCACCGTTACCGGTGATGATCAGCGAGGCATTCTCATCGGCTACCGCCAGCAGGGCTTCCAGCTTGCGCAGCATGCGGTCGGTACGCCAGTCTTTTGCCAGCTCAACGGCCGCTTTTACCAGATGGCCCTGGTGCATTTCCAGCTTACGCTCGAACAGTTCGAACAGGGTGAAAGCATCAGCGGTACCCCCGGCGAAACCGGCAATCACTTTATCGTTATACAGGCGACGGACTTTTTTGACGTTGCCCTTCATTACCGTGTTGCCCAGTGTGGCCTGGCCATCGCCACCGATCACTACCTGGCCGTTGCGGCGTACGCTTACAATTGTTGTCACGAGCAGACCCTCGTTGCGGACGGAAAGAAGTCCCCGCAGCCTCTGCGTTGGCAGAGACTACGAGGCATATTGAGACTATAGATGGGGGGAGATTGACGCTTTTCAACCCCCGACGGAGAGGGGAATGCAACTTGACATGCCAATGCCTTTCAGGCGCGACAGGGTTTTGTCTGCGGCGGTGCGGCTGCTGTATGGGCCGAGCATCACACGATTCCAGCCACCGCCTGCGGTGACCCGGCTTTCAACCCCTTCAAACGCCAGCTGTGCCCGTACCGACTCGGCCTGATCGGCTGCGCGGAACGAACCACATTGCACCATCCACTTCTGCTTCGACTCCGGTTTGGTTTCCGGCTTGGCCGCTTCCGTTTTTACTTCTTGTTTCACTTCTGGCTGACGGGTCTGCACTTGCGGAGTCACGGCCTGTGGTTTTGGTTGCTGTACCTGCGGCTTCGGCTGTTGTACCGGTTGCTGCTGCACGGGTGCTGCGCCGTTGTTGAACGGGTTGCGAGGCTGAGTGGTCTGCTGTTGCTGTACCGGTGGCGCTATCTGCTGCTGTACCGGCTGTTGTAACTGTTGTGGCCGCCCACCGTTACGCAGCTGTGAAGGATCGTTGTAAGGCACCTCAGACAGTTGCGTTGGGCGCTGCTGCATATCGGCCTGCATCTGCTCCAGCAATTGGCGCTGTTCGTCGGTCAACTGCGTTTTGGAGTTGACCTCTCCCCCGGCGGTTGGCTCGGTAGGTGTCTTGACGCCGATCTGGCGGTTCTCCAGCTCTTTGATGTAACGCCAACGCTCTTCCGGCTTCGGTGGCAGACCGTTGCCCGGGCGTGTGCCATGCGTAGGCAACATCGGCGTTTCATCCGGTTTGTTGTGGGTAATGAAATAAAGACCACCGATAAAGACAACCAGAATGGCGACGGCAAGCGCCACCACGGTTTTGGATACCTTTGGAGAACTGCGTTTTTTACGGCTGGGGGTCTTGCGCCGCGCTGCTCCTGAGCGCCCGCGGCCTACATAGTCTCTCTGTGCCACTATAATTCCGCTGTGTCGTGATGAGGTTAAAACCTATCCTCTAGCTATTTTATCGGCCATTTTGCATAAGCTTACTGCCCTGTAGGTGTAGGCAGGCTCCGGGGAGCGGTTCTGGCAAAATGACCACAACAATGATCATTACGCCGGTTTGGCCGGCGCTGGGTCAGCCATGTTACTTAACCCAAAAATATTTGACTAGCGTTTAGGGGCCGCTGTGCTGCCTCTGATGATCAATTCACTGTCCAGTAACCGGGAACCGCTGTTCACGGTTTGCCCATGCAACTGTTCCAGCAGCAGCAACATTGCCTGCTGACCAATCTGGAAGCGGGGCTGTGCCACGGTGGTCAGCGGTGGATCGCAATACTGCGCCAGCTTGATATCGTCAAAGCCGACAATCGACAGATCCTGCGGTACACGCAAGCCCAGCTTTTTCGCCTGGGACAATACGCCGATCGCCATGACGTCGCTGTGACAAAAGACCGCCGTTGGCGGTTTCGGCAGCGCCATCAGTGAGGCTAACGCCTGCGCACCGGCTTCGTAGGTGAAGTCACCCCGGGTAATATAGCTGCTTTCGACGGTAATGCCATTACGGCGTAGCGCCTGAATGTAGCCTTGCAACCGATAATGGCTCAGCGGCATCTGTTCTGGCCCGGCGATACAGGCGATCTGTTTATGGCCAAGCTGATGCAGATAATGTACGGCTTCAAACGCGGCGGTCAGGTTGTCGATATGTACCGTTGGCAGTTCCAGCTCCGGTGCAAACTCGTTGGCCATTACCATTGGCGGCAGGTTGCGTTGCTCTTCCTTGCTGGCGTCGAAAGGCAGGTTGGAGCCGAGCAGCAGCATGCCATCGATTTGTTTGGTGATGATCAGGTTAACGAAGGTGCGTTCCTGTTGGTTCTGCTGCGCACAGTCGCCGATCAGCACCAGGTAACCCTGCTGCGCTGCCGTTTGCTCGATCCCCTGGATCACGTCGGCAAAAAACGGATCGCAGATGTCCGGGACGATCACCAAGATAGTGCGGGATTCATTGCGTTTGATATTGCGTGTCAGGGCATGAGGGGAGTAACCCACGGCCAGCACGGCCTGTTCCACTTTCTGGCGCGTTGGCGTTGACACCTTTTCCGGATTCATCAGCGCACGCGACACGGTTGCCGTGGAAACGCCGGCCATTTCGGCAACGTCTTTCATGGTCGCCATGGGTAATTCTTGCTTGTGTTCCAACGCCTTTCTCCTTGCGTCAGCACCCGGCTAACGCGGTTACTTCAGTTTGCTCAAAAAGTCTGGCATGCAGTGGTGGTGGTGTTATTTTTAGCGTCATCCACATTCAAGCATTCCATTGCCTGGCTGAAAAAATGCCTTCACCGACATTCTAAACAGATTACGAGCCGCTTTTGTTACCTAATTTGCATGAAAAGTGTGACGCAGGAAGGTTTTTTCGTGTTCGCTCGCAAATTGTGGTGTAAACGTTTGCTTTTAACCATGGAATTGAGAGTTTTCTTAATCAACTATCAATGGGATCAACGTCTAACGTCCATTTGACTTTACGTGCCTGAGGCAGGGTGCCAATCAATGGCAACGTGCTTTTTATCAGGTGCTGTAACAGTTTTCTGGACGGGTGCTGCAACAACAGTTGCCAGCGGAAGCGACCCCCGCGTTTGGGTTGCAGTGCCGGAACCGGGCCCATTACCCACAGCGAATCATCCTTCAGCGGGCTGGCTTCCAACAGATTGCGTAGCTGCTGTAAGAACAGCGGTGCCTGCTGATTATCGTGATCTTCCGAACGCACGATGATGTGGCTGGTGTAGGGCGGCAGGAAGACGCTGCTACGCTCGGCCAGGGTTTGCTTGGCAAAGGCGTCGTAACCCTGTTGTAACAGGATTTGCAGTAGCGGGTGCTCCGGGTGATGGGTTTGCAGCAGCACCTCGCCCTGCTTGCCCGCCCGCCCGGCACGGCCTGAAACCTGAGTATAGAGCTGGGCAAACCGCTCGGCAGAACGGAAATCGGCGGAGAATAGCGCGCCGTCCACGTCGAGCAACGCCACCAGGGTGACATCCGGGAAGTGGTGGCCTTTGGCCAGCATTTGCGTGCCGATCAGGATACGCGGGCCGCCACGGTGAATATCGGCCAGATGCTGTTCCAGTGACCCCTTGCGGCTGGTGGTATCGCGATCGATACGGGTAATGGCGGTTTCCGGGAACAGGGGAGCCAGTTCGTTCTCCAACTGTTCAGTACCGACGCCGACGGAAACCAGGTTGGTGGTACCGCACTGCGGGCACTGATGTGGCACCGGGCGCTGGCTGTCGCAGTGGTGGCAGCGCAGCTGGCGTTGATGCTGGTGGAACGTGTAGTAATGGTCGCAGCGCTGGCATTCGGCGATCCAACCGCACTCATGGCACAGCAGCGCGGGGGCATAGCCACGGCGGTTAAGGAACAGGATCACCTGATTGCCGTTCTTCAGGTGGTGCTGCATGCTTTTCAGCAGAGGCTGAGAGAGCCCGACCTTCAGCGGCAGGCCTTTCAAATCGATCAGATGCTGATTGGCCGGTTTGGCGTTGCCCGCCCGCTGGGTCAGTTTGAGCTGGCGGTATTTGCCTAACTGCACGTTGTGCAGCGTTTCCAGCGCCGGTGTTGCAGAGCCCATCACTAGTGGGATGTTTTCGGCGTGAGCGCGGAATACCGCCAGATCGCGAGCGTGATAGCGCCAGCCTTCCTGCTGTTTATAGGAGCTGTCGTGTTCTTCGTCGATGATGATCACCCCAAGGCGTGAGAAGGGGGTGAACAACGCCGAGCGGGTGCCGATCACAATGGCGGCTTCACCGCTGCGCGCGCGTAGCCAAACGGCCAGCCGTTCGCTGTCGTTCAGGCCGGAGTGCAGGACTTCTACCGGTGCGTTGAAGCGTTCACGAAAGCGAGCGATGGTCTGCGGGGTGAGGCCGATCTCCGGCACCAACACCAGCGCCTGCTTACCTTTCGCCAGGATATTTTCCAGCACGCTGAGGTAAACCTCGGTTTTGCCGGAGCCGGTGACCCCGGCCAGCAGCCAGGCGGCAAACTGCTCGTCTTCACTGCGGATAGCGCCCACGGCGGTGGCCTGCTCGGTATTGAGCCGCAATCGTTCGCCGAGCACGGCAAAGCCTGGCCGCCAATCCTGCGTTGCTACCGTTTGCGAACGCAGGTCGATCAAGCCTTTGGCCCGCAGCGCCTGGAGCGCGCTTTCCGTCAGCTCCAATTCGCTGACCTGATGGCGATACACCGGGCGTTGCAGCAGTGCCGCCAGTGCCTGTTGCTGCTTTGGCGCACGCTTCAGGCTTTCCGGCGGGGTTGCGCGCCCCTGCTCGGTAGCAAACCATTGCCACAGCGGGGCGGCTTCTGCGGGCTTACCCTGACGCAGCAGAATGGGCAGCGCATGGAACAACACTTCACCGATCGGGTAATGGTAGTATTCGCTGGCCCACAGCAGGATGCGCCACAAGCTGGTGGTGAACAGCGAGTCGTTATCCAGCAGGCCATCGATGGGCTTGAGCTTTTCCAGCGGCAGTTCACTGCTCTCGCTGCTGCCGGTGATGATGCCTATCGCCCGTTGCTTTCCCCAAGGCACACTGACGCGCGCGCCGATGACCGGCTGCAGGCCTGCGGGCAGCAGATAATCGAAGGTGCGGGCAAGGGGAACCGGTAGAGCAACGTGTACAACAGGCATGTGGCTGTCCAGGTAGAAAAAAGTGTTGGCTAGTTTACACGGTAGGCTGGCAAATGTACGGATCCGATTGCGCGCTACATTTTATTCTGTATAATTTGCCGCCTTTGGTATAATCCCATATCAAAACCTATTATCAACCACGTGTGGTGTCTGGCGGAACAGGGCTGGATAGCGACACGGCCTTAACTGAGGTTCTCCCATGAAAAAAGGTATTCACCCTAAATACGAAGAAGTTACTGCAAACTGCTCTTGCGGTAACGTGATCAAAATCCGCTCTACCGTGGGTCACGATCTGAACCTGGACGTTTGTGGCGAATGCCACCCGTTCTACACTGGCAAGCAGCGTGATGTTGCTACCGGTGGCCGCGTTGACCGCTTCAACAAGCGTTTCAGCGTGCCAGGCGTTAAGAAATAAGTTTTCTTATCGTCAGATGAAAAAGGCGCCTTCGGGCGCCTTTTTTCGTTTTTGCCTTCGGTGCAGGCAGGATCAATATTCCCAGGTATCAGGGTCGACACCCAATTCTCGCATCAGTACTTTCGCGGCTTCCGGGATTTCATCGCTGCGTTCTTTGCGCAGGTCTTCATCGTTCGGCAGCGGCTGGCCGGTAAAGGCGTGCAGGAATGCTTCACACAGCAGTTCGCTGTTGGTGGCGTGGCGCAGGTTGTTTACCTGGCGACGAGTCCGTTCATCCGTCAGGATTTTCAGCACCTTCAGCGGAATGGATACCGTGATTTTTTTGACTTGCTCGCTCTTTTTACCGTGTTCAGCGTAAGGGCTGACATACTCGCCGTTCCACTCAGCCATGGGACACCTTAAAATTGTCTGAAAAATACAAAATTCTAAAAACCGGCCAATTATGCCCGATCTTCACTGTGCTCACTAAATAAATGTCTACTTTACGCGATAAGGGTCACTGAATCTGATGATTTAATAGGCTATGCCTATGCATTGTTGGGCTGACATCTTATCAATATTACAAACCGCCATAATTTTAGCGGGTATTGTCCCTTTGCTCAATCTATACGCAAAGAAGTTTAGATGTCCAGATGTATTGACGTCTATATCCGCTGCGGTTAATCTTTAAGCCTCATTCCCCCCACTTTCCGAGAGCCGAGCCACCCTATGACGCGTAAACCAGCCACGATTGCCGTACGTAGCGGTCTGAATGATGACGAACAGTACGGCTGCGTCGTTCCGCCGATCCATCTTTCCAGCACCTATAACTTCACCGATTTCAACCAGCCCCGAGCTCATGATTACTCACGCCGTGGTAACCCTACGCGTGATGTCGTGCAGCGTGCGCTGGCAGAATTGGAAGGAGGTGCGGGGGCGGTGATGACCGGGAGCGGGATGTCGGCAATCCATCTGGTGACCACGGTATTTCTCAAGCCGGGCGATCTGCTGGTGGCCCCTCATGATTGCTACGGCGGCAGCTACCGCCTGTTCGATAGCCTGAGCAAACGCGGGGCGTATCGGGTGCTGTTTGTCGATCAAGGAAATGAAGCCGCATTGCGCGATGCGTTGGCGCAAAAACCGAAGTTGGTGCTGATCGAAAGCCCAAGCAACCCGCTATTACGCGTGGTGGATATCGCGGCCATCTGTAAAGCTGCCCACGAAGCCGGTGCGCTGACCGTGGTAGACAACACCTTCCTCAGCCCGGCGCTGCAACAGCCGATCGAACTGGGTGCCGATCTGGTCGTCCACTCTTGTACCAAATACCTCAACGGCCACTCCGACGTGGTTGCGGGCGCGGTGATTGCTAAAGATAAAGATCTGGCGGTCGAGCTGGCCTGGTGGGCCAACAATATCGGCGTCACCGGCGCGGCATTCGATAGCTATTTGTTATTGCGGGGGATGCGTACCCTGTCGCCGCGTATCAAGGCTGCACAACATAATGCCGAGGCGATTGTCGGCTATTTACAGCAGCAACCCTTGGTCAAAAAGCTGTATCATCCTTCCTTGCCAGAAAACCCTGGCCATGAGATTGCGTGCCGTCAGCAACGTGGGTTCGGTGCCATGCTCAGCTTTGAACTGGATGGGGATGAAGCGCTGCTGCGCCGTTTCCTGTCTGCTCTGGAGCTGTTTACGCTGGCGGAATCCCTGGGTGGCGTAGAAAGCCTGATCTCACATGCGGCAACCATGACTCACGCCGGTATGGCGCCAGAAGCGCGTGCCGCAGCGGGGATTTCCGAAAGCCTGCTGCGTGTTTCCGTGGGGATTGAAGACAGCGAAGATTTGATTGCCGATCTGGAACAAGCCTTCCAGGCGGCGGCTACGAGGTAAGTCATGAATGCAATTGCGGTAGCAGGGCCGGTTAGCGGGCGTCAACTGCACAAATTTGGCGGCAGCAGCCTGGCAGATGTGAAGTGTTATCTGCGGGTGGCCGGGATCATGGCCGAATACAGCCAGCCGGGTGACATGATGGTGGTGTCGGCGGCGGGGAGCACCACCAACCAACTGATCAGCTGGCTGAAGCTTAGCCAGAGCGATCGCCTTTCCGCGCATCAGGTGCAGCAAACGCTGCGCCGTTATCACAGTGAGCTGATCGGCGGGTTGTTGCCGGCGGAAACGGCGGAACCGCTGATTGCCGAATTTATCCACGATCTTGAGCGCCTGGCGATCCTGTTGGACGGCAAGGTTGATGATGCGGTGTATGCCGAAGTGGTGGGGCACGGTGAGATCTGGTCAGCCCGCCTGATGGCTGCGGTGCTGAACAAGCAGGACATGCAGGCGGCATGGCTGGACGCGCGTGATTTCCTGCGTGCCGAACGTGCGGCACAGCCGCAGGTCGACGAAGGTCGTTCCTATCCGTTATTGCAGCAACTGCTGGCTCAACATCCCGGCAAACGTCTGGTAGTAACCGGCTTTATTTCGCGTAATGACAGCGGTGAAACCGTGCTGCTGGGGCGCAACGGCAGTGACTATTCCGCCACGCAGGTTGGCGCGTTGGCCGGAGTGGAGCGAGTCACCATCTGGAGCGACGTGGCCGGGGTTTACAGCGCCGATCCGCGCAAAGTGAAAGATGCCTGCCTGCTGCCGCTGTTGCGTCTGGATGAGGCCAGCGAGCTGGCCCGCCTGGCGGCTCCGGTGCTACATACCCGAACCCTGCAGCCGGTGTCTGGCAGCGATATCGATCTGCAACTGCGTTGCAGCTATCAGCCGGAGCAGGGGTCGACCCGTATCGAGCGCGTGCTGGCTTCCGGCACCGGTGCCAAAATTGTCACCAGCCACGATGATGTCTGCCTGATCGAACTCAGCGTTGCGCCGCAGCATGACTTCAAGCTGGCGCAGAAAGAGTTGGATCTGGTGCTCAAGCGCGCGCAGATCAAACCGTTGGCCGTAGGGGTTCATCCTGACCGTAACCTGATCCAGCTGTGCTACACCTCTGAAGTGGTGGGCAGCGTGCTGCGCATTTTGCAGGAGGCTGGGCTACCGGGTGAACTGCAACTGCGTGAAGGGTTGGCGCTGGTAGCGTTGGTGGGCGCGGGCGTGTGCAAAAATCCGCTGCATAGCCATCGTTTCTATCAGCAGTTGAAGGACCAGCCGGTGGAGTTCATCTGGCAGGCCGAGGATGGTATCAGCCTGGTGGCCGTGCTGCGTCAGGGGCCGACTGGTCTGCTGATCCAGGGCCTGCACCAAACGCTGTTCCGCGCGGAAAAGCGTATTGGCCTGGTGCTGTTTGGCAAAGGCAATATTGGTTCGCGTTGGCTGGAGCTGTTTGCTCGTGAACAGAAGAATATCTCTGCGCGCAGCGGCTTTGAGTTTAGCCTGGCAGGGGTGGTGGATAGCCGTCGCAGCCTGCTCGATTATGACGGATTGGATGCCAGCCGCGCGCTGGCGTTCTTTGAAGATGAAGCGCAGGAACTGGACGAAGAGTCGCTGTTCCTGTGGATGCGGGCGCACCCGTTCGACGATCTGGTGGTGCTCGACGTCACCGCCAGTGGGGAGTTGGCGGAGCAATATCTGGACTTTGCCAGCTATGGTTTCCATGTGATCAGCGCCAACAAGCTGGCGGGGGCCTCATGCAGCGCCAATTACCGCCAGATCCGCGATGCGTTTGCCAAAACGGGCCGCCACTGGCTGTATAACGCCACCGTGGGAGCCGGATTACCGGTGAACCATACCGTGCGCGATCTGCGCGACAGCGGGGATAGCATCCTTGCGATCAGCGGCATCTTCTCCGGCACGCTTTCCTGGCTGTTCCTGCAGTTTGACGGCACGGTGCCGTTCACCGATCTGGTGGATCAGGCCTGGCAGCAGGGGCTGACGGAACCGGATCCGCGTGTTGACCTGTCAGGACAAGACGTGATGCGTAAGCTGGTGATCCTGGCGCGTGAAGCGGGTTATGACATTGAACCTAACCAGGTGCGTGTGGAGTCGCTGGTGCCAGCAGGCGCGGAGCAAGGATCCATCGACCAGTTCTTCGAGAACGGCGACGCGCTGAATCAGCAAATGCTACAGCGTTTCGAAGCGGCCAACGAAATGGGCCTGGTGCTGCGCCACGTGGCGCGTTTCGATGCTAATGGCAAAGCGCGCGTTGGCGTTGAGGCCGTGCGGCCAGAACACCCGCTGGCTTCGCTGCTGCCCTGTGACAACGTGTTCGCCATCGAGAGCCGCTGGTACCGCGACAACCCGCTGGTGATCCGTGGGCCAGGGGCCGGTCGCGACGTGACGGCTGGAGCCATCCAGTCCGACCTTAACCGCTTGGCACAACTGCTTTAAATCCTCACTTTAAACTCGGGGGTGGCGCCGCGCTGCCCCCGTTCAATCCTTCAACATGAAATTCTCTCATCTTGCGTGAGGATTAATCATCGTATCTCCCTCACTTTCCTGTTGACTCTTCAGGCAACATCCGGCATTTTCTATCTAGACGTCTAAACGTATAGACGCTTATTATAACGAAGCAAAACAGTGATCGATAAGAGGCGGACAGGGTATGAGTTTTTATCACGCAAACCAGCGGGAAGCGCTGAATCAGAGTCTGGCAGAGTTAAACGGCCAGATTAACGTGTCGTTCGAGTTCTTCCCGCCGCGCACCAGCGAGATGGAAGATACCTTGTGGCAGTCGATCGATCGCCTGAGCAGCCTCAAACCCAAGTTTGTTTCTGTGACCTACGGTGCCAACTCGGGTGAGCGCGACCGTACCCACAGCATCATCAAGGGGATCAAAGAGCGCACTGGTCTGGAAGCAGCGCCTCACCTGACCTGTATTGATGCCAGCCCGGCGCAGCTGCGTGAGATCGCTACTGATTACTGGAACAGCGGTATCCGCCATATCGTTGCGCTGCGTGGCGATTTACCACCAGGCGGTGGCAAGCCGGAGATGTATGCGACCGATCTGGTCACGCTGCTCAAAGACGTCGGCGACTTTGATATTTCTGTCGCGGCCTACCCGGAAGTGCATCCGGAAGCGAAAAGCGCCCAGTCAGACCTGATCAACCTGAAACGTAAAATCGATGCCGGTGCCAACCGTGCCATCACCCAGTTCTTCTTCGACGTTGAAAGTTATCTGCGTTTTCGTGACCGCTGTGTGACTGCTGGCATCGACGTAGAAATCGTGCCTGGCATTCTGCCAGTGTCCAACTTCAAGCAGCTACAGCGCTTTGCCACCATGACCAACGTGCGGGTGCCAAGCTGGATGACTAGCATGTTTGCCGGGCTGGATGACGATGCGGAAACCCGCAAGATGGTCGGCGCCAATATCGCCATGGATATGGTGAAGATCCTGAGCCGCGAAGGAGTCAAAGATTTCCACTTCTATACGCTCAACCGGGCGGAAATGAGTTACGCTATCTGCCATACCCTGGGCGTGCGCCCCGCTGCAGTGGTGGGCTGATAGATAGCGGTTGCCGTTGCGGCAACCGCGACATCATCAAGGGACGGCCGGGTGCGTGAGCATCTCCACAAACCACTGCCGGAATCCTTCGACATCGATTTCTAGACAGACTTCGGCATTGGCTGGCAGTTTCAAACGGTTGGCCAGATCGACGCAGGTCGTTCCTCTGGTCAGCTCACCTTGCGTTTCTACCGCCACATGGCAGGCCTGAGTGGTAAATAGCTCGGGTTTTGCCAGATAGGCCAGAGCGCATAAATCATGCATTTTCAGCCCACGGCTCATACTCCCACCCCGATAGTGTTGGAACAGGCTATGCAGCATGGCCCCGGTGCGGTTCAGCGTCGGTAAGCTGGCTATCATCTCGGCGGTGAGCGTAGCCCGGTTGGTGACGTCCAGACCGCACATGACAATCGGGATACCGCTGGCAAACACCATGCTGGCGGCCTCGGGATCCACGTAGATATTGAACTCCGCGTTTGGCGTATGGTTGCCACGGCTGGCGGAGCCTCCCATCATGACGATCCGCGCGATGGATGGTTTACATTCCGGGTAGAGCGTGAGCAACAGGGCAATGTTGGTTAACGGGCCAATCGGCACCAAGACTATCGGTTCCTTGCTGGCCAGTAGCAGGTCACGCATCACTTCAACGGCATGACCGTCAAGGATCTGCCGTGTCGGCTTTTCAAACTCGTATCCATCCAGGCCGGAGTTGCCGTGAATATGGCTGGCATCCTCCAGTTTACGTACCAGCGGAGCCGCTGCCCCGCGAGCTACGGGCGTTGATGCGCCCAGGAAATGCAGTAGGCGTAGCGCATTGTTGGTGGTTTTATCCACGCTAACGTTGCCAGCGACCGTACTTACCAGGCGCAGGTCGATTTTGGGATGAAACAGCGCGGCAACCAGCGCGACGGCGTCATCAATACCGGGATCGGTATCCAGGATCATGGCAATAGGTGCAGAGTTAGAGGACATAATATCTCCCATACAGAGTTAGTGCTGATGGTCAAAATAGCTGATAGTGCTCATTTGCATCTCCTCAGAACGAATAGCGGATCAGCGTGAAAATCAGGGTGGCGATAAACCCGATCAGCAACGGCACCGAGGTTCTTTTGACCACCTCAATCGGGCTGACTTTGACTACTGATGCCACGATGATCACCACCGCAGAGACTGGCGACATCGCACGGATAAGGTTTGAGGTCAGCTGCATCGGCAGGGCAATCATCACCGGATCGACGTGAGCCTGAGTGGCTATCGAAGGAATGAGCTCGATAAAGGAGTAAAACACCGCATTACCGCTACCGCTGATCAGCGTGATCAGCGCGGTCAGGCCAGAGAAGATAAACATCAGGCCGATCCCGGCGTTGTTGACCTCTTTAACCAGCGAGGCCACGGTGCCGATGGCCCCGATGACGGTCAACCCGGCCACCAGGGTGCTGGCAGCCACGATCAACACCACCACCTGCGAGAAGCCTTGCCCCATGCCGGTAAAGAACAGCGACGAGTTTTTCATTTGCTCGCGCAGGTCGCCCTTGCGGATCAGTTCCACAATAAAGGCCAGGGCAAACGAGAACAGGGTAATTTCCACCAGGCCGATTTTTATCTGGCGGAAGAACAGGCCAAATACCACGATCAGGAATAACGGGATCAGCGGGAATATGGCGTAGTAAGCCGGAGGGAGCAGGCTGTTGGTGGCCAATTTACTCTCATCGACGTCGGTAAACGCGGCGGCACCCTGGCGCTTATCCATGTACTTTTGCCAGAAATAGTGCGCGATGCCGATAATGACCAGCACCGGCAGTGAGATAACGGCATGGTGCATAGTGACGTAGTCCACCACGTGTTCGAAACCCAGGATTTTGGCTGCGACCACATTATCGCCACCCAGCGGTGTGGGTACGATGGTGGCAGTGGTGGCAATGACCCCGGCGGCGCTGAGTGAGGACATGTTTGCCACGCGCAGAATGGGGTAAAGCGTAGCCATTAAAATCACGGCGAGTGAGGCGGCGCTGGGAATAATCAATGACAGCAGTGACCCTATCCAGAACACGATCGGTACCAGAATATAGGGGGAGCGGATCTTCGCGATGGGTTTTGACATGATTTTAACCGCGACATCGTTTGCGCCAATGTGCGACATATAAGCGGAAAAGCCGAACAGCACCATGATGATGATGCCTGCCCGGCTAAACTGCTTGATGAAATCCAGCTCGATTTGTTTTAACGGATCCAACCAGACGGTGCCCGTCCCCGTTCCGGCGCTCAAAATCGGCAAGCCCAAGGTGGCTGCCGCCAACATGAGTACGATCCCTGAGCTAAACAACACCAGCTTGGTGTCGTAATTCTTGGCAATGGCGTAACCGGCCACGACGAGTACTGCCAAGCTGATTATTAGTGCTACATCCATTTACTTTCCCTGTCATTATCAATCTTCATGATAAATATCTTTCTGTGAAGGTATTTTCAAGAAGGTAAGGTCTTTGGCTATTACCAGTAACGAATAGTACCGGTAATTTTGATGTTAACTGCATTATTGGACCACAAGTTCAGCATAATCAATGCAAAAGGTGTGGTCAAACTGAGCATGGATTCAGAATGAGAGTCAGCAATAACAGTCTTGATAACCCGTAGCGAGTGACCGCTGGGGCAAAATATGCAGATTAGGAACGGGGGATAATCGAGGGAGAGAATAAGCACCGACGCCGATCGCATCGGTGCTTGCTGCAAAGATGAAGCAATATTAGCCGGTGTTGCGCATCCCGGCCGCCACGCCAGCAATAGTGACCATCAGCGCCTGTTCAACGCGGGCATCCGGATGCTCCTGCTGGCGCGAACGGTGCAGCAGCTCGGCCTGCAACACGTTCAGCGGGTCGGTGTAGACGTTGCGCAACGCGATAGATTCAGCGATCCACGGCAGGTCTTCCATCAGATGGTCGTCGTTGGCAATGGTCAGCACCGTCTTGATATCGCTGGCCAATTGATCACGCAACTGTTGGCCGAGCGGCCACAGGGACTTGTCTACCAGACGCTGATCGTAGTATTCGGCCAGCCACAGGTCGGCTTTGGCGTATACCATCTCCAGCATTGCGATACGGGTAGAGAAGAACGGCCAGTTGTGGCACATGGCTTCCAACTGGTCCTGTTTGCCAGCCTTCACCGCTTCCTGCAGGCCAGCACCGGCACCCAGCCAGGCTGGCAGCATCAGGCGGTTCTGCGTCCAGGCGAAGATCCACGGAATGGCACGCAGGCTTTCAACACCGCCGTTCGGGCGGCGTTTGGCCGGGCGTGAACCCAATGGCAGTTTCCCCAGTTCCTGCTCTGGCGTAGCGGCGCGGAAGTAAGGCACAAACTCAGGGTTTTCACGCACGTAACCGCGATACATGTTGCACGAGGTTTCGGACAGTTCATCCATCAGCGTGCGCCATTCTGGCTTAGGCTCCGGCGGTGGCAACAGGTTGGCTTCCAACACCGCACCGGCGTACAGCGCCAGGCTGCTGATGGTGACTTCTGGCAGACCGAATTTAAAGCGGATCATCTCGCCCTGTTCGGTCACGCGCAGGCCACCTTTCAGGCTGCCTGGTGGTTGGGACAGCAGAGCGGCGTGCGCAGGTGCGCCACCACGGCCAATGGAACCACCACGGCCATGGAACAGCGTCAGTGCTACTCCGGCCTTCTCACAGGTTTTGATCAGTGCGTCCTGTGCACGGTATTGCGCCCAGGAGGCCGCCATCACGCCAGCATCTTTTGCCGAGTCGGAATAGCCGATCATGACCATCTGTTTGCCCTGAATAAAACCGCGATACCAGTCGATGTTCAGCAACTGGGTCATCACGTCTTCGGCGTTGTTCAGATCGTCGAGGGTTTCGAAAAGCGGGGCCACCGGTAGCGCGAATGGGCAACCAGTCTCCTTTAACAACAGGTGCACAGCCAAGACGTCGGACGGGGTACGTGCCATGGAAATGACGTAGGCGGCGATCGAACCTTGTGGCGCTTCGGCGACTACCTTGCAGGTTTCCAGCACTTCCTGAGTGTCTGCACTCGGCTCCCACTTCAGTGGCACCAGCGGACGCTTGGAGTTCAGCTCACGGATCAGGAATGCCTGTTTGTCAGCTTCTGACCAGCTCTCATAATCCCCCAGGCCCAGATAGCGGGTCAGTTCGGCAATGGCTTCGGTATGGCGGGTGCTTTCCTGGCGCACGTCGATACGCACCAGCGGCACGCCAAAGCAGCGCACGCGGCGCAGCGTGTCCAGCAGTTGGCCGTTGGCGATAATGCTCATGCCACAGGCCACCAAAGATTGGTAGCAGGCATACAGCGGTTCCCACAGCTGTTCGTTATGTTCCAGCAGATCGTGCGGACGCAGCACGCGTTCACCCTTCAGGCGGCCTTCAAGGTAGGCCTGGGAGCTCATCAGCTGGCTGCGCAGTTGCTTCATCAATTCGCGATAAGGTTCTTGAACTTCGTCACCACCGGCCAATGCCCGCAGTTCCGGGGTACATTCGGTCATCGACAGTTCGGAAACCAGCACCTGAATATCACGGGTGAACAGATCGCAGGCCTTCCAGCGGCTCAGCAACAGCACGTGACGGGTGATTTCGGCGGTCACGTTCGGGTTGCCGTCGCGGTCGCCACCCATCCAGGAGGTGAAGCGGATAGGCACGGCTTCTACCGGCAGGCGGTAATCGATGGAGTTTTCCAACTGTTCGTTGAATTCGCGTAGGAAGGCCGGTACGCCTTCCCACAGGCTGTTTTCCACCACGGCAAAGCCCCATTTGGCTTCATCAACCGGGGATGGGCGATTCTTGCGGATCTCGTCGGTATGCCAGGATTGCGCGACCAACTGGCGCAGACGGCGCATGATTTTATTACGCTCGTAGTCGGCCAGATCGTTATGGTCCAGTTGGCTCAGGCAGGTGTTCACCTCAACCAGCTTGTGGATCAGGGTGCGGCGGGTAATTTCCGTTGGGTGAGCGGTCAGGACCAGCTCGATGGAAAGATCGTCCACCGCCTTTTGCAGCTGTTTGTTATCCAGCTTGTTGTCTTTCAGCTTGGTAAACAACTGCGCCAAGGCTTCCGGGTTGCTGGCCGCTTCGCCGTGCGGCGAGATGCTGTGGTATTGCTCGGCAACGTTGGTCAGGTTGAGGAATTGACTGAAGGCGCGGGCAACGGGCAGCAGCTCATCGTTAGACAGGTTCTGCAGCGTAGAGAGCAGCTCCTGACGATGCGCCTCGTTACCGGCACGTGAGGATTTGGAAAGCTTACGGATAGTTTCAACGCGATCGAGAATATGCTCGCCCAGCGCTTCTTTAATGGTATCGCCTAGCAGTTTGCCGAGCATACTGACATTACTTCGCATTGCCGAATATTGTTCGTTCATATAATCCCTGACCCAGTTCTTTGCATACTTATCATCCTCCGATTGCAGCGTTTTTCACCACTATCTGAACACGATGAGTACGTGATTTTTCATCTTGTAAGTAAATTTCACGTGCCGTCGCAGCCTGCCGGTTTTAGCCGATCACGTGCCTGTCCAATCATCAATTGACACTATTTTTAGCAAAAAAACATCAAATTCGGCGTATTTTCTGAAATTTAATTACGCGCTGCCGGTTATCAGTCTGGCTTATCGGCGTAAATTGCTACGCCTTAAGAGGTAGGGGATGGTAACCCATTCCCCTGTTGTTATTAAGGTTTATTGCCGGCAGAAATGGTCGACCAACTGACCCAGCAGCTTACGCGTTGGCTCAATAAACGCGGTATCCAGATATTCATCCGGCTGATGCGCCTGGTTGATCGAACCTGGGCCGAGCACCAGCGTTGGGCATACTTCCTGGACGAACGGTGCTTCGGTGCAGTAATTGACCACTTCGGTGCGTGAACCCAGCAGTTTTTCAATCACCGCCACCATGTGATGGTCGGTTGGGCATTCGTAGCCAGGGATCGGCGGATGCAACTCATCGATCGTCAAGCGGCCAGGCCAACGTTGGCTTACCGGCGCCAGCGCTTCGTGCAGGAGTTCGTTGATGTTATCCAACGTCATCCCCGGCAATGGGCGAATATCCATATGCAGTTCACAGCAGGCACAGATACGGTTGGCCGCATCGCCGCCGCTGATATGGCCAAAGTTCATGGTTGGGTAAGGCACAGCAAACGCCGGGTTGTTGTAGCGCTCCTGTAGCGTTTTGCGCAATGCCATCAGATGCCCAATGGACTCATGCATCAGATCGATGGCATTGACGCCGCGCGCCGGATCGCTCGAATGGCCCGACTGACCCACGATGCGGATCGCACTGGAGATATGGCCTTTGTGCGCGCGCACCGGTTGCAGCGAGGTTGGCTCGCCGATGATGGCAAAGTCTGGGCGGATTTTACTGGAGGCAGCAAAGTAACGTGCACCAGCCATCGTCGTTTCTTCATCAGAGGTGGCTAAAATGTACAGCGGCTTGGTCAGCTTGCTGGCATCGATATCGCGTACCGCATCGAGGATAAAGGCGAAGAAGCCCTTCATGTCGGCGGTGCCTAGCCCGTACAGCTTGTTGTCGTGCTCGGTCAGGGTAAAGGGATCTCGCGTCCAGCGCCCCTGATCGTAAGGCACCGTGTCGGTATGGCCCGCCAGCAGCAGGCCGCCGCTGCCTTCGCCGAGGCTCGCCAGCAGGTTGAATTTGTTGCGGGTGTCCGGCACGGGCTGCACGTCGACGCGGAAGCCCAAATCGTTGAACCAGCCGGCCAGCAAGTTGATTAATGCTTCATTACTCTGATCGAGGGCGCCATCGGTGGCGCTGATCGACGGAGTGGCGATCAACGCCCGGTACAGCTCAATAAATGGAGGTAATTTCATCTTCACTGTTGACAGCCTTTGGTTAGGATAGTATCAATATTCATGCATTTATTTTGAATAAAAATACAGTAAGCTAGAGCGTAAGGGAACCTGTAACCCGGATGTTGATAAAAACATCACGCTCAACCACGTGGGTGAACCGCGCAACAACGCGACCAAGCCCTGCTACCGGGGTCGCCGTGACTCTTAGATTGCTAGCCAAGAAGGTGAAAGGCCACATGTTGAATACGCTGATTGTTGGTGCCAGCGGTTATGCCGGAGCAGAGCTCACGGCTTACCTGAATCGCCACCCACACATGAACATAACCGCTTTAGCGGTTTCAGCGCAAAGTGCAGATGCAGGAAAATTGCTTTCCGAGCTGCACCCTCAATTAAAAGGCATCGTCGATCTGCCATTACAACCGCTGGTTGACGTTGCCGCAGCGGCCAAAGGCATCGACGTTGTTTTCCTCGCGACCGCCCATGAGGTGAGCCACGACATCGCGCCAGCATTCCTGGCCGCCGGTTGTGTGGTGTTTGATCTCTCCGGCGCCTTCCGCGTACAGGATGCTGATTTTTATCAGCAATATTATGGCTTTACACACCAGCATGCCGACTGGCTGGCGCAGGCGGTTTACGGCCTGGCAGAGTGGCAGAGCGAAAAACTCAAGCAGGCGCAGCTGATTGCCGTGCCGGGCTGCTACCCAACGGCAGCGCAGCTGGCGCTCAAACCGCTGCTCGACAAGCAATTGCTGAACCTGGCTCAATGGCCAGTGATCAACGCCGTCAGTGGCGTGAGCGGTGCAGGGCGTAAAGCCAGCGTCACGACCAGTTTCTGTGAAGTCAGCCTGCAACCTTACGGCCTGTTCAATCACCGTCATCAGCCAGAAATCTCTGCTCATCTCGGGGTGCCTGTCATCTTTACGCCACATCTGGGTAACTTCCCACGGGGTATTCTGGAAACCATCACCTGCCGCCTGAACAAGGGTGTCACCGCGCAGGACGTGGCGGCGGCTTACCATGCGGCTTACGATGATAAACCGCTGGTACGGCTGTACGACCAAGGGGTGCCAGCACTGAAATCCGTGGTGGGCCTGCCGTTCTGTGATATCGGTTTTGCCGTTCAGGGCGAGCATCTGATCGTCGTAGCCGCAGAAGATAACCTGTTGAAAGGTGCGGCGGCCCAGGCGGTGCAGTGTCTGAATATCCGTTTCGGCTTCCCGGAAACCCAATCCTTACTTTAAATCAGCGTGAGTAAACAGCAATGAATCCATTGATTATCAAACTAGGTGGCGTGCTACTGGACAGTGAAGAAGCGCTGGAGCGTTTGTTTACCGCGCTGGATGTCTATCGCCAGCAACATCAGCGCCCGCTGGTGATCGTTCACGGCGGCGGCTGCGTGGTGGATGAGCTGATGAAACAGCTCTCCCTGCCGGTAGTGAAGAAGAACGGCCTGCGTGTCACTCCAGCCGATCAGATCGATATCATCACCGGCGCGCTGGCAGGAACGGCCAATAAAACCCTGCTGGCCTGGGCGGTGAAGCACAAAATTAATGCCGTTGGTCTGAGCCTGGCAGACGGTGGCAGCGTTGCGGTTACGCAGCTGGATCCAGCGTTGGGCCACGTAGGCCATGCAGTTCCAGGAACAGCTGCGCTGCTCAATACCTTGTTAGGCGCTGGCTACCTGCCGGTGGTCAGCTCCATCGGCATCACTGCCGAGGGGCAACTGATGAACGTGAACGCCGATCAGGCAGCGACTGCCCTGGCCGCCACGCTGGGGGCGGATTTAATCCTGCTGTCGGATGTCAGCGGTATTCTCGACGGCAAAGGGCAGCGCATCGCGGAAATGACAGCACAAAAAGCCGAGCAACTGATTGCTCAAGGCATCATTACCGATGGTATGGTGGTGAAGGTCAATGCAGCGCTGGATGCTGCACGTACCCTTGGCCGCCCGGTAGATATCGCCAGCTGGCGTAATGCCGAAAAGCTCCCTGCTCTGTTTAATGGTGTGTCGATTGGCACCCGGATCCTCGCTTAAATTTAGAATTAAAAAGGAATAACACAATGCAAAACAAAGGCATCAAGAAAATCGTTCTGGCGTACTCCGGCGGTCTGGATACTTCGGCCATCATTCCATGGCTGAAAGAGAACTACGGCGGCTGTGAAGTGGTAGCCTTCGTGGCGGACATCGGCCAGGAGCGCGGCGATCTGGAAGGCGTTGAGCAGAAAGCTCTGCAATCCGGTGCCTCTGAGTGTCATGTTGTCGATCTACGTGAAGAGTTTATCCGTGACTACGTTTATCCGGTGCTGCAGACCGGCGCACTGTACGAAGGCAGCTACCTGCTGGGGACTTCAATGGCGCGTCCGATCATTGCCAAGGCTCAGGTTGAGCTGGCACTGAAAGTGGGTGCTGATGCGCTGTGTCACGGGGCTACCGGTAAAGGCAACGATCAGGTGCGTTTCGAAACCACCTATACCGCATTGGCTCCACACCTGAAGGTCGTCGCGCCTTGGCGTGAGTGGAACCTGCGTTCCCGTGAAGCACTGCTGGATTACCTGAAAGAGCGTAATATCCCAACCACCGCTTCGCTGGAGAAGATCTACAGCCGTGACGAAAACGCCTGGCACATCTCTACCGAAGGCGGCGTGCTGGAAAGCCCGTGGAATGCGCCAAACAAAGATTGCTGGGTCTGGACTGTCGATCCGTTGGAAGCACCGGACAAGCCAGAACAAGTGACCGTGACCGTTGAGAAAGGCTGTGTAGTGGCCGTTAACGGTGAAGCCATGAGCCCGTACAAGTGTCTGGAAGCCCTGAACGTGCTGGGTGCCAAACATGGTGTGGGCCGTATCGATATCGTGGAAAACCGCCTGGTAGGCATCAAATCCCGTGGTTGCTATGAAACCCCAGGAGGCACCATTATGGTTGCCGCGCTGCGCGGGATCGAGCAGTTGGTACTGGATCGTGATAGCTTTAAATGGCGTGAGCAGTTGGGCCTGGAAATGTCCTATGTGGTCTACGATGGCCGCTGGTTTGCTCCGCTACGTCGTTCCATTCAGGCTTCAGCACAAGCGCTGGCGGAAGAAGTTAACGGCGAAGTGGTATTGCAGCTGTATAAAGGCCAGGTGACGGCGATCCAGAAGAAATCGGCCAACAGCCTGTACTCAGAAGAATTTGCGACCTTTGGCGAAGACGAAGTTTACGATCACAGCCATGCGGGTGGCTTTATCCGTCTGTTCTCGCTCTCTTCCCGTATTCGCGCGTTGAACGAGAAGAAAAAGTAACGTCGTGGGTTTAGCGTCAATTTGAGGGGCGCAGCATGCTGCGCCCTTTCGCATACTTATTCAGGAGCAAAATTATGGCACTTTGGGGCGGACGGTTTAGTCAGGCAGCGGATCAGCGGTTCAAACAGTTAAATGATTCCCTGCGCTTTGACTATCGCCTGGCGGAACAGGATATTGTGGGCTCCGTCGCCTGGTCAAAAGCGCTGGTGACCGTCAACGTACTGACGTCAGCAGAGCAACAGCAGCTTGAGCAGGCACTGAACGTGCTGCTGGAAGAAGTGCAGGCCGATCCTCTGGCGATCGTTAACAGCGACGCAGAAGATATTCACAGCTGGGTCGAGCAGAAGCTGATCGAGAAAGTCGGCGATCTGGGCAAAAAGCTGCATACCGGCCGCAGCCGTAACGATCAGGTGGCCACCGATCTGAAACTGTGGTGCAAACATCAGGTTAGTGAACTGCTTCAGGCATTGATACAGCTGCAACAGGCGCTGGTGGAAACCGCCGAAGCCAATCAGGATGCGGTGATGCCGGGTTATACCCACCTGCAGCGCGCCCAGCCGGTGACTTTTGCCCACTGGTGCCTCGCTTACGTTGAGATGCTGGCGCGTGATGAAAGCCGCCTGCAGGATACGTTGAAACGCCTGGACGTCAGCCCGCTGGGTAGCGGTGCCTTGGCCGGAACCGCTTATCCTATCGACCGTGAACAACTGGCTGGCTGGTTGGGCTTTGCCTCTGCTACGCGCAACAGTCTGGACAGCGTCTCCGATCGTGACCACGTGCTGGAACTGCTGTCCAATGCGGCCATCAGCATGGTGCACCTGTCGCGCTTTGCCGAAGACCTGATCTTCTTCAACAGCGGCGAAGCGGCGTTTGTCGAGCTTTCGGATCGCGTGACCTCTGGCTCATCCCTGATGCCGCAGAAGAAAAACCCGGATGCGCTAGAGCTGATCCGTGGCAAGTCTGGCCGCGTGCAAGGGGCTTTGACCGGCATGATGATGACGTTGAAAGGCCTGCCGTTGGCCTACAACAAAGACATGCAGGAAGACAAAGAAGGGCTGTTCGACGCGCTCGACACCTGGATGGATTGCCTGCAAATGGCGGCGTTGGTGCTGGACGGCATTCAGGTGAAGCGCCCGCGTTGCCAGGAAGCGGCACAGCAAGGTTATGCTAACGCCACTGAGCTGGCCGACTATCTGGTTGCCAAAGGCGTGCCGTTCCGCGAAGCGCACCACATTGTGGGTGAAGCGGTAGTGGAAGCGATCCGCCAGGGCAAACCGTTGGAAGACCTGCCGTTGAGCGATTTGCAGAAATTCAACAGCGTGATTGGTGACGATGTTTATCCGATCCTGTCGCTGCAATCTTGCCTGGATAAGCGTGCGGCCAAGGGCGGCGTTTCTCCTCAGCAGGTTGCCTATGCAATCGCCGAGGCGAAAAAACGCCTGTTCTAAGCTACGCCGAGGGCAGCGCAATGCTGCCCTTATCCTGCCAACCGGGCGCACAAATAGCGGTTCAGGCTAACGCCTTCATCCATAGCATTAATCGCCAGGCGGCGATGCTGTTCCGGGGTCATCCGCAGCACCAGTTTCCCACTGAAATTTTTCTCTGCCAGTGCCTCTGGCGGCGTTTCACCTTGGGAAAGCATATCGGCAATCACATCGCGGACCAGCTTTTCAATGCCGTCCAGCGCTGCGGTGCGGGTAGGTGCCAGCCATGACAGAGAAGGAAACTCCGTACAGAGGCCGACATACTCGCTATCCTCCGTTGACCAGGTGATGCGGTAAGTGTAGTGCTCATGTTTTTCCATTTTCTTCCTCCAGTTTGATCAGCGCGCTGATCACCTGTTTGACCTGATATACCTTTGCCATGCCGCTATCTGCACGTTGGATATTCACGCGTGGATCCCCCGGCCAAGGCATTTTGTAAACCTTGTGACTGCCACCGTTCAAGCGGGGTGGGCCAAACCAGTAGGTGCAGATCTTTACTAATGTGTTGAATTTGATATTGGCTTGCCGCTGTTGCAGATCGTCAATGGTTTCTCTGAGTCCTTTCATTTAGCTGTCCCATATTAGTATCAATATTAGTATCATTTCAAGGTGAGGGAGCATAAAAATGACGCTAAAACCAAAACTCGGCAAGCAAGGAGATTCAAGGTTGGAATGCCATACGCAAAAAAACCGGGCGCGAAGGCCCGGTGGATGGTGACTGATAGCAGAGATAAAGGCTTATTCGCCAGGGCAACGCTGGCAGCGTTCGGCCTCAGACTCACCCAGCTTCAGCTTGGCTTGCAGATCGCGTAGCGCGGTTCGCAACCCTTCTTCGATCACCGGATGATAGAACGGCATATCCAGCATTTGGTCGATGGTCATCTGCTGCTGATGTGCCCAGGCCAGCAGATGGGCGATATGCTCCACGTCTGGCCCCATCATCTCTGCCCCCAGGAAGCGGCCAGTCCCTTGCTCGCCATAGACGTGCAAGATGCCTTTATTGCGTAGCATCACCCGGGAACGGCCCTGGTTTTCGAAGGATACGGCACCCACTTCAAAACAGCCACAGGCGCTGAATTTCTGGTTCAGTTCACGGAAGGTTGAGCCGACCATGGCAATTTGCGGGTCTGAAAACACCACGGAAATCGCACTGCGGCGCAAGCCTGGCGTTACCTCAGGGAAGCTGCCCGCGTTGTGTCCGGCAATTCGAGCCTGATCGCTGGCTTCGTGCAGCAGTGGCAATTGGTTGCTGGCATCCCCAGCGATGAAAATATGCGGCACGCTGGTTTGCATGGTTAAGCGATCGGCCTGTGGCACACCTTTGGCATCCAGCACCAGGGTGGTATTTGCCAACCCCAGCTTGTCGACGTTCGGGCGGCGGCCGGTGGCGGCCAGCACGTAATCCACCATCATTTCCTGCGGTTGGCCGTGCAGATCCTGGTAGCGGATAAACACTTTGTCGCCTTCACGCTGCATGATGTCTACTTTGACATCTGGGTCGAGATAGAACTCTTCACCCAGCGTTTTAGCGGCATATTCCCGTACTATGCTGTCGGTCAGCGGGCCAACCGCGCCACCAACGCCGAACACTTTCGTGGTAACGCCAAGGCGATGCAGCGCCTGGCCCAGTTCCAATCCGATCACCCCTGGGCCAAATACCGCGACGGACTGCGGCAAATCATCCCAGTTAAACACATCGTCATTGACGATCAGGCGGTCGCCCAGGTCGTTCCACGGCGCAGGCCAGCTAGGGCGGGAACCGGTGGCAATCACGATACGCTGCGCGACGATGCGCGTATGCTCGTCAACCTGCAGGGTGTTGTCGTCAATGAAGCGGGCATAGCCCTGAATTTTATCTGCGGCCGGGATGCTATCGACCCCTTCCAGTACAAAACCGACGAAGCGATCGCGCTCGCGTTTGACGCGATCCATCACTTCACGGCCATTAATGGTGGTTTTTCCCGCAGGATGGATGCCAAACCCTGGAGCACGTTCGATCTGATGCACCGCTTCTGCCGCAGCAATCAGCAATTTGGAAGGCATACAGCCAACGCGGGCACAGGTAGTGCCAAAAGGTCCGCCCTCAATCATCACCACGCTCGGGGTAGAAAGTTTTGCTGCGCGGTAAGCGCCTAGTCCGGCTGTGCCGCCGCCAATAACGGCGACGTCGACATTCAACAGTTTCATATCCGCTCCTGAAGGGAATAAAAAAAGGGCGGGTTAGCACCCGCCAAAGGTCACATTACTTCTATTCCGCTAGGTTTTTCAGGCGACAGATTGTTGAACCGTGCCTGAGACCCATCGGGTTTATTTTTATCATTCAGGCTGACAGGAAGTTTTCCAGATCGTCGCTACCACCGATGTGGCGACCACCGATAAACACCTGTGGCACGGTAGCGCGGCCGCTGACAGCGCGCAGGCTGACCGTGGTCGCGTCTTGGCCCAACACGATTTCTTCATATTGGATCCCGCGCTCTTGCAGCATTTGTTTGGCTTTGGCGCAGAACGGGCAGCCCGGCTTGGTAAACAGGGAGACCGATTCCTGCACTTGGAATTCCGGTGCCAGGTACTTCAGCATGGTATCGGCGTCAGAGACTTCAAACGGGTCGCCCGGTTTGTTTGGCTCGACGAACATTTTTTCTACCACGCCGTTACGCACCAGCATGGAGTAGCGCCATGAACGTGGGCCAAAGCCCAGATCGGCTTTCTCAACCAGCATGTTCATGCCCTTGGTGAACTCACCGTTGCCGTCCGGCACGAAGGTAATATTTTCGGCGTGTTGATCGGCTTTCCAGGCGTTCATCACAAAGGTGTCGTTCACCGAGACGCACAGGATGCTGTCAACGCCGTGTTGCTTGAACACGCTGGACAGTTCGTTATAGCGCGGCAAATGGCTTGATGAGCAGGTTGGGGTGAACGCGCCCGGCAAGGAGAACACGATCACGGTTTTGTCTTTGAACAGGTCATCAGTGGTCACGTCAATCCATTGGTCGCCCTGGCGAGTATGGAAGGTAACCTGAGGGACTTTTTTGCCTTCTTGACTGGTAAACATGAATTAACCCCTTAATTAGAAAAATGAATTTTTTATGTTGGCGCCGTTGCGCTTCGTTGGGGGACATTATTCACTGCGGGGCTTGATAGTTCTAATCACTCGTTGCTATCTTATCTATCGCCATGAGCTATCATGGCCAGGAGGGAAACAACAATGAATATTCGTGATTTAGAGTATCTGGTCGCCTTGGCCGAGCACCGCCACTTCCGGCGCGCTGCCGACTCATGCCATGTCAGCCAACCAACATTGAGTGGGCAGATCCGTAAGCTGGAAGACGAGTTGGGCGTGATGCTGCTTGAGCGGACCAGCCGTAAGGTGCTTTTCACACAGGCAGGCTTACTGCTGGTGGAGCAGGCGCGCACCGTGCTACGCGAAGTCAAAGTCTTGAAGGAAATGGCCAGCCAGCAGGGGGAGGCGATGTCCGGGCCGTTGCATATCGGCCTGATCCCTACCGTGGGGCCTTATCTGCTGCCGCAGATTATCCCGACGCTGCATAAATCCTTTCCCAAGTTGGAAATGTACCTGCACGAAGCACAAACCCATCAACTGCTGGCACAGCTGGACAGCGGCAAGTTGGACTGCGCTATTCTTGCCCTGGTGAAAGAGACCGAAGCCTTTATCGAAGTGCCTTTGTTCGATGAGCCGATGCAATTGGCAGTCTATTCCGACCATCCGTGGGCGCAGCGCGAACGCGTAGCGATGGCCGATTTGGCGGGTGAAAAACTGCTGATGCTGGAAGATGGCCACTGTTTACGCGATCAGGCACTGGGCTTTTGCTTCCAGGCCGGTGCGGATGAGGATACCCACTTCCGCGCGACCAGTCTGGAAACGCTGCGTAATATGGTTGCCGCGGGCAGTGGGATAACGCTGTTACCCGCCTTGGCGGTGCCGCGTGAGCGTGAGCGTGACGGCGTGTGCTATCTGGAGTGCTACAAACCGGAACCGAAGCGCACCATTGCTCTGGTGTATCGCCCCGGCTCCCCGCTGCGTAGCCGCTATGAGCAGTTGGCCGAGGCTATTCGCGAACACATGCAGAACTACCTGGACGCGAACTTAAAACAGGCGGTTTAAGCCGTTTAGCGCTGCCACACGGTAGGCTTCGGCCATGGTCGGATAGTTGAAGGTGGTATTGACGAAATACTCGATGGTATTACCTTCACCTTTCTGTTCCATGATCGCCTGACCGATGTGAATGATCTCTGCCGCACGCTCACCAAAGCAGTGGATCCCCAGAATCTGCAAGGTATCGCGGTGGAACAGGATCTTCAGGCTACCCACGTTCATGCCGGCAATCTGCGCCCGAGCCAGGTGTTTGAACTGGGCGCGGCCCACTTCGTAGGGCACTTTCATCGCCGTCAGTTCCTGCTCGGTTTTACCGACGGAGCTGATTTCTGGAATGGTATAAATGCCCGTTGGAATGTCTTCGATCAGATGCCCGCTGGCTTCCCCAGAAGAGATGGCCTGAGCGGCGATGCGGCCCTGGTCATAAGCGGCAGACGCCAGACTCGGATAGCCGATCACGTCACCCACGGCATAAATGTGGGATACGGCGGTCTGATACATGCTGTTGACCTTCAGCAGGCCTCTGCTGTCTGATTCCAGCCCCACGTTTTCCAGGCCCAGCGCATCGGTATTACCGGTACGGCCATTGGCGTACAGCAGGCAATCGGCCTTCACTTTCTTGCCGGATTTCAGATGCACAATCACGCCATCGTCGGTGCCTTCGATCTTCTCGAACTCTTCATTGTGGCGGATCACCACGCCGTTATTCCAGAAGTGGTAAGACAGAGAATCTGACATCTCCTGATCGAGGAACGCCAGCAGCCGATCGCGGGTGTTGATCAAATCCACCTTCACGTTCAAACCGCGGAAGATAGAAGCATATTCGCAGCCAATCACCCCAGCGCCGTAGATAATTACGTGGCGTGGCTCGTGGTTCAGCTCCAGGATGGAGTCGCTGTCATAAATGCGCGAGTGGTTAAAATCAACGCCGTTCGGATGATAAGGGCGTGAACCACAGGCGATCACAATATGGTCGGCGCGGATGGTATCCTGCGTGCCATCCATATAGCTTACGCTGACGGTGTTGGCGTCGATAAACTTGGCGTTACCGGCGAACAGCTTGCACTGGTTACGTTCGTAGAACCCTTGGCGCATGCGCGTTTGCTGGTTAATCACGCTGTCGGCGTGGCGTAAAATGTCAGGGAAGGTGGCACTAAGGGTGCGGGAGTTATTGTAAAGCGGGTTCTGGTTGAATTCGATAATGCGGCTGACGGCGTGGCGGAGGGCTTTTGAGGGGATGGTTCCCCAGTGAGTACAGCCGCCGCCCACGTTATTGTACCGTTCGATCACGGCCACGCGGGCACCTTGTTTCACCAGACCCATGGCTGCGCCTTCACCACCAGGGCCGGAGCCGATGATAATGGCATCAAATTGATAGTGTTGTTGCATGTAGGAGAGACCTGTTCTTATACAAATTTACAACGGTATCTTAACATCATAGCGCTGCGTGCCCAATTACCATTAGCCTTTTTGTGGCAAAGCACAATCGGTGTGGCCTAGAACTGTGACAAAGCGCGTTTGTATAAATGCTGTTGCAATAAATTTGCTATATTGCCAGTTCTGCGGCGTTAGACTGAAGAAGGGAAGTCATCCGGATATGCAAATGGGCGTCAGAGCACAACAAAAAGAACGCACTCGTCGTTCCCTCATTGAGGCGGCTTTCAGCCAACTGAGTGCCGAGCGCAGTTTTGCCAGCCTGAGCCTGCGTGAAGTCTCACGAGAGGCGGGCATCGCGCCCACGTCTTTCTATCGTCATTTTCGCGATGTGGATGAGCTTGGGCTCACCATGGTTGACGAAAGCGGCCTGATGCTGCGCCAATTGATGCGCCAGGCACGCCAGCGTATTGCCAAAGGCGGCAGCGTGATCCGCACGTCGGTATCGACCTTTATGGAGTTTATCGGCAATAATCCCAACGCCTTTCGGCTGTTGCTGCGTGAACGTTCCGGCACCTCGGCCGCGTTTCGTGCGGCGGTAGCACGGGAAATCCAACATTTTATCGCCGAACTGGCAGATTACCTTGAGCTGGAAAACCATATGCCGCGTAGTTTTACCGAGGCGCAGGCGGAAGCTATGGTGACGATTGTGTTCAGTGCCGGTGCGGAAGCGCTGGATATTGATATTGAACAACGGCGGCAGCTCGAAGAAAGGTTAGTGTTGCAACTGCGGATGATTTCCAAAGGAGCCTATTACTGGTATCGCCGCGAACAAGAAAAAGCATCTGTATCCCACGTATAACAAGGTGAAAGTCATGGAAAAACTAAGCCGTGAGAATGGTACTTTACTGCTGGCGTTGATTGCCGGCCTGTCCGTAAACGGTTCCTTTGCCGCGCTGTTCAGTTCGGTGGTGTCGTTTTCAGCGTTCCCGTTGATTGCTTTGGTGTTGGCGGTATATTGCCTGCATCAGCGTTACCTGAACCAGCCAATGCCGGATGGTATGCCAAAACTGGCGGCTGGCTGTTTCCTGTTGGGCGTCCTGGGATATAGCGCGATCGTGCGTGCGGAATACCCGCAGATCGGCTCGAACTTCCTGCCCTCGATTGTCTGCGTGGTGCTGGTGCTCTGGATTGGTTTTCAATTAAAGAAACGCAATACCGTCACTGTTCAGCATTAAAAATGGTTTTATCGAGAAAAGGCACTCCGCGGAGTGCCTTTTTTGGTTTTTGCGCCTGTCTAGATCAGCGGCGTTCGAGCAATACGCCACATTCCATATGATGGGTGTATGGGAACTGATCGAATAGAGCCAGGCGAGTGATTTTGTGCGTGGTCTGCAGCGTATCCAGATTGGCGCACAGGGTCTCCGGGTTGCAGGAGATGTAAAGGATGCGTGGATAGGTCTGCACCATCTTCACCGTTTCCTCATCCAGCCCGCTGCGCGGCGGATCGACGAAAATCGTCTCACAGTTATAGCTGCTCAGATCGATCCCTTTTAACCGGTTGAACTCGCGAGCGCCGTTCATTGCCTGAGTGAAGTCTTCCGCCGCCATACGGATAATCTGCACGTTGTCGATATTATTGGCCGCGATGTTGTACTGCGCCGCCGCCACCGAAGGCTTGGCAATTTCAGTGGCTAATACCCGCTCGAAGTTGCGGGCCAGGGCCAGCGAGAAGTTGCCGTTGCCGCAATACAGCTCCAGCAGATCCCCTTTTGAACCTTGGGTGACATCCAGCGCCCATTCCAGCATTTGCACGTTCATGGCTGCGTTTGGCTGGGTGAAGCTGTTTTCGACCTGGCGATAAATCATTGCGCGGCCAGCGACCGGCAGCACTTCGTCGACGTAGTCCTGATCCAGCATGATTTTCATCTTCGAGGCGCGGCCAATCAGTTGCACATCGAAGCCGTCTGCGCGTAACGCATCACGCAGCGCAGTGGCATCTTGCTGCCATTGTTCGTCCAGCTTGCGGTGATACAGCAGCGAGGCAATGATCTTACCGCTCTGCGTAGAAAGATAATCGATCTGGAACAGCTTGTGGCGCAGCACTGGATTGGGCTTGAGGGCCGCCATCAGGGCGCTCATCAGGCGGTTAATCAGCTCGCTGGCCGCCGGGAAGCTATCGACGCGAATACGCTGCTTGGTCTGCTGATCGAACATGATGTGGTACATATCGTCCTCATCATGCCAGATGCGGAATTCCGCACGCATCCGGTAGTGGCTGACTGGCGAGCGAAACACTTCCGGCTCGGGCGCCGTGAACGGTGACATCATGGTCTTCAGGCGGGCTGTTTTCTCCGCCAGTTGGTCGTCATAGCGTTCAATAGGCAAATTCTCGGGCGTCATGGTTTCTCTCGTCAGGCAAATTGGATCAGCGGGGATTGTAGGGAATCAGCCCGTGAAGTCCAGTTTTGTTGTGGTGCTATTTTGCAACACTGTTGGCAATCTAGACATCCATTTTCATTGATTGTAGCATTGCCGTCCGGTCTCAAGCAGCGAGTGAAAAGGGAATCCAGTGCAAATCTGGAGCTGACGCGCAGCGGTATGGGGAAGTCACGGCGATAGCGTTAAATGACGCAGACACTGTCCACTGCAGGATGGGAAGTCATCGCCCGGTGCGGGTTGCCACAGGCAACCGGCAAATCCCAAGCCCGAAAACCTACCGGTGTACGTCGCAATATCCATAGCCGTCGCGAACTACCGGCCGTGGCCCTGCGGCATCCCCAATGAAGTTTGGATGCTTTTTATAATGACAATGATAAAAAATACACTGCTGGCGGTGGTCTCCTCCGCGACGGCATTTTCTGGATGGGCGCAAGATAACACCACGGCTAAAAGTAGCGATGATCTGGTGGTGACCGCCAATCGCTTCCCTCAACCGGTCTCTTCCGTATTGGCGCCTGCCGATGTGGTAACCCGCGAAGATATCGATCGCTGGCAGGCCAAAAGCCTCAATGATGTAATGCGCCGTTTGCCCGGTGTCGATATTTCACAGTACGGCGGTATGGGGCAGGGGTCATCCCTCTCGGTACGCGGCACTGAAGCTCGTCATGTATTGGTTCTGATTGACGGCGTGCCAATGGCCCGTCTGGGGATCAGCAACGGCGTCGATTTTAACCAGGTTCCGTTGGCGCTGGTTCAGCGTGTGGAGTTTATCCGTGGGCCGCGCTCTGCCATTTACGGTTCTGGTGCCATCGGCGGGGTCATCAACATCATTACCCAGACGGATAAAGAGGGCGGAAAAGTCCAGGCGGGGATCGGTTCTAAAGGATACCAGCAGTACGATGGTGCCTTGCGCCAGCGTTTTGATAACACTGTTGCTACCGTTGCGGGCAGCTACCAGATGACCAACGGTTTCAATGTGCAGCCAGGCTCGCCTTATTCGGTCGACAGCGATCGTGATGGTTTCCGTAATAAAAGCTTCTGGGGCGGGTTGGAACAGCAGTTCAATCAGAATTTCTCAGGCTTCGTGCGGGGTTATGGTTATACCAATAACTCGGACTACGATGTCGGCAGTGTACCTTACAGCCCGAAGTACAGTAATGATGAAGACCGCCTGTATAGCCATACCTATGATATGGGGCTGCGTTTCCTGTCTGGGGCTTTCTCTTCTCAACTGACGGGCAGCTATCAGAAACAGAAAGATTACAACTACAGCAGCCAGAATGGCCGTTATGGCATCAGCACTACGCTGGATGATATGGATCAGCGTAACCTGCAATGGGGCAATACCTATGCTTTCGAGCACGGTAGCGTTACCGCCGGTGCCGATTTCCAGCAACAGCGCCTGACCTCTTCCGACAGTTCCTTTGCCGATACCTATAAAAGAGACAACACGGGGCTGTACCTGAGCGGTCAACAGCAGTTTGGCAGCGTGACGCTGGAAGCCTCTGGGCGTGAAGACAAGGCAGGTGACTTTGGTTGGCACGGCACTTGGCAGACTGCGGCAGGTTGGGAGTTTGTTGATGGCTATCGAGCTACCTTATCTTATGGTACGGGTTTCCTGACGCCGTCATTGGGTCAGCAATATGGCTCAAAACGCTTTGGCATTGATTCCAACAGCAACCTCAAGCCGGAAGAGTCCAAACAGTGGGAAATGGGTCTGGAAGGTTTGACCGGGCCATTGGATTGGCGTCTGTCTGCTTACCATTACAAAATCCAGAACCTGATCAACTATGATTCTGACCCTGTGACCTATCAGGGGCAGTATTACAATGTGGATCGGGCAACGATTAAAGGCGTTGAATGGACCGGTAGCTTTGATACCTGGATGTTCACCCACCGTTTGACGCTGCAATATATCGATCCGCGTAATGACCAGACCGATGAGGTGCTGGCGCGCCGTTCGAAACGTCAGGCCAAATATCAGTTGGATTGGACGATGTTCAACCTGGACATGGATATCTCGTATCAGTACTACGGCAAGCGTTACGACAATATCTCTTCTACTTATAACCCTGAGCAGCGCGTATTGCCGAGTTACAGCACGGTCGACGTGAGCGCCTCATATCCAATAACCTCTCAGCTGACAGTTCGTGGTAGAATTGCCAACCTGTTTGATAAAGATTATGAGACGGCTTATGGCTACGCTACCCCAGGAAGAGAGTACTACCTCACTGGCAGCTATACCTTCTAACGCCACTGCGGCTCCTCGCCCGACGGCGCTGGTTTTTGATTCCGGCGTCGGCGGGTTGTCAGTGTTTCAGGAGGTTCGGCAACTGCTGCCGGATCTCCACTATATCTATGCCTTCGATAACGTGGCATTCCCCTACGGCGAGAAATCCGAAGAGTTCATCGTTGAGCGCGTGCTGGAAATTGTCAGTGCGGTTCAGGAACGTCATCCTTTGGCAATCGTCATCATTGCCTGCAATACCGCCAGTACCGTTTCCTTACCTGCGCTGCGTGAGCGTTTTGCTTTCCCGGTGGTGGGAGTGGTGCCAGCGATCAAGCCTGCTGCCAAACTGACCGCCAACGGTATCGTCGGTTTACTGGCCACGCGCGGTACGGTTCAGCGTACTTATACTCATGAACTGATCGAGCGTTTCGCGACAGATTGCAAAATTGAGCTGTTAGGCTCTTCTGAGCTGGTGGAGCTGGCAGAAGCCAAGCTGCATGGTGAACCTGTGCCGCTGGCAACGCTGAAGAAAATATTGCAGCCGTGGCTGAGCATGCGCGAGCCTCCGGACACGGTCGTGTTGGGCTGTACTCACTTCCCTCTATTATCTGAAGAGCTGATGCAAGTCCTGCCTGAAGGAACGCGTCTGGTGGATTCCGGTGCGGCAATTGCCCGCAGAGCTGCCTGGCTTATCTCTAATCAGGAAAATCTGGTCTCAACTCAGGAAGAGAATCTGGCGTATTGCATGGCGCTGAATGAAGACACCGATGCTTTATTGCCCGTTTTGCAGGGTTATGGCTTTAAATCGTTGAAAAAACTGCCGCTTTAATGGGGTTTTGCTTAAACATTCGACGGTCAGCAAAAAAAATGAATTTAGGGGTTGCGGCGTTCTGAGAACTCCCTATAATGCGCCTCCACTGACCGGGAACAACGACGAACAAGTCGCCCAGCCAGGAAGAAGCAACCCGGTGAAAACACCGCGTCTCGTAAGAGAAAAAGGTTGACTCTTCAGCGGGAAAGCGTAATATGCACCTCCCGCGTTACCGAGAAACTTCACGGTAACGAACGCTCTTTAACAATTTATCAGACAATCTGTGTGGGCACTCACAAGACGATATCCAGCTACTTCGGTAGCAAAAAAATATCAAGTCTTGAAGAGTGACCAAGCAGTCATTCATGCGAATGAATGATTACGAAAGTTAATTTTCGAGCATCGCTGCACGAGTTGCAGCAAATCAAGCTTTTAATTGAAGAGTTTGATCATGGCTCAGATTGAACGCTGGCGGCAGGCCTAACACATGCAAGTCGAGCGGTAGCACAAGGAGCTTGCTCCTGGGTGACGAGCGGCGGACGGGTGAGTAATGTCTGGGAAACTGCCCGATGGAGGGGGATAACTACTGGAAACGGTAGCTAATACCGCATAACGTCTTCGGACCAAAGTGGGGGACCTTCGGGCCTCACACCATCGGATGTGCCCAGATGGGATTAGCTAGTAGGTGAGGTAATGGCTCACCTAGGCGACGATCCCTAGCTGGTCTGAGAGGATGACCAGCCACACTGGAACTGAGACACGGTCCAGACTCCTACGGGAGGCAGCAGTGGGGAATATTGCACAATGGGCGCAAGCCTGATGCAGCCATGCCGCGTGTGTGAAGAAGGCCTTCGGGTTGTAAAGCACTTTCAGCGAGGAGGAAGGGTTCGGTGTTAATAGCACTGTTCATTGACGTTACTCGCAGAAGAAGCACCGGCTAACTCCGTGCCAGCAGCCGCGGTAATACGGAGGGTGCAAGCGTTAATCGGAATTACTGGGCGTAAAGCGCACGCAGGCGGTTTGTTAAGTCAGATGTGAAATCCCCGAGCTTAACTTGGGAACTGCATTTGAAACTGGCAAGCTAGAGTCTTGTAGAGGGGGGTAGAATTCCAGGTGTAGCGGTGAAATGCGTAGAGATCTGGAGGAATACCGGTGGCGAAGGCGGCCCCCTGGACAAAGACTGACGCTCAGGTGCGAAAGCGTGGGGAGCAAACAGGATTAGATACCCTGGTAGTCCACGCTGTAAACGATGTCGACTTGGAGGTTGTGCCCTTGAGGCGTGGCTTCCGGAGCTAACGCGTTAAGTCGACCGCCTGGGGAGTACGGCCGCAAGGTTAAAACTCAAATGAATTGACGGGGGCCCGCACAAGCGGTGGAGCATGTGGTTTAATTCGATGCAACGCGAAGAACCTTACCTACTCTTGACATCCACAGAACTTTCCAGAGATGGATTGGTGCCTTCGGGAACTGTGAGACAGGTGCTGCATGGCTGTCGTCAGCTCGTGTTGTGAAATGTTGGGTTAAGTCCCGCAACGAGCGCAACCCTTATCCTTTGTTGCCAGCGCGTAATGGCGGGAACTCAAAGGAGACTGCCGGTGATAAACCGGAGGAAGGTGGGGATGACGTCAAGTCATCATGGCCCTTACGAGTAGGGCTACACACGTGCTACAATGGCATATACAAAGAGAAGCGAACTCGCGAGAGCAAGCGGACCTCATAAAGTATGTCGTAGTCCGGATCGGAGTCTGCAACTCGACTCCGTGAAGTCGGAATCGCTAGTAATCGTAGATCAGAATGCTACGGTGAATACGTTCCCGGGCCTTGTACACACCGCCCGTCACACCATGGGAGTGGGTTGCAAAAGAAGTAGGTAGCTTAACCTTCGGGAGGGCGCTTACCACTTTGTGATTCATGACTGGGGTGAAGTCGTAACAAGGTAACCGTAGGGGAACCTGCGGTTGGATCACCTCCTTACCTAAAGATATGCAGTTGCGTGCAGTGTCCACACAGATTGTCTGATGAAAAAGTAACGAGCAGAAATACCTTTATAGGCTTGTAGCTCAGGTGGTTAGAGCGCACCCCTGATAAGGGTGAGGTCGGTGGTTCAAGTCCACTCAGGCCTACCAAATTCGCACTTGTGCTGCGTTGCACGCGATACGTTTACACCGTAAACGTCCAGTGAGCATCTCTTGCCTGAGCGAGTGGTAAATAAAGGTTTCTGCAAGTGACTGTATGGGGCTATAGCTCAGCTGGGAGAGCGCCTGCCTTGCACGCAGGAGGTCAGCGGTTCGATCCCGCTTAGCTCCACCATATCCATATGGTCCTTGATAATACTTCAGAGTGTACTGGCAACAGTATGCTGCGAAGTATTTTGCTCTTTAACAATCTGGAACAAGCTGAAAATTGAAACATGACAGCTGAAACTTATCCCTCCGTAGATGTATTGGGGTAAGGATTAACCTGTCATAGAGTCTCTCAAATAAACAGCACGACAGTGTTCTCTGTTTACAGAAACACCTTCGGGTTGTGAGGTTAAGTGACTAAGCGTACACGGTGGATGCCTAGGCAGTCAGAGGCGATGAAGGGCGTGCTAATCTGCGAAAAGTGTCGGTAAGGTGATATGAACCGTTATAACCGGCAATACCCGAATGGGGAAACCCAGTGTGTTTCGACACACTATCGTATGGTGAATACATAGCCATACGAGGCGAACCGGGGGAACTGAAACATCTAAGTACCCCGAGGAAAAGAAATCAACCGAGATTCCCCTAGTAGCGGCGAGCGAACGGGGAACAGCCCAGAACCTGAATCAGTTCTTGTGTTAGTGGAAGCGTCTGGAAAGTCGCGCAGCAAAGGGTGATAGCCCCGTACACTAAAATGCATTAACTGTGAGTTCGATGAGTAGGGCGGGACACGTGACATCCTGTCTGAATATGGGGGGACCATCCTCCAAGGCTAAATACTCCTGACTGACCGATAGTGAACCAGTACCGTGAGGGAAAGGCGAAAAGAACCCCGGCGAGGGGAGTGAAATAGAACCTGAAACCGTGTACGTACAAGCAGTGGGAGCACCTTCGTGGTGTGACTGCGTACCTTTTGTATAATGGGTCAGCGACTTATATTTTGTAGCAAGGTTAACCGTATAGGGGAGCCGTAGGGAAACCGAGTCTTAACTGGGCGAATAGTTGCAAGGTATAGACCCGAAACCCGGTGATCTAGCCATGGGCAGGTTGAAGGTTGGGTAACACTAACTGGAGGACCGAACCGACTAATGTTGAAAAATTAGCGGATGACTTGTGGCTGGGGGTGAAAGGCCAATCAAACCGGGAGATAGCTGGTTCTCCCCGAAAGCTATTTAGGTAGCGCCTCGTGAACTCATCTTCGGGGGTAGAGCACTGTTTCGGCTAGGGGGCCATCCCGGCTTACCAAACCGATGCAAACTCCGAATACCGAAGAATGTTATCACGGGAGACACACGGCGGGTGCTAACGTCCGTCGTGAAGAGGGAAACAACCCAGACCGCCAGCTAAGGTCCCAAAGTCATGGTTAAGTGGGAAACGATGTGGGAAGGCATAGACAGCCAGGATGTTGGCTTAGAAGCAGCCATCATTTAAAGAAAGCGTAATAGCTCACTGGTCGAGTCGGCCTGCGCGGAAGATGTAACGGGGCTAAACCATGCACCGAAGCTGCGGCAGCGACGCTCAGGCGTTGTTGGGTAGGGGAGCGTTCTGTAAGCCGTTGAAGGTGAACTGTGAGGTTTGCTGGAGGTATCAGAAGTGCGAATGCTGACATAAGTAACGATAAAGCGGGTGAAAAACCCGCTCGCCGGAAGACCAAGGGTTCCTGTCCAACGTTAATCGGGGCAGGGTGAGTCGACCCCTAAGGCGAGGCCGAAAGGCGTAGTCGATGGGAAACAGGTTAATATTCCTGTACTCGGTGTTACTGCGAAGGGGGGACGGAGAAGGCTAGGCTAGCCGGGCGACGGTTGTCCCGGTTTAAGCGTGTAGGGGGGTGTTCCTGGTAAATCCGGAACGCTACCAACCCTGAGGCGTGATGACGATGCACTACGGTGCAGAAGTAGTTGATGCCCTGCTTCCAGGAAAAGCCTCTAAGCATCAGGTAACATCAAATCGTACCCCAAACCGACACAGGTGGTCAGGTAGAGAATACCAAGGCGCTTGAGAGAACTCGGGTGAAGGAACTAGGCAAAATGGTGCCGTAACTTCGGGAGAAGGCACGCTGGCGCGTAGGTGAAGAGACTTGCTCTCGGAGCTGAAGCCAGTCGCAGATACCAGCTGGCTGCAACTGTTTAATAAAAACACAGCACTGTGCAAACACGAAAGTGGACGTATACGGTGTGACGCCTGCCCGGTGCTGGAAGGTTAATTGATGGGGTCAGCCGCAAGGCGAAGCTCTTGATCGAAGCCCCAGTAAACGGCGGCCGTAACTATAACGGTCCTAAGGTAGCGAAATTCCTTGTCGGGTAAGTTCCGACCTGCACGAATGGCGTAATGATGGCCAGGCTGTCTCCACCCGAGACTCAGTGAAATTGAACTCGCTGTGAAGATGCAGTGTACCCGCGGCAAGACGGAAAGACCCCGTGAACCTTTACTATAGCTTGACACTGAACATTGAGCCTTGATGTGTAGGATAGGTGGGAGGCTTTGAAGTGTGGACGCCAGTCTGCATGGAGCCAACCTTGAAATACCACCCTTTAATGTTTGATGTTCTAACTCGGCCCCGTGATCCGGGGTGAGGACAGTGTCTGGTGGGTAGTTTGACTGGGGCGGTCTCCTCCCAAAGAGTAACGGAGGAGCACGAAGGTTAGCTAATCACGGTCGGACATCGTGAGGTTAGTGCAAAGGCATAAGCTAGCTTGACTGCGAGAGTGACGGCTCGAGCAGGTACGAAAGTAGGTCTTAGTGATCCGGTGGTTCTGAATGGAAGGGCCATCGCTCAACGGATAAAAGGTACTCCGGGGATAACAGGCTGATACCGCCCAAGAGTTCATATCGACGGCGGTGTTTGGCACCTCGATGTCGGCTCATCACATCCTGGGGCTGAAGTAGGTCCCAAGGGTATGGCTGTTCGCCATTTAAAGTGGTACGCGAGCTGGGTTTAGAACGTCGTGAGACAGTTCGGTCCCTATCTGCCGTGGGCGTTGGAAGATTGAGAGGGGTTGCTCCTAGTACGAGAGGACCGGAGTGAACGCACCACTGGTGTTCGGGTTGTCATGCCAATGGCACTGCCCGGTAGCTAAGTGCGGAAAAGATAAGCGCTGAAAGCATCTAAGCGCGAAACTTGCCTCGAGATGAGTCTTCCCTGGGCCTTTAAGGCCCCTGAAGGAACGTTTAAGACTAAGACGTTGATAGGCTGGGTGTGTAAGTGCAGCGATGCATTGAGCTAACCAGTACTAATGATCCGTGAGGCTTAACCTTACAACACCGAAGGTGTTTTAGAGAGATTGTAGAGATTTTCAGCGAAGTTCCGAGATTGGTTCTGGTGGTTACGAAAGTAACGGCCAAGAATGAAACAGAATTTGCCTGGCGGCAATAGCGCGGTGGTCCCACCTGACCCCATGCCGAACTCAGAAGTGAAACGCCGTAGCGCCGATGGTAGTGTGGGGTCTCCCCATGCGAGAGTAGGACACTGCCAGGCATCAAATAAACGTTATCAGTATGACACCTGGTAATGCGCGAAATCACCCAGGTGGTTTTGCCAGCATCGAAAGATGCGACGTAAAAGAATCGGTGGAGCGGTAGTTCAGTTGGTTAGAATACCTGCCTGTCACGCAGGGGGTCGCGGGTTCGAGCCCCGTCCGTTCCGCCACTTATTTAAATTATGCCTGCTAACTTTAGCAGGCATAATGTTAAGCGTAATTTAGGGGCGTAGCTCAGTTGGTAGAGCACCGGTCTCCAAAACCGGGTGTCGCGAGTTCGAGTCTCTCCGCCCCTGCCATATTAGAAACCCTTTGCGAAAGCGAAGGGTTTTTTTTGCTTTCTACTCGCCTAAAATTGCGACTCCTGCCGCTAGCGCGCACAAAATTCCCGCCGAAATCGTTCCCAATTTAGACATTTCTAGCTGTATCTATGTACAAAATGGTTGTAATCCCGCGCTGTGATATCGCTCATCATTCCTGTCTGTATTTCAACTACACCTTATAAGCCCCACGAGTTTGTTGGGCACACTCGATGAAAGCGAATATACCCACAGCCATCTCTGTCTGATCGATTCAGGCAGAGCGAGGAGAAAAACATGGTTAAGCGTTTACTGTTAGCGGCCGCCGTAAGCGGCGTGTTGATGGGAGCGGCGCAGGCTGCCCCCTTGGTTGTCGGCTTTTCTCAGATTGGTTCTGAATCAGGATGGCGTTCGGCAGAAACCAAAGTGGCGAAACAGGAGGCGGAAAAACGGGGTATTACGCTGAAAATCGCCGATGCACAGCAAAAGCAGGAAAACCAGATCAAGGCGGTGAGATCCTTTATTGCTCAGGGCGTTGACGCCATCTTCATTGCGCCGGTGGTGGCCACCGGTTGGACTCCGGTATTGCAGGAAGCGAAAGAGGCCAAAATCCCGGTCTTCCTGCTGGATCGCATGATCGAAGTGAACGATCCCTCGCTGTATACCGCAGCCGTCGCCTCTGACAGCGTCCATGAAGGGAAAGTCGCAGGCGAATGGCTAGTGAAAGCCGTTGCGGGCAAGCCCTGTAACGTGGTGGAACTGCAAGGCACCGTTGGGGCCAGCGTGGCCATTAACCGCAAGAAAGGCTTTGCGGATGGTATTGCTTCTGCCGACAACGTCAAAATCATCCGTTCGCAGTCCGGTGACTTTACTCGCAGCAAGGGTAAAGAAGTGATGGAAAGCTTTATCAAGGCTGAACAGAACGGCAAAAACATCTGCGCCGTCTATGCACATAACGACGATATGGCCATTGGTGCCATCCAGGCGATCAAAGAAGCTGGCCTCAAACCGGGCTCACAGATCAAGGTTGTTTCCATCGACGGCGTGCCGGATATCTTTAAAGCAATGATGGAAGGGGAAGCCAACGCCACGGTTGAACTGACGCCAAATATGGCAGGACCTGCGTTTGATGCCTTGATTGCATTGAAAAAAGACGGCACACAGCCACAGAAATTTATCCAGACCGAGTCGAAACTGCTGCAGCCTGAAACGGCCAGACAGGAATACGATATGAAGAAAAGCATGGGATATTGATCGTTAACAGGCGGAGCAGATAATGGCCATACCTCAGGCAGCATTATTGGCAATAAGCGGGTTATCCGTGGAGTTTCCAGGTGTAAAAGCGCTGGAGCAGGTTGATTTCACACTACAACGCGGTGAGGTGGTGGCGCTTCTTGGGGAAAACGGCGCGGGTAAGTCTACGCTGATTAAGGCATTAACCGGTGTTTACCAACGCTCCGCCGGTGAGGTCTGGCTAGAAGGCACCGCGATTGCGCCACAGAATACGGCCCAGGCGCAATCGTTGGGGATTGGCACCGTCTATCAGGAAGTTAACCTGCTGCCTAATATCTCGGTGGCCGCTAATCTGTTTATCGGACGCGAACCCACCCGCTTTGGCCTAATCGATCAAAAAACCCTGTTGCGTAATGCCCGTAAGCTGCTGGAAGGGTATGGATTACCGCTGGATGTCAGCCAGCCGCTGGGTAACTACTCTATCGCCATTCAGCAAATTGTCGCGATTGCTCGCGCCGTCGATCTCTCCGCCAAGGTGCTTATCCTGGATGAACCCACCGCCAGCCTGGATGCCAAGGAAGTCACCATGCTGCTGGATATTCTTAGCCAACTGCGATCTCAGGGAATGGGGATGATCTTCGTCACCCATTTTCTCGAACAGGTTTACCGCATCAGCGATCGTATTACTGTGTTGCGTAACGGCAAGCTGGTCGGGACCCGTGTCACCGCCGAGTTGCCACGGCTCGAGTTGGTACAGATGATGCTTGGCCACAGTTTTGATGAGACGTTGCTCAAACGCAGCGAACATCAGGCCGTGCAGGCTCCGCCGTTAGTGGAGTTTAGCGGTTATGGCCGACGCGGCATGGTTGAGCCCTTTGATCTGGCGATCCGGCCTGGAGAAATAGTTGGTCTGGCTGGTTTATTGGGATCGGGGCGTACTGAGACGGCACAACTGCTCTTCGGCATTAAGGCTCGGGATAAAGGTACAGCGAAGGTTGAGGGCAAAATGGTGGCGATCCCTACCCCCCGTAAAGCGGCCAGCCTGGGATTTGGCTATTGCCCAGAAGATCGTAAGACCGACGGTATTGTCGGCGCGGCCACGGTAAGGGAAAACATCATTCTGGCATTGCAGGCGCAGCGTGGCTGGTTACGGCCTATCCCTTTGCGTGAGCAAACCCGAATTGCGGAGGATTTCATCAAACTGCTGGGGATCCGCACACCGGGGCCGGAGCAGCAAATCCAGTACCTTTCCGGCGGTAACCAGCAGAAGGTGCTGCTTTCCCGCTGGCTGGCGACTAAACCCCGTTTCCTGATCCTGGATGAGCCAACCCGTGGCATTGACGTAGGAGCCCATGCGGAAATTATCCGCCTGATTGAACGGCTCTGTGATGAAGGGTTGGCGCTGCTGGTGATCTCCTCCGAACTGGAGGAGCTGGCAGGCTATGCCGATCGCATCGTGGTATTACGCGATAGAAAACATGTGGCGCAGCTTGAGCATGATGCCATTACGGTTCCCGCCATTATGCAGGCCATTGCCGTGCAACAGGGGGCAGCATGAACCACAGGAGTTTTCCCATGACCGGTGGACCGCGCAAAGTAAGGTGGGTAATGCCCGCCGGAGCGACGCAGCTGGGGGCGCTGGCGGTGATTTTGCTTATCGATAGCCTGGTCGCCCCCCATTTCTTTTCAATTCATATCCAGGATGGCCGCCTGTTCGGCAGCGTGATTGATATTTTTAATCGCGGTGCCCCCGTTGCGCTGCTTGCCTTGGGTATGACGCTAGTGATCGCTACCGGTGGGATCGATCTCTCCGTCGGTGCGGTGATGGCGATTGCCGGGGCGACCGCTGCCACCATGACTAGCGCTGGCTACCCATTAGCTTACATCCTGGGGGCCGCATTAGCGGTTGGGGCACTGTGTGGCCTGTGGAACGGTTTCCTGGTGGCGGTGCTGCAAATCCAGCCGATCGTCGCCACCTTGATGCTGATGGTGGCCGGGCGCGGTATCGCGCAGTTGATTACCGAAGGGCAAATCGTCACCTTTGAAAGTGAAGGATTAGCCAAGCTCGGCAGTGGTTCGCTGATGTATCTGCCGATGCCGGTGATCATTGCTGCCATCATGCTGCTGCTGATTTGGTTACTGACACGCAAAACCGCTTTGGGGCTGTTTATTGAGGCGGTCGGTATCAATTTGCGCTCGGCACGTAATGCTGGCGTCAGTACTCGCTGGGTGATTATTGCGGTGTATATCATTTGCGGCCTGTGCGCGGCGGTGGCAGGGGTTATCGTCACGGCGGATATCCGTGGTGCGGATGCCAACAATGCGGGCCTGTGGCTCGAACTGGATGCGATCCTGGCCGTGGTGATTGGTGGTGGGTCACTGCTGGGCGGGCGTTTTAATCTGTTGCTCTCGGTGGTGGGGGCGCTAATCATTCAGGGCATGAATACTGGAATTCTGCTTTCGGGCTATAAACCGGAGTTTAACCTGGTGTTGAAAGCGGTGGTGGTATTAGCCGTGTTGCTGGTGCAATCCCCCAGTGTGTCATTACAGCGGCTGTGGCGGAGACGGAAATCATGATGAAACGTAACCTTCCCCTATTGATCACTATCGCGGTTTTCCTGCTGGGCTATGCCTTTTGCCTTAGCCAATTCCCCAGCTTCGCTTCCACCCGCGTCTGGTGCGATCTGCTGACCGACAACGCCTTTCTCGGCATTGTGGCCGTGGGCATGACCTTTGTGATCCTTTCAGGGGGTATCGATCTTTCGGTGGGCTCAGTGATCGCCTTTACCGGCGTACTGCTGGCCAAGCTGATTGGCACTTATGGTATAGCTCCAGGTTATGCATTTGTCATTGCCTTGCTGATGGGGGCCTCGTTTGGTGCGCTGATGGGTTGGATCATTGACGTGCTGAAATTACCTGCATTTATCATCACGCTCGCGGGGATGTTCTTCGTGCGCGGCATGAGTTTTATCGTGTCAGAAGAGTCTTTGCCGATCGATCACCCGCTGTATGCCACGCTGGCAAACTATGCCTGGAAAGTCCCCGGTGGTGGCCGATTTACCTTATTGGCGCTGGTGATGCTGCTAGTTGTGGCGATTGGCATGATCCTGGCGCATCGCACCCGTTTTGGCCATAACGTCTATGCCATTGGCGGCAATCCGGTCTCCGCTGCCTTGATGGGGGTGCCGGTAAGGCGTACCACCATCCAGATTTACATGCTTTCCAGTACGCTGGCAGCCCTCTCTGGCATAATTTTCTCGCTATACACTTCCGCCGGTTACGCTCTAGCTGCCAGCGGTGTCGAACTGGATGCCATTGCGGCGGTCGTCATTGGGGGAACGTTGCTGACCGGTGGTGTCGGCACCATCTTGGGTACCCTGTTTGGCGTGCTGATCCAGGGCCTAATCCAGAGTTACATCACTTTCGATGGCTCGCTCAGCTCCTGGTGGACCAAAATCGTCATCGGCATCCTGCTGTTCTGCTTTATCGGCCTCCAGAAGGCGATGAGCGCCTTTTGGCAGACCAGACGGGCAAAACCCCGCCATCCACGCCTGAAGCCGTCATAGCGGCTCAGGTTGCGGTATTTAAAGGTATTTTCAGCAGTTGGCGGATTAACGGCTGCTGGTCGCTGTTTTGCAGCCAGACGGCATAAAGCGGGCGGATGATCGGCTGGGCGTCAGCAACGGCGATCAACTGAGGGTACTCTTTTTCCCACTGGCTGGGGAGAAATGCACAGCCACCGGTTGTCTCCAGCAATTGGCGCGTCAGATGTGCCGAAGTGGTGGTCAACACGGGCATGCTGTCGCCCTCAAGCATGCGGGCTTCCTGTTGGTGAAAATCGGCACCCCATTCCAGTTTGATGTAAGGCATGGGGGCGGATTTATCGCGTAGCGATGAGGAAAACAGGCGTAGCGAGAAGTTACCCAACAGCTGGCTGGCCAGCTCATCCATCTTTGGCGGTTCGGTGGTGATTAGCAAATCGAGCTGTCTTTCATGTAGCTGTTTCACCAAAGAATGGCGCAGAGCCACCCTGGCTTCGAGCTGCAAGGCCTCCCGCTGCTGGTAGAGAGATTGCAACCAGGGCGTGAGGTAAGCTTCCCATAGCGACGCGGTGGCGCCGATCGAAAGTTCGCTGTGCTGTAGCGATCGCACCACCTCTTTCTTTGCTAACTGCCAAGTGTTCATCAGGCTCTCGGCATAGGGCAACAGCCGCTCTCCTGCTGGTGTCAGGCGGATGTTGTTGCGGTGGCGGGTGAATAAATTCGCCCCTAATTGAGTTTCAAGCTGACGGATACGGAAACTCACCGCAGACTGTGTTAAGTACAGGGATTCCGCTGCGCGGCCAAAGTGTCGCGTTCTACTGACCTCCAAAAAGGTTTTCAGTAATTCGGTGTCCACACCAATCTCCAAAATTTTTTATCGTTAAGATTTAAATGTTTTGTTTTACACGATGTCAAGCCTATCTAATACTCCGCGCCATAAACAGCACGGCCATGAGAGAATTAGGAGCGTGTCAGATGGCGGATAGCTTCACCACCAACAGTCGTTTTTTTGATAATAAAAACTATCCTCGCGGGTTCTCCCGTCACGGCGATTTCACCATTAAAGAAGCGCAATTGCTAGAGCGTTTCGGGTATGCGTTCAACGAGTTGGATGCCGGCAAACGCCAGCCAGCCACTGAAGAAGAACAGTTGTTCGTTGCAGTGTGTCGCGGTGAGCGTGAACCGGTAACCGAGCAAGAAAAAGTATGGTCTAAATATCTGGCGCGCACCCGCCGCCCGAAAAAATTCCATACGTTGTCAGGTGGCAAGCCGCAGGCTGATGCGGTAGAAGACTACACTGAAAGCGACGATTGATCATCATGGGGCCATTCGGCCCCATTTTTTATTCCAGGCTGCGGTGTAACTGCAGCAGCAGGCGATCCATACTGCGATAGCTGAGCGCTTCGCTGAGATGGCGTTTATCAATCTGTTGTTCCCCCGTCAAATCGGCCAGTGTGCGTGCCACTTTCAGGATGCGATGCCAGGCTCGAACCGATAATCCCAGTTGGCTCAGCGTTCTTTCTAAAAACTCCGCTTCCGCTGCAGGTAAATGGCAATCCCGATCCACCTCGCGGTTACTCAACAGCGCATTCACTTTACCTGCACGTGCCAGCTGCCGCTCGCGCGCCACCAGCACCCTTTGACGTACCTGTTGGCTGCTTTCCCCCGCATGGCGCTGCTTGGCCAGTACGCCTGGTGGCAGCAGTGGCACCTCAATCGACAAATCAAATCGATCGAGGAAGGGGCCAGAGAGCCTGCCGAGGTAGCGCAAAATCTGCTGCGGTGGCGTGCGGTTGTGTATGCCCTGATAGTGTCCGGTTGGGCTGGGGTTCATCGCTGCAATCAGCTGCACCCTGGCTGGGAAGCGTACCTTGGCACTAGCGCGTGAGATGACGATTTCACCGGATTCCAGCGGCTCACGCAGCGCATCCAATACTCGCCGTTCAAATTCCGGTAACTCATCCAGAAATAGCACGCCGTTGTGCGCCATGGAGATTTCCCCTGGCCGTGGCAAGGAACCACCTCCAACCAGTGCAGCCATCGAAGCGCTGTGATGCGGGGCACGAAACGGCCGCTGTCGCCATGGCAGGGTTTCATCAGGGTGATGCAATAAGCTGGCAACGGCCACGCTTTCCAACGCCTCCCGATCGCTTAACGGCGGCAGCAAACCGTTGAGGCGGCTGGCCAGCATGGTTTTTCCGGTGCCCGGAGGGCCAAGCAGCAATAGGTTGTGGCCCCCGGCCGCGGCAATTTCCAACGCTCGTTTTGCCTGCTCCTGGCCAATGACTTCCTGCAGGTCGGCAGTTTCCGTTGACGTGGCGGCCGCAGGGGGCGCTACGGCGATCGGCAGCTCACCCTTACCTTGCAAAAAAGCGCAAACCTCAAGCAAATGTTCCGCGACTCGGGTTGTGCTGTTGGGAAGCAACCCTGCCTCTTTGCCGTTGGCCGCTGCGAGGATCAGCTCACGCTTGGCCTCGGCTGCCGCTATTGCCGCCGGAATGGCGCCGTGCACCGCCCTCAATGCGCCAGAAAGCGCCAATTCACCCAGGAACTCATAGTGCGCCAACTTATCTGCTGGCAACTGTTCTGAGGCCGCCAGAATGGCCAGCGCAATGGGTAAATCATAGCGCCCCCCTTCCTTAGGCAAATCGGCGGGTGCCAGATTGACGGTGATGCGTTTGGCCGGAAAGGTGAAGCCGTTGTTGATCAGTGCGCTGCGCACCCGGTCACGGGCTTCTTTCACCGTGGTTTCCGGTAGACCGACCAGCGTGAGGCCGGGTAATCCGTTGCTGATATGGACTTCAACCATGACCGAAGGTGCCTGCACGCCGATCGTGGCACGGGTATAGATTACCGCCAGTGACATATTGCTCTCCTCGCTGAAGGCAACATGATGCGGGAACGGACCGATAGCTGCGCTCTATTCATCGTCAACTTGCGTAGTGCTACAAAATTAAAAGTAATTTATTTCATCAGGTTAGTGGTGTTTTTCGAGCCGGCACGCATTTCACTGTAATACCCCTTAACAATTACCACAAGGTTGCAACAAATTAGCAAGCTAACCAAGTTGCAACAGCAGGGTTAATGGGTGTATTTAACAATTGGTTAAAATAAAAAATCACTTCATTAACAAAGCCCCGACCGCTACCGCACCCGCTGCGGCCGCCGCTAAACCTGATAACTTCATACTCTACGGTAGGGATAACACTATGTTCGGTTGGACTCCGCTGCAGCGCAATGCGGCAATTGCCAGCTTTTCAAGCTGGACGCTCGACGCTTTCGATTTCTTTGTGCTGGTCTTCCTGCTCAGCGATATAGCTCAGGCTTTTCAGGTGGGGATGGAAGAAGTCACCCTGGCGATCCTGCTGACGTTGGCGGTGCGCCCGATTGGCGCCCTGATCTTTGGCCGTGCGGCGGAAAAGTACGGCCGTAAACCAATCCTGATGTTGAATATCGTGTTTTTCTCGGTATTCGAGCTGTTGTCGGCGGCCGCTCCTTCTTTGACCGTCTTCCTGTTGCTGCGTGTGCTTTACGGCGTGGCGATGGGGGGCATCTGGGGCGTGGCCTCTTCGCTGGCGATGGAAAGCATCCCAGATCGTTCGCGCGGCCTGATGTCCGGTATCTTCCAGGCGGGGTATCCGTTTGGCTATCTGTTGGCGGCGGTGGCCTACGGCCTGCTGTTTGAAGTGGTCGGCTGGCGTGGCATGTTCGTGATCGGGGCCGCGCCAATCCTGTTACTGCCGTTTATCTACTTCTGCGTGGAAGAGTCGCCGGTGTGGCTGGCGGCACGGGCTCGTAAAGAAAGCACCGCTTTGCTGCCAGTCCTGAAGAGTCATTGGAAGCTGTGTGTCTATCTGGTGCTGCTGATGGCGGCGTTTAATTTCTTCTCTCACGGCACCCAGGATATGTATCCGGCCTTCCTGAAAATTCAGCACGGTTTCGATCCTAAAACCGTCAGTATTATCGCCATTAGCTACAATATCGCGTCCATTATCGGCGGTATTTTCTTTGGTGCCCTGTCGGAAAAAATTGGCCGTAAGAAAGCCATTATTATTGCGGCCCTGCTGGCGTTACCGGTGATCCCGCTGTGGGCCTTCGCCAGCGGTTCGCTGATGCTGGGGCTGGGGGCGTTCATGATGCAATTCATGGTGCAGGGCGCGTGGGGTGTGATCCCAACCTACCTCAACGAACTGGTGCCAGCGAATACCCGCGCGGTGTTGCCGGGGTTTGTCTATCAGCTGGGTAATCTTATTGCCTCAGTGAACGCGACCTTGCAGGCCACGATTGCGGAACATCATGGGCAAAACTACGGCCTGGCGATGGCGATGATTGCCGGGACGGTGGCGATCGTGATCGCGGTGCTGGTGTATTTCGGCAAGGATACGCGCGGCAAAGCGATTGCGGTGGAAAGTAAAGCGCCTGGTGCTGGTGTTAGCGTTTGAATTTCATGCGCTTTGTTGCAGCTTTGACCCGGCAGCGCCGAATAATAACGCAAAAAAAGTGTTGTCAGGTTACCGGCTGCTATGGTAACTCTGTAGGCATTAGTTCGAAACGAGCACAGTGAACAACCCAATTATGAAAGCCCTAGCCCAAGTGATTAGCCTAGTCGTGATTAGCGTGGTGGTGATTATTATCCCACCGTGCGGGGCTGCACTTGGACGAAGAAAGGCTTAGAAAACAAGCCGGAATCGCAAGATAACCCCCGCACCCAAAAGGTCCGGGGGTTTTTTTATGCCAAGAAAATATGAACAAGGAGCAGAGAATGACCAACAGAATAAAATCCTGCACTTCCCGCAACAAGGCGGGGAAATAACCATGAATGGTGCTCAGTGGGTAGTTCAAGCGTTGCGTGCGCAGGGGGTAGACAAGGTATTCGGCTATCCCGGTGGTGCGATCATGCCGGTCTACGATGCGTTGTATGACGGCGGAGTTGAACATCTGCTGTGTCGTCATGAGCAGGGTGCGGCGATTGCGGCCATTGGCTATGCTCGTTCCAGCGGCAAAGTTGGCGTCTGTATCGCCACCTCTGGCCCCGGAGCGACCAACCTGATCACCGGGTTGGCGGATGCGCTGTTGGACTCGGTGCCAGTGGTTGCGATCACCGGTCAGGTAGGCTCTGCGCTTATCGGTACCGATGCTTTTCAGGAGATCGATGTTCTTGGCCTGTCTCTGGCCTGTACCAAACACAGTTTCCTGGTGGAGTCGCTGGAAGCGCTGCCAGGGATCATGGCAGAGGCTTTTGCCATCGCCACCAGCGGCCGCCCAGGCCCGGTACTGATCGACATCCCGAAAGACATCCAACTGGCGCAGGGCGATTTGCCTCCTCATCTGATGCCGGTAGAAGACCAGTTTGAACATCCTACGGCGGAGCTGGCTATGGCCACGCAGTTGCTGGCACAGGCGCAGAAGCCAATGCTGTACGTGGGCGGTGGCGTAGGGATGGCGCAGGCAGTCTCGGCATTACGGGAATTTGTCGAGCTGACGCAAATCCCAACCGTGGCGACCTTGAAAGGCTTGGGCGCACCGGATGCCAACCATCCGTATTATCTCGGCATGTTGGGTATGCATGGCACCAAAGCTGCCAACTTCGCCGTGCAGGAGTGTGATTTATTGATAGCCGTAGGCGCGCGTTTTGACGATCGGGTGACCGGCAAGCTGAACGCCTTTGCGCCGCAGGCCAAGGTGATCCACATGGATATCGATCCGGCAGAAATGAGCAAGCTGCGTCAGGCACATGTGGCCCTGCAAGGGGATCTGAGAACCCTGCTGCCAGCGCTGCAACAGCCGATGCAGATCGCCCCTTGGCTGCAACGGGTGGCCGAACTGAAAGAAACTCACCCTTGGCGTTACGACCACCCGGGCCAACCGATCTATGCTCCGTTGCTGCTCAAGCAACTGTCTGAACGCAAACCGGCCAATACCGTGGTGACCACCGACGTGGGCCAGCACCAGATGTGGACCGCGCAGCACATGAGCTTTGAACGCCCAGAGAACTTCATCACCTCCAGCGGGTTGGGGACGATGGGCTTCGGTATCCCCGCAGCGGTAGGTGCGCAGATGGCACGCCCGGATGATATGGTGATCTGCGTGTCCGGAGATGGTTCCTTCATGATGAACGTGCAGGAGCTGGGTACCATCAAACGCAAACAGTTACCGCTGAAAATCGTGTTACTGGATAACCAGCGTTTAGGGATGGTTCGTCAGTGGCAGCAACTGTTCTTTGATGGCCGTTACAGCGAAACCAACCTCTCCGATAACCCCGATTTCCTGATATTGGCCAGCGCTTTCGGCATCCCCGGCCAACGTATTACCCGCAAAGACCAGGTCGCAGACGCGCTCGATACCTTGCTTAACAGCGAAGGGCCTTATCTGCTGCAGGTTTCCATTGATGAACTCGAGAACGTCTGGCCGCTGGTGCCGCCGGGCGCAGGCAACGAAACCATGTTGGAGAAAGTATCATGATGCAGCATCAACTCTCGATCCAGGCCCGCTTCCGCCCTGAAATGTTAGAGCGCGTATTGCGCGTTGTTCGTCACCGTGGCTTCCAGGTCTGTGCTATGAATATGGCTTCGGGCAGCAATAGCGACGATATAAATATTGAATTGACCGTTGCCAGCCAGCGCCCTGTGGATTTACTGTCATCTCAGTTGAGCAAACTGATGGATGTCTCCAGCGTTGAGATCCAGCAACAATCATCACAACAAATACGCGCCTGATTGCGCAAAAGGAACAGAACAATGACGAAGAAAGCCGATTATATTTGGTTCAATGGTGAGATGGTTCCTTGGGCCGATGCCAAGGTTCACGTAATGTCGCATGCGCTGCACTACGGAACGTCGGTATTTGAAGGGGTTCGCTGCTACGACTCCCATAAAGGCCCGGTGGTATTCCGCCACCGTGAACATATGCAGCGTCTGCATGACTCGGCAAAAATTTACCGCATGCCGGTAACGCAAAGCGTCGATGAACTGATGGAAGCCTGCCGTGCTACGCTGCGTAAAAACAATCTGGTCAGCGCGTATATTCGTCCTTTGGTGTTTGTTGGTGATGTTGGCATGGGCGTTAACCCACCGGCAGGCTATAAAACCGACGTGATTATCGCGGCGTTTCCTTGGGGCGCATATCTGGGTGAAGAAGCGCTGGATCAAGGTATCGATGCGATGGTCTCTTCCTGGCACCGTGTAGCACCAAACACCATTCCTACCGCGGCGAAAGCCGGGGGCAACTATCTTTCCTCACTGCTGGTGGGCAGCGAAGCACGCCGCCACGGCTATCAGGAAGGTATCGCGCTAGACGTTCACGGCTATATCTCTGAAGGCGCAGGCGAGAACCTGTTTGAAGTGAAAGACGGCGTACTGTTTACTCCACCGTTCACCTCTTCTGCCCTGCCAGGTATCACGCGTGACGCGATCATCAAGCTGGCAAAAGACATGGGCTTCGAAGTGCGCGAGCAAGTGCTTTCCCGTGAGTCTCTGTATCTGGCGGACGAAGTGTTTATGTCCGGCACCGCGGCGGAAATCACGCCGGTGCGCAGCGTGGATGGCATTCAGGTAGGGATCGGCAAGTGCGGCCCAATTACCAAGCAGATCCAGCAGGCGTTCTTTGGCCTGTTCAGCGGCAAAACCGAAGACAAGTACGGCTGGTTGGATCCGGTAAACCAATAACGACAGACAACACTAAACGGATGGTTCGTTCGCCGTCCGTAAAATGACTATTTTTGGAGTGAAGAGCATGCCTAAGTACCGTTCCGCCACCACCACCCACGGCCGCAACATGGCGGGTGCCCGCGCATTATGGCGCGCGACCGGGATGACCGACGACGATTTCGGCAAACCGATTATTGCGGTGGTCAACTCCTTCACCCAGTTTGTGCCGGGCCATGTGCACCTGCGCGACCTGGGCAAGCTGGTTGCAGAACAGATCGAAGCCTCCGGCGGCGTCGCCAAAGAGTTCAACACCATTGCGGTGGATGATGGGATCGCCATGGGCCACGGCGGCATGCTCTATTCTCTGCCGTCGCGCGAACTGATCGCCGACTCGGTGGAGTATATGGTGAATGCCCACTGCGCCGATGCGATGGTATGTATCTCCAATTGCGACAAGATCACCCCAGGGATGCTGATGGCGTCACTGCGCCTGAATATTCCGGTGATCTTCGTTTCCGGCGGCCCGATGGAAGCCGGTAAAACCAAGCTTTCCGACAAAATCATCAAGCTGGACCTGATCGATGCGATGATCCAGGGTGCCAACCCGAACGTCAGCGACGCCGACAGCGCGCAGATCGAGCGTTCCGCTTGCCCAACCTGTGGCTCGTGCTCCGGGATGTTTACCGCCAACTCCATGAACTGCCTGACCGAAGCGTTGGGCCTGTCTCAGCCGGGCAACGGCTCGCTGCTGGCGACCCACGCCGATCGTAAGGATCTCTTCCTGAACGCCGGTAAGCGCATCGTCGAACTGACCAAGCGTTACTACGAGCAGGACGATGAGAGTGCACTGCCACGCAGCATCGCCAACAAGGCCGCATTCGAAAATGCGATGACTCTGGACATTGCGATGGGCGGCTCCACCAATACCGTACTGCACCTGTTGGCGGCAGCGCAGGAAGGCGAGATCGACTTCGCCATGGCGGATATCGATCGCCTGTCCCGCAAAGTGCCACATCTGTGCAAAGTGGCGCCAAGCACTCAGAAATACCATATGGAAGACGTACACCGTGCCGGTGGCGTACTTGCCATTCTTGGCGAGCTGGATCGCGCCGGGCTGATGAACCGCGATGTGGATAACATCCTGGGGATGAAGCTGCCAGAGACCCTGGAAAAGTACGACATCATGCTGACCCAGGATGAGGCCGTGAAGAAAATGTTCCGCGCAGGTCCGGCGGGCATCCGCACCACCCAGGCATTCTCACAGGACTGCCGTTGGGACACGCTGGACAACGATCGTGCCGATGGCTGTATCCGCTCCTTGGAAAACGCCTTCAGTCTGGAAGGGGGCTTGGCGGTGCTGTATGGCAACATGGCCGAAGACGGCAGCATCGTTAAAACCGCTGGCGTGGATAAAGACAACCTGACTTTCCGTGGGCCAGCCAAAGTTTATGAGAGCCAGGATACGGCCGTTGAGGCGATTCTTGGCGGTAAAGTGGTGGCCGGCGACGTAGTGGTGATCCGCTATGAAGGGCCAAAAGGCGGGCCGGGCATGCAGGAAATGCTCTACCCAACCACCTATCTGAAATCGATGGGGCTGGGCAAGGCCTGTGCGCTGATCACCGATGGTCGCTTCTCAGGCGGCACCTCCGGTTTATCCATTGGTCACGTTTCGCCGGAAGCGGCCAGCGGCGGCCTGATTGCGCTGGTGGAAGAAGGGGACATGATCGATATCGATATCCCGAAACGCAGCATGGTGCTGGATGTGCCGGAGAGCGTACTGGCTGCACGCCGTGAGGCGGAACTGGCACGCGGTGATGCGGCCTGGACACCGAAAGCGCGTGAGCGCCAGGTATCTTATGCGTTACGTGCTTACGCTACGCTGGCCACCAGTGCTGATAAAGGCGCAGTGCGGGACAAGAGCAAGCTGGGAGGCTAACCACCATGGCGGTATCACAACCCCTACCCGACGCCCCCTGTGGCGCCGAATATTTGCGAGCGGTACTCCGCTCGCCAGTTTACGAGGTGGCTCAGGTCACCCCGTTACAGACCATGGGCAAGATCTCTGCGCGCCTCGGCAATACCATTCTGGTGAAGCGCGAAGATCGCCAGCCGGTGCACAGCTTTAAGCTGCGCGGGGCTTACGCGATGATTGCCAGCCTGGATGAAGAGCAGAGGGCGCGTGGTGTGGTCACGGCCTCTGCGGGCAACCATGCGCAGGGCGTCGCCTTTTCCGGCAACCGTTTGGGGATCAAAACCCTGATCGTGATGCCGGTGTCGACGGCGGATATCAAGGTTGATGCGGTGCGCGGTTTCGGCGGTGAAGTGTTGCTGCACGGCGCCAACTTCGACGAAGCCAAGGTCAAGGCGATTGAGCTTTCGCAGCAACAGGGCATGACCTTTGTACCCCCGTTCGATCACCCGGCAGTCATTGCCGGGCAGGGCACTTTGGCGATGGAGCTATTGCAGCAGGACGCGCACCTGGACCGGGTGTTTGTGCCGGTTGGCGGTGGCGGCCTGGCGGCCGGTGTCGCGGTGCTGATCAAGCAACTGATGCCGCAAATCAAAGTGATTGGCGTGGAAGCTGAGGATTCGGCCTGTCTGCGTGCGGCGCTGGATGCCGGGCAGCCGGTCGATCTGGCGCGCGTCGGGTTGTTTGCTGAAGGCGTGGCAGTAAAGCGCATCGGTGATGAAACCTTCCGTCTGTGCCGTGAATACCTTGATGATGTGATCACCGTCGATAGCGATGCGATCTGCGCAGCGGTGAAAGATCTGTTCGAAGACGTGCGGGCCATCGCCGAACCTTCTGGCGCGCTGGCGTTGGCAGGGCTGAAAAAATACGTGCAGCAGCACAATATTCAGGGCGAGCGGCTGGCCCATGTGCTTTCCGGTGCCAATGTGAATTTCCACGGACTGCGCTACGTTTCCGAACGTTGCGAACTGGGCGAACAACGCGAAGCGCTGCTGGCGGTGACCATTCCAGAACAGAAGGGCAGCTTCCTGAAGTTCTGCCAGCTGTTGGGTGGCCGTGCGGTTACCGAGTTCAACTACCGCTATGCCGATGCTGACAACGCCTGCATCTTTGTCGGGGTCCGCCTGACCAGGGGCCATACCGAGCGGCTGGAAATCATCGATGAGCTGAACCGTGATGGCTATCAGGTGGTAGACCTGTCCGACGATGAGATGGCAAAACTGCACGTGCGTTACATGGTGGGCGGGCGGCCTTCGAAACCGCTGCGTGAGCGTCTGTACAGCTTTGAGTTCCCAGAGTCACCGGGCGCTCTGCTCAAGTTCCTGCAAACGCTGGGCACGCACTGGAATATTTCGCTGTTCCACTACCGCAGCCACGGTACCGATTTTGGTCGCGTGCTGGCAGGGTTTGAGCTTTCTCAGACTGAGCCAGAGTTTGAGCAACACCTGCAGGCGCTGGGTTACGACTGCCATGATGAGACCGACAACCCGGCCTTCCGGTTCTTCCTGCAGGGCTAACATCGGCGACAAGGATAGCGTATGAGTAATGAGTTCACCGGGTTCAGCCAACAAGGGCTGGACTTCCTGCAACAGGTGCGGATCGAGAACGACAAGGAGTGGTTTGATGCCAATCGGGGCGTGTATGACCGTGAGCTGTTAACGCCGTTCCGTTCGCTGGTGGATGCGCTGAGTCCTGCGATGCTGATGATTGACCCGCAGTTTGAAACCCGTCCGGCCATTGGCAAAACGCTGTCGCGCATTCATCGCGACACGCGTTTTTCCCATGATAAATCCCGCTACCGTAGCCGCATGTGGCTGACCTTCAAGCGGCCAAGCAAAGACTGGAAGCTGGCACCGGTGTACTTCTTTGAACTGGGGCCGGACATGCTGCGTTATGGCCTGGGTTATTACAGCGCCGACAAAGCCACCATGGATCTGTTTCGCCACACCTTGCTGCGCAGACCACAGCCGTTTTTGGAGGTGGCCGAGTGCTGCCGCGCGCCGTTCGAGCTGGTGGGGGAAAGCTATAAGCGCCCGTTAGTGAAGGATCAGGCACCGGAGATTGCTACTTGGTACAACCGCAAATCCTTCGCGGTGATGGCCACAGATAATCAGGTGGAAAAGCTGTTCAGCGCCGATCTGGTCGCTACCCTTACGCAGAGTTTCCAGCAGTTGGAGCCGCTGTACCAGTGGCTGATGCAGGTGGAAGCGATGAAGCAGATCGACCCCGAAGATTTATGAGAGCAAACGCCAGAACGCCTCAATCAGCGGTTCGTTGAGGCGTTTTTTCGGCACGCAGACCCCCAGTTCGAACGGTTCGACCATCGAGATATTTTCCAACTGAGAGATGCGGTTGCGAACGGGCTCCGGGCTATTATCTACCACCACGCTGGGGATCAGCGCGATACCGCAGCCTAATGCCACCATCGAAACAATCGCCTCATGCCCGCCGACGGTGGCGTAAATCAGCGGATTGGTGATGTGCTGGCGGCGGAACCACAGCTCGATGCGTTTTCTTGATGGGCCATGCTCCGGCAGGATAAACGGCATATTGGCCCAGTCCGGCTGCTCTGCAAAAGCCTGCGTTCGAACCGCACACGGCAGAGCGGGAGCAATCAGCACCAGCGGGATCTCACCGATTTGGGTGAAGGCGACGCTGGTGGGGAGTGTTTCAGGCCGCCCGGCGATACCAAGGTCGGCCTCGTTGGATTGTACTTTGTCCACCGCATCGGCGGCATCACCGGTAGTCAATTTGATTTCAACCAGGGGATGCTGGGCACGGAAGCGGTCGAGGATCGGTGGCAGATGACTGTAAGCGGCAGTGACCGAGCAGAACAAGCGTAGCTCGCCACTCAGAGAAGGGCCGTGCTGGCCAAGCGAATGTTTCAACTGCTGATACTGCAGCAGCGTTTGTTGAGCAAACACTTTCAACTGTTCGCCAGCATCGGTCAGCTCTACGGTACGGTTATCACGCAGAAACAGCGGCTGCCCAAGCGTTTCTTCCAGCCGCTGGATCTGGCGGGAAAGCGTAGAGGGGCTGACGTGCATCGCCTTGGCCGTGCGGCCAAAGTGATGGCTTTCAGCCAGGTGCAGGAACAGCTTGAGATCACGTAAGTCCATAATCAGTACGCTCGCAGCGGGGTGTTGCAGAAATTGCAACGTCACGTTCGTAATATATCAATTTAAGCAACGCAATTCCTGTTATACATTGGTTTCAACGGATCCCGCATAGACAGGGCGGGAATGAGAATAATATTGCACGACACAACATCTAACTGGAGCATCACCATGGCTAACTATTTCAACACATTGAACCTGCGTCAGCAGTTGGCGCAATTGGGTAAGTGCCGTTTCATGGCGCGTGACGAATTTGCGGATGAAGCCGGTTACCTGAAAGGGAAAAAAGTGGTGATCGTCGGCTGTGGTGCTCAGGGTCTGAACCAGGGTCTGAACATGCGTGATTCCGGCCTGGACGTGGCTTATGCGCTGCGTAAAGAAGCGATTGCCGAGAAGCGTGCCTCATGGCGCAAAGCCACCGAGAACGGCTTCATGGTTGGCACCTACGAAGATCTGATCCCGCAGGCCGATCTGGTCGTTAACCTGACGCCAGACAAGCAGCACACCTCCGTAGTTCGCGCCGTACAGCCGCTGATGAAAGACGGTGCTGCGCTGGGCTACTCCCACGGCTTCAACATCGTTGAAGTTGGCGAGCAGGTTCGTAAAGACATCACCGTAGTGATGGTTGCACCTAAGTGCCCAGGTACCGAAGTGCGTGAAGAATACAAACGTGGTTTCGGTGTACCAACGCTGATCGCGGTTCACCCGGAAAACGATCCAAAAGGCGAAGGCATGGCGATTGCCAAGGCATGGGCGGCAGCCACTGGCGGCCATCGTGCAGGCGTGCTGGAATCTTCCTTCGTTGCAGAAGTGAAATCTGACCTGATGGGCGAGCAGACCATCCTGTGCGGTATGCTGCAAGCGGGTTCTCTGCTGTGCTTCGACAAGCTGGTATCTGAAGGTACCGACCCGGCGTACGCAGAAAAACTGATCCAGTTCGGTTGGGAAACCATCACCGAAGCGCTGAAGCAGGGCGGTATCACCCTGATGATGGATCGCCTGTCCAACCCGGCGAAACTGCGTGCCTATGCGCTGTCTGAGCAACTGAAAGGCATCATGGCTCCGCTGTTCCAGAAGCACATGGACGACATCATCTCTGGCGAATTCTCCAGCGGTATGATGGCAGACTGGGCCGCAGACGATGTGAAACTGCTGACCTGGCGTGAAGAGACCGGCAAAACCGCTTTCGAAACTGCGCCGCAGTTTGAAGGCAAAATCAGCGAGCAGGAATACTTCGACAACGGCGTACTGATGGTAGCAATGGTGAAAGCGGGCGTTGAGCTGGCCTTCGAAACCATGGTGGATTCAGGCATCATCGAAGAGTCTGCTTACTACGAATCACTGCACGAGCTGCCGCTGATCGCCAATACCATCGCGCGTAAGCGTCTGTATGAAATGAACGTGGTGATCTCCGATACTGCAGAATACGGTAACTACCTGTTCTCTTATGCGGCGGTACCGTTGCTGAAAGAGTTCATGACCACTCTGCAGGCGGGCGATCTGGGTAAATCAGTTGCTGGTACCACCGTTGACAACGCGCAACTGCGTGACGTGAACGAAGCGGTGCGCAACCACCCGATCGAATCCGTTGGCCGCAAACTGCGTGGTTATATGACCGATATGAAACGTATCGCAGTAGCCGGTTAAGCACCAAGATTGTAGAGGCCCGATTTATCGGGCCAACTAAAAAGGCCAGCATCGTTGCTGGCCTTTCGCCTATCTAGACGACAGGAATTATTGTGGCATCGCCTCGCGTGGGATGATGGCCCCGCGATACTGGATCACCGTGCTTGCGGTCAGGTGACCACGTTTGGCCGCGCTAACCGCATCACCGCCGGTCAGGCGTACAGCCAGATAACCCGCGCTGAAGGAATCTCCGGCGGCGGTGGTATCAATCACTTTCTCTTTTGGCAGTTTGACCGCGGGTACGTCGTGGGTTCCCCCATCGGCGCTGAACACCAGGCAGGAATCTGCGCCACGCTTAATCACAATCTCACTCACGCCAAAGTCGCGGGTACGGCTCACCACCTGCTCAACCGGCTGCTTGCCCCACAGTAAATCTTCATCATCCAGCGTCAGGAAGGCGATGTCGGTACAGGCCAGGACCTCGCGATAGGCCTGCTGAGTCTCTTGCTGGCTTTGCCACAGCCGCGGCCGATAGTTGTTATCGAAGATCACTTTGCCGCCGTTGGCCCGGCATTGGCGCAGCAGGGTCAGCAGTTTTTCCCGGCTGGCAGGGTTGAGGATCGCCACGCTGATACCGCTCAGATACAGGTAATCAAACTGCGCCAGCTGTGCACACAGGCTCTCTGCCTGCGGGCCATCCAGCCAGTAGCGTGCGGCCGCATCGTTGCGCCAGTAATAGAAGGTGCGCTCGCCGGTATCGTCGGTTTCGATCACGTACAGCCCCGGCAGCTTGTTGTCCAATTGCTGGATCAAATCGGTTTTTACCTGCTCCTGCTGCCAGGTTTGCAGCATTTCCCGGCTGAAGCTGTCGGTGCCTAGCGCGGTGACGTAATGCACGTTCAGCGCCTGTTGCGGCACCTGACGGGCGATATAGACGGCAGTGTTGAGGGTGTCGCCGCCGAATCCACGGCTGAGATCGGCGCCTTTCTGCGACAGTTCGATCATGCATTCGCCGATCACGGCGAGGTTTTTGCTGTTCATGATAATCCCTGGCTTGATAATGGGTCTGGTTGCTGCGAATACGTCCAGTCTCAACGCAAGGGCGAAGCGAGTCAATAGGAATAAAACAGCGTTTTAATTAGTTTATGATCGCGATCGGGAAACGCGTGGTTTCCCGCCGCTGAGGAAGGAAAACTACTTGGCCGCCGCGCGCAGATCGGTGACACATTGACCACCAATCCCCCAGTTATCGGTTTCCACTTCATCTATAACCACCACGGTAGTGGCCGGATTTTTGCCGAGCGTATCGACCAACAGTTGGGTCACGCCTGCAATTAGCTGTTTTTTCTGCTCCGCGGTTGCGCCTTCGCGGGTAATTTTGATATTTACGTAGGGCATTAAATTTTCCTCTTGTTATAGAAACGTTGCATGTAGGTAATGGTTTAATGTAGGGACCTTTTACCCAAGCTTAAAGTTTTATTGTGCGTTGCCGATAACAAGATCGACAAATTTCCGGCAACGTTATCGTTCCCATTCCCTAATGGCGATAGAACCGATGATAACCAACATGATCTCTGGTCTACTGACGCCATTGTTTGCCGCCTGGCAGCGTGCCAAGGTCTTCCGTTACTGGCGGCAGTGTCGGCGTTTGTATACTTTTCAGCCCATTTACCGCACCTGCGGCAAATTGCTGGCGGTAGAGCTGCTTACTGCGGTGCATCATCCGGCGGCACCGAGCAAGCCGGTCTCCCCAGAGGACTACTTTGCCGCGCTTGGGCTGCGCCAGCGCCTGGCGGTGCTTCAGGAACAGCTCAATTTACTGCAGCAATGGCAGGCCATGTTTATCCACCATGCGTTGATGGTCTCCATCAATATCGACGGCAAGGCCTTACAGGCCCTGCAGCGACACCCGGCGATGCAGCGGCAAATCAGCGTCATGCCTTACCTGCGTTTTGAGCTGGTTGAGCAGGCAGACAGGGCGTTGAATGGGCCGCTGCAGCATATCCGCGGAGCGGAGCGCCTGTGGCTGGATGATTTTGGTAGCGGGTTGGCGAATTTCTCTGCGGTCAGCAGTTGGCGTTATCAGTATATCAAGGTGGCGCGCGAGCTGTTCATGTTGCTCAAGCAAAGCGACGAGGGCATCCAGCTGTTTTTTACCCTGGTGCGCCTGATGAGCCAGCATAGCGACGGAGTGATTGTCGAAGGGGTAGAAACAGAGCAGGAATGGCTGCTGGTACAGCGCTCTGGCGCGTTTGCAGCCCAAGGGTATTACCTGAGCCGCCCTGCACATTTTGACCAGCTGAAAACGCTGCCTACGCGGTTTATTGCCCCCATCCCTTGACCCATTAGTTCCCATCGCGTGAACTTAGGCTTATCCTCGACTAGGCTTTCAGTAAGGCTGCTTATCAATTTTCGCAGTCAGCTATCGCCTCAAGGGAGCCGCTATGACAAGAACAGGCAAAACTTTTAGCTGGATTGGCGGCATCGTACTGCTGATTATCGTGGTTTTGGTGGTGTTCATTGCCACCTTCGATTGGAACCGCCTCAAACCCACCATCAATAGCAAAGTCTCTGCCGAGCTGCAGCGCCCGTTTGCTATTCGTGGCGGTCTGGGCGTTAACTGGGAACGTCACCAGGATGAGGGAGGCTGGCGTGCCTGGGTACCTTGGCCGCATATTCACGCCGAAGATATTATGCTGGGCAACCCTGCCAAGATCCCCGGTGATGAGATGGTCACACTGCAACGCGTCGATGCTTCGATCGCGCCATTGGCGCTGCTGGGCAAAGAGGTGCTGATCCCGCGTATCTGGTTGAAACAGCCAAATGCCTCGCTACAGCGCCTGGCGAACGGTGACAATAACTGGACCTTCAACCTGGCTAACAGCGCCGAAAAAGACCCCAACCAACCGCAGTCAGACTGGTCTGTCAGCATTCACGATATCGTGTTCGATCGCGGCCAGATTGATTTTAAAGACGCCACGCTCAAGGCCGATTTCCAGGCGCTGATCGACCCACTTGGCAAGCCTCTGCCCTTTAGTGAAGTTGCGGGTAAGCAGCCGGGAGATAAAGCGACGACGCCGGATTATGTCTTCGGCTGGAAGATTAAAGGAAAATACCACGGTGAAGCGCTGTCAGGCAGCGGCAAAATAGGTGGCATGCTGTCACTGCAAAGTGCTGATATTCCGTTCCCGCTGCAGGCCGATGTCCGTTCCGGCAATACCAGAGTGCAGATTGCGGGGACGTTGTCCGATCCGCTGAACCTTGGCGGCCTGGATCTACGGCTGAAATTCTCCGGTGACAGCCTGGGAAACCTGTATGCGCTGACCGGCGTGCTGTTACCCAACACTCCACCTTATTCTACCGATGGCCATCTTATCGCCCAGTTGCATCAACCGGGCGGTGCGGTATTCGAGTATCAGGGCTTTGACGGCAAGATCGGTGACAGCGATATCCATGGGGACTTGAAGTACGTTGCGAGCCACCCGCGGCCCAAGTTGAGCGGTGAAGTGCTTTCCAAACAGCTGCGTTTTGCCGATCTTGCGCCATTGATCGGCGCGGACTCCAATCAGCAGAAAGCCAATCGCGGCGAGAAAACCCGCCAGCCGAGCGACAAAGTGCTGCCGGTTGAGAAGTTCGAAACCAAAAGCTGGGGGGTAATGGATGCCGACGTCAAATTTACCGCCAAACGTATTGAGCATGGCAGTTCGCTGCCGTTGAGCGATCTGAATACCCATCTTAAGCTGGATAACGCAGTGATCCTGATGGACCCGCTGCGCTTCGGCGTGGCCGGGGGCAACCTGAATGCCACCGTCCGTCTTGATGGTAGCAAGAGCCCGATGCAGGGCCGGGTGGATATGCACGCGCGTAAGTTCCAGCTGAAGCAGTTGCTGCCGAACGTGGAGTCGATGAAGCGCAGCCTGGGGGAATTGAACGGCGATGCCAAGCTAACAGGCAGCGGCAACTCGGTGGCCGATTTGCTGGCGACCAGCAGCGGCGATCTGCGCCTGCTGATCAATGACGGCGTGATCAGCCGCAGCCTGATGGAAATCCTGGGCCTCAACGTAGGTAACTACCTGGTAGCTCAACTGTTTGGCGATGACGAGGTGGGGATCAACTGCGCTGCGGCGGATGTCGGCATTCGCAGCGGGTTGGCGACGCCACGACTGTTCGTGTTTGATACGGAAAATGCCATCATCAACATCACCGGCAACATCAATTTCGCCACCGAGCGGCTGGATCTGTCCATCGATCCGGAAAGTAAAGGGATGCGGGTGCTGACCTTGCGTTCGCCGCTGTATGTCAAAGGGACGTTTAAAAAACCGGACGCTGGCGTGAAGGCTGGACCGTTGATTGCTCGCGGGGTGGCTGCGGTGGCATTGGGAGTGGTTGTCGCCCCGGCAGCAGCGTTGCTGGCTCTGGTTTCACCGAGTGACGGTGGCGAAGAAAACCAGTGTGGCAAGATCCTGCAGCAGATGAAGAACAAGAAGTGACCCAAGATTACTGTAGTACCCGGCAGCTGTGATCCTGGCTCTCTTCGGCGGAGGCCAGATTCAGCTGCCATAGGTTACGTTTCACAGCCAACAGCAGGAAATCCCCTCCCGGTAAGGCCGTCATCGCCATGCCGTAGCTCCCCATGCTTTCACGTGCGCCCTCAACGCCCTGAGCCAGCAAACGGAATGCCCCAAGCTGCTTGAGTTCAGCAGCGCTGGCGCGGCGAGCCAAATAATCATGCCCCAGCAATCCACCGGGTAGCGGCTGCCAGCTTTCGCTGAAATCCCCTTGCAGCTGCGCCAGCCGGTTTTTTACCGCCGGTTGCAGGCAGGAGATATGAATATGCAGCTGATTTTGCGTACGGCCATATTCGGAGTTGATCGCCAGAGAGATGGCGGCATCGTCGATCGGTTTACCGAGTTTATCCGCCATAAAATGCCGGGCCTGCCAGGCTAAGGTGAATAAGTTGGCAGTGTCGGGCTCTAAGACCAGTGGGCTTTCTATGCCGGTGATTTTGGCCGTTGGCATCAACAGGTATTGCAAAGGCCCATTGCGGTCTTTCAGCACGACGAACCCGGCCTGCTCATCTACCTGTGCGCAGGGGGCCGGATTATGGTTTTGTTGCTGATTCGGCAGGCATTGTTGGCTGACGATATGCCACAGCGCATCCGGGTGGGCCGGTTTCAGCCAGAAATAGGTGGCAATGGCGATAATAATCAGCAACGTAACAGACAAACAGAGCCAACGGCGCAATGACATGGGCGGGTTTCCTCAGCAAATGGAGGGATAGCATAGCCGGGATTTGTGACAACAGACAAACAGGCCCCCATAGGCAGGGGGCCGGGAGAGGATTACAGAGACGTGTGGCGGGTTTCTTTCATCAGCAGCAGCGCGATCAGCGTCAGGCTGGCCATGGCCGCCAGGTACATGCCAACGTAGAACAGCCCGTAGTTGTTAGCCAACCAGGTCGCAATATAAGGCGCTACCGAAGCCCCCAGGATCGAGGCCACGTTATACGAGAACGAGGCTCCGGTGTAGCGCACTTCGGTTGGGAACAGTTCAGGCAGCAGTGCGCCCATCGGGCCAAAGGTCAGGCCCATAATGCTCAGCCCCAGCAGCAGGAAAGCCATCACCAACAGCTGATTGCCGGAACCCAGCATGCTCGGGAACAGGAAGGCAAAGCCGATCATCAACAGGGTGATGACAATCATGGTCTTGCGGCGGCCAAAGGCATCGGCCAGCAAACCGGCGATCGGCACCATCACGCCAAAACCAATCACCGCTACCATCAGCATCCACAGGAAGCTGTTACGTGAATATCCCAGCCCCAGCGGCTCTGCGGCCGTGCCGTAGGTCATGGAGTAAACGGTCATCAGGTAGAACAGCGTATAGGTAGCCAGCATGATGAAGGTACCCAGGATGGTAGCCTTTTTGTGTTTGCTCAACAGCGTCCCGAGCGGGACCTTCACCTGTTTGCCCGCTTTGGCCACCTTGGCAAAAACCGGAGTCTCGTGCAGCGAAATACGCACATACAGACCAACCAGCACCAGCGCGGCAGAGAGGATAAACGGTACGCGCCAGCCCCAGGTCATGAACTGTTCGTCAGTCAGCAACCAGGAGAGCAGCAGGAAGGTGCCGTTGGCGAAGAAGAAGCCGATCGGTGCACCCAACTGCGGGAAAGAGCCGTACAGCGCACGTTTGTTGGCAGGCGCATTCTCGGTGGCCAGCAACGCGGCACCGCCCCATTCGCCACCCAGACCCAGGCCTTGGCCAAAGCGTGCCAGCGCCAGCAGGATCGGTGCAAAGATGCCAATGGTTGCATAGCTTGGCAGCAGGCCGATCAGCACGGTGGAAATCCCCATGGTCAGCAGTGAAGCCACCAAGGTGACCTTCCGCCCGACGCGGTCGCCGAAGTGGCCGAACAGAGCAGAGCCGATGGGCCGTGCCACAAAGGCGATGGCGAAGGTGGCCAGCGATTGTAGCGTTGCAGCTGCCGGGTCACCCTGTGGGAAGAAGATATGCGGGAATACGATCACCGCAGCGGTGGCATAAATATAGAAATCAAAGAACTCGATGGCGGTACCGACCAGAGAGGCGACGATGACTTTTCCCCGGGAGTTAACCGGTGTGGACGCGGCATCGGCGTCCAAGGGGGTTGCGATGGTGGCTTGCATAGTTATTTCTTATATTTTGACTAGGGAAAAATTCATCTTAGTCATAGCAAAATGGCTTTTCAACGGGGAGATTTTGTACTATCTGGCAAATAAACTGTTAAAAAGACTAATGTTTTAACGAGTTGACGTTCTATGGTCGTTAACGTGGTGAAGTGAGCTATAAGCAGAGAGAATGACTGGAAAAGGTGCAAAGAAAAGTTATAGGGTAGTTTGTTATGCTGGTTTTTGCCGATCGGTTAGTCTGGTTTTAGAGTTATTGACTGCTTTTTGAGTTGATTATTGAAATAAAAAACCAGTCGCAACCTTGCGACTGGCATGAATACCATGCTGATGGTGGATATTCACTTGCCCTGCGGCAGGGTTTTGTCCTCTTTATACTGTGCCGTGGCGATCCAGGCGGCGCAAAACAGCGTCAGGCGGGCAAAAAAGTAGAAGAACGCCATCAGCCCGATCACCGAGCCAAAGGCGGCACCGGAAGGTGATTTGGCGACCTGTGGCAGCGTCATGGTCATCACAAACTTGATGGCTTCAAAGCCAATTGCGGCGATCAGGGTGCCGCGCAGCAGCGCTTTTTTCTTCGGCTTATGGCGTGGCAGCATCCAGAAGATCCACAGAAACAGCAGGTAGTTGGCAAAAATGGAGATCGACAGCGCGATCAGCGTCATCGCCGGCCGCAGCCATTCAATGCCATCCAGTCCCAACGCATGCACGATGGCCGCCTGGGCAGAACCCGCAATCGAGGTTAAAGACAGAGTGACGATCAGCGCCACCACCAAGCCAGTTAATGAAATAAAATCGCGGGTGTAGCGAAAATAGATTTTCTCCTGATCCTGCGGATTACGTTCCCAGACGTCACGGGACTGGGCGCGGATCGCCTCACGCAGGTTACCCATCCAACTGATGCCGGAGTACAGCGCCAGCGCCAGACCGGTCAGGCCGACGGTGGTACGTTGCTGGATGGCGGTATTCACCGTGTTCTTCAAGGTACTGGCCAGCGTGGGATCGCTGATGCTGTTGACGATCTTGTTGATCAGTTCGGCCAGCAAATCCGGATTAGATGCCAGCACAAAGCCCACGGCGGCAAACGACACCATCAGGATCGGGATCAGTGAGAGAAACGAGAAGTAGGTAATGGCGGCGCCAAACTGGCTGCCGAGACGGTCGTTGAAGCGTTCGGTGGCTCGCAGCAGGTGAGCGATGGTGGGCCAGGCTTTAACGCGCTCTATCAGGCGAGCGAACCCCGAAAGGCCTTTATCCAGTTTTTGATTGCCGGTTTTGATGGCGATCGTCGGTTTCTCAATGGCCTCAGGCTGCTCTGGAGCGGCTTTATTCTGCATTACGTCACGGTATCCTTCAGGTAAATCAATGGGCATGTGCTTGATTATAGCCAAATATGCCCTCGATTTGGTCGCTAATGGACGAGATTGGGTTAATTCTGATGATGGCCTCTACCAACAACTGCGAGTAAGAACGTTCGATTTTGTCCTATTCACCACACGTCTGTTTTTCTGCCGGATCCCTGCAATTTTATCTATCTCAGCGCCAGGAAGGCTTTTACTCATCTTATGGCGCGCGCTTTTTTATCCGGCATGCGCCTACTGCAGCCGTAGGGGCTGGAACGGTTATTTCCTGAATCAATAGATAAAATGGAAGGTCTTATGAAATTATTCAATCATCCCACCTGTCGTCCATTTACCGAAGCGGGCAACCTGTCGCAACTTTCCGCTTATTACGAGGAAGATCGCCACATCATGTGGATGTTACTGCGTGCAGAGCCGCGTCCTTGCTTCAATCAGGCGCTGATAGAAGACATCATGACGCTGGCGCAGGCGGCGAAAGAGTCGACGTTGCAGTTCGACTTCTGGGTCACCGGCTCGCTGGTGCAAAACATGTTTAACGTCGGCGGGGATCTGAGCTTTTTTGCCGAAGCGATCAAAAACCGCAGGCGTGAGGCGATGATGGCATATGCCCGGGCCTGTATCGACTGTGTGCATGCGGCAGCACGAGGTTTTGATACCGGGGCCATCAGCATTGCCATGGTGGAGGGCAGCGCGCTAGGGGGCGGTTTTGAGGCGGCATTGGCGCACCATTTTGTTTTGGCGCAGAACAACGCACGGATGGGGTTCCCAGAAATCGCCTTCAATCTGTTTCCCGGTATGGGCGGTTATTCACTGGTAGCCCGCAAGGCAGGTATGCGCCTGGCGGAAGAACTGATCTGGAGCGGTGAGTCTCACACTGCCGAATGGTTCGAAAACTATGGGCTGGTGGATAAGCTGTTTCAACCAGGTGATGCCTATATGGCGACTCGTACCTTCATCGACACCATCAGGCCCAAACTGAACGGTATGCGTGCCATGTTACGCGCGCGTCAGCGGGTATTACAGTTAACCCGCTCCGAGCTGATGGACATTACCGAGGATTGGGTGCACGCGGCCTTTACCATCGAGGAGAAGGATCGCCTGTACATTGAACGGTTGGTGATGTTGCAGGATCGGCACACGCTTAATCAGCGTCACGCTGGCTAAGCGTTAATTCCCGCCCGCATCACTTTGGTGATTGCGGGCTATAGGTTTTCAGCCACTGCTCCAACTGTTCGGGCAGCATCGGCCGGGCGAACAGGAATCCCTGTTTTTCATCGACCCCAACGCAGTCCAGGAAACGATTTTCACTGTCCGTCTCGACCCCTTCGGCAATCACCTTGAACTGTAGCGCTTCGGCGACCGCGACGATGGCGCGTATCAATGACTGTGATACCGGGGCCAGATTGACGCCGCGAACAAAGCTTTGATCCAGCTTGATAGCGTCCAGCGGGATACGTGCCAACTGGGCCAGAGAGGAGTAACCGGTGCCAAAATCATCCAGGTGTACCTGGGCGCCCAAGGCCCGTAGCCGGGCGATCACCTCACGAGCCCGATTCTCATCTTCTATCAGGCTGCTCTCGGTCAGCTCAAAGTCCAGAGTGCAGGGAGAAAGCTGGTTTTCTCGCAGTACCTCAACCAGATCGTCTACCACGCTGTCATCCACCAACTGCCTGGCGGAAAGGTTAACCGCAATGCGTAAATTCAGCCCCTGCTGCTGCCAAATGGCAGCCTGTTTAGCGGCGGTTTGCAGCACCCAGCGGCCAAGTGGGGCAATCAGCCCGGACTCTTCGGCATAGGAGATAAACTGCAGCGGTGGGATCAGCCCGCGCTCCGGTGAATCCCAGCGGACCAGCGCCTCTACGCTGTTCACGGCTCCGTTGAGCGTTGTGACCTTGGGTTGGTAATACACCACCAGTTGCTCCTGTTCCAGCCCCTTACGCAGGTTGGTATCCAGCCACATGTATTCGGCAACGCGGCGGTTCATGTCCGGCGAGAAGACGATAAAGGTGCGTTTGCCGTGCTCCTTGGCGACGTACATGGCGGTATCGGCGCTGCGGATCAGGCTGTCCAGATCGTGGCCATGTTGCGGGCAGAGGGCAATGCCAATCGAACAGCCGGTGTAGACCTCGATCAGGCCGATGCGGAAGGGCATTTGCAAGCGATCGATAATGCGCTGGGCCAGCTCTTGCAGCATGATCCGGTCGGCCTGGGTGACCAGCACCAGAAATTCATCGCCCCCCAGACGGGCAAGTTTTTCTCCATGATCCAGGCAACTGAGAATGGCGTGGGACACCTCGATCAGCAAGCGATCGCCAAACATATGGCCATAGGCGTCGTTCACTTTTTTGAAGTTATCCAGATCGAGATAGACCAGCCCTACGTGGCTTTCACCGCGTTCGCTTATCGCCCGGTTGATATCATCCTGAATGGCGTTGCGGTTTGGCAGGCCGGTGATGGTATCGGTATTGGCCAATAGCCGCAGGCGTTCCTGGGCACGGCGTTCTTCGGTGATATCCGTGCCGGAACAGATCAGGAACACCTCTTTTTTGCCGCTGCCGCTGTGGACAAACTTGTTGCGGAACAGGAATAACCGCTCGCCTTTGACCGTTTTGATCCAGCGCTCCACCTCATAGGAGGCCCCGTTGTGAAAGAAGTTGGCAATATTGCGCCGGGATGCTGCGGCCTCTTCGGGGCTCATAAACATCTTGAAGACGTTTTTGCCAATCACGTCCTGTTCCTGCAGGCCGGTATACTCTTCGCTCAGGCGGTTAAAGCGCTGGACGCGGCCGTGTTGGTCAACGATGACAATGACGGAATTAGCCTCTGACACCACCTGTTCGGCAAACGATAGGCCGTGCACCAAATCACGTGCCACGGCCTCGGTATCGGTATAGGCAGAGGCGGTGCCAGCCCACTCAAATTTATTGATCCGGCGGCCGACCAAATGCAGGTGGATGGGCTGGCCGCTGAGCTGGATGGTCAGATCCAGGCTGGCGGTGACCCCGCTCAGACGGCGGATTTTCGCCGCCTGCATTTCGTCGAGGGCCACGGCAAGGTGTGTTTTGCCTTTGATTGCCGTCAACTGCAGGGCATTGCTGTCAAACGCCAGATGCCAGTAAGGGCTGCTGGTGCCAAAATGGGTGTTAAGGAGTATCGGGCCTTGGTCTGCGAACATGTTCATTCCTCAAAATGGGACAGCCGGACCCTACGCTGCAGCCTGAAAGACGATGGGGATCGCGTGAACGACGTCTGTATAGAGTGTAAAAGAGAACCGCGCAGTGTGCGAAAATCAGTTTTTGGCTTCGTTGAGCCAGAGTTGTGGCTAGGGATGCTAAATTAATCCCAAGCTGGAGGTGGACAAAAGCCACACTAATAATTACGCTTGGGTCATGTAATCTTCCAAATAACAGACGCCTTCTCCATAATTTATTCATAATTGACGAATATTGCCATTTTTGATTTTAAAAAATTTACACTCCCTCGCATTACTATATATTCATGCGCATACTATTATTTCCGACGACGAGATAGCGAGCCTGTTAACGTACAGCGCTCCTGATGAAGAATAACTTTTAAGGAAATAATTATGCGTAAACTGACTGCTTTATTTGTCGCTTCAACCTTAGCCCTGGGTTCTGCTTCTGCCGCCTTTGCTGCCGATGCAACTACCGCCCCGGCAACCGCATCGACCACACCTGCCGCCCCGGTAAAAATGATGCACTATAAAGAGGCGAAAAGAGACAATCTCTTTGCTGGTTTGAACTTGACCAAAGATCAACGCCAGCAGATGCGCGATATTATGAAAGAGTCGCATCAAAAACGCGGCCCGGGAGCTAAAGACGAACGCCAGGCGCTACACAGTATGATCGCTTCGGAAAACTTTGACGAAGCCAAGGTAAAAGCCCAGATCGATGCAATCGGCAAAGCGCAATCCGAGCACATGCTGGAACGTGCCAAAGCGGAAAACAAAATGTATAACCTGCTAACGCCAGAGCAGAAAAAACAATACAATGAGAATTATCAGAAACGCGAGCAGAAGATGATGGAGCATATGAAGAAAATGCGCGATCATGTCCCTGCTGCTGAATAATTCACATTGCTGTCAAAATAAAAATGCCTGGTTATTTGCCCGGCTTTTTTTATTTTCTGACAGGATTATTTAGCTGTAGCAGCAATGGCATTAAATTGTTCGATAATAACCGCGGCGAACAGGGGATCGTTGATATGGTACGGTACCTTGAGCAACCGGCGTTTTGCGGTCTGTACCAGCGTCCGTTCCAGCGAGTGAACAAAAGCGCTCAGCGCTTGTGGATCCCAGAAGGGTTGCCCTGGCGCATCCAAGGTTGAAAAGCCACCCAGCGGTACGACAAAGCATACTTCCCCGGCGCAGGCGTTCAGCTTGTCACCAATCCAGCGCCCTAACTGGGTATTCTCCTGCGCCGTGGTGCGCATCAGCGTTACCTGGCTGTTGTGGCAATAAAATTGACGATTGGCGTAGCGGGCCGGAATGGTTTTCGGGTGACCGAAGTTGATCATATCCAGCCCTCCGCATGACATCACACCAGGGATCTCGGTGCGGGCAATGGCCCCAAAGCGATCTTCGTTGCAGGCCAACACGCCATCAAACAGATAGTCGCACACCTCGGTGGTGGTCAGATCCAATACGGCGTTGAGCAAGCGGCTGTCGATCAGCTTCTCCATTGCCTGGCCACCACTGCCGGTAGCGTGAAACACCAGGCAATCCCAGTCGTGCTCAATGGCGCTGGTCACGGCCTTGATACAAGGCGTAGTGACGCCAAACATGGTCAGGCCGGTGGCAGGTTTGCTGTCGGCATCATCATCGATATGAAAGCGGATGGCGCCGGCTATCTGGTTGGCGGCATTGCTCAATACCTTGCGTGAAATGCGATTTAGCCCGGCGATATCGGTGACGGAATACAGCATGGCAATATCGCTGGAGCCGACATAGCCAGCGACATCACCCGCCGCCATACTCGACACCATCAGCTTTGGCAGGCCGATGGGCAACTGTTGCATGGCGGGCGTGATGATCGCGGTGCCACCAGACCCGCCCAAACCGAGCAGTGCAGCAACATCACGACGTGAGAGCATGAAGCGCTCAAAAGCGATAGCCATGGCCGCAATCGCCTGCCCGCGATTAGCACAAAAAACGGCTTGTTCACCTTCCGGATGGTAACCCGCGATCTCATGCGCAGAAACGTCCGCGTGATACAGAGAAGGCTTACCGGAAGTGGAGAGGTCGAGGGTGATGACGGGTAAATCGAGATTGGCGATCAGATGACGGACATATTCCAGTTCTTGTCCTTTAGTATCTGCTGTGGTAGCAATATAGACAAAACCCGGGGTGCTGCTCATCATCTGTTCCTGAAAAAGGTTCAGACAAAGGCCTGAACAAATTGATTTTAATGCTATTTTTTATAGTAGGTGGTGAACCCTGGTGTCGGACAATAAGGTACTATCGTTTATTTGTTGGTCATAATGAGACTGCCGTATCATTTTTGCAAGCATTAATTTGTTTAAAGTGAGACTTGAGTCCCGTTTTTGGCTATCTTAGCTGTAATTTTTTACGTTGCCGATGGGTCAGGATCTGTCGGTGAGGCTGTCTATCGTATTGACTCCAAGGCTGGAAGATACGAGGAAGTTCGAGGAAAACGTGCCAATATCCGCATTTCCCGCTCCACGGGATGAATCTTTGACACATACTCGTGCCAAAACCCGCAGCTTGCTGCTGGCCTGTGCGATGGAGCTCTACGATGGTGGAGTCTTCCCTTCGATTACTGAGCTAGCGGCGCATGCGCAGGTCTCTCGTGCCACCGCTTATCGCTATTTTCCCACCCAAAGTGCCCTGATCTCCGCCGTTGTGGCGAAAAGCCTGGGGCCGATCCTTGAATGGCAACCGCAGGATAACGATGCGCTCAAGCGCATTCATCAACTGTTGGCGTTTGCCTACCCGCAGATGGAGCAGCATGAAGGCGCGCTACGTGCGGCGTTACAGCTATCACTCCAGCAATGGGCTAACGCGACGCCGGGCGAAAAGTTTGTGCGTGGCAATCGCAAGCGGCTGTTGAAGCTGGCGGTTGAGCCCTTGCAGAACAAACTCCCTGCTGAAGCCTTGCAACGCGTGATCCACGCCTTTTCGCTGATTTATGGTTCCGAGGTGTTCCTGGTGCTGAAGGACATTTGGGGTTTAGAGCTCGATGATATTCAGGATGTAACCCAGTGGATGGCCAAAGCCATCATTCGTCAGGCTGAGGAAGATGCCAGAGTTGAGGGATAATCCGCGAACGAGTGACGGGCCGGGGAGTGCTCTCCGGCCTTTTCATTGGTTTTTTGGCAAATAAAAAACCGGAACCCTTGCGGGCCCCGGCTTAACGAGGGGTGAAGCAATTAACTCTGCGGTTAAACTTGCTCAGCTTGCAACTCCCTGTTGATACTTTAATCAGGTGTTGTGGCCGGCTTATAATTTCCCTGGTGTTGGTATGGTTATTACTAACTTATCGTTCTACTATCGTTTTTATAATACATCACTTCTGATACCATGTTTGACCATAAAAGATGGTATGTCAAGCAAGCTATTAGGCTAAGATTGTATAGTATGCGAGATTTCGATAACGTTTTTGTACGGATGGGTGTCAAAGTGTGGGGGGGTGATCAATTCTGGATGGTGGGAAAAATCGAAACTTCGACACGACGCCAAGACTGGCGCGGGTTTTGAGGGATTGGTTGATTTTGGACTGCCTCCGTCAAAATAACCAAAAATACTTTTTTATGCGGTAAATTCTGGACTGAATAACCTCTGCATTAATCACGTTTAAACTTCATTTAAACGCATATCATTAAACCATGATCTATACTAATTTATCCCTTTATCTCAATGAGTAACGAGCGAAACGACTTTATTAATAAACCCCACTCAGCATTAGCCGAACAGCATGCGGGGTTTAGCCAGCTTGCTTGTGAACCGGCAGGTTCAGCTCATTGGTTTTACTATCCTCAGGTGCCCCCTTTTTAATCTCGCCATGAAGTTGCATTAGTTGCAGCCTTTCGTTCTCAGGGAGCAATGAAAACTCAGCGATTGACTCAATGCTCTGTAAGGCTCTCATAATGCCAGATATGCCATGTTGAACGATGACCTGTGCTAGTTGCTGGCGCTGCTCATCAGTCATCACCTCAATCACCCCCATCAACTTACTATCGTAATATATTGCGATGCTATCGTTTTTATCAGCTTCTACATCTCCTGTAATGAGCCATTCCATTGGAGCACTACACGCCTGTGCTATGGCCTGAATCTTATCAATGCCTGGGTAGCTGCGCCCTTTAAGGTAACTTCTCACCGCAGACTCTGAGATGCCACATACGTTGGCCAAGGCCACATTAGTCATGGCGCCCATCGCAATTTTTAACCGTTCTGAAAAACGGTTTATTCCTGGCATCGAAATAAACCGCTTTCGGTCTTTCGCTGTACTATCAGTTTTATTCATGTAACACCATGATTCATATCAAGATTAATTTATTCGGATTAATTTGCGAATAAACCACTTGAAATCGGTTTATTGTGCGATTAGATTGTGTGTAAGCGATAATCATATTTAATTATCGTTTTAGATAAACGAGGAAGGATATCAACGATGCAGTTGCTAACACAAGACATGGCGAATCTGTTTGTTTGCGCCGGTGAGGACTGGTCAAGCAAAGCGATAATCGCAGCTCTCGATCGCAAGGGTGTCAGCCTGAGCGATTTAGAAAGCGAACTGGGCGTAGGTAAAAACGCGATTCGTAATGTTTTCTACCGTAAGTGCGGCCGTTACGAAGATGCAATCGCACAAAAAATCGGTGTATCTCCAGAGCTTATCTGGCCGAGTCGTTACATTGAAACCGTTTTTCGGATTAGGGGATAAGGAATGTCTATCTGGTTGACTGTTCAGGAATGTGCAAATTTGCCCGGCTTTCCGAGCATGCTTCACAATATCCGTAATAATCTGAATAAACGTGCAGGTGGAAATTCTGACCTACGCCGTCGTCGTACAGGTTCAAAGGCTTTCGAATATCACGTTGATTGTTTACCACGTGAAGCCCGTGAGGTTGTCCTTGCCCGCCATTACCAACAGGTTGTCGAAGTGGCCAGCGATACTGCTGTGGTTACCACTGTCACGGCTGAGCGCAAGACTGGTATTAAACCCCGTGAAGAACTCGACATCCTGAACCAGTGCCCGGCCCTGCTGGAGCGTGAGGTCAGCCAGTTGACCGACAAGCAAAAAGCCGTGGCAGATGCACGTTCGGCGCTGGCACTGGAGGTGTTAAAACTTTATGACCAAGCTGGTCTGAGTCGTCTCGCTGCTGTCAATTACATTGTCGACGGTTCCCGCGCCGGAACACTGCCGGGGCCACTGATGCAAATGGCTGAACTGGCGAACGCTCGCAAAGGTAAACGCCTGGGCGTCAGCCGTAGCAGTTTGCAAGAATGGTATTCCGTGTATCTGCTGACGGTTAACGACACCGAAAAACGCCTGGCCATGTTGGCACCCGGTCACCATAAAGCGAAGAAGCCGGAGGACGTCAGTTGGTTGCCGCGCTTCCTGGCGTACTGGCGCAGCCCCAACGGGCCAACCATGCGTTTTTGCTACCGTGATTTCGAGGCTGACTGGAAACACGAATTTCATGACCAGCCCGCCATGCTGGCGGTGATGCCGTCTTATGACGCCATTTGCCGGGTGATGAAGAAGCTTCCAAAGCGGGAACGGCTTCGCGGTCGTGTCAGTGGTTCCGCTGCACGGGCGCTGGAAGTTTACAGCCGCCGTGACTGGTCCTGTATGCCGGTTAATGGCTGCTGGATTTGCGATGGGAAATCACTGGATATGAAAGTGAAGCACCCTATCAGCAAAGCAGCATTTACCCCGGAGTTGACGCTGGTTATTGATGGTCGTTCACGTTTTGTTGTGGGCTGGAGCCTGTCCTATTCCGAGAACGTGCGCGGCGTTTCTGAGGCGTACCGCTATGGCATACAACGCTATGGTAAACCGTTGTTTGTCTATACGGATAATGGTTCAGGCCAGAAAAACAAGACGCTGGACGCGGAAACAACCGGTATTTTCCCTCGCATGGGGATCGAGCACATGACCGGTATTCCCGGTAACCCGCAGGCTCGTGGCATCATCGAGCGGCTGAACGGCGTCATTCCATACGCTATCGCTCAGCGTGTACCGACATTTAATGGACGCGGCGCAGATCGTGACAACCTCCGCCGTCTGATGGTGGCGGTTGAGTCAGCCGAGAACGCACAGAGCCAGGGTAAGCCACTTAACGTCCGCCAACGGCGGGCAACAGAAGCGGTGCCTGAATGGGAGGATGTGCTGGCAATCATCCAGGAGGAAATCGACCGTTACAACAACAGCCACGAACACAGTGAGCTGCCCAAGTACAACAGCAAGCACTTGACCCCGGCCCGTTACCGCGAAGCGGTTCTGGCCACGGAGGGCGACGAAATCGAGTATCTGACCGAAGTGGAACTGCGCGAGATGTTCATGCCGGAAGAAAAACGCACCGTTGACCGTGGCTGGATCCGCCTCAGCAATAACCGCTATTTCTCCCATGCTCTGGCTGATTTTGATGGCGTTGAAGTCCGTGTCGCTTATGACCCGCGCAACGCTCAAGAAGTCATTATCCGCAGGATGGACGGTTCTTATATTTGTAAGGCTATCTGGAACGGCAATACAAACGCCGCAGTTCCTGAAACTAAAATGGCTCAGGGTATTCAGGAGCGTGCCAAGCGTCAGGTGGCTCTGCTGGACAAGAAAAAACAGCGTGTCATTGAACAGGCTACCCCGGTCATTGAGCATAAACCAATGCCCGACTTTGGGATGCTTCTCCAGGGGGAGATACAGCAGGCAGAACAGCACGATTACCATTTTTTAGAAGTTGACCGGGAACAGCATTTAAAGAAGACCGGCACACACCATGAATAACGAGGTAACTATGATTGCTCAATTATCCGAATTAATGGCCCGTCGTAACTGGTCACAGACACAAGTCGCCCGCGCGTTGGGTAAAAGTCCGGCCACGCTTAATCAGTATTTACAGGGGAAATATAACGGCGACGTTAAAACCCTTGAGCTGGATATCGTTGCATTGATTGCTAGAGAAGCCGAAAAGGAAAAGAGCCAAAAATTAACAGTTTCTTTTATTCGTACCTATACCGCCAGCAAATGCCTTGAGGTTATTCGTATGGCCCACCTGGACGGCGATATCAACGTTATTTATGGCGATGCAGGGATGGGGAAAACCATGGTGATGCGTCAGTATGCCGCCGATAACCGCACAGCCCTTTTGCTTGAAGCGGATCCGGGCTATACCGCCCGCGTTGTGCTTGAGGAACTGTGTGCCCGTCTGGGCCTGAACAAGCGCGGCAACATGCACGAGCTGAGCGAGGCCATCATTGTGGCGCTTAAAGACTCCGGGCGTATTTTGCTGATTGATGAGGCGGAGAACCTGCCACATCGTGCGCTCGAAACCATTCGACGCATCCACGACAAAGCCGGGATCGGCGTTGTACTGGCAGGGATGCCCCGCCTGATTATTAACCTCAAAGGTAAACGCGGCGAGTATAAGCAGCTTTATAGCCGCGTTGGTTTTGCGCTGCCGCTGGGCGACGTTCTACCACGTGAAGACATTGACTCCATAGCAACGAGTGTCCTCGAAGATGCCAAGGACTCAGCGGTCAGTGATGCACTGTTCTCTGCCTGCAAGGGCAACGCCCGCCGCTTGTTTAAGCTGCTGCGCGGCGTCAATCGCTACAGCCTGCTGAGTGGCGAGCATGTTGACGCTGGGGCTGTCCGTAAGTTCTCGGAGATGCTAATCAACTGACTTTTTTGAGGTGATAGTCATGTTTAACGGCTTAAAAAATGAAGAGTTGGTCGAGTTAATGGAACGTGCCAGCAATGTCGTTAAGGCACTCAGCATTCAGGGCGTGACCGTGAAATCGATCACACTGGCTAGCAATAAACCGGTGATCCGGGTTCAGCCCTGCGGTTATTGCGATCAGCAGATCCATAGTGGTCGAGCTGTTTATCATGAATTAGGTTACTCAGCTGAGGGGCGTTACCGTCAAGGGCAGTTTACGTCGGGCGGCTGTAGGGTCGTCTGGTCTGAGTCGATTCACTAAAGACAGGATGCAATGACTATTATTTTAAAGATAACCATCCAGGAAAATAAAACTGGCGTTAATACGAATAGTTATGCTGAAGGTCCATGCACTACAGCAGAGTCAGGACAAGCCAAGTTTATTTATAACACCATCGTTGGCGCATTAAGTAATCAGCCCGGTTATAAAAATTCCGGGGAAGATGTTTGTAAAACCATTCATATCAATAGGAGTAATGACAATGTCCACTAATGCCCCTGAAAACACCATTCCAGACGGTTACTGGAAAGATGCTCGCGGCGTACTGACGCCTGAAAGCCTGGTTAAACCGGTAGATAAAGAACGTGATGCCCTGGTCAAGGCCATTGTGGAACGCGCCAAACCGTTGCAAGAGGCGCTGCGTGATTTTAAACAGGATACATTTGCTGACATTCAGGCACTGGTTGACCTCTCTGCGGAACAGTACGGGGCCACTATTGGCGGTAAAAAAGGCAATGTCACCCTGTACAGCTATGATGGTCGATTCAGAGTGCAGCGGGCCATGCAAGACCGCATCGCCTTTGATGAGCGTATTCAGGCCGCCAAGGAGTTGATTGATGCTTGTGTGGCTGAGTGGACGAAGGACGCCCGTCCGGAGCTGCTAGCCATCATTGATCGGGCATTCTCTACCGATAAGGAGGGCGAGATCAACCCTGGTCGCGTGTTACAACTCCGTCGCCATGATATTACCGACCCTCGCTGGTTGCGGGCAATGGATGCGCTTGCAGAGGCTGTCCAGGTTATCAGCAGTAAAAGCTATATCCGTCTCTATGAACGTGTCGGAGATTCCGATAAATACGTGCCAATTTCTTTGGATATTTCAGGGGTGTAAACGCCATGAACGCCGCAAAATTTAACCAGGCGCACTCAGTCGGGGCCGCATTCATCCACCAGGTACATCCTGATCCGTGTGGTGGCACCGTGGTCAGAACGGTAGACGTGGCTCGTGATTTCAAATGTGGTTGCGTAGTGGAAATAAACCGGGAGCCTTATTTCGTCAAAGTGGAAACACTGACTCCCGCACACTGATTTAATGGTTTATTAAATCGTTATGTAAATATTGGCGTAAACCCGCCGGGGCTGACTTACGCCAAATTACGAGGAATTAAATTATGAAAACTATCATTTCTGAACAATCCATTCGCGATGTTGCTAATCAGATGGTGAGGTCTTCTGACTCCATGTATCAGCAATTGCAGTGTACACATCAAGCGCCACAGCCATGTCAGGACGCCCAGTCTTGTGAAGGTCGGCCTGAACACCCCTCAGGTGTTTACCCAGTTTATGGGGATCAAATGCCATCTGGTCGATAAGTTCACCGATGAGTATGTTCCATGCCCCCTGACTGGCGACAATGGCGTCAACGATGGTTTTTTTGTCGTCAAACATATTTACCTCAAGTGTTATGCCGAAATGGGCTTAACCATTATTACATGTAACCAATTGAAATTGATCAACTAATTTCGGGAGTTATTTATGAATAAAGAAAAGTATTTAGCAAAAATTAAAAAGCTTCTCAATTTGGCACGTAAAGCGACTAATTCCAATGAAGCCGCCGCCGCGCTGCGTCAGGCGCAAAACCTGATGAAGCAGCACGGCGTCAGTGAGTCTGAAGCGGAGTTTATCGATATCAGCGAAGCAAGCACCAAAGGTTCTCCCAGCAATGCGCAGACACCGCCTAAATATCTGGGCTGGCTGGTAGAGGTGATCAATCGTGCTTTCGGTGTTCAGGCCATGTTTGACTGGCGCTATGGTAAGTACGGAACACCCCACCGGGTCGTGACGTTCTACGGGCCTGACAGTCGTCCCCAGATTGCCGCCTATGCCTTTGATGTTTTAGCCAGGCAAATGACAGCAGCCCGTAAAAATTTTATCGCAAAGATCCACAAGAACACCAAGCCTGCCACCAAAATCGCCCGGGCAGATCTGTTCTGCGAAGGTTGGGCTAACGGGGTCTATCAGATTGTGGCTGAACTGGCCCCGACAGAGTCAGAGACCACGTTAATGGCTGCTTATAAGCAGCGGCAGATGGACTCTGGCACGATGAAAACAAGCGCCTACAGAGAGGCTCGCGAGTGCAGCCGCAGCAATGAGGCCAGCGTCGCCGGTTTTGTTGCTGGGCGTCAGGCGCAGCTGAATCATGCTGTTAATGGTGCGACCAACGAAACCAAATTGATCGGAGGTCAACATGCTTAACGTTAAGGGTTGCGAATATCGCGATAACGGCAAGACCTGCGTTTACACCATGAGCAATCTCTCCACCGCAGTGGAAGTCCCTGAGTATCCAGGGAAGGCACGGTTCAGGTTTTACGACATTCGGGGTTATGCCATCCACAAAGGGGCGGTGAAACAGGAAATGAAGGCCGCCATCGAGCGCTACAAAACCAAATGGAGATTAGCCAAATGACCAACATCATGATCGATATCGAGACCTTGGGTAAAAAGCGCGGGTGTCCAGTGCTTTCCATCGCCGCCGTAGCGTTTGATCTACAGACCGGTAATGTGGGCGAAACCTTCTACGAGCGAATGGGTTATGACGCGGCTCTCGCCTATGGTTTGCCAGAAATAAGCACCCTGGAATGGTGGGGTAAACAGAGTGCAGAAGCTCGCGACGAAGCGTTTAACGGTAAGCGCTCCCCTGTCAGTGTTGCGTCTGAGTTGCGGGCTTTCCTGCATAACTCCGGTGGTGGTCGCTGTATCCCGTGGGGTAATGGTTCGGTCTTTGACATCAGTATTCTTGAAGGATGGTTTGACCGCGTCGATCCAATGGTTGACGCCAAGGGCGACGACATCTACCCCTGGAAGTTTTGGGATGTTGCAGACCTGCGCACCCTGGTGCGCCTGTCTGGAATTGATGTAAAAGCGATCCCGTTTGCCGGTGAGAAGCATAATGCGCTGGCCGATGCCCTGCATCAGGTGAAAGTTGCTCATGCCGCCTATAGCGCCCTTCCATCATCAAGCCGTGCCGCTCGGCGTATCAAGGAGTTGGAAGCCATCGCCACCGACTACGCCCTTAGATTCCAGAAGGCACAAGATGCGCTGAAGCACATGGCCCTGATGAACCGTCCCGAACATCAAGGAGGAGAAGATGGCCAAGTCAGCAACTGACCGCAAGGCAGAACAACGCGCAAAACTGGCCGCCAGCGGGGGGCTGAGGCACGAGTTGGTACTGACTCAGCCAGAGACCGAAGCGCTGGAGAGAAACCGCCAACGCCGAAACCCGGGGCGCTCTGCCTACAGCCGCAATGAGTATATAAGCCTGCTGATCCTCTGTGACGATCAGCGTCTTGAGCGGCAAGAGAAGGCGCTGGGGAGCTGCCAGCGCTGCGGCAAGGTTCTGCCTGGTGGCTGTAACGGTGACTTCAAAGGTGAAGCGGCCTGTTGGTTTACCCGTGACTGTCTTTCGATGAATTTAACCAGCGCCGTGACCGGTCACGCCAATTTACAAGGGGAAGGCTGATGAATAGCCTCGGGAATTTTACCGCCGCTGATTGGTTCATTACCGGTCAGATTGTGGTTATCTGGTTTTATATTGCAAGTAAAACAGGGGCGTGGATCACCTGGAATGTCATCAAACTCTTTACTGGCAGAAGCCCTAAAGGAAAGGTTGAAACTGCGATCAATCAAATTTTGGCGACGTATGAATTGAAGGCTGGAGAGGTTCTGCTCCTGGAAACATCCGATGGTTGGTGTTTGCAAATTTCCCAGCGAAAAGGAAAACAACATGACACCGAATGCTAAAAAATTGATTGGGGCTATCAAAGCCGGTCAGGCGTTCCTGGGCTGGGATGATACCACCTATCGCCAGACGCTTGAGCGCTTGATCGGGAAGACCAGCGCAACCCGATGCAGTCTGGAGGAACTCCAGACTGTCAAAGAGTACATGCACACGGCAGGGTTCCCCCGCCAGTCCAAAAAGCAGGGCCGTCGCCCCTCGGTGGCCAGTAGTCACAAAGGCCTTTTAAGCAAGGTCGAGGCGCTACTGGCTGATGCGGGCCGTCCGTGGTCTTATGCGGTCAGCATGGCGAAGCACATGTTTAACCGTGAGCGCGTGGACTGGTTGACAACGGACGAACTCACCAGGCTGATGCAAGCCCTGGTTATCGATGCCAAACGCAGGGGGAAACATGAAAATCACCGTCAACCATGAGGAACTGGCGAGAACAGAAGACCTCCTGCCCGAGTCGGCCAAAGTGTTGTTGCTCATTCTGGGGTATCCCGCGACAGCTAGGCTGATTGACCGTTTTGGCGGTGTCACATTATCGGCTAAAAGTGGCGCGGCTCAGGAGCGTTCCGGCGGCGTTCATTCGCTGTTACGTGAGGTGCTCAGCGATGAGGAATTGAAGAAATTAATCGCCTACCTGGGGGCCGCGCAGTTTTATATCCCCCGTTGTGATGCGGCACTGAGGCAACTGCGCAACACCCGATTTGTGGCGGCGGTTGCGGAGCGCCAGGAGGCGGGTCTTTCAATTCGCCAGGCGATGGCGGTATTATGCCCGCAATTCGGGATCAGTGACCGCATCGGCTGGCAGCTAATCAGTAAGCGACTTAACCAGGATAAACAGACGCAACCCGGGCTGTTCTGATGAACATGCGCCCCTCTGACGACACTGACTCACTCTTGCACCGGAGATTTATCATGACAAATTATGCCGCACTGGGCGAATATAACGCGTAATCCCGGCAGGCCAGCGATGCTGCCAGCCGCCGTTTTGCGTTTATGAAGAAGCATGGCTACCATGCTTAACCAGCAGGCAGAACAGCATGAGACCGTTTTAGACACCGCACTGTTACAACGTTCTCTTGACGACGTCACCTCAGCCGAGCGCGAAATGCGGGCGGCTGTCGAAAGAGCCAATCAGGCCGCTGCATTGTGTAACAAACCCATCATCACCCTGCCTTCCCTGTCAACATTCTGATTAATCAGCGCCCCGGTAAAAGGGGGCGCTGAAGCCTTTCCAGCGTTTCTCCCCCTCACTTTATTCCACAATCCCCCTACTTGTTAACGTGGCATTGCCATCCGATAACCATCAAGCGAGAAAAGTATGAGCGATCAGGGATTCTGGGAAGACTCATTGAAATGGATAGCTGACAACGCCCCCGCCCTCTATGCAGGTCTGGCGGCTATTGGCGTGTCGTCGATGATGAACATAAAAGATGGACAACCCAAAAAATACACCATTACCAGCGCCATCGTGTGCGGGATTGTTGCGACCAGCCTCAGTGGACTACTGGAACATGTTGGCTTGCCATCAAGCGCCGCTGCGCTGGTCGGCGGGATCATTGGCTTCATTGGCGCGGACAAGCTGCGCGATATCGCCAACACCCTCGCAAACCGACGGATCAATGGGACCACTCAGGACGGGAAAAATGAAAATAAGCAATAACGGCCTGGCCTTGATTAAAGCATTTGAAGGCCTGTCGCTGACGGCTTATCCCGACCCGGGGACAGGGGGAGCGCCCTGGACGATTGGCTGGGGGCATACTGGGCCTGAGGTTAAACCCGGCTTAACCTGGACTCAGGCGCAGGCTAAACAGGCGTTAAACGATGACGTGGCTCGATTTGAGCGTGATGTAAGGACGCTCGTGAAGGTCGAGATCAATCAGAACCAGTTCGACGCGCTGGTCAGCTTCGCCTTTAACGTCGGGAGCGATATCGACGAGGACGACGTGCCCGAGGGGCTGGGGGACAGCACGCTGTTACGCAAGCTCAATGCCGGTGACTATGAGGGGGCTGCGAATGAGTTTGTGAAGTGGAACAATTCCGCAGGCAAGGTCATGAAGGGCTTAACCCGTCGCCGCGCCGCTGAGCGGGATTTGTTCCTGAAACCATGCCGCTAATCACAAAAGACCTGTTAGTACTGGCGGCGATCACGGTGGGGTATTTCGCTGTGGACAGCTACTTCACTACGCAAGCAACGGTGAAGACGCTCAGGGATGAGAATAAAACCCTCTCCGACACATTGGCTGCCAGCCGTAAGCAGCATAACGGCGAACAGGTTGTCGGTCAGCAGGGTTTGACATACAGCCAGCAGGGAACGGCAAAGCAGGAGAAAACGCAGATTGAAATCCGTCAACAAATCATCCGGGAACCCTGCGCGGGCCAGTCTGTTCCTGATGCTAGTGGTCAGCGGTTGTGGCGGTACGCCGAGCAGACCCGCGCCGCAGCCCTATCAGATGCTGCCCGCGAACCTGACCGCCTCCCGGCTGGCTCCGCTTCCGGGAAATAATCCCGGGCGGCTGACCTACGGGGAGTCGGTGACGTGGAACATCGGGCTGCTGGAGACCCTACGCCAGGGTAACTGTGACAAAGCATTGATCCGGCAGATTGAGCAACTCAGGGCCAGCGGGGAAACAGGCAAAACGTTACCCCCTCCGCCTGAGTGCAAATTATTAACCTCAGAGTATGAATAGCATGGCAGTAATGAGTTTTCAGTCATACGGATATAGCGCAGAGCCGGTTCGCGTCATGGTTGAGCGCATCACCCATTTTTATGGGGTCGACTATAACGGCAGGTCCGGGACCACCCTCGTATTAGACACCGGGAAAGAGGTCATTGTTGGGGAATACGCCAGCGACGTCCAACGCAAGATTGAGGAAGCTCAGAAGGAGCGCTAATGGCCTGGCCACAGGACACACGGGACAAAGTCCGCAAAGGATACATCTTTGACCAGCTATCACTGGAGATGGTCTCCCTCAAGTGCAGTGTCCCGTTTGACACGGTGCGCCGCTGGAAAGCGGCAGCCGCCAAAAAAGGCGACGACTGGGACAAGCTGCGCGTGGCGCACACGTTGGCGGGAGATGGTTTGGAGAGCATGGCTCGCACGGTGTTGATCAGTCTGGTGATTAAGTGCCAGGCCACGCTGGAACTCGTAAACCAAAACCCCGATATTCCGCCCAAAGAGTCCGTCGAGTTGTTGGCCAGTCTGTCAGACAGCCTGAGCAAGGCAGTGGCTTCCAGTAAGAAAATCCTGCCAGAGACCGACCGGTTGGCTACGGCGCTGGAGGTGGTTCAGAAGATGGGCGACTTTATCAGCAAGAAAAATCCGGCACTTTACGTGCCGTTCGTCGAAGTCCTGGAACAGTTCGCCAGCGTGCTGGAGGATGAGTTTCGTTAGCTATGCGGCCCAAGAAGCGCCGCAAGTGTGATCGGTTACTGTCAGAACCAACGTCGGTGAACGCTTGGAGATCATGAAAAGCAAGAGGGTTACATCATGAATAAACTTAATTCAGTCTGGTTGGAACAGGCCCGAGAAAAGGCTTTTAGTGTGGCCCGCTCGATGGATCCACAAACAATTTCCCGCGTTCGAAAAGAGCTTGGCCGTTTACTGGAAAAGGGAGCGTCATTCCATGAAGCCAGAACAGTGCTAGAAATTTGGCCTTGTTAATTTCGCCTAACTCTGGGGGCAGTACGGTCATCGTGCCGTGTTTTTCATGCGCACTCAACAGCATACTTAGTTGAGTGAATCGCTCATAAAGCACGGCCAAAACGGGCAGAGGTAAATCAGTCCATTGATCATCATTAAAAACATAATCTTCAATAGCCTGATCTGCCAGCGGTTCATATTCAAACTGATAGATCGTATTCGATATGTCCGTAGTTTTGCCTTTAAAACGAGAACCCAGCGGCCAGATAAGCGCATTTGCTTCAAAGCCTGTTCCCTCAAGAGGCTTAAATGATGACAGCGGCTTTCCTGTCACCCCCTGAATAAAACGTTCGAGTAATTCGATTTGTCTGGCACCCATTTGAATTTCCTTTGAAGTGAAAGGAAAAAGCTTACATAAAAAAGGGTTACACGTTAAGCATAATCAGGAATTTTATGGCCAAGAGAAAAAAGACGCTCAAGGAGTTCCAGCAGGAACTGGCTGAGTACATCGCCAGCATACGCCAAACCATCGAAGCCGAGTGTCTGGGTTTTGCTGTCGATCCGCAGGCGACTAAAGCGCGATGCGCTGCCGTGGCCGATCCGGTCACTGGGTATGATTATTTTGTGGAGACGTATTTCCCGCACTACGTCCGTAACCCGGCAAAAAGTGAACTGCACAAGTATTTATTCAAGCGACTGCCGCAGATTATCGCCAGCCCTGACGGTGAGAACGACGCCATCGCGGCCCCGCGTGGCGAAGCAAAATCGACGCTGGTCAGCCAGTTGTTCGTTTTGTGGACCCTTATTCGGGCTATCAAGCATTACCCGGTCATCATTATGGACTCGATAGACCAGGCGTATCCGATGCTGGAAGCCATCAAGGCGGAACTGGAGTTTAACCCACGTTTAAAAAACGACTTCCCGGCGGCGTGTGGCCAGGGACGCGTCTGGCGGATGGGGACCATTGTCACCGCCAACAATATCAAAGTCACGGTCGCGGGTAGCGGTAAAAAGCTGCGTGGTCTGCGTCATGGCCCGTACCGTCCTGACCTGGTTATCCTGGACGATATCGAGAACGACGAGATGGTCCGCAACCATGAGCAGCGGGACAAGCTTCACGACTGGTTAACGAAGACCGTCATGCCGCTCGGGGAAGCGGGCGGGAAAACCGATATCGTCTACATCGGTACTATTCTCCACTACGATTCCGTTCTCTCCCGAACGCTGGATAACCCGATGTGGAAAACTGCCCGATTTAAGGCTGTGATCCAGTGGCCCGCCAACATGAAGTTGTGGGACGAGTGGGAAGAACTGATCCGCAACAAGCAGGTACAGGAAGCAGAACGCTATTACATCGAGAATGAGGCCGCCATGCTGAAGGACGCGATCGTTTCATGGGCGGCGCGTCCGCTGCTGGCACTGATGAAAATCCGCGTTCGTGACGGTCATGACACCTTCGACAGTGAATACCAGAACGACCCGGTCAGCGGCGAGGATGCGCTGTTCGTGGGCTGTATCAATTTCTGGGTGAACCGGCTCAACGAATGGGTATTTTATGGCGCGGTTGACCCGAGCCTCGGCAAGAAGAACAAGAAGCGTGACCCGTCCGCCATTCTGGTCGGGGGCTTTAATCGCTACACCGGGATCCTGGACGTTGTGGAGGCCGATATCCGTCGCCGTTTACCCGATAAAATTATTGAAGACACCATCAAGTACCAGCGCGAATGGCACTGCCTTTGCTGGTCCATTGAGGCGGTCCAGTTTCAGGAGTTTTTACGCACCGTGTTAGTTGAACGTTCCGCCAAATTAGGCGTCCCGGTTCCGGCGCTGCCGGTCATTCCGCTGGAAGATAAGGCCCTGCGTATCGAGTCGTTACAGCCGCACATGGTCAACGGCCTGATCCGTGTCAGTCCGGCACACCAGACCCTGATTGACCAGCTCAGACACTACCCGAAGGCAGACCACGACGACGGCCCGGACTGTCTCGATATGCTCTGGCGGCTTGCGGTCTCACGCAGTGCGAAATTTCAGGTCCACACGCCACGCGGTGCTTCGCGTGATCGTGATGGTCGTTTTGGTTCAGGAGGGGGCTGGTAATGGCCATTGTTGACAGGTACGGGCAACCGTTACAGCGCGAGGCCCTGAAGACGGCGCAGACGGTGAAGGTGGCGGAGCGCCTGCGCATTTATCCCGATCACCCGTCACGCGGGTTGAATATTCGCCGCCTGCCGCGCATTCTGGAAGCCGCCGAGCAGGGCAACCTGTCCGCTCAGGCGTGCCTGTTCGGCGATATGGAAGAACGTGACGGCCACCTGTTCGCCGAGATGGAGAAGCGGCGCAATGCGCTGTTAACGCTGGACTGGTCCATCGAGCCGCCCCTGAATGCCAGCGCTGAGGAGTTGAAACTCACCGCCGCCGTGGCCGATTGGATGGGCGGGATCCCCAATATGGAAGACGTCATCCTCAACGGCATGAGTGCCGTCGGCTATGGCTTCAGCTGTCAGGAGATGGCGTGGGAACGGGTCGATAACATCTGGTTGCCGGAGTCGCTGACCAAGCGCCCTCACCACTGGTTTAACACCTTGCCGGACCAGGGCGACGAAATTCGTCTCGACGATGGCAGTTATCAGGAGGGGAAAAGTGGATCGGCGCTGTGGCCGTTTGGCTGGCTGGTTCACCGCAACAATGCCCGGTCTGGTTTCATCGGCTCGTCGGGACTGTTCCGCGTGTTGGTCTGGCCGTATCTGTTCAAGAACTTTGCGCTGCGCGACCTCGCCGAGTTCCTGGAGATTTACGGCCTTCCTGCACGTATTGCCTACTACGCTCAGGGGACCAGCGACGAAGACCGCGACCAAATCCTTCAGGCGTTGGTCCATCTCGGTCATGAGGCCGTGGCCGCCATTCCGCAGGGGAATGAAATCAAGTTTGAAAGTGCGGCGAGCGGGCGTGAAACGCCCTTTATGGCGATGATCGACTGGTCGGAACGTACCGTCTCCAAAGCGATTTTAGGCAGTACGCTGACTAGCCAGGCCGACGGTAAAACCTCGACCAACGCGCTGGGGAACGTCCACAACGAGGTCCGCCACGATATCCTGACCGCCGACGCCCGTCAGTTGGAGGGGATGTTTCTAAGCCTCACCCAGATGATGGCCGCCCTCAACGGCTACGGCCATATCAGAACGCGACGCCTCCCGCGTTTTGTCTTCGATACCCAGGAAGAAATCGCGTTTAAAGACTGGGCCACGGCCCTGGCCACGCTGGTGAACGATGTCCGTCTGCCGGATATCCCGCAGTCGTGGGTCCGCAAAAAAATCGGCATCCCGACACCGAAGGATGGCGAGCCGGTGCTGGCGCTGCCTGCGGTCAGCGATAACACCGCCAGCCTCAGCCGTATTCGTGAGGACCTGCGCCTGGCCGCGTTGAGCCAGGCGAAGGAAGACGACGACCCGGCACAACGCGCCATCGACCGCGCCGACCTCCCAGCAGAGGCGATTAATCAGGGGATGCAGGCGTTACTGACCCCACTGGTTGCCGCACTCCAGCAGGGCCACAGCGCGGATGAGGCAATGAACATCCTGGCGCACGCGTGGCCGACCCTCCCGGATGCAGCACTGCGGCAGTTGCTGGAGCAGGCCCTTTTTGTTTCGGATATCTGGGGGCGACTGAATGCCGACAGCTGACGATGTTGATCTGGGGTACGCCTACACGCTGGCCCCAGAAGAGGCGATCCGTTATTTCGAAAGCAAGGGCTACGCCATCGGTTTCAACTGGCACGACGTGCAGACGGTGGCCCATGCCCGGGCGTTCACGGTCGCGGGCGTTCTGAAACTCGATGTGTTGCAGGATATCCGGGGCGGGTTGCACTCGGCACTGAAAAACGGCGACACCTATCAGGAGTTTGTGAAGACCCTGCAGCCGGTACTGGAGGCGAAGGGCTGGATGGGGAAAGGACTGGTCGCCGATCCTGATACCGGGGAACTCCAGGGTAAGCAGTTAACGCCGCGCCGACTACAGACCCTGTTCAACACCAACATACAGTCCAGCTATAACGCAGGCCGTTACGTTCAGCAGATGGCCAACGTGGCCGACCGTCCCTATTTTGAGCGCGTCGCCGTGATGGACATCCACACCCGGCCCAAACATGCCGCGCTGAACGGTTTCACCGCCCCCGCAGACGACCCGGTCTGGGAATTCCTCTACACCCCCGACGGGTACGGTTGCCGCTGCCGTATACGCGCCCGCTCGCAGTCTGACGTCGACAAGTATGGTCTCAACGTTCAGCGCAGCGAAGGTCGCCTGGTGGAGGTTGAGCAAGAATACTGCCAGCCCGGGAAGACCATCAAGACGATGGGTCTCACGATGCCGGATGGCAGCGTCTACACCGCCGACCCGGGGTTCGGGTTCAATCCGGGCAAGGTGGCCTATCAGCCGCAACTGGAAAAGTATGATTACCTGTCGGCGCGTCAGTACGTTACCGGCTCCCTGACCGGTCCCGATTTTGCACAGGGCCTGAAGAACGTCACGCAGTTGGACAAACAGCAGCACTACCCGGTCGCCGTGCTCTCCCCGTCCCAGGTCAGGCAGACCGCCGCCGAGTTTCAGGCGGTCAACATCGGTGCAACTGTCATGCAGCAGTTAGCCAGCACTGGCGCACCGCCCAGGCTGTCAGATTACGTCCTGATGCAACAGACCATCGAGAACGCGCAGCAACTCACGCAGGACGGTAAAGCCTGGCGCTATGCGATGAAATCAGGCGACCGCTGGTCGGTGGCCACTGTCGATGGTGACGAGCTGATCGCCTGGTCAATGCAGGACACCCCGGGGACATGATGGACATTAAAATAGACCTGACCGCCTATAACACCACGCTGGGAAAACTCATCCGCTCAACGACCCAGCGGCATGACCTGATGACGGCGCTGGCGGGCACCCTGCTCGATGTGGTGGAAACCAATTTCCAACACGAGGGCCGCCCCAAGTGGATGGGCTGGAGTCCTGCCTATGCCAGGCAACGCGGTTCCGGACAAATCCTCCAGAAGTCCGGGCGACTGGCGGCCAGTATCCGCGCCGCCGTAACGAATGACGACGCCACGGTCGGGACAAATGTTCGCTACGCGAGGATCCACAACGAGGGCGGCGAGATTAAGCACTCGGCCAAAAGCCAAAATCTCTATTTCAAGCAGTACAAGAACGGCAGCGTCAGCCGCCAGTTCGTCAAAAAGCGTAACAGTAATTTTGTGCAAAGTGCCACGGTCGGTGCCTATACCGTGAAGATGCCAGCGCGTCCATTCCTGCAAATTGTTGACAGCGATATTACTGATCTGGAAGACACCGCCAATCGCTATTTTGCCCGAGTGATTGACTAAGTGCATACAAACGCGCTGTAATCCCCGCTACGCGTTTTTGTCCCCTTGAATGCAGTCCGATGGCTCTGACCCGGTTAAAACCGCGCAGGCGCGTTTTTAAAAAGGGTTTAAAAGCGGTTTGGCCTCCAGTCCCCCCTGCATTAAACACACCTAAGCGCTGAACCCTCTCAGCCGCTACCGATATTCCAGGCGCGTCATCATGCGTGTCATGAAAACACGTATCGCGGCTTTAGCCCTCGAAATCAACAGCACCGCCAACGAGATCCAGCTGTTCCCCGCCGGGGAGTTTGCTGGCGTCGATGGTCGTCCCTTCGATGTCGACGGCGGCAAATGGATCATTAACGCCGAGTTGGCTGCCGCTCTGGTGGCGCAGGTCGACGCGGCAAAAAACCCTTTCGTCATTGACTACGAACACCAAACGCTGCACAGCGCCAAGAACGGCAAGCCCGCCCCGGCTGCGGGCTGGTTCAGCAAGGTGGAATGGCGTGAAGGCGATGGTCTGTATGCGATAGGCGTCGAATGGACGGCCAACGCGGCGGCGATGATTGCGGCAAAAGAATACCGCTTTATTTCCCCCGTCTTTAGCTACAACAAACGTGGCGAGGTTCGCCAACTGCTTCACGCCGCGCTCACCAACACCCCCGCGTTAGACGACATGGACGAGGTGATGCTTGCCGCTGCCAGTCGTCTGGCGTCCTTATCAACCGAATCGGAGACCACAACCGTGGACGAAGAATATTTAGCAGAGCTACTCACCAGCATTCGCTGGATGCTGAACCTGCCCGTCACTGCAACCCCGGAAGAAATCAAAGCCGAACTTCAAAAAGTGATCGACGCGATTTCGACGGGCCAGGGAACAGCTGCCGCCTCTGTCGGGCTGCTTGCGCTGCTGGCTCAACGCGATGAACAAATCGCCAGCCTGTCAGCCAATGCGTATGACCCCTCGAAACACTCCCCGATTGAGGTCGTCACCGAATTACAGACGCGCCTGGCGGCAATGTCGCAAACCTCCAGCACCGCTGAAGTCGACACGCTGGTTCAGGCCGCACTGTCGGATGGCCGCCTGTTGTCGGTTCAGGAGCAATGGGCGAAGGACTACGGCAAAAAGGACCTGGCCGCGCTCAAGTCCTGGCTGGGCAACGCCCCGAAAATTGCCGCCCTGACTCATCAGCAGAGCGAGGATTTTATTCCACCGAAGCCGGAAGACAAAATCAGCGTGGCGCAGTTAACCGCCGAACAAATCGCACTGTGTAACCAGTTCGGCAACGACCCGGCAGAAATGGCCAAATTACTGAAGGATTAACACTATGGATCGTAATACGTGGCGTAAAGACGGGCTGCGCATCGCCTTAAAGGTCGCCAGCGGTGTGAAAATTTACGGGGGCCATATGGTCGCCATCAATGAGGAAGGTTTCGCCGTGCCCGCCGACAGGGGCAGCGACACCGATAATCTGGCGGTCAGCGGTGTTTCCGACGAGTTCGTGGATAACACGGGCGGCGCAGACGGCGACGTGATCGTGCTAATCCGGCGCGGTGGGGCTTTTTGCCTGGCTAACAGCGCATCCAAACCGGTGACGCAGGCGTTGGTCGGCAGACGTTGCCAGGTGCAAGACAGCGTGACCGTCGCCGTTGATGCCACCTCGAAACGCACTGCCGGTACTGTGATCGAAGTGTCTCCAGACGGCGTCTGGGTTTACATCTCTTAAGGAGTCATAAAAAAATGATTGTTAACAAGGCGAATATTCAGCTGTTTTTCGTCAACCTTAAAACCACGTTTAACGGGGCATTAAAAACCGCCCCGACGCAGTGGCAAAAGGTGGCGATGAAAATCCAGTCAACGGGGCGCGCCAATGATTACAGCTGGCTGTCCAGCTTCCCAGGTATGCGTAAGTGGATTGGTGACAAGGTCATCAAATCACTGGCGGCCTTTAAATACACCGTCATTAACGATGACTGGGAAGCCACCATCGAGGTCGACCGCAACGACCTTCAGGACGACCAGACCGGGATTTATGCCATCCAGGCCAAATCCGCGGGAGAATCGGCGGCACAGCTGCCTGACGATCTGGTCTTTGGGCTAATTAATACGTCGTTCAGCACCCCGTGTTACGACGGCCAGTATTATTTTGACACCGACCACCCGATGGGCGATGGCGTCTTCTCCAACAAAGGGACAAAAGCGCTGTCCTGCGCCTCTCTTGCAGCGGCTCAAGCGTCGTTCGGGGTGGCGCGTACCCAAATGCGCAAGGTCAAGGACGATGACAATCGACCGCTGAATGTGAACCCGAATATTCTCCTGGTCCCGGTAGCCCTGGAAGACACCGCTCGCACTCTGATGACGGCTGACCGCCTGGAGGATGGCAAGGTCAACATATACAAGGGGACCGCCGAGGTTGTCGCCGAGCCGCGTTTAACCAGTGACACCGCCTGGTTCCTGCTGGACACCAGCAAAGCGATCACGCCGTTCTTCTATCAGGAACGTGAAGCCCCGCACCCGGTTGAACAAACCGATCTCAATGCGGACGATGTTTTCAACCGCAAAAAATTCAAATTCGGCGCAGAAGCTCGCGGCGCGGCAGGTTTTGGTCTGTGGCAACTGGGCTACGGTTCTATCGGAACGGAGGCATAAGACATGGAAAAGGTTATCGACATCACCGCCAAACGCGACGGTTTTCGCCGTTGCGGTATGGCCCACAGCGACACCACTCAGACCTGGCCGCTGGATACGTTCACGCCTAAACAGATTGCGGAGCTTCAGGCCGAGCCGATGCTGGTCGTGGCCATCCGTAACCAGGACGATACGGCAAACAGCGGAGGCGGCCAGCTCGATGTGCTAAAGCAAAAGGTTCTCCAGCTTGAGGGGGATATTCAAATCCTGGTGACGCAGGAGTCCACCGCCAAGGATGAGATCGCCACGCTGACCAAAGACCTGGAAACGGCCCGTCAGTGCGTGACTGACCTGACTGCTGCACTGGACACCGAACGTCAGACATCTGCTGACCTGGCGACGCAGTTGGCGGCCGCCACTGAGAAGAAAGGGAAATAACCATGCCCTACGCCACACCAGAGCAGTTCGTTAAAACCTTCAGCGAACGGGAGACCGTTTCACTGACCGACGAAAAGCGCACCGGCACGGTCGACAACGACAAGCTGACCTTTGCGCTGGAGCGTGCCAGTAACGTCATCGATGGCTACCTGGTGGGGCGTTACAAAACACCGTGGCCGGACAGCCCGGGGATCCTGATCGGCTACTGCTGCGACATTACCCGCTACCAACTGGCCACGGATCACCGGATTTTGTCCGAGGAAATGCGCCTGCGTTATGACGACTCGATCAAGTTTCTGGAGAAAGTGGCCAGCGGCAAGATAAACCTCGGGCGCGACACGTCCGGTGGCGTGATCCCGTCATCGTCTCAGATGCGGATTTATTCGGGTGTTCGCCAGTTCGGTCGTGAGTCTACTGACGGGGGGGCGTTTTGATCACCGATATTGAACTGGCCCTGGTCGACCGTCTGCGTCGTGGTCTTGGGCAGATGATCCTCGATGTTACGACCTACGCAGGCGAACTGGACGACGACATGGGGAAAATCCTCCGTCGCCTCCCCGGTGTCTGGGTCACGTTCGGCGGGATCCAAAAGACCGAGCGTTGCAGCACATCTCGCCAGAAGCGGAGAGTGACGGGCCGTTTTGTGGTCGTGGTCGGCGACTACAACACCCGTGACGAACAGAGTACCCGGCACGGCGGCGTCAATCTCAATGAGGTGGGGACCAACCTCCTGGTGGAGTCGGTTCGCCGACTCATCACCGGGCAGGATTTGGGGATGAAAATCGACTATTTCGAGCCTGGTCGGGTCCGCACCTTGTTTAACTCGAAAACGGAAGACAAGGCGGCATCGGTCTTTGCCTGTGAATTTGATACGACGTGGATTGAACTGGCGCTGGAGAATGGCCAATGGCCTGAGCGATCGACAGACGCGGACGCACCGGATGCCGCGTTTAATACCTACAGGAGTCAACTGTCTGACCCAGACCCTGATTTACTGCATATCGGGATGCGCTATCACTCATCAGGAACGGTAGCGGCAGATGACCCCGAAGACCTGCTCGAACTGAGGAAAGAGAACAATGGCAACAATCAAGGTTAAAGCAGCCCCGGGGGTGGATAAATTCCCGAAGGAGCGCGACGTAAAAAACTACATCACCGGGGAGCCGGTCGAGGTTGAAAGCTCGGCCTATTACCGCCGCGCCCTCAAAGAGGGCGATTTGCTGCGGGTTAATGAGGTTACACCGCCAGCGACGTCCGGCAGACAGGCTCCGGCCAGCAAAGCCGACACCGCGCAGGATAAAACAACCAAGAAGGCGTCAGAAAATGAGTGAGATCCAGTTTGACACCATCCCGAACAGCATCCGCAAACCGGGAGTATACATTGAGTTTAACACCCGTCTGGCGGTTAACACGCTTCCGGGGAACCCTCAGCGGGTTCTGGTGATCGGGCCGATGTTACCCTCCGGCACTGCCGAGCCGCTGACCCCAGTCTCTGTGTTCTCTGACGACGAGGCCGCGACTTATTTCGGCGCGGGTTCGCTGGCAGCCAACATGGCCAGCGCGGCCATTACCGCCAACCGCTACCTTCAACTGGATGTTATCGGTATTGAAAATGGAAACGCCGGGGTGGCCGCGAGCGGTGGCTTGAAGATTGCAGGCACCGCCACAAAGAGCGGGACGATCACGGTGTGGATTGCCGGGAAACAGGTTGCGGTGAACGTGGGCAGCGGCGACAAGCCCGACACTATCATTCCAGCCCTGGTGGCAGCGATGGCGCAGGATCCGACGCTCCTGGTCTCCGGTGCGTATGACTCACAGGACAGCCAGCTTACGCTCTCCGCCCGCACTTTTGGCGAATGGGGTAACGGTATCACGCTACAGGCCAGCACCACCGCCAGCGGCCTGACGCTCACCCTCACTCCCATGGCGGGCGGTGAAATGGACCCCGATATTCAGCCCGCGCTGGATGCCGTCTTTGCGGCGGGCCATAACATCCTGATCTGCCCGTTCAGCACCGATGACGCACTGGCGGCGCTGAGTGAACACCTGACCAGCACCGGTAGCGCAATGGAGCAACGTGGCGCGGTCGGTTGTGCGGGCTGGGTCGGCAGTCTCGGTACGGGGACGACGCTCGCCGCCCAGGTGAACAACGGGCGAGTGTCCATTCCCTGGTATCGCGGGTCGCAAAAGTTGCCCGCCATCCTTGCGGCAACGTATGGCGCAGTGATGGCCAGCGAAGAAGACCCCGCCCGCCCACTCAATACCCTCCCGCTGAAAGGGATGGATATTGTTTCCATGACGCAGCGAGAAGGCCGCAATGAACAGGAAAGCGCCTTGTATAACGGTCTTACCCCGATTGAGGTCGGCCCGGGTAATACGGTGCAGATTGTCCGTGCGGTCAGTTCGTACATCGTCAATCAGCAAGGCGTCGAGGATCCGGCCCTGCTGGATATTACCTCTATCCGTACGTTGGATTACACCCGGAAAGCCTGCCGTGAACGTATGAGCCTGCGCTTTCCGCGTGAAAAACTCAATATACGCACACCGCCAAAAGTTAAAAGCGAGCTTTACGACGTGCTGACCAAGCTGGATGACGCGGAAATTCTGGAGAACGTGGCCGCCAACAAGGACAAGCTTATCGTCAAGCCAAGTGAGTTTGATCCAAACCGCTGTGATTCGGTCATCCCGGTTGACGTCGTCAATGGCCTGCATGTTTTCGCAGGCCGTATCGATATGATTTTGTAAGGAGGGTTACCGCATGGCGCTTGAAGAATACGTCGGTTCGATTGTGCTGGAGATTGACAGCCAGGAAATCGAAATCACCGACCTGGATGTACAAATCGCAACGGGCCGCAAGCTCGTTAAAACGATGAACAAAACCGGTAAGGCAAAAGGCTTTTCCCGGGGTATCGCGACCTATGAACTGTCTGTATCGGCGGTTATTCCTGATACCGACGAGCCGGACTGGGAGGGTCTGGAAGGCGTGAAGATCTCCATTTACCCCCTGAATAACAGCGGTAAACGGACGTCATACCTGGATTGCTTCACCGTGGAGGTGGGTGAGAAATATACGGTCGACAATGAAGCTAAAGTCGATATCAAACTGGCTGCTTTGAGGAAGGTTGACGCATGACACAGGTCAAGACAGAGACCGGGACCCTGCTGGATGGGATCCCGTTCGGTGACACCGTCCATTGTGAATTTGAGATCCGCTTGCCGGTGATGAAGATGACCGGCCAGGCCCTCGAAGACACGGAGGAAAAATACGGCACCATTGAAGGCTACGCGGCTGATTCGTTCTACAGAACGGCGGTTTTTGCGTTGGCGCTTATTCGCCTCGGCGATATTCCTGCTGAGGCGCTGACGGCGGAGCTGTTAAACGACAATCTGACCGAAGACGACTATGACGTACTGAGTGCAGCGATTAAGCGACTGAAGGTAAAGCGGAACGGCGGGAATCCCGGCTCGCCGGGATCAGACTCGCCGCCCTTGCCCTCGGGCGATACGGCATCACCGAAGAACACATAATGCAGATGAGCCGTCCGGAACTGGACGGCAGACTGGCGGCCCTCAGCAAACTGAACGGCAACAAGCCCGGTAAAAAGGATCCTGCCGTCACTCACAAGTCCTTTAAGTCCCGCAGAACGAAACGTAAAAAAGGGAAAACGCGCAATGGCCGGTAACTTCAAAGTTGGCATGACCCTGACGGCAAAGGATGACGCCTCTGCGGTACTGGCCAAGGGCCTGAAACTCACCACCAAAGCCGCTAGCGATGCGGAAAAGGCGGTTGGAAGCGCTGGCGACGCGGCGAAGAAAAGCAGCGAGCAAGGTGCTCGAGGGGCCAGAACAGCGGCGGATGAGTCCCGACGCGCTGCGGCAGCCCGTGAAAATCTTGGCGTTCGTGCCGAGCGTACCATCCAGCGAGAAATAGCCCAGACCATCGCCAGTTACAACCGACTGACGCGTAGCGGCGTTGTATCCGCCCAGGAGCAGGATAAAGCCTTCAGGTCGATGAAAGGCCGCATCCGGGAACTGCGCCAGGAAATGCGCGGATTCAGCCGGGTGGCTGAAGCCAAACGCATTGGCGGTAATACCATGAGCATTGCGGGAGGGCTGGCCGCTGGTGTCGCCATGACAGCCGCCCCCGTAAACCGTCAAATGGTTTATGAACGCCAGCTCTCCATGATGGCGAATACTGCATTCAGCGACGGCGGCCAGGCCGGGCGGTTGGCGGGACGTGACAAGCTGAAAACCAGCATTCGCCAGGCTGTCGGTTACGGTGGTGGCACCAAAGAAGACGCCTCGGAAGCGATGAACCAGATGCTGGCCAGCGGCGTGGTGTCTTATGACTCTGCGAACACGCTACTGCCGGAAATTATGAAAAGCGCCACCGCCTCCGGTGCGTCTGCGCTCGACCTTGCCACGCTGGCCATCAAGGGAAAGCAGTCTTTCGGCCTGAAGGATGAAGACATTTCCACCATGTTGAATATGTCCATCGCCGCAGGTAAAGCCGGTAACTTTGAACTCAAAGACATGGCTCGCTGGCTGGCACCACAGATGGCCACTGCGGGGGCTGCGGGGATGAAGGGCATGGACGACTTCGCCAAGCTGTTGACCCTGAACGAAGTCGCCGGGGTCACGGCAGGCAGCAGCGACGAAGCCGGGAATAATGTCGTCAACCTGCTGGCCAAACTCACCAGCCGTGAGGCGGCAGACTCCGCTGCCCGTATCAAGATCAACGGCCACGGCATCGACTTGCCTGGCACACTGGCGAACGCCCGTGAAAAAGGGATTGACCCTATCGAAGCATTCTCCCGGGTAGTGGATAAGGTTGTGGGCAGCGATAAACGCTATCAGCAACTCCAAGCGAAGATGGCCAGCACGAAAGACGATGGCGAACGCAGAGCCGTGATGGAGTCGATGGCCAGTCTTCTGGAAGGGAGCGGCGTTGGTAAAATCATGGCAGATCGCCAGGCGCTGATGGCCTTGCTGGCTTACCGTAACAATCCGGAATACCGAAAACAGGTCGAGGCTGAGATTAACCAGCAGCGCACCTTGCCTGTCGGCAAACGGGCCGGGGATGAAGATTTTGCTTTTATTACAAGCACCAACGATTACAAGGTTGAGCAGGCAAAGAACACGGCCGATTTTGCGCAGATGGACAGCGTAAAAAGTCTGGCCGATGCGGCGGGGGCAGCGTCGGGAAAATTGACAGACCTGGCGCAAGAATTCCCGGGGTTGGCGACTGCCGCCGCCGGGGCGGCGACCGCTATCCAGTCGATGACCGCTGCGGCAGTGGCCTTTGCAGGACTCAAGTTTATTAGCGGAGGGGGGAAAGGTGATGGCGGGTTATCAGACACCGTCGACAGTCTGAAAGACACCGCTGGCGTCGCGGAAACACTGGGCATAGGCGTTTCGGGTGCGCTCGGGGCAGCGTCAAAAATAGCCGGTCCCGCCATGGCCGTGACCTCTATTGCCACGTTTACCACGGATGAGGAAGATACCGCATTAAACGGCAGCGAGGAACGCTGGAAACAGATCCGCGCCAACTACCCGCAGTCCACCATCGACGCCGCCCGGAAAAAATACCAGCCCTGGTATCAGTTCGGAGAAGGTTACTCAACGGAAAACGAGCAATGGATCCAGCGTTATCTGGCCGACCAGCAGAGCAGCGCCGGGAATGCGTCCGTTTCGCCAGACCAGGTCACTGCCGTCACGCAAGGAGGGAGCGGTCAAGGTACGACACCCGGGGTGAGGAACAACACGCCCCCTCAGCAGGCACAAGCCGGATCACCGCCCACGACCCCGGTTAATGTCACGACACAGTTGGTCGTTGATGGCCACGTTCTGGCGGAGGCGGTCAACGCCTACAACGTGCAGGACGGTAACAGAGGCACAGGAGGATCCCAATAATGGGCTGGGCTGACAATCTGCAAATCGCATCATTCAGGGGCGTGACGTTTGACGTCACGGCCACAAACGAACAAATCAGCCGCGACCACGCGCAGTATGAATACCCACACGTCGACGGTGCAGACGTGAAGGACCTGGGGCGCAAGCCAAGGACGTTCCGCTTGACGGCGTTTCTGTGGGGTAATACTTACGAATACCGGTTACAGCGCTTGATGGCGGTCCTGGACGAGCCTGGCGACGGCGAACTGATCCACCCGGTCTATGGCTCTGTCCCGTCAGTCATCGTCACCCGTTACGACATCCAGCACGATGCAGAGGCTCCTGACAGCTGCACGGTGGAGCTGAACTTCCTGGAGAACAGAACCGGGTTCAGGCTGTTCAGCACGGCATTACCGGAGATGTTCGGCAGTGCATTATTCGACGAACTAGACCAGCTCACCGACGAGTTGGGCGACTTTTTCGCCGCGATCACTGCGCCATTAAATACCGTTAACAGTCTCATTAAACGGGGTAAAACCATTGAGTCCGCACTCATTAACACGCTGTTGACCTTTAAAAGCGACGTGCGCTTTAGCGCCGAGCAGTGGGTCGGGCTGGCCAGTGCCCCTGATACGTTTATTCAGGAGCTGGGCAACGTTCTGGAGGTTCACACGGCGAACGTGGCCAGCGCAGTGCCCTCACTGGCACTGTCCGCTCCCGTGACGACACTCGGGATAGCTCCCCGCGCCCCTGACGTGGCAACGCCATCGACCGTGATCTCCAGTTGGAATGAGATTGTCAGCGACATGGACAGCCTGGTCGACTTGCCGGAGTCCTTTATTAATGGCGACGTGACCCCGAGCGTCCCGCTGCCATCGGGTTCGTCGCTGTCTGACGTGCAGGACGTTAAAGCGGCGTATTCCATTTCAGCCGTGGCGGAGTTGGCCAGCGCGGCCTGTGCGATATTATCAGATGAAGCACAGACAACCTTACTCACACCTGACGATATCGAACGGCTGGTCCACGACGTCCGCACCCGGATCCAGTCTGCCATCACGTTCTTGCGTTCACGTTACGAGCCAGCGCGGGCGCTGATAACCGAAACCACGGCACCGGTCGGGATCATGTGGCTGACGCTGGTCGACCGACTGGAGACCATCGGGCTGGCCGTACAAGGTTTAGGTCTGCTGGTCCTGTCGCGTCGACCACCGCTGACGCGTAAACGCGTCCAGACCGATAGCTGTCTGCGCCTTCTGGCGCATGACTGGTACACCGACCACAACCGCGCAGCAGAGTTGCTTCGCCTCAATCCACAGGTTCGGGATCCGAACCTCATCACCGCCGGGATGGTTCTCAATGCCTACGCAAAATGATGACCGGGAAGTGATCAGCCTGGTCATTGCTGGCCGATCTCACGCCGACTGGTCAAGCTATCGCATCGACAGCGATTTTCTAAAGCCTGCGGACGCCTGGCAATTATCGCTTGGCCTGCCGGATAAGGTCTTTCCGGCGGACATTGTGCGCGGCGCGATCGTCAGGCTACAGGTGGGCGGTGAGACCGTCCTCAGTGGTCGGATTGATACAGTCAGCCGCATTGTCTCCCGGCAAAACTATTCGCTGGCACTGAGCGGGCGCGATGACGCGGCCATTCTGGTCGACTGCGCCGCGCCGGTGTTCAGTGCCAACCAGCTTGGCCTGGACGACGTGATCGAGAAGATAGTTCGCCCCCTGGGGATCGGTAATATCCGCATACAGGCCGACAGTGCGCCACGTAACGACAAGGTGACGATCGAGCCGGGAACACGCGCATGGGACGCACTGGAAAAAGCCGCCGCCGGTCGCGGTCTCTGGCCCTGGATGGCGGCTGACGGGACGTTAATCGTCGGTGGCCCTGACTACTCGGCAAGCCCGGTCGCTACGCTGGTTCTGAAGAATGACGGTGCGGGTAATAACGTATTATCCCTGGAAGATAACCGCTCCATGAATGGCTGTTTTTCAACGCTGACCGCGCTGGCACAGAGCCACGCCCGCAGCGCAGACAGTCAGAGTGATACCGCGCCGCTCCCCATCGATATCTGGGACGATAACGGTGGCGTCAGACGCAACGCCGTCAGCGACAATACCGTTGACAGCCAGACAGGCACCCACAATATGAAGGCCGTCGCCACCGACCCAACGGTGTCGTATTACCGTCCGCAGATCATCACCCTCGGGGACACCAACAACAGGGAGCAGGTGAACTACAGAGCAAAAAAAGAGATGAGCGACGCCCGTCTGTCAGGCTGGGATATCAGCGCCGAGGTAGCGGGCCACAGAACCCCGGAGGGCATCCTGTGGGAACCTGGTCAGCGGGTCCGCATTGTCAGTGAACCCCACGGACTGGACGCCATTTTCTTCCTGATGGGTCGCCAGTTCAGTGGAGGGCGCAATGGCCAGACCACCCGCCTCAGATTTAAAGAGGATGGCGTGTGGATCCCCGACGCGTTCCCGCGTGAGAAAAAACGCCGCCACCGCCGTGGCAAGAAAGACAATAACGACGTGGCCATTGTGGACGTATAAGGGGATTACGATGTGGCAAAAAGTGAATCAGCGCATTGCGCAGGCGCTCCAGAACATCCGTCAGGCGTTCCGTGTGGTCACCGGCTCAGCCAACAGCACAACGAAGGTCCAGATGATCCAGCTCAGTGGTCTGGCCGGGGAGCGGCTGGACGGGGCGGAGTATTTTCAGCACTACGGCTACACCTCCAACCCGCCCGCCGGGTGCATGGGAATAGCTGTCCCGCTCAATGGCCAAACGTCCCACACCGTCATCGTGGCGACTGAGCACGGCGGCTACAGACTGACGGCGCTCAAGACCGGCGAGGTGGCACTGTATACCGATGAGGGCACCCGCATCGTCCTCAAGCGCGGGAAGATTATCGAGGCGACCTGCGACGTCTACCGCGTCAAGTGCAAAACATATGAGGTGGACGCCGAAGAAAGCGCCGACTTTACGACGCCTAAAGTCACTGCCAGTCAGCAGGTTATCGCAACGGGGAAAATCAGCGGTAACGGCGGTATGGACATCAAAGGCGGTGGTGATGGCGCAACGGCAACGTTTGAGGGTACACTCCGCCAGACCGCTGGCAATTATGAGACAGATGGCGACGTGAAAGCCGGAACCATTTCACTGACGGGTCACGACCATCCAAACGGCAACGGCGGCAAACCCACTGGTCACCCCATCCCCTAAACGCTGAACCCCCTCAGCCGCTACTCCCTGGTCCATGCTGCCACACTGGCAGCATGGACCAGAATATTTCCCCCACGACCGGCGATTACACTCACAGCCGGATTGACTCACTTCAGAACGCGGTTTATCTGCGCCTTGAAACTCCGCTCGGGAGTTACTGGGCAGACCCCGCGCTGGGGTCGCGTCTCCATGAACTGAAGCGGGATAAAGACCTTCCCCAGGTCAGGCTGCTGGCCATTCAGTATTCAGAGCAGGCGCTTCAGCCATTGTTGAATGACGGACGTGCGCAATCCATTACCATCGACGCGCAAAAGGGTCCGAAGGGGTGGCTGTTCTTGAGCGTCACGGTTCAAGACAGCGCTGGCTCGCCCCATACGTTCAAACACCCCGTAAGGATCACCTGATGACGTTCCCTGTCCCTACTGTTGCAGAAAGCACAGCCCGCCAGCTGCGTGATATTAAAAACGCGCTCCCGGATGAAAACATCGATACCGGCACCGACAGCGATTATGGCGTCCGCGCCAATGCAGTGTCCGGCGTAGCGGATGGTCTCTATGCTCACCAGGGCTGGATCGTCCGTCAGATTTTCCCCGATACCGCCGACACCGAAAATCTGGAGCTGCATTGTCGACAGCGTAATATTTACCGCAAAAAAGCCACCCATTCGTCAGGCAACGTCACGATCACCGGCACGGTCGGTGAGGTGCTCGAAACAGGCGCACAAATCCGGGGGGAAGGCGTCAGCGTGTCGACCACTGAAACCTGCACCATTGGCGATGATGGCACTGGCCAGGTCGCAGTAAAAAGCACGGCAACCGGCGTCAGCACCAACACGACAACGGCAAAGACAGCGACGCTGGTCAGCCCGCCTGAAGGCATTAACACTACGGTGACGGTTAATCCTTTGGCGGGTGGCACCGAGACAGAATCGGACGCCAGCCTGCTGGCGCGTTACCTGGACATCCTGCGCAAGCCTCCTGCGGGCGGGAACAAGTACGACTACAAGCGCTGGGCGTTAGAGGTCGAGGGAGTCACATCTGCCTATGTAGCGCCGCTACGGCGAGGGCTTGGAACCGTGGACGTGGCCATTACGTCAAATAATGAACTGCCGCCGCAGGCGCTGATAAACGCCGTTCAGTCCCATATTGATGAAATTCGCCCGGTCACCGCGAAGGATACGTTGGTACTGGCTCCGACGAAAAAGGCGGTTGATTTTGTGGTTCAGTCTGCCGTCACTGGTCTGACGATAGCGCAGGTCACGCCCTTGGTTCAGTCGGTCATTACTGACTTTATGAACCGATTGGAGCCTGGGCAAACACTTATTGTTTCCCAGCTCGAAACCGAAATTTCACTCATTAGCGGCATAACCGACAGGAAAATAATAACGCCTGCCGGAAATGTCCCGGCAATGATTGACGCGACAAAATGGGAATGGCTGCGCCCCGGGAATATCCGCGTGGAGCCACTGAAATGAACACGGTTGATTTATTCCGAGCCTTGTTGCCGCCGCTCAGTTATGACCCTAACGGTCAAAATCTCTCTGCTGAGTTAACGGCGGAGGCGAATTTGATGGACACGGTTCGAGCGTCAGCGGCCAGCGTTCTGGCATCCATTACGCCATTTTATTCATCGGTGACGCTCTCTGATTGGGAGCGGGTTTATGACGTGGTCCCGCGTGATGGGGCTACGCAGCAGGAACGCCGCCAGAATGTGTTGGTCAAGATGGCTGCCACAGGGGGGCTGTCTATTGCGTACTTTACCAGCCTGGCCGCCAGTCTCGGTTACACCATCACTATCAGCGAACCCCGAGCCTTTCAGGTCGGGGTTAACCGGTGTGGTGAACGTCTTTATATCGAAGGGATGCGCTGGGTATGGCAGGTGAACGTTTTGCAGGCCGTTACCCCGAAATACCGATTCCGGACGGGAGCATCGGCAACGGGTGAGCCATTGTTAGCGTTCGGTGAATCTATTTTAGAAAGCACATTTAAGGACCTTAAACCGGCCTTTACAGATTGTTATTTCACGTATGAGGATGACAAATAATGCAAGGCTTAATGCCACCGGTCAATACGCCGGATAAACTGTTCCACGATGGCGATCCGACGCAGGGGATTGAAGGAACCATCGTCACCGCTGAATGGATGAATAACTCACAGGGTGCAGTCCGTGACGCTCAGCAGGAAATAATCAACGTGCTGAAGTCTGCGGGTATTGAAGCTGACCCCGCCAAACAAGACCAATTACTGGCGGCAATCAAGAAAATCACCGGCACGGCTACGGAAGGTTATATCAAACGTGGTGAGTTTGGTATTGGTGGCGAGACGCAAGAGGTTTCTAAAGAAGATACATTAACAGTGATTAAAGGGATGGCAAGCGGCAACTATGCTGTCAATGCGCCTTCACTTGACATGCCTTCAACAGCCGTTTCCTATGAGCTGGATTGGTCATTAATGTCAGCCATTGGTAACCGGTCTGGGGTTTTGATTGCCAGAGCATTGACCGATAAGGGACAGGTTAACGATAAACACTGGCGAAACTCGTTGCGTAATGGAGTTTGGCAAGGGTGGATAATGATTTTCGATGAGGCTAACCCACCTCCGGCTCCTGATGGATTACTGCCTGTTGGCTCACCTATCCCTTGGCCAAGCGATACGCTTCCTGCGGGTAATGCGTTTGCATTTATGCAAGGTCAGACGTTTGACAAGGTCAAATATCCTAAACTTGCCCTTGCCTATCCTGGTGGTGTAATCCCGGATATGCGCGGATGGATGATTAAAGGTAAACCGGCCAGTGGACGAAATTTATTAAGCCAGGAGCAAGATGGCATTAAGTCGCACACGCACGGTGGTACAGTCAATGCGACAGATTTGGGAACAAAGACAACGTCAGCTTTCGACTATGGTTCAAAACAAACAACGGCGTTTGATTACGGTAGTAAAGGTACTGATGTTCAAGGAAGTCATGCGCACACATATTACCAACCAAATTATCCTGGAGGAAATGGTGCGTCAGGTAGCCAGTTTTCTTTATCATCTACTCCAGCAACAACGTCATACGCAGGAGAACATGCCCATGCCATCTATATTGGCGCTCATGATCATTGGGTCGGTATAGGTGCACACAGTCATACTTTAGCTCTTGGAAGCCATACACATGGATTGACCATTAGTGCAGTGGGTAATGTGGAAAATACCGTCAAAAATATCGTCTTTAACTATATTGTGAGGTTAGCATAATGTTTGAAATGTCAGGTGAAGCGCAAACCATTAAAGTTTATAATTTCATGGCTGATACAAAGGAGTTTCTCGGTGTCAGCGACTGTTATATTCCTGCTGGTACAGGACTCCCCGCTTATTGCACAGTTATAGAAGCTCCCAAAGCCGCTGAAGGCTGTGTTGTTTGCTTTGACAACGATGAGTGGCAACAGAAAGAAGATCATCGAGGGAGGATAGTTTGGGAGAAATCCACGCGTAGAGAGATGGTTATAGAAAAGCCAGGCCCAATCCCTGATGCTTTAACGACACTGAAGCCCACATCAGATTATGATGTTTGGGACGGGAAAGTATGGGTTAAAGATGAACAGGTCGAAAGAAATCAGATTATCAGTAATGCTGAAGGTAAAAAGAGAATGCTTTTAGCTATTGCGACAGAGAACATCAATACCCTTACTGATGCTGTTGAGTTGGAGATGGCTACAGATGAAGAGAAAACGCAACTCATCGCCTGGAAAAAACACCGTATTGAGTTAAGTAGAGTTGATGTAAATGAAGCACCAAATATTGACTGGCCCGTCATTTAATGCATCGTTTGAACACTGCCGGACTTCCTGCCCATAATTCGTTGGATGGGATGTCTGATTTTACGACGCTATTTGCTGCAATTACACTATTATCACCGATAGTTACACCAGGTAAAACAACGACACCAGCGCCGATCCACACATTTTTACCAATTGATATAGGTTGTGAAGTTGTTCTGTGTTCCCCTAACCGTCCATCAGCTGAGACAGGGTGAGTAGGAGTACACAATTTAACCTGCGGACCTAATAATGAACTATCACCAATGATAATCGATGCGTTATCAAGGAATACGCATCCAGTGTTGATATATACGTTTTCTCCCAATGATATGTTACCAAACTCAAAGTAGAAAGGAGGCGTGATAGTGAACTCTTTACCTACAGTCACGCCTGTTTTCTTGAATAATTCGCGCCTGCGCCTTCCGGATAAATTGACGCTGTTAAAAATCAAACAACATTTTTTCGGAGATAATTTTTTCCGAAATATCGATAAGAAGTGTTGCAACAATGTACCCTCTGCTATCTAGATAGAAACCATAGCATTCTAATGGAAAGTGGAAGGGGGAGCCAGTGTTAGAGCATCTTTACGTTGCGGCATACCTTTATAGGCTTTTGTACTCTACAATCTCCCGCCTACGCCTTTGTGCATTACTCAATGCCTTTAGAACCGCTCCATCTTTTGCTACATCAGGCTTAGGTATCGCACCTTTGAGTCAGGCCACTCGAACCATTCATGGGAAACGGAACGCCCGGCGTTGCCGCAGTGACGTCAATGTGACGCTTTATTGGAATGAAAATTTGATGTGGATTGCACGAGAATTGAGGAAGCCCCTCAGTAAATTTAATTAGTGCATTCAATCCCGGACTGTCCGAAATTTACTTTTTTTCGCACTCTGAGGCAGTCCAGAACTTATTGCAAAACAGTCCAGAAAATTTCGCCGCGCTACACAAAGCGACTGAAAAATCAGCGAGATATATCGAAGGATAACATGTTTAACAATCATCAAAAATTCGATTCGCAGTCGATTGCAGGCAAGGTCAGGGAACTCTTTTTGCAACATGGGATCGGCAAGCGACAACATGCCAAGGAACTCAGCCGCATTTTGGATCTGAGTTTTTCCCATGCTCACCGCAAGCTGAAAGGCCAGAGCCCATGGACGCTGGAGCAAATCAACAGCGTGGCACTGGCCTTGGGAGAAACGCCAGCCTCCATCGTCGACATTCTCCCCGAAAGCGAGTCTGTTGGGTCCACTGTGGCACAGGATGCCATCTTTTCTGTGGCCGGGGTGGCGTTACCTTGCGTGGCGCACATTAGCAGCGAACTAGTGGGCAGCAAGCAGGCCGAGTTTGTTGGCTTGCAGCAGGATGGGCAGTGGATCGTTTATCGAGCTGGCGAAGCCCCACAGGGCAAGTATTTTGCTGTCGAACTGATCGAGATCCGCCCCGGCCTTAGCGAGGACGATCGCCTGAGCATTGCAGTATTGGACGATGCACATCAGGCCGCTGATGAGCTAACCAAGTATCTCAATAGCCAAGGATTTAACGCGGTGGCTTTCTATGACGTCAGCAGTTTCTGCCAGGCGTTGGCCAAAAGCCCGTTTGATGGCTACGTGGTGGATTGGTTGATAGGCCATGAGACGGCGCAGACATGCATCGAAACCATTCGCACTTCCGATCATGCGGATGCGCCGATCCTGGTGCTGACCGGCCAGTTGGGCACCGATTTGCGTGAGTCAGAGATTGCCAGAGCAATGCGTGATTATGACGTGCTCGGCCCGTATGAAAAGCCGGTGCGGCTCCATGTGATCGAAGCCGCACTGCAACGGTGCTTTAATCTGTAGCGACAAACAGCGACGTGAGTGAGGTGGATAGCGCCTCCATGCGTACCGGTTTCATCAGGTAATCGTCAAACATGGCGCGTTGCTCGCTAGGGAGCAGCTCCGGCGTATAGGCGCTGATACCGATAATCGGGATATTACGGTTCGGGCCACGCTGGTCACGCAACTGTTGCGCCACTGCCACACCATCGATGCCGGGCATTTGCAGGTCGAGCAGCAAGGCATCGTAAGGCCGCCGCAACAGCTTTTGCAGCGCACGTTCCGACGAGTCACACAGCTCATATTGATAGCCCAACTTATCCAGCAGGGCGATAAAGGCCATGCCTGCGGCAGGATTGTCGTCCACCACCAGGATTTGCTGCTCTTTTTTCAACAGCGTCGCTGCCGGACGTGGGCTTTGCTCCGGCAACTGTTCTTCACTGATCTCAACGGGGATGCTGACGATAAAGGTGCTGCCTTCTCCCACTTCGCTGTACACCGTGATCGTGCCATCGAGCAATTCGACCAGGCCGTGGACGATCGCCAATCCCATGCCAACCCCGCTGTATTGGCGAGTATTTGACTGATCGAGCTGGGTAAAGGGCTCGAAAATCTGCGGTAGCAGGGCATTGTCGATACCGATGCCGGTATCCGTGACTTCAATGATTAACGAGCTTCCCGCCGGTTGGCTACGCAGGCAGCTGTGCAGCGTGATGGTGCCGCTTTCGGTATATTTAAAGGCGTTGGTCAGCAGGTTAACCACGATTTGCCGAAGCCGCTGAGGGTCTGAATAGACCTGCGCATGGGTAAACTCCACTTCACGTACCAGTTTGACCCCAGGTTTATGGGTCAGCATGGCGATTTCATCCGTCGTTTCGTCGATCACCTGCTGGGCATTAAAGGGAACAATGCGCAGCTCCATCATGCCGCTGTCCAGGCGTGCATAATCGGTGAGATCCTTCATCTGGCTTTCTATCTGCTCGGCGGCGGTTTCCAGCCGGTGGAAGGTATCCTTGTGCTCATGGGATACGCGGGTATTGGTCAGCACATCAATGGCGGACATAATGCTTTGCAGCGAGGTGCGCAGTTCATGGCCGATGGCCCCGAGGAAGGCGTTTTTGGTGCGGATAGCCTTTTGCTCTGCGCGAATGGCCTTCGACTGCTGGCTGATGGTTTGGCGCTGCTGGCGGATGACGATCAGCGTGATGGCAATCAGCGCGATCACCGAGAACATAATGATCACCAGGCCATAAAAGATGATGTGCCTTTTCTCGATAAAATCTTCGTAAGCGCCGGTGCGCTGCTTCACTTCAGCGTGGTCCGCCAGGTTGGCCATCATAATCGCGGAGGGTTTGATCTGTTGCATGGCTTGCGAAATCAGCCCCAGATCTACCTGAGGGCTGTTGACCAACTGATCCAACTGGGTAATTTCATTGCGCATCCGTTCAACGAGCTCGGGATATCCAGGCTCGTGATACAGCGGCAGGGTCGATTCTGACGGGCGGGCGAGCACCGAATAGCGAGAATAGAGAATATCGAACCTTAGCCTCAGGTTATCGATATCCACCTGATTGGTACTTTTTTGCTGTTCCACCAGGGTTTCAAATTCCGCCAGCTTGATGGCGAACTTGGCGATCGACCAAGAGTAGTTTTCCTGCGTACCGGCAACGGCATACAGCCCTTTTTTGGACAAGGTGGCACTGTAGTAATACAGCGTCACCGTCGAGGCGAGCAGGAATAAGGCGGCAAAAATGGCCGGAATGGCCAACCTGCCGCTGTCTTTGAAGCGGACTAACTTCATTTAATTACTATCCTGTTGATCTGCCAGATAAAGCGCGAGTTATACAGCGGAGAGTTGAGCTCCGCGCCCCCGGCATCGCGGGGATAGATCAGAAACAGCGGCCCGAAATCGCGCACCTTTAACATTTCCCCGCCCATTTTATAGGCCAGGATCATATTGTATTTAGCCACGTCCGAGATGGGCACATCAATATAATAATCGTTCAGCGCGTAGAGCGTCATCATGGTGCCTTCGGCCCCCACTTTAGCCAAAATATCTGCCAGCAATACGCCATCGAATTTTACTCTTGGCGTCCACGACGTGGTGGTCGTGATGCTGTGGACCGGCATGGCAAACAGCTCTTTATCGGTAAAGACATAGGTTTTGTTCTCGGCGTCGGTGGTGTTTTTAATCTTGCCGCCAACTTCCAGGGTAAAGCTGAGTGCGCTGGTTTGGGTAATGACCAAAGCCAGCAGGGCAAATGCGGTATTTCTTATTGCGGTCAACAGCATCGGTAGTTCTCCAGACCGGGGATCAGGCCCACGGCAATTCGTTTAGCATCAGGGTAGTAAAGGCTAGTTCGACCTGCTCCAGGTCATGCTTTCTGGCGCTGGCCTGCACGTTGTTCAGCTCGGGGATGGCAAAATAGACAGGCTGACATAAAGGATAGTCTCGCACCCGCAATTCGGGAGCGATTGAGGTAAAGAAGGCGGTGGTTGGCACATCGTAACCAGCGGCAATATGCACCGCAGCGGTATCCGATGTCAGAACATAGCGGGCATGCTTCACCCAGGCCAGGAAATCCGCGGTCGTGGTGGAAAGCGGTTGAATATCCACATAATGCGGATGATCTACCGCGCCAAATCCTAGCACTGGGCAGGCAAATTTCTCCCACAGGGCATTCACCAGTGGCACATGGGCACTGGCCGGAATGCTGCGTAACGGCGTACTGGCGGTGGGGCAAAACAGCACGTAGGGCTTGTTCTGCCAGCGTTCAGGTAATGGCGGCAGACATAGTTTTTGCATCCAGCGGTTGGCTTTCGCCGTAGCAGGAATAGCGGTAGGTTCAACGCCCAGCGCCTGCAGAAAAAAATCGATCATCGGCAACGTGGTGAAGGCTGGCCAGAACAGTTGATTACCGGCATCGATACACAGTTCTTGTTCTGGAATATGCTCTGCCTTCCACGGCAGCCAACGGAGATCCGCCACCACGCCTGCCGCCAGATGATAAAGCTGATCGACATAGTGGGGCGCGCGCCCTGGCCGATAAATAATAGTGTGCAAGTTGGGATTAAACTCGCGCAGAGCCTCAAGTGCAGTCAGGCCAATAATGGAATCGCCCAGCGTTACGCCCATGCCATTAATGATGTGCACGACAGATTCGTTGCAATAATCCACGTTGAAAGGGGCCGCAGCGGCATTGCGGATACCGCGGTAGCCAGCCAGGCTAAAATAATCACCGGAAAAACTCTCCTGTTGTTCAAGATCCCATGAGGCGACCATGACGCCGTCTGCCGTCAGCAAACTTCCCCGGTGATATAACACTTCATCCTTTGTTAACACTTCCATTATTTGTCCTGTCTACGAAGGCGTGGCTAAGGCTAGGAGGAATAGGCAAAAGAATGGCAGAAAACGCCGCGCTTTGCAGGTGAGAATAAGCGAAATAGCATTAAAAAGATTGGAGTTTACGCCTTACCTGAATAGCCGCAGGAAGGCAGCCCCAATAGATAAGATGTCATCCGTGTTATTTTCCGCTAGATTGAGGTGATTTTGTGGTCAATGGATAATGATAAGCAGGATAATGAGATGAAAAATAGCGTAATGGCCTTGGTTTTGGTGATGATGGCTGCCACTGCCGTTCAGGCTGAAGAGACCGCCGTGGTGAAAGACAGCGTGAAAAGCGTGGTCTCTGGCGTCATTGCCTCAGGTAAAGATGCTCTCAGCGGTCTGAAAGATGGCGTGGATGATGGCCGTCAGTCAGGTAGCAGCATTGATGGGGCCATCATTGTGACCGACAAAGACAATCTGGTTAAAAATGTCACCGCATCGGTTTCCGCCATTGAGAAAGTCGCGCTCCAAGAATATAAAGTGACCCTTTCCCTACGTAATAAAACCGACAAAATCGTACGTCTTAGCAATCTGAATGAAAGTAAATCATTGATGCTGTTAGACAAGGAGGGGTTTGTTTCACCACTGAAAACCGCATTGGTGCCTGGGGATGCGAATATTACCATCCCGGAAAATGCGGCAGTCCGAGTGCGGTATGTTTTTGCTGACGTTGAAGACACGCCTGCCATGCTGCGCCTTTATGGATTGGATATTCCGGTCCCCGCAGTCGTAAATCAGTAAGCTAAACCATCTGGTGTCCGTGATCGATTGATTCTGGATCGCGGCCTGGCCTGGTAACCGCCCACCAACGTTGACCTATTACCGCCCGTCTGAAAACGACCGGGGTGGCAATTTGTCGTGCCTCCGTTTTTTGACGGGCAAAAAAGGAGCCTTGAATCAGCCAGTATTTGGCCTTGATGGTGGGCGCGCTGGCATTGTTTGATAGAGCGGTAAAGTAAACCAGGGGCCAGATATTGGCTGCTCCAAGCCCTAAAGGACGAGGATTCCCACTTCAACGAGCCGAACCTAAGCCGCGTGCTGCGATTCAGGATTTACAGGCTCTCCGTGGGCTAACACTGCCAGCCCGGCAGCTTTGATATTTCGGGCCGCGTTGATATCCCGATCATGGTCTTCCCCGCATTCAGGGCAGTGCCAATTACGAATATCAAGAGGCATTTTTTCCATGGTGAAGCCGCAACTGCTACAGCGTTTTGAGGTTGGGAAAAACGGGTCGATAGCGACAACGCTACGCCCCGCCCATGCGCCTTTGTACTGTAGCTGGCGAACAAGTTCGCTCCAGCCAGCATCTGCTATCGCTCTAGACAGCTTTGGATTGCGGAGCATGTTTTTTACCTTAAGGGATTCGACGCAAACAACTTGGTTTTCGTTAATCAGTTTGCGGGACAACTTGTGCAGGTTATCCATCCGGCAATCGGCGATTTTCGCGTGGAGTCGGGCGACCTTTAAGCGCGCTTTGGTTCGGTTTTTCGAACCTCTGGCTTTTTTGCTTAATCTGCGCTGTAGCAACGCAAGGCGTACAGCGTATTTAGCTGTATGGCGGGGATTGCTGGTTTTGAGTCCAGAGTCGGTGACGAACAAATCTTTTAAGCCAACATCAATGCCAACTGTTTTGGCACTAAGCGGCAGTGATACAGGTTCAAACTCACAAAGGCAGGAGACGAAGTACCTACCGGTAGCATCTCTGGAAAGGGTGACGGTAGACGGCACGGATGGCAACGGGCGTGACCAGCGGACATCAAGAGGCATTTTGCTTTTAGCCATGTACAACTTGCCTTCACGGTATTTAAACGCGCTGGTTGTCAATTCTGCCGTCTGCTTGTGGCGTTTGCTCTTGAAAGCCGGATATGCAGCCCGTCCAGCAAAGAAGTGAGTAAATGCCGCTTGTTGGTGCCGCAAAGACTGCTGGAGGGGTACGCAGGAGACGTCATTCAGCCAGGTGAACTCAGGCTCTTTTTTGAGAGCAGTAAGGCGCGCATTGGCCTGTATGTAGCCGATTTTTTCCTGTCGTTCGTAGTACGCATCAGTGCGCCAGTGAAGGATTGAATTATAGACGAAACGCACGCAGCCGAACGTCTGAGCTAAAAGCGCAGACTGTTCCGGTGTTGGGTAAAACCGATACTTATATGCACGTTTCATGGATCCACATACTAGAGAGGAAAATGTGATTATGCCAAACCACGTTAGTCTGAAAACAGCCTCCTTTCCTCCCCGGCCTGAAGGTCGAGGTTTCTCGGAAGCATCCTGAGGAATGACCCGCGCTCCGGGGTTATCAAATCCAACCGGATCGTATTCCCCGACGGTATCAAGGCCGGTTATCTATGGGTGGAACAAGGGAAAATAAGCGGTTTCGCCAGCCACTTTTCCGGTTGCTGCATCGACCATAGTCATCGGATCATCATGCCCGGCTTTGTCGATATTCATGTGCACGGCTGGGGGCAGGGTTCGTTCGGCGGCAAGGGCAATAAGGAGTCGCTGAAGTGGATGAACCACGATTTGGTCAAGGCCGGTGTCACTTCTTACCTGCCCACTTCCGGCATGGGCATACAGATTATTGTGCTTCAATTGGCAGACATAAAACCACCGTCATATTGGATTTTGTCACCAGTCTGAGGCCGCTTGAGCGGCCTGGGTTTGCTGCAGACTCTCGCCAGTTTCACTGTCTCCCTCCATCAGGGATATACCGACGCTTTTGGCGCATTTATAGTGACGCCCCCTTAAAGCTGTTTATCAGGCCTGACGATGTGCTCGTGGCACAGCTAACAGACCTCTTTTCTTGGGGTCAATCATCGATATTCCGGCAATAGAAAGAAGGCAAAAAATATCGGCCGAAAATATAGCCATTAGGATATTGAGGTTGGATGAAAAAACCACTGCGTATCCCTTTTTGATACCAAATATCAGGCAGGAAGGTATCCACTTTTGCGCCAAAAAGTGTACTCTGAGAAAGGTTTACTATATCTTCTACGTAGATCTTATAAAAAGATCCACTTTGAATGTAATCAAACGAAATATCCCTGCTTATAATTCCAGCACTCTCTCCGTTTTCATACAATTTACCTTGTAGGAAAATCATGCCATTACCTTTCTGCATAAGATATCTTAACCTGAGGGAAAGTATTTTGTCATCTTTATGTATATTTACATTTGCGTAGCAGGATATTCTATTGTGCTGAGTGTATAAATACCTTCTTAATTCTAATACAGATAGTGAACTAATGGCAAAAATAGCCATGATAATTAAAGGGATTTTCAGTTTTCTTATGCTTAATCTAGATAAAATTCTGTTGAACATTCGCCACCCTCCTGAAATGTACTATCACATGTGATAATGGCCCGATAACCAATTTGCTGTCTTGAGGCATAATAAACTTTTTCTCCTTTATTGCAGGAGAATTTTTTACTTTTTAAAAATGATGTGACGCTCTCTATGGAGTTAGTATTGTTGGAGAGGTAAATATCACATGGGTAGCCACTGTTCATATGGTGAAAAGTATCAAAGAACCTACCCGAATTTATATTTAAAATGAGTCCTGTTATGCAGCCAAGGGTGAGGGTTAATAATAAAATAGCATAGAAACCTCTTCTCTTTGACTGGGGGGGGTTGTTGGTTGGGGACTCAATGGTATCTTGCTGAGTATCCTGGCAGGCCACCTCATCTATCGTACCTTCCAACGGCAGAGTTCTTGTCTCTACACTGCCTGATGAAAGCTGTGTCTTTAAAATAATTGAGGTTTTTTTTTCTATAACCAGACCTCTTCTATATCTTGTTGCAATTACATCATCCAAGCCAAGTGTTGAAAACGCCTTTCTGATGGTGAGTATCGTCTGGTAAAAGTTATTGTCAGAAGCGATAACGCCTCTTTTTTTCCAGATACTGTCCATTAGTTCTTCTCTGGGGATTATCTGCCCCTGACGTGAGATAAGAGTAGAAAGGCACTCTGTTGCTGTACTTAAAAGTTTAATCTTCTCATCATAATTTTTTGAAATGAGTACGTTTTCATCGGGTATGAAGTATACTTTTTGGTCAATGAGGTAAATGCAGCGATTGCTGATTTCTGCATCTTCTTTATCTACGTCGTTCATTTTTTGCCTTATCAAATCATCACTTAAGTTTCATTTAAGATTGTATGTTGAGCAAGAAAACTCCATTTTAAATTACCTGTGGACAAATTGGTTTATGTTTTTAAAATCATTATGTTAGGCGAAATCTAAGAAGGAGTTAATAACTTTATAGGTTCATTAATTTATCATATGATCGCATTTTTTTAAGCAAAATGCACTTTAGGAAAAATCTTAAAATTATAAGAATCTCAGATGATTATTTTTGATTTTTTTTGATTATTTTAAGTGGTGTTACGATGATACTGTGGTTTCCATTGAGAGGGACCTTGGGTATTTGATGACTAATATGGTGCGGGACTTTCTACCCGCGTAAAAATGTATGATGTCATAATTACCTGCCAGATTTCTGCGTGGTTAAGAAAACTATGTATGCTAAGAAAACAAGATTCATAACATGGAGTGACGATCATTTTTTTATATCTGGCCTGAAATCTTTGCATTCGGAATGGAGATTCATTCAGTCGAGACGTTTTCCATCAGAGAAAAAAATGCGTAGTGCACTTAAGAAAACATCCGAAAATAGTATATTTATTGTAAATGTAAATATGGAAAATATTCATTTTTTCTCAAAAATTTTAGGGTTTTTGTTAGCGAATGATATTCTAACAGTTTGTTTTATCGACGTTCCTGTGAAGGTCAGGCCGAATCCAAAGGGAAGTGTGTTTTTTTTATCCTCAAAAACGGAAGTTTCTGAAGTTGTAAGCTTTATTAACGATGTTAAAACCAATAGAGCGGATAAAAGACACGTTAGAGAAAAAATGTTTTTGTGGCAACGGTTTACTGCTGACGAGGTCAGTATCATGCGCTCGATGATTAATGACGGTATGGACATCAATAGAGTCTCTAAAGTGCTGCTGATGAATTCAAAAACCGTTTATAGGAAAAGGAATAATGCATTATATAAAGCCGGGCTGTCTAATCTTAATGACTTAAGTATGCTTTTGTTTAAGTTTCTCTGGCTTTCTGATAAGGCATTAAATCATCATTAATTCATTCAGGTAAGTAACATCGTTACTCACTGAGTACATGATGTTTTGAAATGGTATTTTCAAGAATTCCGTATAGTTATATGGATATGCACCACACCACCTTAGTTTAAATAAGGTTATTCACTCATATGTTTAAAGGAATACACATGAAAATTAATAAACTGGGCGCCATTGCACTGTCAATCCTGGCCTTGAACTCTACATCCGTATTGGCTGCGGAAGCTGGTGCGACGAAGAGCATTGTGAATGGAGGTAAGGTTTATTTTAAAGGGGAAGTAATTAACGCAGCTTGTGCTGTAGACGCGGGCTCTATCGATCAGACCGTTCAGTTAGGCCAAGTGCGTTCCGCAAAACTGGCTAAAGCAGGCGACACCAGTCCGGCGGTTGGCTTCAATATTCAGCTTAACGATTGCGATACTGCTGTTTCGACTAAAGCTTCTATTGCTTTCTCCGGTACAGCGGTTGACAGCACTAACACTACCGTACTTGCAACGCAGAGTTCAACTTCCGGTGGGGCAAAGAATATCGGTGTACAGATCCTTGATAAAACGGGTACTCCGCTGGTATTGGATGGCTCAACTTTCAGCACTGCGATGGCTCTGAATGATGGCAGTACGGCTGTTCCTTTCCAGGCTCGTTTCTACGCTACTGGTGCAGCAACGGCCGGTACTGTCAGTGCTGATGCCTCCTTTAAGGTGCAATACGAGTAATCCATTTGCCAGGCAAGGAGGCATTCAGGGCCAGGATGGCCCGTTATACACAATAAAACTGGGATGATAACGATGCAGAAAGTGAAATCGGTATTCTGCTATCTGTTTTAGGTAATTGCTTGAGCATCACCTTACCAAAGGGAGCCGCCAGTATTGGCTCTCTCTGAACTACCAATAAGAAACAGAAAATAACGACGAATAAAAAGGGAAATATGTGAGAAAAATACTGGAGATAACGCGCTGCTTATTCGTGGGATGTTTGATAATTGCCGCCACCGGCTTTTCCGTGCGTAGCGAAGCGAGTGTAGCGCTGGGGACCACCCGGGTTATCTATCCGGCGGGCCAGAAACAGGTTGCGCTTGCGGTCACCAATAATGAGCAGGACAGCACCTACCTTATTCAATCATGGGTGGAAAATGCTGAAGGTGGCAAAGACGGTCGCTTTGTCATCACTCCACCGCTGTTTGCCATGCAGGGTAAAAAAGAGAACACCCTGCGCATTATCGATGCCACTAATAATCAGCTACCGCAGGATCGGGAAAGCCTGTTTTGGGTAAACGTTAAAGCGATCCCATCGATGGATAAATCGAAGCTGAGTGAAAACACGCTGCAATTGGCAATCATCAGCCGTATCAAGCTCTATTATCGCCCAGGGAAACTGAGCCTGCCGCCGGAGTTGGCAGCGGAAAAACTGACATTCAGCCGTAGTGGCTCAACGCTGACGCTTCACAACCCTACTCCCTATTACCTGACGGTCACGGAGCTGAAGGCTGGGAACCAGGTGCTGGAAAATGCGCTGGTACCACCGATGGGTAAAGCTTCGGTGACGCTTCCTGCCAACGCTGGCGGCGAAATCACCTACCAGACGATTAATGACTATGGCGCATTGACTCCAAAAATGACGGGCGCACAGCAATAACCAACAGGGAAGATCCCAGCGGTTTGTTCCCTGGGTATAAAGAAAGAACTGACAGCCGGCCAATTTCAGACCGGAGGGACTATGTCGCAGCTAAAACATGGAACAGGCCATTTAGGCTCACGGTTCAATATGCACTTCAGCCAGTATTCGGGGCGTTTTTTTATCGCCTTATTGGCGACGATACCGACATATACAACACCAGCCGAGCTTTACTTTAATCCCCGTTTTCTGGCGGACGATCCTGCTGCTGTGGCAGATCTTTCCGGGTTTGAAAATGGTCAGGAAGTGCCGCCTGATACTTATCGAGTAGATATCTATCTTAACGACGACTTTATGACCACTCGTGATGTTGCCTTTAGTGCGGGTGAAAACGGTCTCGGTCTGGTTCCGTGCCTGACCGGCAGCCAGCTCGTTGGCATGGGCGTCAATACCTCCGTAGTCAGTGGTATGGATACGTTCGCGCCAGACGCCTGTGTCCCCTTGACCGATATGATCGAGGGGGCCACAAGCCGTTTCGACGTCGGCCAGCAACGTCTTTATCTGACCGTACCACAGGCCTTTATGGGTAACCGTGTGCGTGGTTATATTCCGCCTGAGCTCTGGGATGAAGGGATTACTGCCGGCCTGCTGAACTACAACTTTACCGGTAATAATATTGGTGATGGCAGAAATAATGCTTATCTGAACCTGCAAAGTGGATTGAACATGGGCTCCTGGCGGTTGCGCGACAATACCATTTGGAGCTACAGCAGAGGTGGTTCATCCGACAGTAAAAATCAGTGGCAACACATCAATACCTGGATAGAGCGCGGTATTACCTTACTACGCTCACGTCTGACGGTGGGTGACAGCTATACCAGCAGCGACATTCTTGGCGGCATTAACTTCCGTGGTGCGCAGTTGGTCTCCGATGACAATATGCTGCCAGAAAGCCAGAGGGGCTTTGCGCCGGTTATTCATGGTATTGCCCGTAGTACGGCACAGGTGTCGATCACGCAAAATGGTTATGAGACTTATAACATTACGGTGCCACCTGGGCCGTTCACCATCAACGATCTTTATGCGGCAGGCAACGGTGGCGATCTGCAGGTCACCATAAAAGAATCTGACGGTACCAGCCAGGTATTCAGCGTGCCTTATTCCTCTGTGCCGATGTTGCTGCGCAGCGGCCAAATCCGCTACAGCGTAGCGGCGGGTGAATATCGTAGCGGCAGCAGCCAGCAGGAGAAACCCAAATTCATCCAGAGTACGCTGATGCACGGTATGCCGGCAGGCTGGACGCTGTACGGTGGCACCTTACTGGCGGATCGCTATCGGGCGTTTAACTTTGGGTTCGGCAAGAATATCGGCGATTTCGGTGCCTTCTCGCTGGATATCACGCAGGCAAACGCCATGCTACCCGACGACAGCGAGTATCAGGGGCAGTCGCTACGTTTCCTCTACAACAAGTCGTTTAATGAGACCGGTACAAATATCCAGTTAGTGGGCTATCGGCACTCGACACGGGGTTACTACAGCTTTGCAGACACCACTTACCGGCGAATGGAGGGCTACAGTATAGATACCCAGGATGGGGTTATACAGGTGCAACCCAAATTCACTGATTACTACAATCTCGCCTGGAACAAACGCGGTACATTACAGGCCAGTTTGACCCAGCAGTTGGGGGGGGCAGCCACCTTCTATCTGAGCGGCAGTCGCCAGACCTACTGGGGGACCGGCAAGGCTGACGAACAGCTGCAAATGGGACTGAATGCCGCAGTGGACAACATCAACTGGACGCTGAGTTACAGTCTGACCAGAAGCGCCTGGCAGACAGGCCGCAACCAGATGTTGGCTTTCAACGTCAACATCCCCTTCAGCTACTGGCAGCGCACCAACAGCCAGTCAGTATGGAACAGTGCCAGTGCAAGTTACAGCATGTCTCATGATCTGAACGGTCGGATGAACAACTTTGCCGGCCTCTACGGTACGCTGCTGGAGGATAACAACCTGGGTTACAGCGTGCAGACCGGTTACGCCAGCGGAGGCGATAGCCGTAGTAACGGTACGGGCTATGCGGCGCTGAACTACCGTGGCGGTTACGCTAACACCAATATTGGCTACAGCCGCAGCGACGGTTTTAAGCAGCTGTACTACGGCGTCAGCGGTGGTGCACTGCTTCATGACAATGGCGTCACCTTGAGCCAGCCGCTGAACGATACGGTGGTGCTGGTGAAAGCGCCTGGCGCGGGCGGCATCAAAGTTGAAAACCAGACCGGTGTTCGCACGGACTGGCGCGGTTACGCCGTACTGCCTTATGCCACCGACTATCGCGAAAACCGGATAGCGCTGAATACCAATACTCTGGCCAATAACGTCGAGCTTGATGATCCGGTGGTCAGTGTTGTACCTACCCACGGCGCGGTAGTGCGCGCTGATTTCAACGTCAGAGTCGGGATAAAAATTCTGATGACGTTGATATACAACGGCAAGCCAGTGCCATTCGGTGCCCTTGTAACATCCGAAACCAACCAGGGCGGCAATATCGTCGACGAGAACGGTCAGGTTTATATGAGCGGTATGCCGCTAGTGGGCAAGGTTCAGGCAAAGTGGGGCCATGGACAGGACAACAGTTGTGTGGCTGATTATCGCCAGCCGAAAGATAGCCTGAACAAAGTGCTGAATCAACTGACGGTGGTGTGTCGTTGATGAAACTTAACCTGTTTAGTGCGCTATTGGCTTGTTACATATGCTCGGCCGTTGCCACCGATAACTCCATTTCTCTTTACGGAAACATCCTGAATAACACCTGCGCAGTGGCAGGTGAATCGAAAGATTTTACTGTCGATCTGAGGCATAACGTCGCTAAACAATTTCACACAGTAGGCGCGACGACATCACCAGTACCATTCCGTATCGTGCTTTCCCCGTGCGGAAGCTCGGTAACGGCGGTAAAAGTCAGTTTTACCGGTACTGCGGATAATGACAACACAAGTCTGTTAAAGCTCGACAGTGGTGCGGCTGCTGCTGCGGGAATAGGCGTACAAATTCTGAATAGCCAGCAGACGATGTTGTCGCTCAATGCCACATCGTCATCAATATCATGGACGACGCTGACACCAGGACAAACCAACGTACTTAATTTTTATGCCCGTTTGATGGCTACCCGGATGCCGGTCACCGTCGGGCATGTCAATGCAACGGCAACCTTTACGCTTGAATTTCAGTGACAGGAAACTGATATGAATATGAAAAATAGGAATGTGTACCCTCTGCTATTGTCCGGGCTACTGAGCCTCGCCAGCCCATTACAGGCTGCTGACGTGACTATCACGGTTAGCGGTAAAGTGGTAGCCGGCCCTTGTACCGTTTCAACCTCCAAAGCTTCTGTTGCACTAGGTGACATATACAGTTCGGATATGATCTCCGCGGGTGCCGCATCGGAGTGGAAACCCGTTACCCTAAGCCTGACGGGTTGCCCCATCGGAACGTCACAGGTGACAGCGACATTTAGCGGGACGGCTGATGCGACCGGTTATTATAAAAATATGGGGACCGCGGGTAATATTCAGATCGAACTGCAGGACGATAAAGGAACCAAGCTGAATAATGGCATTAAAAAGGCAGTATCGGTCGTCGATGCTACCAAGTCGGCAAGTTTCCCACTCAAAGTCAGAGCACTGTCTGTAAACGGTGCGGCTACCCAGGGAACTATTCAAGCGGTAATTAGCATTACCTATACCTATGCCTGATTGATGAGTGTTTTTATGGAAAAAATCATATTAATAATATTATTGATGGGATGCTCTTTTAATAGTTTGGCAACTACGTGTATAGATTTGACTGGTCAGACTATAAGTGATAAAGACGAGAGCGTCGTGAATGTCTATGTTGATATTAGGCCGAGTATTTCTGCTGGGGAAAACATGGTAGTAAACCTTTCCAACTCTATCAGTTGTAAAGATCGCTACAAAATTAATGGTGGGAACGGGAGCCCCGTTTTTTTTTATTTTGCACGCAACTCAGGCTTCACGGGGGAACTATCTAAATATGCTGGTTATTTAGAATTCGTTAGAACTAAGTATTCATTGCCGTTAGGTACCGAAACTTTCTCATATTTTTCTTCTAACTATAATTATACACCACTCTCCGCTAAGCTTATTATTACGCCTGACTCATCTGCCAGAGGAGTTGTGATACCAGCTGGGAGCAATTTTGCTGTTTTGTATGTGCATATGATGGATAGAGGCCCTGATAATAACGGCCCTGTAACACTCGAAACGTACACATGGAATCTAATAGCTAATAACAGTGTCGTCATTCCTACAGGAACCTGCGATGTTTCAGCACGTAATGTTACGGTCTCATTACCTGATTATCCTGCTAGTACTCCTGTGCCCATTTCTGTAAATTGTTTGAAAAATCAACAGTTGAGCTACTACCTTTCAGGAACGACTGAGGATGCCGGCAACACCGTTTTCCGCAATACGGCTTCAGCCTCTGCCGCACAAGGGGTTGGCATACAGATAACGGGCAACGGCAAGGTTATCCCTGCGAACAGTAATGTATCACTGGGTAACGTTGGAGAATCGTCAGTGGAGCTTGGGTTAACGGCGAGCTATGCACGTACCAGTGGGCCGTTGACCGCAGGAAACGTTCAGTCAATCATTGGGGTGACGTTTGTTTACCAGTAAATGTTAGCGAATATTCCATGGCTATTTAAACCTTCTTAACCCCCTGATGCTGGCAGCTCAGCATCGGGAGGCTTGGTTTTTTGGGGCACATCACACCGGCAATTTCTACTTCGATGCTGACTGTGCCCACTCCCTATTCCGCTGTGAGGGATCACAGCGGTTCAACATGCCCCACCACCCGCGATACCATCGGGAATTGTATTCTTAATTGCCGTTCAATATGGTCCACCGCATCGTGCACCGCAGAAATCGACAAGGCTGGAAGGGCCCGACAGTGAAAATTCACAATCACGCCCTGTGGCGTTTCTCGCGCACGGATATCATGGATATCTTGCACCAATCCGCTGTTTTGCGCCGAAACCGTCAATGCTTGTTCAATCCTTGCCAGTTCGCCGTGTTCCACATCCTGGCTAGTTAGCCAATCCAGCATCTGGGGCTCCAGGTGGGTTTCAATCTCGGTATTTTCGCCCAAGGTCTGGCGTAGAGCCTCCTCCACCTCGCTGGCAATATCATGCGCCTGCTCTACGCTGGCATTGGCCGGAACCAGCAGATCCATCCCGATCGCCACACGGTCTGCCAATTGTTGTAGCGAAAGGCTCTGTACCACGGCCCCATGGTTGGCGGCCAGCATGCGAATACGGGTTGCCAGATCTTCATCACTTCTGGCTTGAGGGATGGCAATCACCCTCACTTCCGAGTTGGCGTATTGCTGCGCAAGTTTGGCGGTAATCGCCAGCTTCAATTCCTTGATCCGCTCAAGCGGTAGCGTACGGCATACCCCAACGCTCACCTCGATAAACAGCGTGGCTCCACCACTGCGCAGACGAATATTCTCCGTAGACAGCACCGCGGGGAAGTCATTAAGTATGGCAGCGATATCTTCCCGCGTGCCAGCAGGTGCAGTATCAATCAGGGAATCAAAGGAGCGTTTCCCCAGCTTCAATGCGGCAGTCAGGATAAAGCAGGCGACGATCAGTGCTGCCAGCGCATCTGCACGGGCAAAACCAAAAAGCACAAAAACCATGCCCAACAGCACCACACCAGAAGACAACATATCGGAGAAGAAATGCAAAGCATCGGCTTCCAGAGCCGCGCTGTTGGTGGCTTTGGCCACGCGGTTCAAGGCTCGGACACGGAAGAAATCAACCACAATGGACACCAGCAGTACCGCAATCACTACCGGTGCAGCTACAATCTGGTTGGCCTCACCTATCAGGCTGCTTACTGCTTCAAAGATGATCCAACCGCCAGCCGCCAACAGGAGCAGTACCTCAAACAGTGCGGCCAGATTCTCAACCTTGCCATGACCGAAGTGATGGTCATCATCAGCAGGTTTATCGCTGACGCTCACCGCCCACCAGGTGATGCTGGTGGCTATAAAATCGGTAAATGAATGAATGCCTTCGGAGATCAGGCCAATACTGCCGGTAAATATACCTGTGATAAATTTACCTAACGCCAACAATCCGCTGATAATCATCGAGTTTCTGGCGACGGCCTGTTTTTTATTTTGCATAGCACAGCTCATAGTTGAATTAAAAAAAATCAGCGTTTAGTTTTTACGGAACATTGCCAGACAAAAGCGACGAGCAGCAAGCTTGCGGTCGCTGTCAGCAATAAACAGGAAAGAAAGGCAGTTTGACCGGTGGAATACAAATAAATCTCATTAATACCTACCGAGATCATAAAAATAGCGTACAGCAACCCAAGAATAAAAATTATCATCATTATCACGCGCGGTAAATACCGTCCGTTTTATTGCGGTTATTCATCCTCCCCGCAATGATTGATGAGGCTACGGGGAGGATGATGCTAGGCGGATCTTTTTCGTTCATTAGTCATCCCATTTGGTGCTCAGATAGGCTGCGATCAGCCCCAATGAGCTGATGAAAAACAAAAATCCCATAAAAAACATCATATTTCCCATAATCTTATCCTCGGTTAACTGTAATCGATAACGACCTCTGTGGTTAAAAGTAAGTGTGTAACGTAGTCTCTGGCTTCATTCACCGTCCTGGTGCCAGCGGCGGTGAAAAAGTCAGCGTTCAAAGCGTTAGCAATGGCTGACCCGCCTGTGCTGCTGGCGTGGTAGCGGTCATCGCTGAGGAGTCTGGAAGTGATTGACCCTATTGCTGTTTAAACTTCAACAGTGCATCGCATAGGGGAGTAAACCAAAGAGGGGGAGTGCAGAAAGCCTATCTCCGCGTCCAGGTTTTAGCACTATACAACGTATCTGAACAATCTCAGAAGTTACCTTGGGCTGAACCTTAATCCGATAAAGCCTGTCTTAACCTTGGGCATCTCTCGATGTCGTCAGATCAGTAACCTGTGTTTGTATAGGAGCCTCGCCAAACGAGATACTGCATATAACTACGCGGTGATTATAGGCGCGTTGGGAGCGATTGTGCTCGAAAATCGGCATCTCGTTGAGGTTATATTTAAGAAGTTATATTTAAAAGAACGATTTATCTTAATGAATGCTAATTTTGCAGTGATATAAACATTATGGCGGGGATATTCAATTGCCTTAATCAGCATTTATAAGCTGAATAAAAGCAAAAACCGACCTTTTACAGTCGGTTTTACAGTAAGGAATGCACCATTTACCGCATGGTCACGAATTCTTCCGCAGCGGTTGGGTGGATCGCCACGGTGTTGTCAAAGTCTTTCTTGGTCGCGCCCATCTTGATTGCCACGGCGAAGCCCTGCAGGATTTCATCCATGCCGAAGCCAATCCCGTGCAGACCAACAATCTTCTCTTCTTCGCCCACACACACCAGCTTCATACGGCATGGTTGGCGATGCTGAGTCACAGCGCTGTACATGGCGGTGAAGGACGATTTATAGACCTTCACTTTGTCCTCACCAAACTGCTCTTTCGCCTGCGGTTCGGTCAGGCCGATGGTGCCAATTGGCGGGTGGCTGAACACCACGGTGGCGATATTGCTGTAATCCAGGTGTTCGTCCGGCTTGTTGTTGAACAGGCGCTCAGACAGTCGACGGCCAGCGGCAACGGCAACCGGGGTCAGCTCAACCGCACCGGTGTTGTCACCTACCGCGTAGATGCCTTTCACGTTGGTGTTCTGGAATTTGTCGACCTCGATGTAACCTTTGGCATTGGTTTTCACGCCGGTGACCGCCAGGTTCAGATCGTCGGTCGCTGGTTCGCGGCCGATGGCCCAGACCAGGCTGTCCACGGTGAACTCTTTGCCGTTTTCCAACGCCAGCGTCAGGCTACCGTCGGCATTCTTGACGATGGATTTTGGAATGGATTCGGTGTGCAGGGTTGGCCCTTCGGTGTTCATCACCTCAACCAGGGTTTCTACAATCATCGGATCGAAGGTACGCAGCGGGGCGTGTTTACGCACGAACAGATGCGTTTCTGCTCCCAGCGCGTTCATCACACCGGCAATTTCTACCGCGATGTAGCCCGCACCCACTACTGCCACGCGTTTTGGCATGGCATCCAGCTCGAAGAAGCCGTCGGAGTCGATGCCGTATTCGGCACCTGGGATCGAAGGATGGCTTGGGCGGCCACCGGTCGCGATCAGAATATGGTCGGCAGTGATTTTCTCGCCGTTGACTTCTACGGTATGCGCGTCAATAAAGCGGGCAAAACCTTTGATCACGTCAACTTTGTTTTTACCCAGCACGTTGTCGTAGGAAGTATGAATACGATCGATGTAGGCGGTGCGGTTGGCGATCAGGCGTTTCCAGTCGAAGGCGTTAACGGTGGTATCGAAGCCGTAATCCGGGCCGTACTGGTGAATGGCCTCGGCGATTTGCGCCGCATGCCACATGACTTTTTTTGGGACACAACCCACGTTAACGCAGGTGCCGCCAAGCTCTTTGGCTTCAATCAGTGCGCATTTCTGGCCATACATGGCTGCCCGGTTGATCGATGCGATACCGCCGCTGCCGCCGCCAATTGCTAGATAATCGTAATGTTTCGTCATCTGGGTTTTCCATGAGTTGTGTGATTCGAGAAGGGTAAGAGTTTAACGCCTGACTGGGGGTTGTCGCAAAGATTGCGTCGATGGCTGTAATAGGCAGAGGCTTGATCCTCTGCCCGGTTGATTTTACACGATAACCAGTTCGGGTTTTGCCCGATCGAGCGCTTGGCGATCGGCACTGCTGATGCCAGTATCGGTAATGATCATGTCGATCTGGCTCATCGACAGCACCAGGTTGAAACCCCGGCGGCCGAACTTGGTAGAGTCGACCACCGCGACTACGCGCTTGGCTGCCTGAGCCATCACGCCGCTGATAGAGTAGCCTTCATTAAAGGTGGTGATGCCGTTGGTGGCGTCCAACCCGTCGGCCCCGACGAACATCACGTCACCGGCAATGCCCTGTAAGGAGAGCTCCGCGATGGAGCCGTGCATGGAGCGCGTCTTATGGCGCAGCGTGCCACCACACAGCACCAGCGTGATGTCTTTATTGTCGGAGAGCGCAAAGGCGGCGGGCAGGTTATTGGTGATCACCGTGATATTGCCCATCTTCACCAGCTCTTCGGCGATCAGCATGGTGGTGCTGCCGCTGTCGAGGATCACCGTATCGCCGGGGTTGACCATCGCTGCTGCCTTTAAGGCAATGCGTTTTTTCGGGTCTTTGGCCAGCTGGTAGCGTTCCTCCAGGATGACCTCACCGGTGGTTTTCGGCGCCTCGGCCTCCTGCTCCAACTGGCTGCCCGGCCTGGCGGCACCGCCGTGGAAGCGGATCAGCAGGCCTTTTTCTTCCAGCAGGCGCAGGTCAGCGCGGATGGTTACCTCAGAAATTCCGAAGGAATTCGAAAGATCGCTGACCAAGATGCTGCCGTTCTGCTGAACCAAGTCGACAATTTTGTTTCGTCTTTCAAAAGAGTTCATCATCCTGACCTATCGAAATGTTTTGCTTTTATTTTATGCGAAAGGGATATGAAAGGGGAGCATAAAGATCAAGGAGATGGGATTTGAGGCAAAATAATGGCTGCACCAGGGCAGCCATTGGCTAAATATCACTCTTCGCCGAGCTTAAGCATGATTTTTCCCTGCATCGGCATACCGGCCAGGGCCGCAACGCTGGCGGCGTATTGCTGCGGGCGATCGATGCTGGCAATCAACGGCTCCAGAGCCAAATCTGCCGATTGGAACAGCTTCATGGCCTGCTGCCACTCTTCCCCTGGCCACGGGGCCGAATAGTTCATCCAACTGCCCAGCAGCGTTAGCTCCTTGCGCAGGATCTGGCTAAAGGTGCTGTAAGACAGGTGCAGATCCTTATGGAGAGTCCCCACCAGCGCGATTTGTGCCCGTGGCCCGGCGATATCCAGCGCCAGGCCAACCGTTTGTGGCGTGCCGGCGGTTTCCAGGATCAACTGATCAAAACGCCTTTCCTGCAAGCGTTCGGCTATCTGGGCGGGACTGAGTTCTGCGCTGTTAAACGCGTTTTCTGCGCCGATCTGGCGTGCCAGCTTGAGCCGGTCGTCATTGATATCGATCGCCGTGACGCTGCGTGCGCCCATCGCGCGGGCACATTGGATCGCCAGTTGGCCGATGGTGCCGGCACCAATGATGATCACCTCTTTGCCTTGGCAGCCCCCAGCCAACTGAATGGCATGCAGGCCGACGGTGATAGGCTCAATAAACGCCCCCTGCAATAAGCTGACGTTGGCAGGCAATTTCACCAGATTGGCGCGTTTGACCACGATAAACTCGGCGTTGCCGCCATGGCTGCGTGAACCGACGAACTGGTAATGCTTACACAGCGAATAGTAATGGCGCTGGCACTCCGGGCAGTTAAAGCATGGCAACAAAGGAACGCAGGCCACGGCATCATGCTGTTGCAGATCGGTAACCCGATCGCCACAGGCCACGACCCGGCCACTGAACTCATGCCCCAGGGTAATCGGGTAGAAATGCGCTCCCTTGGCGAATATGCGGGGGATATCCGAACCGCATAGCCCGGAATAAGCCACCCGAACCAACACCTCATCGGCGGCCTCAATAGCAGGGGCGGGGCGTTCTTCAACGCGCACTTCTCCCTCCGTGTGGATCACGACTGATTGCATAACTTGAACTCCGTAGAAATAGAGAGGGGGGAGATAAGCTCCCCCGAAGGATCAGGACATAGCGTTGAGGCTTTGGGCGGCCTGTTGCTTGGCGGTGGCTTCAGCCTGGGCAAATTGACGGGCACGGCGCCAGGTGAGGAACACCCCAATGGCGTAAATGACGCCGATAACCACCAGACCCACCACGTTTTGCCAGGTGAGCAGTTGGATCAGCAGGTAGGTGATCGGTGAGCCGCCTTGGTCCATGGAGGCCACCACTCCGCCCGCTTTCAGGGCACCGGCATTGGCCGCCAGTTGGGTATGTAGCCCGATGGTTTGGGTCGCGATCCACAGCGTGATGCTCATGATGATAAAGCCCGAGATCAGCGTGCGGAACAGGTTGCCCTGATGTACCGCGACGGCGAGGGCCACAAAGAAGCCGATGGTTGCCAGATCGCCGAACGGCAGCACCTGGTTACCTGGGACGATCACGGCGATCAGAATGGTCAGCGGGATAAAGATCAGGCTGGCGGAGACCACGGCGGTATGGCCCAGCAGCAGCGCCGGATCGAGGCCGATAAGGAACTCCTGGCCACCAAAGCGTGCTTGCAGGCGTTTACGAGCGTGCTTGGCGATCGGCGTCAGGCCATCCATGATCGGTTTGATCACCCGTGGCATCAGCAGCATCACGGCAGCGGTTTTCACCGCCAGTTGCAGAATGCCCTTCAGGTCATAACCGGCCAGCGCACCGATAATCAGCCCCATCACAAAGCCGACGGTCACCGGCTCGCCGAACGGGCCAAAGCGTTTCTGTACGTCGTCCGCGCTGAAGTGAATACGGTTCAGGCCGGGGATCTTCTCGATAATGGTGTCCACCAGTACGGCGATCGGCCCCATATAGGCGGAGGTGCCGTGCGGAATGGCAATCCCTTCCAGCCCGAAGAAGTCGCGGGTGTCTTTGGCGAACCAATCCCCCAGCTTGTAGACGAAGGCGGCATGCACCACCACGCCCAGCATACCCAGCCAGTATGAGCCGGTGGCCAGATGCACCATGGCACCGGTAAAGGTCATATGCCAGATGTTCCAGATATCCACGTTAACCACGCGGGTCATACGCATCAGCAGCATCACGATGTTGACCGCAATCGCAACCGGGATGGCGATCAGGGCAATCTGTGAGGCCCAGGTCATTGGTGATGAGCCTGGCCAGCCGATATCCACCACGTGCAGGTTGATCTGGAACTGTTCGGCCATCGATTTTGCTGCGGGGCCGATCGAGTCCAGCATCAGGCCGATAACCAGCCCGATACCGACAAAGCCAATGCCGATATGAATGCCGGATTTAAATGAATCCCCTAACTTCATCCCTAAAATCAGCGAGAAGATGATGATCACGATGGGCAGCATCACCGTAGGGCCGAGATCGAGGATGTAACGCATGATGTCGGTAAACATGGGCTACTCCGTCAGAATGGTGAGTATTTTTTGTTTCAGCGCATCGATGCCGACGCCGGAAATAAACGGCATGCCGTGGACCAACGGTATATCGCCAAACTGCCGGTCGACACGGGCGGTGGTGCAGATCAAATCGGCATCGTCCATATAGGTTTCAATCTCGGTCACGCGGCACTGCACCAAATCCAACTCGATGTTGTGCTCCGCGCACAGCTCTTTGATCTCTTCTGCGGCCATGGTCGAGGTGGCAACGGCACCGCCGCAGGCAACGATAATTTTACGTTTCACAGTGTGGCTCCTTCATATTCTGTTTTTTGTTGTGGTCGGGAGGGCGGAGTGAAAACCCGCTGGGCAAAAATTTCGCCCAATTGGTCCTCGGGGGCGGTCAGTAGCGCAGTGATAAACTCGGGGTGCTGCAACTGGCCAAACAGCGTGCGCAGTAAAACCAACTGCGCAGCCGGGTCGGTGACGATCAGCGCGATAATCAGCGCAACGTCGATCGTGCCGTCATCATCCGCCTGAGCGAAGGGAACGGCATGGTCAGGGCGGATCAGATAAATAGCCGGAGCACGTGCATGCTCCGCTTCACAGTGGGGGATGGCGACCGCGTGCTGCTCAAGGGCTATGCCGGTGGGATAAGCGCTCTCACGCACCAGCAACGCCTGCGGGTAGCTGTTGTGAACGACCCCGGCGTTGAGCATGGTGACGCCAATGTGCTCCAGCGCCTGCTGCGCGTCGGCAAAGCTGATGCCAGTGCGAACGAACAGTTGGCTGTTATGCATGGACCATCTCCTCGGCGTTTTTAGCCCGCTCTGCGGGGGCACAGCCGAAGCGATAAGCGCGCAGCACATCCTGAATCTTGTCGATCATCAGTGCGTGGGGTTGCTTCGCCAGTTTGCGCTCCATCACGCGCTGATATTGCAGCGGGAAGTATTGGCTAAGCAGGCCCGCGGGGATCTCTTGCTGGTCGAGGTTATTGAGCAGCGTCGTCATACTTTGGGCAATACGCGGATGAGGCCAGTAGTAGCGGATACGATCCGACAGGCTGAAATGCAGGTCGATCAGCGAGCGGCTGAACGTCGGGTGATAATACTTTTTCCAGTAATCCGGTTCGTCGAGCATTACGGCGTCAATCACCGCCAGGATCTGGCTGCGTTTTTCCGGGGCAATCAGGGCCTGTTCGATATTGGCCAAGGCAAACACCGCTTCGCGTAGGGCAAACGTCAGGGCCGGGCCAACCTTGAGAATGGCGAAGTGATCGCGCACCAGTTGCTGATAGGCTTCACGCGTTTGATAATCGGTAGAGTGCGCCTCATAAACCAACGGCGTGGTGGTAATAAATTGGGAGAGCTCACGGGCAAGCTGTGGTTGGTAGGCGATCGCTTGTGAGTGGTCGAACTCCACCCCTGGCTGCACTACCACGGCGATGATCCTCGGGATCGCCGCTGCCAACCCAGCCTTGCGGAACGCCTGATAGTGAGTTTCCAGCGTGGCGGCGGCATCCGTCGCGTGAGTGATATGTACGCTGCCAATGGCGGAAGACTCTCCGCCTGGAACCGGCACCTCGGTCCCAATCACATAGGTTAGCTGCTGTTTTTGCTCTGGGGTAGCGACCCGTTCGGCGACCTGGCACAAACGGGCGGCGCGTTCTGCCACCACATTGGGATCTAACGGGATCGGATCGTCGGCGCAGGACATGGATGCATCCAGATGGATCTTGCTGAATCCGGCGGTAACGTAGTCGGCGATCAGCACTTCCGCTTTCGCCATTGCGCTGGCGGCGGGTTCATTTTGCCAACAGTTCGGGCCTAGATGGTCGCCCCCTAACAGCAGCCGGGAGAGCGGAAAGCCGACGGTTGCCGCAATATCGCAGACAAACTGCCGGAAATCCGCCGGTTTCATGCCGGTGTAACCGCCAAACTGATTAACCTGGTTGGATGTGGCCTCGATCAGCACCTGGCGATCGCTGTGCAGATCCAGGCGTAATGCGGCCTCAATGACTAATGGGTGTGCCGAACAGACAGAGCAGATCCCGATCGGCTCCCCTGCTTTATGTCGTGCGATGATATTTTTCATTTTACCCTCCGTTTTCTTACGAATATAATCGTAATGTTTCGAAAGGTTAGCAATGCACTTTTCTATTATTCGTGATCAAGATCGAAAACTTTACCGCTATTTTTCCGTGCTAGTGCTTTCAGTGTGAGGAAATAAGTTAACGAGCAGGATAGGTTTAGTTATTTAAAATCAGTTAATTATAGAGGATTGATAAAGAGAGGCGTCGGCATACGCAATAAAGTGAAAGCCGTTATTGTGACGAGAGGATGTCCTCACTCCAACCCTCTCCCATAGGGAGAGGGAGTGGTCCGGCGTTGTGGTTGGGAATGGAGTGCATTGTTGGATCGCCTCAATTGCCCTTCTTTGTGGGAGTTGGTGAGGTAGTATGCAAGGCTTAATTTGTAGCACGTGCTGTCCCCTCTCCCTGTGGGAGAGGGTTAGGGTGAGGGGCCGTTACCATGCTGGTGTATTTCACAGCCTGCCTTCGCAGCCACAAACCTGAATCACCTTTTGCACCACCTGCTGCATCGCCAGCTTGGCGGGCTGCATATAGTGGCGCGGATCGTTGGCCTGCGGATGCTCCGCCAGATGCTGTTTCAGCGCATCGGAAAAGGCGATTTTAAGCTCCGTCGCCACGTTCACCTTGCAGACACCCAGCCGAATCGCCTGCTGAATATCGGCGTTCGGCAAACCCGACGCACCATGCAGCACCAATGGCACGCTGACCCTGTCGCGGATCTGTCCAAGGCGGATGAAATCCAGCTCTGGCTTGCCCTGGTAAAGCCCATGTGCCGTACCAATCGCCACCGCCAGTGAATCGATGCCGGTGGAACGCACAAACTCCTCGGCCTGTTGCGGCGAGGTATAGCGGGCATCCTTGGCATCGACGCTGATGCCATCTTCAACGCCACCAAGCCGCCCCAGCTCTGCCTCAACGCTGACATCATAACGATGGCAAAACTCGGTCACCTGCCGCACCAGGGCGACATTTTCCGCAAAGGGCAGATGCGAGCCATCAATCATGGCCGAGCGGATCCCAGCATGCACTTTGGTTTCAATATCTTGCAGGGTTTCATGGTGATCCAGATGTACCGCCAGTGGGATGCGGTATTCGGCGGCCAACTGTTTGACAATGGCGACCACGTTAGCCGTTCCCGCATAGAGATAGGTGCCGGGCGTACCGGCCAGGATCACCGGCGAGCGCATGTGCGCGGCGGTTTCAGCCACCACCTGCATGGTTTCCAGGTTATGAATGTTGAAGGCCGGTACGGCATAGCCCTGTTGTTGTGCCTTCTGCAGCATATTGTTGGTCGAAATGATGTACACCGCCTGCCTCCTGTTTTCCTTGGTTACGTTATCTTTCGATGATCATCATCTAATCGAAAGGTAAAATAAGCAAACAGTTATTTTGCGGTTGTGATGAGGATCGGCAAAAGATCGGGGGAAAATGAGGCTGAAGCAGGGGGGATGGAGAAGGGAAAAGTGGATGGCCGCCCAGGCAGGCGACCATCATCGAACTTATTCTGGTACGACCCAGTTCACCAGGTGGTGACCGATACCGGACGGCACCAGTACCTTGTGTAGCCACGGCAGCACGTTGTTCATCTGCTGTTCCAGCTTCCAAGGTGGGTTAATCACGATCATGCCTGAAGCCGTCATCCCGCGTTGATCGCTGTCGGGTTTCACCGCCAGCTCAATTTGCAGGATACGGCGGATGCCGGTCGCTTCCAGCTCTTTGAGCATGCGTTTGATCTGCTGGCGCATCACCACCGGATACCACAGGGCATAGGTGCCGGTAGCAAAACGTTTGTAGCCTTCCTGAATACCTTTCACCACGTCTTGATAATCGGTTTTCATCTCATACGGTGGGTCCATCAGGATCAGGCCACGGCGTGACGGAGGTGGCAACTGCGATTTTAGCTGCTGGTAGCCATCGGCACGCTGCACTTTGGCGCGCTCGTCTTTCTGGAATTCGTTACGCAACAGCGGGAAATCACTTGGGTGCAGCTCTGTCAGATGGATTTTATCCTGCGGGCGCAGCAACTGGCGAGCGATCAGCGGTGAGCCTGGGTAGTAACGCAGGGTGCCGGAACGGTTGAAGTTGTGCACTACGCTCATGTAGGCCGCCAGCTCTTCTGGCAGATCGTCACGTTGCCACAGCAGGCCGATGCCTTCCAGGTATTCCCCGGTGCGCTCGGCATGCTCACCGCTCAGCTGATAGCGCCCGGCACCGGAGTGGGTATCCAGGTACAGCAGCGGCTTATCTTTTTCTTTCAGCGCCTCAATGATCAGGCTCTGAACGGTGTGCTTGAGCACGTCGGCGTGGTTGCCGGCGTGAAAACTGTGGCGGTAACTTAACATGGCGTTTTGTGTTTCCTGATTTTCGAGTTATTTTCAATAAAATCAACTCATTAAATGCAAAAGAGTTCTGCGTGTTTACTGCAAACTCGTAGATCAACGAATTTAAGCTACCAAGTATAAACCGCCTTGCTGGTAAAAAGCGAAAAGCGTTGCAGCCTGCAGGGATCTACGCCGGTATAGTCAAGAATAGGTGATAGCTATGAGGAATTTGCCTTGATTGTTCTTTATACAATGCCGAATTTCAATTATATTAGTGGATGAGTAAATGGAAATACTTTCTTATAAGGCAACCGGAGGCCGCGATGAAAGATAGAATATACCCCAACTATCTCACGGGAAATAATTCCACTCTCTTCCCCACACCACCCGATCATGGCGCCTATGCCCGACGAATTGCGGAAGAAAAATTCCAGGCTTGTATGAATGCCGAACAGCGCCACATCATGCTGCTGACCAAAGAAGAAGCCTATGATGTTCTGGAGTGCTTTGGAGAGTTTGGCCGAGGCGATCGGCAGCATGATGAGGGTTTTCTAAATATCACACGTGATGAAGGGTTGGACTATCTGGGATATGCTGCAACCTATAGCGGCAACGCAAAGGATTTCTACTCTGCGGCGGACCTGGTCAGGAAGTTGGGGGGGCTTTGGGATTGCCGCCATCATTTATGTCGGAAGAAACGGTGAGAAGCTCATCAAGATCACCGGCTACCCAGGTATTAGACGGATCTTAAATGGAACGCGTTATTCGTTAAATAATATGCAGGTTGTACAAATTGGGGTCGGGGTAAAAGGGCTTAATCATACTGCTATACAGGGCATGAAATGGAGTATATATGTCTCTTTGGCCTACCGTAGCCTGGAGTTTATACTAAAGGATGAAAGCACTGCGGCTAGTTTTTTAGGAAATATAACTAGTGATATTGCCAAAGCGGTTGTCGTTACTGTTATCATGAGAGCAACATCGTCCGCGTTGTTAATAGGGGCGGCTGTTTCCTTAGGTGGTGCTATTATTGGTGTCGCCATTGTGGCGTTTTTTATTACGATGGGTCTAGAGTATTTAGACCGGGAGTATGGAATCACTAATAAAATTATAGAAAAAATAAAGGAAATGGAAGCGCAGACACCAAGAGTTTCAAGTGTGTTAGGAATAAATAGCCAAATTTTATACAATAAACCATGAAAAATAAATTAATAACCAACGTGGGCGAGACAGTTACAGTAAAAGAGCGTTTAAGTTCTTTGCTTGTCGCCGGGATTTTTTCTTTAGGTTGCATTTTTGCACCAAGTATTATTAGCAACTATATCATCAGCTTTACCTATCCTGATGTTGTTTCATTTAACAGGTTGGAAACTTTCATTTTAGCAATTATTCCTGCAAGTGCCGTATATTTCCTTATGTTTTTCCATTTGTCTATTACCGGCAAAAATTATCTAGCTAAATTCAAGCCTATACTTATTTACTCTTTACGCCTTACCGCTTTTTTGCTTGTTGTCGCCTTTATTTTTAATTGGCATTTTACCACAGTGTTGGATCAGCATGGCTATGGCACCTGTTGGAAAAGAAGCTTGTATTCGGAGACGCTCTATATCAAAGATGCCAGTGAATGTAAAAAAAGAGGAACCCAAGTGCTTAAAAGACCCAGCGCTGTTTATAGCCGTTAGGGCCTCTTGGTAAGAGAGACCCTGCTAGTCGTTAATAAACTCTGTCGTCCCATACGCTATAACCTGAGGTGCCAGCGATATGGTGTTGGCAAATAATATCTTTATAACGTACGGAAATAATTTCTTCGGGTTGTGCACTAGCATGCGTTAAGCAGTGGGGATAGTTTATGTTGAAATCTACGATGGTTGCCTCTCTGAGTTCGATCGTGTAGTACAACTCTTGGGCACCATTTTGTGATGTGCGGTAAAAATCAAATTTAAGGTTAAGCAACTCGTTATTAGAAATAGCCAGCAAAAACAAAGGAGATGATTTATCCTGCGGTTTAACAAAAATCACTGGGTTATGTATGCATCACATTCTCGCCCCGGCTGATGTTATGCGCGAGTTTAAGAACCAGCATCTGGTTTTCGTGGCCTAATTGGTGCTTGTTACCGATCGAATCCGCTGTAGAACACCCTGCCGATATCAACCCTTGTTGTTTTCCATTAATCGTTGCGTAGATATTATTTGCCATGATGAACTCCTTGTCATGTAATTCGTGGCTGTGGTTGGTTAAAAATAGACAGAACCATTTTGTCTCAAAACAGCCTCAATTAACATGGTTTTTAGCGCACAGGCTGATTTTTTAGCTAGAAATAATAATTTTTATCAATAAATAAAAATGATTCATAAAGTGCATTATATGTATGTGAGCGTGTTGAGAAACGGGTATTAACGCAAATGAGAGCATTTTATAGGTACTTCGCGGGGTCGCTTTCCTACTTAATGTGATCGTGGCCTATCTTCCTCACTAAACGATCCGCGTGAGTGAAGAAACAGCTTCAATCACACGTATGACCATTGATTTTCCCGCTGGTTGGCACCATGTTAGAGAGAAGTTTATCTTTGTCTGGCCTGATGTGCGCATCGGGTCAACCACCCTAATCAGGACTGCCTCTATGACCAATGCGTTGCTGACACCGTTTGCCTTACCGCCGTTTTCTGCCATTCGCCCTGAAGATATCGTCCCCGCGGTGACATCCGCACTGGCCGACTGCCGTGCTGCGGTTGAGCGCGTCGTGGCACAACCAGGGCCGTTTACCTGGGAAAATCTGTGTCAGCCGCTGGCCGAATCTGACGATCGCCTGTCACGCATCTGGTCACCTGTTGGTCACCTAAACTCGGTGAAAAACAGCCCGGAACTGCGCGAAGCTTACGAGCAGGCGCTGCCGCTGCTTTCCGAATACGGTACTTGGGTGGGCCAGCATGAAGGGCTGTACCAGGCCTATCGTAATCTGAAAGACGGCGAAGGCTTTGCCAAACTGACCGCGCCACAGCGCAAGTCGGTAGAAAACGCGCTGCGTGATTTTGAGCTATCGGGCATTGGCCTGCCAAAGGAAAAACAAAAGCGTTACGGCGAGATCGTGGCGCGTCTGTCTGAACTGGGTTCGACCTACAGCAACAATGTGCTCGATGCCACCATGGGCTGGAGCAAGTTGATTACTGATGTGAATGAGCTGAGCGGCCTGCCGGAAAGCGCACTGGCCCAAGCCCAGGCGATGGCACAGGCCAAAGAGCAGGAAGGCTGGTTGCTGACGCTGGACATGCCGAGCTATTTGCCGGTGATGACCTATGCCGATAACCAGGCGCTGCGTGAAGAGATGTATCGCGCCTTCACCACCCGTGCCTCCGATCAGGGGCCGAATGCTGGTAAGTGGGATAACAGCGAAGTGATGGCGGAAACGCTGGCTCTGCGCCACGAACTGGCACAGCTGCTGGGTTTTGCCAGCTATGCGGACAAATCATTGGCGACCAAGATGGCAGAAAGCCCGGAGCAAGTGCTCGGTTTTCTGAGCGATCTGGCCAAGCGCGCTCGCCCACAGGCAGAGCAAGAACTGGCACAGCTACGAGCCTTTGCCAAACAGCACTATGGTGTGGATGAGTTAGAGGCTTGGGATATCAGTTATTACGGAGAAAAGCAGAAGCAACATCTGTTCTCCATCAGTGATGAGCAACTGCGCCCCTACTTCCCGGAACAGCGCGTGCTGGAAGGGCTGTTTGAAGTGGTTAACCGTATTTACGGTATCACCGCCAAAGAGCGTCAGGGTGTTGATACCTGGCATCCAGAGGTGCGTTTCTTCGATCTGTTCGATGCCAAAGGTGAACTGCGCGGCAGCTTCTATCTGGACTTGTATGCCCGCGAGAACAAGCGCGGTGGTGCATGGATGGATGATTGCGTCGGTAGCCTGCGCAAAGCCAATGGCGAATTGCAAAAACCGGTTGCCTATCTCACCTGTAACTTTAACCGCCCGCTGGGTGACCAGCCGGCGCTGTTTACCCATAACGAAGTCACCACGCTGTTCCATGAGTTTGGCCACGGTCTGCACCATATGCTGACGCAGATCGATACCGCCGGGGTTTCTGGCATCAACGGTGTGCCTTGGGACGCGGTGGAGCTGCCAAGTCAGTTTATGGAAAACTGGTGCTGGGAGCCGGAGGCATTGGCGTTTATCTCTGGTCACTTCCAGACCGGCGAACCACTGCCGAAAGCCCTGCTGGACAAAATGCTGGAAGCGAAAAACTATCAGGCGGCGCTGTTTATCCTGCGTCAGCTGGAGTTTGGCCTGTTCGATTTCCGTATGCACGCCGAATACAGCCCGGAAAAAGGGGCGCAGATCCTGCCAACCCTGGCCGAGGTGAAGAAAATGGTGGCGGTGATCCCTTCGCCGAGCTGGGGCCGTTTCCCACACGCATTCAGCCATATCTTTGCCGGTGGCTATGCGGCGGGTTACTACAGCTACCTGTGGGCGGAAGTGTTGTCGGCAGACGCCTACTCGCGTTTTGAAGATGAAGGGATTTTCAACGCTGAAACCGGTCAATCCTTCCTCGATAACATCCTGTCACGCGGGGGTTCCGAAGAGCCGATGGAATTGTTCAAACGCTTCCGTGGCCGTGAACCGAAGCTGGATGCTATGCTGCGCCATTACGGTATAAAAGGGTAACCCGCCAAGTGAGCGTGTTTTTATTGTGTGAAGCAGGCGCCGATCCCGGCGCCTTGTCTATTTTGGCCGATCGTTGGCAGCTAACCAGCGACGAAAATGCGACGATGGCGCTGGTGCTGACGCCAGAACGGTTGGAGCTGCGCAAGCGCGATGAGCCAAAGCTTGGCGCTATCTACGTCGATTTTATCTCTGGCCCGATGGCCCATCGGCGGCGTTTCGGCGGTGGCCGTGGCGAAGCGGTGGCCAAAGCGGTAGGCATCAAAGGCAGCTATGTGCCTAACGTGGTGGATGCCACTGCCGGGTTAGGGCGTGATGCGTTTGTGTTGGCATCGCTGGGTTGCCAGGTTCGCATGTTGGAGCGCGATCCGGTCGTCGCTGCGTTGCTGGAAGATGGTTTGCAACGGGGCTATCAGGACGCGGAGATCGGTCTTTGGCTGCGTGAACGCATGACGTTGCTTCATGCCTCCAGCCTGACGGCGCTGAGCGATCTCGATCCACGCCCGGAAGTGGTGTACCTCGACCCAATGTATCCGCATAAGCAGAAGAGTGCGTTGGTGAAAAAAGAGATGCGGGTATTTCAGTCGCTGGTGGGCAGTGATGATGATGCCGACGGCTTGCTGGAGCCTGCCCGCAGGCTGGCGACCAAAAGGGTCGTGGTGAAACGACCGGACTATGCCCCTCCGCTGGCCGATGTTCCCGCTCATGCTGCCACGACCACCAAAAATCACCGTTTCGATATTTATATGCCGCTGTAAGATAAACGTGAGGGGGCAATCATTGAGCCTCCTCACATTTCCCATGTTCATTCTGCAATGTCACTGGTAACGCTGAGATGTGCGTCGCATAATCCTGTTTAATTACAATCAACTATAATGAAACAACATGATGAAAAAGACGCTGCTTTCCCTGCTGCTTTGCTTGAGTACCTCTGCCATGGCCGCTGAACCGGTAAATATCACCATTCTGGGCACCTCCGATCTGCATGGCACCTTTGTGCCTTGGGATTACTCTACCGACACCGAGAACCTGGCGGGCAGCCTCAGCCAGATAGCCACTCAGGTGCATAAAGTTCGTGCCCAGCAGCCGAACGTGATCCTGGTCGACGCCGGGGACACCATTCAGGGCAATTTTGTAGAAACCTTCAAGAACGACAAGACCAGCCCGATGATCCTCGGCTTTAACGCGCTGGACTATGACGTGTGGGTGATGGGCAACCACGAGTTCGATTTTGGCCTGAAGGCGCTGGCAACCCCACTCAGCCAGTTCAAAGGCACCGCGCTGGCGGGCAATATCGTCTGGGACAGCGGCAAGCCTTATCTGCCTGCCTATAAGATCGTTGAGCGCCAGGGGGTGAAGATTGGCATTATCGGCATGGATACGCCGATGACCGCTGAGTTTGCCAAGGGCACCGATCGTATCGACGGCCTGACGTTTACCGATCCGGTGCAGGCGGTGAAAAAGGTGATCCAGCAGATCCACGGCCAGGTGGATGCCATCGTGCTGGTGGCCCACATGGGGATCGATAATGAGAACCAGCGGCCAGGCACTGGCGTGGGCGATATCGCTCGAGCCAACCCGGAGCTGGCGGCGATCGTGGCCGGGCATATGCACGTCAAGGTGGATAAAGAGGTGATCAACGGCGTGATCGTCACCGAGCCGGACAAATACGGCCGTGCGCTGTCGCGTATCGATCTGCAATTTGAGCAGCAAAATGGCAAATACGTACTGATCAATAAAGACAGCTACACCTATCCGATCAAAGGCATCAGCTCCGATAAAAAGCTCGAAGAGATCTACCAACCGTTCCATACCATCCTGCGTGCCAATGCCAACCGGCCGATTGCGCAACTGACCGGTCAGGATCTGGTGCCGCCGGATGCGGTAAAAGGTATTCCACAGGTACATATTCAGGATACCGGCATCAGCGCCCTGTATCAGGAGGCTGCTCGTCACTACGCACCTAAGGCGCAGGTGATCGCGTTGCAGATTGATAACGACAGGCCGAAGCTGAACGTGGGCACCATCACCGCCAAGGATATCGCCTTCAACTATCAATATGCCGGTGGTGAAATCACCGTCTACCAGTTGACCGGTAAAGAGCTGAAAAAGTACATGGAGTGGTCAGCGGACTACTTCAACCAGCAGCATGATGGCGATGTCACCTACAGCTTTAACCCACAGCGTCGATCGTCCAAATACTCAACCAATGACTTCTTTGATGGTGTGACCTATACCATCGATCTGCGTAAACCCGTTGGGCAGCGCATCACCGAGTTGAAGTTGAACGACGGCACCCCAGTGACCGACAGCACGCCGATCCAGTTGGGGATGAACAGTTATCGCATGGGCCACCTGACGCAAAAAGGCGGCGTACTGGAAGGTATGCAGTTCCCGGTGCTGTCAGATACCAAGGCGGAATTTGGTGAGGAAGCGGGGACTATCCGTAATCTCACCATTCGCTATCTGACCGAGGTGAAGAAGGGTGAATACCAGGGCAAAGCGATGCACCGCTGGAAGCTGGTGGGGCTGGAAGGGTATGAACGTGAGCGCAAGATTGTGGACAAGTTGCTCAATGACGGCAAGATCAGCGTACCAACCACCGATGATGGGCGCTATACCAACGTAGCCTCCATCAACGTCAAAGAATTACTGTTTAGCGATCCGCAAAAGATGAAGCAGCAGGTTGCGGCACTGCAACAACAGGCGCAAGCAGCGACCGATCCGGTCATCAAACAGCGGCTCAACGATCGGTTGATGATTATCGAAGCCATTAATTGAGGTAATACTCAGTTAACCAGATAAAAAAATGCCGGCGAATCTGCCGGCATTTTTCATTCAGGATAAGGTTAGAGCACGCCCTGAGCCAGCATCGCATCGGCAATCTTAACGAACCCGGCAATGTTGGCGCCGTGAACGTAATGCGTTTGCTTGCCTTCGCCGCCGTATTCGACGCAGGACTGATGGATATCCGCCATGATGTGACGTAAACGGATATCGACCTTCTCTGCCCGCCAGTTCAGGCGCGCGGCGTTTTGCGCCATCTCCAGCCCGGAAGTGGCAACACCACCGGCGTTGGCGGCTTTGCCCGGTGCGAACAGCACGCCCGCTTCCAGGAAGGCATCGGTGGCCTGGATGGTGGTTGGCATATTAGCGCCTTCTGCCACGGCTTTGACCCCGTTGCGGATCAGCACCTGTGCGGCTTCCAGATCCAGCTCGTTCTGGGTGGCACAAGGCAGGGCGATATCCACCGGCACGTTCCACGGGCTTTCACCGGCCAGATAGGTCAGGCCACGCTCGCGGGCGTAATCGGCAACTCGGCCATAGCGCTGGTTCTTGATTTCGGCCAGATGCGCCAGTTTTTCAGTGGTGAAGCCAGCTTCATCCACCACGGTACCGCCGGAATCGGAAACGGTGATCACCCGCGCGTCCAGCTCCAACGCTTTTTCAATGGTGTATTGCGCCACGTTACCGGAGCCGGAAACCGCGACTCGCATTCCTTCAAAGCCCAGGCCATGGCGCTGCAGCATTGAATCGGTGAAGTACACCAGGCCGTAACCGGTCGCTTCCGGGCGGATCAGGCTGCCGCCGAACGACAGGCCTTTGCCGGTAAATACGCAGCTGGTGTTGTTGGACAGCTTTTTCATCATGCCAGCCATAAAGCCCACTTCGCGGCCACCTACGCCGATATCCCCGGCTGGCACGTCAGTATCTGGGCCTAGGTGACGATAAAGTTCGGTCATCAGCGATTGGCAGAAGCGCATGATTTCGCCCTGGCTTTTGCCTTTGGGATCAAAGTCTGACCCCCCCTTGCCACCGCCCATAGGTAGCGTGGTCAGGGCATTCTTGAAGGTCTGTTCGAAACCCAGGAACTTCAGAATGGAGGTGTTAACCGAAGGGTGGAAACGCATCCCCCCTTTGTACGGCCCAATGGCGGAGTTGAACTGGATACGGTAGGCGCGGTTTACCCGTACTTTGCCCTGATCGTCGACCCAACTGACGCGAAACTGAATGATACGCTCAGGCTCTACCAGGCGCTCTAACAGGGCATGGTCACGATAATGGGGGTTACGTTCGATGAATGGCCACAGAGAGGTAAAGACTTCACGCACTGCCTGCAGATATTCCGGTTGATGCGAGTTATGACGTTGTAAGGATTTTAGAAAGGATTCTAGCGATACAGCCTGTTCCATGGATAGCTCCTGTTTAGCATATTGGTTCCCCTGTTTTTATGATGTGTCTCACAGTTGGGGAGGATGTTGTGTCTACCTCGACTATATCACTGTGGGGTGGCTGATTAACAAGCAATAAATAACAGGAAACCATGAAAAACGCCCGCGCAGGGCGGGCGTTGGCCAAACAGGTTAGCGAATGCTTACTTTTCTTCGTCGCGCAGCGGCACAATCAACATATCAATATGTACCGTATTGATTAACTGGCGCGCAGAGGACATCAATTTGCTCCAGAAATCCTGGTGGTGTCCACACAATACCAGGTCCATATCGTATTTCTTAATCGCATCAACCAGCACCTGCGCCAGATCGCCGCTGCCGCTCAGGGTTTCGGTGATGGGATAGCCCGCATTTTGCGACAGCTCGGTTAACGCATGGTGGGTTTCTTCGGAAATACGCTTTTGCATATCGCCAAGGTTGACGTCGATCAGGCCGGTATACAGATCGGAATAGTTTACATCAACGTGGATCAGAGAGACTTTGGCATTGTACGGCCGCGCCATTGATACCGCTTTCTCGACCAGGATTTTACTTTCCGGTGATAGGTCAACCGCAATCAGTATGTGTTTGTAAGCCATGAGAATACTCCTTCCATATAATGCCGATTAAAGGGGGCAGGCATTCAGTGTTCCAGCTTGGCGCTTTCGCCTTACCTGCATAGTACCATCCAGATAACACAATGATATGTTGGGGCGATCACACTGCACCGCATCAATCACCCTTGTTTATACGTTTACCCCACCCGTTTTACACCGACGGGGCAAAAAATCCTATGGCTTATACGGCTATTCGCCGTTTGAACGATTGAATTATAAGCATTGTTGCTCAAAGTATAGCTTATGACGGTTATCCGAGCGGAGAGTGGGTAGATGAAGAATTTGGCCCTGACTGTAAATTTTATGCGGCACCGGGATCTGTTTGCGTTTCATTATTCTACACTAGTGAATGTGGACCCCACTTATTTCCTCTGATCGCTGTAAGACCTGTTCATCAAGCGGTCAGAGGTTGTGGGTAGCAACGGGTCCGTAAGGTGCTAGGGGGATGGGAGCCAAGGCTCCGGCAGCATAAGGTATGAAGTAGGGCCGTTGGCCCGGCGGGTGTCCGGGATAACAACGCCTTGAGGGGGCTATCATGATTAGTACCGTCGCGCTGTTTTGGGCATTGTGTGTGGTCTGTGTGATTAACATGGCCCGGTATTTTTCTTCTCTGCGTGCGCTGCTATTTGTTTTACGCGGCTGCGACCCGTTACTTTACCAATACGTCGATGGCGGAGGGTTCTTTACTTCGCACGGCCAGCCGAGCAAGCAGATACGGCTGGTGCGCTATATCTTTACGCAACGCTATATGGAGCACCACGACCCGGAATTCATTCGCCGCTGTCAGCGTGTCCGCAGCCAGTTTGTGCTGACTTCATCGCTGTGTGGGCTAGTGGTGATCAGCCTGGTGGCATTGGCGATCTGGTATTAGCCCGGCGATAGCAAGGCAAAAAAATGGCGGCCACTTTGGCCGCCATTGTTGTATCGAGCAATCGTCAAATCACTTTCAGCGCCAGCCAATACAGGCCACCGGAAAGTAAAATCGAGACAGGCAGGGTCAGAACCCAGGCCAACAAGATGCTCTTGATGGTTTTGCTCTGCACGCCACCGCCATCCACCAGCATCGTTCCGGCAACCGCCGAAGACAGTACTTGGGTAGTGGAAACCGGCATACCGGTATAGCTGGCCACGCCAATCGACAGGGCGGCCGTCATCTGTGCCGACACCCCCTGAGCGTAGGTCATGCCTTTCTTACCGATTTTCTCACCGATAGTGGTAGCAACGCGTCGCCAGCCCACCATGGTACCGAGGGACAGCGCCAGGGCTACCGCGACGATAATCCAGGTTGGTGCATATTCAACGGTTTCCAACAGGTCTGAACGCAGATTCTTCAGGAAGCGTTGATCTTCCACTGAGGTTTCTGGCAGCTTGGCCACCTTGTCTGCAGTCTCGGTCACGCACATCAGCAGGCGGCGCAGATGGCTGCGCTGCTCTACCGTCAGCTGATCGTAGTTTTGCAGATTGTTCAGCAGGTCCAGAGAGCGCTCAACGGCAATCAGGGCACGTGAGCTGTCGCAGTGGAACTCAACCGGTTGATCAGGCGTTGGAGCCGCATTCTGAGGCGCAGGAACCAACGGCGTCTGTGTGGCCACATGTGCCAGAGAATCGCCATGCTTTTGGTAGAATTGCTGCAGGTGGCTCACGGCATCGCGGGTACGGGTGATGTCATAACCGGTCGCGCTCATGTTGAGGACGAAGCCTGCAGGGGCAACACCGATCAGCACCAGCATAATCAGACCGATACCTTTCTGACCGTCATTGGCACCGTGTGAGAAGCTCACGCCGATAGCCGACAGGATCAGAGCGATACGTGTCCAGAACGGTGGCTTACGTTTGCCATCGACCTTTTCACGTTCCGCCGGTGTCATATGAATACGCTGACGTTTTTTGGTATTGCTCCAATAGCGGCGCAGCATGAACACCATCAGCCCGGCAATGATCATCCCGATCAACGGGGAGAAGATTAACGACAGGAAGATGCTGATCATTTTTGGCACGTTCAGCGCGTCGACCACGGAGGTGTTGGTCACCAACGCATTGGTCAAGCCGACACCGATAATGGCGCCAATCAGGGTGTGGGAACTGGAGGCCGGTAACCCAAGATACCAGGTACCGAGGTTCCAGATAATTGCCGCCAACAACATGGAGAAGACCATGGCTAACCCGTGTGCTGAACTGACGTTCAACAACAGATCGGTTGGTAGCAGGTGCACAATGGCGTAGGCAACACTCAAACCGCCGAGCATCACGCCAAGAAAGTTGAACAGGCCAGCCATAACGACCGCAAGTTGCGAGCGCATAGCACGGGTGTAAATTACAGTAGCGACCGCATTGGCCGTATCATGGAAGCCGTTAATGGCCTCATAGAACAGCACGAACAACAATGCGAGAATTAACATCAGGCCGGTATGGAAATCCAGGCCAGTGAACAAATGCAGCATAAGCGTTACGCCAGGTTTGTGGACATGAACGCCGCGCATTATCGGCGACAACGGGTGTCGGGGAAAAGGAAAATATGACGTTTTTTTGATTTCTCTGATGTACAAGGGGTTTGAACACTGTTGAATCGATGCAATTTCAGCATGTTACTGCCGTTTATGTCCGTTACATTTTCTTACGTTGGCGTTGTCCTGCCGATGCCTTTACAATCCCCCACCGCGGATTTAGCGGTATACAGGCACGTAAAAGGCGTAAAATACGCTCTTGTTGCCGCGATTGTTGTGGCTATTGCAAAGAGAGGTTTGGGTGGAACAGTTTGATGTTGTCGTCATTGGCGCGGGTGCCGCAGGGATGTTTTGTGCTGCGCAGGCAGGGCAACTGGGTTGCCGGGTGCTATTACTCGACAACGGCAAAAAACCGGGCCGCAAGATCCTGATGTCTGGCGGTGGGCGCTGTAACTTCACCAACATGTCCGTTGAACCGGCGGCCTACCTCTCGCATAACCCCCATTTCTGCAAATCGGCATTGGCACGCTATACCCAATGGGATTTTATCGATCTGATTAACCGCTACGGCATCGCCTACCACGAAAAAACCTTGGGGCAGCTGTTCTGTGATGATTCTGCACAGCAGGTCGTCGATCTGTTGGTGCAAGAGTGCGAACTGGGTCAGGTGGTAACGCGCCTGCGCAGCGAGGTCCTGAGCGTCGAAAAAACCGACCAGGGCTTTGAATTGGCACTTAACGGCGAGAGTGTGAGTGCTCGCTCACTTGTGGTGGCGAGCGGTGGGCTTTCCATGCCGGGTTTGGGGGCCACCCCCTTTGGCTATAAGTTGGCGGAACAGTTTGGCCTGAAAGTATTACCGACCCGGGCCGGTTTGGTGCCCTTTACGCTGCATAAGCCGCTGTTGGAGCAATCCCAGGCGCTGTCTGGCGTTTCGGTTCCCGCAGTGGTCACAGCGGATGATGGCACCAGCTTTCGTGAAAGCATCTTGTTTACGCATCGGGGGCTTTCTGGTCCGGCTATCTTGCAGATCTCCAGTTACTGGCAGCCTGGTGAGTTTGTGAGCATTAACTTACTTCCAACGCTAGACCTGGTGGGCTTCCTTAACGAACAGCGCCAGGCACATCCTAACCAGAGCCTGAAAAACACTCTGGCTTTGCACTTGCCAAAGCGCCTGGTGGAATTGCTGCAAGAATTGGGGCAACTGCCGGAGGCCACGTTGAAGCAACTCACTCCAACGCAGCAGGCCGCGTTGGTTGATAGTTTGCAAGATTGGCGCGTACAACCCAATGGCACCGAGGGTTACCGCACCGCAGAGGTGACCCTGGGCGGTGTGGACACCAAAGAGCTTTCTTCCAAAACCATGGAGGCGAGTAAGGTGCCGGGCCTGTACTTTATCGGTGAGGTGGTGGACGTGACAGGCTGGCTGGGGGGTTATAACTTCCAGTGGGCCTGGAGTTCCGCTTGGGCCTGCGCGCAGGCTTTGGCTGCGCAGAAATCTTAAAGAGACGGCAGACACTCCTGAAACGGCTCGCCATGAAGAGGCGCGGAATGCCGCGCCTTTTCAGATAATCAATCGTCTATTTTAAGAACTTAAGAGATAGGAACATCGGAAGTAATTCAGAATAATGGGCTCGGCTCGTGCGTTGAGGTAAGCGCACTCTTATTCAAATAATAACAAGGAAAGTTCTGCTGATGAAAATCAAATGCGGTTTGGCATTACTGGCTTCTCTGGTGCTGGTTTCCGGCTGTAGCCAAAAGATTTCCTCTTCACGCGTGGCGGCTGATCCTGCAGCTGCACCGGCTCCAGTCGCCCAAGAACATAAACTGGGAACGGCATGGGGTGAGGACGTTTACTCCAAAGTGACCACTGTTGACGCGAAGCGTTTGCATTCCTCTCCAGACAGTGTCGCCAAAGTGTTGTACAGCGCGGCCGCTTCCAATAATGGGCAGTACACCAATGAGATCGTGTTGTCTTCCGTCAGAATGCGTGTGCAGACCGAAAACAATCGGGATTTCGCGCTCAATCGCTATAAAAATGGCGAGTTTTCATTCTCTGCCAATGACGGCGAGCGCTACCAGCTGTTCTTCTATAACACCAGCCCCAGCAAAACCTATGAGGTGGTAACCGCTGTTGACGGTCTGGACGTGATTTCTGGCCGCAGTGGTTCACTGCGTAATTCCGGCTATCTGGTCTCCCCAAAAGGAACCCTGGTGATTGAGGGCTTCCGTAAAAGTGATTCGTCCGTTGCCGCATTCCGTTTTGCAAAACCGGATGACTCCTACGCTGCGAGTTCACTGGCGGGGGAAAAAGAGAATGTCGGCGTGATTGGTGTGGCGGTTTATGAAATGGCCCTGCCGGGCCTGCCTGATTGCCAACCGCAGGCGTTCCCTGCGGATGCTAAATACGCCCCTGCTCCCTGCAAGAAACCGTAATTGCGTGAACGTGGCCTCAAAATCTGAGGCCACGTTCAGGCTTCGGGCCTGTTTACAGCTTCCTCAGACACCCTAGACATACCGGCAGCTCCTGACCCCCGTAGCGGCTATCGCCTCATCGCAGGGTGAACGCTTACCTTTCGGCCAGCAAGACCTTGCTCTTGGCCGTTTTCGAGACAATAAATGGCGTACAGGAATAATCTGGTTGGTAATAACTTTACAATTACAACTATCGTGTTTATTCAGAATATCCTTCTGCATCATGCGAACGCATTTTTCTATTGTTTTTAATCGGTAATTTACCGAAAAGTCTGGTTTTTTTTACCCAATTTAGGTTAGGGATAGATAGATTTCGCAGTAGGAATTTTATCTTTTCTAAGTGAAAAATGTGGCGTTATAGAAATTCTGCGAATTATCTTAGCCATTGACGGGATATAAAAATTTGGCGATCTTTATGCAATGTGACCTATATCAATAAACCATGGCCGGAAAAACCTATCTTGTATAGGGCCAGCTTGGTTAGGGGCGTTTGTGGTTTGTTGTTAGTCGTTAATGCATGTTAACGTGCTGATTATTAATCATATCTAGGCAAGGCAATCAGTCTCAGAGGAAAGTGGTTATGCCATGGAGTCATGAAATTCAACAGGCAATTACCTTGTTACAGGCATGCCAACATCGCCATTCGGACAGCCTGCCCTGTCCGGCCAGGGGGGATGAACCTGGCGCAGTAGGCACTTGCGCAGAAAAAATCATGCCGTCAATCATCCTGCTTAATGCGTTTGCCGATGTACTTCCGCAGCATCAGGAATTACATCGTCTTGGTATGGTGCTGGAGGCCCAGGGCCGGATCAACAAATTGACTCAAGGGGAGAGCTACAGCCAAAGCGCACTGGCGTATTTACGTGCGCAAATCGAACCCTGACAGTTCCATCTCTACCCCTTGTATTTTAGCGAGGGGTTGCTTTTTGGTTCGTATGGTACCGGCTCATTATTAACGAGCTATTTATTTCACCGTACTTTGAACTTATGCTGTTGGATAAGGGGGGAGGGCCAATATAGGGTAGAACGCCCGGGTATTTTATCGATATAATTCTATTTCCGCAGAAAGTATTATTAATTGCTTTTACACGTATACCTATTATCGTGCCGTTGGGGGCGAATGGGGCTAAACTACTACATTATTAACACGGCCAGCCGTACATGCGTAGTATTATTAATGTGCCAAGAGCGACCTTGACTCCTCTCGGCTCAGCAACATTTTATTCAGCTTGGTTCTATACTGCATCAACCGCTCTCCACATGCGCTGAGCTGGCCGGTTTGCTGAGCGATTAACAACTTGCCTGAATTTTTTTACTGGCAGAAAATACCCTCATGGATTTCAGCTGGCAGCCAGCAGTTCGCCGCTGAAAGAGGAGAGTCGCGCAACAAGCCGGAGTGAGCATGAAGGGCAGTAATGAATTACTGGTATTGGAAGGCATCCATTATCAAATTGACGAGCAGGTTATTCTGGATGCCGTTTCTTTCACCCTGAAGTCGGGCGAATTTAAGTTGATCACCGGGCCTTCGGGGTGTGGCAAGAGTACTTTGTTGAAGATCGTTTCCTCATTGCTTAGCCCAACTCGTGGCAACATCATTTTCAACGGTAAAAATATTGATGACGTTGCCCCAGAAGAGTACCGCAAGCAGGTTTCTTACTGCTTCCAAACGCCAGCCCTGTTTGGTGACACCGTCTACGATAACCTCGCGTTACCCTATCAAATTCGTAAACTGAAACCCGATGAGAAGAAAATCCGCCAGGATCTGACACTGTTGGCCTTGCCGGATAGCATGTTGAAAAAAGGTATCAACGAGCTCTCCGGCGGTGAGAAACAACGTATTTCCTTGATCAGAAATCTGCAATTTATGCCAAAGGTACTGCTGCTTGATGAGATCACCAGTGCTCTGGATGAAGATAACAAACGTCACGTCAATGAGTTGATCCGCCGCCTGGTGGCCGAGCAAGGTCTGGGGGTACTATGGGTTACACACGATAAGGATGAAATTGCGCATGCGGACGAGGTGATCACCCTGCCGCTGAGCCGCATCGATAGCCAGGAGAAAGCTCATGAGTCAGCATAATATCACCAACGAATCATTAGGCTTGTCGATGCTCCTGGTGATTGTCGCCATTCTGATCAGCCACAAAGAGAAGCTGGCACTGGAAAAAGACATTATCTGGAGCATTTGCCGTGCGGTGGTACAGTTGGTTATCGTCGGCTACGTTTTAAAATATATCTTTGATTTGGATAATGGACTATTAACGGTGTTGATGGTGCTGTTTATCTGCTTCAATGCAGCATATAACGCGAAAAAGCGCAGTAAGTATATCGATAACGCGTTTACCATTTCGTTTATTGCCATTACTGCAGGGGCGACGTTGACGCTGGTAGTGCTGGTACTGAGCGGCTCGATTGCCTTTACGCCAATGCAGGTGATCCCCATTTCCGGCATGATTGCTGGCAACGCGATGGTGGCGGTGGGTCTGTGCTACAACAACCTTGGGCAACGTTTTAAAGACCAACAGCAGAAGATCCAGGAAATGCTCAGCCTGGGAGCATCCCCCAAATTCGCTTCTGCGGCTCTGATCCGTGACAGTATTCGTGCATCGCTGATCCCGACGATAGACTCCGCTAAAACGGTTGGTCTGGTAAGCCTGCCAGGAATGATGTCCGGTTTGATCTTTGCTGGTATCGATCCGGTAAAAGCCATCAAGTATCAGATTATGGTGACATTTATGCTGCTTTCTACCGCCAGCCTGTCAACCATCATCGCCTGCTATCTGGCTTATAGGAAGTTCTACAACCAGCGTGAGCAACTGGTGGTTCATACGCTCAAATAGGCACTTCTCGCCCTACGCAGTATGTGTAAAGCGAGGCTCTCTGTAGCCTACGGGCAGCTTGTGCGTTTATCCTTGCAGCAATGCAATACTGTGGCGGATCTCGCGTTCGATATCGCCCTCTGTCCAGGTGTTTAGCTGTGACGAGAACGGCTCGAAGGCATAGATCCCCCGGTAGCCCAAACGTTCCAGGTTCTGTACCTGGGCTACGCTTGCCAACCGATCTTTATCGCTCAGCATAATGCGTTGTTCATCGCTTAATGCGCCTTTGACGAGCGGATCCTCAACGCCAGAGAGATGCACCAAACCAATCTGCTCAACCCGGATCTGAGCGTCAAACTCTGGTTGTGCTACGTCGCTCAGATAGTGGTGGAACGTATCCAGCACTATCTTATAGGGGGCGCCAGAATCACGAATGATTGCCTGTGCCAGCAAGGAAGAGCGCAATGAACTTATGCCAAACCCCAATGGTTCCACGTAGCCCTCAACGCCGTACTGTTTGAACAGCGGAGCGAGTAGCCGTAGTGCAGCCAGCGTATCTTCCCTCTTTTGTGATTCACTGCGCCGGTCGCTCGCGTTGCAATGTGGGCACATCACCACCGCCTTGCTATGGATGGCTTTTGCCTGAATCAGCAACGCTTCAGCGTTTTTCAGCAATGCAGCTTGATCTTCCAGCAGGTTGAACATTCCCAGCGCGTTGATGGTGACGATCTCAATGCCGAACTCTTTGGCCAGCGCGTTTAACTGCTCGTTGCTCAGGTTGTCGGACACTTTGCCACCCGACATATCGTTGCGCAGTTCGACCTTGTTTAACCCACATCTTTTCACCAGGCGGAAGAAGTTCTCCAGAGTGAGGTTGGGGGCTATCTTACGGTTGATACAAAAACGTGCTAACGCAATGGCCATGTTGCATCACTCCTGGATTTGTGGGCTTTAGGCTTTGCCATCTTCTGCCGTGACGATTTCAGATAGCGGTTGGCGATAGCGTTTTGCCATCACGACGTCTTCCATTCTTTCCAGTGAAACACCCTTGGTTTCTGGAATAAAGCGGGCAATAAACCAATAGCTGAACAGGCAGCAGGCGGCAAACACCCACATTGGGAACGCCCCGTGGAAGGTGGAGAACAGATAAGGTTGGTCATTGATCATCGGGAAGCTCTGGGCCACGACGAAGTTGGCCAGCCACATACAGCCAACGGCAATGCTCATCCCCTGTGAACGCATGCGGTTGGGGAAGATTTCGGAAACCAGCACCCAGGCACCCACGCCCCATGACATGGCGTAGAACACCATAAAGAACAGCATGCCAAACAGCGCAAAGTAGCCAGTTGCCTGGGTATACAAGGCATAAGAGGTGATCAGCAGACCAACGATGGTGCCCAGGGTGCCCCAGCGCATCAGTGGAATACGGCCTAAGCGATCCATCAGCATCGCGCCGATCACCGAGCCGACCAGTTGCAATACGCCGATCCAGATGGTCTGGAACAGGGCTTCTTGCGCGTTTTCGGTCACGGTTTTCAGTACCACCGGGGCGTAATACATCATGACGTTAACCCCTGTCACCTGTTGCAGCATGGCGATCATACAGCCGACAAACAGAATGAAGCGTACGCGCACGTCGCCATAATTCAGCGTTTGCTTGCGGTGCTGCTCGTCCTGGCGAAGCGACTCCTTGATTTCTCTCAAAACGCTTTTAGCATGCTCAGCATTTGAAACTCGGGTCAGCATGGCTAAAGCCTGATCGTCGCGGCCTACCATTACGCTCCAGCGTGGTGATTCGGGGATGACAAAGACCAAGGCGGTGAACAGCAGGCAGGGGATCACCTCTGAGCCAATCATCCAGCGCCAGCCCATCTCAATCAGCCAGGCTTCGCTCGCATAGCTGGCAATCTTGAAGTTAACGTAAAAAATCACGATCTGACCGAACACGATGGCGAACTGCTGCATGCTGAGCGCCCGGCCCCGCATATCCTTCGGTGAGACTTCTGACATGTACATGGGGGATACCGTTGCGGCCAGCCCGACGGCGAGACCCCCGATGATGCGATAGATAACAAACCAGGTGAAGGTGGTGGCCAAAGCGGCACCGACTGCAGAGACGGTAAACAGGAGGGCGGCGACCACCAGGGCCTTTTTTCGGCCATAGCGCCCGGCCAGCGGCCCAGCGCCGAAGGCACCGACCACGCAGCCGATCACTACGTTGGACACGGCCCAGCCGGTTTCTGCCGGGCTGAGGTCAAAGTAGGCTTTAAGGGCCTCGATAGCGCCAGAAATCACGGCGGTGTCATAACCAAACAGAATGCCGCCGAGTGCTGCAATCCCGCAGATACGCAGAATATACCCAGTATTGTGTTTACGCTGATATGACATATGTTGCTCCGATTTTTATCCAGGCTTCTGCCTACTTAAGTGACTTGTAGGGGGTAGGGAGGCAGAAGGGTGAACCGTGCCTGTCATCAAGGCGGTGTTTTTCAAGGGGCCTTTGGCAGACAAGAACATTTATTTCATATTTAGTGAATAATGAAATATTGATTTTTAGATCAAGTTCAAAAAATTGAGCATAAATAGGGCAAATGTTCTGCCCGATGTGCATAGCAGATTGGAAAATTGACTCCTCCAGGCGGGCAAGTGTATCTGTTTAAAAAATAGAGATTACTGCGTAAGGACACGCAGCTGGCGGATCGCGGATAACATCGTTTGCCACCACCCGCTCTGCCTACGGGAATGGCAAATTTGCGATCGGCGGCACTAAAAACAAATTTTCTAAAAACTTTTATTTGAAACTTTTTTTTCAATAGAATAGAGTTTGATTCATCTGGTCAGGATTTAATCTGCCTGTGGGCCGTACTCTTGCAGACGGCACGATGAACGTCACGGTATGCGGCAATGCTTCAGGTCGTGGCGATAGCGGACTTAAAAGAGGGTGAAGCATGAAAACCGTGGGTAACTTTATTGGTGGGCAGGTTTGCCTGAGCAGCAGTAATCAAACCGTCGACGTGCACAATCCGGCTAGTGGCCAGGTTGAACGCCGGGTGACGCAGAGCACCGCCGCCGAGGTGAAACAGGCTATTGATGTCGCCCATCAGGCATTTACCGACTGGGCGCGTACCACGCCGCTGCGCCGGGCGCGTATCATGTTCAATTTCAAAGCATTGCTAGAGCAGCACCGCGAAGAGTTGGCGCAACTGATCGTCAGTGAACATGGCAAAGTCTATTCCGATGCGCTGGGGGAGTTGACCCGTGGCATGGAGGTGGTGGAGTTTGCCTGCGGTATTCCGCACCTGATCAAAGGGGAATACTCACCGGATGTCGGCACCGGCGTGGACAGTTTCTCGTTGATGCAGCCACTGGGTGTTGTGGCCGGGATCACGCCGTTTAACTTCCCGGCTATGGTGCCGATGTGGATGTTCCCTATCGCGCTGGCCTGTGGTAATACCTTCGTCTTGAAGCCTCCGGCGTTGGTGCCTTCGGCCTCCGTGCGCCTGGCAGAACTGCTGAAAGAGGCGGGCCTGCCGGATGGGGTGTTCAACGTCGTGCATTGTGGCAATGAAGAGGCCTCGCAGCTGTGCACCGATCCACGCATTCAGGCGGTGAGCTTCGTTGGCTCATCTACGGTTGCAGAGCATATTTACACCACCGCCAGTGCGCATGGCAAGCGTGTACAAGCCTTTGGGGCCGCCAAAAATCAGGCTATCGTCATGCCGGATGCGGATCTGGATGCCACGGTCAATGCGCTGATGGGAGGGGCATTTGGCTCGGCCGGTGAACGTTGCATGGCGCTGCCGGTGGCCGTCGTGGTTGGTGATAGCACCGCGGATAAACTGATTGCCAAACTCAAACCGCTGATCGCCCAACTGCGGGTTGGCCCCGGCATGCAGCAAGGTGGTGAGGAAAATGAAATGGGGCCGTTGGTCTCATCCGCCCATCAGAAAAAAGTGCTGGGGTACATTGATATTGGCGTTAAAGAGGGCGCAACGCTGGTGGTCGATGGCCGCGATTATCAGGTGCCGGGTTATCCAGAGGGTTACTACGTGGGCGGTACCCTGTTCGACAACGTACAACCTGATATGCGCATCTATCGCGAAGAGATCTTTGGGCCGGTGTTGGGCATTGTGCGTGTGGCCGATTACCAAACGGCCATCGATACGGTGAACAGCCACGAGTTTGGTAACGGCAGCGCCATTTTCACCAATAACGGCCACTATGCTCGCCAGTTTGTGCATGAGGTTCAGGCGGGGATGGTGGGGGTTAACGTGCCGGTACCGGTGCCGATGGCTTTCCACAGCTTTGGCGGCTGGAAACGTTCAGTATTCGGTGCGCTTAACGTACATGGCACTGACGGCGTGCGATTCTATACCCGCATGAAGACGGCCACCGCACGTTGGCCAACCGGCCAGCAAACGGTATCCGAATACAGTATGCCAACGCTGGGCTAAACCGCAGCCAGGTATGCCGAGGCCGTTATTCCATCGGGATAGCGGCCGTTGTCGCTGGTATCAATGCATTGCAGCCACACTCACAAGCACGGGATTTAAGGAGCATTGTCATGTCATCATTACTTGCGAAATGTCAGCAACCGGATGCGCAGGGGCGTATTCAGTCCGTCACCCCGGAAAATGCCGGCTGGCGTTTTGTCGGGTTTGAGGTCTATCGGTTAGCGGCCGGGCAGTCGTTGCGGTTGGAGAGTGGCGACAAGGAGCTTTGCCTGGTGCTGGTGGCGGGAATTGCCTCTGTGGTAACGCAACGAGCGGAGTATCCACACATTGGTAAGCGGATGAGCCCGTTTGAGCGCACTCCACCTTACTCCGTTTATGTACCGCATCACGACCATGCTGAAGTCCGGGCAGAAACCGATCTGGAATTGGCGGTATGCAGCGCACCGGGTAACGGACATCTGCCTTCACGCTTGATCACCCCGGCAGACGTCGGCGTGGAGCGCCGGGGTAAAGGCCGTAACCAACGGCTGGTACACAATATTCTGCCTGATAGCCAACCGGCTGACAGCCTGCTGGTGGTTGAGGTTTATACCGACGAAGGCAATACCAGCTCCTACCCAAGCCATAAGCACGACCAGGAAAACTCGCCGGACGAAACCTACCTGGAAGAAACCTATTACCACCGTCTTAACCCTGAACAAGGGTTCTGCCTGCAACGTGTCTATACCGACGATCGTTCGCTGGATGAGTGTATGCCGGTCTATAACCGCGATGTGGTGAAAGTGCCGCGCGGTTACCATCCGGTGGCAACCCTGGCCGGATATGACAATTACTATCTCAATGTGATGGCGGGGCCGGTACGCCTGTGGAAGTTCACCTGGGAAAAAGATCACGCCTGGATCAACAGCGAGAGCTATTGATACTGACAAGGTAGGGGCCGCCGCACACTGCGGCCCTTTTCGAATATTACAGCTCTTTGGCGTTATTCAGTGCCAATGATACCGCCAGCGTCTGTGCCAGACACATGGAGGCCACCTGCGAGCGGAAACCATCTACCTGCGCTTCGCGCACTACAAAACAGACATCGCTGAAGGCGGCAAGCGGGCTGACCTGGCTGTCGGTAATGGCGATCAACTGTGCGCCCTGCTTGGCACCCAACTCCACCAGTTCTACCGCTTCTTTGGCATAAGGCGAATAGCTTATGGCGATCACCACGTCCTTGGGCTTCACCATGCTGAGCTGTTCGGTAAACATCCCGCCTAACCCGTCGATCAGGAAGGCGCGCCTTTCCAGGTGGCGCAGGGCATAGGTGAGATATGAAGCCACGCTGAATGAGCGGCGCAGGCCGATCACGTAGATATTTTCCGCGCTATTCAGCAACTCTACCGCCCGATCCAACTGCTCGGCACTGGTTTGCATCGCCAACTGTTGCAGCGCCTGCGAGTTGACCATCGTAAACACGTTAAGGATTTCTGCCGGCTTTTCCGGGGCAACGCTGTCGTCGGTAGAGGTTTGGCGGAACAGGCGTGCGCGCTCGGTATAGTTCACCGTTTCTTCCATCAGATGCTGGCGGAAAACCTGCTTCATTTCGTTGAAACCGCTGAAGCCAAAGGCGTTGGCGAAACGGATCAGGGTAGATGGCGGCACGCTGGCCTGTGCGGCGATGGAGGCAACGGTATCGAAAGCAATGCTGTTACTGTTATCCAGAATGTATCGTGCTACCTGTTTCAAGCGCTTGCTCAGCGTTTCATAACGGCGGCGGATCTCGTCCTGTAACAGCGAAAGTTGAGTTGGGTTAGTCATCCATTCGGCTCGCAGTATTGGCTGAGGCGTATTGGGTATACGCTGAAGATATTGTCCGGTTATTCTAACAGATGGAGTGGACATTTCATTTCTACAAAAAGCGATTTATTTCGTCGCCAGTTGCGTTACTTCACAGAAAATGGGCAAAAAAATCCCCTTAAAGCAGCGAAAATCACTTTAAGGGGCAGGTTCATTAACAACGCCAGCTTAACTCCGGCTGGTTTTACTCGCAGGCTGCGGGCGATATTGCCGCCAGAAACCGATCAGCGTCAGGTATTTCTGTTTCACCTGTTCGACCAGCCCGAGGTCATCGATCTCACCTTGTAGCCAAAGGCGTGAAGAAGTGCCAAAAATGGTGCGGCCAACCGCGAAACCTTTTACCCAGTGGGCATCTGCGGCTGCGGCGAACCCGGCTTTCAGCGTTTCCTGTGGGGAGTCTAGCCCGAGGATCAGCACCCCGCGGCAGAATGGGTCGTGAGTTTCAATCAATTCCCCCACTTTTTGCCAGTTGGCGGCACTCAGCGGCGGCAATTTCCACCAGTCTGGCAGAACGCCCAACCGGTAGAAATGTTCCATCACCTGCAGATAGTTGCGCTCGTCTTTGTCGGCATGACCTTCTGGCAAAATGACTTCCAGCAACAGCTCATGGCCCGATTTGCAGCAGCCACGATACACGTCAACGATCAGCTCATCCTGCTCACGGCGCAGCGTTTCGGCATCCTGTGGATGATAAAATACCAGGCATTTGACCACGTGCTCTTGGGGCCAGTCGATCAGCTGCGAGCCAATGTTGCCGTGCTCCAACCGCAAAGGGCGGGAGCTCGGCAACTCCACCGGGCGGCCAATCCACCAGCCTTGGCCAGTAATGGCATTCAACGCCGCCTGGCCGTAGGTAGTATCTGCCAGAATACCGCTGTTGCCGTGTAACCCCGCTTCGGCAGCTGCAGCCTGTGCAGCGGCCAACAATAACGTTTTTAACTGTGGGATCCGCTCTGTACTCACTCCTGCCTCTCGCGCCATTTCTGCCAACTGCTTGCGATGATCAAAGGCAAATACGCACAGTTCCGGCCACTGCTGTTTACGTGTGGTAACGCGGTGTAAATGGTTCAGACGGGCATCCAGATCCGGGCGTTTCACCTCTTGTTCGCGTTGCAGGTAATCGTCCAGCTCCAGCTTGGTCGGCATCGCGGGGGCGCAGCCGTGGCGTGACACTACCAGCGCACCGCAGGCATTGGCGTAACGGCAAGCCTGATCCCAACCCTCATCATTAAGATAGCCACGTAGCAGGCCAGACATAAAGGCATCACCCGCGCCGAGCACGTTTAAAACGTCAACGCGAACGCCAGAATGCAGTTTGACTTGCTGCCAATCTGTGGGGATATCCCCTTCAAATACCGAGCACCCCTGCGCCCCTCGCTTGCACACCAACGTGGCCTGGGTGACCTTACGGACGTTTTGCAGCGCGACCAGCGTATCGGTGCTGCCGCCAGCGATATGGAACTCTTCTTCAGTCCCCACGATGAGATTGAAATGGTGCAGAACTTCCTGCAACTCGCGGGTCACCTTTTCCGATTCGATAAAGCGGGTCTCGCCATCGCCTAACGAGGTCAACCCCCACAGCACTGGCCGATAATCGATATCCAACGCGGTACGCAGCCCGTGGCGGTGGGCGTATTCCAACGCTTGAAGTACCGCTGCGCGCGTTTTGGGATGGGAAAGGTGGGTGCCGGTGATCGCCAGGGCCCGTGATGATGCGATGTAGTTTTCATCGATATCCTCGGGTGTCAGCGCCATGTCGGCACAGTTTTCGCGGTAGAAAATCAGTGGGAAGGTTTCCTGATCCTTGATGCCCAGGATCACCAGGCCAGTCAGGCGCTGCTTATCGGTGATCAGACTCTGCGTGTCCGCGCCGACGCGCTGGAGTTCTTCACGCAGAAAGCGGCCCATGTGCTCATCCCCTACGCGAGCCAGCATGCCGGATTTTAACCCTTGGATCGCGGTGCCATAGGCCACGTTGCCGGAGGAGCCGCCAAGATATTTGGCGAATGAGCTGGCATCTTCCAGGCGTGCGCCGATTTGTTGAGCATAGAAATCGACAGCGATGCGCCCGAGGCAAATGACATCAAGCTGCTTTTGTTGTGTGGCCATACCCGTTTCCTTCTGTCATTAAGCAAAACCGATTGCGACCCGGTAAAGGAGCTAAGTAGGAAGCATGGTTCGAAGTATGAGGAATAAAAATTTCAATTTCAATACGAAATGAAATTTACACCCCGTAAACGTGATGCATTTAAAAGCAGCGTATAACGGACGGCCTGCCGATCTGGCATATTATTATTGATATAACAGTACATTGCGGAAATTTCCTGCACAAGCGAGCGCCATCTTGATGGTTGCTGGTTCGATCGGCGAGTGGGCGCATCGATCGAAAGAGAGTGATGATGAATTTATACTTAATTAATTGAATTATATAAATAAATCAAGCTTTGGTGGTTTGGTAATATGCGATCTTTATCGCAAAATGAAATGTTTTTTCTGTATTTATATTTTATGAAAAATATATTTGTTTATAATCAATGCACGTTTCAAACCGCTTATTGCATGAGCAGTGTGTAACAACCCAGACAAGATTATCACTGCTTTTGTGTAACGACGTCAGCGCTACGCCACCGGCTACACCTGTCTGCTCGCACACCATCATCTGCAGCAGGCTCGGGATAACGCCAAATGAAAGGGTGAGTAAAATGGGTAAGATCAAGTTGACCATGGCACAGGCGTTGGTCAGATTTCTCGACAACCAGTACCTGCTGGTAGACGGTGTCGAAACCAAATTCGTCAAGGGTATCTTCGCCATTTTCGGCCACGGTAACGTACTCGGCCTGGGGCAGGCTCTGGAGCAAGACTGTGGCGATCTGCTGGTGCATCAGGGGCGCAATGAACAGGGAATGGCGCATGCCGCTACCGGGTTTGCCAAGCAGAAGCTGCGCCAGCAGATCTACGCTTGCACTTCTTCCATCGGCCCCGGCGCAGCCAATATGATTACCGCTGCGGCCACTGCCACGGCTAACCGCATTCCTTTACTGCTGCTACCGGGCGATGTGTACGCCTCTCGCCAGCCCGATCCGGTATTGCAACAGATCGAACAATCCTACGATTTAAGCATCAGTACCAACGACGCATTTCGCGCTGTCAGTAAATATTGGGATCGCATTGTGCGCCCAGAACAACTGATGAGCGCCTGCATTAATGCCATGCGCGTGCTGACCGATCCGGCAGAAACTGGTGCCGTCACGCTTTGCCTGCCGCAGGACGTTCAGGGCGAAGCCTACGATTACCCAGACTATTTCTTCCACAAACGGCTGCATCGCCTTGAGCGCCGTCCGGCCAGCCAAGAATCTCTGGCAGAGGCTTTGGCGTTACTGGTGAAAAAACGCAAGCCGTTGATAATCTGCGGTGGCGGGGTGAAATATTCGCAGGCTGGGCAGGCGTTGCAGCAGTTTGCTGAACGCTTCCATATTCCGTTTGCCGAAACTCAGGCTGGTAAAGGTACGGTGCTTTCCGCTCATCCTTATAACGTGGGGGGCATCGGTGAAACCGGCTGTCTGGCGGCCAACACGCTGGCGAAGCAGGCAGACCTGGTGATCGGCATCGGCACCCGTTACAGCGATTTCACCACCTCGTCCAAATGGCTATTCCAAAATCCGGATGTGGCCTTCCTTAACATCAACGTCAGCGCGTTTGATGCTGGCAAGCTGGACGGTCTGCAAGTCTTGGCAGATGCCCGTGCGGCTCTGGCCTCTCTCAGCCCGCTGTTGGCTCAGGCGGATTATCGTGCTGATTGGCAAGACACTATCAGCAAGGCGCTTGGCGAACAGCAGAAAGAGACCGAGCGTGTCTATCAAGTGACCTATACCGGCGAAGGCTTTGTGCCGGAAGTCGACGACAGCCTCGATCGTGAACAGGTGTTTGCCGAGTTTATCGAAAAAACCGGCTCCGTATTAACCCAAAGCCGAGTGCTGGGGGTGCTGAATGAGCATTTACCGCAGGACAGCGTCATCGTTGCCGCCGCTGGCAGTTTGCCGGGCGATTTGCAGCGAGTGTGGCAAAACCGGGGTGAGCACGGCTATCACGTGGAATACGGCTACTCCTGTATGGGCTATGAGGTTAACGCCGCGTTAGGCGTCAAGCTTGCGGAGCCGCAGCGCGAAGTTTACGCCATGGTGGGGGATGGGGCGTTCATGATGCTGCATTCTGAGCTGGTCACCTCGATCCAGGAAGGTTGCAAAATCAACGTGGTGTTGTTCGACAACATGACCAACGGCTGTATCAACAACCTGCAGATAGGGCACGGCATGGGGAGCTACACCACTGAGTTCCGCTTCCGTAATCCGCAAGGCAACAAACTGGATGGCAAGCTCGTTCCGGTTAACTTTGCCATGTTGGCGGCGGCCTATGGTTGCAAAACCTACAGCATTACTACAGAACAACAGCTGATCGATGCGCTAGCAGATGCCCGTAAGCAACAGGTTTCCACCCTGCTGGATATCAAAGTGCTGCCGAAAACCATGGTGCACAACTATCTCAGTTGGTGGCGTGTGGGGGGGGCCCAGGTGGCTGAAAGTGAAAAAATTATTGCCGTCGCCCGCAGGCTGCAGGAGAACATCGATAAAGCCCGCGACTACTGATAACGCAATGCCTTGGCAATCGTAGGTGCGGCGGAGAACGCCGCGCATAAATAATCCGATCTACTTCAGACCTTGCGTCTGCCGTTTACAGTCCACGAGGATAACGAAAATGACATTGAACATTGGGGTTATTGGTACCGGTGCTATTGGTAGGGATCATATCCGCCGTTGCAGCCAGGTGTTGCAGGGTAGCAGAGTGGTTGCGGTGAATGACATCAATCGGGACAGCGCGGCCAAGGTGGTCAGCGAACTGAAACTGGACGCCAAGGTTTATGACAATGCTCACGATCTGATCAACTCCTCAGACGTCCAGGCGGTGTTGGTCACGTCATGGGGGCCGAGCCATGAAGAGTTTGTGCTGGCCGCCATTGCTGTGGGTAAACCCGTGTTTTGCGAGAAACCGCTGGCGGTCACGGCACAGGGTTGCAAAAACATCGTGGATGCCGAAGCCAGGCATGGCAAACGCCTGGTACAGGTGGGCTTTATGCGCCCTTACGATCAGGGCTACCGGGCGCTGAAACAGGTACTGACCAGCGGCCAGATCGGCGAACCGCTGATGCTGCATTGTGCCCACCGTAATCCAAGGGTCGGTGAAGCCTACACCACGGATATGGCCATTACCGATACGCTCATTCACGAGTTAGACGTGCTGCGTTGGCTGCTGGACGATGATTACGTCTCGGTGCAGGTGGTGTTCCCACGCAAGAGCAGCAAAGCCCTGCCGCATTTGAGAGACCCGCAGATTGTGCTGATGGAAACGGCCAAGGGCACCCGCATTGACGTCGAAATTTTTGTTAACTGCCAATACGGCTACGACATTCAGTGTGAGGTGGTGGGGGAAACCGGCATTGCCAAGCTACCAGAGCCTTCCGCGGTGCAAATGCGCAGCGGTGCCAAACTGTCCACCGAGATCCTGGTCGACTGGAAAGACCGCTTTATCGGTGCCTATGATGTTGAACTGCAAGCCTTTATCAATGACGTTCAGGCCGGCAATCTCACCGGGCCTTCTGCTTGGGATGGCTTTGCCGCTGCGGTGGCGGCGGATGCCTGTATCGCCGCGCAGACCAGCGGTGAGGTGGTGCCAGTGACCTTGCCTGCCCGTCCTGGCTTCTATGGTAAATAACTTTCTTGGCCAAGCCGGTGGGAAAGATAGCCGGTAAGTGCCAACATGACTGAGGCTGAAAAATGAACAAAGACCACGTAAAGCTGGCAATCGCCCCGATTGGTTGGACGAATGACGATATGCCTGAGTTAGGGGACGAGAACACGTTCCAGCAGTGCGTCAGCGAAATGGCGCTGGCCGGGTTCACCGGCAGCGAAGTGGGCAGCAAATACCCGCGCGATCCCAAGGTGTTGAAGCCGATGCTGGATATCCGCGGGATCCAGATCTGTAATGCCTGGTTCAGCACGTTTTTTGCCGATGGGCTGAAGGAAAAGACCATCGATGAGTTTATTAACCACATGAATTTCCTGCATGCAATGGGGGCCAAAGTGATTGGCTGCTCCGAGCAGAGCAAGAGCATTCAGGGCACCACCAAGGCGGTATTTGAAGAGAAGCCCTATTTTAGCGATGAAGAGTGGCAGCGGGTGGCGCAAGGGTATAACGAGCTGGCGAAAATTGCCGCCGGAAAGGGGATGCAGGTCTGCCTGCACCATCATATGGGCACGGGCATCCAGACCACCGAAGAGATAGACCGCTATATGAGCATGGTGAACGACGATGTTTACCTGCTGTTTGATACCGGGCATGCCTATTACTCCGAAGGCAGCCAACAGGCAATGTTGGCAATCCTGGAGAAATACCTGCCGCGCATCAACCATGTGCACTTGAAAGACGTGCGTGACGAGGTGGTGGCAGAGGTTAAGGCCAAGCGCCTGAGCTTCCTGGACGGGGTGAAAAAAGGCACCTTCACCGTGCCGGGGGATGGCGTGATCGATTTCCGGCCGATATTCAAGCTGTTGGATGAGCGTGGCTATAAGGGATGGATGGTGGTGGAGGCCGAGCAGGATCCGGCGCTGGCCAATCCTTTTGAATACGCAGTGAAAGCACGCCGCTATATTCGCGAAACGGCCGGGCTTTAAGTTAGTTATTGGTTTGCTGAGTCTAACTGGTGGGGCGTTGGTATTAGCGCCCCACCTACAAAGCAGTTCTGATTACGGGGTTTTAAACCGAGCCATATGATAAGCATCCACCAACTCGCCATCGCGCATGGCAAAGCGGCGGCTGGTGCCTTCAATCTCAAAACCGAACTTACGATACAGCGCAATGGCACCCTGATTGTCGGTGAATACCGTGAGCTCAATGCGCTCAATACCGGCCCAGTTGTCGCAGATATCGATCATCGCCTGCATCAGCGCGCTGCCAACGCCTTTGCCGTGGTAACCGGCATCCACGCTGATGCCAATAGTGGCCACATGGCGGCGGCGTACCCGCTGGTTGAGTTCCACGAACAACTGCCCCACCACGCGATCGTCAATGCAGGCCACCATGTTGTAGGTTCCGGGTTGCACGTTAGCAATACGTTGCTGCCACATGGCTTTTGACGGTAGCGGTAGTTGTAGCGTGTCACGGTAAACGGCCGGGTGGGAATATAGCTGGTGCAGGGCTTCAGCATCGTTACTTTCCACGTGACGAACTACAATCTCGCTCATTCTTTCCTCTCTTTGGCGTTTACCGTTTGAATAACCTCCCAAATTATCCGTTTACTCCCCTGAGTCAATATAATTTCCTATTGGTCAAAAAAACGCTTTACAGGTGCGAATGATAATGATTATTATTGTCATGCGTTCAGAGAGAGTATCAACCTTTGATACTGTTTGCTGAAGGCACGACATTGCTCACATTGCTTCCAGTGTTTACTTAGCCAGCTCGGGTGCTGGCTTTTTTTTTGCCCAAATTCATCGGCTAACTCATCCCACAAACCCTTTGTTACGTGCTGGCAAACTCCACCTAATTTTTTGAACAGAGGGGTGAGATTTTTGCGCTTTCATATTCCTCCGTCAGGTCTAGACTGTAGAAAACGTTGAGGAGAGTTGAATATGATTTATTTACGTAAGGCACAAGATCGCGGTCATGCCAATCACGGTTGGCTCGACAGCTGGCACACTTTCTCATTTGCTGACTATTACGATCCCGACTTTATGGGGTTCTCGGCGCTGCGAGTGATCAACGAAGACGTGATTGATGCAGGCCAGGGGTTCGGTACTCATCCCCATAAAGACATGGAAATCCTGACCTACGTGCTGAGCGGCACGGTGGAGCATCAGGACAGCATGGGCAACAAAGAACAGATTAATGCCGGTGAGTTCCAGATCATGAGTGCAGGGACCGGTGTGCGTCACTCTGAGTACAATGCCAATAGCGATCGGCCATTGCATCTCTACCAGATCTGGATTATTCCGGATCAGGTTGGGCTGGAGCCGCGTTATGAACAACGGATGTTTGATGCGCCTCAGGGCCGCCAGTTGGTGCTGTCGCCAGACGCCCGTGAAGGTTCGCTGAAGGTGTTCCAGGATATGACGTTGTCTCGCTGGGCGCTGAAGAAAGACGAGCAATCGGTTTATCCAATCCAGGCAGAACGCCGCGTTTGGATCCAGGTGGTGCATGGCAATGTCTCTATCAATGGCCACAAAGCAGGTATTAGCGATGCGTTTGCCATCTGGGATGAGACAGCACTGTCTATCCATGCCGATGACGACAGCGAGATTTTACTGTTCGATCTGCCGCCGGTGTGATGACAAAGTAATGGCGAGGGCTTGGTGCAATGCCGGGCCCTTTTTTGTGTCTGCTGGCCGGATAACCAACAATATCGGAAAGGCGTTTTATTTGCTAAAATGGCCGCCCATTCACGGTTAGCCAGTTCAGTGATAATGAAGAAAAAACGGCCGGTGCTTCAAGATGTTGCAGATCAGGTTGGCGTCACCAAAATGACGGTGAGCCGCTATTTGCGCAATCCCGATCAGGTTTCTGCCGCTTTACAGCAAAAAATTGCGGTAGCGCTGGACGAACTTGGCTACATTCCCAATCGTGCCCCGGATATCCTTTCCAATGCGACCAGCCGGGCAATTGGCGTGTTGCTACCGTCGTTGACCAACCAGGTATTTGCCGAAGTGTTGCGGGGTATCGAAAGCGTTACCGATGCACACAACTATCAAACCATGCTGGCGCACTACGGCTATCTGCCGGAGCGTGAGGAAGAGCGTCTGACGTCGCTGTTTTCTTATAACATCGATGGGTTGATCTTGTCCGAACGCCACCATACCGTACGTACCCTGAAGATGATTGAAGTTGCAGGCATTCCAGTGGTGGAGCTGATGGACTGTGTGTCACCCTGTATCGATCTGGCTGTCGGGTTCAACAACTTTGAAGCGGCCCGCCAAATGACCCAGCAGATCATCGCTCGCGGCCATCGTCATGTGGTGTACTTTGGCGCGCGTCAGGATGAACGCACCATTATCAAACAGCAGGGCTACGAACAGGCCATGCGTGAGTCTGGTCTTGAAGCCTACAGCATCATGACCTCACGTTCTTCTTCCTATTCGGCCGGTGGTGAGATGTTGCGCGAGGCGCAGCGAGATTATCCGCAGGTCGACAGTATCTTTTGTACCAACGATGACTTGGCGATCGGTGCGGCATTCGAGTGCCAGCGCCAGGGGTTATCTATCCCGCAGGATATGGCGATTGCCGGTTTCCACGGCCACGATATCGGCCAGGTGATGGTACCAAAGCTGGCGAGTGTGCTGACGCCGCGTGAGCATATGGGGCAGATCGCCGCTGAGCGCCTGTTGGCACGGCTGCGTGGAGAGGTTGTTTCCCCACGTATGGTGGACGTGGGCTTCACCGTGGCACCCGGTGGCAGCATCTGAACCTGGGCGCAACAGCCAGCGCCCAGCACGGCTAACTTATTGCTTTAGCGCTGCAACACAGCGGCCAACTACGCCTTCAACGTCGGTATCGATATCCACGCAAATCACATCTTTTTCGTCGGCCCCTGGCTCTTCTAATGCCTCAAACTGACTTTTTAGCAGCTCGGTGGGCATAAAATGCCCAGAGCGGGCTTGCAGACGGGTCAGGATCGTCTCGAAGCTGCCTTTTAGATAGATAAACACCATATTGTCATTGTCTTTGCGTAGCAGATCGCGATAGCGGCGCTTTAGTGCCGAGCAGACAATAATCCCGCTCTCGTTCTTGTGATTAAGGCTGTACGCGGCGTCGTTGAGGCGTTGCAGCCAGGGCGCGCGGTCCTCGTCATTCAGCGGCTGGCCGCTGGCCATCTTCTGGATATTGGCGCGTGGATGCAGATCGTCGCCATCGATAAATTTTGCCTTGATTTCCCGTGCTACCGCCGCGCCAATCGTGGATTTGCCGCTGCCGGAGACGCCCATCAGGATGATGCTTTTTCCCGCCATAAGTTTGATCTCTATCTCAGAATGCGAATTTTGCTGGGTTACCTGGTTCCGGATCTTATCATGTTACCGGTATCATGATACGGGTAACAAATGGAGATGTGATTGTCATCACACAGCACAGAACAGGGAACATGCCCGGCGTTTTCATGTCGCCACGTGGCGGGCTGCAATCTGCATCCATTGGCTACCACTGTACTCAGCTGCCTACTTAGACCACCAGGATAGGGTCGTACAATAAAACAAAGCACCTTCTTTCGCTGCCGTTGCGTAAAGAGGCCAAGTGATAAAAGGGTTGGAGAAAAATTATGCCACTAGTGATTGTTGCCATCGGCGTAGCCATGCTACTGCTGCTGATGATCCGCTTTAAGCTGAACGGCTTTATCTCGTTGATTCTGGTCGCTCTGGCGGTTGGTATCATGCAGGGAATGCCGGTAGACAAAGTGATTGGTTCTATCAAGGCCGGCGTGGGCGGAACGCTGGGCGGTCTGGCGCTGATCATGGGCTTTGGTGCCATGCTCGGTAAGCTGCTGGCGGACTGTGGTGGTGCGCAGCGGATTGCGACCACGCTGATCGACAAGTTCGGTAAACAGCATATCCAATGGGCCATCGTGCTGACCGGTTTTACCGTCGGTTTTGCTCTGTTCTACGAAGTGGGCTTCGTGCTGTTGCTGCCTTTGGTGTTTACCATTGCTGCCTCTGCACGTATCCCGCTGCTGTATGTCGGCGTGCCGATGGCTGCGGCGCTGTCCGTTACCCACGGTTTCCTGCCGCCACACCCAGGCCCAACAGCCATTGCTACCATTTTCCATGCGGACATGGGTAAAACCCTGTTGTATGGCACCTTGCTGGCAATCCCAACCGTGATCCTGGCAGGCCCGGTGTATGCCCGCTTCCTGAAAGGTATCGATAAGCCGGTTCCAGTCGGTCTATATAACCCAAAAACCTTTACCGAAGAAGAAATGCCTGGGTTTGGCGTCAGCGTAGCGACTGCACTGGTGCCGGTGATCCTGATGGCGTTGCGTGCCGTGGCGGAAATGGTGTTGCCAAAAGGCCACCCGATCTTGGCTTACGCCGAGTTCTTTGGTGACCCGGTAATGGCAACGCTGATCGCGGTGCTGATCGCCATCTTTACCTTCGGCCTGAACCGTGGCCGCACCATGGACGAAGTGATGGGTACCGTCAGCGACTCCATCAAAATCATCGCCATGATGCTGTTAATTATCGGCGGTGGCGGGGCGTTCAAACAGGTGCTGGTGGACAGCGGCATTGAGCAATACATTGCTGGCATCATGCATGGCAGCAATGTGTCACCGATCCTGATGGCCTGGTCAATTGCCGCAGTGCTGCGTATTGCACTGGGTTCCGCGACCGTAGCGGCAATCACCGCCGGGGGCATTGTGGCTCCGCTGATTGCTACCACCGGGGCTAGCCCGGAGCTGATGGTTATCGCCGTTGGTTCGGGCAGCGTGATTTTCTCTCACGTAAACGATCCAGGCTTCTGGCTGTTCAAGGAGTATTTCAACCTGACCATTATGGAAACCATCAGGTCCTGGTCCGTGTTGGAAACCATCATTTCAGTCTGTGGCCTGATTGGCTGCCTGCTGTTGGCGATGGTGGTTTAAGCCTTAACGGCGGGGCGCAGCAATCTCTGCTGCGCCCTGACTGCTAAAGGTTCAGATACGCCCGAACGCCGTCCAGGAACATCTGGGTGGACAGCATCACCAGAATCAACCCCATCAGTCGTTCCAGTGCACTCACCCCTTTGCTACCCAGTAAACGTAGGAATACGTTCGACATCAGCAGGATCGCCGCCGACAATCCCCAGGCAATCAGCAAGGCCACGACCAGATGCGAAATCTGGTTGGGGTACTGGTGTGAAAGTAACATCAAGGTTGCGAGAATCGACGGCCCGGCCACTAACGGAATGGCAAGCGGCACCAGGAAAGGCTCCTCTCCGGCGGAAAGATCGCTGCCGCTGCCCTCCTGCGAAGGGAAAATCATCTTGATGGCGATCAGGAACAGGATTATCCCGCCGGAGATCGACACGGTTTCGGTGCGCAGGTTGAGGAACGCCAAAATATGTTCGCCCGCGAACAGGAAAATCAGCATCAATACCAAGGCTATCAGCAACTCGCGGATCACCACCGCCCGGCGACGGCGCGGTTCCAGGTGTTTCAGCACCGACATGAAAATCGGCAGGTTACCCAGCGGATCCATAATTAAAAACAGCAACACCGTTGCCGCAATCATTTCTGTCATTTAAGGCCTCAAAATCAGAAAAAACGACGGATATAAGCGGCGTTACTGAGAATTGCCTGCTCATTGAATAAATTCACTTTGCGCTCGCGCCGACTTTTTGTAAGGTGGGTAGATATTGCACACAACATATAACTTAACTCTATCTCATATCCTTCCTGAAAGGGTATAGAGCATAGCCATCCTCCAAGGCAGGACAGTAAATATGAAAAACGTTGGTTTCATTGGTTGGCGTGGTATGGTCGGCTCGGTTCTCATGCAACGCATGACTGAAGAGCGCGATTTTGACGCCATTCGCCCGGTATTCTTCTCCACTTCGCAGCTCGGTGCTGCCGCCCCGGCTTTTGGTGGCCAGCAGCAAGGTACGCTGCAAGATGCGTATGATGTCGAAGCATTAAGCGCTCTCGATATTATTATTACCTGCCAGGGCGGCGATTACACCAATGAAATCTATCCAAAGCTGCGGGCTGCCGGCTGGCAGGGCTATTGGATTGATGCGGCCTCTTCTCTGCGTATGAAAGACGAGGCGATTATCATCCTCGACCCAGTGAACCATGCGGTGATCCAGGAAGGGCTGAACAAAGGCATCAAGACCTTTGTTGGCGGTAACTGCACCGTCAGCCTGATGTTGATGTCGCTGGGCGGCCTGTTTGCCAATGACTTGGTGGAGTGGGCCTCTGTTGCCACCTACCAGGCTGCCTCTGGCGGGGGGGCGCGCCATATGCGTGAGCTGTTGACCCAGATGGGCATGCTGCATGCGGATGTAGCGAAGGAGTTACAGGACCCGGCCTCGGCGATCCTGGACATCGAACGTAAAGTCACGGAGGCCACCCGTTCCGGTAAGCTGCCAACCGATAACTTTGGCGTTCCTCTGGCGGGCAGCCTGATCCCTTGGATCGACAAGCAGCTGGATAACGGCCAAAGCCGCGAAGAGTGGAAAGGCCAGGCGGAAACTAACAAGATCCTCAGCACCTCAAGCATCATCCCGGTTGATGGTCTGTGTGTGCGCGTCGGTGCGCTGCGCTGCCACAGCCAGGCATTTACTCTGAAGCTGAAGAAAGACATTCCGCTGCCGGAAATTGAGCAACTGTTGGCCACGCACAACGACTGGGTACGGGTGATCCCGAACGACCGCGAACTGACCATGCGTGAGCTGACGCCTGCTGCCGTAACCGGTACTTTGAACACGCCAGTTGGCCGTCTGCGCAAGCTGAATATGGGGCCGGAATACCTCTCCGCCTTCACCGTTGGCGATCAGCTGTTATGGGGCGCGGCCGAACCCCTGCGCCGCATGCTGCGTATCCTGCTGTAGGATATTTAGTTGCGTTGCATGAAGGATCACTAAGCTGTAAAAAACCGATAGCCCGCATGAAAGCGGGCTTTTTTATGTGGATAGCATTACTAAAACGCACCTTTAGGTTATCCCCAAGACCGTACTTTGGGGACAGGTCGATTGGCGGCAACGTAATGCGGGGGCCATGTTGGCGGTATATCATTGAAACCGCGGCCCATCGTGTTATTTCGTCAGCACCTTTTCTAATGCGGTAAGCGCGCATTGCTGATCAAGGTGTCCACCCGGTGCGCCGCCTACACCAATAGCGCCAACGACTTCTTCACCGCTTTTCACCGGTACGCCACCGGCCAGCAATAAAAATCCAGGGATATCACGCAGATTTTCTGCCCCGGCGTTGGTCTGGGCATTTTTCATCACATTTTCGGTAGGGTTTTTGGTGGTCAGCGCGGTAAATGCTTTCATCCGGCTGGCTTCCACCGTATGAGGGCCCGCGTTATCCATCTTCTTGATAACCAGAGGAATACCGGCGCGGTCTACCACGGTAACGGCAACATTGTAGTTATTGGCGCTACAGGCCTGGATGGCACTTTGCGCCAACTTATCAGCCAATTCGAGGGAGAGATTCTTTTCGGTCAGAATGCCACTGGCTGCACTGGTGAATGACAGCATACTGCTAAATAAAATGGCGGATGAGATTATACGTTTCATCTTGGCTTGCTCCTGAATAGACCTTTGGTGTAACAAAGAGAATAGAGGGTGTCATTGAAGCAATCCATTGTCTTGATTACCTACTTGGCTAGGTGTTTTTACTGAGTAAGGGGATATGCAACCCTGTGAAAGGGCTGGAGCGTTGTTTGATCTGACGTTCGGTTAGCCCCAACACTGTATGTTACTGCTATAACCTTGAACTTCCTTGAGGCTGATCTCTTTCAGCCCTCCAATGTGCTGTTTTCCACATTTCTGGTCTCAATTGCTCTAGCAGTAAAGGCGATGCAGGCAAGGTGACGTCACGCCTGTCGTATATCAGACGCGGCCAGCGAAGGTTGCCCGCTCCGCCGGTTTTCCGGCTGAAAATTTTCCTTGGTAATGTCACCGTGTTTTTAGCAGACATGGCTATGCTTATTAGGTGGATGAAAAGTTTTCCATCAATGGTGAAAATTCGCCTAAAAATTAAGCATAAAGAGCGAAACTGCGAGCATGAAGGCGATCGATTAATCAATAACCGACTGAAATCACGCTTTAGGTAGCAAATGAATTGCATGATAGGTGCAACGGCTGCTTTTTGTTCAGCGTAGCCTTTTAAAAGTCATGCTCTTAATCAAAGGAAGAATGCTATGCCTGTACTTCCCGAACGTGACGTGATCAATCAGCTCATCTCCGGTCACTATGCCGATCCCTTTTCCTTGCTCGGCATGCATGTAACCGAAAACGGACTACAGATTTGTGCGCTGTTGCCGGATGCGGGCACCGTGTGGCTGGTAGAGAGTAAAACCGGTAACCGTCTGGTTCAGCTCAATTGCGATGACGCTCGTGGTTTTTTCAGCGCTCTCGTACCGCGTCGTAAAACCCCTTTCCGCTATCAGCTTGAAGTCAGCTGGCGCGACCATCAACAACTTCTCGAAGACCCTTACCGTTTTGGCACCCTGCTGCAGGATATTGACAGTTGGTTGCTGGCCGAGGGCACCCATCTGCGGCCTTATGAGCGGCTGGGGGCGCATCCTGGCTCGTTGGATAATGTGGATGGGGTCAGCTTTGCCGTTTGGGCACCGAATGCCCAGCGCGTGTCGGTAGTGGGGGAGTTCAACTTTTGGGATGGACGGCGTCATCCCATGCGCCTGCGTAGAGAGAACGGGATTTGGGAGCTGTTTTTACCGGGCGTGAAGGCCGGGCAACTGTATAAATACGAGATTATCGATTGTTACGGCAACGTGCAGCTGAAAGCCGATCCTTATGCTTTCGAAGCGCAGATGCGGCCGGAAACGGCCTCGTTGATCACACCGCTGCCTGCGGTGGTGGAAAATACGCCGGAAAGGCAGCGGGCCAATGACTTTGACCGTCCGATTTCCATCTACGAAGTGCACCTGGGCTCCTGGCGTCGCCATACCGACAATAATTTCTGGCTCAGCTATCAAGAACTGGCCGAGCAACTGATCCCCTACGTTAAATATATGGGTTTCACCCATATTGAACTGTTGCCGATCAACGAGCATCCGTTCGACGGCAGCTGGGGCTATCAGCCGTTGGGAATGTATGCGCCAACCCGCCGTTTTGGCACGCCAGCGGAGTTCAAGGCTTTTGTCGCCGCGGCTCATGATGCCGGGATCAACGTGATCCTGGATTGGGTGCCGGGGCATTTCCCCAGCGATGCCCATGGCCTGGCCAACTTCGACGGCACCGCGCTGTATGAATATGCCGATCCTCGCGAAGGATTCCATCAGGACTGGAACACGCTGATCTACAACTATGGCCGCCACGAGGTGCGTAACTACCTGGCGGGAAATGCGTTTTACTGGCTGGAGCGCTTTGGTATCGACGCCCTGCGCGTCGATGCGGTGGCGTCGATGATTTACCGTGATTACAGCCGTGCCGACGGTGAGTGGGTGCCGAACTACTATGGCGGCAATGAGAACCTGGAAGCGATCTCCTTCCTGCGTTACACCAACCAGACGCTGGGCAAAGAGCGGCCAGGGGCGGTGACGCTGGCGGAAGAATCCACGGATTATCCGGGCGTTACTCTACCGCCAGATGCCAACGGCTTAGGCTTCCACTACAAGTGGGATCTCGGTTGGATGCATGACACGCTGAATTATATGAAGTGCGATCCGGTGCACCGTAAATACCATCACAACCTGATGACCTTCGGCATGCTTTACGCCTATACCGAAAACTTCGTGCTGCCGATCTCGCACGACGAAGTGGTGCATGGCAAAGGCTCCGTGTTGGATCGGATGCCGGGAGATGCCTGGCAGAAATTCGCCAACCTGCGGGCCTATTACGGTTTTATGTGGGCGCACCCGGGCAAAAAACTGCTGTTTATGGGCAGCGAATTTGCTCAAGGGCGTGAATGGAATTTCGATAACAGTCTGGACTGGCATCTGCTGGATGGATTGGACGGTTGGCACCACGGCGTGCAACGGCTGGTACGCGATCTCAACCACTGCTACCAGGAGAATGCGCCGCTGTATGAGCGCGATTATCGTCCAGATGGTTTTGAATGGCTGGTAGTCGACGATCACGACAACTCGGTATTTGCCTTCGCACGCTACGACTCGCAGGGCAATGAGCTGATAGCCATCAGCAACTTTACCCCGGTGCCGCGCCCCCATTACCGTATCGGTATTGGGCGCGCTGGCGAATATCAGGAGATCCTCAATACCGATTCACACCATTATCACGGCAGCAACGCGGGTAATCAGGGGCGGGTGATTTCGCAGCCGATCGGCAGCCACGGTCGTGAACATTCGATCAGCGTGATGGTGCCACCGCTGGCTACGGTTTATCTGCGGCGGGAGGTTTGATGGTAGAGCTGACGCCGGGTCTTGCCGCGCCTTTAGGGGCTTATTACGACGGTAATGGCATCAACTTTACCCTGTTTTCTGCGCATGCCACTCAGGTTGAGCTGTGCCTGTTCGATGCGCAATATCGTGAAACACGCCTGCCGTTGCCTGCCCGCAGCGGTGATATCTGGCATGGATATCTGCCAGGGGGCGAGTTGGGGCAACGTTATGGTTTTCGGGTGCATGGCCCATTTGAGCCGCATCTAGGGTTGCGCTTTAACGCCAACAAGCTGTTGCTCGATCCGGCGGCGCGGGCAGTCGAAGGGCCGGTTGCCGACCATGTGTATTTGCACGGGGGGTACGATCAACCGGACCCGCAAGACAGCGCCCCGTTGATGCCCAAATGCATAGTGATCGACGAAAGCTACGATTGGCAAGACGATCGCCCGCCAGCCACCCCTTGGGGCAAAACGGTGATCTACGAAGCCCACGTCCGGGGGCTGACGTTAACGCACCCGGAGATCCCGGCCGTATTGCGTGGCAGCTTTGCCGCTCTTGGCCACCCGGCGATGATTGCCTACTTCAAGCGGTTGGGGATCACGGCGCTTGAGCTTTTGCCGGTGCAGCAGCATACCACGGAGCCGCGTTTGCAGCGCTTGGGGCTGATCAATTACTGGGGATACAACGTGCTGGCTCCTTTCGCGCCAGACAACCGTTACAGCAGTTTGAGCACCGGGACGACGCCGCTACGTGAGTTCCGCGATGCGGTGAAAGCGCTGCACCGGGCGGGGATCGAAGTGATCCTGGACGTGGTGTTCAACCACAGTGCAGAGCTGGATGTGGATGGGCCAACGCTGTCGCTGCGCGGTATCGATAACCCCAGTTACTACTGGCTAACCCCTGACGGTGGCTACGATAACCTCACCGGCTGTGGCAATACGCTGCGGTTGGATCAGCCGGCGGGCGTGGCGTGGGTGATGGATTGTCTTCGCTTTTGGGTTCGGGAGTGCCATGTCGACGGCTTTCGCTTCGATCTTGGCACCGTGTTAGGCCGTACACCGGCGTTTGACCGCGATGCACCGCTGTTTCAGGCGATGCTGGCGGACGATACGCTGGGGCGCTGCAAACTGATCGCCGAGCCCTGGGACATTGGCCCGGGCGGCTATCAGGTTGGCGCGTTTCCAGGCCGTTTTGCTGAGTGGAATGACCATTTCCGTGACGATATCCGCCGTTTCTGGCTGCAGGGCGATCTGTCACTGGGTCAGTTTGCCCAGCGTTTTGCTGCCTCCAGCGAGGTATTCAACCAACGTGGGCGCGCGCCTTATGTCAGCATCAATATGCTGACGGCCCACGACGGCTTTACCTTGCAGGATGTAGTGAGTTTCAAGGAGAAACATAACCAGCCTAACGGAGAGGGAAACCGTGATGGCAGCGACCAAAACTTTAGCTGTAACCACGGGGTTGAAGGCCTGATTGCCGACGAAACCGTTTTGCAACGCCGCCAGGCCAGCCAGCGAGCACTGCTTGCCACGCTGCTTCTGGCGCAGGGGACACCGATGCTGCTGGCCGGTGATGAGCACGGAAATAGCCAGCAAGGCAACAACAATGCTTACTGTCAGGATAACGCAACCACCTGGCTCGACTGGGCCAATGCGGATGAGTCACTGACCGCCTACACCGCCGCGCTGATCCGCTTGCGCCAGCAAATTCCTGCTTTGCAGGCAGACCGCTGGTGGCAGGAGGGAGACGGCAGCGTGCAGTGGTTAAACGCGCAGGGGCAGCCGCTCAGTGCGCAACAGTGGGAACAGGGCGATCGCTGCTTGCAGATCCGCCTGTCGCAACGCTGGCTGATGGTGATCAACGCCACCCAGCAGACCGTTGAGATGACGTTACCCGAGGGTGATTGGCAGGTTGTCGCCCCCTTTACTCAGGAAGATTCACGGGCGGTTCTACCCGCCTGGTGCCAGGTTGCGCATTCGCTTTGCGTGCTGGTAGAGAAAAATTAAAAGGAGTCAGTTATGGTTAAGCACGAAAATAAAGACCCTCTGATGTTGGCGCGCCAACTGCCGAATAAATCCGTTGCCCTGATATTGGCAGGCGGCCGTGGCTCGCGTTTGAAAGATTTAACCTCTACCCGCGCCAAGCCAGCCGTTCACTTCGGTGGCAAGTACCGCATCATCGATTTTGCCATGTCCAACTGCCTGAACTCAGGGATCCGCCGTATGGGGGTGATCACTCAGTATCATTCCCATACGTTGGTGCAGCATATTCAGCGGGGCTGGTCGTTCCTGAACGAAGAGATGAATGAGTTTGTCGATCTGCTGCCTGCCCAGCAGCGCCTCAGCACCGAACACTGGTACAAAGGCACCGCGGATGCGGTCTACCAGAACCTCGACATCATTCGCCGCTATGAAGCGGAATACGTGGTGATCCTGGCAGGCGACCATATTTATAAAATGGACTACTCGCGGATGCTGATCGACCACGTCGAGAAGGGAGCGCAGTGTACGGTGGCCTGTATTCCGGTACCGCGCAAGGAAGCCAGCGAGTTTGGCGTGATGAAGGTGGACGATAACGACCTGATCCTCGAATTCCTGGAGAAGCCAGCCAATCCGCCAGCCATGCCTGGCAACCCGGATATGTCACTGGCCAGCATGGGCATCTATATTTTCAACGCCAGCTACCTCTTCCAACTGCTGGAAGAGGATATGTCGACTCCTGACTCCACCCACGATTTCGGTAAGGATCTGATCCCCAAAATTACCGCGCAGGGTGCTGCCTGGGCGCATCCGTTTACTCTTTCCTGTGTGGGGTGTGGTCCCGATCTGCCGCCATATTGGCGTGATGTCGGGACCTTGGAAGCCTACTGGCGCGCCAACCTCGATCTGGCTTCGGTCACGCCTGAGCTGGATATGTACGACCGCTCCTGGCCGATCCGTACCTATATGGAGCCACTGCCACCGGCCAAATTTGTGCAAGATCGTTCCGGCAGCCATGGCATGACCATGAACTCGCTGGTGGCCGGTGGGTGCATTGTCTCCGGTTCGGTGGTGGTGCATTCAGTGCTGTTCTCGCGAGTACGGGTGAACTCCTTCTGCACTATCGACTCTTCTGTATTACTGCCCGATGTCAACGTTGGCCGCTCCTGCCGCCTGCGCCGCTGCATTATCGATCGCGCCTGCCATATTCCCGAAGGCATGGTGATTGGTGAAAACGCCGAGGAAGACAGCAAGCGTTTTTACCGTTCGGAAGAGGGCATCGTGCTGGTAACGCGCGAAATGTTGGCAAAACTGTAGCCATTCCGGCTGGGACCTTGGGCGTGGCAAGCTACGCCCCTTATCTCTGTAAAGACGTTTTTACCGAATTTCAGGAGTGATAATGCAGGTTTTACACGTATGTTCCGAGATGTTCCCACTGCTTAAAACCGGCGGGCTTGCAGACGTGGTTGGCGCATTACCGACGGCGCAGATTGCCGCAGGAGCTGATGTTCGGGTGCTATTACCGGCTTTTCCTGACGTGCGCAACGGTATCCCGGACACGGTACTGGTTGCCGAAATCGACTCTTTTGCCGGGCGCGTAGGCCTGCGTTATGGCACCTACCATGGCGTGGGCGTTTACCTGATCGATGCCCCTTGGCTGTACGATCGGCCGGGCAGCCCGTATCACGATCAGTCGATGTACGCCTACCCGGACAACCATCGCCGTTTTGCCTTGCTGGGCTGGATGGCCTGCGAGTTGGCGAAGGGGTTGGATCATTACTGGCGGCCAAAACTGGTCCATGCTCACGACTGGCATGCTGGCCTGGCCTGCGCCTATCTGGCTGCTAATGGCCATCCGGCACGCTCAATCTTCACCGTACACAATCTGGCCTATCAGGGGTTATTTTCCGCCCACCATATGGCGGAGCTGTGGTTGCCACCGTCATTCTTGAATATCTATGGCCTGGAGTTTTATGGCCAGATGTCTTTCCTGAAAGCAGGCTTGTACTACGCTGACCATATCACCGCCGTCAGCCCGACCTATGCGCGTGAAATCACCCAGCCTGAGTTTGGTTACGGGATGGAAGGATTGCTCCAGGAGCGGCAGCGGCAGGGAAGATTGAGCGGCATTCTCAACGGTGTTGATGACAAGATTTGGGACCCGTCACACGATGCGCGCCTGGCGGCACGCTATGACGCCAGCAGCTTGAAAAACAAGGCAAAGAACAAGGTTCATCTGCAAAAAGCCATGGGGCTGCAGGTGGATGAATCGTTGCCACTGTTTGCGGTGGTCAGCCGTTTGACCAACCAGAAAGGATTGGATCTGGTGCTGGAAGCCCTGCCAGCGTTGCTGGAACAAGGGGGGCAGTTGGTGCTGCTGGGGGCGGGGGACGCGGTATTGCAGCAGGCTTTCCTGGCCGCGGCGGCCGATTATCCGGAACAGGTCGGCGTGCAGATTGGCTACCACGATGCCTTCTCACACCGCATTATCGGCGGAGCGGACGTGATCCTGGTGCCCAGCCGCTTTGAACCTTGCGGGTTAACACAGCTTTATGGCCTGAAATATGGCACGTTGCCGCTGGTGCGCCGCACCGGTGGGTTGGCAGATACGGTGGTGGACTGTGCGCTGGAGAACCTGGCCGACGGCACTGCCAGCGGGTTTGTGTTTGATGATTGTAATGCTGTTGCCCTGGGCAATGCCATTCGGCGTGCTCTGGTGCTGTGGAGCAGGCCGAGACATTGGCATCACGTACAACGCCACGCCATGAGTCTGGATTTTGGCTGGCAAGTCGCGGCAAAGGAATATCTGTCGCTTTATCAACGCTTGTTGTAATCACGTACTTGGGATTGAATTACTATGACTTCACCGTTTAGTTACACCTCACCCACGGTCAGTGTTGAAGCGCTGAAACATTCCATCGCCTATAAACTGATGTTTATTGTCGGTAAGGATCCGGCTATCGCCACTCAGCACGACTGGCTTAATGCCGTGTTGTTTGCGGTGCGCGACAGGATGGTGGAACGTTGGTTACGATCCAATCGCGCCCAGCTTTCGCAAGATGTCCGGCAGGTGTATTACCTGTCGATGGAGTTTCTGCTTGGCCGTACGCTGTCGAATGCGCTGTTATCGATGGGGATTTACCAGGATATTGAGGACGCACTCAATGAGATGGGCCTGAACCTGAGTGAACTGCTTGAGGAAGAGAACGATCCTGGCCTGGGCAATGGCGGTCTGGGGCGCTTGGCCGCCTGTTTCCTGGATTCGTTGGCTACGCTGGCGCTGCCTGGCCGGGGTTACGGTATCCGCTATGAATACGGTATGTTCAAGCAGAACATCGTCGATGGCCAACAGATGGAGTCGCCGGATTATTGGCTGGAATACGGCAACCCGTGGGAATTCCCACGCCACAATACCCGCTATAAAGTGCGTTTTGGTGGCCGCGTTCAGCAGGAAGGGGCGAAGGCCCGCTGGGTGGAAACCGAAGAGATTATCGCCATCGCCTACGATCAGGTGATCCCGGGCTTCGATACCGATGCCACCAACACGTTGCGTTTGTGGAGTGCTCAGGCCAGTAATGAAATCAACCTGGGTAAGTTCAACCAGGGGGATTATTTTGCCGCAGTGGAAGATAAAAACCACTCCGAGAACGTCTCGCGCGTGCTCTATCCCGATGACTCCACCTATTCCGGGCGTGAACTGCGCCTGCGGCAGGAGTATTTCCTGGTTTCAGCCACTACCCAGGACATCCTCAACCGCCATTGGACGATGCACAAAACCTTCGACAATCTGGCCGACAAGATTGCCATCCACCTCAACGATACCCACCCGGTGTTGTCGATCCCTGAGCTGATGCATCTGCTGATCGATGAGCACAAATTCAGCTGGCTGGATGCCTGGGAAGTGGTGGAAAAGGTATTCTCCTATACCAACCATACCTTGATGAGCGAAGCGCTGGAAACTTGGCCGGTCGATATGCTGGGCAAGATCCTGCCGCGCCACCTGCAGCTGATCTTCGAAATCAACGACCATTTCCTCAAGCAGGTACAGCAAGTGGTGCCGGGGGATGATCAATTGCTGGCACGGGTCTCCATCATTGATGAAACCAACGGGCGTAGGGTACGAATGGCGTGGTTGGCCGTGGTCGCCAGCCATAAGGTGAATGGCGTCTCGGCGCTGCACTCCGAATTGATGGTACAGTCGCTGTTTGCCGATTTTGCTCGCGTATTCCCCGATCGCTTCTGCAATAAAACCAACGGGGTAACGCCGCGCCGCTGGCTGGGGTTGGCTAATCGGCCGCTGTCCAAAGTGCTGGATGACAGCATTGGCCATCACTGGCGTACCGATCTCAGCCAGCTTGGCGAAATCAAAGCGAATGCGGATTACCCGAGCTTCTTGCAGGCCGTACAGGTTGCCAAACGGCAGAACAAAGAGCGGCTGGCGGCGTATATCGCGAAAAAGCTCAACGTGGTGGTGAACCCCGACGCGTTGTTCGACGTACAGATCAAACGGATCCACGAATATAAGCGGCAATTGCTGAACGTATTGCATGTGATCACGCGTTATAACCGTCTGCTGCAGGATCCCGATGCCAAACGCGTACCGCGCGTGGTGATCTTTGCGGGTAAAGCGGCCTCTGCCTACTATGCCGCCAAACAGATCATCCGCTTGATCAATGACGTAGCGAAGGTGATTAACAACGATCCGCGAGTGCATGATGATTTGAAGGTGGTGTTTATCCCTAACTACGGGGTGAGCCTGGCCCAGATGATCATTCCTGCGGCCGATCTCTCCGAGCAGATCTCGCTGGCGGGGACCGAGGCTTCGGGCACCAGTAACATGAAGTTTGCTCTCAACGGTGCCTTGACCATCGGCACGTTGGACGGGGCCAACGTCGAAATGCTGGAACACGTGGGTGAAGAGAACATCTTTATCTTTGGTAATACCGCCGAACAGGTGGAGGCGCTGCGCCGCGATGGGTATAACCCACGTCAGTATTACGAGCAGGATGAAGAGTTGCATCTGGCTTTGACGCAGATCGCTACCGGTGCGTTCAGCCCTGAAGAACCCCAACGCTACAGCAACCTGTTCGATTCACTGGTCAATCTTGGCGACCACTATCAGCTGTTGGCCGACTACCGCAGCTATGTGGATATGCAGGATAAGGTGGATGAGGTGTATCTCAATCAGGACGACTGGACCCGGCGTGCGATACTCAATATTGCCAATATGGGCTACTTCTCTTCCGACCGGACGATTCAGGAGTACGCGGACGAAATTTGGAATATCAAACCGATAAAGCTGTAATAGCCAAGGGCCGGATTACCGGCCCTTGAATTTAACTTTTTTTTGTCCCGTATGCCGTAGGGGCGCTGCATGCTGCGCCCGTCTACTCACACCTCAATCAAGACGCCAATGACAACGCTTTTGGTTTGGCATTTTCTGCCAGCCAGGTTTTCACCCGCGCCTGCTGCTCTTCGCTGAGCCACATCCCCAGTTTGGTACGGCGCCACAGGGCATCATCCAGTTCGATAACCCACTCTTTCTCTACCAGATAACGCAGTTCAGCCTCGTACAGGTCATGGCCAAAGTCTTCACCCAAATCGCTCAGGCTATTGGCATTGGCCAGGATCATTTCGCTGTGGCTGCCATAGGTGCGAGCGTAACGGCGAGCCAGAGACTCCGTCATCCAGCCGTGCTGACGGCGCAGTTTAGCGGCATAGCTATCGCGATCGCCGTCAATATTGCCCCCTGGCAGGGAACCGTTTTTGGTCCAAGCCGGGCCACAGCCAGGATAGTAGTGAGCCAATTTCTCCATCGCATGCTCGGCCAGCTTGCGGTAGGTGGTGAGTTTGCCACCGAACACGGAAAGCAGTGGGGCTTTGCCCTGCTCGTCATGCACATCCAGCGTATAGTCGCGAGTGACGGCCTGCGGTGAATCAGATTCATCATCACACAGCGGGCGTACGCCAGAGTAGGTCCAGACGATATCGTCACGGCCCAGCTGTTTTTTAAAGTGATCGTTATACACTTTCAACAGATAGTTGATTTCGTTATCGTCGATCTTCACGTCTTTCGGATCACCGTGGTATTCCACGTCGGTGGTGCCGATGATGGAGAACTCATCCAACCACGGAATGACAAATACGATACGGTGGTCTTCGTTCTGCAAGATATAAGACTGTGGCTGGTTATGTGCCCGAGGTACCACGATATGGCTGCCTTTGATCAGGCGGATACCGTAAGGAGACTTGAGCTTCAGGCCATCGTCGAAGAAATGTTTTACCCATGGGCCGGTGGCATTTACCAGGCCTTTGGCGCGCCAGGTAAAGGTTTTGCCGCTGTCGACGTCGATGGCTTCCACCATCCACAGACCATTTTCGCGCCAGGCGCGGGTCACTTTGGTGCGGGTGCGCACTTCGCCACCGCGTTCGGCCACGGCTTGGGCATTCAGCACGACCAGGCGCGCATCGTCTACCCAACAATCAGAATATTCGAAACCGCGCTTTAATTCCGGCTTCAGAACGGAGTCTGGTCCAAAGCGCAAACCTTTACTGCCTGGCAGGCTGGTGCGTTTGCCCAAATGATCGTACAGGAACAGGCCGATGCGGATCATCCAGGCCGGGCGCAGATGGGGCTGGTGCGGCAGGCGGAAACGCATTGGGAAGGCGATGTGCGGTGCCAGTTTCAGCAGCACTTCACGTTCGGCCAGCGCTTCGCTGACCAGACGAAACTCGTAGTGTTCCAGGTAGCGCAGGCCACCGTGGATCAGTTTTGAACTGGCGGAAGACGTAGCACAGGCCAAGTCTTGCGCTTCAAGCAGCAGTACGGACAGCCCACGCCCGGCTGCATCGGCTGCGATGCCGGCTCCGTTGATACCGCCACCGATAACGATCAAGTCTTTGGTTTCCACGTTAACTTCCTCCTGGTGTTCGAAATAGCTCTTTTATGTTCGTTTTCGCTCATTATTGTAATCGGAAACCAACAAGCAAGCCAAGAGTTAACCAAACAAAAACATTCTTGCGTGATAGAGATAACAGTTTGGTGATAGTAGGTATACAAATAGAAGGGGTATTAGAGGCATTGGTGTTGGGGAAGCCCCTCACCCCAACCCTCTCCCACGGAGGGATCGAGAACGCCATAAGCTCTTGTTAGAGGGAGAGGGAGTCAGTCCGGTGTCGTGGGTAAACCGGTGCTGCTGCGGAAAGTGTGGGGGAGGTTCAGCGGACTCGATCGGTTCCCTCTCCCTGTGGGAGAGGGTTAGGGGGCGGGGCGATCAGCAGAGTTCCAGTTGTACGTCGTACTGCTCGATAATCTTCATCACGCTGGGTGGCGGAGCCTGATCGGTAAACAGATAGTCGATCAGGTTCATGTTCCCCAGGTTCACCATCGCGTTACGGCCAAACTTGGAGTGGTCGGTAACCAACATTACGCAGCGGGAGTTTTCGATAATCGCGCGTTTGGTTCGCACTTCGTGATAGTCGAATTCGAGCAACGAGCCATCCATATCGATACCGCTGATGCCGAGAATGCCGAAATCAAGGCGGAACTGGGAGATAAAGTCCAGCGTGGCTTCGCCCATAATGCCGCCATCGCGGGTACGGACTTCGCCACCGGCCAGGATCAGACGGAAATCCTCCTTGGCGGTGAGCAGGGTGGCCACGTTCAGGTTGTTGGTGACGACCCGCAGATTTTTATGGCCCATCAAGGCGTGGGCTACCGCTTCCGGCGTGGTACCAATATCGATAAACAGCGTGGCACCGTCCGGTATCTGGCTGGCTACGCGCTGGGCGATGCGGGCTTTCTCTTCCGACCACATCACCTTGCGATCGTGATAAGCGGTGTTTACCGAACTGGAAGGTAACGCAGCGCCACCGTGATGACGCTGTATTTTGTTCTGATCGGCCAGGTCATTCAAATCACGGCGAATGGTTTGCGGGCTGACGGCAAAGTGCTCCACCAGCTCTTCCGTACTGACATATCCCTGTAGGCGCACTAATTCGATAATTGCGTCATGACGCTGTGTTTGCTTCACGATATTCCCCTAATACACCGATGTGCCTGGTTGTTATTGTTCGTTGTGCGCGCGATGCCGCGTATCCCAGAATGCCATTAATAACCCTATCACTAAACCGGCAACGTGTGCCGCATTGGCGATCGACATTCCTAAAATATCGAAATAACCGGCCACCAGCCAGAGCGCGGAAAAGACCATCAAGCCCCTTGGCAGGTTCAAACCGCGTTCCGGTGCGCGTTCACCGCTCAGCCAGACGTAGCCCATCAGCGCGTAAACTACCCCGGAAAGCCCGCCGAACAGCGCACCGCTGAACAACGACTGCGCCCAGCCGCTGAAAAAGGCCGACACTACGGCGATCACAAACAGCTTGCCGGTGCCGAGGAGTTTTTCCACCGGACCACCAAGATACCACCACCACATCAGGTTAAAGGTAATGTGCAGCAGCGAGAAGTGCAGAAACGCATGGCTGACCCAGCGCCACAGCTGGCCATATTGCGAGCTGTTTTGCGGCCAGGAGAGCCAGAACATGACGGTATCATCACCCAGCACCTGCATCAGGATATAGACCAGAATACACAGGCTCATCACCGTCAGCGTCAGTGGCCCGGCCTTGCTGCGGATGATTTGCAGGTAAGAAAACTGTTGATACTGTAGACCGGCATCGGTGCTGCCTGCCTGCCAACTGGCGGCCTGATAGCGGCGGTTGAACGGATCGAGCAGGAACTGTTGCAATTCGTGTTGCACCTGTTCCAGATGGGCTTCATCCGCCAGCCAGATTTCGGCTGCGTCGCCCGTTGCGCGGACTTCAAGTACAACCCCCTGCGTTGCCATGTAATCGACAAAGGCTTGCGCCAGGCGAGGGTTGGAAACGGCGATCACTCGAACCATAGATTTTCCGTCTAAGTAGATGACTTTGGCCACGGGCAAAACCGCCGATGGCATTGGCGGCTGATTATACCGTTGAAATCCTGAGCGCAGGGAAGGGATCTGACAAAAACAGTGCAGAATTCAGCAATTGGCCGCCCAGAAAGGCGGCCCAAAGGGGATTAGGCGGAGGTCTCGACGTCCTGTGGGAACTGGCGGGCCCAGGCCTCAAAGCCGCCATCAATACTGTAAACCGCGTCAAACCCCTGATGCAGCAGATACTGCGCGGCGCTGCGGCTGCTGTTGCCGTGATAGCACATGACCATCACCGGGCGATCGAACTCGTTCTTCTGCATAAAGGCGGACAGGGTGGCGTTGGTCAGATGAAAAGCGCCTGGCGTATGCCCAGCTTCAAAGCTTTGTGGATCGCGGATATCAACCAGTGCGGCGCTACCGTCTTTCAGGCGTTGGTGTGCTTGCACAACGTCGATCGTTTCAAACTGTTCCATAACTGCAAAATACCGGGTAATGGGGAATGCCGGTATTGTATCCAACTTTGGCTGGATTTAGACCAGAGCAACAGCAGGGACTTTATCCCCGCCGACTTACAAGCCTTAGCGTTATTACCAGCGATAGCTCACACCCAAGGTGCCGCCGTAATCCTGGTAGCTGTTGGCTCCCAGGGTGATCCCGCCTTCAAACCACAGCTGCATGTTGTAAGTACTAGGCGAATGCAGGCCTAACTTGACCTCAAACAGATCATCCAGGGAGTTGGATTCTACCCGCGTATCATTAAAGTTGACCGCGTTCTTGCCACTATTATGCCACCAGTTGGTGGCGAGATAGGCGGTGGTATAATCGTCTTGATCGCTATACCAGCGAATGCCGACGCGTGAAGTAAAGTTTGGCGCATCGGCCTGATGAATATAGACGCCCGCTGGGTCCTGATAATTATCGGCATCGAAGCGGTTATAAATAATCTGCAGCTGTGGTTCGATAATTAATTCGAGTGCCGAAAACGGCTGCAAGGCATAGCCGGTTTCCAGCGAGGCGCTAAAACCGGTGCTGTCATAATTCTGCTTGCCTTGGGCATAGGTCACGCTGTTGTTAAACCAGGCATATTGCAGCCAGGAATCCACATACGCCCCAGAATGCTTTTTCTTATCCTGATACCAGGTGCTGTAAGCGCCGATAGAATAGCCGTCGACTTTACCTTCGGATGAGAGGGTGGCGTTGTTAGCGCTGCTCTTGGCGTGGCCGTAGCCGGTCATCAGGCCTGCCGTCCACTCTTCTTTGTTGTTATCCAAGGCCAGCAAATCCCCGCCAAGCATAAAGACCTGACGATCCATATCGACGGGCAAGCCGTTATCGCCCGCGCTCAGATCCTTACTGTGATAACCCGAAACGCGCATCCAGAATTGACTGTCCCCTGGCGCGGTCTTTCTTTGATGCAAGGTATGAGAAAATAACGTTGATGCGGCAACCTGATTCCCCAGATAAACCCCGGCGTCGGGCCGAGAACTATAATCGATGAGGGTATCCGTGCTCGCCATGGCTTGAGAGCCAATAAGATAAATTCCGGCTGTAATAAGTGCTTTGCTGTTTATTGCCACAATCCCAACTCCCTATGGAAATTTGCCGCAATAGTACCCAGATGAAACGATAATGTCATGAGAAAACAGGCGGGCTTTAGATTGACCGCCAGTGATATTGCTCGACCTATTTATTTGGTGGATGTATCAGGCTTTATATATTCTCTAAACTTGCAGATTTATGGTCGAACGCAGTTGTCAAATGTGGCACGTTCGGCCCCTTTCCCTGTGGGAAAGTGGGCCGTACTGGGCTTAACCTACTGATCTGCTTTTAAAACTACGCGCCATAACCCATCATTTTCAGCAACTCCTGTGCCTGCTGCACCGCTTCCTGGCGATGTGCGACCCCCAGTTTCTGATACAGATTACGGATATGGGTTTTAATGGTGGTGGCCGCCACGGCCAGTTCCCCGGCAATCTGATCGTTGCTGTAACCGGAGTAAATCAGGCCCAGCACCTGCCATTCACGCTGTGTTAGCGGGCTCGTGCGGATCAATTCTGGTACTTGCGGGTGAGTTAGCAGCTTATCGACGAAGTTCTCGTCAAAATGAGCGAACTTGTGTCGGTGATGCTGGTTGATATCGCGCAGAATACGCTGGGCGCGATGCTGTTCCATTTCTGGCAGCGTGTTGAGCTGGATCAGTTGACGCAGTTGCTGCGCCATGGCCTCTCCCTCGATCACAAAGTGGCTGATAAACCCGGTGCGGTTAGCCAGTGAGAGCGACTCTATCAGCGCGCGCTGGGCGTCCACTTTGCGGTCCATCTGCCAGTAGAGGTGGTTACTGAGCAGCAGGTTACGGTTGAGATCGCTCACCAACCGCAGGCGGCGGGCATTTTCGTTCAGCTCGTCCAACACCACTTCGGCTTCTTCGTACTGCCCAAGCAGGATCTGGACACGGGCGATATTACGCCATTGCCCCTGCGTAAAGTGGTTATTGGCCATCCCCGGTTTTTCGGTATTGCGCAGCCAATTGGCCGCTGCGGTGGTATCCCCGGTCATCTGCCAGTGGATCACCCTGGGTTTATCGGCATTGGTCAGCCAGTCTCGGTGATACTGCGAGCCATGCAGCAGGACTTCGCTGCGCAGCAGGTGAGCATTGGCATTATCCAGATCGCCACGCGCCAGCGAGCATTTCGCCAACATCGCCAGGCATTGCAACTGCTGCTGCGGCTGGTAGTTAGCCAACACCTTTAGCCCTTCACGTGCCGCTTCTTCGGCTTCGTCCAACCGTGACCACGACCAGAGCACCTGTGAGCGGATGCGCAGCAGGAATTCGTGCATCGGTAACTGCTCCAGATGCTGTTCACGCACCAGTTCGAAGGCCTTATCCTGGGTTTCATAGGCGGCTTGCAGGAACCCTTGCGCGATCAGAATTTCGCTCTGCTGCAACAGCGCCCACAGCGCATAGTGATAAGCCTGATGGCGGCGAGCCATCTGTTCGGTCTGCTGCATCATGGGCAGCGCCCGTGCCAGTTCCCCTTTGCAGTGGTGAACCTCACCGGTAACGGAGGTGGCCACGATGCGGCTGTAATAGCTGGATAGCGGCAGGAATTTCAGCGCCTCGGTGGCCAGGCGTTCGGCCTCTTCCGGTTTACCGGCGTTGATCGCCACCTGAGCACGCAGCGCGTCAAATTCAGCATGCAGAGTCTGGTCAATGACGATCTTTTGCTGGAGCATGGCCTGTTCGGCGCGTTCCAGTTGGGTATTCACTTCGCTGTAACGGTGTTGGCTTTGCGCCAGCCAGGCTTGCAGCAGCGCCAGTTTCGGGTTCTGGATCAGCCGTTCGTACGGCAGGGCATTCAGACACTCCTCCAGCAAGGCCAGTTCGCTGTGATGGAACAACGACCAGGCATGTTGCAACAGGATATCGCGCAACATGCTGACATCGCTGGCTGCCAACGCATGGTGAATGGCTTCCGCCGGGTACCCGAGCGCCAGCCATCCTTCTGCCGCCGCATGGTGCAGGCCTGGCAGTTCCAGCGCCAATTCCCACTGGCAACGCTGGCGCAGGAACGAGGCAAACAGCGGGTGGAAACAGAACCACTCGCCGGTGTCGTCCATACGGTGAATAAACAGGCCCTGGCGCTCAAGCTCTTCCAGGCGCTGCTGGCCGTTGTCTTCCCCGGTCAGGCGAACGATCAACGCGTCGTTCATCGAACGCAAAACCGAGCAGCGCAACAGGAACGCGCGGGCATCGGCATCAACGCGATCCAGCACCTCATCCACCAGATAATCGGACAGGTGGCTGGCGTTCAGCCCGGCCAGACGTTTGGCAGATTGCTGAGCGGAAGAGGTGGATTGGCGGGCGGAGAGCGCGATTAGCTGTAAGGCGGTTGCCCACCCCTCCACTTCGTCACACAGACGGCTGCTGTCATTGTGCTCCAGCGGGGAGGTAAGGCGGCAGTCAAAGAACTGTTTCGCCTCCTGATGATTAAAAGCCAATTGGCGCGTGCTCAGCTCTAACAGCTGATCGCGTACGCGAAGATTGGCGATCCCCAGGGGAGGCAGGGTGCGGGAAAGGATCAGCAGCGTCAGATTTTCTGGCTGGTGGCGCAGGAAGAAACGCATCGCTTCATGGATCTGGTCATTGGTGATCAGGTGGTAATCGTCGATCACCAGGTACAGCGGCTGGTGCCAGTCAGACAGCTCGATAAACAGCTGGGCAAACAGCGCCGAAAGGTTGGCGTATTGGTGTTTCTGGCTTAATGCCTCGCTTTTCACGCAGTGGCCAGTGGTAGCCTGTTGCAGCGCGGCGATCAGATAGCTGGCGAAGCGCTCCGGCTGGTTGTCGCTCTCGTCCAGGGAGTACCACCCCAGATCCGATTTGCCCGCGGCCCATTGTGCCACCAGCGTGGTCTTACCGTATCCTGCCGGGCAATTGACCAATGTCAGGCGATAGTTAGCCGCACCAGCCAGCTTCGCCAGCAGACGATCGCGTACCACGGTATTTTGCAGCCGTACCGGACGGCTCAGTTTTGATGGGATCAGCATAATATTCCAGGTGTAAAGTGCGGTTCCCGCCGCCGAAGGACTGCCCGAAGGAATTTATTTCACCGTGTTCCTGTCTCGGGACCGGGTTGAGTTAATTATTTTGTAGCTCGTAATTAATCCCCCTCTTTAACTTCGAACATCGTCAACGGTAATGCAACAAGCTTGCGCTTTGGCTTGAAGTTAAATTGCTATTGATCACACTTTTTTATGTTTGCCCTCGGTTCAGCTCTAACTGCGCTTTACATCGCGCCTGATTACCCTCAGAAATTACCCTGTTTTTCGGCCGTTAGTGGACGAGTACAAAACTTCATCAGCTATCATAACTGTGCTAACGTCCTAAGGTTTGCCGTCGATGTTATGCTCACCGGTGATATCGATGGGCTTTCTTACCGCACGCAAGGGGGCTTAAAAAGTGCCTGAGATCACAGTTTCAGCTACGCCCCAATCCTCCTCCCCAGCTAATCCCCAGGCGGGATGATGCCATTGCGGGTTCTCCCCGGCACGATAGTGAAAAAATTGGCCCATTTACTACCCAATGGAACTCAAGTTGCCGCTTGAAAGACGACGGGTACACCGGATAGAGAGTTTTACCTATGTCACAGCCTATGCTCAAAAAGGACGTTTTTCTGGCTGCACTGACTCGTCAGTGGCAGCGTTTTGGCCTCAGCTCCGCACAGCAGATGACTCAGCATCAATGGTGGGAGGCCGTAAGTGCCGCTCTCGCCGAACAGCTGGCCGCGCAGCCTGCGCCGCGTAAAAGCAGCAAGTCGTTGCGCCATGTAAACTACATCTCGATGGAATTCCTGATTGGCCGCCTGACGGCCAATAACCTGATCAACCTTGGCTGGTATGACACCGTTGAGGCGGCGTTGGCAGAGCAGGACGTCAAGCTGGCCGATCTGTTGGAGCAGGAAACCGATCCGGCGTTAGGTAACGGTGGCCTGGGGCGTTTAGCCGCCTGTTTCCTGGACTCGATGGCCACGGTGGAGCAACCGGCTACCGGCTATGGGCTGAACTATCAATACGGGCTGTTCCGTCAGTCGTTCAAAGAGGGGCATCAGCAAGAGGCGCCGGATAACTGGCAGCGCGAGAGCTACCCGTGGTTCCGCCATAATGCGGCGTTGGCCGTGGATGTCGGGATTGGTGGTAAGGTAGAGAAACTGGCCGATGGCCGCGAACTGTGGCACCCGGAGTTTACCCTGCGTGGGGAAGCTTGGGATCTGCCGGTGCTGGGCTTCCGTAACGGAGTCACTCAGCCGCTGCGACTGTGGCAGGCAACGCATAGTCATCCATTCGATCTGGGGGATTTCAACGACGGCAAATTCCTGCAGGCGGAAAAGCAGGGCGTAGAAGCCGCCAAGCTGACCAAAGTGCTCTATCCGAATGACAACCATCAGGCTGGCAAACGCCTGCGCCTGATGCAGCAGTATTTCCAGTGTGCCTGCTCGGTGGCCGATATTCTGCGTAAGCACCATCTGGCCGGGCGAAAGATTGAAGAGTTGCCGAAGTACGAAGTGATCCAACTCAACGACACCCACCCAACCATCGCCATTCCAGAGCTGCTGCGTATTCTGCTCGATGAGCACCAACTGGATTGGGATGCGGCCTGGGCGATCACCAGCAAGACCTTTGCCTACACCAACCACACCCTGATGCCGGAAGCTCTGGAGTGCTGGGATGAGAAACTGGTCCGCAGCCTGCTGCCGCGCCACTTCTCTATCATCAAGCAGATCAATGCCAACTTTAAGCGGTTGGTAGACCAACACTGGCCGGGCGATGAGGCAGTGTGGGCCAAGCTGGCGGTGCACCACAACAAGCAGGTGCGCATGGCCAACCTGTGCGTGGTCAGCGGCTTTGCGGTGAACGGTGTGGCCCAGTTGCACTCGGACCTGGTGGTAAAAGATCTGTTCCCAGAATATCACCAGCTGTGGCCGAACAAATTCCACAACGTCACCAACGGTATTACGCCGCGCCGCTGGCTCAAGCAGTGTAACCCGGCATTGTCAGGCCTGATCGATACCACCCTGAAAGTGGAGTGGGCCAACGATCTTGATGCGCTGAAGGGCTTGGAAAAATACGCTGAAGACGCCGCTTTCCGCGAGAAGTACCAGCAGATTAAGCGCGATAACAAGGTGGTCCTCGCCAACTACGTGCAGAGCGTAATGGGGCTGACGCTCAATCCAGACGCGATCTTCGACGTGCAGATCAAACGCCTGCACGAGTACAAGCGCCAGCATCTGAACCTGCTGCACATTCTTTCGCTGTATCGCCAGCTGCGGGATAACCCGGATCTGGACATCGTGCCACGCGTATTCCTGTTTGGTGCCAAAGCCGCGCCGGGCTATTACCTGGCGAAGAACATCATCTATGCGATCAATCAGGCCGCAGAGAAGATCAATAACGATCCGATCGTCAAAGATCGCCTGAAAGTGGCCTTCATCCCTGATTACCGCGTTTCCGTCGCTGAACTGATGATCCCGGCGGCGGACATTTCCGAGCAGATCTCCACCGCCGGTAAAGAAGCGTCGGGCACCGGGAATATGAAGCTGGCGCTGAACGGCGCACTGACCGTTGGCACGCTGGACGGAGCCAACGTCGAGATCGCCGAGCAGGTCGGCGAGGACAACATCTTTATTTTTGGCAACACCGTGGAGCAGGTCAAAGCGCTGTTGGCCAAGGGTTATGACCCGCTGAGCTATCGCAAGAAAGACAAACACCTGAAGGCAATCCTGGATGAACTGGCCAGCGGCGCATTCAGTCACGGTGACAAGCACGCCTTCGATATGATGCTGCACAGCCTGTTGGAAGGTGGCGATCCGTATCTGGTGCTGGCGGACTTTGCTTCCTACTGCGAAGCTCAACGGCAGGTAGACAAACTGTATCGTGACCGCGACGAATGGACGCGCCGCACTATCCTTAACACCGCGCGCGTAGGCATGTTCAGCTCGGATCGTTCGATCCGTGACTATCAGCAACGCATTTGGCAAGCCAAGCGTTAAGGAGTGCGAATGAGTAAAGGTATCGATCAGGTAGCAGCCCAGGCTGGGATTGCTGCCGATTACATCAATGCCCACGGCCAACGCCAGGCGATTTCGCCGGAAACCAAACGCAAGCTGTTGGCGGCGATGAACCCGGCGTCGTTGCAGCCGTCAACGGCTCCCTTGCCGCTGGTTAAAGTCTTTTATCATGGTAACCCGGTGGCGCTGCCGCTGGGGGGAGATGGCGAGTTTCAGTGGGTATTGTTGCGTGAGGACGGTAGCCAGCAAGAAGGCCGTGCCAGTGCGCACAAAACCCTGACTCTGCCTGGCAAGTTACCGCTGGGTTATCACCAGCTCACGTTGTCACAGGGGGAGCAGCAATGGGCCTGCCGGCTGATTGTCGCCCCCAAGCGTTGCTACGAGCCGGATGCATTGTTGACCGGCAAGAAGCTATGGGGAGCCTGCGTACAGCTCTACACGCTGCGTTCTGAGCGTAACTGGGGGATTGGCGACTTTGGCGATCTGCGGGCGATGGTCGGTGAGGTGGGTGAACGCGGCGGCGCCTTTATCGGGCTCAACCCGATCCACGCGCTGTATCCGGCCAGTCCGGAAAGCGCCAGCCCTTATAGCCCGTCTTCGCGCCGCTGGTTGAACGTGGTGTATATCGACGTCAACGTGGTGGAGGATTTCCAGCTCAGCCAGGCTGCGCAAAAATGGTGGCAGAAGGCTGCGACGCAGAAGCTGTTGGCCAAGGCGCGTAGTAGTGAGCTGGTGGACTACAGCACGGTAACGCAGCTGAAGCTGGCGGCGTTGAAGCTGGCTTTCCCGCATTTCCAGGCCCGCAAGCCGCAGGATGCGCTGAAGCAGGAATTTGAGCGCTTCGTCGGCGAAGGAGGCAGCAGCCTGTATCAGCAGGCAACGTTCGACGCGTTACATGCCCATCTCAGTGCCAAAGACAGCACTATGTGGGGATGGCCAGCCTGGCCGGAGGAGTATCAGCAGGGCAACGGCCCGGCAGTGGAAACCTTCTGTAAGCAGCATGAGGATGAGGTTACCTTCTACCTGTGGCTGCAATGGTTGGCGGCCAGCCAGTTTGCCGAGTGCTTCGGCCAAAGCCAGCAGTGCCAGATGCCGATTGGCCTGTACCGCGATCTGGCGGTCGGGGTGGCAGAGGGCGGGGCGGAAACCTGGTGTGAACGCGAGCTGTATTGCATGCAAGCCTCGGTGGGTGCTCCGCCGGATATTCTCGGGCCGCTGGGGCAAAATTGGGGCCTGCCGCCGATGGATCCGCATGTGATGGTGGCGCGGGGTTATCAGCCGTTTATCGATTTGCTGCGGGCCAACATGACCAGCTGTGGCGCCTTGCGTATCGATCACGTGATGGCGATGCTGCGTTTATGGTGGATCCCTTATGGTGAAACGGCCGATCACGGTGCCTATGTGAAATACCCGGTTGACGATCTGCTGGCGCTGTTGGCCTTGGAGAGTCAGCGCCATCGTTGCATGGTGATTGGGGAGGATTTAGGGACCGTGCCGGTGGAGATCGTCGGCAAACTGCGTGATAGCGGCGTCTATTCCTACAAGGTGCTGTATTTCGAGCACGATGCGGAGAAGCAGTTCCGTGCGCCGCAGTCTTATCCGGTGCAGGCAATGGCGACCATTACCACCCACGATCTGCCAACGCTGCGTGGCTATTGGCAAAGCGGCGATCTGACGCTCGGCAAGCAACTGGGGCTATACCCGGATGCGGAAGTGCTCAAAGAGCTGTTTGCCGATCGTGAACGGGCCAAGCAGGGGCTACTGGACGGGCTGCATCGCTACGGCTGCGTACCGCAAAAGGTCGGCAAGAAAGCCTCGTTGTTGAGCATGAGCCCGTTGCTGAACCGAGGTCTGCAACGCTATGTGGCAGACAGCGCCAGCGCGCTGCTGGGCCTGCAACCGGAAGACTGGCTGGATATGGCGGAACCGGTCAATATTCCCGGCACCAGCGATCAGTACCCGAACTGGCGGCGCAAGCTGAGCCAGACCTTGGAAGCGATGTTTGACGATGCTGAGGTCAACCGTTTATTGAAGGATTTGGATAAGCGACGCAGGAAGGTTTCGGTAGGCTAAATGCATCGGGGCGGCTTACCGACCGCGATGGAGACAGGCAGGGCGCAAAACGGAATTGCGCCCTGACAGTTATCAGTAGTAGGAGTGTTCGCCGCGCTGGTGCTCGGTGAGATCGCGCACGCCTTTCAGTTCCGGGAACTTTTGCAGCAGCTCTTTCTCGATCCCTTCCTTCAGCGTCACGTCGACCATTGAACAACCGTTGCAACCGCCGCCGAACTGCAGGATAGCCAGCGCGTCGTCGGTGATTTCCATCAGCGTCACACGGCCACCGTGGCCAGCCAGCTGCGGGTTGATCTGCGATTGCAGCACGTACTCAACGCGCTCCATCAGTGGCGCATTGTCGTCCACTTTGCGCATTTTGGCGTTCGGCGCTTTCAGCGTCAGCTGTGAGCCGAGCTGATCGGTGACGAAGTCGATTTCGGCGTCGTCCAGATAAGGCGCGCTCAGCTCATCGACGTAAGCGGACAGCTTCTCGAACTTGAGTTCGGTATCTGTCGCTTCCACCGCGTCTGGCGGGCAATAAGAGACACCGCATTCGGCCGTCGGCGTACCCGGATTGATCACGAATACGCGGATTTGGGTGCCTTCTTCTTGGCTTGCCAACAGCTTGGCAAAGTGTTCCTGTGCAGCATCTGTTATACGGATCATAGCATTAGCTCAATAGTTGACTTCTATAGTAGGTTATAATACGCCCATTGCCGTGGTACTACAACGTGCGGCAAACGCACCAAATCTGCAATGATGCGACGCCCTGCTTCTGTAACAGTGTAGCGATTTCCGCCATGGTGCTGCCAGTGGTAACCACATCATCCAGCAGCGCCACATGTTTTCCTGCCAGGTTCTCATCACAACGAAAAGCCCCACGCAGATTACGCCGCCGCAGGCGCGCTATCAATTGCTGTTGTGGCGCGGTTGCCCTGATGCGGCGTAATGCCGCAGGGCGATATTCGCAGCCCAACCAGCGGGCCAGTGGCAGGGCCAACAGCTCGCTTTGGTTATAGCCACGTCGCCAGCAGCGTTTATCCTGCAAGGGTACCGCTAAAATCACCTCCGGTCTGTTCAGATGTTGCTCTCGGTGCGCCTGCAGCCAGTGCAGCAGGATCAAACGAGCCAGAGTGGGAGCCAGTGCGGGTGTCTGCTGGAATTTGAAATTTTTCACCAGGGTGCTGATGGGCGGGCGATAATCCGAAACAAATACCAAGGCTTGCCAAGGGGGCGCCTTTTGCAGACATCGTCCGCAAGGCTGATGGGGATCGCCACTGGGCAAACCGCAAACCGGGCAGCAAGAGGGTTTGGCGGGCAACGTGCGTAGGCAGTAGCTGCAGATACCCTGTTGCATCAGCCGTAATGGTTGCCGGCATAGCCAACAGCGGCTGTGGATTGGTAGCATAGTCACCTCCGTTTTAGCAGGACAATAACTGATGACTGAGCTGTATTGGAAAACACTGGGAGAGGGCGATCGCGATCTTGTGCTGCTGCACGGATGGGGATTGAATGCCGAGGTCTGGGGTTGCACATTGGAGCGATTGGCTCCGCATTTTCGCCTACATCTGGTGGACTTGCCTGGCTATGGCCGCAGCCAGGGCTATGGGGCCGTCTCGTTAACGGAGATGGCAGAGATACTGCTGGCCGCAGCACCCAAGCAGGCTTATTGGCTGGGGTGGTCCCTTGGTGGATTGGTTGCCGGGCAGATCGCCCTTATGCAGCCTGAGCGGGTAACCGGGCTGATCACCGTAGCTTCTTCGCCCTGCTTTACGGCGCACGACCCGTGGCCGGGGATCCGCCCGGAGGTGCTCAGTGGCTTCCAGCAGCAGCTCAGCCATGATTTCCAGCGCACCGTGGAACGTTTTCTGGCGTTGCAAACGTTGGGCACGGAAAGCGCTCGTCAGGATGCGCGCCAGTTGAAAACCGTAGTGCTTAATCAGCCGATACCGGGCGTTGAGGTGCTGAACGGAGGCCTGGAGATGCTACGTACGGTGGATCAACGCCAATCGTTGGCGGCACTGACGATGCCGGTACTGCGTATTTATGGTTACCTCGACGGGCTGGTGCCGCGCAAAGTGGCTAGCCTGTTGGATGAATTGTGGCCAAACTCCACCTCGGAGGTGATCGCCAAAGCGGCCCATGCGCCGTTTATCTCTCACCCCGAAGCATTCGCTAACATTATTAATCAATTTGTTGCAACCGAGTAATGGCGCGGTCTGGCGGCGATATCTCATTGATTACAGATTATAAACGCACAAAATGGCGGTAAATTTTTAACCAATAAGTGGATAAAAACTAAACCTGTTCGATACTTGAAGGGGTAAATGCGTGGCTACAAGGTGAATATAAGCTTATCAATCTTCACTTTGGCGATTTGTTTCTGGGCAGAGGGAGCTTCGTCAGGGAAAGCAACGAAGCTGTTAGACGTCGCAGTAGCCAAGCTCGATGACGCATTTGTTGTGAGTCGCTTTCATAAAAACCCAATTTATCCATTGAGAGGTATTATCATGAAATCATTGAAGATGATCGTTGCGGCGTTGATTGTAGGTTCAGTGTCTTTCGGTTCGATGGCTGCAACCTTGCTAACTAAGGACGAGCTGGATAAGAACCCAGGCAAGTATGAGAAAATTGGTACCGTGTCTTCAACAGCACAGGCCACCGATCCGATGGACTTGAAAGATGAATTGTCCAAACTGGCCGATGAGAAAGGGGGCCAATACTATGTCGTGCTGGCTGCCCGTGAGCACGGCAAGTTCAGCGCCGTAGCGGATGTGTATAAAGACAAGCAATAATCTTCAAGTAGGGGGTGCAGGCAAACTATTGCGCCCCTGTATTCACCCCTTCAAACGATAAATCACCGTGTTACAAGCCAGCCCTTCTGGGCAACTCTTACAGCTGCCGCTCAGGCATTCGCTGCTATCGAGCTCAATACGTTCAACTTTCCCCATGGCGGTCAAACGTTGCAGCATTGCTTCAACCAATGGCAAGGGCGTTGCCAACTGCTGACTCAGCTGTTGCGCCTGAGCGCTGCCCCGAAGGGCAAGCGCATCACGGATTTGCAGCAGGCTGGCCATTAGTGACAGTCACCCGAACTTTGACAACACGACGCCGAGGTGGCGCTACGCAAACGGATCGTTACGCGGCTACGAGCCTTGCGCAAGCCCAATAGTACCAGCGCATTGAACAGCAGCACGATCAGGATCGCTGTCGCGCTGTATTGCGGATGTTGGCTGAAGGTCGCGATCTGATAGAACAGCGTTGCCAGCGAATAGGCCACGTTCAGCCCCCACAGGATGGAGAAGGTCATCCAACCCCGGCTGGACTCACGTGCAATAGCGCCCATCACCGAAACGCAGGGAACGTACAGCAACACGAAAATCAGATAGCTGTAGGCAGAGATTGAAGTGCCAAATTTGCTACTCATAACGCCCATTGAGCCCACGCCCATCTCACCATCACCCTTGCTGGCTTCGATAGGGTTGGAGAGTACGCTCAGGCTGAAGGTGCTCTTCAGGCCCTGCCAGGTTTCATTGACGGCGCTGCCTAGCTCATCAAGCAGGTTGAAGTTGGCGGCATCGAAGTGCTCATTGGTGATGTTCTCTGCGGTGTACAGCGTGTTGAGCGTTCCGACCACCACTTCTTTGGCCATCGCCCCGGTTACCAGCCCGACGGTTGCTTGCCAGTTATCATTGTGTACGCCCATTGGCTGCAATAATGGCGTCAGCACTTTGGAAACCGAGGCCAGCGCTGAATCATTGATACTGTCTACCGGCTGCCCGCTGAACGAGAAACTGTTCAGGCCGCCAATAAAGATGCTGGCAATCACGATCACTTTCCCGGCGCGCAGCACAAAACCTTTCAGGCGTTGCCAGGTTTGCAGCAACAGGCTTTTCAGATGCGGCACGTGATAAACCGGCAGCTCCATCACGAACGGTGATGCTTCGCCGCGCATGATGGTGTATTTCAGCACCAGGCCGGTGAGGATCGCCACCACGATGCCGAGCATATACAGCGAGAACACCACGCCCGCGCCATCCTGGCCGAAGAAGGCAGCGGCGAATACGGCAAAGATTGCCAAACGCGCGCCGCAGGACATAAAGGGGGCCATCATGATGGTGATCAGGCGTTCACGTGGGGCATCCAAGGTGCGTGCGCCCATAATGGACGGCACGTTACAGCCAAAGCCGACGATCAGCGGCACAAAGGATTTACCCGGCAGCCCGAGCGCCTGCATCAGGCGGTCCATCACAAATGCCGCTCGCGCCATATAGCCGGAGTCTTCCAGGAATGACAGGAATAGATACATCATGCCGATCTGGGGAACCAGCGGCAGCACGGTATTGATACCGCCCCCCACGCCCTGCGCCAGGAAGACGGTCAGCCACTGCGGGAAATGCAGGGTATAACCGATCCACTGGATGCCCTGAATAAAGATGGCCGCCGAACCGAGATCGAAGATTGGTTGCAGTGCGCCACCGATGTTGATCGCCAATACGAACATGATGTACATCACCAGCAGGAAGATCGGCACCCCCAGCCAGCGGTTGAGGATCACCCGATCCAGTACCTCCGTCAGGCGGTTTGGCAATGCCAGCTTGGAGTTGCTGACCGCATCGCAGATAGTGGCGATCGACTGGTAGCGGGCATCGGCAATTACCAGCGCGGGATCTTCCTGCTGCTGCTGTTGCAGCGCTTGCCTGGAATGAGCCAGCAGATCGGTGGCGTTCCCGGCTAACTGATGGCTGTAGATGTCGCCCTCCAGCATTTGCAGGGCCAGCCAGCGGCGTTGTTCGGTGGGCAACTGTTGAGGCATGGCCTCGGTCAGCGTAGCGATTTCGTCTAGCAGCAGCGGCGGATAGGCCACCAGCGCTTTTAACTGGTTGAAGCGGTGATTGTCGATAGTCTGTTTCAGCAGGCCGATGCCGTCGGCCTTGGTGGAAACCATGGATACCACCGGGCAGCCAAGGCGCTCGGCCAGGGCGGCGACATCGATCTCAATATTCTGGCTCTTGGCAATATCTTGCATGTTCAAGGCCACGATGCACGGAATACCCAGCTCCAGCAGTTGCAGCGTCAGGTAGAGGTTGCGTTCCAGATTGGAGGCATCGACCACGTTGATCAGCATATCCGCATCGCCGCTCAGGATGTAGTGACAGGCGATCTGCTCATCCAGCGAGGTTTGTTCGGAGATGGTGGTGAGCGAGTAGGTGCCTGGTAAATCAACCAGCGTAACCTGCGACTGCGGCGTCGTAAACTGGCCCTCTTTACGCTCAACCGTCACTCCGGCCCAGTTACCGACCCGCTGGCGTGCTCCGGTGAGCTGGTTGAACAGCGTCGTCTTGCCCGAGTTCGGGTTACCGATTAAGCCAATAGTGATTTTTTTCATAAACCAACGTGATATCAGTAAATTAAGTATCGGCCGTGTTTGCACACGGCAACTGCCTGAGGCGGGGACAGCGCGTTACGCTTGGCTATCTAGCAGGATCAGGTCTATATCTTTTTTCCGCAGTACCAGGCTAACGCGGCGAGTCTTTATTTCTATCGGATCGCCAAATGGTGCCACGCGTACCACGTCAAACTGCGAGCCGGGCAGCATGCCAAGCGACAGTAATTTCTGGCGGTAGGCCGGGCTAATCTCACTGGAGAAACCGGTAATTTTATAGGTATGTTTAGGAAGCAGCTGCATATTGCCTTCTCAATGCGTTGAGCATTCCCACAGGAATGACACCTTCAGAACATTTGCTGCCCAGACTACCTGTGAAAAGGTGTATGGGGCCAGGAGCGCCGAGCCAAAAACAGAGCAATGAATACACAGAATCATAGTGATAACAATTATCGTATTCAATACGGAATGTATGGGCAATTGTAAATGCTGTCATATCTGCAATGGACGCCTTGCCAGCTCCTGTTTTAGCACTAAGCCAAACGCACTGCAAATGAGTGCAAAAGGTTAATTAAGTTGCAAGTTTGTGCATTTTCTTGCGGTAATGAAACAGTTGTAGCTCTATTGGCGTGGCTGAAAGTTTTATGGCGCAGATCTGGCAACATCGCCTGCTGTAAATGAGAGGGGTAAGTATTTGTGTTTACGACACAATCGACGAACTGAAAAGGTGGTGTTAATAAGGGTGTTAACAACGGAGCATTTTTACCGGAGTGCGGGCTTTAAGCGAAAGCTCGAAACCGGGTGGCAAAATAATCGCCATTTTATTGCGGTAGGTCAAAATTGTTGGGGGTGGCGCTACCGGTGGCGCAAGAAAAGATGAAAGCCAGGGGAACGAGCAACTGGCTAAATTTTTCAACTAAAGTAGAACATGGCTTGCGAGCAAAAAAATTCCATGGCGATGAGCTATGTAATACCATCATGTTAATATCAAACGATAATAACCCCCCATCATGGACTAGGTTGTTGCGCTTAATACGGTTGTACCAGCAGCATCAGGCGCAGCAAGCATCCTTCTCTACGAGGTCAGGACGATGTTACAGCAGCATGACGCTACTCCGGCAATCGGCATCGATTTAGGCACCACCAATAGCCTCATCAGTGTCTGGCAAGACGGGGAGTCGCGCTTAATCCCTAATGCGCTCAATGAATTTCTTACCCCCTCGGTCGTCAGCATTGATGAAGACGGGGCGATACTGGTTGGCCGCTCTGCGTTATCTCGCCTGACGACCCACCCGCAAAAGACGGCAGCGCTGTTTAAACGTTACATGGGCAGCAAGAAGAAATTCAAACTGGACCAACAGACGTTTGATGCCCCAGAGCTATCGGCCATCGTGCTGAAATCGCTGAAATCAGACGCAGAGAGTTTTCTTGGCCAGCCGATCCGCGACGTTGTGATTTCGGTACCTGCCTATTTTAGCGATGAGCAGCGTAAGCAAACCCGCTTTGCCGCTGAACTGGCGGGTTTAAATGCGGTGCGGCTGATTAATGAACCGACTGCGGCTTCGATGGCTTATGGCCTGCACACCCAAGGGGTTGGCCGTACTTTGGTATTTGACCTGGGCGGAGGCACTTTTGACGTCACGGTATTGGAATATGATCTGCCGCTGATTGAGGTGCACGCTTCGGCGGGGGATAACTATCTTGGCGGTGAAGATTTCACCCAGGCAATCATGAAAGCCTGCCTCAACGAATGGCAACTGAACGCCTCGCAGATTGCGCCCCACGATATGGCACGGTTGTATGATTGCGTCGAGCAGTGGAAATGCCAGCTCAGTCAGCAACAGGGCTCGCATCAGTTGCATTGGCAATGGCAGGATCGACAATAGGAAATAGAGCTGGATGAACGTAAAGCAGGGGAGATCTGGCTTCCGCTGCTGAATCGCCTGCGCGCACCGATTGAGCAGGTGCTGCACGATGCGCGTTTGCAACCGCAGCAGATGGATCATCTGGTATTGGTCGGCGGAGCCACGAAGCTGAACACTATCCAAAAACTGGTGGTGAAGCTATTCGGCCAGTTGCCGCATCAGCACCTCGATCCCAGAACTATCGTAGCATTGGGGGCCGCAGTTCATGCCGCCTGCCGCCTGCGCGATCAAAATATCGACGAAGTGATCCTGACGGATGTCTGTCCCTATACGCTGGGCATTGCTACTTCGAATGCGGATCGGCATGGGATTTTCTCACCGATTCTGGAACGTAATACCGTGGTCCCGACTTCACGGGTGGAAAGCTTCACCACGACGCATGTGGAGCAAAAGGCGATCCGGATAGCGATCTATCAGGGGGAAAGCCCACATGTTGACAACAATATTCTGGTGGATGAGTTTACCGTGCCGGTAAAGCCTAACGGCCATATTCAATCACTGGACGTTCGTTTCAGTTACGATATCAATGGGCTGCTAGAGGTTGATGTCCATTTGCCAGACAGCGGTGATTCCTTCTCAAAAGTGATCGACCACAGCCCCATTGGCCTGAGCCCAGAACAGCGAAAGCAAAGTCAGCAGCGTTTGCAGGAGTTAAAAGTGCATCCGCGCGATACGCTGTCCAACCGTACCTTGCAGGCTCGGCTGGAAAAAGCCTGGGCGCAGTCACTGGGTGATGAGCGTATGCAGATCGGTTTGTGGCTACAGGAGTTTGAAGCGGTGCTGGTTAGCCAGCAGGAGCAAAAAATCCAGCCCATACGCCTGCGGCTGGAACGTTTTCTGGACGAGATGAGTTTCTGATCGTCCACTGCCCCCATAAAACGTTGGGGGCAGTTCCTCACGCCACAATCCTCAGCGCTTTTCTCCTGGCGGCGGGCCATATTGGTTCGCGTGCTTCACGCCGGGTATCAGCAGATACAGCAGGATCAGATAGGGCATGCCTATCAGCAACACAGCTTCAAAGACCGGGTATTTACGGTTTAAATCATGGCTGCGCCGCAGCAGTGCGCTGAACGTATTGAGCAGCAGTAACCCGATAATGACCCAGGCCGAAAGCACGTTGATGAGCAGTAGGTAAACCGCAACCATCACCAGCGGTACTAGCGTCAACTGAGCCAGCAGGCCCAGGCGGTTGATGCGTCGGTCAAATTGCCAGAACTGCCAGAAGCGAGTATCTGGCCTTTGCTCCTTCGCACGTTGCTTTTCAATGACGCGCTGATCCGATAGCTGCACTAATAACCCGGCATTCAATCGCAGAATGGGGGACAGACTGCTATTTGTCAGACAGGCCATCAACTGTTGACGTTCATCTTGCTCCAACTTATCCCAATCGTAGTCATACAGGCGATAGCCAACCTGAGCTATTTTTGTCAGCAATGAGTCCCGGGCAAACAGCGTTGAGCTCCCCAAGGCTTTGGGCTTTTTACCGTTAAGCAATGCCAGCTGTAGGTCGGTTTCCACCTGATTGCCGCAGGCTAACCGTTGAAGCACCTCCCGGCTTTTGTCCTGTATTTGCTGGTCGCCATGGCGTAGTAAAAAGGCGTAAAGCAAGGCTTGCTCGGCCATCGGAGCCTGTTCTATTTCCTCGGGCCAACTGGCAACACGATGATAGAAATGATCGACATTGGTGCAGTTGCACAGCTCTGGCTGGCTTTCCACGCGGAGTAAAAACTGGCTGATAGATACGGGTAACTCCAACCAGCAAAGGAAGTGCAGACGGTGGTCCAACAACAGTTGTTGCTCAAGCTGCCAGACCAGGTCACCTTTTGCCGGGTCGAGTTGTCGGATTAACGGATACAGCTCATAGACGGGATGCTGTTCACTGAGCGTTAAGTGGTTTATCTGCCGGACAGTATCGATATGCCCGGCCGCCCCGTTGAGTAATAGCACCAGTAAACAGGTTTGCCGGTATTGATCCCAGGGAGCGGTAGCGTCGCTAAACGGCGGGATCTCAATCTGCTCCACTGCAGCTAAATAATTCAGCCAGTCATTGATGGTGCCAAGCTGTGCACTAAACGCCGGCTGCTGATACAAGCGGTTCAATCGTGCTGGTGACAGGTAACGCCATTGCCGTAGCCAGAAGACGGCTTGATGCCAGCTAGCGGAGCCAGTATCGGTATATCTCTCTGGCAGTTCGTGATCAATTGGCCCATCCAGCCACTGAATGAAGTCGGCAATGACGCTCGAATCATTCAACCATGCCAGCCGCTGTGCCGCCTGAGATTGCAGCCCTTGCAGGATCAGGGCCTGTAGGGGATCGGCCGGTGTGGGCTGGTCAATAATTTGCTGCAACAGGCCTTCACTACCCAAGGTTAGCATGCAGGCGTGGCGGTACAGTAATCGCAGAGGGTCGGAACCCTCATCAAGCATTAGCTGGTCATACATCACACCGACATGACCGTTACCGGATTTCCAATGGATATAAGCCTGGGCAATCGGCACTGCCGCCCAGTCAAACTGAGCGGCCTCTCCCCAGCGTACCAAGGTCTGTACCGTTTGTGTCGGGGTCAGGAAATTCTGCATCTCATCATCTGCCGCTATCCCTGCCGCCGCAGGGTAAACCGGCCGATCAAAAGCCTGGATCAACAGCGGTAGATAAGCCGGATGCTGTTCACGGCACCAATCCAATAGGCCTTGCTCGGCCTGCGCGTGCTGCTCTAACCGATATAGCTGTAGCCAATAATCAAACGCCCGCTGATTATCCTGCAGCAAAGCACAATGCCGGGCAGCCAGGTACAACCAATCGCTATTCTCTGCGTCCAGCGCCAGCTGTGCCAAACAGTGATCCCGCAACGTTTCGCTGGGCACTTCCGCCAGGCTGTACCATTGCGCCAGCTGTTTCATTAGCCGTGGGCAATCAGGCCAGTAAATCACTGATGGATTACTCAGCAGTAAACGCAGCATCCATTCTGGCTCATTCCAGTACAGATGATACGCATGGCGGAAGAAGGCAACGGTTTCTACTTGAGCAGGCAGGCTGATTGACGACAGTGTGGATAGATCGAAGATATCGGGGCGTGCGATATAGTCTAAATAATCATCCATCCTGGCCGCGTCATCCTGCTCCAGTTCGTTCAGGCGATGCCGCCAGTTTAAACGTTCCGCTAATAACCTGACGCAGTCGGTAGAGATACATGCTGAGTGGTAAACCCGATCGAGCAGATGCCAGCGCAGCCGATCAATGAGAGCAATATCGTACTGATCCAGCTGAGCGATATAGCGATGCCAGCTTTGTGGCTGATAACGCGTTTCCGGGGTATTCAACAGAGCGTCGAATTGGGCCAGCATGCTCTCGAATAATGGTTCTGCAGCGGATGGCGACGGCTCGGGCGCCTGTTCGAGTTGAGTTGTTCCCTCATCATGAGAACCGTCATCTTCAGCACTGTGTGCAGAACGCAGCATAAACGGGGTCTCGGCCAGTTTTCGCGCGTGCTCAAAAGCCTGACGTAATAGCTGAAAACCGCTCGGGTCATTTTCAGGATGATGGTCGGGGAGCTTACTGCGATAGGCGGCACGAATGGCTTGTTGATCTTCGGTTGGCTCAATGCCTAAAATTTGCCAGCAACGTTGATTCATGACCAATCAACCTCTTCCAGGGACGCCGGTTTCTCTATTTCATGGCAGTCAATGTGCCAGGCCAGATGTTTTAAGGGGCTATCTGCATGGCAATAGAGTTGCTGTTGCATCTGAATATAGTTTTCCGTTCCACTTTGATGGCAAAAAGCATAGTGCTGCTGCTCAGGAGTTTCCTGGTTTAATGATTGCCAATAGGCTCGGCCGACGAAAAATGCGGCGTAATAGCTTTCCCAGTTGGCATAATAGTGGCGTGCGCGCAGTGCTAGCCGGGTATGGAACCACAGGCTCTCCTCTGCGGTGAACCAGCCATTAAGCAGAGCAATGCGACAAAGAAATCCCATTCGCCCAAGGTCCCAGGAATGGATCCCACCATCACCACAAATAACCGCCGTATCAGCGACTATTTGCATCAATACCTGTTCTTCCGCTGAATTTTGCTCTACACGTTCCTGCCATTGGGTCGGGCTGAGGCGATGCCAGAGAAAATAGTAGTGCGCCAGATCTCTCGCATGTCCTCCATCCGCCATGCGAATTATCATGTTTATCACTTCAGAACGCGAGGCGATCCCCCAGCTATCGGTCAAATCGACGGTCGTCTCGAAGGGATAAAATTTGGGTGAATCAAAGGTTGGGCCGTTATCTGCATTCAGCGCCACCATGGGAGCGGAAAGAGCCATTAGCCAATGCTGATAGTGTTGTTCCATCAATCAAGTTCCAATAAATCCCTGTTTTATATCGGCATCAGCAGCCTGCCGATTAAGTCAGGTAGGGGCCAGAACGGAGAGACGATCTATAAGCCGGCGATGTCTCTTGAACAGGAGGTTTGTCCAAGAGACAGCCGAAGGAGGGGATAAGGGTTTATCCCCTCAGCTCATTATTTCTTGCCAAATGCGGCGGCCAGCGCGTCACCCATAGCGCTGTTACCTGCCGGGGTGCTGTTGCGTGGTTTAGGCTTATTAGCCGCTGGGCGTGAGTTTTTATCGCGAGCTGGAGCGCTATTATTGCCCCCGCCACGGCGTGGTGAACCTTCACCCGGTTGCTCATCCAGGCGCATGCTCAGCGCGATACGCTTACGCTGCAGATCCACCTCCATCACCTTCACCTTGACGATATCACCGGCTTTTACCACGGTATGCGGATCTTCAACGAACTTGTCCGCCAGTGACGAGATGTGCACCAGGCCATCCTGATGGACGCCGATATCAACAAAGGCACCAAAGTTAGTGACGTTGGTGACCGAACCTTCCAGGATCATACCCACTTGCAGGTCGTTGAGGGTTTCCACCCCTTCGGCGAAGGTAGCCGTTTTGAATTCCGGGCGTGGGTCGCGGCCCGGTTTTTCCAGCTCTTTCAGGATGTCGGTGACCGTTGGCACGCCGAATTTCTCATCGGTAAAGTCGCTGGCTTTCAGGCTGCGTACCGCGCTCGGGTTGCCCATCAAATCTTGCAGAGCCTGGCGGGTTGCGGCCAGAATGCGTTCCACCACCGGGTAGGTTTCCGGGTGAACGGTTGACGCATCCAGCGGGTTATCGCCGTGGTTGATGCGCAGGAAGCCCGCGCATTGCTCGAAGGCTTTTGGCCCCAAACGGCTCACTTTCAGCAGCTGTTCACGGTTGCTGAAGCGGCCATTCTCATCACGCCAGGTGACGATATTCTGCGCCATCATGCGCGTCAGGCCAGCTACGCGGGTCAGCAGCGGCACGGAGGCGGTGTTCAGATCAACGCCAACGGCGTTCACACAGTCTTCCACCACCGAGTCCAGCTTCTTGGCTAACTGGCTTTGGCTGACGTCGTGTTGGTATTGGCCCACACCGATAGATTTCGGATCGATCTTCACTAGCTCGGCCAACGGATCTTGCAGACGGCGGGCGATGGAAACCGCACCGCGCAGCGAAACGTCCAGGTTAGGGAACTCCAACGCGGCCAGCTCGGAAGCGGAATACACCGAAGCTCCGGCCTCGCTGACGATCACTTTCTGGGCTTTAACGTCCGGGAACTGCTGTTGCAGCTCGGCAAAGAAACGCTCGGTCTCGCGGGATGCGGTGCCGTTACCGATGGCAACCAGCTCAACCTTGTGTTTGATACACAGCGCGGCAACGACCGCAGCGGCTTTGGCTGCCTGCCCGGTATGCGGATAGACGGTATCGGTGGCAACCAGCTTGCCGGTGGCATCCACCACCGCCACTTTAACGCCGGTGCGCAGGCCAGGATCCAGGCCCATGGTAGCGCGCATACCGGCCGGGGCTGCCATCAGCAGATCGTGCATGTTGCGGGCGAAAACGTTGATCGCTTCGTCTTCCGCACGCTCACGCAGGGTACTCATCAGCTCGGTTTCCAGATGCAGCAACACCTTGATACGCCACGTCCAGTTAACCACGGATTTACGCCAGGCATCTGCCGGCGCGTTGTTCAGGCGCAGGTTGAGATGGTTGGTGATAATCAGCTCGCCCTGGCTTTCACGCGGGGTTTCTTCAAACTGCGGATCGGCGTTCAGCGCCAGTTGCAGCACGCCTTCATTGCGGCCACGGAACATCGCCAGCGCACGGTGCGAAGGCACTTGCGCAATAGGCTCATGGTGATCGAAGTAGTCACGGAATTTCGCGCCTTCCTCTTCTTTTCCCTCGACAACCTTGGACACCAGATGGGCGTTTTTCCACAGGTAGTCACGCACCTTGGCCAGCAGGGCAGCGTCTTCGGCAAAGCGTTCCATCAGGATGTAGCGTGCACCGTCCAGCGCCGCTTTGACGTCTGCCACGCCCTTCTCGGCATCGACAAACCCTTCGGCCAGTTGCTCTGGCTGCTGTTGCGGATCTTGCCACAGGGAGTCTGCCAGCGGTTCCAGACCGGCTTCAATAGCGATCTGCCCACGGGTGCGGCGTTTCGGTTTGTAGGGCAGGTAAAGGTCTTCGAGTTCGGTTTTGCTTTGCGTGGCGTTGATTGCCCCCGCTAACTGCTCGGTCAGTTTACCCTGATCTTCAATGGACTTGAGAATGGTTTGGCGGCGATCTTCCAGTTCACGCAGATAGCCCAGACGAGTCTCCAACTGACGCAGTTGGGTATCATCCAGGCCCCCGGTGACTTCCTTACGATAGCGTGCGATAAACGGCACGGTATTACCTTCATCCAGCAGACGGATGGCGGAGTCAACTTGCTCCGGGCGGGCCTGCAGTTCGGTTGCAATAATGCGGCTCAGTGGATCAGTCATAAGTCAGGTATCTGTTAGCAGCGATAATCGATAGGGGGATAGTTATACGTTTTGCAGGGGGAAAATGCCAGTCCAGAGGGCCGAGGTTTTGATGGGCGCAGCATGCGGCGCCCCTAAGGTCTCAACTATTCTTCGTCTTTGATATATTCGATCTCGTTGACCGTCCAGTAGGCAATACCTGCCGGGGTCTCAACCGTAGCCGTATCTCCCACCTCTTTTTTCAGCAAGGCGCGAGCCATGGGTGAGTCGATGGAGATGTAGTCTTTACGGCCAAAGATTTCGTCGTAACCCACGATGCGAAAGCGTTTGGTATCGCCATCGTCATTCTCGATCTCTACCCAGGCCCCAAAGAACACCTTGCCCGCCTGCTGCGGCGAATAATCGACAATTTTCAGTTGCTCAAGGCACTTGGTGAGATAACGTACTCGACGATCGATCTCACGCAGCCGCTTCTTATTGTATTGGTAATCGGCGTTTTCACTTCGGTCGCCCAGGCTGGCGGCCCAGGTGACTTTCTTGGTCACTTCCGGGCGGTCTTCACGCCACAGAAAATCCAATTCTTTTTTGAGCTTGTTGTAACCCTCACGGGTGATCAGCAATGTTTTCATCGTCATCCATCATCAAATCACAGGAGCAGTGGGCATTCTCGCATAAAGCGGCCACCATATCCGTTGGCGTTTTTTTTATAAACCTGAGGTACACTGCCAATTCGCCAGTCTTGCGGTTTTCTGCCAAGAGTGTACATCATACGCAGCGGGAAGTTGTTTACCGATCTGCCGCTCCGGTTTAAGTGAAAATTGTTGATATTTGGGCAAAAGAATAAGCTTTGTAACAATTTCGGCTAGAATATATACCATTAAACGCTGTCAGTAATGATTGAGTTTTTGAACAATACGAGGCTGTTGCCAAATAGCCGCCAGCGGTGCCAATGCATAAGTGCGGGCCACAGTCTAGAATCAGGCAATACAGCCTTTGGGAGTCAGACAATGCAAGAGAATCACAAGATTCTGGTCGTCGATGATGACATGCGCCTGCGCGCGCTTTTAGAGCGTTACTTAACCGAACAGGGCTTCCAGGTTCGCAGCGTTGCCAACGCTGAGCAAATGGATCGTTTGCTGACGCGTGAGTCTTTCCATCTGATGGTATTAGACCTGATGTTGCCGGGTGAGGATGGGCTATCCATTTGCCGCCGCCTGCGCAGTCAAAGCAACCCGATGCCGATCATTATGGTGACCGCCAAGGGTGAAGAAGTGGACCGTATCGTCGGGCTGGAAATCGGTGCCGATGACTATATCCCTAAGCCGTTCAACCCACGTGAACTGCTTGCCCGTATCCGTGCCGTGCTGCGCCGTCAGGCCAACGAACTGCCGGGTGCGCCTTCTCAGGAAGAGGCGGTGATCGCCTTTGGTAAATTCAAACTGAACCTCGGCACGCGCGAGATGTTCCGTGAAGATGAGCCTATGCCATTAACCAGCGGTGAATTTGCCGTGCTGAAAGCCTTGGTCAGCCACCCACGCGAACCGTTATCGCGCGATAAGCTGATGAATCTGGCCCGTGGCCGCGAATACAGCGCGATGGAGCGTTCCATCGACGTGCAGATCTCGCGCCTGCGCCGCATGGTCGAAGAAGATCCGGCACATCCACGCTATATCCAGACCGTTTGGGGTCTTGGCTACGTCTTCGTCCCGGACGGCAGTAAGGCATGAGGCGATTACGCTTTTCACCGCGTAGCTCGTTTGCCCGAACTTTGCTGTTGATCGTCACCTTGCTGTTCGTCAGCCTGGTGACGACCTATCTGGTGGTGCTTAACTTCGCCATCCTGCCCAGTCTGCAGCAGTTCAATAAGGTATTGGCGTACGAAGTTCGTATGCTGATGACCGATCGGCTGCAACTGGAGGACGGTACCTTGCTTGAGGTGCCGCCAGCGTTCCGCCGCGAGATCTACCGCGAGCTGGGCATTTCGCTTTATACCAACGCGGCTGCTGAAGAGAGCGGCCTGCGCTGGGCACAACACTACCAGTTCCTTAGTCAGCAGATGGCGCAGCAACTGGGTGGCCCGACCGACGTCCGCGTCGAGGTGAATAAAAACTCCCCGGTGGTCTGGCTGAAAACCTGGTTGCAGCCGGATATCTGGGTGCGCGTCCCGCTGACCGAAATCCATCAAGGCGATTTTTCGCCGCTGTTCCGCTACACCCTGGCGATTATGCTGCTGGCGATAGGCGGCGCCTGGCTATTTATCCGCATTCAGAACCGCCCTCTGGTGGAGCTGGAGCACGCCGCCTTGCAGGTAGGCAAAGGCATTATTCCGCCGCCGCTACGTGAGTATGGTGCCTCTGAGGTGCGCTCGGTAACCCGGGCCTTCAACCAGATGGCCTCTGGGGTGAAGTTGCTGGCCGACGATCGCACGCTGCTGATGGCGGGGGTCAGTCATGACCTGCGCACGCCGTTGACGCGTATCCGTCTGGCGACGGAAATGATGAGCGAGCAAGACGGTTATCTGGCGGAGTCGATCAATAAAGATATCGAAGAATGTAACGCCATCATCGAACAGTTTATTGATTACCTGCGTACCGGCCAGGAGATGCAAACCGAAATTTGCGATTTGAATTCCATTCTGGGCGAAGTGGTGGCCACCGAAAGTGGCTACGAGCGGGTGATTGAAACCGATATTCTGCCGGGTGAGCTGATGGTGGATGTGCATCCGCTCTCGATCAAACGTGCGGTGGTGAATATGGTGGTGAATGCGGCGCGCTATGGCAACGGCTGGATCAAGGTCAGCAGCGGGCGAGAACTGCAGCGCGGCTGGTTCCAGGTGGAGGATGATGGCCCCGGTATCAAGCCGGAAGAGCTGAAGCACCTGTTCCAACCCTTTGTACGTGGCGACAGTGCGCGTAGCACCAGTGGCACCGGGTTAGGGCTGGCGATCGTGCAGCGCATCATTGACGCTCATGCTGGCGTGCTGGATATCGGCACCAGCGAGCGTGGTGGGCTGCGTATCCGAGCCTATCTCCCAATACCGATCGAGAAGAAAGAAACTTCCAGCGGGACCCCGCCAGCCAAAGAGAACGCCTGATATCCTGACTTAAGGCCGCAGCATTGTGGCCTGGTCAATATTAACGGGCGCAGCATTGCAGCGCCCCTCCAAATTGACCACAAGTGCAAGTCAGCCACGAATTCAAACCAACCTCAAGTGCAAATCAGCCAAAAATAGAAAAGGCGCGGAATTCCGCGCCTTGGCTTAGGAGGTAATCAACGCTATTACAGTTTCGGACCCGAGCTGACCAGTGCAGCGCCTGCCGGGGTATCGGTGTATTTGTCGAAGTTGGTGATAAAGCGGTTCGCCAGATCGTGCGCCTTCTCTTCCCACTGTTCTATGTTGGCATAGGTGGCACGTGGGTCGAGGATGGCCGGATCAACGCCTGGCAGGGCGGTAGGCATCGACAGATCGAAGATTGGCAGCGTGATGGTTTCTGCCTTATCGATTTCACCGTTGAGGATGGCGTCGATAATGCCGCGGGTGTCTTTGATCGAGATACGCTTACCGGTGCCGTTCCAGCCGGTATTGACCAGGTAAGCCTGGGCTCCGGCTGCCTGCATGCGCTTGACCAGCACTTCTGCATACTGGGTTGGGTGCAGTGACAGGAATGCCGCGCCAAAGCAGGCAGAGAAGGTTGGCGTTGGCTCGGTAACGCCGCGCTCGGTACCGGCCAGTTTGGCGGTGAAACCGGACAGGAAGTGGTACTGGGTCTGGTTGGCCGTCAGGCGTGATACCGGTGGCAGTACGCCGAAGGCGTCCGCAGTCAGGAAGATCACCTTGGTAGCGTGGCCCGCTTTGGACACCGGCTTGACGATATTGTGGATGTGGTAGATCGGATAGGAAACGCGGGTGTTCTCGGTTTTCGATCCGTCGTTGAAGTCCACGGTGCCGTCGGCCAATACGGTGACGTTTTCCAGCAGCGCATCACGCTTGATGGCGTGATAGATATCTGGCTCGGCTTCTTCCGACAACTTGATGGTCTTGGCGTAGCAGCCGCCTTCGAAGTTGAAGACGCCATCGTCATCCCAGCCGTGTTCGTCATCGCCAATCAGTTGGCGTTTCGGATCGGTGGACAGGGTGGTTTTACCGGTGCCGGACAGGCCGAAGAACACCGCCACGTCGCCTTTCTCGCCCACGTTGGCCGAGCAGTGCATGGAGGCAATGCCTTTAAGCGGCAGCAGGTAGTTCATGATGGAGAACATACCCTTTTTCATTTCGCCGCCGTACCAGGTGCCGCCGATCAGCTGCATACGCTCGGTCAGGTTGAATGCCACGAAGTTTTCCGAGTTCATTCCCTGCTGCTGCCAGTTCGGATTGGTGCACTTGGCGCCGTTCATCACCACGAAATCAGGCTCAAAGCCCTGCAGTTCTTCATCGCTCGGGCGGATAAACATGTTTTTGACGAAATGCGCTTGCCAGGCCACTTCTGTGATAAAGCGGACTTTCAGGCGGGAGTCTGCGTTAGCACCGCAGAAGGTATCGACCACGAACAGGCGCTTGCCGGAAAGCTGCTCGGTGACCAGTTTTTTCAGATCTGCCCAGACTTCAGGGCTGAGAGGTTTGTTATCGTTCTTGCCTTTACCTTGATCGGCCCACCAGACGGTGTCCCGGGTGATATCGTCACGGACGATGTACTTATCTTTTGGCGAACGGCCGGTGAAGATGCCGGTATCGACGGCAACGGCACCCAGATTGGTTACTACACCACGCTCAAACCCTTGCAGTGAAGGGTCCGTTTCTTCCTTAAACAGTAATTCATAACTCGGATTGTGAACGATTTCACCAACGTTATGAATTCCATAAGCGGCAAGATCCTGGTGGGTTATACCATTAACACGCATGTCACTACTCCTTGATCACAGAATTTCTGGCGACAATTGTAGGGATCCATGGCGATGTAACCGCGATAGGTATCAAATATTTAACGTATTAAACGTTTTTTAGTTACGTTATGAGATGTAGACCACGGAATAAAGCAAGCGTGCAAACGGCGAGGGCTGACGTGCGTCACAACTCGACGCACGTCACACCGCGGTGTTGCTTAATGCAGTTGGGTGTTGCTGTCGGCATTGCCGTTGTGGAGGGCGGCGATGTCTAACGCATCGAATACATAATGATTACCACAGTAATCACAGTGCATATCGATGTTGCCATCCTGTTCCAGCATATCGGCCACTTCTTCCGCTGGCAGCGTGATCAAGGCATCGGCACAGCGCTGGCGTGAACAGGTGCAGCGGAAGATCACGTCCTGAGGTTCGTACAGCGTAACCTCTTCCTGATGATAGAGGCGATACAGCACTTCGTTGGCCGGCAGGGTGAACAGCTCGTGATCCTTGATGGTGGCGGTCAGCTGCACCAGATGGTCGAAATCATCGGCATTGCCATCCTGAGCTGGCAGTACCTGCAGCAGCATACCGGCAGCCGCAGATTTGCCTTCAGCTTCACCGGTACGGATGAACAGGCGCGTTGGCAACTGTTCGGACTGGCGGAAATACCCTTCCAGACACTGGGCCAGCGTTTCACCTTCCAGACCCACCACGCCCTGATAGCGTTCACCTTCAGACGGGCTGATGGTGATCACCATAATGCCGTTACCCAGCATCTGGTGCAGGGTGCTGTCGGCCACAATCTCGCCTTCGACACGGGCTACACCACGCATCTCCTGGCGATTATTGCCGTTGATCACTGCCAGTTTCAGCGGGCCGTCGCCTTGCACCTGAACGGTAATGTCACCGTCGAACTTCAGCGTGGCGGTCAGCAGGCTGGTGGCTACCAGCAACTCGCCCAGCAGTTTTTGTACCGGTGCCGGATAATCATGGTTGGTCAGGATGTGCTGATAGGTTTCGCTGACGGTAACCAGCTCACCGCGCACCGCGTAGTTTTCGAACAGGTAACGGTGTAATTGGTCATGGTTGGACATAGTTTTCTCTCATTGAGGCGAGGGATTATTCCTGCTCGCCAAATTTAAATTTAATCAAATCGCGCCGCTCTTTCTTGTCCGGACGACGATCCGGATGCGGCATGGTCAGCGCATTCATCTTGCGTGCCAGCGCCACTTTCTCGCGATTGGCAATGCTGGCCTCGGTTTCCTGATACATCAGTTGCGCCTCGTCGGCTCCACGCCGTTGGCTATTGATGGCCAGCACGATGACAGTGCGTTCGTCGTTGCCCTGACGCAGCTTGATTTCGGCATTGATTTCAACGGCTTTACTCGGCTTGCCGCGTTGCCCGTTGTAGTGCACCTTGCCGCCGTCGATCATGTCACGGGCCAGTGCGCGGGTTTTGTAAAATCGGGCGGCCCACAGCCATTTATCCAGGCGGACGGCCTCATCCGGTGTTGCTTTGGCTTTCATTGCTCCCTCCGTTCCAAGGCCGGTATCAACTGGCGGTAGTCGCTCATCGACGGATAACGCTGGAAAGTTTTACTCGCCATGCTGGAATCCGGGTTCTGCACGCCAAGGCAGTAGCGGATACCAAACTTGCTTGCGGCATCCAGAATGGGTTCACCATCATCCACAAACATTGTGCGCTGCGGGTCAAAGCCGGTTTGTTGCTGAACTGCCTGCCACAGACGCTGATCTTCCTTCGGATAACCAAATGTGTGGGTGGAAAGTAATAAATCAAGGTGTCGATCCAAACCGGTGTGCTCAACCTTCACCGCCAGACTGTGTGGATGCGCGTTGGTGAGCAGGATGGTGCGCTGCCCGGCATCGCGTAACGCCTGCAAAAATGGTTGGGTATCTTCACGCAGCCGAGCGCGGTTACCGACTTCGCTGGTCATTTGGTAGATATCCAGCCCTAGGCGTTCGCTCCAGTAATCAAAGCAATACCAGTTCATGGTGTGTTGCACGGCCAGGTATTCCTGGTGAATGATTTTGCTGGCGTCGTCGAAGGGAATGTCTCGTTGCTCACTCAGCGCCTGCGGTACCAGCGTTAGCCAAAAATGGCTGTCGAATTCAAGATCCAGCAGGGTGCCGTCCATATCCAGCAGTACGGTATCAATATCGTGCCAGTCAAACTCAGGAACCATGTACCAACTCCATAGGCGGGATAGCGGTATCCCGCGGATGATAAAAAACATACAGCCTAGTATAGGCGGATGGCAGGTTGGAGGCTACGCCATCGGGCGTATGGACATCGGGGTGAGCTGCGGGTTGAAGCAACTGTCGTAATAGCGCTGGATATCGGCGAGGCGATGTTGGTTTTTGCGCCTGCGTTGTACCAACCGCCAGGAGTTGTAACCCAGCACGACGACCAACACCAGCAACAGCAGGCTGGTGCCAAGATAGCGCCACAGGGTCACGATATCCGGTTCACTATGCAGGGCGATATGCCTAGTGCCGTTGGCATCGACAAAGATATTGGTGATCACCCCGTTTGCCCGGAACGGCGTATGTAGCAACATGCTGCTAAGACGCTGTAGTTCTTTCCATTGGTCGAGTGAGTTGTATTCGTTCAGCGGCTGTGTGGGCAAGGGATAATCCACCAACTGCTTGCCTTCGTCACTGGTAATCAAAAAACCGCCCGGTGGTGGGCTGTTGAGGGCCGCAGCGGCCTGACGGGTTTCCCGCACCACGAAGGCAGAGGTAGCCGCGTTACTCAGGTTTTCCAGCGATTCAGCACTGACCGGACGCAGCAGGACGTTAACGCCTTCCAGCGCCCCGGATTTGGCCCGTTTCACCAGGTTGGCCCAGTTCTTGACGTTACCCAGATTGACCAGCGCATTCTTCAAGCGCACACAGTCGGCCTTCGTGCCACACAGGTCCTGCGTTTTCAATACGATATCCGCAAAGTCATCCAACAGGATCATGCCTGACTTTTCAATGGCGCTGGCCAACTGTGGGTTCACTTTCTGCTCGGCACCGCTTGGGTGCAGTTGCCGGTTGATGGTGGCCATCAGCGCAGCTGCTTTATCGATCACTTCCGATTCGGGCTGTGGCAGCGGGGTCGCCGTATTCCAGTAGATCCCAGAACAATCGAAAGGCATAAAGCTTGGCGCAGTGGCGCTGTTGTTGCCCGAAGGAACGTAGCACATGCCGTTGCCCTGAATTTTCAGCCTATCGCCGATATGCAGTGGAATGGCCTCCAGCGCTTGAACGCTGGTGACTTCCGTTTTCTGTGTGCCCTGTAACCACGCGGTGCTCAATTTAGCGGGTAGGCTGAGTGGAATGTAGATTAACAGTAACAACAGCACCACGAGCGAACTGGCCGCTAATACGGCGTTCTTGCCCCAATGCTGCAAGGGGAAGTTTTTCACTTCGTCATGCAGGGAAAGATAGTGCCCTTGACGTACCACCTGCCGGTTGAGGTAGATATCCACATTGGTGGTTTTACCCAGGTCTGCATTCAGGTAAGGCAACCAGTGCGGGGGGTAGATCAAATCGATAATGCCAAAAGAGATATTACTGATTTGCCCCTGATTGGACTCACCGAATAACCCCCAGCGCTTTGGCGTGCCGCGCAGACAGTGCACCTCTTTCAGCTCTTTTTCGCTCGGGCGGCGCAACAGATGCCAGCAGCTCCAGACGATCATCAGCACCGCTACCAGAATGATCCAGGGGATCACTACCACCGGACTGATCAGGCTAAGGAACAGCAGCAGTAGGGCAGCAGAGATGAGGGCCGCTTCCTTGACGCCGTTCGGCCGGTTAAGCTCATGTTCCTCGCGGGTTTCCTTGCGAATGTTCACCAACTCAATATGTTCGCTCTCTTCTTTGCGGATGGAGGCGTTCCTTGTCGGGGTTGTAGTCACTACCGGCGAAGGTGGGCTGTCGTAAATATGATCCAGCAGCGAATGGCCGTTGAGTGAGATCACCAGCGGTAGAGTCTGGGTCTTGATCACTTCGACATGGTTATCGGCGCTGATGTACTGCTCCCAAAACGGAGGAAGATGGATCTCTTCCGAGTCGAGATAGTAGCGCCAGTTGTTGGGTTCATCGCTTGCCAGACCATAGCGGGTAATGGCATGGGTGATCGGGTAAACGTTGTCGCTCTGTGCGGTCAACGCCAGCCTGGCAGAAGGCAGGGAAGCGGAACCTGACAGCAGTTTGTTGCCCAGGCGGTTTTGTTGGTTGAGGTAATTCTCGATAGCTGCCCGCTCTGGCGCGGTCAGTTTGCGGTGGTTAGGTTTGACGAACGGCAGGATACCAGCCAAGGCTGGCTGGGGGCGGAATTTAAACCACAAGTAGAGGCCAGCAGCGATCAGGCAGGCTAGCGCTAAGGCCAATATCAACGCTATTGTGCTCATGCTATTCTCGTCCTACACCCATGAAACCGCCAATCTTACGCAAAGCCAGACATTATACGGAGTTAACCGCCCAGAGATAGAATGACCCACCGTTTAGTTGTTATCCGGCTCTCATTCGTGGCTATCGTTAGGCATTTACCGTACGATTTTTTAACCTGCACGAGCATAGCAATCCTCATGGTGTCCGGATATCAGGATTATCCTATTTGCCTACCTGTTTTTTTATCCACCGGGATAGCTGCTGGTCAGGTTTGTTAAAAAAAAGTAAATTACAGGCTAAGCTCGTTGCGGAAATGGTTCCCATTAACGCACAATGTGATCAAGATCGAGTTTAGCCAGTGGTTGACCCTTTTGCTGTCTGCCACAACGCGCATATTATTATCCTGGTTATCTGCCTGAGAGTACTGAGTATTCAGTGTATTAGGCGGTTAACCTATTTGAGGCAATCATGGATAAACAGCTGCAAAAACCTAAAATTCTGAAAGTAGAAACGGTCGCGCGCTCGCGTTTATTTAACGTAGAGTCGGTCGATCTGGAGTTCAGTAACGGTGTGCGGCGGGTCTATGAGCGTATGCGCCCTTCGGAACGCGAAGCGGTGATGATTGTGCCGGTGATAGGGGATGATTTGCTGCTGATCCGTGAATATGCGGTAGGCACCGAATCCTATGAGCTGGGCTTCCCCAAAGGGCTGATTGATCCTGGCGAAGGAGTGTTGGAAGCCGCTAACCGCGAACTGATGGAAGAAGTCGGCTTTGGGGCCGGGCGCTTTGATTTCCTCAGCAAACTGACGATGGCACCTTCCTATTTTTCCAGCCAGATGAATATCGTGCTGGCACACGACCTCTATGCGCAAAGCCTGGAGGGGGACGAGCCAGAGCCGTTACCCCAGGTACGTTGGCCGATAGCCAACATGATGGCACTGCTGGCGGAACCGGACTTTCGTGAGGCGCGCAATGTCAGCGCATTGTTCCTGGCAGAGGCATTCCTGCGCGGTTCACGCTAACCCTCCATCGATTCATCTGCTGTCAAATCCGCCTGGGCTCACAACATACGGCGCCCGCCAGTTAAGATAAAAAAATGGCCAGATTGCTCTGGCCATTGTCGTTTTTAGAACAGCTCGTGACTTTCGCCACCAGGGTCTGTCAGGGTGGTTCCGGCATCATGTACCGAGAACTCCGTGGGTTGAGTGCCTTCGATAAAGTACTCGGAACGGCTACCTCCGCCCCCGTTGGACAGTTTGCCGGTGCTCTTGTCGATGGTCACGCTGACAATCCCCGGCGGTGGAGTGACTTTCTGCTCTGGCAGGCCTTCCAGCGCCACCTTCATAAAATCATCCCAAGCCGGTTGAGCACTCTTCGCTCCACCTTCACCACCGGAAATCTGATCCGGGATGGCACCCGAAGCGGAGGCACGGCCAAGATTGCGGCGGTGATCGTCGAAACCGATCCACACCGATGTCACTGTTTCTGGGCCGTAGCCGGAGAACCAGGCATCTTTCGAACTGTTGGTGGTACCGGTTTTGCCGCCGATATCATGGCGTTTAAGATCGCGGCCTGCGCGCCAGCCGGTACCCATCCAGCCCGGTTCACCGAAGATATTGGTGTTCAATGCATCACGGATCAGGAACGACAGCGGGGTGCTGATCACGTGTGGCGCATACTGCTGGTCGTTATCTTGCTGCATCTGGGCCGGGGTTACCTGCTCAAGCTGTGGCATCGGGACGTTGGCATTGTTGCCTTCCTGCGATACCGCCACGTTCTCGACGTTATCATCGGAAAGCATGGCTGAACGATGCGTATCGCCGTAGATCACCGGCAGGTTGCAGCTATCGCAGACCACTTTCGGTTTGGCTTCGAATACCGCGTTACCCGTATCGTCTTCGATCTTGGTGATGAAGTACGGGTCAACCAGATAGCCACCGTTGGCCAACACGGCATAGCCGCGAGCCACCTGTAGCGGGGTGAACGAAGCTGAACCCAGCGCCAGCGATTCCGAATGCACGATGTTTTGCGCAGGGAAACCAAAGCGTTGCAGATATTCAGCGGCATAGTCCACGCCCATGGCGCGCATTGCCCGCACCATCACCACGTTTTTCGATTGGCCTAGGCCTTGGCGTAGTCGGATAGGACCGTCGTAAGTAGGTGGCGAGTTTTTCGGCCGCCAGTCGGTACCGGCACCGGCATCCCAACGGGTGATCGGCAGATCGTTGAGGATGGTGGCCAGCGTCAGGCCCTTATCCATCGCCGCGGTATACAGGAACGGTTTGATGTTGGACCCCACCTGGCGCAGCGCCTGGGTTGCGCGGTTGAACTTGCTCTGGTTGAAATCGAAGCCGCCGACCAACGCCTTGATAGCGCCAGTATTAGGATCGAGCGACACCAGCGCCGAGTTCACGTCCGGCACCTGTGACAGCCACCAGTTGTCGTTAACTTTACGCACCCAGATCTGTTGGCCGGGCTGCACCACGTCGGTGACGCGCTTCGGCGTAGGGCCTTGCAGCGTATCGCTCTTGAACGCACGTGCCCAACGCATGCCAGACATGGGGAGCGCAATGCGGCTGCCATCGGCCAGCATGGCGGTAGCCTGTTCGGCATCCGCCTGCAGGATCACCGCAGGAGACAGCGGGCCGTAGTTCGGCAGGTTCTTCAGTGAATCGACAATCTGTTTCTGATCCCAGGCAGGCTCACCCACTTTCCACAGCACGTTTGACGGGCCGCGATAGCCGTGACGCATGTCGTAGTTGAGGATGTTGTTACGTACCGCCTCCTGCGCACCTTGTTGCAGCCGCTTGGTGATGGTGGTGTAGACCTTGTAACCGTCGGTATAGGCGTTTTCACCGTAACGCTTGATCATCTCCTGACGCACCAGCTCTGAAAGATAAGGGGCGGAGAAGCTGATTTCCGGCGCATGGTAATTGGCTACCAAAGGTTCACTGCGGGCCTGATCGTACTGCGCCTGTGTGATGTAGCGCTCATCCAGCATTCGCGATAGCACCACGTTACGACGCGCTACGGAGCGATCGTGGGAGTACAACGGGTTAAAGGTAGAAGGTGCCTTGGGTAATCCGGCAATGGTGGCCATTTCGCTCAGCGTCAGTTGGCTGACATCCTTACCAAAATAGACGTGCGCGGCAGCACCCACGCCATAAGCGCGGTAACCCAGATAGATTTTGTTCAGATACAGCTCAAGAATTTCATCCTTGGTCAGCATCTGTTCAATGCGGATCGCCAGGAAGGCTTCCTTGATTTTGCGCATCAAAGTGCGTTCCGGGCTCAGGAAGAAGTTTCTGGCCAACTGCTGGGTGATGGTACTGGCCCCCTGCGAAGCATGGCCGGAAACCAGCGCGACCGAGGCGGCACGGAAGATACCAACGGGATCGACCCCGTGATGATCATAGAAACGGCTGTCCTCTGTGGCGATGAAGGCATGCACCATCACCGGTGGGATTTGGTCCAGCTTGAGAGGAATACGGCGTTTTTCACCATATTGGGCGATCAGTTCGCCCTCCGCGCTGTAAACCTGCATCGGGATTTGTAGCCGCACGTCTTTCAGCGTTGCGACATCGGGCAGCTGTGGCTCGACATATTTGTACAAGCCAAAAATCGAGGCTGCTCCCAGCACGATGCAAAACACTGCAAGGATTAAAAGATACTTTACGAACTTCACCTGAGATTTCCCATTTCATGTCAATTGGGCAGTTTATAAACAACCGCGCGGTAGTATAAAGGCAAGCCTGCAACATGGATATGTTCTTTTGTTATCTGAGGGTACGGAGGTGGGGGGAAATATGTTTTCTCAAACGTGGCAGGTGGGGTTGGATATCCAGGATCACAGCATCAGAGCGCTGGCTGCGCAGCGTCGGCGTAACGGTTGGCAATTGCGCCACTGGTGGCAACAGGCATTGCCGTATTCGGCGCTGCGGGCCGGGCATTTAGAGAGTTCTGCGATGCTGGTGGCGGTCCTCAAGCAGTGGCGTAGCCGGTTACCAAGACATATTTCCTTACGCATTGCTTTACCCGCGCAGCGGGTTTTACAGCAGACGTTACCCCTGCCGGATCTGCGCTTGCAGGAACCGGTTCGCCATGACTACATCACCACCCAGGGTCTGAAACAGTTCCCGTTAGACAGCCAGACGTTAGCAATGGATTACCGCCAGGCGCAGCCCAATACCCATCAGTTGCTGCTCACCGCGGCCCGCCAGCAGGAGCTGCAACAATGGCTGCATTGCCTGCAACAGGCGGATCTGCATCCCCAGGTGATCGATATCGCCCCCAATGCGCTAAGTATGATGGCCGCCTTTGCCGGCTTGGCTCCCGATGCCGGGCTGCTGCATCGCCTGGAGTCGGAATGGTTATGGGTAGCACCGCGAGCGATGTCCTTTGCTTATGGCGTCTTGCCTGCGGGGGAAGCCGTCGGCGTCAAGCAAGCGTTGGCAGCCCTGCGTTCAGCTTGCCCAGCCATGGGGGCTAAAGAGGTGTATTACAGCAGCGTGCTGGACGAGGCCGCGCCAGAGGGTGCCATGCCTTGGTCACCGTTCACGGCTTTCAGCCGCTTATACCCGCCGCTGCCCGCTCAGCCAATGGCGTTTGTTCTGGCTGGCGGGTTGGCTCTGCGCCGCGAGGATGCCTGATGTATCAGGTCAATCTGTTGCCCTGGCGCCTCAGACGGCAGCGGCAGCGCTACATCTTCTGGTTACGCTGCTTCGTTGCTCAATTGCTGCTGATGCTGGCTATGCTCACGGCAGCCTACTTTTTGCTGTTCTTCCAACAGGCCAGTCAACATTTGATATTGCAGGACTTAACGCAGCAACACACTGAGCTGGCAGAGCGTATTCAGCAGACTCAGCAAAAGATGGCCGAACTGGCCCGTTTGGCCGCAGAAAGCACCCGTTACCAGCATAATCGAGCGCACAACCTGCGTTACCTGTCGCTATTGCAGCAGCTCTCGGTAAGGCTGCCGGACACTTTGTGGCTCACGGGGTTTGAAGAGAACCCCAAGGGGATCTCATTGTGGGGGCAAGGTGGGGCGTATGTGGAGATCGTCACCTTTGAACGGCGGTTGGCCGCGCTACCTTTGTTACAGGGCTGTCGCCTGGTTGAAGTCACACAACGAAAGGAGGGAGGGTTGGCGTTCACTCTAACGGCACGCTGGGGGCAGGATGGATAAGCCCCTGCCAGACTGGCTGATCCCCTGGCTAGCCCGGCCTGGTTGGCAGTTGCTGGCGGCTCAATGGCTGGTATTAGCCGGGGTTGGGCTGTTGGCCTGCAGTGGGCTGATCTCGGGGGAATGGCAACGGTGGGAAAGGCTGGATGAGCAGCGTCAGCAGTTGGTACACCAGATTGCAGAGCGTCAGCAGCAACTTAGCCAGCTACCGCCGTTAGCAGAGCTTGAGCAGCGGTTGGGGCATCAGGTGTTGATCGTGCCTGATGAGCCGGGGGATTTGGGTACTCAGCTCTATCAGCTTGGGGGGCGGCTGCTACGTTTCCAGCAGCAGGAGAAACCAGCCCAACAAAAGATAAGGTTACAGCTAGATTTCGAGGGCTTGCTGCGCTTGCTGGAGGCGCTGCCCTCCACCCGCAGGATTGGGCAAATGAAGATCGAGAGGCAGCCCGAAGGGTTAACCACTCAACTGACTCTGATTAGCTCAGAAGAGGCGGTGGATGAATAAGGCGTGGTGGTTTTGGCTGTTGCTCTCGGCCCCGCTGTGGGCTGAACAGTATCGCGATCCGTTCCAGACACCGCTAACGGCGGCCTGCGCCGATCCTGCCGTTTCACCGGAGGATTGGCGGCTGAAAGGGATTATTGGCACGCCGGATTTGCGCTATGGCTGGGTGGTCACCCCGCAGGGGCAGTGGTTGGGGTTATTGCCCCAGCAGCGTGTGCTGGATGGTGATTGGCAAGTGATGGAGATCCAGCCCCGGCAGCTTGAACTCGTTGCGCAGGATAGGGCCGAAGCATGTCGGCCACGCACGGGTAGTGTGGTGCTCACGTTGGGGAAAAACCGTAAGGAAAAGTGATGAAAGGATATCAGTGGCTTTTGGTGGGGTGGCTGGTTCTCCCTTTGGCGGTGATGGCGGGTGTGCAGCAGGAAAAGCCGGTGTCACTGGTGTTCCATGATACTCCGGTCAGCCTGATTTTACAGGCGCTGGCGGAGTATCAAGATCTGAACCTGGTCGCTGCCGAGGGGGTCGATACCAATCTGACGCTGCGGTTGGACAATGTTCCCTGGCAGCAGGCGTTGGCCGTGGTATTACGCATGGGCAAGCTGACGATGACGTTGGAGGGCAATGTGATGATGGTTTTCCCACTGCCGGATGAACAGGAGCTGCTTCGTCGGCAGCGGGATTTGGCGCAGCAGGAGTCGCTGCACAACCTGACGATCACGCTGCAAAACGCGGAGGCCAGCGAGATAGCGCAGAGCCTGGATAGCCAACGTGGCAAATTATTGACCGAGCGTGGCAGCGTCGTGGTGGATAGACGCACCAACGCGTTGCTGCTGCGTGACACCGCTCAGGCGCTGGCCCAGTTGAAAACCTGGGTGGCAGAGATGGATGCCCCGCTGGAACAGGTGCAACTGGCTGCCCATATTGTCACCATCAGCAGCGAGAATTTGCGGGAGCTTGGCGTAAGGTGGGGCCTGGCGGCAGAAGAAAGGCCAGCCAAAAAGCTGCGGATAGACAATTTCAGCGTTGGTCTGCCGGTAGAGAACAGCGCCATAACGGCCGGTTTCCACCTGGCACGCATCAGCGGGCGCATTCTGGATCTGGAGCTGTCGGCGCTGGAGCAGGAAAATCAGGTGGAGATTATCGCCAGCCCGCGCCTGCTTACCGCACATCTGCAAACCGCCAGCATTAAGCAGGGCACGGAAATCCCCTACGAGGTGTCGAGCGGTTCCAGCGGTGCCACCTCGATCGAGTTCAAGGACGCGGTGCTGGGCATGGAAGTCACGCCGAAGATTTTACCCAATGGCCGCATCACCCTGGCGTTACAGATCAGCCAGAATATGCCCGGGCGTTCGATCAAACAGGGCGAAGGAGAGGCGCTGGCGATCGACAAGCAGGAGATTAAAACCCAGGTGACGGTGAAAGATGGTGAAACCATCGTCTTAGGGGGCATTTTTCAGCGTCAGCGCAACCAAACGGCCGATAAAGTCCCTGGCGTGGGCGATATCCCCTTGCTGGGATCGCTGTTCAAACGCAGCAACCAACAGCATAAAAGGCGCGAGTTGGTGATTTTCATCACGCCCACACTGGTTAAAGTCTAAATTGTCTCGATCGTGATGTTTGGCACGGTGGTGACGCCAAGTCCAAATGAGGGAAACCGACGAAAGTTGCCGTTAATCTGCCAAATCACGACATCCCGTGACTTTTTCAGATAAACTCCAGGCGGAGATCTCGCTGCAATGCTCGGTTCATGAGGTCTTGGTCCAAAATCCTAGCCGTTGAAAACGCTTAAAAGTTGGCAAGCAAATGCACTTTTTTTCGTGCCTTAGAGGCATCTGAGTTTGACGCTGCGGCCGATTTAGCTTACAAGGGTTACCGAATTGAGCACCGAGGTTTTTTTGTTAATGCTGTACCCGTCGTCTTCCAGGCTGAAACCTGGGATCCATAGGGTATAAGACGCCGTTAAAAACGTATGGTTTCCCTCCTGCGGCGTGGATAGTGATTTATTCGGTTGCCAAACTACCAAGAGTGTTGAGATAATTTTTCGTCTGATCTCGCACTATCGCTCATGAGGTTTCAGTTTAGGTCCCGCCGCTAATTTGATTGGCGGGGCGGGTTATCATTAACGAATTGTCTTAGTAATACCGAAAAACATGGCAGAGAAACGCAATATCTTTCTGGTTGGGCCTATGGGTGCCGGCAAAAGCACTATTGGCCGTCAGTTAGCTCAGCAACTCAATATGGAGTTTTTCGACTCCGATCAAGAAATTGAGCGACGTACCGGAGCTGACGTGGGCTGGGTATTCGACGTGGAAGGGGAAGAAGGTTTCCGCGATCGTGAAGAAAAAGTCATTAATGAACTGACGGAAAAGCAAGGGATTGTGCTGGCTACCGGCGGGGGCTCGGTTAAGTCGCGTGAAACGCGTAACCGCCTGTCGGCGCGTGGTGTCGTGGTCTATTTGGAAACCACTATCGAGAAACAGTTGGCCCGTACTCAGCGCGACAAGAAGCGTCCGCTGCTGCAGGTAGACTCTCCTCCGCGTGAGGTGCTGGAAGCGCTGGCTAGAGAGCGCAATCCGTTGTACGAAGAAATTGCAGATGTCACTATCCGCACCGACGATCAAAGCGCTAAAGTGGTTGCCAACCAGATTATCAACATGCTGGAAAGTAACTGATAGCGGGTTCCGTGTTGGCCGCGGGCAAATGCGGAAATTCTGATTGTGTTCCCCGCGTTGGCGGGGATAAACCACACCGAGAACTGAGCGCGACATGGAGAGAATTACCGTAACGCTTGGGGAGCGTAGCTACCCGATTACCATAGCCGCCGGATTGTTTGACGATCCGGCTTCTTTTATGCCGCTAAAGGCGGGTGAACAGGTCATGCTGGTCACCAACCAGACTTTGGCACCGTTGTATCTGGAGCGGATCCGGTCGGTGCTGGAACAGGGCGGCGTAGTGGTGGATCAGGTGATTCTACCTGATGGCGAACAGTATAAATCTCTGGCCGTACTCGAGCAGGTGTTCTCGGCGCTGCTGGAAAAGCCCCACGGTCGCGATACCACGTTAGTTGCCCTCGGCGGCGGCGTGATTGGCGATCTGACCGGCTTTGCCGCAGCGTGCTATCAACGCGGTGTGCGTTTTATCCAGGTTCCTACCACGCTGCTCTCGCAGGTGGACTCCTCCGTTGGCGGCAAAACCGCCGTCAATCATCCGCTCGGTAAAAATATGATCGGTGCCTTCTACCAACCGGCTTCGGTGGTGGTAGACCTGGACTGCCTGCGTACTTTACCGGCGCGTGAACTCTCCTCTGGTCTGGCGGAAGTGATCAAATACGGGATTATTCTCGATGGTGATTTTTTCGTTTGGCTGGAAAATAATATTGATGCGCTGGTTGCGCTGGATATGGACGCGTTAGCGTACTGCATCCGCCGCTGTTGCGAATTGAAGGCCGAAGTGGTGGCTGCCGATGAACGTGAAAACGGTCTGCGGGCGTTGCTCAATCTGGGCCATACCTACGGCCATGCCATCGAAGCCGAAATGGGCTACGGTGTCTGGCTGCACGGTGAAGCCGTGGCGGCTGGCATGGTGATGGCTGCGCAAACAGCACGTCGCCTGGGCCAGTTCTCGGCTGACGATATTGAACGGATCAAGGCGCTGCTGCTGCGCGCCGGGTTGCCGGTTTGCGGGCCGCAGGAAATGACGCCTGAGGCCTATCTGCCACACATGCTGCGTGATAAAAAAGTGTTGGCGGGGGCGTTGCGTTTGGTATTGCCGAAGGGCATTGGTGAAGCAGAAGTTCGTGGCGGTGTCGCCCATGAGCTGGTGCTGGCATCCATCGCTGACTGTTTACCAACACAGCGCGCGTAAGTCGGTTACACTCAATAACGTTAATGTTTCGCCAGGTCGATATGCAGCCGTTGCTCTGCTGCTATCCGGGCTGTACCTTGCCCGCCGGGCAATTCCATGGATGGCGTAATTTGACGCAGGTCGACAGTGCTTGAGCTTGCGGGCTATAACAGTAGCTTGGCTGCTGTTAGACTCTATAAAAATTGTGCGTAAGGCGAGAAAGATATCGCTTTGCCATCATCGGGTTAATAGTCTCGAACCACCTGGGTGGCGAGATTTTGCCTCTAGTTGGAGGGTTTCAGATGGATGAATTTAAACCAGAAGACGATCTCAGGCCTGATACCAGCGATCGCCGTCCTTCGCGTTCACGTCGGCCAGCCGCAACTGGGCCGCGTTTTGCCGTTTCACGCCAGCATATGATGATTGGGATTGGCATTTTGGTGCTGCTGTTGCTGATCATCGGTATCGGTTCGGCGCTGAAGGCCCCCACCAAGCACGAGGTTGCGCAACAAGGGGCAACCCGCGACATCAATCTGTCGGGCTCATCGTCGCTGACCACCAGCAACAACGGCGTTGTGGGCGGCACTACGGATACCAACGATAACAACGGTGTCAGTACCTCTCAGCCTCAGACTGTTAGTGTCCCACCTATCTCCAGCACGCCGACTGAAGCACAACCTGTAGTACCACAGGGCGGTGCTGGTGAGCGTGTCGATCTGCCTGGCAACATGGCTGATGCCTTGTCATCACAGCAAGGTCAGGTTGATGCTGCTGCCGCGCAAAGTCTCAATGCCCCGGTTTCCGCTTTGCCAACCGCTCCGGCAACCGTGATGAACGGTGCTGCCGCGCGTCCGGCGGCGAATAACAATGCAACCGCTGCGACGCAGCCGCATAAAACGCCTGCCTCCAAGCCAGCAGCCACCAAGCCGACAGCATCGGTCAAACCTTCTGCGACCACCACCACGGTTTACACCCCGCCGGCCAAAGGCAAGAGTGGTGTGGTGAGCGGCAGCGGAAGCTCACTGAAAACCGCACCGGGTAGCCATTACACGCTGCAGTTGAGCAGTGCCTCACGCTCCGATACGTTGAATGCTTTTGCCAAGCAACAGAATTTGCCACACTTTATGGTGTACGAGACCAAACGTGATGGTAAACCCTGGTATGTGTTAGTGAGCGGCAACTACGCTTCTTCGGCGGAGGCCAAGCGTGCTATCGCCACACTGCCGGCGGAAGTTCAGGCGAAAAAACCATGGGTCCGCCCTGTACAGCAAGTACAGCAAGACCTGAAAAAATAATCATTAATTTTGTGCGCTGATGTGCTGTCTGAAACAGAGTACATATCCGCCGCTCTGAATTGTAATAAGTAGCTAACTGACGGCATGAAGAAAAACCGCGCTTTTTTAAAATGGGCTGGTGGAAAATACCCGCTGATAGACGAGATCCGTCGTCATTTACCAGAGGGTAACTGCTTAATCGAGCCCTTCGTGGGCGCGGGTTCAGTCTTCCTGAACACAGAGTACGAGGCTTATATTCTCGCCGATATCAACAGCGACCTTATCAGCCTGTATAACATCGTTAAGCTGCGCACGAGTGATTTCGTGCGCGATGCCCGCTTGCTTTTCACCGACGAATTCAATAACTCAGAGCAGTTCTACCTGCTGCGCGAAGAGTTCAACACCACTGCCGATGAGTATCGGCGCGCGCTGCTGTTCCTGTATCTGAACCGCCACTGCTATAACGGCCTGTGCCGCTATAACCTGCGTGGTGAGTTCAATGTGCCGTTTGGGCGTTACAAGAAACCTTACTTCCCGGAAGAAGAGCTGTATTGGTTTGCTGAAAAATCACGCAATGCTACTTTTGTCTGCGAGCATTATCACGATACCATGGTGAAGGCGACCCAAGGTGCGGTGGTCTATTGCGATCCGCCTTATGCTCCTCTGTCGGCAACGGCGAATTTTACCGCTTATCACACCAACAGCTTTAGCCTGGCCGATCAGCAAGGGCTGGCGCGCATTGCGCATCAGCTGTCGGTTGAAAGCCAGGTGCCGGTGTTGATTTCCAACCATGACACCGAACTGACGCGTGACTGGTATCAGCATGCTTCGCTGCATGTGGTGAAGGCTCGTCGCACCATCAGCCGCAATATTTTAGGCCGCAGTAAAGTGAACGAACTTCTGGCGCTGTATAAAAAAGCGGAATAACTCGACCCCTACGTTTGGAGAAGCGGATGAAAAAGTTTTTGATTGCCCCGTCCATTCTGTCTGCAGATTTTGCCCGCCTGGGTGAAGATACTGCCAAAGTGTTGGCCGCCGGTGCCGACGTGGTGCATTTTGACGTGATGGATAACCACTACGTGCCTAATCTGACGATCGGGCCAATGGTGTGCGAAGCCTTGCGCAATTACGGCATTACCGCACCGATTGACGTCCATCTGATGGTAAAACCGGTCGATCGCATCGTGCCGGACTTTGCCAAGGCGGGGGCAACCTACATCTCTTTCCATCCTGAAGCTTCTGAACACGTCGACCGTACCATCCAACTGATCAAAGAGAACGGCTGCAAGGCGGGCCTGGTGTTTAACCCTGCGACCCCGTTGAGCTATCTCGATTACGTGATGGACAAGATCGACGTGATCCTGCTGATGTCGGTCAACCCTGGTTTTGGTGGTCAATCCTTTATCCATGGCACGTTAGACAAGCTGCGTCAGGTTCGCAAACTGATCGACGAAAGCGGCCGCGACATTCGCCTGGAAGTGGACGGCGGCGTGAAGGTAGACAACATTGCCGAGATCGCAGCGGCGGGTGCGGACATGTTCGTGGCAGGCTCGGCCATCTTTGGCAAGCCGGATTACCGCGCGGTGATTGATCAAATGCGCAGCGAGCTGGCCAAGGTGAGTCATGGCTGATTTTAGCGCTATCCGTGGTCTGGCCTTCGATCTCGACGGCACGCTGGTAGACAGTGCGCCGGGTTTGGCGGCGGCCATCGATATGGCGTTGGCGGAAATGGGTCTGCCGCAGGCCGGTGAGGCCCGTGTTGGCACCTGGATTGGTAACGGTGCCGATGTGCTGGTCCAGCGTGCGCTGCGCTGGGCAGAGGTGGAAGCCACGCCAGAGCTGTGCCTGCAAATGCGTCAACGTTTCGACCATTTCTATGGGCAAACCGTAGAAAGCGGCAGCCGCCTGTTTCCACAGGTAATAGAGACGCTGGCCCGGTTGGCCAAGCTTGGCTACCCGCTAGCGCTGGTCACCAACAAGCCGACACCCTTTGTAGCCCCTTTGCTGACGGCGCTCGGCATTATCGACTTTTTCTCGCTGATCATCGGCGGTGACGACGTGGTGGAGAAAAAGCCACATCCTGCCCCGCTGTATCTGGTGTTCGGCAAGCTTGGCCTGCGGGCCGGTGAAGTGTTGTTCGTCGGGGATTCGCGCAATGACATTCAGGCGGCGCAGGCGGCAGGTTGCCCGAGCGTCGGTCTGACTTACGGATATAACTACGGTGAAGCGATCGCCCTGAGCCACCCCGACCGCGTGTTGGAGCGCTTCGCCGATTTGTTGCCCGCACTTGGGCTGTCATCTTTAGAAGATCGGGAAATTTAACTATGAGTAAGCCCATCGTTTTCAGCGGCGCGCAGCCGTCCGGTGAACTGACTATCGGCAACTACATGGGGGCGCTGCGCCAGTGGGTGCAGTTGCAGGACGAGTTCGATTGCATCTACTGCATCGTCGATCTGCATGCCATCACCGTGCGTCAGGATGCACAACAGCTGCGTAAAGCCACCCTGGATACGCTGGCGCTGTACCTGGCCTGTGGCATCGATCCAGAGAAAAGTACCATCTTCGTGCAGTCTCATGTGCCGGAACATACGCAACTGAGCTGGGTGCTGAACTGCTACACCTATTTCGGCGAACTGAGCCGCATGACCCAGTTCAAAGACAAGTCGTCGCGCTATGCGGAAAACATCAACGCCGGTCTGTTCAGCTATCCGGTGCTGATGGCGGCAGACATTCTGCTGTATCAGACCAATCAGGTGCCGGTCGGTGAAGATCAGAAACAGCATCTGGAACTGAGCCGTGATGTCGGCCAGCGCTTCAACGCGCTGTATGGCGACGTGTTCAAGGTGCCGGAGCCGTTTATTCCGAAATCCGGTGCGCGCGTGATGTCGCTGCAGGAGCCGACCAAGAAGATGTCCAAGTCGGACGATAACCGTAACAACGTGATCGGCCTGCTGGAAGATCCGAAGGCGGTGACCAAGAAGATCAAACGTGCGATGACCGATTCCCAGGATCCGCCGGTCATTCGTTACGACGTTGCCAATAAAGCGGGGGTATCCAACCTGTTGGATATCCTTGCCGGCGTGACCGGCAAGAGCATTGCTCAGCTGGAAGCCGAGTTTGAGGGCCAGATGTATGGTCACCTGAAGGGCGCCGTAGCAGAGGCCGTATCTGGTATGTTGGTCGAGCTGCAAGAGCGTTATCACCGTTTCCGCAACGATGAGGCTCTGTTACAGCAGGTGATGCGTGATGGCGCAGCGAAAGCCCGTGCTCGTGCGCAGGAAACCTTGGCGAAGGTATATGAAGCCGTAGGTTTTGTACCGCATCCTTAATGGATGTAGACAGAGTCTCAGCCAGTAGGGGCGCCGCATGCGGCCCCCCTGGGATCGAACCTGTTTGGTAACGACAAACTTAGCAACATTACTACCTATCTGAAGCGGCCAAAGGGTCGCTTTTTTTATGCTATTTTGCTCAAATCTGCTGGTGTTTCCCGGCAGGCATTCCAGTTCAGCTTGCTGCGCAGGCTGACAACGCTGCCAACGATAATCAGGCTTGGGCTGGCAGCCTGTTTGGCTAGCTCACCCAGTTGCGCCAGCTCGCCTTCTATCACACGTTGGCGAGTTGAGGTGCCGTTTTCGACCAGAGCTACGGGCATTGAGGCCGCCATACCGTGAGCGATCAGCTGCTGCTGGATTTCTGCCGCCTGAGTTAGCCCCATATAGAACACCAGCGTCTGCTGTTTGGCGGCAAGCTGTGCCCAGTCCAATCCGCCGTCGGCCTTGGCGTGGCCCGTCACCAAACGCACGCTTTGCGCGTGATCGCGGTGGGTGAGGGGGATGCCGCTGTAAGCCGAACAACCCGAAGCCGCAGTGATCCCCGGCACTACCGAGAAGGGAATATTCGCTTCGGCCAGCGTTTCCAGTTCTTCGCCACCCCGGCCAAAGATGAAGGGGTCGCCCCCTTTTAGCCGGACGACACGCAGGCCTCGTCTGGCCTGCTCCACCAGGATCTGATTGATGTGTTCCTGAGGTACGCAGTGATATCCGGCACGCTTGCCTACAAAGATACGCTCGGCATCGCGGCGCACCAGGGCCATAATTTCTTCAGAGACCAGGCGGTCGTAAACGACAACGTCAGCCTGTTGGATCTGCTGCAGACCTTTCAGCGTCAGCAGGCCAGCATCGCCGGGGCCTGCACCTACCAGCACCACTTCACCCTGTTCTTCAGGCCGATCGGCGAACAGCTTTTCAACCTGCTGGTTGGCCTGCGGGGTATCGCCGTTGGCCAGGGACTGCGCCAGTCTGTCGTGTACGAACAACCTTTCCCAGAAGCGGCGACGAGCGCCAATGCTGGCAAACTCCTGCTTCACCCGCTGGCGCAATGAACCCGCCAACTGAGCCAGTTGACCCAGATGCTGCGGCAGAATGGCTTCCAGTTTTTCCCGTAGCAGACGTGCCAGCACCGGGGCTTTGCCCCCGGAAGAAACGGCCACCATAATCGGCGAACGATCGATAATCGAAGGCATGATAAAGCTGGCGCGTTTGGGGTCGTCCACCACGTTGCAGAACACCTGCTGTTGGTTGGCGCACTGATAGACCAGGGCGTTGACTTCCACCCGATCGGTGGCGGCAATCACTAACCATTTTTCTGCCAGCAAGTCGGCAGAAAACTCACTTTCTACCAGAGTCACCTGGCCCTGTTCGGCCCAGATCAGGAATTGCTCACTGAATTCGAGCGAGTTGACGGTTAACTGCGCACCGGCGTCCAGCAGCAGGCGAGCCTTACGTTCAGCGACTTCCCCGCCGCCGACCAGCAGGCAGGCTTTGTGTTGCAGTTGGCAGAAAATGGGTAAGTAATCCATCGGCAATCCTCGGAGAAGTGGCTAACGGGGGCGATTGCTCACCCCAAAAATCATTATGCGGTTTGGCGAGCGGCGGCAATCTCAGCCTGTGGACGTTGGGCACGTGGTGTGGCATACCAGTAACCGAGGCCCATAAAGACGGCACCAGAGACCATATTGCCCAGAGTCACCCACAGCAGGTTATGACCGATACCGCTCAGGGTATAGGCTTCGCTGTGGTGGCCGAACCAGGACAGGGCAAACAGCGTCATGTTAGCCACCGAGTGCTCGTAACCGGAAGCGATAAACGCCAGCAAACACCACCAGATGGCGATGAATTTGGCCGCGCCTTCAACGCGCAGTGCCATCCAGATCGCCAGGCAAACCAGCCAGTTACACAGCACGCCTTTGAAGAACAGCACTTCTGCCGGGGCGGTGGTTTTGGCCAGCGCCACGGTATGCACCAGGCTGGTATCCATCGGCAGCAGGCTACCGCCGCCGTAATAATACATCAGCGCGACCAGCACCGAACCGAGCAGGTTACCCAACCAGGTTTGTGGCAGCACGGCCCACATCTGGCGGTGCTTGATGGTACCGGCTTTGACGCCCAGCATCAGAAACATGGTGTGGCCAGTGAACAGCTCTGAACCGGCGATAATCACCAGCGTCAGTGCGATCCCGAAGGTGGCACCCATGACCAACGGACGGATAGACGGATCCACCAGGTTGCCGAGGGTAAAGATCAGGATGATGCCAAGGCCGACATAGGCCCCGGCCATAGCGGAACTGATCCAGAAGCCGAGCGGACTCTCTTTGGCCAGTTTGACGATGCGTGCCGCGTTGGCAGCACATTTGTTGATGGTGTCGGTGAACATAAATTTCCCTGGGAAGTAATAAAAATTGGTGCCGTGCCCCTTGGTTAACCTTAACCAAGGGGCATCGTGTTTTATTGCATTGCCACCTGAACCAGGCCGTCGACTACCCGGCTGGTGAAGCTGGCCACGGAGCGGCTCTCATCTTCCAGACAGAAACCGTCGTGCAGGCGGAAATGCTGTTTTTTCAGTGGGCTGGCGACCCACAATTCACCCTGATGCTCGGCAATCAGTCCGCGAGAGAGCACGCTGGCCTGGGCAAACGGGTCGATATTGCTGATGGCAAACAGCCGTTCGTCGGCATAGGGGCGGAATATCGCCACCTGCTGGGTACCGATCAGCGCACACACGCCGGTCGCGGGCAGAATATCGGCGATGGGGCAAACGGTGATCCACTGGCTCATGCGTTGTTCTCCTCGGTTTCCAGCAAGGTGACGGGAATGCGTTCATCCGGGCGAGCTGGGCGATGTTGCTCGCGCTCGGCCACGACCTGCACGTTAGGATCGCGCTGGCTGTTGTTAATAAAGTGAGCGAAACGCACCTGCGATGCAGGATTTTCGACAGTTGCTTTCCATTCGCAGATCACTGCTTCGCGCAGGCGGGCAATTTCGGTTTCCAGCTGTGCGTTGATGCCCAGCTTGTCGTCGATAATCACCTTGCGCAGATAATCGATGCCGCCTTCCAGGCTTTCCAGCCAGACCGAGGTACGCTGCAGCTTATCGCCGGTGCGGATGTAGAACATCATGAAACGGTCGAGGTAACGCATCAGCGTTTCGTTGTCGAGATCGGCGGCCAGCAAATCGGCATGGCGTGGTTTCATCCCGCCGTTGCCACAGACGTACAGGTTCCAGCCGTTCTCGGTGGCAATAATGCCGACGTCTTTCCCCTGCGCCTCGGCACACTCGCGGGTACAGCCGGAAACGCCAAACTTCATCTTGTGCGGGGTACGGATGCCTTTGTAACGGTGTTCAAGCTGCACGCCGAAGCCAACGCTGTCACCCACGCCATAACGGCACCAGGTGCTGCCGACGCAGGTTTTCGCCATCCGCAGCGCTTTGGCGTAGGCGTGGCCGGTTTCGAAACCGGCGGCGATCAGCTTGCTCCAGATGGCGGGCAGATCGTCTTTCTGCGCACCGAACATGCCGATACGCATCGAGCCGGTCATCTTGGTGTACAGGTTGTATTCTTTGGCAATCTGGCCGACGGCGATCAGACCTTCCGGCGTGATTTCACCACCGGCAGAGCGTGGGATCACCGAGTAAGTGCCGTCTTTCTGGATGTTGCCCAGGAAGTTGTCGTTGGTGTCTTGCAGCGGCGTGTGCTGCGGTTTGAGCACATACTCGTTCCAGCAGGAGGCCAGCAGTGAACCGACGGTCGGTTTACACACTTCGCAGCCGTAACCCTTACCGTATTTCGCCAACAGCTCGTCGAAGGTCTTGATGCCTTCAACCCGGATCAGGTGGTACAGCTCCTGGCGGGAATAGGCAAAGTGTTCGCATAGGTGATGGTTAACCTCGATGCCCTGTTTGCTCAGTTCGGCATTCAGCACCTGGGTGATCAGTGGAATACAGCCGCCGCAGCCGGTACCGGCCTTGGTCTCGGACTTGATCGCCGCCACGGTATGGCAGCCCATATTCACCGCTTTGATGATATCGCCCTTGCTAACGTCGAAGCAGGAACAGATCTGTGCGGTTTCTGGCAGTGAATCTACGCCGATGGCAGGCTTGCTGCCGGCATGGGCTGGCAGGATCAGGCTGTCCGGGTTTTCCGGCAGTTCGATATTATTCAGTGCCAGCTGCAGCAGGTTGCCGTAGTCGCTGGTATCGCCGACCAGCACCGCGCCGAGCAACGTTTTGTTGTCCGCGCTGACGACCAAGCGCTTGTAAACCTCTTTGCTTTCATCCAGATAGACGTAGCTGCGGGCGCCTTCGGTACGCGCATGCGCATCGCCAATGCCCCCAACATCGACCCCTAGCAGCTTCAGTTTGGCGCTCATATCGGCACCCTGGAAGCTGTTTTCACGGCTCAGCAGATGGTCGGCGGTGACCTGAGCCATCTTGTAGCCCGGCGCGACCAAGCCGAAAGTGCGCTGCTGCCAGGAGGCGCATTCGCCAATGGCATAAACGTCTGGATCGGAGGTCTGGCAGTTATCGTTAATCGCAATGCCGCCGCGTGGGGCGGTAGCCAGCCCGCATTGGTGAGCCAGTTTGTCCTGCGGGCGGATACCGGTGGAGAAGACGATAAAGTCGACTTCCAGCTCGCTGCCGTCGGCAAAGTGCATGGTTTTGCGTGCGCTTTTGCCGCCGTTGATAATTTCGGTGGTGTTCTTACCGGTGTGGACTTTGACACCCATGCGCTCGATCTTGCGGCGCAGCTGGTCGCCGCCCATTGGATCGAGCTGTTCTGCCATCAACATCGGCGCGAACTCGATCACGTGGGTTTCCACGCCCAGGCTTTTCAGTGCGCCAGCCGCTTCCAGGCCGAGCAGGCCACCGCCTACTACCGCGCCACGTTTACTGCGGCGGGCGCAGGATTCGATAGCGTTGAGATCTTCAATGGTGCGGTAAACGAAGCAGTCCTGAGTCTCTGAACCTTTGATCGGCGGGATCCACGGGTAGGAGCCGGTCGCCATGATCAGCTTGTCGTAATACACCGTGCGGCCGGTATTGGAGTGGATCACTTTCTCTGCGCGGTTAATGGTGATCGCGCGCTCGCCTACCAGCACTTTGACGCCCTGTTTTTCGTAGAAGCCTTCGCGGACCAGCGAAAGCTCTTCGGCAGTGTGGTGGGAGAAATAGGAGGAGAGATGCACGCGGTCGTAGGCGATGCGTGGCTCTTCACAAAAGATGGTGATGTCGAACTGGTCTTTGTCTGCCTTTTCCAGCAGATCTTCGATAAAGCGGTGGCCGACCATGCCGTTGCCGATAACCGCGAGTTGGACTCTGCTCATTATTGCCTCAAAATTCTGATTTCCTGGATGTACCTTATTCCTCCCAGAAGGCAATTTATTGATACAGGTCAAGCTAGCCCCTATATACCTCTAAGGTGGTATATCTATGATTTTTATCGATATTTGATAAGTTGCGGTTTTTACTCAACTTTAGCTGAATCGAGCCAGTTAATGGAAAAAATACTCCTTGGGGAGTAGCGAAAGGGGAGAGGCACCAAGCGGCGATTTTGTCAGCTCGTCATTGCCCAGTATGATGAAAGAAATGGTGAGCCGAGCAGAGGAAAAAAATGGCGAACAATCCGGTCAAGTTTATCGATAACCTGCGCCTGAGCGGGCATGAAGGGCTATGGCAACTGGCTATTGAGCAGGGGCGGATCGCGCATATCATTCCACAGCCTGAGGGGCTGGAGTGGCGCAGCGACGTGTTGGATGCCGAAGGCGGGCTGGCGCTGCCGCCGTTTATCGAGCCGCATATCCACCTGGATACCACGCAAACCGCCGGGCAGCCCGCATGGAACCAGTCCGGCACGCTGTTTGAAGGTATTGAGCGCTGGGCGGAGCGTAAAGCACTGCTCACCCATGAGGACGTGAAACAGCGCGCCTGGCAGACGCTGAAATGGCAAATCGCCAACGGCGTGCAGCATGTGCGCACCCATGTCGACGTCTCCGATCCTACGCTGACCGCGCTGCGCGCCATGCTGGAGGTCAAGCAGGAGGTCGCTCCTTGGATCACGCTGCAGATCGTGGCCTTCCCTCAGGAAGGGATCATGTCGTATCCCAATGGGGAAGCCCTGCTGGAGGAGGGGTTACGGCTCGGGGCGGATGTGGTCGGGGCTATCCCGCATTTTGAATTCACCCGCGAATACGGCGTAGAGTCGCTGCACAAGGCCTTTGCTCTGGCACAGAAATACGATCGGCTGGTGGACGTGCACTGCGACGAGATTGACGACGAGCAGTCCCGTTTTGTGGAGACCGTGGCCGCGCTGGCATTGAAGCTGGAGATGGGCGCCAAGGTCACCGCCAGCCACACCACCGCGATGCATTCCTACAATGGGGCCTATACCTCAAGGCTGTTCCGGCTGCTGAAAATGTCCGGTATCAACTTCGTGGCCAACCCGTTGGTGAATATTCACCTGCAAGGGCGTTTCGATACCTATCCTAAACGGCGTGGCATCACACGGGTGAAGGAGATGCTGGAGGCGGGCATCAACGTCTGCTTTGGTCATGACGACGTGTTTGACCCCTGGTATCCGCTGGGCACCGCCAATATGTTGCAGGTGCTGCATATGGGGCTCCACGTCTGCCAACTGATGGGTTATGGCCAGATCGATGACGGTTTGAATCTGATCACCACCCACAGCGCACGAACTTTGAACCTGACGGATTACGGTTTGCGTGCAGGCAATAGTGCCGATTTGGTGATCTTACCCGCAGACAGCGGTTTTGACGCAGTACGCCGCCAGACGCCGGTACGCTATTCGATCCGTGCGGGTGCGGTCATCGCGGCCACCCAGCCTGCGCAAACCACGCTGTATCTGGAGCAGGAAGAGCAGGTCGACTTCAGGCGTTAGACATAAAAAAAGGGTTCTGCGTTGGCAGAACCCTCATGGGGAAAACTAGCAACAGTTAGTGCGTGGTATGCCCATGGTTACGGTGCTTGGTCACAAAACCGAGCAGCAGACACATCACAAACACGGCCAGATACAGGCCGTTGGCCGTAGTCAGTGCGGCATGGACCCCGCTGCTGGCAACGATCGGGCCGGTGACCACGAAGGTCAGCATGGTACCGATGGTGCCGCAGGTCAGGATAAAGTTGACCAGTTTCGGTGAGGAAACCTTGGTTTGCTGCGAACCGAGCGTGATCAGCGTGGTGTAGATCGCGCTGGAGACGAAGCCCAGAGCCATGATGTAGTAGCTCAGGTACTCAGGATTATCGGTGCTGATAAACAGGTACATGGCACCCGTTGCCAGCGCGGCCAGCACGGTGACGATGCGTTGCAGGTCAAAGAAGCGCAGCACGAAGCTGAACACCCACATACCGATCATGTAAGAAGTCCAGAAGTTGCTGACTACCTTGCCCGCCTGATCGATATTCATGCCGAAGGTTTTGGTGGCGTATTCCGGCACCCATTGGATAAAGCCCAACTGGCCAAGGATGTAGCACAGCGCGGCGATAGCCAGGAACAGCACGCCGATGCCCCATTTCTCTTTCACCACCGGCTCGCTGCTTTTCTCCCCTTTGTCACCCAGAACCGGGAACTCGGAACACAGCGTCAGCACGAAGATGGCCAGGTACAGCACCCCAATGCAGGCGTAAACCCAGTACCAGCCAATGCTGCGCGCCAGCAGCATTGCGGCGATGATTGGGAAGATCATCCCGGCCATGCTGAAGAAGGAGTCGGTAAACAGCAAGCGTGAACCACGTTGGCGGCCCGCATACATATGGGTGATCAGGAAGGTGCCGATCGACATGGTGATACCGCTGACCACACCGAGCACAAACATGCACAGCGAGAACAGGGTCAGGCTTTTGCCCACCATCAGCCCGGCGATGGCCAGCAGCATCAGGATAAAGCCAAAGATCAGCTGACGTTTCAGCGGAATGATTTCCATCAGCCAGGCATTGAGGAAGATTGAAATCAAAATACCCGCGTTAAGGAAGGTAAAGGTATTGCTCATGCTGGAAACCGGCAGATTGAAATACTCTGCGATGTTTCCCATCACCATCCCTGTGACGATCACTAATGCACCGGTCAGCGCATAAGAGAAGAAGCTGATCCAGGTTAGCCGGATGCGGTTGCTGTCATTCATGTATATAGGCCTGATTATCTTTGTTGTGGTTTATACCCGTGGGCAGTCAGGACGTAACCTGAGATCCCTGGGGTTTAAAGCTGGCATAAGGCCGCAGGTTTTTCCTGCTAAAAACTGGAAAAGATCCCGATCAGGCCACCAGGAGGCGGATCCTAGCATAGACAACGGGAGTTTATGTGACGAGCATCGATTTTTTGATGCAAGGGATGAAAGGTTTTTAGATTTTTATGTGATCAGCTACCGGGTGTGGCGATCGAATCGCGCTGGATGATGGTCGGCTCAAAGCTCACCGGTGCGGTCAGTGGATCTATCAGCAGACGAGCGGCATATTGCGCCATTTCGGTAATAGGGAAATGCACGCTGGTGAGCGCCGGGCGGACAAAAGGCGCTCGCTCGCCGCTGTCATAGCAGATCAATGAGATATCCTGCGGTACACGCAGATGCCGTTCATTAATCGCCAGCAAGGCACCAATCGCCATTTCTTCGTTGCAGCAGTAGATCGCGGTAGGCAGCGCTTTGCTGCGCAGCAACTGGTCAGCGCACTGGTAGCCGCTTTCCAGGTCATAGACCCCTTCCGGGCAGCCTAGCGGTTGCAGGTTGGCGGCCTGCATCGCATTGAGGAACCCTTGTAACCGCTGTTGGCTGGAGGCTCGTTGGGCTGGGCCACTGATACAGGCAATGCGCCGATGGCCGGCATCGATGAGCTGCTGGGTAGCAAGCTGGCTGGCATAAACGTGATCGAAGGTGACACAGCGATCTTCCAGGCCAGGGACCAGGCGATCCAGCAGCACAAAGGAGCGCTGTTCGGCCGCCAACTGACGCAGCCGATCGTCGCTGAGGCAGCGCACGTGGAGGATCACTCCGTCGCAACGCAGGCTGAACAGGCGTTGGATCGCCAGCAGTTCATTTTCCGCACTGTTGCGGCCTTGGGTTACCAGCAGCTGTTTACCGTTGGACTCGGCTTCGGTTTGGACGAAATCCATCAGGGCACCAAAGAAGCCCCCTCGGTATGAGGTGGTGACCAGGCCCAAGGTATTGCTTTGGCTGGATGCCAACGCCCTGGCCGCGGGGTTGGGGGTATAGCCCAGTTCGGCCACCGCCCGTTTGACCTTCTCGCGGGTGAGCGCTTTGACCTTGTTGTCGCCGTTGACCACGCGTGACACAGTCGCGCGGGATACGCCCGCTATCGCTGCGACATCTTCCAGTGTCACCATTTTACTGCTCCTGATTACGGGCTTATCCCCCCACTTGATCAGATTACAGGAGATAAGTGGGTCCGGCGAGCCGAACCCAATGTTGATGGTTATGCGTTAAACTGCGGCAAATAGGCTTTATTCACCTCCAGCACTTCTTCCAGCAGCGGCTGGGCAATTTGGGCGTTGGCGACCAGAGGATTGGTGACCAGTGCCAGCAGCCCACTGCGGCTATCGCCATGCACGGCGGCCTCTATCGTCAGGCGTTCATAGGCTTTAACCTGCTGGGTCAGCGCATGCATCGAATCCGGCAGTTGGCCAAACGTCAGCGGATGGGCACCCTGAGCATCGACGATACAGTTGGTTTCTATCACAGCATCGTCTGGCAAACCGCGAATAGCGCCACGATTTGCGGTATTGACCACTAATTGCGTGCCGAGATTATTGTGAATGGCACGGATCAGCTCTAACGCCACTTCGGAATAGAAGGAACCACCACGGAAACTGAGCTGCTCGGGCTTGCTGTCGAGATGTGGGTCTGCATACAGCTCGAACAATTCCTTCTCTACTTTCATCACCTGTTCGGCACGGGTACCGCGTTCGGCTGCGGCGGAAATCTCCTCTGCCAGCATCTCTTTGGTCTGGTAGAAATAGCGGTGATAAGGGCAGGGGATCGCCCCTACGGCGCGCAGGAACTCTGGTGGCCAAGGCTCTTCCTTGATGTTGTTCATGGTCAGCGCGGCACCGTCACACAGCATGTCGAGTACCTTGTCGGTCACGTCCTTGCCGTTTTGCAGCACCTGGTGGACCCACACCATGTGGTTCAACCCGGCAAATTGCAGCTGTACCTCGGCGTAAGGGGCCTGCAGCATATTGGCGATCATGTGATGCATGCTGATCGGCACGTTACACAGGCCGATAATTTTCGCCTTGGTATAACGCGAAACGGCTTCGGTCACGATACCAGCCGGGTTGGTAAAGTTGATGATCCAGGCATCGGGTGCCAGTTGTTCTACCTTGCGGGCGATATTCAGCATCACCGGAATGGTGCGCAGCGCCTTGGCAAAGCCGCCAACGCCGGTAGTTTCCTGGCCGATCAGTTGGTATTTCAGGCCCAGGCGCTCGTCGGCTGCCCTGGCAGGCAACTGACCCACGCGGAACTGGGTGAGAACGAAACTGGCACCGCGAATGGCCTCGTCCAGATCGAAATGCACGCTGACCTTCACCTGCTCCAGGCCGTTACGGGCCAGCATACGCTGGGTTAATGCGGCAATGATCTCGACCTTCTCCCGGCCAGGCTCAACGTCCACCAACGCCAGTTCGGTCACCGGCAACTCTTCAATTCGCAGGATCAGGCCTTCCACCAGCTCCGGCGTGTAGCTGCTACCGCCGCCAATAATGGCGATTTTTAATGCGCTCATGAGCGGGACTCCGATTGTACCTGACGGCGATAAAGTTCGATCATGTCGTCGGCCAGATCCTGAATGACCATGGCGTTCATCAAGTGATCCTGTGCGTGTACGGTGATCAGGGTGATGGCCAGTTTGCCGCAGCCTTCGTCCATGCCGATCAGTTGGGTTTGAATGCGGTGGGCCTGTTTCACCGCCTGCTTGGATTCGGCCATATGCTCGGCGGAACCGGTGAAATCACCGGCACGGGCCTGTTGCAAAGCCATCAGCGCGCTGCTGCGGGCGCTACCGGCAAATACCAGCAGCTCCATAATGGTGCTTTCAAAATCCTGGCTGACTTCAGCCATCAGTTCAGTCACGTTATCTCTCCTGTTACTGTGCGGTGGCGGCGTTGCTGGCTTCACGTTCAGCCTCGGCCTGCTCGTGTTCCTGCGCCAGTAGTTGTTTTTCATACACCTTGAAGAACGGCAGCCAGATCGCCAGGTCAATCACCATCAGCACCAGCACCAATACGGCGGCACGGATATCCCAGGAGGCGGAGATCATCGCTCCCAGCGGTGCCGGAGCGGTCCAGGGGGCCATCGCCACCATTTTCTCCACCATGTCCCAGTGCAGGGCGAAATAAGCCAGAGTGGCGTTAACCATCGGCACCACAATCAACGGGATAAACAGCGTTGGGTTCATCACCACCGGCGAACCGAACAGCAGCGGTTCATTGATATTGAAAGCCGCCGGGACCACGCTCAGCTTGCCGATGGTGCGTAGATGAATGGAACGGCTGCGCAGATAAAGGAAGGCCAACACCAGCGTGGAGCCTGAGCCGCCGATACAGACATAGAATGACCAAAATGGCGCGGTCAGCGTTTGGGTCATGGCTGCACCGTTGGCGACCAGCGCGGCGTTAGTGGCCAGGTTAGCCATAAAGATCGGATTCAGCAGGCCGGTCACGATGTTGTCGCCGTGAATACCGGCAAACCACAGCAGGTTGGCAATCAGCACCGCCAAAAGGATGGCTGGCAGCGTATCGCCGACGGAAATCAGCGGCTGGAACACCTGCATAATCGCAGCGGGCAGCAGCAGTTGGAATTCGCTCTGCATCAGGAGGCTGATGGGGTAGACCGTCAACAGAATGCCAACCACTGGGTACAGCAGTTCAAACGAGCGGGCAATGGCAGGGGGAACCTGCTCTGGCATGCGAATGGTGATGTTGTACTTTTTCAGCAGGCGGATCAGTTCGACCGACCAAATGGCGCAGATCAGAGCGGTGAATACCCCCTGGCCACCCAGAAAATCGAGGGACATCTTGTTGTCGACCTGTGGCGCGGAGGCCAGCAGGAATGCCATCAGCGACAGCAGCGCAGCGGTCAGCGCATCCATTTTGTAGTGCTTTGCCAGACTGTAGGCGGTACCAATAGAGACAAATACGCTCATCAACCCCATGGTCATAAAGAACGGCATGGTGATGGTGTCCCAGTGCTTCTTGGCGAACCCTAACCAGGCTTGCCCAAAGCTGGAGGTGGTGGTCGCGTCAAACGGCGGGTTGGCGACGATCAGCATGATACTGCCGACGATCAAAAATGGCATAGCGCTGATAAAACCGTCACGAATGGCAATAATATGGCGCTGGCTACCGATCCGGCCAGCCAGTGGCGCGATATGGCTTTCGACCACGCGCATCAGGGAAGCGTATAGGCTCATGGGGTTCTCCGCGGCGTCAGGCGATCAGGCTGAGGGCTTGGTCTAATACCTTGTCACCGCGCAGGGTGCCGTAATCCATCATGTCGATGACGGCAACCGGCAGGCCATGCGGCCCGGCAAGCTGGCTGAAGCGGGCCAGTTCGTACTTTACCTGTGGCCCCAACAGCACCACGCTGGCAGTTGGCAACTCAGCTTCGAAATCCGCAGCCGGTACCGCCACAATCTCCACGGCCAGTTCGCGCTTTTGCGCTTCGGTTTGCATGCGTTTGACCAGCATGCTGGTGGACATCCCCGCGGCACAGCACAGCACTATCTTTTTCATCATTGCTCTCCAGTATTATTATGGTTATCAGCGCAAATGAGAGCGCTCTCATTTATTTAGCCTAGCTGGATTGCAGAACCAAACCGGGATTTGTGTCGCAAAAACCGATGAAGGGCGAAAATCGGCAAATAATGCGTGATCGGCTTGGCAAAAATCAGTACGGGGATCATACTGTCGGCAGGAAAAAACCGGGCGCACTCAGAAACGTCCGGCAATTGAGTAAATATAGGTAAATGGCTGGCGCTGCCGGGCGCAGCTCTTTAGAATCAAAGCGCTTTCCGTTGTTTGTATCTCAAAGAAAGGACCCGTTCATGTTCAAACGTACTTTAGTGACCTTCGTTGCGCTGTGTTCACTGACAGCCATGGCACCCGCCGCATTAGCCGCCGGTGAAACCCACGTCATGCTGACCACCTCGGCAGGGAATATCGAATTGGCGCTCGACAGTCAGAAGGCACCGGTCTCAACCAAGAACTTCATTGACTACGTGAACAGCGGTTACTACAACAACACCGTTTTCCACCGCGTGATCCCGGGTTTCATGGTTCAGGGTGGCGGTTTTACTGCGGATATGCAGCAGAAAACCACCAATGCACCGATCAAAAACGAAGCCGACAACGGCCTGCGTAACCTGCGTGGCACCATTTCCATGGCGCGTACCGCCGATAAAGACAGCGCCACCAGCCAGTTCTTCCTGAACGTGGCAGACAATGCGTTCCTCGATCATGGCCAGCGTGATTTTGGCTACGCGGTATTTGGCAAAATCGTTAAAGGTATGGACGTAGTAGATAAAATCTCCCAGGTACCCACTGGCAACGTCGGTCCTTACCAGAATGTCCCGAGTAAACCTATCGTGATCCTGTCGGCCAAAGTGCTGCCATAAATCACCCAAGCCGGTCTCTAGCTGGGGGCCGGCCTGCTTTTCCCTCCTGAATGTTTGCCTGCATCACTGTTTTTTTCGATCCCACGTGATTTAATTGCCCGCCTAAAACCAGACCGGATACCCGGCACTTTTTTGATCGCCCCCGTTGTTCAGGATGAGCCGTTTTTATGTACGAATTTAACCAGGTGTTACTGCTGCTACAGCAGATGTGCGTGTATCTCGTCATTGCCTATCTGCTGAGCAAGACGCCGCTGTTTATTCCGTTGATGCAGGTGACCATTCGCCTGCCGCACAAGTTGCTGTGCTACGTCATTTTCTCGGTGTTCTGCATTATGGGCACCTATTTTGGCCTGCATATTCAAGACTCCATCGCCAATACCCGCGCTATCGGCGCCGTGTTGGGCGGGCTGCTGGGTGGGCCCTCCGTCGGTTTCCTGGTTGGCCTAACGGGCGGCTTGCATCGTTATACACTGGGGGGCATGACAGACGTCGCCTGTGCGATCTCCACGGTGGCCGAAGGTCTGGTTGGCGGTATTGTGCACAGCATTGCCATGCGGCGCGGGCGTATCGATCTGCTGTTCAACCCGCTGTTTGTCGCCGGGATTGCGTTGGTGGCCGAAGTGCTGCAAATGGCGATTATCCTGATCGTCGCGCGTCCGTTCCCCGAAGCGGTGCTGCTGGTGGAGCACATCGTCCTGCCGATGCTGATCGCCAATACCATCGGTGCCGCCATGTTCATGCAGATCCTGCTTGATCGGCGGGCGATGTTTGAGAAATACACCAGCGCCTTCTCCTCCAAGGCGTTGAAGATTGCCGAACGTACCGAGGGTATTCTGCGCCAGGGGTTTGACCAGGAAAACAGCATGAAGGTGGCACGGGTGGTCTATCAGGAGCTGGGCATCGGCGCCGTGGCGATCACCGACCGTGACAAGCTGCTGGCCTTTATCGGCATTGGTGACGACCACCATCTGCCGGGCACGCCGATCTCCTCGGTCCACTCCCATCGCGCCATCGATAACAACGAGGTGGTGTATGCCGACGGCAATGAGCTGTCTTACTGCTGCTCCATCAACGGCAATTGCAAACTAGGTTCGACACTGGTGATCCCGCTGCGTGGTGAAAACCAGCGAGTGATTGGCACCATCAAACTGTATGAACCCAAGACCAAGCTGTTTAGCACCATTAATCGCACGCTGGGGGAAGGGATTGCCAGCCTGCTGTCGGCGCAAATCATGGCCGGGCAATATGAGCGCCATAAACAGCTGCTGGCCCAGTCGGAAATCAAACTGCTGCATGCGCAGGTGAATCCGCATTTCCTGTTCAACGCCCTGAATACGCTGGTGGCGGTGATCCGCCGCGATGGCGACCGGGCCTGCGAACTGGTGCAGTATCTGTCGACCTTTTTCCGTAAAAACCTCAAGCGCTCCGACGATGAGGTGAGCCTGGCGGACGAGATCGAACATGTGAACGCCTATCTGCAGATCGAAAAGGCCCGTTTTGCCGATCGGCTGGAGATCACCGTTTCGCTGCCGGAAGAGTTGCTGGCAGTGCGTTTACCTGCGTTCTCGCTGCAGCCGATTGTGGAAAATGCCATCAAGCACGGTACTTCCCACCTGTTGGGGATTGGCCGTGTCGATATTGGTGCTCGTCTGGAGGGCGATCACTTGCTGTTGCAGGTGACGGATAACGCCGGGCTGTTCCGTCAGCAGACCGGTGGCAGCGGGTTGGGGATGAACCTGGTCGATCGGCGTATCCGCGTGCGCTATGGTGAAGATTATGGCGTGCAGGTCACCTGCGAACCTGAAGCCTATACTTGCATCACCCTTAACGTTCCCTTGGCGAGGGCTGCTTGATGTTGAACGTACTGATTGTCGATGACGAGCCCTTTGCCCGCGATAACCTGCGCCACCTGCTGGAAGAGGAAGAGGGCATTACCATTATTGGTGAATGCGCCAATGCCATTGAGGCCATCAGCCAAATCCACCGCTTGCAACCGGACGTGGTATTCCTGGACATCCAGATGCCGCGTATCAGCGGATTGGAAATGGTTGGCATGCTCGATCCGAACCGTATGCCCTACATCGTGTTTTTGACGGCCTATGACGAATACGCGGTGCAGGCCTTTGAGCAGCATGCGTTTGATTACCTGCTGAAACCGGCGGAGCCGAATCGGCTGAATAAAACCCTGCAGCGCCTGCATCAGCGCCGTGCTCCGCAGAATATTGCGGCGTTGGATGAAAGCGCGGGCTACCTGAAATACATTCCCTGCACCGGCCACAGCCGGATTTACCTGCTGCGTTTCGACGAGGTGATCGCTATCCGCTCACGCTCGACCGGGGTGTATGTGGTACGCAATGACGGCATGGAGTGTTTTACCGAACTGACGCTTCGCACGTTGGAAAGCCGCACGCCATTGGTGCGCTGCCACCGGCAATATCTGGTGAACCTTGAGCAGGTCAAAGAGATCCGTTTTGAAGAAAGTGGCACGGCGGAAATGATTATGTCGGTGGGGGAGCCGGTACCGGTCAGCCGCCGCTATCTCAAATCGCTGAAAGAAGAGCTGGGGTTACGCGGATAACGTTAAGCGACTCGGTTTGGCATGAGAGACTCTAATGTGCCACAGATTGACTCCTACGATTGATGTCGGTTCCGCATCAGCTCCCTCTTACTAAAGGAAGGACTGGTTGCACGTCCCGCTATACGGTTTGGCATGAGGGACCCTAATGTGCCACAGATTGACTCCTACGATTGATATCGGCTCCGCATCAGCTCCCTCTCCCTAAAGGAAGGACTGGTTGCACGTCCCGCTATACGGTTTGGCATGAGGGACCCTAACGTGCCACAGATTAACTCCTACGATTGATATCGGCTCTGTATCAGCTCCCTCTTACTAAAGGAAGGGCTGGTTGCACGTCCCGCGATACGGTTTGGCATGAGGGACCCTAATGTGCCGCAGATTGACTCCTACGATTGATATCGGCTTGAAGAGTTTGCTGAGGTGGCCTCTTTCACTTGCAAAAGAGCAGGGGCTAATAGCTCCCTCTCCCTGTGGGAGTGTACAGACCGGGGACATCATGAACACTTGTTCGGGGACATGGTAGACACTTACAACATAGGTATGAGTACTTCTGAGTGGAGTTGCTTATGCCGTGGGATGAGAGATCTGCCATGTCATTACGTACCGAGTTTGTGCTTTTCGCCTCGCAAGAAGGCGCTAATATCCGTGCGCTATGCCGCCAGTTTGGCATAGCGCCTGCTACCGCATACAAGTGGTTACATCGCTGGCAGTCTGATGGGCGCGCCGGTCTGAACGAACGTTCTCGAGTGCCACACCATTCCCCCTGCAGAACCTCTGACACCGTTGTCCAACACCTCCGCGCTGCGCACCTGGCCCATCCGATGTGGGGCGCGCGCAAGCTCAAGCGGTGGCTCGAGATGCAGGGGCATACGTTACCGGCCGCCAGCACCGTGCATAACCTGATGCGCCGCCATGACCTGCTACCGGGCGGTCCGTCACCGACGCCCACCGTCGGACGCTTTGAACATGACGCACCGAACCGACTCTGGCAGATGGACTTTAAAGGCCACTTCCCCTTCGCCGAAGGGCGTTGTCATCCGCTGACCTTGCTGGATGACCATTCGCGCTTCTCGCTCTGTCTGGCGCACTGCCCGGACGAACGAGGTGTCACCGTGCAGTCTCAGTTGATAGCGGTGTTCGAACGTTATGGCTTGCCGGAGAGAATGACCATGGATAATGGGGCCCCCTGGGGCGACACGACGGGCAGTTGGACCGCGCTGGAACTGTGGCTGATGCGTCAGGGTATCCGGGTGGGTCACTCTCGGCCTTATCATCCTCAGACTCAGGGTAAGCTGGAGCGCTTCCACCGCAGCCTGAAGGCAGAGCTCCTGCAGGGACGGTGGTTTACCCATGCCGCGCAGTTGCAGGAGGTGTTCGACGCCTGGCGAGATACCTACAACCTGGAGCGTCCACACGAAGCCCTGTCAATGGCGGTACCGGCGTCCCGTTATCAGCCTTCATCGCGACAGTACAATGGCAATCCGGCGGCAGCCGAGTATGACGAGGGGGTTTTGGTCAGGAAAGTGGATGTCAGTGGAAAACTGAGCCTGAAAGGGATGGGTCTGAAAGTGGGCAAGGCCTTTATCGGTGAATATGTCGGACTGAAGGAAAGTGAGAGAGAGGGCTACTACGAGGTATGGTGGTACAGCACGAAAGTGGGGATGATCGACCTGAGAAATAGGTCGATCATCATGGGTAAAGGATGTTAAAAAGTGTTCACCATGTCCTTGAACACCTGTCAACCATGTCCCCGGTCTGTACAGGGAGAGGGTTGGGGTGAGGGGCCCTTTTGTTTGTCCTTGACGGGTTTACGTCTCGCTTATAGCCTTGATGATATCAACGGGCGCATTCGCGCCGCACAGGGTTATAGGAACAGAAAATGAGCGAAGCACGGATTATTGCCAAAGCGATGAAAGACGGGAAACCGGCGCAGGAACTGGTCATTTTGCCTGCCCTGGCTAACCGCCACGGGTTGATCACCGGGGCGACCGGTACGGGCAAAACGGTCACCCTGCAAAAGATGGCGGAGCAATTCTCGCGCATTGGCATTCCGGTATTCCTGGCGGACGTTAAAGGCGATCTGTCGGGCATTGCGGCCGAAGGTATTCCCTCCGAGAAGTTGCAGGCGCGGTTGGCGGCAATTGGCGTTACCGGCTGGCAACCCCAAGCCTGTTCAATGATCCCTTGGGATATTTTTGGTGAAAAGGGCCATCCTATCCGCGCCACTATTTCCGATCTTGGCCCGCTGCTGCTAGGCCGCCTGTTGGATCTGAATGAGGTGCAGAGCGGCGTGTTGCAGTTGGTGTTCAAGATCGCCGATGACAACGCCTTACTGTTGCTGGATATGAAAGACCTGCGTGCGATGGTGCAGTACGTCGGGGATAACGCCAAACAGTTCCAAACCCAGTACGGCAACATTTCTTCGGCCTCGATCGGGGCGATCCAGCGTGGTTTGCTGACGCTGGAACAGCAGGGTGCCAATCAGTTCTTTGGCGAGCCGATGTTGGATATCAACGATCTGATGAGAACCGATGCCAACGGGCACGGCATTATCAACCTGCTGGCGGCGGATAAGCTGATTAACCAGCCGAAGCTGTATGCGGTGTTTTTGCTGTGGCTACTGGCGGAGCTGTTTGAGCATTTGCCGGAAGTGGGCGATCCGGAACAGCCAAAGCTGGTGTTTTTCTTCGACGAAGCCCACCTGCTGTTTAACGATGCGCCGCCGGCATTGCTGACTAAAATTGAGCAGGTGGTGCGCCTGATCCGCTCCAAAGGCGTGGGCATCTACTTTGTCACTCAGAATCCGTTGGATATCCCGGACAGTGTCTTGGGCCAGTTGGGTAACCGTGTCCAGCACGCGCTGCGGGCCTTTACACCACGCGATCAGAAAGCGGTGAAGGCGGCGGCACAAACCATGCGCGCCAATCCAGACTTTGATGCGGAAACGGCAATCACCGAGCTAGGCGTGGGCGAGGCACTAGTCTCCTTCCTGGATGAGAAAGGGCGGCCGGACGTGGTGGAGCGTGCGATGGTGATCGCTCCGGAATCGAAAATGGGCATGCTGGGGGCCGAAGGGATGAACAGCGCCATCAATAAATCCCCGCTCTACGGACGTTATGAGGATATGGTGGATCGTGAATCTGCCTATGAAAAACTGGCCGCAGGTGGTTTTGCCACTGTGGGTACGCCACAGCCTGGGCAACCGGCTCAGAAACCGGCCGCAGGGCAGGAAAGCGGCGGTGGCTTGATGGGCGGCTTGAACGAAATCCTGTTCGGCTCCACTGGTCCACGCGGCGGTAAACACGACGGCATCGTACAGACCGCCGCCAAGAGCATGGCGCGCGATCTGGGCCGCCAGATCCTGCGCGGCGTTTTAGGCTCGATCATGGGTGGCCGCAAAAAGTAGGTCTGTGATTATTTTGTGGGGTGCAGAATACTGCGTCCGTTTAGCTTTGCCAGCGGTTTCAAACTTGGCAGTCAGAGCAGATTTCGCAGACAGTGTCTGCGAAATGGCTTGCCTCACAAATTTCTCTGATAGCATCTGAGCAATTTCCAGGCTAAAGCCCTAAAACTGCTCAGGATGCTTGGTGTGAAACTGGATGATTGAGCAAGTCATTAAATCAACACCTTAAGCCCATGTTTCAGGACCACGGTAAGTAACTTCAACGACAGGCCACTGGGGCGTTTTGCGCCGCTTTCCCATTTTTGTACTGTAGAAACGCTGGTGTTTAGATAACGGGCAAAGACTGGCTGGCTGACATTGAGTTTTTCCCGCAATGCTTTGATTTCAAGTGGTTGAAGATCTTTGACGCTGCTGATGCAGGCTTGATCGAAGCTACGCATCGTCTCCTGCGGGATGGCATCGACGCTGAATAACCCAGAAGCTGCACTATGGATGGCTTCAAACGCAGGACTTTTGAATTTACTTTTTGCGGTCATGACAAATCTCCACCAGCTCTTTATTTGTAATCAATGCCATAATCTTTTCATCTGTAAGTACCGCATAGTACTTTGCTAACTCTCGAAATCCAGCAAGTTCACGTTTATCGATGTTGGCCATATCCTGTTTAGCATACAGGAACGTGTAAAACCAATGCACTCCGCCTTTGGCTAATATTATCGCGCGATCACGATTCTCCCTTAGGCGCTTCTTGTATACTCCGCCTCCGAGGTCATCGGCCTTCCCTTCTATCACTGCGTCAATAGCCCGGCATAATTCCCTATCTTTGATGCCATGAGATTCGGCCATTTTGGCAAACCATTTGGTTTTAAATACGCGCATTAGGTTGACATCCTGTTACCTTAACTATAGCACTTAGTGCTAGATTACTCTCTTTTTTGGCTGATTCAACGTTTTCCAATCAGCAAAACTGGCTGTCTTTATGGATTACTGTTCGAACGTGGCTATAGGTGTAACGGCGAAGGTTAGATAAACTCGGCTATCTAGCTATTTGATACGGGCGACCGTAACGATCCTTCATACTAAGTTCATTTAAACATGCTGCTGCTGATCGATAACTACGACTCTTTTACCTACAACCTCTATCAGTACTTCTGCGAACTGGGTGCCGAAGTGCTGGTGAAGCGTAACGATGAACTGCAACTGGCCGATATTGAGCGGCTGGCACCGCAACATCTGGTGATCTCCCCTGGCCCCTGTACGCCGAACGAGGCGGGCATCTCGCTGGCCGCGATCCGCCATTTTGCCGGCAAGTTGCCGATCCTTGGGGTTTGCCTTGGGCATCAGGCGTTGGGCCAGGCGTTTGGTGCCGACGTGGTTCGCGCTCGAGAGGTTATGCATGGCAAAACCTCTGCTATCCGCCATCAAAATCTCGGCGTGTTCAAGGGATTGAATAATCCACTGACCGTCACCCGCTACCATTCACTGATCCTGGACGCGGCGACGTTGCCGGAGTGCTTTGAGGTGACCGCCTGGAGCGAACGTGACGGCGAACGGGATGAGATCATGGGGATCCGCCACCGGACGCTGGCGCTGGAAGGCGTACAGTTCCATCCAGAGAGCATTCTCAGCGAACAGGGGCACCAACTGCTGGGTAATTTCCTTGGAAGTTAGCCGTTAGTGGTTTTTTAAGCTTGCCCTTGATTGGTTTTTTATGCATATTTTGTGATTATATTTTCACTTGATAGTTAGCCGCCTGGAGCCAGTAATGACCGAAAAAACCGCAGTTACCCGCAGCACCTTTGATCAGGTTATCCTGCCTGTTTATGCACCCGCCCAGTTTGTGCCGGTGAAGGGCAAGGGGAGCCGCGTATGGGACCAGCAGGGGAAAGAGTATATCGACTTCTCTGGTGGCATCGCGGTGACTGCGTTGGGGCACTGCCATCCGGCACTGGTTGAGGCTCTAAAGCAGCAGGGCGAAACCTTGTGGCATACCAGCAACGTATTCACCAATGAGCCCGCGCTGCGCCTGGCCAGTAAATTGATCGCTGCCACCTTCGCCGACCGGGTGTTTTTCGCCAACTCGGGTGCGGAGGCTAACGAAGCGGCTTTCAAGCTCGCTCGTCATTACGCCATCACCCGTCATAGCCCGTATAAAACCAAGATTATCGCGTTTAATAACGCTTTCCATGGCCGTACGCTGTTCACCGTTTCCGTGGGCGGGCAGCCAAAATATTCCGACGGCTTTGGGCCGAAACCGGCCGATATCGCGCATGTACCTTTCAACGATCTGGCCGCGGTGAAAGCGGTGATGGACGATCACACCTGTGCTGTAGTGATGGAGCCTATTCAGGGTGAAGGGGGCATTACCGCCGCCGATCCTGTCTTCCTCAAGGGCGTACGTGAACTTTGCGACCAACATCAGGCGCTGCTGGTGTTTGATGAAGTGCAAAGCGGTATGGGCCGTAGCGGCAAGCTGTTTACCTATATGCATTACGGCATTACGCCAGACATCCTCACCACCGCCAAAGCGCTGGGCGGCGGTTTCCCGGTGAGCGCGATGCTGACCACCGAAGAGATCGCCTCGGTGATGCAGGTTGGCACCCACGGCACCACCTACGGCGGCAACCCACTGGCCTGTGCAGTGGCAGAGGCAGCGTTGGACGTGATCAACACGCCAGAGGTGCTAAGCGGGATTGAGCAGCGTCGTGGGCTGTTTGTTCAGGCTTTGCAGGAGATCGGTAAGAAATACGATGTGTTCAGCGATATTCGTGGCATGGGGCTGTTGATTGGCGCGGAACTGAAGGCGGGCTATCACGGCAAAGCGCGTGATTTCCTCACTGCCGCTGCTGCACGTGGTTTGATGATCCTCAATGCCGGGCCAAATGTGATCCGTTTTGCCCCTTCGTTGGTGGTTGAGCTGAAAGATATCGACGAAGGCATGGCGCTGTTCGAATTGGCCGTACAGGATGTGATTAACGGCTGATCAAGTCTGCGGGGCTGCGGTCCCGCTAACCTCAGCTTTCCCGCAGTTTGCGCTTCAGCCAGATCCCATGATGTGGGCGCTGGCGCCATGCCAATGACGAAATGGTATGCATCACGGTCAGGTGAGAAAGGATCCGCCTCAAGTGGCGTTCCATCTCGGTGATCGGCATATCTGGATGCAGGTCCGGCGGCTGCATGATGCTGTTGCTGGTACTCGGGCCGTCATATTCCAACCGCTGCTGACAGCTCTGTAAGGCGATCTCACAGGTTTGCAGATACTCCTGAGCCAGCTTTGGCGTCAGCATATAGTGCTCGCGCGCCAGAATGGTCATCGCATTCAGGTGTTCAACAATAAACTGGTTATGGGTGATCCACAGCCGCATATCAGCCAGATAATTCGATTCAAATCCCGGTTCCTGCATCGCCTGATTGAGCGAGGTAAACAGGGCGTTATGCGCCTGATTGACCTGCATGCGTGTGTAGGCCAGTTCGCTGGGGTCGGGTTCCTGTTCTTCCAGCAATAAACGCAGTGCAGTCTGATCGTGCTCCAGAGCCTGATGGGCGTTTTTACGCAGCATGCCGCTCTGCCACTGCGGCCATAGCCAGATCGTGCCACCAAACACCAGTACGCAGCCGATAAGGGTATCGATCAGGCGGGGGACCAGGAAATGGGTACCGTTCAGCGCCAGGAGCTGCAAGGTGTAGACGGCGGTCACGGTGAAGCCCATCACCGCCAGCCCGTAGTTTTTCCGCAGGATCAGATAGGCCGCCAGGGTGATGGCCAACATGATGCTCAGCGTCACGTTCTCCGGCATCTGTAGTTGCAACAGTCCAGCGGCAATCACCAGCCCGGCCAACGTGCCGAGGGCACGGTGCTGGATCCTCACCCGCGTGGCGTTATAGCCGTTTTGGCTGACCAGCATAATGGTCAGCAAGATCCAATAGGGTTTTGGCAGATTGAACAGCATGCCCAGGCTGCTGCCTGCCGCCAGAATGACCCCCAGCCTGGCGGCGTTACGCAAGGCGTTGGATTTGAACGATAGATAGCTCACCACTGCAGGCCAGAACGGCAGGCGTGACTGATTGGCCATCAGATTACGGCGGTAAAGTGGGTGCTGAGTGCGCAGCAGGCGTGCGATGCGACTGAAGTGGTAATAGCAGAACTGGCCAACCGGGTTATCGGCGTGCTGTGAGGCCACTTTTTCTAGCGCCGCCAGCTCATTCTTCATGCTGAAACGCGCAGAGTGCCGATGATAGAGAATATCGTCGGCCACCACCCGCAGGCGCGTGGCGATCACCTGGGCGTTGCGGCGGATGATCGCTTCGGCCTGGCTTTGCTCTACCAGCTTTTGCACTTCTTCCGGCAGATGCAGGCTGACGGTGATGTGCTCTTGCAAATCGAGCGCCACCTGAAACGTACGCCGCAGGCGCTTTTGCTCCAGGTTATTGGCATGGGGCAGGAAATTAAGCTGTTGGTATAGCAGACTGATCAGGTCCATCACTTTCTGCTGGCGTTGCAACAGCGGCGGCAGGGCAGTTTCAGGATCGGTGTGCTGCGTCAGTAATGAGTATTTGGCTTCAAAATAGTCGGCTAACTGCATATACAGCTGGCTTAGGGATTCGCGCATCGGCTGCTCTTTCCACAGCTTGAACCAGGCCCAGGTAAACAGCCCGTACCAGGCGGTGCCGACGATATACAGCAAAGGGGCATGCCAGATTGGCACGGTGCCTACCATGCTGAGGGAAAAGATGGCGGCGACCAATGCGGCTGGTAGCAGGCGTGCGTGCAGCGGGCTGATCTCACCGCTGACGCCGAGCAACAGCGCCATTGCCAGCATCAGCAAGGGTAACGGCAGATCCCACAGCAGGGCTTGTTGCAGCAGAAGGCTGCTGAGTGCGAACAGGGAGCCGCCTACGACCAGGCGTTTGAAAAAGCGTTTGTGTGGCGTATCCAGCCCGGCAATGTTGCAGCAGGCGGGCACCAACGAGAACAGCATGCCGAGTTGCAGGTTGCCAATCAGTAAACCAAACGCCACCGGCAGGCACAACACCAGCGTTTGCCGCAGTGCGTAGTTGACTTCCGGGTGGTAGATCAGGCGGCGCCACATGGTTGGCTATTCAGCAGGTAAAGAAACGGCGCATTGCTGCACCGTTTCCCTGGGGATTAACGCGTACCGTACACGACAATGGTTTTGCCGTGCGCGGAGATCAGGTTTTGATCTTCGAGCATTTTCAAAATACGACCGACGGTTTCACGTGAGCAACCGACGATTTGGCCAATTTCCTGGCGGGTGATTTTGATCTGCATGCCGTCTGGGTGAGTCATGGCATCAGGCTGTTTTGCCAGGTTCAGCAAGGTCTGTGCAATGCGGCCGGTTACGTCAAGGAAGGCGAGGTTACCCACTTTCTCTGAGGTGACTTGCAGGCGGTTAGCCATCTGTGCGGACAGGCGCATCAGGATATCCGGGTTAACCTGGATCAACTGGCGGAATTTCTTGTAGGAAATTTCAGCCACTTCACAGGCGGTTTTGGCCCGTACCCAGGCGCTACGCTCCTGGCCTTCTTCAAATAATCCTAGCTCGCCGATGAAATCCCCCTGGTTAAGGTAGGACAGGATCATCTCTTTGCCTTCTTCATCTTTAATCAGCACCGCGACGGAGCCTTTGACGATGTAGTAAAGCGTTTCGGCCTTTTCACCTTGGTGAATAAGCGTACTCTTCGATGGATATTTGTGGATATGGCAATGAGACAGGAACCATTCGAGAGTCGGGTCTGTTTGCGGTTTGCCGAGAACCATTCGCTGTTATCCTCTGTTGTTATCGCTGCCTTGTATCACAGGGGTCAGAGTTCCCTGTAAAACGTGCTTATAGCCCGGTGTTTTAATGGTGGCTATCAACAGGTTTTGAGGCGTGTTATAGAAATACGCTTGTGCTCTAGCATATTAACTTGCAGGGAGAGCTGCAAGCTACATTCTGTTAACAAACCAATATAGGGGCCTTTCCTTGGACATATCCCTGAAATCGGTGACCTGGAAAGAGTTATTGCGGCTCTGTTTGTAGCACAGAGTGAGGCGGGTGTCTTGTGTTGTCTCGCTTCAGCATGATTAGCGTCAGGTTACGTTGCCAGAATGTATGCGAAAGCGTACCCTGTTTTTAAGAAATTAACCGGAGTGTGTAACATGCAGGCAAGAGTTAAGTGGGTAGAAGGGCTGACATTCCTGGGTGAGTCTGCGTCTGGTCACCAGGTTTTGATGGATGGCAACGCTGGCGATAAAGCGCCAAGCCCGATGGAAATGGTGTTGATGTCCGTCGGCGGCTGTAGCGCCATCGACGTAGTGTCGATCCTGCAAAAAGGGCGTAACGATGTGCGTGACTGTGAGGTAAAACTGACCTCCGAGCGTCGTGAAGAAGCACCGCGTCTGTTTACCCATATCAATCTGCATTTTATCGTCACCGGCAAAGGGCTGACCGATAAGATCGTCGAGCGCGCGGTGGATCTTTCCGCCGAGAAATACTGCTCCGTCTCCTTGATGCTGGGTAAAGCCGCCAGCATTACCCACAGCTTCGAAATCCGCGAAGTGGCCTGATCCTACCAAGGGTAGCGCAGGCAGTGGGCACGCAATAAATCAAGAAATCGCCGTGCCGTCACGGTTAGCGGCGATTTCTGTGAATACAGCACGCAATATTGCGCTTGTGGCAACGTGTCGATAGGCAATGCCACCAGCCGACGCTGCAAAAAGAATGGTGCACTCATCGCCCGCGCCACGATAGTCAAATAATCCGCCTCCAGCACCATATTCAAGCCACAGGTCACAGAGTCCGAGCGAATGGGCGAACGGCTCAATTGCTGATAGAAGGTGCCTAATACCGCCCGCAACTGCTGGTAATAGCCCATATCGGTTTCCGGTAACAACCACTTGGCCTTATGCAGTTCGTCCAGCGAGGTTGCCTGCGCCAGTGGATGCCCCTGGCGTGCGATAATGCAAAAAGAGGCGTTGAACAGCGGTTCACGCACCAGATCCTCCAGCGGAAGTTCCGGGCTGACGGTACCCACGGCAAAATCCAGGCGGCCTTCGCGCAATGCTGGCAGTAGCGTAGAAAGCTGCGCCTCGCGGATCAGCAGATTGGCCTGTGGAAACGGCTGTTTGAAGGCTTCGACCAGTTCCGGTAATACCGTCAGGGCGAGTAGCGAAGAGCAGCCAATGGCGACGTTACCTTGCGAATGCTGATTCAACTGCTGGATCTCGTCGGCGGCGCGCTGCAATTCCTCCAGGATCAACTGCATTCGCAGGGCGAAGGCGCGGCCGGTTTCGGTCAGCGTCATTCCCTGACTGCTGCGATTGATCAACTGAGTTTCCAGGATCTGTTCCAGTTCACGGATGGTGCGGCTCACCGCCGGTTGAGATTGCTCAAGCGCGCGTGCCGCCCCGCGAATACTGCCGCTGCGGATCACCTGCTGGAAGACTTTCAACTGTTGTAACTTCGGTAAATAGCGCATTCCCCACCCTATCAATAAAAAGCATCACCCCTTACAAAATTGTATCTTATGCCGTTCGGCAAAAGGCGATAATTTCAGCATGTTTCTGTAAGTGACTGTTATTAAAACTATAAAGTGACCTGGATCACATTATTAAACTACGCCCGTCACGCTGGTGGGCAGCCTGGGTGATAACTTAAAGGAATATCGGCGATGAAAAATCGTTCGCTAATGATTTTTTTGCTGTTTGTGGGCTATGTCGTGGTGTACATCGATAAAACCGTGATGGGTTTTGCGCTGTTACCTATCGAACGCGAGTTCAATCTACAGCCGGAACAGCTGGGCTACATTACCGGGATGTTTTTCCTGGCGTATTCCCTGTTCCAGATACCGGCGGGCTGGCTCAATGACCGCTTTGGTTTTAAGAAAGTGCTGTGCAGTTCGTTACTGCTGCTGGGGGGATTCGCCCTGTGCTTCGGCATTCTGGGGTTCGGCCTGGGCCTGCTGGTGACGTTCCGCTTCCTGTCGGGTATTGGCCACTCCGGCTACCCGTGTTCCTGCGCCAAGGCAGTGGTGGCGAATTTCCCACTGGAACAGCGCACCTTCGCGCAGTCCATTCTGCTGTCCTCCGCCGGGTTGGCGATGACCGTCGGGCCACTGGTCGCGGTCTACTGCCTGGATCACATCGGCTGGCGTGGGTCGTTCTCTGCGCTTGGCCTGTTGGCATTCGTGATTGCCGCCTGCATCTTGTGGCTGGTTCCTAATCCACCACAGGCAGCATCCGCCAAAGCTGGGGCAGCCGCTGCCAACTATAAGGCCTTGCTGAAAAACCCCATCGTGTTGCTGCTGTTTGTGGCGATTTTCTGTATCAACATCCCGTCGTACGGCCTGATGGCCTGGCTGCCGAAATTCCTGGTACAGCAGCGCGGAATGCCGATTGACGTCTCCAGCATGGTGGTGGCCGCCGGCGGTCTGGGGATATGGATCTCCTCACTCGGTACCGGCTGGCTGGTCGGGCGCTATCTGCAAGGGCTTGAGCCGTGGGTGATCTTCTTCAGTTCCCTGATCAGCGCCTTGTGCATCTGGCTGGTGTTTACCAGCGAATCGGCGCTGACGGCTAGCCTGTTCTTGTTCCTGGGTTATATCTTCCTGATGGCCTCGTTCGTCACGGTGTTTACTCTGCCGATGAAGCGCCTGCCTGCGGAAGTGATGGGGGCAGCGATGGGGCTGATAAACACCGGCGGCACTTTGGGTGGCTTTGTGGCCCCTATCGCCATGGGGTATTTGATCACCATCAGCCACAACTACATGACAACGTTTATCTTTTTGGCACTGGCTATGGTGGTTTCCGGGCTGGTGATCCTGCCATTGGCAGGTAAAGCGCGCCAACCGGCACTGAATCAAGGAGTATGAAAATGAACATTGAACAGCTGATTGCCGACGTGGAACAACAGGTATTGCAGTGGCGTCGCCACCTGCATGCCAATCCAGAGTTGTCATTTCAAGAGGCGCAGACGGCAGATTACATCGCTGCACAATTGGCTCACCTTGGCCCGTTGAAGATCTCACGCCCTACGCCAAATAGCGTAGTGGCTGAATTGCAGGGCTCAGCGCCGGGGCCGTGCTATGCCTTGCGCGCCGATATTGACGCCTTGCCGATCCAGGAGGAAAGCGACGAGCCTTTCTGCTCGACCCGGCCAGGGGTGATGCATGCCTGCGGCCATGATGCCCACAGCGCGATGTTGCTGGGCGCGGCCAGCGTGTTGTGCCAGTTGCAGGCGCAGCTGCAAGGCTCGGTGCGTTTTATCTTCCAGCATGCCGAAGAAGTGCCACCGGGCGGAGCCCAACAGCTGGTAGACCTGGGTGTTCTGGATGGCGTGAAGATGATCTTCGGCCTGCATGTCATGCCCAACTTCCCGACCGGTGAGGTGGGCTTGAAGCAGGGCGTGTTCAGTGGCTCCAGCGATAACTTCGACATCGTGCTGCAGGGTAAGGGTGGACATGGCTCGATGCCGCATCTGTGTATCGATCCGGTGCCGATTGGTGCGGAGATCGTTAGCGCATTACAGCAGATCGTGGCACGTAAACTTGATCCGTTAAATGCCCCGGTGTTGACGGTGGCAACCTTCCAGGCAGGAGACAGCTATAACGTCATTCCAGACACTGCCCGGTTGGCAGGAACGTTACGTACTCATAATCAGGAAGTCCGTGATCGGGTGCCGCTGTTGGTAGAGCAAACCGTCGCTGGGATCAGCCAGGCGCACGGTGCCAGCTATAAGGTTGACTGGACACGTGGCTATACTATCGGCAATAACCACCTTGATGCCTGCGCCATTGCGCGCGAGGTGGTGGCCGAAGCCGTGGGGCCACAGGCGTTGCGGGAATTGACTACCGCGATGTTTGGCAGCGAAGATTTCTCCTCCTATCAGGAGAAAGTGCCGGGGTGCTTCCTGTTTATCGGCAGCGGTAACGAGGCGATCGGTGCCACCTACGGCGTGCATAATCCCCGTTTTAAACTGGACGAGGCGGCGATGCAGATTGGCGTGAAACTGCACGTCGGTTTTATCCGCCACCTGTTGATGCGCTAACGACGGCGGGCGCGGAAATTAGCCGCGCCCGATAATTTATTCGATCTTCTTGCCTTCCATCAACCGCTGCACCAGCGGTGCCATAATCAGTTCCATTGCCAGCCCCATCTTGCCACCCGGTACCACCAGCGTATTGATATGCGAGATAAACGATCCTTGCAGCATTGCCAGCAGGTAGGGGAAATCGATCTGATCCAGGCCCCGGAAGTGGATCACCACCAAGCTTTCGTCGAGTGAGGGGATTGCCTTGGCGGCAAACGGGTTGGAGGTATCTACCGTCGGGACGCGTTGGAAGTTGATATGGGTGCGCGAGAACTGTGGCGTGATGTAGCTGATGTAATCCTCCATCGAACGGACTACCGAGTCCATCACCGCCTCACGGGAATGGCCACGCTCGCCGGTATCGCGGATCAGCTTCTGGATCCACTCCAGGTTGACGATCGGCACCACGCCGACCAGCAGATCGACATGTTTGGCTACGTCGATCTGATCGGCCACTACGCCGCCGTGCAGCCCTTCGTAGAACAGGACATCCGTGGGGGCGGGCAGTGGCTCCCAAGGCGTGAACGTGCCAGGAACCTGGTTGTAAGGCACCGCCTCGTCGTAGGTATGAAGATATTTACGTGAGCGGCCGGTGCCGTTCTTGCCGTATTCGATAAAGCTTTGCTCCAGCAGGCCAAAGTCGTTGGCTTCCGGGCCGAAGTAGCTGATATGGCGGCCCATATCGCGGGCTTTACGGATTGCCGCATCCATTTCCGGCCGGGTGTAACGGTGGAAGCTGTCGCCCTCCAACTGGGCGGCGCGCAGGTTTAGCTGCTGAAAAATCTTGCGGAACGCCAGGCTGGTGGTGGTGGTGCCGGCTCCGCTGGAACCGGTCACCGCGATAACGGGATGTTTGGCAGACATGGTCGAGGGTCACTCCGTATTAAATGCGCAGGCTCAGAATGAGATTTTTAGTATGGCTGATACCCTTTCGCCCAAGGCGAAATTGTGCGCGTTGGTTTGCAATACTGCATTGTTACCTGATTTTTTCCCTCAGTCATAGCGCGCAATAAGACTAAATTTCCTCCTGCCCGGCGCGGATCTGCCCGCGAGGCATGATGTTGACGGTTTCATGTAGTTCTGACCACACCAGCACCACTTCGCCGCTTTTCAACTGGCGGCGCACGTCGTCGACCTTCTGTTCCAGCGAACGTTCGTGCTCGCCGTAGTCGGTTCCTTCGCGTAATACAAAGGATTCGATCAGGCTGTTGAGAGTCTCTTGTTCAATTTCTTGCCAGGGAATAATCACTTGGTGGGTTCCAAAAAAGAAGAAAGCCAGGCCGGGATTCGTTGCTCCAGCCACATTTGTGGTTTTTTCAAGGTGCCGCCGACAAAACCGACGTGGCCACCGCACTCCGTCAGCTGATATTCGATATTAGGCGGCAGGCTGGCGAGATCGGGTATCACCGCATCGGTCATAAACGGATCGTCTTTAGCGTGAATGATCAGCAGTGGCGTGGTGATCTGCGGCAACAGCGGTAGGGCGCTGCAACGGCGATAGTAATCGACCGCGTCGCTGAAGCCGTGAATGCGTGAGGTGATCACATCATCAAACTCACGAATGCGCCGCAGCTTGTTCAGTTGCGACAGATCCAACGGCAAGGTGCCTGGATAGTGCAGCAGCTTGCGGGTGGCATTTTGCTTGAGTTGGCCCAATAGGTAGCGCTGATAAACGCGGGAGAATCCCTGCTCCATGCGGATTGAGCATGGCTCCAGCATCAGCGGGGCAGAAACGACCACTGCCGCTTGTAGCAGGCTGTCATTGCCCTGCTGGGCCAGATAATAGGCCAGCATATTGCCGCCAAGGGAAATCCCAACCGCTGCCGTTGGCACTTCGCCAAAGCTGTCACGCAACCAGCGCAGGAAGAAGCGGGCATCTTCCGTTTCGCCGGAATGATAGATGCGTTGCTTACGGTTAGGCACGCCGCTGCAACCACGGAAATGCATCACCACGCCCAACCAACCTTGCTCGCGCCAGGCATTAAGCAGCCCATGTGCGTAAGGGCTGTAGAAATTACCCTCTAATCCATGGAACAGCACCACGCGCGGTTTATCGCGCGCCAGTTGCGGATCTTCACTCCAGGCCAGATCGACGAAATCGCCGTCCGGCAACTCCAGCCGCTGCCAATGGGGTTGTAGCCGTATGCGGCGGCGCACCAGCCGTGGCAGCAGGGTTTGCAGGTGTGGATTACTGGCCCCGGTCAGGGGGCGAAAGGATTCATACATAATGAATAAAATTCTTGTTGGCGGCTATTGTGTGATCCGAACCGCACTGTTAGCTTCAAACACATGTATTAGCAATCATACTGCAAAAAAGTCATTTGGGTGAGGAGCACCCGCTTCATGGAACTGAGTTTATTTCTTTCGATGCTAGGCTTCCTGTGGGTGGCCGCGATCACCCCTGGCCCCAATAATATGTTGCTCACCACCTCAGGGGCCAATTTCGGCTTTATGCGTTCATTATGGCTGATGATCGGCATCATGCTGGGTATGCAAAGTATCTTGGTGCTGGTGGCATTTGGCGTTGGTGGGTTGATCCTGATTTATCCTTCATTGCACCTGATCCTGAAAATCCTCGGTAGCCTTTATCTGTTGTGGCTGGCGTGGAAAGTGGCGACGGCGGCCTATGAAAAGCTGGAAACCGACGCGCCGCCACCAAAGCCGGTGCGCCTGTACCAAGGCTGGCTGTTGCAATTCCTCAACCCCAAGGCCTGGCTGATGGCGCTTGGGGCAGTGGCGAGCTTTAGCCTGGCGGGAGATAAATACAACCACTCGATTCTGGCCATCGCCTTCGGTATCTTTGCCGTCAACATCGTTGCCGGGATCATCTGGTTGGGTTTTGGTACGGTGATTGGCCGCCTGCTGCGCAGCAAGAAAGCCTGGATAATCTTTAACGTGTCGATGGGGTTGTTAACCGCCGCCTGTGTATTACTGATTTGGCATTGAGGGAACGCTGATGAACGAAAACTATTTCCATGTGGATGCCTTTATCGGCGAGAGACTGCGGGGCAACCCGGCCGGTGTCTGCCTGCTGCCACAACCGCTGGAGGCAGCGCAGATGCAGGCCATCGCCAATGAACTGAACCTGCCGGAAACCAGCTTTGTCTGGCAGGATGGCGACATGTATGCGATCCGCTGGTTCACGCCGACGCGGGAAGTGGATCTGTGCGGGCATGCTACTTTGGCTACGGCGCACGTGTTGTTAAACGTGGTCAACCCGGGGTTGAGCGATATCCGTTTCCGTTCCGCCAGCGGTGAACTGTATGTCAAACGTGATGCGGCCGACGGTGAACGGCTGATCCTGGATTTCCCTTCTCGCCCACCACAGAAAATTGCTGAGCCGCCACAGTTGGCTGCTTTGCTCGGTGTGCAACCGCAGGAAGTGTGGCGAGCCCAGTCGCTGATGGCGGTATTGGCCGATGAATCGCAGGTCAGGGCGGTGCAGCCTGCGATCGCCGAGCTGATCGACCATCTCGGTTGCGGCGTGATCGTCACGGCTCCGGGTGATGAGGTGGATTTTGTCTCGCGCTATTTCTCAATGGATCGCAGCGAAGATCCGGTCACCGGCTCCGCCCATTGCATACTGATGCCTTACTGGACGGCGCGCCTTGGCCGCCACGTATTGCATGCTAAGCAGCTGTCATCGCGCGGCGGCGAGTTGTTCTGCGAGCAGCAAGGAGAACGTACGTTGCTGGGTGGCTACGCGCGCATCTTCTTGCGTGGTTCTCTTTCAGGTTGAACTCCGTTCCAGCAGTTGCCAATCCAGCACGTCGTGGCAAGGGGGCAACTGCTGGCCCTGAATTTTCTCCAGCAGCAACTGCACGCTACGCACGCCGAACTGATGCATGGGCTGTACGATGGTGGTTAGCGGCGGAGTGGTGATGCTGCCAAACGGTACACCGTCAAATCCCATCACCGCGATATCTTCTGGAATACGCAAGCCCTGCTGGTGCAAGGCACTCATCGCGCCTCCGGCAATTACATCCGAAATGGCAAATACCGCATCTGGCCGTGGCCCGTCTGCCAGCAAATCACTCATCGCCTTGGCTCCAGCGGCGTAATCCAGCCCTTCGACGTATTCCACCCGGCAATAGTCCAGCCCCAGCTCGGCCAACGCCTGCCGGTAGCCCTGTTCCCGCTGCTGTGAATACAGATAACGCATATCGCCGTTGAGCAACGCGATCCGCTGGCGGCCTTTGGCTGCCAGGTGCTGCACACCGGCCATGGCGGCCCGGTGATTATCGATGGTGACGGAGGAGGCGCGGAATTGGGTATCCCCTTCGCCGCATTGCACCCAGGGGAAATCACCGATCATGGCGGTCAGCCCCGGCAAACAGCTGATGGCATCCATGGTGATCACGCCGTCGACTACCTTGCCACTTAGCAGGCTGAGGTAAGCGGATTCACGGGTGGGGTTGGATTCCGAGTTACACAGCAAAATATGGTAACCGTGGCGTTCGGCTTCTTCTTCGATACCGCGTACCACCAGGGAGCAAAAGGGGTTGGTGATATTGGACACCAGCACCAGCAGCATCCCGCTGCGGGCAGTGCGCAACTGGCGTGCCAGCAGGTTGGGTTGATAGTCACATGCGCGGATCGCCGCCAGGACCTTATCGCGAGTGGCTGGTTTGACGATCTGTTGGCCGTTCAACACCCGTGAGACGGTGGCCGCTGAGACGCCAGCGATTTTCGCCACCTTTGCTATCGACATGGTTTGCTTTTCCTTCTGCCCGTTTGCCTCGCACAGTATGCGGCAAAAAGTACCATCACTACGAAGAGTTTGTGACAGCGATTACAAATTCATCTTCTCCCTACTTTTAATCATATCAATCCGGTTGCCGAAAAAAAGAAATCGATTACATTTTATTTATTGCAAAATGAAATCGATTACATTTCAAATTTAGACCGAAATTACCCCGAATGGCGACGCAATAGGAGGTGGCAGATGGAGATACAGCTTCAGTTAGCGCAAGCAGAGGATCGCAGCGAGATTGCCGCTTTGATCCATTGCTCAACTAATGCTTGGTATCAGCGCCACGGGCTGGGCAACATCTTCTATGCCGGGCCGGAAAGCTGTGGACTGTTTGTTGATGTTTACCAGCAGTTGGATAACGGCTATCACTGGATTGCGCGCGATCAACAAGGGGCGATCTGTGGCTCCTGTTTCTTCCACCCACGTGAAACTCATTTGGGGTTGGGCATCATGAATGTTCATCCCGATTATTTTGGCCGCAGGATTGCCAGCCGTTTGTTGGCCAAGGCCGATGAACTGGCGGGTGGCTTACCGGTTCGTTTGCTTTCCAGCGCGCTGAACCTGGATTCCTATTCGCTCTACCAGCGTGGGGGATTTACCCCGTATGCCCTCTATCAGGATATGGCGATCCCGGTGCCGAGCCAGGGATTTGCTTACCCACGCCTGACTCGCGGCCAGGTACGGGCAGCCCGGCTTGACGACCTACCCGCCATCCTGGAGTTGGAGCGCGAAATACTGGGCATCGAACGTCAGCGCGATATCGATTACTTCCTCAATGACACCAGTGGACTGTGGCGGGTTGCCGTCTGGGAGTTGGACGATCGCATCGGCGGTTATCTGGCCTCGGTGGCGCATCCGGCCTCCCGTATGTTGGGGCCGGGGTGCTGCCATAGCGAAGAGATCGCCCTGGAGTTACTTGGCTGGATGCTCGATCGCCATCATCGCGGTACGACACCGGTGGTATTGGTACCCGCAGAGCGTTCCGCGCTTAGCCAGGTTTTGCTGCGCTGGGGAGGGCGAATTTGTGAATTACATGTCGCGCAGGTGAAAGGCCAGGCGCAACAACCCGGCGGCGTGGTGATGCCGTCCTTTTTGCCGGAAAGCGGTTAGCACCGGCGTCATTGCCGTAATAACCAACCAACACCGATGGGGGAGTTATGCAAACAGATAGCCTGGCCCAGGGGGCCAAAAGCACCACGTTCAAATGGGTGGTGCCACGATTGGCACTGATGATGTTCCTGCAGTTTTTTGTCTGGGGAGCCTGGTACGTCACGCTCGGCGTGGTGATGGGCAAATATGGTCTGGCCGCGATCATAGGCGATGCCTATTCCACCGGGCCAATTGCCTCCATCCTGTCGCCTTTTGTGTTGGGTATGGTGGTCGATCGCTTCTTTGCCTCGCAAAAAGTGTTGGCCGTGCTGCACCTGATTGGGGCTGGCCTGCTGTGGATGATGCCTGGATTCTTTGCCGAAGGGCAGGGCAGCGGCCTGCTGTGGATTATCTTCGGTTATATGCTGTGCTACATGCCCACCATTGCCCTGAGCAATAACGTGGCGTTTTACAGCCTGAGTAACAGCGAGAAAGCCTTCCCGGTAGTGCGGGCGTTCGGCACCTTTGGTTGGATTGTCGCCGGACTGATTGTCGGCACCAGCGGCCTGTCGGACAGTACCGATATCTTCATGCTGGCTGCCGTAGCTTCGTTGGTATTGGCGATTTACAGCTTTACGCTGCCGCATACCCCTGCACCGGAGCGCGGCAAGCCAGTAAAAATGCGCGATCTGCTGTGTGCGGATGCTTTCGCAATGCTCAAGCAGCGCCATTTCCTGGTATTTATCATCTGTGCCACGCTGATCTCCATCCCGTTGGCGGCGTATTACGCCTATGCCGCGCCGTTCGTTGCCGCGGCCGGTTTCACCAACGTGGGTGGCGTGATGTCGCTGGGGCAAATGTCTGAGCTGTTATTCATGCTGCTGATCCCGTTCCTGTTTGCCCGGTTGGGGATCAAGTACATGCTGATGATCGGCATGCTTTCCTGGTTCCTGCGCTATGTGATGTTTGCACTGGGCATTACCGAAGAAATGCGCTGGATGATCTACCTCGGCATCATCCTGCATGGCATGTGCTATGACTTCTTCTTCGTTATCGGCTTTATCTATACCGATAAAGTGGCGGGCGACAAAGTGAAAGGCCAGGCACAAAGCCTGCTGGTGCTGTTCACCTACGGCATCGGTATGTTGATTGGTTCGCAGATCAGCGGTGCGCTGTTTAACCATATGGTGACGGCGGACGGCGCTGCGGCGTTGCCGCAATGGCAGCACTTCTGGTGGTACCCGGCCTTCGGCGCATTAGCGATCGCCGCGCTGTTCTTCTTCACCTTCAACTACCGGGATGTTCCAGCAGGGGAGAAACGTGATGGCTGATTTGCGGGTGCTGGTGGTGGGCTGCGGCAATATGGGGGCATCCCATGCCGAGGCTTACCACGCTATGGAAGGGGTGACAATCTGCGGGCTGGTGGCACGGGGTGAATCGCGTGAGCTGCTCAATCAACGTTTGGGGGGCGGTTATCCCACTTTTAGTGACTTTGAGTTGGCGCTGGCGCAAACCCGGCCTGATGCCGTGTGCCTGACCACTTATCCGGATACCCACGAAGCCTACGCCTTGGCGGCGCTGGCGGCGGGATGTCATCTGTTTATCGAAAAGCCGCTCGCCACCACGGTAGCAGGGGCCGAAAGGGTGATTGCTGCTGCTCATCAGGCACAACGACAGGTGGTGGTGGGCTATATCCTGCGCCATCACCCCTCCTGGCAGCAGTTTGTGGAGCTCGCTCGGGGTTTGGGTAAGCCCTTGGTGATGCGGATGAACCTCAACCAGCAAAGCCACGGGCAGATGTGGAATGTGCATCGCAACCTGATGCAGTCACTGTCGCCAATTGTCGATTGCGGCGTACATTATCTGGACGTGATGTGCCAGATGGCCCAGGCCGAACCGATCAGCGTGAGCGCTATCGGCGCCCGGCTGAGCGATGACCTGCCGCAGGGGATGTATAACTACGGCCAGCTACAGGTGCGTTTTGCCGATGGCTCGGTCGGTTGGTACGAAGCTGGCTGGGGGCCGATGGTCAGTGAAACGGCCTACTTTGTGAAAGACGTCATTGGGCCGCGTGGCGCGGTTTCGATCGTAGCCCGTCATCAGGAAAGGGCCTCTGACGATGTCGGGGGGCATACCAAAACCGAATCATTGCGGGTGCATTATGCCGATCTGGACGACGAGAACCGCTTTACGCGGCCAGATCGCTGGCTCGACTGCCAGGATGAGCCGGACCATTTGGCGCTGTGCCTGAGTGAACAGCGGTACTTTTTACAGGCTATTCGTGAGGGACTGGATCTCAATCAGCATCTTCAGGATGCATTGAACAGCTTACGGGTGGTGCTGGCGGCGGACGAAGCGGTTCGCAGCCAACGTACGGTGATATTAGGGAGAGAAGCATGAAGACGATGCAGGGGCCAGGGCTGTTTCTGGCGCAGTTTATCGCCGAGCAGGCCCCGTTTAATACGCTGGATGGCTTGGCGGAGTGGGCTGCCGGGCTGGGCTTCACCAATATCCAGATCCCCACGTTGGAGCCAGCCATTTTCGATTTGGCGCTGGCGGCGCGTAGCCAGGATTATTGCGATGAGATCGTCGCCCGGCTTGGGCGGCACGGTATTCGCATCAGCGAGCTGTCGACGCATTTGCAAGGGCAACTGGTCGCCGTCCATCCAGCCTACGATCTGGCCTTTGACGGTTTTGCCCCGCCAGAAGCGCGGGGTAAACCACAGCTGCGGCAGGCCTGGGCAACGGAGCAACTGCTGATGGCGGCTCAGGCATCTCAGCGCTTGGGGCTAACTGCCCATGCAACCTTCTCTGGGGCGCTGGCGTGGCCCTATTTCTATCCATGGCCACCGCATAATGCGTTACTGCTGGAAGAGGCCTTCGAACAGTTGGCCAAGCGCTGGCTGCCGATCCTGGACGCCTTCGATCGGGCTGGTGTAGATGTGTGCTATGAGCTGCATCCGGGGGAGGATTTACATGACGGCGTGACCTTTGAACGCTTTCTGGCCAAGGTCGGCAATCATCCCCGCTGCCATATTCTCTATGATCCGAGCCATCTGCATTTGCAGCAGATGGACTATCTCGGCTTTATCGATTGTTATCACCCACGTATCCGCGCGTTTCACGTCAAAGATGCCGAGTACCGCCCCAGCGCCCGCAGTGGCGTGTATGGGGGTTACCAGCCATGGTTGGAAAGACCTGGGCGCTTCCGTTCTCTGGGGGACGGGCAGATCGACTTCCCGGCCATTTTCAGCAAGCTGACGCAGTACGGCTTCCCTGGAGTCGCTACGTTGGAATGGGAGTGCTGCCTTAAGTCGCCGGAGGCCGGAGCACGAGAAGGTGCCGCCTTTATCGCCCGCCATATTATTCCGGTAGCGGAACGGGCCTTTGATGATTTTGCAGCGGTGGATACTGACCGGGCGCGAGTCAGAGCCATGCTGGGCGTGGAGGATGCATCATGAGATTAAAGCTGGGAATGGTAGGTGGCGGTGAAGGCGCGTTTATTGGCGCGGTGCATCGGTTGGCGGCGCGGATGGATGATGAGTTTGAGCTGGTCGCCGGGGCTTTCTCCTCCGATAGGCAAAATTGTCTGCGCACCGGGGCATTATTGCATCTGCAACCGGATCGCTGCTATGCCGATTTTAACCAGATGGCGCAGGCAGAAGCGGCACGAGAGGATGGGATTGATGTTGTCGCGATCGTGACCCCGAATCATTTGCACGCTCCAGTCGCCAGCGCTTTTCTCAACGCCGGGATTGATGTGATCTGCGATAAGCCCCTATGCACCTCTTACTCCGAGGCTCTGCAACTGGCACGAACGGTGCGCCAAAGCGGCAGACAACTGATCCTGACCCATAACTACAGCGCCTACCCGCTGGTGCGTGAGGCACGTAGCCGCGTGTTGGCGGGGGAGTTGGGCGAGATCCGCTTCGTCGAGGTGGAATATCTGCAACAGTGGCTGGCGAAACCGCTGGAGCTGACCGACAACAAGCAGGCCGGTTGGCGTGCGCAGCCGGAAAAAGCCGGATCCGGCTGCATTGGTGACGTAGGTACCCACGCCTGGCAGTTGGCTGAGTTTGTCAGCGGCATGTTGCCTGAGGCGATCAGCGCGGAGCTGACGTCATTCATCGCCGGGCGCAAGCTGGACGATGATGTGCGGGTGCAGATGCGTTATGCCAACGGTGCCAAAGGTCGGCTCTGGGCCAGCCAGGTGGCCTGTGGTCATGAGAATGGGCTGAAGTTACGAGTTTACGGCAGTGAGGGCAGCCTGGAGTTTTGCCAGGAAAACCCGAACCAGTTGTGGATACGGCCTTTTGACGCGCCCGCCTATTGCATCACCCGCGCTTCGGCATTTCAGCATGCAGAAAACCGCCTGCTGGCCCGCGTACCCGCAGGGCATCCTGAAGGCTATTTAGAAGGGTTTGGCCAGATTTACCGTGAAGCGGCCCGCTGTTTGCGTGATGGTCCTACGGCGGCACCGTTGTTACCAGGGATTGAAACCGGCGTGCAAGGGATGGCGTTTATTGATGCCGCCCAGCGCAGTAGCCGTGCCGGGGGAGAGTGGGTGGAATTGATATCGCCATAAGTAATAAAGAAGATTTTTTTATTCTTTTATTGCCGAGCGCCGCTCAGATAAAACTGTTGGTCACAGCACAGAATTTTATCAACGGAGCGGATCATGGCGAGCAAACTTTTCTCATTAAGCAGTGCAGTATTGTTGGCTTTATCGCTCGGTGCGGCCAGTGCCCAGGCAGTGGACGTCACCGTGGCTTACCAGACCTCCGCCGAACCCGCCAAGGTGGCGCAGGCGGAAAACAGCTTTGCCAAACAGTCTGGCGCGACCGTTGACTGGCGCAAGTTCGACAGCGGCTCCAGCGTGTTGCGTGCGCTGGCCTCTGGCGACGTGCAGATTGGCAATATCGGCTCCAGCCCGCTGGCCGTGGCCGCCAGCCAGAAGCTCCCTATCGAAGTGTTCCTGATCGCCTCGCAGCTGGGTAGTTCCGAAGCGCTGGTGGTAAAAAAGGACATCAAATCTCCCCAGGATCTGATCGGTAAGCGCATTGCGGTACCGTTCATTTCCACCACTCACTACAGCCTGCTGGCCTCTCTGAAACACTGGGGCATCAAACCTGACCAGGTGCAAATTCTCAACCTGCAACCGCCAGCCATTGCGGCGGCCTGGCAGCGTGGGGATATCGACGGGGCTTACGTATGGGCTCCGGTGGTCAATGAACTCGCCAAACAAGGCAAGGTGCTGACTGATTCCGAACAGGTTGGCCAGTGGGGCTCACCAACGCTGGACGTGTGGGTAGTGCGTAAAGACTTTGCCAAGCAGCATCCTGAGGTCGTCACCGCGTTTGCTGCCAGCGCCCTGCAAGCACAGAAGGCCTACCTGGCACAGCCGGAGCAGTGGCTGAAAGACCCAAGTAACCTGAGTACGCTAGCTCGCCTGAGCGGAGTGCCGGCAGAGCAGGTACCGGAACTGGTGAAGGGTAACCGTTACCTGCCGGTCGCCGATCAGATCACTCAACTGGGCCAGCCGGTAGATAAAGCTATTCGCGATACCGCCGAGTTCCTTAAGCAACAAGGCAAGATCCCGCAGGTGGACAGTGATTACAGCGCCTATGTGACCGACCGTTTTGTCAAACAGCTGCAGGCTGCGCCGCAGTCGTAAGGGATCCGCCATGCTAAACGTTAACCATCTTTCGGCCGATTATCAGGGGCGTGTGGCGCTGCGCGATGTATCTTTCCAGATAGCCAGAGGGCAACTGGTGGTGGTGTTAGGGCCTTCTGGCTGCGGCAAGACCACGCTGCTGAATTTGATCGCCGGGTTTATTGAGCCAACGGCAGGCAGCATTACGCTGGATGATGTCCCCGTCAAAGGCCCGGGTGCCGAGCGGGGCGTGGTCTTCCAGCATGAAGGCTTACTGCCGTGGCGCAACGTGGTGGATAACGTGGAGTTTGGCTTGCAACTGGCCGGTGCGGCCAAACCGCAGCGCCGCAAGGTGGCGCAGCAGATGTTGCAACGCGTTGGGCTGGCCGGCTATGAGCAACACTTCATCTGGCAACTGTCCGGTGGGATGCGTCAGCGGGTGGGTATTGCTCGCGCCTTGGCAGCCGACCCTCGGCTGTTGCTGCTGGATGAGCCTTTCGGGGCACTGGACGCATTCACTCGCGAACAGATGCAGGAACTGCTGTTAAATATTTGGCGTGATACTGGCAAGCAGGTGCTGTTGATCACCCATGACATCGAAGAAGCGGTATTCCTGGCCAGCGAGCTGTTACTGCTTTCTCCTGGTCCTGGGCAGGTGGTGGAGCGTTTATCGCTGAATTTTGGCCAGCGCTATGCCGCCGGAGAGGCTTGCCGCGCCATCAAGTCCGATCCTGAGTTTATCGCCCTGCGTGAATACGTGCTGGGCCGGGTGTTCCAACAGCGCGAGGCCTTGCTATGAGCCTGCATTCTGTTCTTAAAGCCGCAGTACCGACAGCGGTGCGCCAATCTCGTTTCACGCTGCCGCGTAGCCTCAAGCTGAGCACGGCAACCTTGCTGGTGGTGTTGGCGGTTTGGTGGGCAGTAACTACCTTGCAGCTGATCAGCCCGTTATTTCTGCCCGCACCGCAGCAGGTATTGCATCAGTTGGTGGTCATTGCCAGCCCACAAGGCTTTATGGATGCCACGCTATGGCAACACCTAGCCGCGAGTCTTGGGCGGATCCTGGTGGCATTACTGGCTGCTGTGGTCATCGGCGTCCCGGTGGGCATTGCGATGGGGCTGAGTGAGACCGTGCGCGGCCTGCTTGATCCCCTGATTGAAATTTATCGTCCGGTGCCGCCGCTGGCCTATCTGCCGCTGATGGTGATCTGGTTTGGCATCGGTGAAACCTCGAAAATCCTGCTGATCTACCTGGCGATTTTTGCCCCGGTGACGCTTTCGACCGTGGCAGGTGTACGCAGCGTAGCGCAGGTGCGCATTCGTGCCGCGCAGGCTTTGGGAGCCAACCGCTGGCAATTGCTGCGCTTTGTGGTGTTGCCTAGTGCGCTACCGGAAATTCTGACCGGCATCCGTATTGGCCTGGGCGTCGGCTGGTCTACGCTGGTGGCCGCTGAACTGATTGCTGCCACGCGCGGTCTGGGATTTATGGTGCAGTCCGCCGGTGAGTTTTTGGCGACCGACGTGGTCATCGCCGGTATCAGCGTGATTGCGATAATTGCATTTGGTCTGGAGCTGGGGCTACGTGCCTTACAGCGCCGTTTGACCCCCTGGCATGGAGTACAGCAATGAACGAACGTTTAGCAATTACCCCGTTGGGGCCTTATATCGGCGCGCTGGTGGAAAACGTCAATCTGGCGCGGCCATTGGGCGACGGCCAGTTTGAACAGCTTTACCATGCTTTGCTCAAGCATCAGGTGCTGTTCCTGCGCGATCAGCCCATCACGCCATTACAACAGCGCGAGCTGGCAGGGCGTTTCGGCGATCTGCATATTCACCCGGTGTATCCGCATGCTCCCGATGTGGAGGAGATCATCGTGCTGGATACCCATGACGATAATCCGCCGGATAACGACAACTGGCATACCGACGTCACCTTTATCGAAAACCCGCCGCAGGGGGCGATTTTAGCCGCCAAGCAGCTGCCGACGACCGGTGGCGACACGCTGTGGGCCAGCGGGATTGCCGCGTATGAGGCGTTGTCCTCACCGCTGAAAAAGTTGTTGGCCGGGTTGCAGGCGGAGCATGACTTCACCAAGTCGTTCCCCGAATATAAACATCGTGGCAGTGAGGAAGAGCATCAGCGCTGGCAGTTGGCCGTGCAGAAAAATCCACCGTTATTGCATCCGGTGATCCGCACCCATCCGGTGACCGGCAAGCAGGCGCTGTTCGTTAATGAAGGATTTACTACGCGGATTGTCGATCTGGCGGCGAAGGAGAGTGATGCTCTGCTGAACTTCCTGTTTGCGCATATCACCAAGCCGGAGTTTCAGGTGCGCTGGCGCTGGCAGGCCAATGATATTGCCATCTGGGATAACCGGGTGACGCAGCATTACGCCAATGCGGATTACCTGCCGCAGCGGCGCATTATGCACCGTGCGACCATTTTGGGGGATAAGCCGTTCTATCGCGCCTGAGGATCACTCCACCATCAGGTTTCTGGAAAAGTTTCTCATATCTACCCCCGCTTTCCTACGGTACAGGCGTGCCTTGCGTGCGCCTGTTGCCACTCTCTCACCGGTTTCCTCAAACATTTCCGAAGCGTCAAAACGCCGCATCAGGCTTTTGCGCTGCACCGTATGCGACAAAATGATCTCAATCACTTCCTGCAATTGGGAAAGTGTGAACTCCGCTGGCAGGCAATAGACCGGCAGCATGGAGTAAGCCGTTTTTTGCCGTAGCCGCTGAAGTGCCGCTTCCACGATCGTTTGATGGTCGAAAGCTAACTGCTGTGTTTGCAGGTTGTCCAATGGCACCCAGGCGACGTCATTCACGTCGGCGATATGCGGCTGGCAATCGGCATGGGCGATCAGAGCAAAGTAGACCGTGGTCAGGCTCCAGCCACGCGGATCCCTTTCCGGGCCAGAAAAACTGGCCAACTGCGCCAGATAGGGCGGTACCACACCGGTTTTTTCCCTCAGTTTACGTTCGGCCGTCGCTTGCGTTGAGGTGTCGCGCTGCAAATCGATAAACCCGCCGGGCAATCCCCATTGATTGAGGAAAGGGTGATTAGCGCGCTTGGCCAACAGCACGCACAGTTTCCCGCCGTGCACGGTAAACAGCACGCTGTCGACGGTGACAAGCGGTGAGGGGAAGAGGCGCGGATCGTAGTTTTTCAGGTACTCGGCTTGGGTGGTCATGCTGGCGCTCGGCTAAAAAGGTCTTTGGGACAATATAACAATAGCTGCCGGCTAATGATAATTATTAAAAGCTCAAATAAACAAATGGTTAAGCGAATTTGCTGCGATTAAGACATTTTTTTGCTTGCCAATAACTGTCTCTTGGACAATTATATAAGTGTCCCAGGGACAGTTATTGATGGAGGGAAGAATATGAGCGCACAACTGCAGTTGTTTTTGAACGACATTGAAGTGAAGGTGACAACCGGACAGTTTCCCGATGGGGCGGTGTATGCCCGGTTTGCACAGCCTGAAACAACGGGGACTTCGCAGATGCGTATTCGTGCCAGCGCAATGCGCAGCATGGATGACTTCATGCTGTTGGCACAGTTGACGCAGGCGGTACGCCACCAGTTTCTGATCAAAGAAAGCCTGCTTGAGCTGCCTTATCTGCCCTACGCCCGCCAGGATCGCCATATGGCCTCCGGCGATAGCTTTGCGCTCAAGGTTTTCGGCCAATTACTCAACACCTTGGCGTTTGATCGTGTGACGGTGCTGGATCCACACAGCGAAGTGGCTGCCGCCGTGATCGACAACATGCACATCATTACTCAGCAGCAGTGTATGCAGCACAACCGCAGACTGGCCAATTTACTGACTCAGCAGCAACTGTTCCTGGTGGCTCCGGATGCCGGAGCGCTGAAAAAAATTCACGCGGTGGCGGCCCACTTTGGCATTGCGCAATACGGCATCCTGACCAAACACCGGAACGTGTTCAGCGGCGAACTGACGGGTTTCGAACTGCTGGCTGGCGATGTGCAGGGCAAAGACGTGCTGATTGTGGATGACCTGTGCGACGGTGGCGGCACCTTTATCGGCTCGGCCCAGGTGTTGCGCCAGGCGGGGGCTTGTACGGTCAGCCTATATGTCACCCACGGGGTATTTTCCAAAGGTACCGCGGCTTTGCTGAATCAAGGCATTGATAACATCTATACCACCACTTCCTATGCTGCGGCGGAACTCGCTGAGCAACGTGTTGAACTGATTGATATTGCGCGTATCTACGCTCACTAAGGAACCGACTATGTTAACCAATCCTATTCTGGCGATTGATGGCTACAAAGTGTCTCACCGTGAGCAATATCCGCTGGGTACTACGCGGATCTACTCCAACTTCACGCCGCGCAGCGATCGGTTCTTTGCTTCCCCGTTGCCGGACGGCCAACTGGTGTTCTTCGGTTTACAGGGCTTTTTACAGTGGTTCATGGTGGATCTCTTCAACCAGCAGTTTTTTGCCCAACCGGAAGAGCAGGTAGTGGGGGAATATAAAACGCTGATGGATAGCTACATTGGTCAGGATCGGGTCTGCGTGGAGCATATTCGCGCCCTGCATCGGTTGGGTTATCTACCGCTGCATATCAAAGGGTTGGACGAAGGCAGCAAGGTGAGGATGAAGGTACCAGTGCTGACCATTACCAATACGCGTGAGGAGTTCTTCTGGCTGGTCAACTACCTGGAAACGGTGATCTCGGCCGAACTGTGGAAGGCTTCCACCAATGCCACCCTTGCCCATCATTATCGCAAGATCTGCCAGATGTGGGCGGATAAAACCTGCGATGACCTGGCGCATCTGGATTTCCAATGCCACGATTTTTCCTTCCGCGGCATGTCAGGGATGCATGATGTCGCGCAGGCCGGTACCGGGCATTTGCTCAGCTTCAAGGGCACCGACAACATTCCGGCGGTGCTGTACGCACAGAGGTATTATCCAACCGCAGAAGATTACTTCGTGGCTGGCAGCATCCCCGCCACCGAACATAGCGTGATGTGCATGGGAGAGCAGGCAACGGAGATCGAAACGTTCCGCCGTTTGATTGAAGATCTCTACCCAAATGGATTGGTTTCCATCGTGTCGGATACCTGGGATTACTGGCAGGTGCTAACGGAGTTTACCCGTGAGTTGCACAGCAAAATCATGGCGCGCGATGGCAGGGTAGTCTTCCGCCCAGACAGTGGCGATCCGGTGGCTATTCTTTGTGGAACCGGCAACGACAGCGATCGCAGTGCGCAACGCAGCGCCGAAGAGAAAGGCTCGGTGGAAGTGTTGTGGGAAATCTTTGGTGGCACGGTTAACAGCAAGGGCTACAAAGTGTTGGATCCCCATGTCGGGCTGATTTATGGCGACTCCATCACTCTGGAACGCGCCCAGGAAATCCTGCAACGCCTGGAAGCGAAAGGTTTTGCCAGCTCTAACGTAGTGTTTGGCGTGGGTTCCTTTACTTATCAGTATAATACCCGCGATACCTTTGGTTTCGCGATGAAGGCCACCTACGGTGAGGTGAACGGGGTGGGGCGTCCCATCTTCAAACAACCGAAGACCGACAGCGGCCTGAAACAATCTGCACGCGGTTTGTTGCGGGTGATCCGCGATGGGGAAGGAGAATATCAACTGCTGGATAATCAGGACTGGCAGCAGGAGCAGCAGGGTGAACTGAAAACGCGCTTCCTGGATGGCAAACTCTATAACCAGGACTCACTGGAACAGATCCGCCAGCGCATTGCCTGCTACAGATAAAGGTTGCCCCCTCTCAGTAGAAAAGGGGCAACTATGATTAACTCTCCGACTCAAACGCCTGGGTCAGATTTTCCAGCTGTTCCTGGGCATCCAGCCAGGTCATTTCCGTTTCTTCCAGAGCGGACTTGGCCTGGCTTTGCTTTTGCAGGCAGGCGGTCAGATCGGCTTTACGGCTGATGTCGTACAGCGCCGAGTCTGCCAGCTGTTCTTCCACCGCGGCCAATTCGGCACCCAGCTTATCCATCTGTTGTTCCAGCTTGGCGATCTGCTTACGCAGTGGTTGGGTTTGCGTACGGAATTCGGCTTCACGGCGCTTTTGGTCTTTACGCGCCTGGGCGCTGTTGCCGTTATCCTGCTTTGGTGCGGCATCCTGCTGTGCCTGCTGCTTTTGCAGATCGCTAAGCCACTGCTGGTAATCGTCCAGATCGCCCTCGAACTGTTCCACCTGGCCATCGTGCACCAGATACAGATCGTCGGTGGTAGAACGCAAAAGGTGACGGTCGTGCGAAACCACCACCAACGCCCCCTCGAAATCGATCAGCGCTTCAGTCAACGCCTGGCGCATATCCAGATCCAGGTGGTTGGTCGGTTCATCGAGCAGCAGCAGGTTAGGGCGCTGCCAGACGATCAGCGCCAGCACCAGCCGTGCCTTTTCACCGCCGGAGAAACGTTCGGTGATTTCGGTGACCTTATCGCCCTGGAAGCCGAAGCCGCCAAGATAATCGCGTAACTGCTGTTCTAACACGCGAGGGGCGATGCGGCTCAGATGCTGCAGTGGCGACTCATCGGCGCGCAGGAACTCTAACTGATGCTGGGCGAAGTAACCCAGTTTGATGCCCTTTGCCAGCCCGATCTCTCCGCTGAGCGGCTCCAGCGTGCCAGCCAGCATTTTGATCAGCGTTGATTTACCGGCACCGTTACGCCCCAACAGGCCAATACGTGAGCCGGGTACCAGGTTGAGCTTGATTGACTGCAAGATCACTTTGTCGCCATAGCCTGCGCTGACTTTTTCCATCCGCAGCAATGGATTCGGCAGGCTTTCGGGTTGGCGGAAGCTAAACGTGAACGGGTTATCGACGTGCGCAGGGGCAATCAGCTCCATCCGCTCCAGCATCTTGATGCGGCTCTGTGCCTGTTTGGCCTTGGTGGCCTGAGCACGGAAACGGTCAATGTAGCTTTGCAGATGTGCCACTTTCTCCTGTTGGCTCTGATACAGCGACTGCTGCTGTGCCAGTTTGGTGACGCGCTGGCGCTCGAAGGAGGAATAGTTGCCGGTATATTCGTTGATGGTCTCATTTTCGATGTGCAGGATCTTGTCGACGATAGGGTCGAGGAAATCACGGTCATGCGAAATCAGCACCAGGGTACCCTGATAGCTTTTCAGCCAGCGTTCCAGCCAGATCACTGCATCCAGATCCAGGTGGTTGGTGGGTTCGTCCAGCAACAGCAGATCGGAACGGCAAACCAAAGCCTGAGCCAGGTTGAGGCGCATGCGCCATCCGCCGGAGAAGGCACGCACCGGGCTTTGCAGCTGTTCATTGGAAAAGCCTAAACCGTGTAACAGGCTGGCGGCACGGGAACGGATGGTCCAGGCATCCAGAGCATCGAGCTTGCCGTGCAGCGTGGCGATGGCGTGGCCGTCGTTGTTATCGTTTGCCACCTGTAATTCGGCTTCCAACTGGCGGAATTCCCGATCGCCATCGATAACATACTCAATGGCAGGCACTTCCAGTGCCGGTGTTTCCTGATTCACCCAGGCCAGCGCCCAGTTGTTTGGAAAGGTGTAGCTACCACCGTCTGCGGCGATCTCACCTTTCAAAAGGGCCAGCAGCGTGGATTTCCCACAGCCGTTCTTACCCACCAGGCCGACCTTCTGACCTGGATTAACCGTCGCCGTGGCGTTGTCCAACAGGACGCGGGTGCCGCGTCGGATTTGTAGCGAGGAGAAAACAATCATAAAGCGCCGTTTGTTCAGAGTATGTTAAATTGAATTGAGTTTACGTTAACAGGACGCGTAGCAGTCCTATTATTAGTCTTTGCGTTGCATGGTAACGGAAATCCGCCACCCTGACGACGCTTTGGAGGGGAATGATGTCACAGCCGCCGAAGGTTTTGCTGCTGTATGCCCATCCGGAATCCCAGGACTCGGTAGCGAACCGGGTTTTGTTACAACCGGCACAGCAGTTGGAACATGTTACCGTGCACGATTTATACGCGCACTATCCGGATTTCTTTATTGATATCCATCACGAACAACAACTGCTCCGCGACCATCAGGTCATCGTTTTCCAACACCCCTTATATACCTATAGCTGCCCGGCGTTGCTGAAAGAATGGCTGGACCGTGTGCTGTCCCGCGGGTTTGCCAGTGGTATCGGCGGTAATGCGCTGGCGGGCAAATACTGGCGTTCGGTGATCACCACTGGGGAACCGGAAGGTGCCTATCGCACTGGCGGTTACAATCGTTATGCGATCGAGGATATTCTGCGCCCTTTTGAGCTGACCGCGGCCATGTGCCATATGCACTGGCTGACGCCGATGATCGTTTACTGGGCGCGCCGTCAGAAACCGGAAGTGCTGAGCAGTCACGCCAGCGCTTATGGCGACTGGCTGCGTAACCCGTTGCCGCACACCGGGAGGCACTGATGGAAGGTTCCTCGCTATTAACCGCCATATTGCTGTTCCTGTTTGCTGCGGTGTTGACGGTGCCGATCGCCCGCCGTCTTGGGATCGGAGCTGTTTTAGGCTATCTGATCGCCGGTATTGCCATTGGCCCGTGGGGATTGGGATTCATCCGGGATGTGGATGAAATTCTGCACTTCTCCGAGTTGGGCGTGGTGTTCCTGATGTTTATCATCGGGCTGGAACTGAACCCGGCCAAACTGTGGGAACTGCGTCGCTCGATCTTTGGTGTCGGTGCCGGGCAGGTATTGGTCACGGCGGCCGTGCTCGGTGCGCTGCTTTACTTCAGCCATTTTGCCTGGCAGGCGGCGGTGATAGGTGGCATTGGTCTAGCCATGTCATCGACAGCCATGGCGCTGCAACTGATGCGTGAAAAAGGCATGAACCGCAACGAAGGGGGGCAGTTAGGCTTCTCGGTGCTGCTGTTTCAGGATATGGCGGTGATCCCGGCGCTGGCGTTGATCCCGATCCTGTCCGGGGGAGCGGGTACCAGCGACGATTGGGCGAAAATCGCCATGAAGGTCGCGGCCTTCGGCGGCATGCTGATCGGGGGGCGCTTCCTGTTACGCCCGTTATTCCGTTATATCGCCTCATCTGGGGTGCGTGAAATATTTACCGCCGCCGCGCTGTTGGTGGTGCTGGGGGCTGCGCTGTTTATGGATGCCCTTGGCCTGTCGATGGCATTGGGGACCTTTATCGCCGGGGTGCTGCTGGCAGAGAGCGAATATCGCCATGAACTGGAAATCGCCATAGAGCCTTTCAAAGGGCTGCTGCTCGGGTTGTTCTTCATCTCGGTAGGCATGGCGCTGAATATGGGGGTGTTGTATACCCATCTGCTGGAAGTACTGCTGGGCGTGGTGATCCTGGTGGCGGTGAAATCGGGTGTGTTGTACTCGCTGGCGCGTATCTTTGGCCTGCGGCGCTCGGTACGTCTGCAATTTTCCGGGGTGCTGAGCCAAGGCGGTGAGTTTGCCTTCGTGCTGTTCTCGGCGGCTTCGACGCAGCATATTTTCGACGACGATCAACTGGCCTTGCTGCTGGTCGTGGTGACGCTCTCAATGATGACCACGCCGCTGCTGATGCAGATTATCGATCGCATTCTGGCCCGCCGCTATAACGCCAAAGATGAGGATGAAGAGGCGCCCTACGTGGCAGATGACGATCCGCAGGTCATTATCGTCGGTTTCGGCCGCTTCGGGCAGGTGATTGGCCGCTTACTGATGGCTAATAAGAAGCGTATCACCGTGCTTGAGCGGGACGTTAGCGCGGTTGGCGTATTGCGCCGATACGGTTACAAGGTTTACTACGGAGATGCCACGGAACTGGAGTTGCTGCGGGCAGCCGGTGCGGCAAAGGCCAAATCTATCGTCATTACCTGTAATGAGCCGGAAGATACCATGGCCATCGTCCATCTGTGCCAGCAGCACTTCCCCAACCTGTCCATTTTGGCGCGGGCGCGGGGGCGTGTGGAGGCGCACGAGTTGTTGCAGGCTGGCGTAAAACAGTTTAGTCGTGAAACCTTCTCCAGCGCCCTGGAGCTAGGGCGCAAGGCGTTAACGGAGTTGGGGATGCACCCGCATCAGGCTTATCGCGCTCAGCAGCATTTTCGCCGTCTGGATATGCGCATGCTGCGTGAATTGATGCCACCGCATCTGGGGGACGTGGCTCAGATTTCCCGCGTGAAAGAAGCCCGGCGCGAGCTGGAAGAACTTTTCCACCGCGAAATGCAAAAAGAAAAACGGCAGTTCGACGGCTGGGATGATGAATACGAATAATTCGGAGCACAATGATGTCTGCAACTCGTAAAAGATTTATCGCCGGGGCGGTTTGCCCAAGCTGTAACGCTATGGATACGCTGGCGGTTTGGCGTGAAGACCAGGTTGAAGTAGTGGAGTGTGTCAAGTGTGGCCACCATCAGCGCCAGACCGAGCAACAGGTGGAAAAACACGTTCGCCCGCAGGAGCAGGTGATCGGTATTTTTCACCCAGAGTAGCGTTATCTGCCGTGATTTTTTATGCTGAAGGGTACAGCGCTGGAGATTTCCGCTACAATCTCCACCGATTTAGTTTCCAACGGTAGGAGATATCATGAAAGTAACAAAAGACTTGGTGGTCAGCCTGGCTTACCAAGTACGTACAGAAGACGGTGTTTTGGTTGATGAGTCTCCGGTGAGTGCACCGTTGGACTATCTGCACGGGCATGGCTCTCTGATCGCAGGTCTGGAAAAAGCACTCGAAGGTCACGAAGCGGGTGATCGTTTCGACGTTCATGTCGCCGCTAACGAAGCTTACGGCAACTACGATGAAAACCTGGTGCAGCGCGTTCCTAAAGACGTCTTTATGGGCGTTGATGAACTGCAGGTAGGCATGCGCTTCCTGGCTGATACCGATCAGGGCCCGGTTCCGGTTGAAATCACCGAAGTTGATGGTGACCACGTAGTGGTTGATGGTAACCACATGCTGGCTGGCCAAGACCTGAACTTCCACGTAGAAGTTGTGGCGCTGCGTGAAGCGACCGAAGAAGAACTGGCCCACGGCCACGTTCACGGTGAGCACGATCATCACCATGAACACGGTGACGGCTGCTGTGGCGGTCATGGCCACGATCACGACCACGATCATGACCACGGCAAGAAAGGCGGCTGTGGTGGCAACGGTGGTTGCGGCTGCCACTAATCCTGGTGCTGTAACTGCAACAAAAGGTCGCTTCGGCGGCCTTTTTTAGTAATGCGGGGGAGGTGTCTCTTCCGACTGCGAGGCGATCATCGAAGGTTGGCTGGCGCGCAGTTTGTCGGTCAGCAGCCGCAGATGTTCTTGTATCTTCAGCATTTCAAGCTGATGCTGTACCACGGTTTGATTGAGTTCCTCAATCGTCACTTCCTGAAAGGCCTGGCGGCTTTCCATCTCTTCCAACCGCTGCAGCAGGCTGTCGTAGTTTTGCTCGTGCATGATGTTACCTCTGGCACTGTTAAATCCGGGATTCTGGCACTATGTTATCAGTAGCGCTCGGCTTTGTGCCTGCCAATTTCGGCAAGCGGTTTATCACTGCTGCAAGGCGGGCAATTCAACTCGCAAGGCCGTCAAATAAAGGTGTTAATTATCAATGCGATAATTATTTTTCTTGAACTTTGCTACCAATATGAGGTCACATCTTGACTCGATTGGTTACCTGTGTGACTGTTTTGTTTTGTTTCAGGCAGCTATAGTAGCCCGGTTAACTTACTTAATGATGGTTTGAGGCACCGCTTCAGACACTGGAGAAATGGATGAAATCTTTGTTTAAAGTCACGCTTCTGGCAACCACTATGGCGCTTGCTCTGAATGCGACCCAAGTTATGGCAGCTGATGCAGCCAAACCTGCTGATGCAGCTACCGTTACCACTACCGGTGAGGTTGCGCCTGCTGCTGAAGCGGCTAAACCTGCAGAAGCACCAAGCACCGGTAAGTTCAAGAATGACGATGAGCAGGTTGCTTACGCACTGGGTGTTCAACTCGGCCGCTACATGGAAAACTCGCTGGATGAACAGGAAAAGCTGGGCATCAAGCTGGACAAAGACGTGATGCTCGGGGCTGTTAAGGACGCGTTTGCCAAGCAGAGCAAGCTGAATGACTCTGACATCGAAAAAACCCTGCAAGGTTTTGAAGTGCGCGTGAAGGCTTCTGCTCAGGCGAAGATGGAGCAGGACGCGAAAGAAAACGAAGCGAAAGGCGCTAAATACGCTGAAACCTTCGCCAAAGAAAAAGGCGCGAAGAAAACCGAATCTGGTCTGCTGTACAAAGTAGAGAAAGAAGGGACCGGTGAAGCACCGAAAGACAGCGATACCGTAGTGGTAAACTACAAAGGTACCCTGACCGACGGCACCGTGTTTGACAACTCCTACGATCGCGGCGAGCCATTGTCATTCCGTCTGGACGGTGTGATCCCTGGCTGGACTGAAGGCCTGAAGCACATCAAGAAAGGCGGCAAGATCAAACTGGTTATCCCACCGGCACTGGCCTACGGTAAAAATGGCGTTCCAGGGATCCCTGCCAACTCCACGTTGGTGTTTGATGTTGAACTGTTGGATGTGAAACCAGCAGCCAAGGCTGACGACAAAACAGAAAAAGCGGCTGATGAAGCTGCAGCAGACGCTAAAGCCAAGTAAGTCTAAGATTTTCCCAACCGCCGCGAATGTCCTTCGCGGCGGTTTTCATTTCTGCGCTACCAAGAATGCAAAATATCCTGCAACTTTACTCCCTGTCTTTACTGATCGCTTGACGCCTGCCGGGCATCGGGCTTAACGTCAATACCACGCGCAAATGTAAGAACCAGCATCTGACCGTTTTGCTAGACTCTGGGTCTGAACTTATGAATCATGCGCCTGCCCCTTAGGGCGTGTACCTAAAACTGCTCCCGGCAGCGATTGTCTCCTGCACGAGCCGTTTTAGTTGCGTCCCCTGGCACAGGCGATCTATGTAGGTGGTATCTTCGATGTCAAATTCGCTTTTATCCAGCGAAGCCAGCGAACTTGATTTGCTGAATGAGCGTCCGTTTAGTCAGACGGACCATGAAATCCTGAAGTCGTATGAAGCCGTGGTCGATGGGCTGGCGATGCTGATTGGTGGGCACTGCGAAATCGTGCTGCACTCCCTGGAGGATCTGAAATGCTCCGCCGTGCGTATTGCCAATGGTGAACACACCGGGCGTAAAATCGGTTCGCCGATCACCGATCTGGCACTGCGTATGCTGCATGATATGGCGGGCGATGACAGCAGCGTCTCCAAAGCCTATTTCACCCGGGCCAAAAGTGGCGTGTTGATGAAGTCGGTAACGATTGCCATCCGCAATCGCGAACAGCGGGTGATCGGCCTGCTGTGTATCAACATGAATCTCGATGTGCCGTTCTCGCAGATTATCCAGACCTTTATGCCGCCGGAAACGCAGGAGGTGGCTTCCTCGGTCAACTTCGCCTCCTCGGTTGACGATCTGGTGGCGCAGACGTTGGAGTTCACCATCGAAGAGGTGAATGCCGATCGCAACGTGTCCAATAACGCCAAAAATCGCCAGATCGTACTCAACCTGTACGAGAAAGGCATTTTTGATATCAAAGACGCGATCAATCAGGTTGCCGATCGCCTGAATATCTCCAAGCATACCGTCTACCTGTATATCCGCCAGTTCAAGAGTGGCGATTTGCTGGGCAATGAGCGCTGATGCTTAACTACTGCCTATTGGTCACCGGCCCGGCTTATGGTACTCAGCAAGCGAGCAGCGCCTGGCAATTCGCCCAGGCCCTGTTGGCGGCAGGCCACCGCATTACCAGCGTTTTTTTCTATCGTGAAGGGGTGCTGAATGCCAACCAACTGACCTCTCCAGCCAGCGATGAATTCGATCTGGTGCGGGCGTGGGTGGCTCTGGCGCAGCAACATGGCGTGGAGCTTAATGTCTGTGTGGCGGCAGCTTTGCGCCGTGGCGTGACCGATGAGCAAGAAGCCGCACAGTTGGCGTTGGTGGCTGCCAACCTGCAGCCGGGGTTTACCCTCAGCGGTTTGGGCTCATTGGCCGAAGCGGCGCTGAGCAACGATCGCCTGATACAGTTTTAAGTGAGCAGAATGAAGCGAGTTGCGTTTGTATTTACCCAAGGGCCACATGGCAGTGCGGCTGGCAGGGAAGGGCTGGATGCGGTACTGGCGACGTCGGCACTGAGCGAGGATATCGGCGTATTTTTTGTCGGCGATGGTGTGTTGCAACTGCTGCCGGGCCAACAACCCGAAAAGATCCTGGCCCGCAATTACATCGCCACTTTTGGCGTATTGCCGCTGTATGACGTTGAAAACTGCTATCTCTGCGCAACGGCCATCCAGGAGCGCGGCCTGCAACAGGTCACCGACTGGGTGCTGAAGGCCGAAACTCTGCCGCCAGATACTCTGCGCCAGAAACTGGCCACTTACGATGTGGTCATGACTTTCTAGGATACTTTGATGCTGTATACCCTCAGCCATTCCCCAACCCGTTGCGACCTGCCTGCGTTGTTAAGGCTCACCAGAGAAGGTGATGCTCTGTTGTTGTTGCAAGACGGCGTACTGGCCGGCCTGTCCGGTAGCGCCAGCCTTGATTTATTGCTCAATGCCCCCATATCCCTTTATGCGCTGCAGGACGATCTGGAAGCCAGAGGCCTGTCTGTTCATTTTTCACCCAAAATCACGCTAATCGGTTATACTGACTTCGTTGTGTTAACCGAGAAACACCACAGCCAAATGGCATGGTAATGCGGGTGATGTTGTATATTTCTTGACACCTCTACCAGTCAGCCATAAAATTCTGCGTCCTCGTACTGTGCCAAAAGTGCATACGGGGGATTTATCACATGTTTACGAAGCAAAAAACGAAGCAAAACCCAGGAGCTTTTTTTAATGACTACGATTAATCAGCTGGTTCGCAAACCACGCTCTGTGAAGGCTGCTAAAAGCAACGTTCCAGCGCTGGAAGCCTGCCCGCAGAAACGTGGTGTATGTACTCGCGTATATACCACCACCCCGAAAAAACCAAACTCCGCACTGCGTAAAGTTTGCCGTGTGCGTTTGACTAACGGTTTCGAAGTGAGTTCTTACATCGGTGGCGAAGGCCACAACCTGCAGGAACACTCCGTAATCCTGATCCGTGGCGGTCGTGTTAAAGACTTGCCAGGTGTGCGTTACCACACCGTTCGTGGTGCACTTGACTGCTCCGGCGTTAAAGACCGTAAGCAAGCTCGTTCCAAGTACGGCGTGAAGAAGCCAAAGGCTTAATGGTTCTCCGTTAAGTAAGGCCAAACATTTTAATGTCAAAATAAACTCGTAGAGTTTTGGACAATCCTGAAATTTTCAACGGAGTATTTCCATGCCACGTCGTCGCGTAATAGGCCAACGTAAAATCCTGCCAGATCCTAAGTTCGGATCCGAGCTGTTGGCTAAATTTGTAAACATTCTGATGGTAGATGGTAAGAAATCTACTGCAGAAGCAATCGTCTATACCGCGCTGGAGACCCTGGCTCAGCGTTCTGGTAAAGGTCACCTGGAAGCTTTCGAAGTCGCTCTCGACAACGTGCGCCCGACTGTAGAAGTTAAGTCTCGCCGCGTTGGTGGTTCTACTTACCAGGTACCAGTTGAAGTTCGTCCGGTTCGTCGTAATGCCCTGGCAATGCGTTGGATCGTTGATGCAGCTCGTAAACGTGGTGATAAATCCATGGCTCTGCGCCTGGCGAACGAACTGTCTGATGCAGCAGAGAACAAAGGTTCTGCTGTTAAGAAGCGTGAAGACGTTCACCGTATGGCAGAAGCCAACAAGGCGTTCGCCCACTACCGCTGGTAATCCACGCAGTAGTTATGCTAACCAAGTGGGCGCTTCAAGAAGCCAACCCGCTTGGTTTCACCGAACCGCCTAAGGCAATAGAGGAATCAAATGGCTCGTACAACACCCATTGAGCGCTACCGTAATATCGGTATCAGTGCTCACATCGACGCCGGTAAGACCACAACTACCGAACGTATCCTGTTCTACACCGGTGTAAACCACAAAATCGGTGAAGTTCATGACGGCGCCGCCACCATGGACTGGATGGAACAAGAGCAGGAGCGTGGTATTACCATTACTTCTGCAGCGACAACTGCTTTCTGGTCTGGTATGGCCAAGCAGTTTGAGCCGCACCGTGTAAACATCATCGACACCCCAGGGCACGTTGACTTCACCATCGAAGTAGAACGTTCCATGCGTGTGCTTGATGGCGCGGTAATGGTTTACTGTGCTGTTGGTGGTGTTCAGCCACAGTCTGAGACCGTATGGCGTCAGGCTAACAAATATAAAGTGCCACGCATCGCGTTCGTTAACAAAATGGACCGTATGGGTGCCAACTTCTTGAAAGTTGTTGGTCAGCTTAAATCTCGTCTGGGCGCAAACCCGGTTCCATTGCAGCTGGCAATTGGCGCAGAAGAGAAATTCACCGGTGTTGTTGACCTGGTGAAAATGAAAGCCATCAACTGGAACGAAGCTGATGCAGGCGTGACCTTCGAATACGAAGAGATCCCAGCTGACATGCAAGAACTGGCTGCTGAATGGCACCAGAATCTGGTTGAGTCTGCAGCTGAAGCCTCAGATGAGCTGATGGACAAATACCTGGGCGGCGAAGAGCTGACCGAGGAAGAAATCAAGAAAGCTCTGCGTCAGCGCGTGCTGAACAACGAAGTGATTCTGGTAACCTGTGGTTCTGCCTTTAAAAACAAAGGCGTACAGGCAATGCTGGATGCGGTTATCGAATACCTGCCAGCGCCAAATGACGTTGAAGCTATCAACGGTATTCTGGACGACGGTAAAGATACCCCGGCTGTGCGTCATTCTGACGACTCAGAGCCGTTCTCTGCACTGGCGTTCAAAATCGCTACCGATCCATTCGTGGGTAACCTGACGTTCTTCCGTGTGTACTCTGGCGTTGTTAACTCCGGTGACACAGTTCTGAACTCCGTTAAGGCCGCGCGTGAGCGTCTGGGCCGTATCGTTCAGATGCACGCTAACAAGCGTGAAGAGATTAAAGAAGTTCGTGCAGGCGACATCGCTGCAGCAATCGGTCTGAAAGACGTAACTACCGGTGATACGCTGTGTGATCCTGCTAGCCCGATCATTCTTGAGCGTATGGAGTTCCCTGAGCCGGTAATCTCCGTAGCGGTAGAACCAAAAACCAAAGCTGACCAGGAAAAAATGGGTCTGGCTCTGGGCCGTCTGGCGAAGGAAGACCCATCATTCCGCGTATGGACTGACGAAGAATCAGGTCAGACCATCATCGCAGGTATGGGTGAACTTCACCTGGATATCCTGGTTGACCGTATGCGTCGTGAATTTAACGTTGAAGCGAACGTGGGTAAACCACAGGTTGCTTACCGTGAAGCGATTCGCGCGAAAGTTACTGACATCGAAGGTAAACACGCCAAGCAGTCTGGTGGTCGTGGTCAGTATGGTCATGTTGTTATCGACATGTACCCACTGGAGCCGGGCTCAAATCCGAAAGGTTACGAGTTCATCAATGACATTAAAGGCGGTGTGATCCCAACGGAATACATCCCTGCCATTGATAAAGGCCTCCAGGAGCAACTTAAGTCTGGTCCACTGGCCGGTTATCCGGTAGTTGATCTCGGTGTGCGTCTGCATTTCGGTTCTTTCCACGATGTTGACTCCTCCGAATTGGCGTTTAAACTGGCCGCGTCTATCGCCTTTAAAGATGGCTTTAAGAAAGCAAAACCTGTTTTGCTTGAGCCTATCATGAAGGTTGAAGTTGAAACGCCGGAAGAGAACACTGGTGACGTCATCGGTGACCTTAGCCGTCGTCGTGGTCAACTGAAAGGTCAGGAATCCAACGCTACTGGCGTTCAGATTCACGCTGAAGTTCCGTTGTCCGAGATGTTTGGATACGCAACTCAACTGCGTTCTCTGACCAAAGGCCGTGCTTCTTACTCCATGGAGTTCCTGAAGTACGATGATGCGCCGAACAACGTCGCTCAGGCCGTTATTGAAGCCCGTGGTAAATAAGCTTTCGGGTTTAACACATTGATCAGTGCTCCCTCCATGAGGGGGGAGCAAAAGAGTTAAGGAATATAGCCGTGTCTAAAGAAAAATTTGAACGTTCCAAACCGCACGTTAACGTTGGTACTATCGGCCACGTTGACCACGGTAAAACTACCCTGACCGCTGCAATCACTACCGTTCTGGCTAAAACCTACGGTGGTTCTGCACGTGCTTTCGACCAGATCGATAACGCGCCAGAAGAAAAAGCTCGTGGTATCACCATCAACACTTCTCACGTTGAATATGACACCCCGACTCGTCACTACGCGCACGTTGACTGCCCAGGGCACGCCGACTACGTGAAAAACATGATCACCGGTGCTGCTCAGATGGACGGCGCTATCCTGGTTGTCGCTGCGACTGACGGCCCTATGCCTCAGACTCGTGAGCACATCCTGCTGGGTCGTCAGGTTGGCGTTCCTTACATCATCGTATTCATGAACAAATGCGACATGGTTGATGATGAAGAGCTGCTGGAACTGGTAGAAATGGAAGTTCGTGAACTTCTGTCTGCTTATGACTTCCCTGGTGATGACCTGCCGGTTGTTCGTGGTTCAGCGCTGAAAGCACTGGAAGGCGAAGCTGAGTGGGAAGCTAAAATCATCGAGCTGGCCGGTCACCTGGATTCTTACATCCCAGAACCAGAGCGTGCTATCGACCAGCCGTTCCTGCTGCCAATCGAAGACGTCTTCTCCATCTCCGGTCGTGGTACCGTAGTTACCGGTCGTGTTGAGCGCGGTATCGTTAAAGTTGGCGAAGAAGTTGAAATCGTTGGTATCAAAGACACCGTTAAGTCTACCTGTACCGGCGTTGAAATGTTCCGCAAACTGCTGGACGAAGGCCGTGCTGGTGAGAACGTTGGTGTTCTGCTGCGTGGTATCAAGCGTGAAGACATCGAACGTGGTCAGGTACTGGCTAAACCAGGTTCCATCAAGCCACACACTCAGTTCGATTCAGAAGTGTATATCCTGAGCAAAGAAGAAGGTGGTCGTCATACTCCATTCTTCAAAGGCTACCGTCCACAGTTCTACTTCCGTACAACTGACGTGACCGGTACCATCGAACTGCCAGAAGGCGTAGAGATGGTAATGCCAGGCGATAACGTGAACATGGTTGTTACCCTGATCCACCCAATCGCTATGGACCAAGGCTTGCGTTTCGCAATCCGTGAAGGCGGCCGTACTGTAGGTGCGGGCGTTGTTGCTAAAGTTATCGCTTAATCGCGAATAATTTATAAGCACTAAAAGAGGGCACTTCGGTGCCCTTTTTTTATACAATTTTTTACCAATCTTAATTGAAATAAAAACGATTCTTATTTAGACTTACTGCATTGGTTAAGAAGTGAGTCTCTCTATGTACGTATGTTTGTGTAATGCTGTGTCCGACAAAGCGATCCGCAAAGCGGTGCGTCAGCACAATCCCCATACCATGAAGCAACTGCGTGAGCTGGTGCCGATTGGAACCGACTGCGGTAAATGCATTCGTCAGGCAAGGCAAATTATGGTGGAGGAACGCGCAACCCTGATTCATATGCACGAAGTCGCCTAATAAATAGTAGGGTTATTTTTTGACTCTTGGCCCGCAGCTTCTACACTTTTAGAACTGCCCAGGAGGATTTACCTATGAAAGGCGATAAAAAGATCATTGCTCACCTCAACAAGCTGCTCGGTAACGAGCTGGTTGCCATCAATCAATACTTCCTGCACGCGCGTATGTTCAAAAATTGGGGCCTGATGCGTCTCAATGAGAAGGAATATCACGAGTCGATCGATGAGATGAAACATGCCGATCGCTACATCGAGCGTATCCTGTTCCTTGAAGGGCTACCGAACCTGCAAGATCTTGGCAAGCTGAATATCGGCGAAGATGTCGAAGAGATGCTGAGGTCCGATTTGGCTCTGGAACTGGATGGTGCCAAGAACCTACGGGAAGGTATCGCCTATGCCGACTCTATCCATGATTACGTCAGCCGCGATCTGATGAAAGAGGTGTTGGCCGATGAGGAAGGGCATATCGACTGGTTGGAGACTGAGCTGAGCCTGATCGAGCGGCTTGGCATCCAAAACTATTGCCAGGCGCAAGTGCTGGAACGTAAAGACTGACATCACGGCCCCTCACCCTAGCCCTCTCCCACAGGGAGAGGGGACAGCCCGTGCCACAACTTAACTACGATATTCATCCTTTACATTCCACTATCACATACCAGCTTTAACCCCATACCAGTCCTCACATTCCCCTGTTACAGATTATCTTCTGAACTTGCTAACAGCGCCGATCGGCTCCCTCTCACTTAAGGAGAGGGTTGGGGTGAGGGGTAAAACGCATTAAATACCGCTCATTCTGAGCATATTTCCATCCGTGGCTTGCAACCTGGCCTGGTTTGCGTATAATGCGCGGGCTTACCTAATCTTGGTAAGCCTGATTTTAGCGAATCAGTCGATTGGCAAGCACGTTTTGCCCTTCGAACAATACTCCCGATATGGGGGTTATATGTTGACGATTACACTCCCCCATCAATCGAAATGGGTGTGAGGAGTAATTATTTACGTTTATAAATAATTGGAGCTCTGGTCTCATGCAGAACCAAAGAATCCGTATCCGCCTGAAAGCGTTTGATCATCGTCTGATCGATCAATCAACTGCGGAAATCGTCGAGACTGCCAAGCGCACTGGTGCGCAAGTCCGTGGTCCGATCCCGCTGCCAACTCGCAAAGAGCGCTTTACCGTTCTGATCTCCCCGCACGTCAACAAAGACGCGCGTGATCAGTACGAGATCCGCACTCACAAGCGTCTGGTTGACATCGTTGAGCCAACTGAGAAAACCGTTGATGCTCTGATGCGTCTGGATCTGGCTGCCGGTGTAGACGTGCAGATCAGCCTGGGTTAATCAGGTCATTGACGATTGAGAGGTTGAAACAATGATTGGTTTAGTCGGTAAAAAAGTGGGCATGACTCGTATCTTCACTGAAGATGGCGTTTCTATCCCAGTAACCGTGATTGAAATTGAAGCGAACCGCGTGACTCAGGTTAAAGACCTGGACAACGACGGATACCGTGCCATTCAGGTCACTACCGGTAGCAAAAAAGCTAACCGTGTGACCAAACCGGAAGCGGGTCATTTCGCTAAAGCTGGCGTCGAAGCTGGCCGTGGTCTGTGGGAATTCCGCCTTGAAGAAGGTCAAGAGTTCGCTGCAGGTCAAGAAATCAGCGTAGAAATCTTCGCTGACGTTAAAAAAGTCGATGTTACCGGTACTTCCAAAGGTAAAGGTTTTGCTGGCACTGTAAAGCGCTGGAACTTCCGTACTCAGGATGCAACCCACGGTAACTCCTTGTCTCACCGCGTTCCGGGTTCTATCGGTCAGAACCAGACTCCGGGCAAAGTGTTCAAAGGCAAGAAAATGGCTGGCCACCTGGGTGACGAGCGTGTAACCGTTCAAAGCCTGGACGTAGTACGTGTTGACGCTGAGCGCAACCTGCTGCTGGTTAAGGGTGCTGTACCGGGCGCAACCGGTGGCAACCTGATCGTTAAACCAGCTGTGAAGGCGTAAGGGGATAGCAATGGAATTAGTATTGAAAGACGCGCAAAGCGCGCTGACTGTTTCCGAAACTACCTTCGGTCGTGATTTCAACGAAGCGCTGGTACACCAGGTTGTTGTTGCTTATGCAGCAGGTGCCCGTCAAGGTACCCGTGCTCAGAAGACCCGTGCTGAAGTGACTGGTTCCGGTAAAAAACCGTGGCGCCAGAAAGGTACTGGCCGTGCGCGTTCAGGCACTGTAAAGAGCCCGATCTGGCGTTCTGGTGGTGTAACCTTCGCTGCGAAGCCACAAGACCACAGTCAGAAAGTAAACAAAAAGATGTACCGCGGCGCGCTGAAAAGCATCCTGTCCGAACTGGTACGTCAAGATCGTCTGATCGTTGTCGAGAAGTTCTCTGTAGAAGCGCCTAAAACTAAGCTGCTGGCACAGAAACTGAAAGATATGGCCCTGGAAGATGTGCTGATCGTGACCGGTGAACTGGATGAGAATCTGTTCCTGGCAGCTCGCAACCTGTACAAGGTTGACGTGCGCGATGTAGCAGGTATCGACCCAGTTAGCCTGATCGCCTTCGACAAAGTGGTTATGACTGCTGATGCTGTGAAGCAAGTTGAGGAGATGCTGGCATGATCCGTGAAGAACGTTTGCTGAAAGTGCTGCGTGCACCGCACGTATCTGAAAAAGCATCCGCTGCGATGGAAAAAAGCAACACCATCGTACTCAAAGTTGCCAAAGACGCGACCAAAGCAGAAATCAAAGCTGCAGTGCAGAAACTGTTTGAAGTCGAAGTCGAAGACGTTAACACCCTGGTAGTAAAAGGGAAAGTGAAGCGTCAAGGTCAGCGTGTTGGTCGTCGTAGCGACTGGAAAAAAGCTTACGTCACCCTGAAGGAAGGCCAGAACTTGGACTTCATCGGCGGCGCAGAGTAAGTCGGAGGAGTAAGAACAATGGCAATTGTTAAATGTAAACCTACATCTCCGGGTCGTCGCCACGTTGTTAAAGTGGTTAACCCTGAGCTGCACAAGGGTAAACCTTATGCCCCGCTGCTTGAGAAACTGAGCAAAAGCGGTGGTCGTAACAACAATGGCCGTATCACCACCCGTCATATCGGTGGTGGCCACAAGCAACATTATCGTCTGGTTGACTTCAAACGCAACAAAGATGGTATCCCTGCTGTGGTTGAGCGTCTGGAGTACGATCCGAACCGTTCCGCGAACATCGCGCTGGTTCTGTACAAGGACGGCGAACGCCGTTACATCCTGGCGCCGAAAGGCCTGAAAGCTGGTGACCAGATCCAATCTGGTGTTGATGCTGCAATCAAAGCGGGTAACACCCTGCCTATGCGCAACATCCCAGTAGGTTCAACGGTTCATAACGTAGAAATGAAACCAGGTAAAGGCGGCCAGCTGGCTCGTTCTGCTGGTGCCTACGTTCAGATCGTCGCACGTGATGGTTCCTACGTAACTCTGCGTCTGCGCTCTGGCGAAATGCGTAAAGTTCCAGTTGATTGCCGCGCCACCCTGGGTGAAGTCGGTAACGCTGAACATATGCTTCGCGTTCTGGGTAAAGCAGGTGCTGCACGTTGGCGTGGTATTCGTCCTACCGTTCGCGGTACGGCGATGAACCCAGTCGATCACCCGCACGGTGGTGGTGAAGGTCGTAACTTTGGTAAGCACCCGGTAACTCCGTGGGGCGTTCAGACCAAAGGTAAGAAGACCCGTAGCAACAAGCGTACTGACAAGTTCATCGTACGTCGCCGTAGTAAAAAATAATTAGAGGATAAGCCATGCCACGTTCTCTCAAGAAAGGTCCTTTTATTGACCTGCACTTGCTGAAGAAGGTAGAGAAAGCGGTGGAAAGCGGTGACAAGAAGCCTTTGCGCACTTGGTCCCGTCGTTCAACGATCTTTCCTAACATGATCGGTTTGACCATCGCTGTCCATAATGGTCGTCAGCACGTACCAGTATTTGTTTCCGATGAAATGGTCGGTCACAAACTGGGTGAATTCGCGCCGACTCGTACTTATCGCGGCCATGCGGCTGATAAAAAAGCTAAAAAGCGCTAAGGTAGGAGGAAGAGATGGAAACTATCGCTAAACATCGCCACGCTCGTTCTTCTGCTCAGAAGGTTCGCCTTGTTGCAGACCTGATCCGCGGTAAGAAAGTGTCGCAAGCTCTGGAAACTCTGGCCTACACCAACAAGAAAGCTGCTGGTCTGGTCAAGAAAGTGCTGGAGTCTGCCATTGCTAACGCAGAACACAACGATGGCGCTGACATCGATGATCTGAAAGTCACGAAAATCTTCGTAGACGAAGGCCCAAGCATGAAGCGCATTATGCCTCGTGCAAAAGGTCGTGCAGATCGCATCCTGAAGCGCACCAGCCACATTACTGTGGTTGTGTCCGATCGCTGAGACTCTGGAGACTAGCAATGGGTCAGAAAGTACATCCTAATGGTATTCGCCTGGGTATTGTCAAACCTTGGAACTCTACTTGGTATGCGAATACCAAAGAATTCGCTGACAACCTGGACAGCGACTTTAAAGTTCGCCAATTCTTGACTAAAGAACTGGCGAAAGCTTCCGTTTCTCGCATCGTTATCGAGCGTCCAGCGAAGAGCATCCGTGTGACTATTCACACCGCTCGTCCTGGCATCGTTATCGGCAAGAAAGGTGAAGATGTCGAAAAACTGCGTAAGGTCGTAGCGGATATCGCTGGCGTTCCTGCGCAAATTAACATCGCCGAAGTCCGTAAACCGGAACTGGACGCAAAATTGGTTGCTGACAGCATCACTTCACAGCTGGAACGTCGCGTTATGTTCCGTCGTGCTATGAAGCGTGCTGTACAGAACGCAATGCGTCTTGGCGCTAAAGGTATCAAAGTTGAAGTAAGCGGCCGTCTTGGCGGTGCTGAAATCGCGCGTACCGAATGGTACCGTGAAGGTCGTGTTCCGTTGCATACACTGCGTGCGGATATCGATTACAACACATCTGAAGCGCACACCACTTATGGTGTAATCGGCGTTAAGGTATGGATCTTCAAAGGTGAGATCCTGGGTGGTATGGCTGCAGTTGAACAACCGGAACCGGCTGCTCAACCTAAAAAGCAGCAGCGTAAAGGCCGCAAGTAAGGAGAGTCGCTGATGTTACAACCAAAGCGTACAAAATTCCGTAAGGTGCACAAGGGCCGCAACCGTGGTCTGGCGCAAGGTACGGATGTTAGCTTCGGCACTTTCGGTCTGAAAGCTGTTGGCCGTGGCCGTCTGACTGCTCGTCAAATCGAAGCAGCTCGTCGTGCAATGACTCGTGCAGTGAAGCGTCAAGGTAAGATTTGGATCCGTGTATTCCCGGACAAACCAATCACCGAGAAGCCTCTTGAAGTGCGTATGGGTAAAGGTAAGGGTAACGTGGAGTATTGGGTTGCCCTGATCCAACCTGGCAAAGTCCTGTACGAAATGGACGGCGTTCCAGAAGAAGTCGCCCGTGAAGCGTTCAAGCTGGCAGCAGCTAAACTGCCGATCAAAACCACCTTTGTAACTAAGACGGTGATGTAATGAAAGCACAAGAGCTGCGTGAAAAAAGTGTTGAAGAGCTGAACACTGAGCTGCTCAACCTGCTGCGTGAGCAATTCAACTTACGCATGCAGGCGGCGAGTGGCCAACTGCAACAAACTCACCTGTTGAAACAAGTGCGTCGTAATGTCGCACGCGTTAAGACTTTACTGACTGAAAAGGCGGGTGCGTAAAATGACTGATATTATCCGTACTCTGCAAGGTCGTGTTGTTAGTGACAAAATGGAGAAATCCATGGTTGTTGCTATCGAACGTACGGTGAAGCACCCGATCTACGGGAAATTCATCAAGCGTACGACTAAGCTGCATGTACATGATGAGAACAACGAATGTGGTATCGGTGACGTGGTAGAAATCCGCGAATGCCGTCCACTGTCCAAGACTAAGTCATGGACGTTGGTTCGCATTGTAGATAAAGCGATTCTGTAATAGAGTAGCTGACTCTAACTTAATAAACGGCTCAGAAAGTGAGCCGTTTATTTTTTCTACCCATACTCTGGAAGCGGTGTTATAATGCTGCGCCCTCGGTTATGGGGCTTTTCAACGACCTAGTAATAGGTCCTAAAGTTGTAGTTGACATTAGCGGAGCACTAACATGATCCAAGAACAGACTATGCTGAACGTGGCCGACAACTCCGGTGCACGTCGCGTAATGTGTATCAAGGTTCTAGGTGGCTCGCACCGTCGCTACGCAGGCATCGGCGACGTCATCAAAATTACCATCAAGGAAGCAATTCCGCGCGGTAAGGTGAAGAAAGGCGATGTGCTGAAGGCGGTAGTGGTGCGCACCAAGAAGGGTGTACGTCGCCCGGACGGTTCTGTCATTCGCTTCGATGGTAATGCATGCGTTATTTTAAACAATAACAGCGAGCAACCTATCGGTACGCGTATTTTTGGGCCGGTAACTCGTGAACTGCGTAATGAGAAGTTCATGAAAATTATCTCTCTGGCACCAGAAGTACTCTAAGGAGCGAACCATGGCAGCGAAAATCCGTCGTGATGACGAAGTTATCGTGCTTACCGGGAAAGACAAAGGTAAACGCGGTAAAGTAAAAAATGTCCTGTCTGCTGGTAAGGTCATTGTTGAAGGTATCAACCTGGTTAAGAAACATCAGAAGCCGGTCCCGGCCCTGAACCAACCAGGTGGCATTGTTGAAAAAGAAGCTGCTATTCAGGTTTCCAACATTGCGCTGTTCAACTCGGCTACCGGTAAGGCTGACCGTGTAGGCTTTAGATTCGAAGACGGCAAAAAAGTCCGTTTCTTCAAATCAAATAGCGAAACTATCAAGTAATTTGGAGTATGACGATGGCGAAACTGCATGATTACTACAAAGACGAGGTAGTCAAACAACTGATGTCTCAGTTTGATTACAACTCTGTCATGCAAGTCCCTCGGGTCGAGAAGATCACCCTGAATATGGGTGTTGGTGAAGCGATCGCTGACAAGAAACTGCTGGATAATGCAGCAGCTGACTTGGCAGCAATCTCCGGTCAAAAGCCGTTCATCACCAAAGCACGCAAATCTGTTGCAGGCTTCAAAATCCGCCAGGGCTATCCGATCGGCTGTAAAGTAACTCTGCGTGGCGAACGCATGTGGGAGTTCTTTGAGCGTCTGATTTCCATTGCTGTTCCACGTATCCGTGACTTCCGTGGCTTGTCCGCTAAGTCATTCGATGGCCGTGGTAACTACAGCATGGGTGTGCGTGAGCAAATCATCTTCCCAGAAATCGACTACGACAAAGTCGATCGCGTTCGTGGTTTGGATATTACCATTACCACTTCTGCGAAATCTGATGATGAAGGCCGCGCGCTGTTGGCTGCTTTTAACTTCCCGTTCCGCAAGTAAGGCAGGGTTACTAATGGCTAAGCAATCAATGAAAGCACGCGAAGTCGTTCGCGTGAAACTGGCTGACAAGTACCGCGCTAAACGCGAGGAATTGAAAGCTATCATTTCTGGTGTGAACTCTTCTGACGAAGATCGTTGGGATGCTGTTCTCAAGCTCCAGTCTCTGCCGCGTGATTCCAGCCCGTCTCGTCAGCGTAAACGCTGCCGTCAAACTGGCCGTCCACATGGTTATGTGGGCAAATTCGGGTTGAGCCGTATCAAGCTACGTGAAGCCGCTATGCGCGGTGAAGTACCAGGCTTGAAAAAGGCTAGCTGGTAATTACCAATTGAATCACGGGAGTAAAGACAGATGAGCATGCAAGATCCGATCGCGGATATGCTGACCCGTATCCGTAACGGTCAAGCCGCGAACAAAGTTGCGGTCACCATGCCTTCCTCCAAGCTGAAAGTGGCAATTGCCAACGTGCTGAAGGAAGAAGGTTTTATTGAAGATTTCAAAATTGAAGGCGACACCAAGCCTGTTCTGGAACTGGTACTGAAGTACTTCCAGGGCAAGGCAGTGGTAGAAAGCATTCAGCGTATCAGTCGTCCAGGTCTGCGCATCTATAAGAAAAAAGATGCACTGCCAAAAGTTATGGCCGGTCTGGGTATCGCTGTTATTTCTACCTCTAAAGGTGTTATGACCGATCGTGCAGCTCGCCAAGCTGGTCTTGGTGGCGAGATTATCTGCTACGTAGCTTAATTCGGGAGGAAAGAATGTCTCGTGTTGCAAAAGCACCCGTCGTCATTCCTGCCGGCGTAGAGGTAAAACTCAACGGTCAGGTTATTTCGGTTAAGGGTAAGAACGGCGAGCTGACTCGTACAGTCCATGACGCCGTTGAAGTGAAGCAAGAAGCTAACGCACTGACTTTCGCACCGCGCGAAGGTTTTGCTAACGCATGGGCCCAAGCGGGTACCACGCGCGCTCTGCTGAACGCAATGGTTGTCGGTGTTACCGAAGGTTTCACCAAGAAGCTTCAACTGGTAGGTGTTGGTTATCGTGCTGCTGTTAAAGGCAACGTGGTGAATTTAGCCCTGGGCTTCTCTCACCCAATCGATCACCAGCTGCCAGCAGGTATTACTGCTGAATGCCCAAGCCAAACTGAAATCGTGCTGAAAGGCGCTGATAAGCAGGTTATTGGCCAGGTTGCTGCAGATCTGCGTGCCTACCGCCGTCCTGAGCCTTATAAAGGCAAGGGTGTCCGTTACGCCGACGAAGTCGTGCGTACCAAAGAGGCTAAGAAGAAGTAAGGTAACACTATGGATAAGAAATCTGCTCGTATCCGTCGTGCGACCCGCGCACGCCGTAAGCTCAAAGAACTGGGTGCAACCCGCCTGGTGGTACATCGTACCCCGCGTCACATTTACGCACAGGTCATTGCTCCTAATGGTTCTGAAGTTCTGGTAGCCGCTTCTACTTTAGAAAAAGCTATCACTGAGCAATTGAAGTACTCCGGTAACAAAGACGCAGCAGCAGCCGTAGGTAAAGCTCTGGCTGAGCGCGCGTTGGAAAAAGGGATTGCGAAAGTATCCTTTGACCGTTCCGGTTTCCAATATCATGGTCGAGTCCAGGCACTGGCAGATGCTGCCCGTGAAGCTGGCCTTCAGTTCTAAGGAAGAGGTTTAAGATGGCTCACATCGAAAAACAAGCTGGCGAACTGCAGGAAAAGCTGATCGCGGTAAACCGCGTATCTAAAACCGTAAAAGGTGGCCGTATTTTCAGCTTTACCGCACTGACAGTAGTTGGTGATGGTAACGGTCGCGTTGGTTTTGGCTACGGCAAAGCACGCGAAGTTCCAGCAGCGATCCAGAAAGCGATGGAAAAAGCCCGTCGCAACATGATGAATGTCGCGCTGAACGGCGGCACCCTGCAGCACCCTGTTAAAGGTGCTCATACGGGTTCCCGTGTGTTCATGCAGCCAGCTCATGAAGGTACCGGTATCATCGCGGGTGGTGCAATGCGCGCCGTTCTCGAAGTTGCTGGGGTGCACAACGTACTGGCTAAAGCTTATGGTTCCACCAACCCGATCAACGTGGTTCGTGCAACTATCGACGCTTTGGCTAATATGAAGTCTCCTGAAATGGTCGCTGCCAAGCGTGGTAAATCCGTTGCAGACATTCTGGGGTAATTGACCATGGCTAAGACTATCAAAGTTACACAAGTTCGCAGCTCCATTGGCCGTCTGCCGAAGCATAAAGCTACACTGCTCGGTCTGGGTCTGCGTCGTATTGGTCACACCGTAGAGCGCGAGGATACTCCTGCTGTACGCGGTATGATCAACCTGGTTTCCTACATGGTTAAGGTTGAGGAGTAACAGATGCGTTTAAATACTCTGTCTCCGGCTGAAGGTGCCAAGCATGCGCCTAAGCGTGTAGGTCGTGGTATTGGTTCTGGCCTGGGTAAAACCGCCGGTCGTGGTCACAAAGGTCAGAACTCACGTTCTGGCGGTGGCGTACGTCGTGGGTTTGAAGGTGGTCAGATGCCTTTATATCGTCGTTTGCCGAAATTCGGCTTCACCTCTCGCAAAGCTATGATCACGGCAGAAGTTCGTCTGTCTGAACTGGCTCTTGTTGAAGGCGACGTAATCGACCTGAACACGCTGAAAGCCGCTAACGTTGTTGGTACCCAGATCGAGTTCGCGAAAGTTATGCTTTCTGGCGAAATCACTCGTCCGGTTACCCTGCGTGGTCTGCGTGTCACCAAAGGCGCTCGTGTTGCTATCGAGGCTGCTGGCGGTAAAATTGAGGAATAAGTAAGCTGATGGCTAAGCAACCAGGATTAGATTTTCAAAGTGCTAAAGGCGGACTCGGCGAGCTGAAGCGCAGACTTTTGTTTGTTATCGGCGCGCTGATTGTTTTCCGCATTGGCTCTTTCATTCCGATTCCTGGTATCGATGCCACTGTGCTTGCCAAACTGCTCGAACAGCAGAGAGGCACCATCATTGAAATGTTTAACATGTTCTCTGGTGGTGCTCTCAGCCGTGCTTCTATTTTTGCTCTGGGGATCATGCCGTACATTTCGGCCTCGATCATTATCCAGTTACTGACGGTGGTTCACCCAGCGTTGGCGGAAATCAAGAAAGAAGGGGAGGCTGGCCGTCGCAAGATTAGCCAGTACACCCGCTACGGTACGCTGGTGTTGGCCATATTCCAGTCGATCGGTATTGCTACCGGTCTGCCGAATATGCCTGGTATGCAGGGCCTGGTGTTAAACCCAGGCTTTGCATTCTACTTTACTGCGGTTGTGAGTCTGGTTACCGGGACAATGTTCCTGATGTGGCTGGGTGAGCAGATTACTGAACGTGGTATCGGTAACGGTATCTCAATCATTATCTTCGCGGGTATTGTGGCGGGTCTTCCGCCGGCAGTTGGCCATACTATTGAGCAAGCTCGGCAAGGCGACCTGCACTTCCTCTTGTTGCTGTTGGTTGCAGTATTAGTGTTTGCAGTAACCTTCTTCGTTGTTTTCATTGAACGTGGTCAACGTCGTATCGTCGTTAACTATGCGAAACGTCAACAGGGTCGTCGTGTTTACGCAGCACAGAGCACACACTTACCGTTGAAAGTGAATATGGCAGGGGTAATCCCGGCAATCTTCGCTTCCAGCATTATTCTGTTCCCTGCCACGATTGCATCATGGTTTGGGGGCGGTACCGGTTGGAACTGGCTGACAACGATTTCGCTGTATTTGCAGCCTGGACAACCGCTTTATGTGTTACTCTATGCGTCTGCAATCATCTTCTTCTGTTTCTTCTACACGGCGTTGGTTTTCAACCCGCGTGAAACAGCAGATAACCTGAAGAAGTCCGGTGCCTTCGTACCAGGAATTCGTCCGGGAGAGCAAACGGCGAAATATATCGATAAAGTGATGACGCGTTTAACCCTGGTGGGCGCGATGTACATTACTTTCATCTGCCTGATCCCGGAGTTCATGCGTGATGCAATGAAAGTACCATTCTACTTTGGTGGTACCTCGCTACTGATCGTGGTTGTCGTCATCATGGACTTTATGGCTCAAGTGCAAACTCTGATGATGTCAAGTCAGTACGAGTCTGCATTGAAGAAAGCAAACCTGAAAGGCTATAACCGCTAATCTGGTGCGTTTGAGAAGTTACGGAGAGTAAAAATGAAAGTTCGTGCTTCCGTCAAGAAATTATGTCGTAACTGCAAAATCGTTAAGCGTAACGGTGTCGTTCGTGTGATTTGCAGCGCCGAGCCGAAGCATAAACAGCGTCAAGGCTGATTATCTCGCATATTTTTCTTGCAAAGTTGGGTTGAGCTGGCTAGATTAGCCAGCCAATCTTTTGTATGTAGCTGCAACATTATTTGAGTATCCTGAAAACGGGCTTTTCAGAATGGTGTTGCCGTAAAAATTAGTAGGAGTGCATAGTGGCCCGTATAGCAGGCATTAACATTCCTGATCATAAACATACCGTTATCGCGTTAACGTCGATCTTCGGAATCGGCAAAACTCGTTCACAGTCTATCTGTGCTGAGACGGGTATTGCTGAAAATGTTAAGATCAGTGAGCTGTCTGAAGAGCAAATTGAACAACTGCGTGAAGCAGTTGCCAAATTCACTGTTGAAGGTGATTTGCGTCGTGAAGTTACCCTGAGCATCAAGCGTCTGATGGATCTTGGTACATACCGTGGTTTACGCCATCGTCGTGGTCTGCCAGTTCGCGGTCAGCGTACTAAGACCAACGCACGTACCCGTAAGGGTCCGCGTAAACCGATCAAGAAATAATCGGGGTGATTGAATAATGGCAAAGGCACCTGTTCGTACACGTAAGCGTGTAAGAAAACAAGTCTCTGACGGCGTGGCTCATATCCATGCTTCTTTCAACAACACCATTGTGACTATTACCGATCGTCAGGGTAATGCTTTGGGTTGGGCAACAGCCGGTGGTTCCGGTTTCCGTGGTTCTCGTAAGTCAACTCCGTTTGCAGCTCAGGTTGCAGCCGAGCGTTGTGCTGACGCAGTTAAAGAATACGGTATCAAGAACCTGGAAGTTATGGTTAAAGGACCTGGTCCTGGTCGTGAGTCTACTATCCGCGCTCTGAACGCGGCTGGTTTCCGCATCACTAATATTACCGATGTGACTCCGATTCCTCATAACGGTTGTCGTCCACCGAAAAAGCGTCGCGTGTAACGCCCCTGCTTTTCGGATTGTTGGAGAAAGAAAATGGCAAGATATTTGGGTCCTAAGCTCAAGCTTAGCCGCCGCGAGGGCACAGACCTGTTCCTGAAGTCTGGCGTTCGCGCGATAGATTCAAAGTGCAAAATTGAACAGCCACCTGGTCAACACGGTGCGCGTAAACCGCGTCTGTCTGACTACGGTGTACAGTTACGTGAAAAGCAAAAAGTTCGCCGTATGTACGGTGTTCTGGAGCGTCAGTTCCGTAACTATTACAAAGCAGCAACCCGCCTGAAAGGCAACACCGGTGAAAACCTGTTGACCCTTCTGGAAGGTCGTCTGGACAACGTAGTTTACCGTATGGGCTTCGGCGCCACTCGTGCAGAATCACGTCAGCTGGTTAGCCATAAAGCCGTTATGGTAAATGGTCGCGTTGTTAACATCGCTTCTTATCAGGTATCTCCGAATGACGTAGTCAGCATCCGCGAGAAAGCTAAAAAGCAGTCTCGTGTTAAGGCTTCTCTGGAGCTGGCTGAGCAGCGTGAAAAGCCGACTTGGCTGGAAGTTGATGCTGCGAAGATGGAAGGTGTGTTCAAACGTATTCCTGAACGTACCGATCTGTCCGCCGACATTAACGAACACCTGATCGTCGAGCTTTACTCCAAGTAAGGCTTGAGTTTCAAAGAGAGGACACAATGCAGGGTTCTGTGACAGAGTTTCTAAAACCGCGCCTGGTAGATATCGAGCAAGTCAGTTCGACGCACGCCAAGGTGACCCTTGAGCCGTTAGAGCGTGGCTTTGGCCATACTCTTGGCAACGCACTGCGCCGTATTCTGCTTTCATCTATGCCGGGTTGCGCGGTGACCGAGGTTGAGATTGATGGTGTACTACATGAGTACAGCACCAAAGAAGGCGTACAGGAAGATATCCTGGAGATCTTGCTCAACCTGAAAGGGCTGGCGGTGAGAGTTCAAGGGAAAGATGAAGTTATTCTTACCCTGAATAAATCTGGCATTGGCCCTGTGACCGCTGCCGACATTACCCATGATGGTGATGTCGAAATCGTCAAGCCGCAGCACGTTATCTGCCACCTGACCGATGAGAACGCTGCTATCAGCATGCGTATCAAAGTTCAGCGCGGTCGTGGTTATGTGCCGGCTTCTGCCCGAATTCATTCGGAAGAAGATGAGCGCCCGATTGGTCGTCTGTTGGTTGACGCCTGCTATAGCCCTGTAGAGCGTATTGCCTACAATGTTGAAGCAGCGCGTGTAGAACAGCGTACTGACCTGGACAAGCTGGTCATCGAGATGGAAACCAATGGTACGATCGATCCTGAAGAGGCGATCCGCCGTGCGGCCACCATTCTGGCTGAACAACTGGAAGCTTTCGTTGACCTACGTGATGTACGTCAGCCGGAAGTGAAAGAAGAGAAACCAGAGTTCGATCCGATCCTGCTGCGCCCTGTTGACGATCTGGAATTGACTGTCCGCTCTGCTAACTGCCTTAAGGCAGAAGCTATCCACTACATCGGTGATCTGGTACAGCGTACCGAGGTTGAGCTGTTGAAAACGCCTAACCTGGGTAAAAAATCTCTTACTGAGATTAAAGACGTGCTGGCTTCCCGTGGACTTTCTCTGGGCATGCGCCTGGAAAATTGGCCACCGGCTAGCATTGCTGACGAGTAACCGGATCACAGGTTAAGGTTTTACTGAGAAGGATAAGGTCATGCGCCATCGTAAGAGTGGTCGTCAACTGAACCGTAACAGCAGCCATCGCCAGGCTATGTTCCGTAACATGGCCGGCTCTTTGGTTCGTCATGAGATCATCAAGACGACCCTGCCAAAAGCGAAAGAGCTGCGTCGCGTTGTTGAGCCGCTGATTACTCTTGCCAAGACCGACAGCGTTGCTAATCGTCGTCTGGCATTCGCCCGTACTCGTGATAACGAGATCGTGGCAAAACTGTTTAACGAGCTAGGCCCGCGTTTTGCGAGCCGTGCCGGTGGTTACACTCGCATTCTGAAGTGTGGCTTCCGCGCAGGCGACAACGCGCCGATGGCATACATCGAGCTGGTTGATCGTGCTGAGTCTCAAGCAGAAGTAGCAACTGCAGAGTAATCTGTGGAAGCGTAAAAAAACCGGGCTTGCCCGGTTTTTTTACATCTGTAGCTCGCCAAACGTGCTCTTCCCTCCCGGCAATGCTTAAGATCCCTCCCCATATTCGCTATGCTCAGGCTATCAGTGATAAGTGCAACACGGAGAAGTCATGATGTTCAAGATTGGGCAATTAGCCAAGCTGGCTGGCGTAACGCCAGATACTGTGCGCTATTACGAGAAGCAAGGCATGATGGATCATCATGTTCGTACCGAGGGCGGCTACCGGCTGTATAGCGATCAGGACTTACAACGCCTGCGTTTTATCCGCTATGCCAAGCAACTGGGCTTTACGCTGGAAACTATTGCCGAGTTGCTGTCTATCCGTGTAGATCCAGAGCATCACACCTGCGAAGAGTCGAAGTCCATCGTTGATGCGCGCCTGCATGAGGTTGAAAGCAAGCTGATCGAGTTAACCAGAATGCGTAAGTCGCTGAAAAGGCTCAGCGATGCCTGCTGTGGTAGCGAACACACCAGCAATTATTGTTCGATCCTGGAGGCTTTGGAGCAGGGAGCCAGCGAAGAGAAAGCTAAAAGTGCGGTTTAACGGCGTATGGGGCTTTAATTTTTATCTGGCCAGCAGTATTATCGGCGCGTTTATTATCACCAACCAACAGGAAGACCATGATGACTCAATATCGTCATACCAAAGGCAAGATCCAGGACAATGCCATTGAGGCGTTGCTACATGACCCTCTTTTCCGCCAACGGGTAGAGAAGAACAGTAAAGGGAAAGGCAGCTACCGGCGTAAAGACAAACATGCAAAAGGCGGTAACTGGGAGGCCAGTGGTAAATTGCCCAACGACAATTTACCACTGGCCTTCTGGTTTTAACCCACAAAAAAGCCATCTCGTAAGATGGCTTTTAGCGTTATAAGCGGTGAATTACAGCTTCGGCTGCTGTTGCTGACTCAGCAGATCGCGGATTTCTGTCAGCAGCTTCTCTTCTGCGGTTGGCGCTGGCGGTGCGGCCGGCTCTTCAACTTCTTTACGGCGCATTTTGTTCATCAATTTGATGGCCATAAAGATCGCAAAGGCGACGATCACGAAATCAAAGATATTCTGCAGGAAGGAGCCATAGTTCATCACTACCGCTGGGACATTGTCTTTGGCTTCACGCAGTACCAGATGGAACTGTTTGAAATCAACGCCACCGATCAGCAGCCCCAAAGGTGGCATGATGATGTCGGCAACCAGGGAAGACACAATTTTACCGAATGCCGCACCAATGATCACACCTACTGCCAGATCGACCACGTTGCCACGCATGGCAAATTCGCGGAACTCTTTTAACATACCCATCAAAACACCCCTCAAAAAATTAGTAACGCAATTTTAACAAAGCAATTCCCCTTTGACACAATCAGTATAGGAAAATTTTTTGTTTTTCCTAATCCTCGACTTGGGATGTGTCAAAAAATCATTCGCATGATTTAAGTATCTATAAGAAGAACGGGCTTGGTTGGAACAGGCGCTCAACGTCTGGCACAAATTTCTTATCGGTAATAAACATGATCACGTGGTCACCTTGCTGGATCCGGCTGTTGCCGTTGGCAATGATCACATCATCGCCGCGCACGATCGCGCCAATGGTGGTACCTGGCGGCAGCTTAATCTCTTCGACCATACGGCCTACCACCTTGGAGGTGCTTTCATCGCCATGGGCAATCGCTTCAATGGCTTCGGCAACGCCGCGGCGCAATGAGGAGACGCTGACAATATCGGCTTTACGTACGTGCCCCAGCAGCGCGGAGATGGTGGCCTGCTGTGGCGAAATTGCGATATCAATCACGCTGCCCTGGACCAGATCGACATAGGCACGGCGCTGGATCAATACCATCACCTTTTTGGCCCCCATGCGCTTGGCCAGCATGGCAGACATGATATTGGCTTCGTCATCGTTGGTGATGGCAATAAATACGTCCACCTGCTCGACATGCTCTTCGGCCAGCAGTTCCTGATCGGAGGCATCACCGTAAAATACGATGGTATCGTGCAGTTGCTCTGCCAGTTCGGCGGCACGTTGCTGGTTTTTCTCAATCAGCTTCACGTTGTACGATTTTTCCAACCGATGCGCCAGTCCGGCACCTACGTTACCACCGCCGACGATCATGATGCGTTTATAGGGCTTTTCGAGCCGTTGCAGCTCACTCATTACTGCGCGGATATGCTGTGATGCGGCAACGAAGAACACCTCATCGCCGGCTTCGATTATGGTCGAGCCTTGCGGGCGTATCGGGCGGTCATGGCGAAAAATAGCCGCCACGCGAGTATCGATATGTGGCATATGCTCACGCATGGCAGACAGAGCATTCCCCACCAGTGGGCCGCCATAATAGGCCTTCACAGCGGCGATGCTGACCTTGCCGTCGGCAAAGTTCACCACCTGCAAGGCGCCAGGGTATTCGATCAGCTTGTAGATGTAATCGATAACCAACTGCTCGGGTGAGATCAGGTGGTCGATGGGCACCGCTTCTGGATGGAATAGCTTCTCGGACTCACGGATATAATCCGGCGCCCGGATCCGTGCAATGCGGTTCGGGGTGTTAAACAGCGTATAAGCGATCTGGCAGGCGACCATATTGGTTTCGTCAGAGTTGGTGACGGCAACCAGCATATCGGCATCTTCGGCACCGGCTTCACGTAACACACGTGGGTGGGAGCCGTGCCCCTGGACGACGCGCAGGTCAAACTTGTCCTGCAACTGGCGTAGGCGCCCGGTATCGGTATCGACCACGGTGATATCGTTATTTTCACCCACCAGGTTTTCAGCCAGTGTTCCGCCTACTTGTCCTGCGCCAAGAATAATTATTTTCATCGATTTCTCTGCTCGATCTGCGACGGCCGTAGCCGATAGTTGAGAATGCCCGCGGGCGCTCCCTGAACAGTTATATTTTAATCAGCTTAGCGTAAAAGAAACCATCGCCATCCTCAGGATGAGGAAGATTCTGTTTACCTGGTGATTGTACATCGCCGGTTTCAACCAGCTTGGCATCGCCGTGACGTTGCAGGAACGCGGCCATCTGCTCGCTATTTTCCTGCGGCAGAATAGAGCAGGTGGCATAGACCATCACGCCGCCGGGTTTCAGGCGTGGCCAGATGGCTTCCAAAATCTCACTCTGTAAGGCGGCCAGTTCGGCGATATCGCTGTCACGACGCAGCCATTTGATATCCGGGTGGCGGCGAATAACGCCGGTGGCGGAACAAGGGGCATCTAACAGGATACGATCGAACTGTTGGTCACCGCACCATTCCTGCGGGGTGCGGCCATCACCCTGGCGAACTTCTGCATGCTGGCGCAGGCGCTGCAGGTTTTCTTTCACCCGGCTTAAACGCTGTTCGTCAATATCCACGGCGAGCACGTGAGCTTTAGGAGCGGCTTCCAGAATATGGGTCGTTTTGCCGCCGGGGGCTGCGCAAAGATCGAGGATCTGTTCGCCGTTTTGCGGATCCAGCAGATCAACGCAACCTTGAGCGGAGGCGTCTTGTACCGTTACCCAGCCCTCGGAGAAGCCGGGCAAGTCCGTTACTGGGCACGGGGCCAACAAGCGCACTGCGTCGCGATACTCCGCATGAGGCTCGGCAGCAATGCCAGCCTGCTGCATAAGCTGCAGATAATCTTCACGGGTATGGTGCAGACGATTAACGCGCAGCCACATTGGCGGCTTCTGATTATTGGCATCAACGATCTGTTCCCACTGTGCCGGATAAGCCAGTTTGATGCGTTTAAGCAACCAGCTAGGGTGCAGATAGCGGCTTTCGTTATTGGCTGCACGTGCCAGCAGTTCTTCTTGCTGGCGTTGGAACTGGCGCAGTACACCGTTAATCAATCCTTTCAGCTGTGGGCGCTTCAAGGCGACCGCGCCTTCAACCGTTTCGGCTAACACTGCGTGCGGTGGAATACGGGTATACAGCAACTGATACAGGCCAACCATCAGCAAATAGTGCAGTGGGCGCTGTTTACCGGTCATAGGCTTTGCCATTAACTGCTGGATGCACCATTCGAGCTGCGGCAGCACCCGCAGCGTACCAAAGCAGAGCTCCTGCAATAGCCCACGGTCTTTATCAGAAATGTTTTTTTGTAATGCGGGCAAAATGGTGCTGAGCGACTGCCCTTGATCCAGTACCTGGCCGATGGCCTTGGCAGCAATGCTTCGGAGATTGTAATTGTTTTTCATAGGCTAAGGCGGATTACGATCGGCATTAAGAAACGAACAGCCCGGCAACAATGGCCGGGCAATGGGAGTGGCTTATAACCGGTTGCCCGGCGTGAACCATTCGCGGCGAGAATTCAGTAAATCTTGTGCCGACATCGGTTTTTTACCAGCAGGCTGGAGCTGCGTGAGGTTGAGAATACCTTGCGCGGTAGCCACCTGAATGCCGTGCTTGTCGGCGTGCACGATAGTACCCGGTTCTGCGTTGGCGGTTTCCGCCAGCACGGTTGCCTGCCAGACTTTCACCGGTTGATCGTCGATGGTGAAATAGCTGATTGGCCAAGGGTTGAAAGCACGAATACAGCGTTCCAACTGTTCGGCAGAAAGGCTCCAATCCAGGCGTGCCTCTTCCTTGCTCAGCTTTTCTGCGTAGGTCACCAGCGCTTCGTCTTGAACTTCTCGCTGCACCGTACCCGCCGCCAATTGCTGCAAGGTAATCAACAGCCCTTGTGGCCCCAGTTCTGCCAGCTTGTTGTACAGGCTGGCACTGGTATCCGTGGCTTCGATCGAGCAAGCGATCTTGTGCATCATGTCGCCGGTATCGAGACCCACGTCCATTTGCATGATGGTTACGCCAGTTTCGCTATCGCCAGCCCACAAAGCGCGTTGGATCGGTGCCGCACCGCGCCAGCGTGGCAGCAGAGAACCATGAACGTTGATACAGCCCAGGCGAGGCATATCCAGCACGGCTTTCGGCAGGATCAGGCCATAGGCTACCACCACCATCACGTCCGCATTCAGGTCGGCAACCAGATGCTGATTCTCTTGCGGGCGCAGTGACTTAGGCTGGAAAACGGGGATTTGATGCTGTTCGGCCAGCACCTTGACCGGGCTTGGCGTCAGTTTGTTACCGCGGCCTGCGGGGCGATCGGGCTGGGTGAAGACGCCGACCACCTGGTGCCCAGATGACAACAGCGCGTCTAGGTGACGCGCTGCAAAGTCTGGAGTTCCGGCAAAAATAATCCGTAAAGAGTCAGACACGTTGATTTCCTGATCGGTTAGGCGCGAGCTTCAAGCTTGGCCATTTTTTCCAGTTTCTGACGGATACGTTGGCGTTTCAACGGCGACAGGTAATCGACAAACAGTTTGCCAACCAGATGATCCATTTCGTGCTGGATACAGATTGCCAGCAGGTCATCGGCCTCAAGCTCAAAAGGTTGTCCTTCACGATTGAGGGCGCGGATCTTCACTTTCTCTGCGCGTGGCACCAGGGCGCGTTGCTCAGGGATGGAAAGGCAGCCTTCTTCGATACCGGTTTCACCGCTTTTTTCCAGCAGTTCCGGGTTGATCAACACCAGGCGTTGATCGCGGTTTTCAGAAACGTCGATGACAATAATGCGCTGATGAATATCGACCTGTGTCGCAGCCAGGCCAATGCCTTCCTCTGCGTACATGGTTTCAAACATATCATCCACGATGCGCTGGATATCTGCATTGACTTCTTTTACCGGGGCCGCAATTTTGCGTAGCCGCTCGTCTGGGAAATGTAATACCTGCAAGACTGACATATATCTTAAGATCTGTATCCGAGTGATGAACAGTGATTAGCTTCTATTCTAGACATTTCTTGGCCTGATTGACAGCATCCCAGACCAATTGCACGAATTGGTAATCCCCTAATTGCAGCGAGGGAATGCTCCATGCGGCCAGAAGAAATCGCTCTACGTATGCATGCGGTGACAAAGATCGACGCCCCGCAGGCCAGCCAGATTATCGATCGCCTGATTGCCGAAGGCGGCGATCCTTATCGGTTGCTTAAGCCCCTGGGGCTGAATGACCAGCAGCAAAGGCAGTTTCGGCGGGGGCATGGGCAATATCTCAAGGCAACGCTCAACTGGCTGGAGCAGCCGGGCAATCAGATGGTGCGATACGGTGAGCCAGCGTATCCCGAACTCTTGGCGCATATCGATGACGCGCCGTTATTACTGATGGTGCAGGGCGATATAGAGGTTTTGCAACAGCCGCAAATCGCTATGGTGGGTAGCCGTCAGTTCAGCCACTATGGCGAGCAGTGGGGCAGTTACTTTGCCAGCGGGTTGGTGCATTGCGGTTTCGCCATCACCAGCGGCTTGGCGATTGGCATTGACGGGATTTGTCACCGTGCCACTTTGGAGGCTGAAGGGGTCACCATTGCGGTATTGGGTAGCGGTCTGGCAAATATCTACCCACGCCGCCATCGCCGGCTGGCGGAGCAAATCATTGAGCAGGGTGGCGCGGTGATTTCCGAGCATCTGGCTACCGATTTGCCGCTGGCGGCTCATTTCCCGCGTCGTAACCGTATTATTAGTGGGTTAAGCGCGGGCGTGGTGGTCATAGAGGCTTCATTGCGTAGCGGGTCGCTGATCACCGCGCGCTATGCGTTAGAACAGGGGCGCGAAGTGTTTGCCCTGCCGGGAGCATTGGGTAACCCGATGAGCGAGGGAACTCATTGGCTGATCCAGCAGGGGGCCAGCCTGGTCACCGGCCCAAAAGATATCGCAGAACAGCTGGGAAGTGGGCTGCAATGGCTGTCCGTGAGCGAAAATACAACTATTTCTGCATCAGAGGCCGAAGTTGAATTGCCATTTGCCGATGTGTTGGCTAACGTAGGAGATGAGGTGACACCTGTTGACGTCGTCGCTGAACGTGCCGGCCAACCTGTGCCAGAGGTAGTAATCAAATTACTCGATCTGGAGTTAGCAGGTTGGATCGCAGCTGTACCCGGCGGCTATGTCCGAATAAGGAGGGCATGCCATGTTCGACGTACTCATGTATTTGTTTGAGACCTATATCCACAATGAGCCAGAGATGCACGTTGATCAGGATACCTTGACCGACGATCTTACCGAAGCAGGATTTGATCGTGATGATATCTTCAACGCGTTGAATTGGCTCGAAAAGCTTGCAGACCTCCAGGAAGGCGAGAATGCCCCTTATTTTATGGATGCCGATCCGCTGGCTATGCGGATCTACACCGAAGAAGAGAGCGTGCGTTTAGATGCCGGTTGCCGTGGTTTTCTCCTGTTCCTAGAACAGATCCAGGTATTGAACCTCGAAACCCGTGAAATGGTTATCGATCGTGTTATGGCTTTGGATAATACGGAATTTGATCTCGAAGATCTGAAATGGGTAGTGCTGATGGTGTTGTTCAATATCCCCGGATATGAGAGCGCCTATCAGCAGATGGAAGAACTGTTATTTGAAGTAAACGAAGGTTACCTGCACTGAGTAGGTAACAGGCATAGAAGACGTTATGACAAAACCAGCGATTTTTGCCGCGAGGCAAAATGAACCCTGTCCGGAATGCGGGGCCGAGTTGGTGATCCGCAGTGGTCGCCACGGCCCCTTTCTCGGCTGTTCTCAATATCCGCAGTGCGAGTATATCCGGCCTTTGAAAGCGCAGGCGGATGGCCATATCGTCAAAGTGCTGGAGGGCCAGCAATGCCCGAAATGCCAGGCAACGCTGGTGTTGCGCCAGGGACGTTATGGCATGTTTATCGGTTGCAGCCATTATCCCGACTGCGATCATACTGAAGTGATCGACAAACCGGATGAAACCAGCATCGCCTGCCCTCAGTGTGGCCAAGGCCAACTGCTGCAGCGCAAATCTCGCTATGGCAAGGTGTTCCATTCCTGCGATCGCTATCCGGAATGTCAGTTTGTACTCAATTTTAAACCCGTCGCCGGTGAGTGTGCTTACTGCCACTATCCATTACTGATGGAAAAGCGCACGGCAAAAGGCCCAACGCTTTGCTGCGCCAGTAAACTGTGCGGAAAACCCGTCGCTATCTCAGAATAATCAAGCTATGAACCCAGAACAAACTTCCGCATTCGCGCCTATTATTGCCGCGCTGGAAAACCAGCAAGTAATCGCTTATCCAACAGAAGCGGTATTCGGTCTGGGGTGTGACCCAGATAGCGAACAGGCCGTCAGACAGCTGTTGGCCTTGAAACAACGTCCGTGGGAAAAAGGCTTGATCCTGATCGCTGCCGATTATGCTCAGCTAGCGCCGTATATTGATGATGGCGCATTGAACGAGCAGCAGCGTGCCACGATCTTTGCCAGTTGGCCTGGCCCGGTAACCTGGGTGATCCCGGCAAAACCGCAAACGCCAGCCCTGCTGACAGGGCGCTTTAGTTCGTTGGCCGTGCGCGTTAGCGATCATCCTTTGGTGCAACAGCTGTGCCGCCAGTTCGGTAAGCCGCTGGTGTCAACCAGTGCCAACTTAAGCGGTGAGGAGCCGTGCCGCACCGTAGCCGAAGTGATACAGCAGTTTGGTGACGCTTTCCCGGTGCTGGCAGGTAACGTGGGTGGCCGGTTAAACCCTTCTGAAATCAGAGATGCTTTGACCGGTGAGCAGATCCGTCAGGGCTAGAGGCTAGATCTATGGAGAAGTTCGCGGTATTCGGTAACCCGATTGCTCATAGCAAGTCCCCACGCATCCACGCGCTGTTTGCGCAGCAAACCGGGATCGAACACCCCTACGGCACGGTACTGGCTCCGTTGGACGGATTTGTACCTACCTTGCAACGGTTTATTGCTGCTGGTGGCCAAGGGGCCAACGTCACCGTCCCTTTTAAAGAATGTGCCTATGAGGCAGCAAGCGAACTTAGCGAAAGGGCGGCAATGGCCGGTGCGGTGAATACGCTAAAGGTATTGCCCGATGGAAAGCTGCTGGGGGATAACACCGACGGTATCGGTTTGCTGTCTGATCTTGAACGCCAACGTTTGATTCTGCCAAGTGACCGCGTGTTGCTGGTTGGAGCCGGTGGTGCTGCGCGCGGCGTGATCCTGCCATTGCTCTCTTTTGGTTGTGAAGTGGTGTTGACCAACCGCACCTTCAGCCGTGCCGAGGAGTTGGCAGCGGCGTTCCGGCATCTGGGGGAGATCGCTGCCTTGCCGCTGGATCGGCTGGATCAACAGCATTTTGATTTAGTGATCAACGCGACTGCTTCAGGATTCAAGGGGGAGATCCCGGCACTGCCTGACAGTATTATCCACAGCACGACCCGGTGCTATGACATGTTCTACCAACAGGGCAGCACCCCATTCCTGGCCTGGGCTCAGCAGTTGGGGGCGCAACATTATGCGGACGGTTTAGGCATGCTGGTGGGGCAGGCTGCCCATGCTTTCTTTTTATGGCATGGCGTGATGCCGGAGATCGAACCGGTATTGCAGCAATTACGTCAGGAAATGGCGGTGTGAGGGGGCCCCGCTCTGGCAAGCAGGGCGGGGCAGTTAGATATCTTCACTGAGATATTCGTCTTTCCAACGTACATAGTTATTGGCCGAATAGCGTAGCCCTTCCAGTTCCGCCGGGGTCAAGGCTCTAACCCGGCGTGCAGGGCTGCCTACATATAAGTAGCCACTCTCCAGATGCTTGCCGGGTGCGACCAGGCTACCTGCACCAATCATCACATCATCTTCTATTACGGCACCGTCGAGCAGAATGGAGCCCATCCCCACCAAAACGCGATTACCGATGGTACAACCATGCAGCATGGCTTTATGCCCAACGGTGACATCCTCGCCGATCAGTAAAGGGTAACCCGCCGGATTATAATCGGATTGATGGGTGACATGCAGAATGCTGCCATCCTGGATATTACTGCGTGCGCCGATCTTTACCGCGTTGACATCACCGCGGATGGCAACCAAGGGCCAAACGCTGACGTCATCAGCCAGATCAACGTTGCCGATCACTACGCTGGAAGGATCGATCATGACGCGTTGGCCAATTTGAGGGGAGTAATGCAGATAAGGACGCACTGAATTGGACATGGGATTGCCTCGTATAAGGATCTTATTACCGGCAATACTAGACTTTGACGGTGGAATTACAACCAGTTAACACGGGGGATCGTCGGTAAAACGACCTTGATCGGGCAAGATCCGTGCGAAAGGGCGGAAAAGTGCGCAGTCGGTAAGAAAAGATCTAAAAAGGGGTTGTGGAAAAAAATGGGATCCCTATAATGCGCCTCCATCGACACGGAACATGTGAACAACTTCACAGAGTCTCCGGGGGTCGCAGAGAAAAAACCTGAAATTAAGGTTGACTCTGAAAGAGGAAAGCGTAATATACGCCACCTCGAGTTAGCAAGCGAAAGCGCGTAACTCACTGCTCTTTAACAATTTATCAGACAATCTGTGTGGGCACTCACAAGACGATATCCAGCTGCTTCGGTAGCAAAAAAATATCAAGTCTTGAAGAGTGACCAAGCAGTCATTCATGCGAATGAATGATTACGAAAGTTAATTTTCGAGCATCGCTGCACGAGTTGCAGCAAATCAAGCTTTTAATTGAAGAGTTTGATCATGGCTCAGATTGAACGCTGGCGGCAGGCCTAACACATGCAAGTCGAGCGGTAGCACAAGGAGCTTGCTCCTGGGTGACGAGCGGCGGACGGGTGAGTAATGTCTGGGAAACTGCCCGATGGAGGGGGATAACTACTGGAAACGGTAGCTAATACCGCATAACGTCTTCGGACCAAAGTGGGGGACCTTCGGGCCTCACACCATCGGATGTGCCCAGATGGGATTAGCTAGTAGGTGAGGTAATGGCTCACCTAGGCGACGATCCCTAGCTGGTCTGAGAGGATGACCAGCCACACTGGAACTGAGACACGGTCCAGACTCCTACGGGAGGCAGCAGTGGGGAATATTGCACAATGGGCGCAAGCCTGATGCAGCCATGCCGCGTGTGTGAAGAAGGCCTTCGGGTTGTAAAGCACTTTCAGCGAGGAGGAAGGGTTCGGTGTTAATAGCACTGTTCATTGACGTTACTCGCAGAAGAAGCACCGGCTAACTCCGTGCCAGCAGCCGCGGTAATACGGAGGGTGCAAGCGTTAATCGGAATTACTGGGCGTAAAGCGCACGCAGGCGGTTTGTTAAGTCAGATGTGAAATCCCCGAGCTTAACTTGGGAACTGCATTTGAAACTGGCAAGCTAGAGTCTTGTAGAGGGGGGTAGAATTCCAGGTGTAGCGGTGAAATGCGTAGAGATCTGGAGGAATACCGGTGGCGAAGGCGGCCCCCTGGACAAAGACTGACGCTCAGGTGCGAAAGCGTGGGGAGCAAACAGGATTAGATACCCTGGTAGTCCACGCTGTAAACGATGTCGACTTGGAGGTTGTGCCCTTGAGGCGTGGCTTCCGGAGCTAACGCGTTAAGTCGACCGCCTGGGGAGTACGGCCGCAAGGTTAAAACTCAAATGAATTGACGGGGGCCCGCACAAGCGGTGGAGCATGTGGTTTAATTCGATGCAACGCGAAGAACCTTACCTACTCTTGACATCCACAGAACTTTCCAGAGATGGATTGGTGCCTTCGGGAACTGTGAGACAGGTGCTGCATGGCTGTCGTCAGCTCGTGTTGTGAAATGTTGGGTTAAGTCCCGCAACGAGCGCAACCCTTATCCTTTGTTGCCAGCGCGTAATGGCGGGAACTCAAAGGAGACTGCCGGTGATAAACCGGAGGAAGGTGGGGATGACGTCAAGTCATCATGGCCCTTACGAGTAGGGCTACACACGTGCTACAATGGCATATACAAAGAGAAGCGAACTCGCGAGAGCAAGCGGACCTCATAAAGTATGTCGTAGTCCGGATCGGAGTCTGCAACTCGACTCCGTGAAGTCGGAATCGCTAGTAATCGTAGATCAGAATGCTACGGTGAATACGTTCCCGGGCCTTGTACACACCGCCCGTCACACCATGGGAGTGGGTTGCAAAAGAAGTAGGTAGCTTAACCTTCGGGAGGGCGCTTACCACTTTGTGATTCATGACTGGGGTGAAGTCGTAACAAGGTAACCGTAGGGGAACCTGCGGTTGGATCACCTCCTTACCTAAAGATATGCAGTTGCGTGCAGTGTCCACACAGATTGTCTGATGAAAAGTAATGAGCAAAGCGCTACCTGTTGATGTAATGAGTCTTCTGGACTCATGCTGATACGAGAAACGGTTAAACCCTGGGTTTAATCGGATTTTGTGTCCCCATCGTCTAGAGGCCTAGGACACTGCCCTTTCACGGCTGTAACAGGGGTTCGAATCCCCTTGGGGACGCCATCCGATAATGAGTGAAAGACATTATCACCGGTCATTCGTGACTGATTATCTTAAAGATGACTCTTGCGAGTCGTGTTTAAGATATTGCTCTTTAACAATCTGGAACAAGCTGAAAATTGAAACATGACAGCTGAAACTTATCCCTCCGTAGAAGTATTGGGGTAAGGATTAACCTGTCATAGAGTCTCTCAAATAAACAGCACGACAGTGTCTCTGTTTACAGAAACACCTTCGGGTTGTGAGGTTAAGTGACTAAGCGTACACGGTGGATGCCTAGGCAGTCAGAGGCGATGAAGGGCGTGCTAATCTGCGAAAAGTGTCGGTAAGGTGATATGAACCGTTATAACCGGCAATACCCGAATGGGGAAACCCAGTGTGTTTCGACACACTATCGTATGGTGAATACATAGCCATACGAGGCGAACCGGGGGAACTGAAACATCTAAGTACCCCGAGGAAAAGAAATCAACCGAGATTCCCCTAGTAGCGGCGAGCGAACGGGGAACAGCCCAGAACCTGAATCAGTTCTTGTGTTAGTGGAAGCGTCTGGAAAGTCGCGCAGCAAAGGGTGATAGCCCCGTACACTAAAATGCATTAACTGTGAGTTCGATGAGTAGGGCGGGACACGTGACATCCTGTCTGAATATGGGGGGACCATCCTCCAAGGCTAAATACTCCTGACTGACCGATAGTGAACCAGTACCGTGAGGGAAAGGCGAAAAGAACCCCGGCGAGGGGAGTGAAATAGAACCTGAAACCGTGTACGTACAAGCAGTGGGAGCACCTTCGTGGTGTGACTGCGTACCTTTTGTATAATGGGTCAGCGACTTATATTTTGTAGCAAGGTTAACCGTATAGGGGAGCCGTAGGGAAACCGAGTCTTAACTGGGCGAATAGTTGCAAGGTATAGACCCGAAACCCGGTGATCTAGCCATGGGCAGGTTGAAGGTTGGGTAACACTAACTGGAGGACCGAACCGACTAATGTTGAAAAATTAGCGGATGACTTGTGGCTGGGGGTGAAAGGCCAATCAAACCGGGAGATAGCTGGTTCTCCCCGAAAGCTATTTAGGTAGCGCCTCGTGAACTCATCTTCGGGGGTAGAGCACTGTTTCGGCTAGGGGGCCATCCCGGCTTACCAAACCGATGCAAACTCCGAATACCGAAGAATGTTATCACGGGAGACACACGGCGGGTGCTAACGTCCGTCGTGAAGAGGGAAACAACCCAGACCGCCAGCTAAGGTCCCAAAGTCATGGTTAAGTGGGAAACGATGTGGGAAGGCATAGACAGCCAGGATGTTGGCTTAGAAGCAGCCATCATTTAAAGAAAGCGTAATAGCTCACTGGTCGAGTCGGCCTGCGCGGAAGATGTAACGGGGCTAAACCATGCACCGAAGCTGCGGCAGCGACGCTCAGGCGTTGTTGGGTAGGGGAGCGTTCTGTAAGCCGTTGAAGGTGAACTGTGAGGTTTGCTGGAGGTATCAGAAGTGCGAATGCTGACATAAGTAACGATAAAGCGGGTGAAAAACCCGCTCGCCGGAAGACCAAGGGTTCCTGTCCAACGTTAATCGGGGCAGGGTGAGTCGACCCCTAAGGCGAGGCCGAAAGGCGTAGTCGATGGGAAACAGGTTAATATTCCTGTACTCGGTGTTACTGCGAAGGGGGGACGGAGAAGGCTAGGCTAGCCGGGCGACGGTTGTCCCGGTTTAAGCGTGTAGGGGGGTGTTCCTGGTAAATCCGGAACGCTACCAACCCTGAGGCGTGATGACGATGCACTACGGTGCAGAAGTAGTTGATGCCCTGCTTCCAGGAAAAGCCTCTAAGCATCAGGTAACATCAAATCGTACCCCAAACCGACACAGGTGGTCAGGTAGAGAATACCAAGGCGCTTGAGAGAACTCGGGTGAAGGAACTAGGCAAAATGGTGCCGTAACTTCGGGAGAAGGCACGCTGGCGCGTAGGTGAAGAGACTTGCTCTCGGAGCTGAAGCCAGTCGCAGATACCAGCTGGCTGCAACTGTTTAATAAAAACACAGCACTGTGCAAACACGAAAGTGGACGTATACGGTGTGACGCCTGCCCGGTGCTGGAAGGTTAATTGATGGGGTCAGCCGCAAGGCGAAGCTCTTGATCGAAGCCCCAGTAAACGGCGGCCGTAACTATAACGGTCCTAAGGTAGCGAAATTCCTTGTCGGGTAAGTTCCGACCTGCACGAATGGCGTAATGATGGCCAGGCTGTCTCCACCCGAGACTCAGTGAAATTGAACTCGCTGTGAAGATGCAGTGTACCCGCGGCAAGACGGAAAGACCCCGTGAACCTTTACTATAGCTTGACACTGAACATTGAGCCTTGATGTGTAGGATAGGTGGGAGGCTTTGAAGTGTGGACGCCAGTCTGCATGGAGCCAACCTTGAAATACCACCCTTTAATGTTTGATGTTCTAACTCGGCCCCGTGATCCGGGGTGAGGACAGTGTCTGGTGGGTAGTTTGACTGGGGCGGTCTCCTCCCAAAGAGTAACGGAGGAGCACGAAGGTTAGCTAATCACGGTCGGACATCGTGAGGTTAGTGCAAAGGCATAAGCTAGCTTGACTGCGAGAGTGACGGCTCGAGCAGGTACGAAAGTAGGTCTTAGTGATCCGGTGGTTCTGAATGGAAGGGCCATCGCTCAACGGATAAAAGGTACTCCGGGGATAACAGGCTGATACCGCCCAAGAGTTCATATCGACGGCGGTGTTTGGCACCTCGATGTCGGCTCATCACATCCTGGGGCTGAAGTAGGTCCCAAGGGTATGGCTGTTCGCCATTTAAAGTGGTACGCGAGCTGGGTTTAGAACGTCGTGAGACAGTTCGGTCCCTATCTGCCGTGGGCGTTGGAAGATTGAGAGGGGTTGCTCCTAGTACGAGAGGACCGGAGTGAACGCACCACTGGTGTTCGGGTTGTCATGCCAATGGCACTGCCCGGTAGCTAAGTGCGGAAAAGATAAGCGCTGAAAGCATCTAAGCGCGAAACTTGCCTCGAGATGAGTCTTCCCTGGGCCTTTAAGGTCCCTGAAGGAACGTTTAAGACTAAGACGTTGATAGGCTGGGTGTGTAAGTGCAGCGATGCATTGAGCTAACCAGTACTAATGATCCGTGAGGCTTAACCTTACAACACCAAAGGTGTTTTAGAGTAGACGACAATTTTCAGCGAAGTTCCGAGATTGGTTTCGATGGCGACACGAGAGTGAAGCGGTTGAAATGAAACGAATTTGCCTGGCGGCAATAGCGCGGTGGTCCCACCTGACCCCATGCCGAACTCAGAAGTGAAACGCCGTAGCGCCGATGGTAGTGTGGGGTCTCCCCATGCGAGAGTAGGACACTGCCAGGCATCAAATTAGCGTGCTGATATGGCTCAGTTGGTAGAGCGCACCCTTGGTAAGGGTGAGGTCCCCAGTTCGACTCTGGGTATCAGCACCACTTTATTTAAGTGGTTTAGAAGTTCGGCAGAAAAAAGAATCAAAAGAATTTGCTTGGCGGCAATAGCGCGGTGGTCCCACCTGACCCCATGCCGAACTCAGAAGTGAAACGCCGTAGCGCCGATGGTAGTGTGGGGTCTCCCCATGCGAGAGTAGGACACTGCCAAGCATCAATTAAGCCAAGAGGCCATCCGCAAGGATGGCCTTTTTGCTTTTGTGCGGTTTGAAATTCCCCATACTGGCTGACAGCCTGGCGATGAAACATTTTCACCTTCCCGTTGAATCCTCGACATGACGCTAAAAAAGCGCTATCTTCGGGCATCTAGAAGTCTAAACGTATAAACGGATGTGTGAGGGGTAAGCAATGCCGATTCGTGTTCCTGATGAGTTACCTGCGGTCAATTTCTTGCGTAATGAGAACGTGTTTGTCATGACATCCTCACGCGCAAAAACACAGGAAATCAGGCCGTTAAAGGTACTTATCCTCAACCTGATGCCGAAAAAGATCGAAACGGAAAACCAGTTTCTGCGTTTGCTTTCCAACTCGCCATTGCAGATCGATATTCAGCTACTGCGCATCGATAGCCGTGAGTCGAAGAATACGCCCACGGAGCACCTGAATAATTTCTACTGTAACTTTGAAGATATCCAGAATGAGAACTTTGACGGGCTGATCGTCACTGGCGCTCCGCTGGGCCTGGTGGACTTCTGTGATGTTGCCTATTGGCCGCAGATCGAGCGAGTGATCGAGTGGGCCAAGGATCATGTGACTTCAACCCTGTTTGTCTGCTGGGCAGTGCAGGCCGCGCTAAACATCCTGTACGGCATTCCAAAGAAGACGCGTGAGGTGAAGCTCTCCGGAGTGTACCAGCATCGTACGCTGCACCAACATGCCTTGCTGACCCGAGGTTTTGATGAAACCTTCCTGGCTCCTCACTCCCGCTATGCTGATTTCCCAACCGAGATCCTGCGGCAGTACACCGATCTGGATATCCTGGCTGAATCAGAACTGGCTGGCGCCTATCTGTTCGCTACCAAGGATAAGCGCATGGCCTTTGTCACCGGGCATCCGGAATATGACGCCCTGACGTTAGCGGGTGAGTATTGTCGTGATAACGATGCAGGCCTCAACCCGAGCGTACCGCTAAATTATTTCCCCGATGATAACCCCGAATTGCCCCCCGCAGCTTCATGGCGAAGCCATGGTCACCTGCTGTTTTCCAACTGGTTGAACTACTACGTTTACCAGATCACGCCGTTCGATCTGCGTCATATGAATCCTACCCTCGAGTAACATTTTTCTCTGCACCGGGTGGCTGAATCGAGGCCGCCCTGGTTTACCCTGCCGTTTTTCCTGCCAAACCTGCAACGTTTCAGCATCGATAACTTATTTAAAAACAATGTATTACCGGCATTCCTTTATCGTAATGGAACCGGTTTCCTGGTTAGCTATAAATGATAAATAATCTAATCAATTGATAGTAAAAGGTTAATAAAATATTTATTAAAAAAATGGAAATCGTTTTTGATTTTTAATTTTTGTTGGTTATTCTAGGATCCTGCGGGATGACATCTGACCAGTTGGCGGTCTTTTTTTCACCCGATTTCCGACAACAATGCTTCGCCTGGCCTGCAATGGCGGCGTGGAATGATGGAAAGGATCAAGACAATGACGCAACAGATGGTAGGCACAGAATTAGCGTTTACACAGGCTTTCGGCTCTGCAGAGCGGCAGATACTGACGGATGACGCGGTCGAGTTCCTGGCTGAACTGGTGGGGAAATTTACGCCGCAACGCAACAAACTGTTGGCGGCACGCGCCAGCTGGCAAGAGAAAATCGATCGTGGCGAGCTGCCTGGATTTATTTCGGAAACGGATTCCATTCGGCAGGGTGACTGGCAGATCCGCGGCGTTCCCGCTGACTTGCGCGACCGTCGGGTTGAGATTACCGGTCCGGTTGAACGCAAAATGGTGATCAATGCCCTCAATGCCAACGTCAAAGTGTTTATGGCCGACTTTGAAGACTCACTGGCACCCAGCTGGGACAAGGTTATCGACGGGCAGATCAACCTGCATGATGCGGTCAACGGCACCATCTCTTACACCAATGAAGCCGGCAAGATTTACCAGCTCAAACCCAACCCGGCGGTGTTGATTGCCCGCGTACGTGGCCTGCATTTGCCGGAAAAACACGTGCAGTGGCAGGGGGAAGCGATCCCTGGCGGGTTGTTCGATTTTGCACTCTATTTCTTCCATAACTATCGCCAACTGCTGGCAAAAGGCAGCGGCCCGTATTTCTACCTGCCGAAAACCCAGTCCTGGCAGGAGGCTGCCTGGTGGAGTGAAGTCTTTAGCTTTACCGAGGATCGCTTCGGGTTGCCGCGCGGCACCATCAAGGCCACGGTATTGATTGAAACCTTGCCTGCGGTATTCCAGATGGACGAGATCCTGTATCACCTGCGCGATCATATCGTCGGGCTGAACTGTGGCCGTTGGGACTACATCTTCAGCTATATCAAAACGCTGAAGAACCATGGCGATCGGGTGCTACCGGACCGTCAGTCCGTCACTATGACCCAGCCTTTCCTCAGTGCTTATTCTCGCTTGCTCATCAAGACCTGCCACCGCCGCGGTGCTTTTGCGATGGGGGGGATGGCGGCGTTTATCCCCAGCAAAGACGCCGAGCAAAACGCGGTGGTGTTGGGCAAGGTGCGTGCGGATAAAGAACTGGAAGCGACCAATGGCCATGACGGGACTTGGGTGGCACATCCAGGTTTGGCCGATACGGTGATGGAAGTGTTCAACCGCATCCTGGGGGAGCGGCAGAATCAACTAGAGGTGCTGCGTGAGAATGATGCACCTATCACGGCGGCGCAACTGCTGGAACCGTGTGACGGTGAGCGTACCGAAACTGGCATGCGCGCCAATATCCGCGTAGCGGTGCAATACATTGAAGCCTGGATCTCCGGCAATGGCTGCGTACCGATTTATGGCCTGATGGAAGATGCCGCTACTGCCGAGATTTCACGTACCTCAATTTGGCAGTGGATCCATCACGAGAAAAGCCTCAGCAATGGCCAACAGGTAACCAAGGCCCTGTTCCGCCAGATGCTGCAGGAAGAGATGCAGGTCGTTCGTAAAGAACTGGGTGAAGCGCGTTATCACGCAGGCCGCTTCGAAGAGGCGGCACAGCTGATGGAGCGTATCACCACGCAAGATGAATTAATCGATTTCCTGACCTTACCCGGCTACGAATTACTGGCCTGAAACCGTTCCTGACCTTTAACCCTACAGTATTGAAAAGGATAAAAATATGACGACCTCTCGTACCCAACAGATCCAACAGCTGGAACAGGAATGGAAATCAGCACGCTGGGAGGGCATCACCCGCCCTTACAGCGCCGAAGACGTGATCAACCTGCGTGGCTCGGTCAATCCGGTTTGCACGTTGGCGCAAAACGGTGCAGCGAAACTCTGGGAACTGCTGCATGGCAAATCCCGCAAAGGGTACGTGAACAGCCTTGGGGCGCTGACCGGTGGCCAGGCGCTGCAACAGGCGAAAGCCGGTGTCGAAGCGATCTATCTGTCCGGTTGGCAGGTAGCGGCTGATGCCAATACCGCTGCTGCCATGTATCCCGATCAATCACTGTATCCGGTCGACTCGGTCCCGACGGTGGTTGAGCGCATCAATAATACCTTCCGTCGGGCGGATCAGATCCAGTGGGCAAACCAGATTGAACCCGGCAGCAAAGGCTATACCGATTACTTCCTGCCGATCGTGGCGGATGCTGAAGCCGGATTTGGCGGCGTGCTGAATGCCTTTGAACTGATGAAGGCGATGATCGAAGCCGGTGCGGCCGGGGTACATTTTGAAGACCAACTGGCGGCAGTGAAGAAGTGTGGCCATATGGGCGGCAAGGTCTTGGTACCGACCCAGGAAGCTATCCAGAAGCTGGTTGCGGCGCGCTTGGCGGCTGACGTTCTCGGTGTGCCAACCCTGTTGATTGCCCGTACCGATGCCGATGCGGCGGATTTGCTGACCTCCGACTGCGATCCGTATGACAGTGCCTTTGTGTCTGGCGAACGCACCGCCGAAGGTTTCTACCGCACCCATGCTGGTATTGAGCAGGCCATCAGCCGTGGCTTGGCTTATGCCCCTTATGCCGATCTGGTGTGGTGCGAAACCTCAACGCCGGATCTTGAAGCAGCTCAACGCTTTGCCGATGCGATCCATGCCAAGTTCCCGGGCAAGCTGTTGGCCTATAACTGCTCACCGTCGTTCAACTGGAAGAAGAACCTGGACGATCAGACTATCGCCCGCTTCCAGGATGCACTGTCCGCCATGGGCTACAAATACCAGTTCATCACGCTGGCCGGTATCCACAGCATGTGGTTCAACATGTTCGATCTGGCACATGCTTATGCGCGTGGCGAAGGCATGAAGCACTATGTTGAAAAAGTGCAGCAGCCGGAATTTGCCGCAGTCGAGCGTGGCTACACCTTTGCTTCGCATCAGCAGGAGGTGGGGACCGGCTACTTCGATAAGGTAACCACCATTATTCAGGGGGGCGCTTCCTCGGTAACGGCACTGACCGGTTCCACCGAAGAACAGCAGTTCTGATCCCCAAGGGGCCTGGCATGGCGCCAGGCTCTGGTTTCATTCCTGAATGGCAGAGGCAAAGATGGCGGAAAAACTGGAGCTGTTGATTGCACAGACGATCCTGCAGGGCTTTGATGCGCAATATGGCCGCTTTCTTGAAGTCACGGCCGGAGCACAGCAGCGTTTTGAGCAGGCAGACTGGCCCGCCGTACAACAGGCGATGAAACGACGTATCCATCTTTACGATCATCACGTCGGTCTGGTGGTAGAGCAACTGAAATGCATCACCGGGCAGAAATATTACGATGCGGATTTCCCTAATAGGGTGAAGGCGGTTTATACCGAACTGTTGCCCGACTACCCGCGTTTTGAGATTGCCGAAAGCTTCTTTAATTCGGTTTACTGTCGGCTGTTCAAACATCGGGATTTAACCCCGGACAAGCTGTTCGTTTTCAGCTCGCAGCCCGAACGGCGCTTTCGTGATATTCCCAGGCCGTTGGCACGTGATTTTACTCCCAATGGTGATTTGGCTGCCATGCTGCATAGCCTGTTGATCGACTTGCCGCTGCGCCTGCCGTGGGAAGACCTGCCACGCGATATTCGCTATATCACCCAAGCCTTACTACAGACCTTCAGCTCCCAACAGCTAGCTAGAGCGACGTTCCAAATCGGCAATGAGCTGTTCTACCGTAACAAGGCGGCCTGGTTGGTCGGTAAGCTGCGCGTGGCCGACGGGGTTTACCCGTTTCTGTTGCCGATCCACCACAGCGAGTCCGGCGCGTTGTTCATTGATACCTGCCTGACCAGCAAGGCCGAAGCCAGCATCGTGTTTGGCTTCGCCCGTTCCTACTTTATGGTGTATGCCCCATTACCAGCGGCGATGGTCGAATGGTTGCGGGAGATCCTGCCGGGTAAAACCACCGCCGAACTGTATATGGCGATCGGCTGCCAGAAGCATGGTAAAACCGAATGCTACCGTGAATACCTGAATTTTATGGCGCAGTCGCAGGAGCAATTCATTATTGCGCCGGGCGTGAAAGGCATGGTGATGCTGGTGTTTACGCTGCCGTCCTTCGATCGGGTATTCAAAGTGATCAAAGACGAATTTGCGCCGCAGAAAGAGGTCACACAGGCACAGGTGATGGCCTGCTACCAACTGGTAAAAGAGCACGATCGCGTCGGGCGGATGGCCGATACCCAGGAATATGAGAATTTTGTGGTGGATAAGGCGCGTATCAGCCCGCAACTGTTGGCGGAGTTGCAGCGTGAAGTGCCGGAAAAGCTGGAAGATCTCGGCGATCGGGTGGTCATCAAGCATCTGTATATGGAGCGGCGGATGACGCCGTTAAATCTGTATCTTGAGCAGGCAGACGAACGGCAAATGCATGACGCCATTGAAGAATATGGTAATGCGATCAAACAGCTGGCTGCGGCCAATATCTTCCCAGGCGATATGCTGTTCAAAAACTTCGGCGTGACGCGCCATGGGCGCGTGGTGTTTTACGACTACGACGAGATTTGCTACATGACCGAGGTGAACTTCCGTAATATCCCGCCGCCGCGCTACCCGGAAGATGAACTGGCCAGCGAACCCTGGTACAGCATTTCACCTAACGATGTTTTCCCCGAAGAGTTCCGCCATTTCCTGTGTGGCGACCGGCGCATCCGCAAGGTCTTTGAGGAGATGCACAGCGATCTGTTTGAAGCGGACTACTGGCGAGGGTTGCAGCAGCGTATCAAGGAGGGGCACGTCGAGGATGTGTTTGCCTACCGTAAAAAGCGGCGTTTCAGCCAGAGGCTACCTTCGGGGTACGCGCAGGCTGGCTGATAGCAGGCCCAGCAGGCTGGGCCATGGTCAGGATTAAAACGTGATGCAGCAGGCGCCCTGTTCGGCCCCGGAAAGCTGGCTGCGTAACGCGCTGAACAGCTCACGGCCACAGCCGTTCCTTTCACCGCTCAGATCGGGTTGATAGGGAATGCGCTGGGCCAGCTCTGCTTCCGCAACCAGCAGTTGCAGCTCGCCGGTGTGTCCATTCACCCGGATCATATCGCCGCTTTGTACTTTGGCCAGCATACCGCCGGTGTACGCCTCCGGGGTGACATGGATCGCCGAAGGAACCTTGCCGGAAGCGCCGGACAGGCGGCCATCGGTCACCAACGCCACCTTGAAGCCGCGATCCATCAATACCCCAAGCGGTGGCATCAGCTTATGCAGTTCAGGCATGCCATTGGCCTGTGGCCCCTGGAAACGCACGACCACCACGCAGTCCCGATCCAGTTTGCCTGCTTCGAAGGCGGGGACGATATCGTGCTGGCTTTCGAATACGACCGCCGGGGCTTCGATAATCTGATTTTCGGCAGGCACCGCAGACGTCTTCATCACCGCACGGCCCAGATTACCGGCCAGCACCTTGGTGCCGCCATGGTGCTCGAACGGTTTGGCTATGCTGGCAATCACGTTAGCGTCCAGCGAACTTGCTGCCCCGTTGCGCCAGGCCAACTGGCCATTGTCCAGCCAAGGCTCCTGAGTGTAGCGCTCCAGGCCGAAACCGGCGACGGTATGCACATCCTGATGCAACAGGCCGTTGTTCAACAGCTCACGCACGACCAATTGCACACCGCCCGCCGCCTGGAACTGGTTGATATCCGCCGGGCCGTTGGGGTAGATGCGGCATAGCAGTGGCACTGCATCGGAAAGCTCAGAGAAGTCGTCCCAGTTGATGATGATGCCCGCTGCGCGAGCCATGGCTACCATATGCATCGTCAGGTTGGTGGAGCCCCCGGTGGCCAGGAGCGATACGATGCCGTTAACCACCACTTTTTCATCCACCAATTGGCCTATCGGCAGGTAATTACCGGCGGTTTCTGTCAGGCGGGTGACTTGGCGAGCGGCGGCATCATTGAGCGCATCGCGCAGTGGCGTGTCTGGATGAATGAAAGAGGCGCCGGGTAGATGCAGGCCCATCACTTCCATCACCATCTGGTTGGTGTTGGCCGTGCCGTAGAAGGTGCAGGTACCAACGCCATGATAAGAGGCGGCCTCGGCTTCCAGCAGCGCGTGGCGATCGGCTTTGCCCTCGGCATACAGCTGGCGCACACGTACTTTCTCTTTATTAGGTAGGCCGCTGCTCATCGGCCCGGCAGGCACAAATACGGCAGGCAAATGGCCGAAGGACAAGGCGGACATTACCAGCCCTGGCACAATCTTGTCACAGATACCCAGAAACAATGCGCCGTCGAACATGTTATGGGAAAGGCCGATGGCTGCGGACATGGCTATCACATCGCGGCTCATCAACGATAGCTCCATGCCGTCCTGCCCCTGCGTCACGCCGTCGCACATGGCTGGCACACCACCTGCGACCTGGCCAACGGCGCCAACGCTGTGTAACGCCTGCTTTAGCCGTTGTGGATAGTTTTCATAAGGTTGGTGGGCAGAGAGCATATCGTTGTAGGCGGTGATGATGGCGATATCGCTGCGCACCATGTTTTTCAGGGCGGCTTTATCGTCGGGCTGGCAGGCGGCAAAACCGTGGGCCAGGTTGCCACAGGCTAGCTGCGAGCGGTGTACCGTCTGCGTGCGGGCTGCGCTAATACGTGCCAGATAGGCAGCTCGGCTCTCTTTTGAACGTTCAATAATGCGTTGTGTTACACGTGCCAGGGTGCTGTTAATCATATCATCCTCACAATGCAGCCCTAATGCGCGCGGCGAGGGCCAGTTATGTCGTTCAGAACATCTCGTTATGCACAGGCTTCTTGTGGTTGGAAACTCTGGATATGCCGCACAGTGTCGGCAATCACCGCATCCAGTGACTGATCGATATCGATGGCCTGGACGTCAATTTCATCTTGGCCCGGCTGCTCCAGCGTGGCGAACTGGGTCACCAGCATTTGGGGTTTGAAGAAATGCCCCTTGCGGGCAGCCAGCCGAGCCTCGATCACCGGGAAGTCGCCGTGCAGATAGATGAATGACAGATTGTCATTACCGGCACGCAGCCGATCGCGATAATGTTTTTTCAGTGCAGAGCAGACGATGATCGAGACCGCATTGGTACGCTGCATAGCGAAAGCCGCGTCGTTCAGGGCGGCCAACCATGGTGCGCGATCGTCGTCATTGAGCGGTTCGCCTGAGGCCATTTTCTGGATATTGCAGCGCGGATGGAGAAAGTCACCGTCCAGGAAGTTGGCGGATAGCCGTTGGGCCACGGCATTGGCGACGGCAGACTTACCGCTGCCGGATACGCCCATAATGACGTAAACACGATTCTGATTATTGATCATGGTTTGGTTCCCCCACCTGCGAGTCATAGTCTGCTGCGGCTATATTATTTTACGAATGATTGTTACCGGTAACATGTTATCGGTAACATTGTCAGGGGAAGCGCCAAAGGTTGCAATCGGCTTTCGGTGGCAAGATCGCTAATTGTGATCGAATTCATACTTTTCGCGGGAGGCGAAACAAAGTCTCTACAGCGCGATACAGAAAAATAACAGCGGGAATTTGCTCAGGGCTTAGGGCGCAATGCTGCGCCCGTCTAATCACCGTACGCCGCCGTACTCCAGGCTGATTTCTTTTGCCGCATGGATCACTAGCGCACCCAGTTCGGTAACGCGATCGTCGGTAATGCGTGATACCGGGCCGGAGATGGAGATGGCGGCAAAGGCTTCGCGGTGTTCATCAAAGATGCAGGCGGCCAGACAGCGTAGGCCCAGGGCATGCTCTTCATCGTCGAACGAGAACCCCTGCTTGCGGATCACCGCCAACCCTTCTTTCAGGTTATGTGGCGTGAGCGTGTGTGGGGTATAGGTGTGCATGCCTTTTTTATGCAGCAACCGGGTTACCTCATCGTCCTGCATGCTGGCCAGAAAGGCTTTGCCAGCGCCAGAGGCGTGCATCGGCAGCTTGCCGCCAATCGGGGCTGACATGCGCATCAACGCGGTGCATTGTACCTGATCGATAATCACCGCCTGATCCTCGGCTTTGTCCATCACCGCCAGATTGACCGTTTCCCCCGACTCTTCCATCAGGCGGCGCAGCGTTGGGTGCACCATCGCCAGCAGGTTACGGCTTTGCAGGAAGCTGCTGCCCACCACAAACGCATGTGCTCCCATGGTCCACAGGCCAAGATCGCCCACCTGACGGACAAACCCCTGCTGTTGCATGGTCGTCAGCAGGCGATGGGTAGTGGAGTTGGGCAACCCGGCTTGCTGGGCCAGATCGGTTAGCGCTACGTTGCCCTGCGCTTCGGCAATATATTCCAATAGTTTCAGGCCACGGGTCAATGACTGGACCTGGCCGGTCGCCGTGCTGGTAGCGGGTGCGGCGGCGCGGGGTTTTTTACCGCGTTTGGCGGGAACGGGAGTGGCCATGATTCACCTTGTGCTTTCCGTATGATGGAATTCATTTTCGTTTTTTGAGTATGAATTGCAAGTTGCTTCTCCGCTCATCGGATCTGTTGTTCGGCGAACCTGAAAAACTCTCAATACCCGCTCGCATCTTTGCCGCCATAACCTGTGCTAGGATGTCAGACCCTCCATCTTTCAAGTTGCAGGATGCATGACGGGCGCAGCGTGCCGCGCCGCTACAACATTGGGATGTGGGGTAATAAGTCGTCGGGCGGATAATCGGGTGTGAAGGGGCTACAGTGACAAATCGAGTGGAACAACTGCGTCAGCAGCTATCGCAGCGTATTTTAGTGTTGGACGGCGGTATGGGCACCATGATCCAGAGCTATCGGCTGGAGGAGGCAGACTACCGCGGTGAGCGTTTTGCCGATTGGCAAAGCGATCTGAAAGGCAATAACGACCTACTGGTGTTAAGCAAGCCGGAGGTGATCACTGCGATCCACAACGGTTACCTGGAGGCGGGGGCCGACATCCTCGAAACCAACACCTTCAACTCGACCACTATCGCGATGGCCGACTACCATATGGAGTCGCTGTCCGCCGAAATTAACTACCAGGCCGCCTTGCTGGCGCGCGCTTGTGCTGATGAATGGACGGCACGCACCCCGGAAAAACCGCGCTACGTTGCTGGCGTACTGGGCCCAACCAACCGTACTGCCTCCATTTCCCCTGACGTTAACGATCCGGCCTTCCGTAATGTCTCTTTTGACCAATTGGTAGAGGCCTATCGCGAATCAACCCGCGCGCTGGTGGAAGGGGGCGTCGATCTGATCATGATCGAAACCATCTTCGATACCCTGAATGCCAAAGCGGCGGCCTTTGCGGTCGAAACCGAATTTGAAGCGCTGGGCGTGACCTTACCGATCATGATTTCCGGCACCATCACCGACGCCTCTGGCCGCACTCTTTCCGGCCAGACTACAGAAGCGTTTTACAACTCGCTACGTCACGTTAAGCCGCTGACCTTTGGCCTGAACTGTGCGCTCGGCCCGGATGAGTTACGCCAATACGTGGCGGAGTTGTCTCGCATCTCTGAAAGCTATGTTACTGCTCACCCAAACGCCGGTTTACCCAATGCCTTTGGTGAATACGATCTCGATGCCGAAGAGATGGCCAAACAGGTGGGCGAATGGGCGCACGCCGGTTTCCTCAATATCATCGGTGGCTGCTGTGGCACCACTCCGGCGCATATCGCCGCAATGGCTAAAGCGGTCGAGGGCGTACCGCCACGGCAGTTGCCAGAGTTACCGGTAGCTTGCCGCCTGTCCGGCCTGGAACCGCTGAATATTGATGCCAAATCGCTGTTCGTCAACGTGGGTGAGCGTACCAACGTGACCGGCTCGGCCCGATTCAAACGGTTGATTAAAGAAGAAAAGTATAACGAGGCGCTGGCCGTGGCCCGCCAACAGGTGGAGAGCGGCGCCCAGATCATCGACATCAACATGGATGAAGGGATGCTTGACGCCGAAGCGGCGATGGTGCGTTTCCTCAGCCTGATCGCCGGTGAGCCGGATATCGCCCGTGTTCCGATCATGATCGACTCCTCCAAATGGAGCGTGATCGAAAAGGGCCTGAAATGCATTCAGGGTAAAGGCATCGTCAACTCGATCTCGATGAAAGAGGGCGAAGAAGCCTTTATCCACCATGCCAAACTGGTGCGCCGCTACGGTGCCGCCGTGGTGGTGATGGCCTTCGATGAAGTTGGTCAGGCAGATACTCGCCAACGCAAATTTGAGATTTGCCGCCGTGCTTACCAGATCCTGACCGAGCGCGTGGGTTTCCCGCCGGAAGATATCATTTTTGACCCGAACATTTTTGCCGTCGCGACCGGTATCGAAGAGCATAACAACTATGCCGTCGACTTTATTGAAGCCTGTGCCGACATCAAAACCCACCTGCCGCATGCGATGATTTCCGGCGGTGTGTCCAACGTCTCCTTCTCGTTCCGTGGCAACGATCCGGTGCGTGAAGCGATCCACGCGGTGTTCCTGTATCACGCCATTCGCAACGGCATGGATATGGGGATCGTCAACGCCGGGCAGTTGGCGATCTATGACGATCTCAGCACTGAACTGCGTGAAGCAGTTGAGGATGTGGTGCTCAATCGCCGTCAGGACGGCACCGAGCGTCTGCTGGAACTGGCGGAAAAATACCGGGGCAGCAAAGACAATGAAGTGGCGGTGCAGCAGGCCGAATGGCGCGGCTGGCCGGTAGTGAAGCGCCTGGAGTATTCGCTGGTTAAAGGTATTACCGAATTTATCGAGTTAGACACCGAAGAAGCGCGCCAGCAGGCGGATCGCCCGATCGAAGTGATCGAAGGGCCGCTGATGGCTGGCATGAACGTGGTTGGTGACCTGTTTGGCGAGGGCAAAATGTTCCTGCCGCAGGTAGTGAAATCGGCCCGCGTGATGAAGCAGGCGGTGGCCTATCTCGAACCTTACATTGAGGCCAGCAAACAGAAAGGCACCACCGCCGGGAAAATTCTGCTGGCGACGGTGAAGGGCGACGTGCACGACATCGGCAAAAACATCGTCGGCGTGGTGCTGCAATGTAACAACTACGAAATTATCGATCTGGGCGTGATGGTGCCGACGGACAAGATCCTGAAAACCGCCCGCGAACAGAACGTGGATATTATCGGTCTGTCTGGCCTGATCACCCCGTCACTGGACGAAATGGTCAACGTGGCAAAAGAGATGGAACGCCAAGGCTTTACCCTACCGCTGCTGATCGGTGGGGCAACCACCTCCAAGGCTCATACCGCAGTGAAGATTGAGCAGAACTACAGCGGCCCGACTACCTACGTGCAGAACGCCTCGCGTACCGTTGGTGTGGTTGCGGCGCTGCTGTCAGACACTCAGCGGGACGAGTTTGTCGCCCGTACCCGCAAAGAGTACGAAACTGTGCGTATCCAGCACGGGCGTAAAAAACCGCGTACGCCGCCGGTCAGCCTGCAACAGGCACGGGATAACGCCTTGGTGCTGGACTGGGAAAACTACCAGCCTCCGGTGCCGAACAAACTTGGTGTGTTCCCGGTTGAGGCCAGCATTGACACGCTGCGTCACTATATCGACTGGACGCCGTTCTTTATGACCTGGTCACTGGCGGGCAAGTATCCGCGCATTCTGGAGGATGAAGTGGTAGGGGAAGAGGCCAAGCGCCTGTTCCAGGATGCCAACGAAATGCTGGATATGCTGGCCGCTAACGGTAGCCTCAACCCGCGTGGCGTCTATGGTCTGTTCCCGGCCAACCGCGTCGGGGATGATGTGGAAGTCTACCGGGATGAAAGCCGTGAAGAGGTGCTGGTGGTCAGCCGTCATCTGCGTCAGCAAACGGAAAAGACCGATTTCCCTAACTACTGTCTGGCCGACTTTGTGGCCCCGAAAAGCAGCGGCAAAGCCGACTATTTTGGCGCATTCGCAGTCACGGGCGGCTTGGAAGAGGATGCTTTGGCGGCGGCTTATGATGCCAAGCATGACGACTACAACAAGATCATGGTCAAAGCGTTATCCGATCGTCTGGCAGAGGCCTTTGCCGAATATCTCCACGAGCAGGTGCGCAAGCTGCACTGGGGCTTTGCCGCCGATGAAAACCTGAGTAACGAAGAGCTGATCCGTGAGAATTATCAAGGTATTCGCCCGGCCCCCGGCTATCCTGCTTGTCCAGAACATACCGAAAAAGCGGAGATCTGGCAGTTGCTGGACGTTAACCGCCATACCGGCATGGAACTGACCGAATCCTTCGCCATGTGGCCTGGGGCAGCGGTATCCGGCTGGTATTTCAGCCATCCGCAAAGCAAGTACTTTGCCGTGGCCCAGATCCAGCGCGATCAGGTCGAAGACTACGCGCAGCGTAAGGGGATGAAGATCGGTGACGTAGAGCGCTGGCTGGCCCCGAATCTGGGATACGATGCAGATTAATTTTCAGCCAGCAGGCTGAAAGAGACAGGGGAACAACGTGTCTATCGAAGAACTGTTAAAGCTGCACCCGGTGATCGCAGCGGTAAAAGATAATGAGAGCCTGCAGATCGCGGTCAAGTCGAACTGCCAGATCATCTCGGTGCTGTACGGCAATATCTGTAATATTGGGCGCATCGTGCAGCAGGTGAAGGAGGCTGGCAAATACGCTTTTGTGCATGTTGATTTGCTGGAAGGCAGCTCCAACAAGGAGATCGTGATTAATTTCCTGAAAATCGTCACGGCGGCGGATGGCATTATCAGCACCAAGGCCTCGATGGTGAAGGCGGCGCGTCAGCAAGGCTTCTACACCATTCACCGGCTGTTTATCATGGACTCGATTTCCTTCCACAATATCGACAAGCAGGTGGCGCAATCGACGCCGGACTGCATCGAAATCTTGCCGGGTTGCATGCCTAAGGTGCTCGGTTGGGTGGCAGAAAAGATCGACTTGCCGATTATTGCCGGTGGCTTGGTGTGTGATGAGGATGATGCGCAAACCGCGCTGAATGCCGGGGCCATCGCTGTTGCCACCACCAATCACGACGTATGGAAGTTGAAATTGTAATGATAAGGGCACCGAAGGCCGGTGCCCCTGCCAGTTAGTCGACCAACGGACTGAGTGCCTGTAGCAGCGGGTCCAGATGTTGGTTTACCCGTTGATACACCTGCTGATTCAACTGATTGTAGAACCGATGATTAGCCATATTCGGTGTAAAACTGTCCCCCATTCGTACCAGCTTCTGCGCGGCCTGTTCGTAATCGGTAAAGACGTTCACCGCCATCCCGGCGTTGATGGCACAGCCCACCGCTGCCGAACCTTTCATCACGTTACGGCTGGTGGGGATGCCAAACACGTCGGCAAAGATCTGCATAAACAGATCGCTGTTGGCCCCGCCGCCGGAAATAATCAGGTGCTTGAACGGGGTTTTCAGCTCCAGCGCCATCTTGTCCATATGGTTTTTCATGGTGAAGGCGATGCCCTCCAGCACCGAACGGTACATATGGGCACGGGTATGGCGGCCATCGAAGCCAATCATGGCCCCTTTACGGAATTCCGCTTCTGACGGTGGTGCCCAGTCGTGTACGGTGATCAGGCCTTCACAACCCGCAGGAACGCGCTCTGCTTCCTGATTCAGTAACTCCTCAATGCTGGTTCCGGCGTCATGGGCATCCGACAGTGCGGCCGCGCCAAACTGATCGCGGAACCAACTGATGGTCCACATGCCACGGCGCACGCCCATGCACTCATACAGGTAACGCCCTGGGATAGAAGCCTGGAACGGCCAGAAGTTTTGCGCGTCCTTCACGTTGGCATGGCCGTGTACCATGGCACCGATATAGGTACCGAGGGAAATCAGCGCGACGCCTTCATCCAGTGAACCGGCACCCAGTGCTTCCACCGCTTTGTCATGTGCGGTAGCCACCACCGGAATACCTGCGGGGATGCCAAGCTGCTGCGCTACCTGCTGGGTGATATGGCCGAGGATTTCACCGGGTTTCACCACGTCCAGTACCATGTCGCGCGTCAGGTTGCAGCTTTGCCAGGCGGCGGGATCGGTGCTCCAATCGAGGCTGTCGTTGTCCATCGGCCACCAACCGATGTAGTTGGCACAGGTGTCTTTGAACTCACCGGTCAGGCGATGGGTGATGTAACCCGAGGTGGTCGTCACATAACGTACGCCCTGATAGGCATCGATATATTCGTAAGGTTTGTTCAGGCGCTTATCCATCCAGTTGATTACCGGATAGGCCAGCTCACCATTGTCCTTCAGCAGCACCCGGCAACAGCGGACGATGCAAATGCCCATCGCCAGAATGTCCTGCGGCTTGCCACCACGTTCGCCAAAACGCTGCATGGCGCGGCGGAAAGCCACCTTAAGTGAATCCCATAGATCGTCGTCCGGGTGTTCTGCCAGCAGCGGGGCTGGGATATCCATCTTGCGTAACTGCTGTTTCCCTTCGCAAATGGCGTTGCCGTCCAGATCAAAAATCACCACTTTGGCGCTCTGGGTGCCCACGTCCACACCCATCAGGTACTTGCTCTTCATGTCGCAACTCCTTGAGATAATTATTCGGTGACCGGCTGTGTTGTTGTGTTTTTGGCGCCGGCGCGCTTGATGTTGTTAAACAGCAGGAAGGTGAACACCACGACCAGGCAGGTTGCCCCTAACCCCATCAGCCACATATTGTGATAAGCCTCGGCGGCGGGCAGCGTGTCCTGCCAATGGCCGATAACCGGGTAAACAAACACGTCGGGCAGGAAGCCGATCACCGAGCAGATCCCCACGGTGGTGCCCATAATGTATTTTGGCGTTCTGGCTTCGCCGATACAGGCAAAGTACAGCCCACGTGACGCGTAGCAGGTGAAGGCCAGCAACAGGATCAGGCCAATCCCCACGGCGACCGAGGTCGGGTTCTGGTTGGTGATCAGCAAGACGGCCAGGGTGGCCAGGCTGACTAACGCCAGTAACTGAATAGCTCGCGTGGGTGATTTCAGCCGGGTGTAAGTGGTGATGATCCCACCGAGTGGCCCGCACATGGCCCGGAAGATTTTGTTGATCACAATCCCCATATAGCTGGCGGCGACCAGGGTCATACCGTACATTTCGGTCAGGTAGTTGGTGGAGTAGCTGAGGATGGCGTAGATGGTATAGACGCCAAAGATAATCATGCTGCAATACCAGGTGGTGCTGATTTTGAGCACCGAGAGAATATCCCCCAGGCTGAATTTATGCGGTTTTTCGCTCTCGTCACTGGTGACAAAGCCGTCTGTAACAAAGAACCAGCAGAGAATGCCCAACAGGATATATACGCCGCTGTAGATCAGGATCACCGCCTTCAGGCTGTTGGGGTTTTCCGGCGCGAACAGCGAGAAGATCCACATGGTGAATACGGCCAGGGCCATCACACCCACGCCGCGTAGCCCCTCCATCCAACCCATGATTTTGCCCTGCTCTTCATGGTTGCCGAGCAGCGAGGCCGCCTTGATCGAAACCGACCACAACAGCAGGATAGTGGTGATCGCGAAGGCGACCTGGATCAGGATCATCACCCAGAACGGTGGATAGACTGCCATCAGCAACCCCAGCAGGCCAGTGGCGATCATCGCGAAAGTCATCATCTTTCTATGAGAGAACTTATCGGCAACGATCCCGCTAGGGGCATACAGAATAATCGCGGTGATGCCGAAAGTACTCATAATCAAGCCGATCTCGGTATTGGAGAACCCCATAAACTTGGCCATCGGGATTTGGTAAATATAACGCAGATAGGCGAGATCGAAACTTACTCCGCCGCTGATACTTATTATTGCCAGCGTTAACCAACGGTGGGAATTGTTTTTTTCCATGGTGAAGTTCCGCATAAATACACCCATTAATGGTTAATGTTTGGAGTGACTCCCTTCTTTTAACCGTTATTGGGTACATCGCGTTAAACAAAAAAAGAGAAAAGCAAGCTTCCCGCAGTGCAGGAAGTTACTTTTCTCTTCGTCTCTTTCAGTAACTGCGGTAATAAATAGCACGGCAACCTATAATTCATCTGTGAGAGTTATCACAAAACCGAAGTAGGGAACATTAGACGGGATCTGATTGCATAGTAATTCACCGAGTTAGTGCGAAATAAATAAGTTTTAATATCAATCCGACCTGGCAAGAAATGAAACTGTGATAGGCATCACGGAATAGCCTTGACCCTATGTGTTACTTTTTTTGCCAGTTACTAGAGATGAAGAGAAAAGTAACTTCTCTGCCAAGCGCAGGGAGGTTGCTTTTCTCTTTTTTTTGCGTTTTTTCCAGACCAAGGGGCAAAATCATGTCAATAAACGCGTTAAATGAGTTCTCGTTAGATTTCTTCTCGCTAAAAGGCAAAACCGCCATCGTCACCGGTGGCAACAGCGGTCTGGGGCAGGCATTTGCCATGGCGTTGGCCAAAGCCGGTGCCAACCTGTTCATCCCAAGCTTTATCATGGATAAGGGCGAAACCCGCGAAATGATTGAGCGGCAAGGGGTGAAGGTTGAGTTTATGCAGGTGGACATTACTGAGAAAGGCGCGCCTGCCAGAGTGATTGCCCAGTGTCTGGAGACCTTCGGTTCGGTGGATATCTTGGTGAACAACGCCGGTATCTGTAAGCTGAATAAGGTACTGGATTTCGGCCGCGAAGACTGGGATCCGATGATCGATATTAACCTGACCGCAGCCTTTGAATTGAGCTATGAAGCAGCAAAAATCATGATCCCGAAAAAACAGGGGAAAATCATTAATATCTGTTCCCTGTTCTCTTATTTGGGCGGCCAATGGTCACCGGCGTACTCGGCCACTAAACATGCGTTGGCCGGTTTTACCAAGGCCTATTGCGATGAATTAGGGCAATACAATATTCAGGTTAATGGTATTGCGCCAGGCTATTATGCGACAGATATTACGATCGAAACGCGTAAAAACCCAGAAACCAATAAGCGCGTTCTTGACCATATTCCGGCTAATCGTTGGGGTGAAACGCAGGATCTGATGGGCGCGATGGTATTTTTAGCCAGTCGAGCCTCTGATTATGTTAATGGTCATTTGTTGGTTGTCGATGGCGGTTATTTGGTTCGCTAAATTAATGGGTGGTTCCTTTTAATTTTACTTAAGCCGATTTTATCTATTCTTAATTTAGGAAGGGTTATTTATGTCTCTGTCCCGTGAAGAAATTGTCGTCCAGTTAAAAGAACTTGTTGGCCCAGAGCGGGTGATTACCGACGAAAAAGTGCTGCAGAAAAACAGCGTAGACCGTTTCCGCAAATATGCCGATATTCATGGCGTGTTTACCCAGCCGCTGCCTGCCGCCGTGGTGAAATTGGCCGACACCCAGCAGGTGTCCGATGTGCTGGCGTTCATGAATAAGCACGGCATTACTGGCGTACCGCGCACCGGGGCTTCGGCCACCGAGGGCGGGTTGGAAACGGTAGTGAAGAATTCCGTGGTGCTGGATGGCTCGGGAATGAATAAGGTCATCAACATTGATATCCGTAATATGCAGGCCACGGCGCAGTGCGGCGTACCGCTGGAAGTGCTGGAAAATCAATTGCGTGCCCAGGGTTATACGACCGGCCACTCTCCGCAATCCAAGCCGTTGGCCCAGATGGGAGGCCTGGTGGCAACACGTAGTATCGGTCAGTTCTCTACGCTGTACGGCGCGATTGAAGACATGGTGGTTGGGCTGGAAGCGGTGTTCCCGAACGGCAACATCACCCGCATTAAAAACGTACCGCGCCGTGCCGCTGGCCCGGATATCCGCCACGTGATTATCGGTAACGAAGGGGCGCTGTGTTTTATCACCGAAGTGACGGTGAAAATCTTCAAATACATGCCGGAAAACAACCTGTTCTACGGTTACATCCTCGATAACATGGCAACCGGTTTCGACATCCTGCGGGAAGTGATGGTCGAAGGCTATCGCCCTTCCATTGCCCGCTTGTATGACGCGGAAGACGGGACCCAGCATTTTACCCACTTTGCCGAAGGCAAATGCGTGCTGATCTTTATGGCCGAAGGAGCCAAAGGGATCGCGCAGGCGACCGGCGCGGGGATTGATGAGATCGTTAAACGCTATCCGGAATGTAAAAAGGTCGACAGCAAGCTGATTGAAACCTGGTTCAACAATCTGAACTGGGGCCCGGAAAAAGTGGCGGCAGAACGTGTACAGATCATGAAGACCAACAATATGGGCTTCACCACCGAGGTTTCCGGCGACTGGGGCTGCATCAATGCGATTTACGAGAATGTGATCCGCCGCATCCGCGATGAGTTCCCACATGCCGGTGATATCACTATGCTGGGCGGCCACTCGTCACACAGCTATATCAACGGCACCAATATGTACTTTGTGTACGACTACAACGTGGTGGACTGCAAGCCGGAAGAAGAGATCGACAAGTATCACAATCCACTGAATAAAATCATCGTGGAGGAGACCATCAAGCAGGGTGGTTCGATGGTGCATCACCATGGTATAGGTAAGCACCGTGTGCACTGGACCAAGGATGAACACGGCAGTGCCTACTATATCCTCAAGGCGCTGAAAGAGGTGTACGACCCGAATGGCATCATGAATACCGGCACCATTTATCCGATTGAAAAATAATGTTCCTGTCTGGCCCGGCTTGCCGGGCCTTTTGCGCTGGAATAGGGGGTAACGATGACAACACGGCTGCCTCGGCAAGTGCGCATGGATGATATTCCGCTCAACGCTTTTCACTACAAAATGGCGGGGCTGACCTTTGGCGCTCACCTCACCGATGGCTATGTACTGGGCGTGATAGGCTTTGCGCTGGCCCAGCTCAAGCCGCAGATGGGGTTGACGCCGTTTTGGGAAGGAATGATTGGCAGCTCGGCGCTGATTGGCCTGTTCCTGGGCAGCCTGGTATTGGGTTGGGTTTCCGACCATATTGGCCGTCAGAAAATTTTCAGCTTCAGTTTTGTCATCATTACGTTGGCTTCCGTGATGCAATTTTTCGCCACTACGCCGGAACAGCTGTTCTGGCTACGGGTATTGGTCGGGATCGGGCTAGGGGGCGATTACGCCGTAGGCCATACCATGCTGGCCGAGTTTGCTCCGCGTAAACATCGCGGCATCCTGCTGGGATCCTTTAGCGTGATCTGGACGTTAGGCTACGTCGCCGCTGGCTTTGCTGGCCATTTCCTTGCCGATCTGGGGCCGGAGTCCTGGCGCTGGCTGTTGGCTTCCAGCGCCGTGCCTGCGTTGATGATTATGCTTTTACGCATCGGTACGCCAGAGTCGCCACGCTGGCTGATGCGCAAAGGGAGGATCGCCGAGGCTCATCTGGTAGTGCTGCGCTGTTTTGGCCCGCAGGTGATCCTCAATGACGAAATCCCGGTAGAAACCGCACGCCATATGCACACCTTATTTTCACCGCGTTACTGGCGGCGTACCGCGTTCAACAGCCTGTTCTTTGTCTGCCTGGTGATCCCTTATTTCGCCATTTATACCTTCCTCCCCTCGATCCTGACCACCCTGGGGCAGAACCAAAGCTTTGCGACCGATTTGCTGCTTAATGGCTTGCTGATGGTGGGGGCGGTGATGGGAATTGCCCTTACCCAATGGTTGCCGCGCCGTCGCTTCCTGATCGGCGCGTTCTGGATCCTGGCTGTCAGCCTGGGGGCATTGGCCTTTGTGCCTCCGGGTCAGGGAGCCATGTTAATGCTGTTTGCTCTGTTTACGCTGACGATTTCGGCGGTCAGTAACCTGGTCGGGGTATTCCCGGCGGAAAGCTTCCCGACCGATATTCGTTCACTGGGGGTCGGTTTTGCCACCTCGATGAGCCGGCTTGGCTCGGCCATCGGCACCGCTTTGCTACCGGTGTCGATGCTTTCACTGGGTCTGCAAGGCACCATGCTGATCCTGACTGGCGTATTGGTGCTGGGGGCGGTGGTCTCGATCATGTGGGCGCCGGAAACCAAGGATATGACGCTGGTGGGCGCCTCCTCGGTAAAGCCGTTAATCGCCCACTGACAGGAGAAACGGATGAATCTGCTGTTGGCGATTAAGGTCGCACCGGATCTGGGCATGTTGGCAAAAAGCGATTGGCAACCCGATGGGCGGTTGCAGATTGATACCCGCTTTGCCCGACGTCTGTTAAGCGGCTATGACGAAAGCGCGGCGGAAATGGTGCTGATGCTGCGTGATGCGAGGGAACTTAACCTGAGCGTCGTGACGGTGGCCGATGCTATGGCCGAACCGGCGCTGAAGCAACTGATGGCGCTGGAATATCAGCAGGCGGTACGCATTGAACCTCCTGCGGAGTGGGATCTGCGTTTTAACCCTGCAACGGTTGCCGCCCTGATCGCGGCCTATCAGCAGCATATGGGATCCCAACAGGTGATCGTCATGGGCGCGCAAAGCCTGGAAGGGCAAAATAGCCAAACGCCTTTGCTGTTGGCAGAGCGCCTTGGCTGGCCTTGTATCACCGGCGTTTGCCAATTAGCTGCGGCAGAAGAAGCGGGGGCCTTAAGGGTTACTCGGCAAACAGCTTATGGGCAGGAGGTGATGACAGTGATGCCTCCTTTGGTGCTGGTCGTGGGGAACTCGCAACAGGCGAGTGCATTACGTGTTCCTACGTTGCAGCAGAAGCTGGCGGCGGGTAAACGGCAGATCCAACGTCTGTCATCTGCCGAGCTGGCGATGACCGAACAGCTTGCCGGTGATGTGCGGCTGTGTGGCTTAAGCTATCTGGAGCATCGTCGCGCCGGGATAGTGATTGAGGGGGACAGCGTGGAGCAGAAAGTGCAGCGGTTGTGCCGGGATTATCTCGGTGAAAGGTGGCCATGATGAATATTGCACTGATATTGGATTCAGATGCCCCTAACTTTGCTACGCAGGCCAGTCAGATTAATCAGTTCTTGCGGCTGAGCGAGCTTACTGCAGAGAGCCTGGAGCTGTGGTTATTCAGCAACGGGGTACCGCAGAGTCTGCCACGCCTGGACGGTGAGGTAGTAGAAATACGTTGGGTTAGCGCTCCCCGGCTGGCAGAGACGCGATTAGCGGTATTGGAGCAGATGCGGCAAGCTTTCACACCCCGATTACTGCTGTTTGCTGGAGATGAAGGCGGCGAGTTGGCCACGCGACTGGCCTGCCGGAGTGGTGGTTCTGCCTGCTGTGCGGTAGAACGGGCGCACATTAACGGCAGCGAATGCCGGGTAACCAAAGCTATCTATGGCAATCATCTCACCGCCAAGCTGGTGATGATGCGGGAGCCTTGGTGCCTGAGCGTGGCCCGCAGCGGTGCGGTAAGCATGGAAATAGTGCCAGGCCCGGTGATAGCCAAACGCTTTGAGCCAACCAATATTCCTGATGCCGAGTGGATACTGGCCTCGGCGTGTTCACCACAACCCGCAGCGTCACCGCTGAGCCAGGCGCGCTACGTGCTGGCCATCGGGGAAGGGGTTGGCAGTGCCGGGCAGGTTGCCCATATGCAGCAGTTAGCTATCCGCATAGGTGCGGAGCTGGCAGCCAGCAGACCAGTAGTAATGAACGCCTGGTGCGAGATGGATCGCTTACTGGGCATGTCCGGTGCCATCATTGCCCCTGAGGTGTGTATTGCTGCCGGGATTTCCGGTGCTCCGGCGTTCGCCATCGGTATTCGCCATAGCAAGCTGATTGTGGCGATCAACCAGGATCCACAGGCGGCTATTTTTGCCCAGGCAGACGTAGGGATTGTGGGGGACATGCACGAGGTGCTAGAGGCTCTGGCCCACGCCCTTTAACCGAAGCGGAACTCAATCCCGTTGCCTGCCTGCGGATAGCGCCAACGGGTAATGGTTTCTTCCCCACACAGCAGGCGGCAGGTGCCGCATTCCAGGCAACCCTGAACGTCGAAACGCAGGCTGCCGTCCGGCTGGAACTGGTACAGCCCGGCGGGGCAGGCGATCACCAAACGCATCAGCATCGTCCGATCCTGTGCATCGGCCAGGATGATGTGTGGATTGGCGTGATCCCCCTGATAATGGTTGTGGCTGAGATCGGGCTGGTTCATAGGCTGCGCATTCCATTGACGGTATCTTTCAGTAATTGCTTCAGACCGATGCGGCGCGCGTGGCGCCATAGTAGCTTGCGCAACGGCGTAGGGGCATTTCCATTGACCTCAAACATCTCTTGCAGCACGTCGGCAGCCAACTGCGGGTAACGGCTAAACCAATGGGGCGACTGCAACATCATCTCCGGCAGACGCCGATACTGCTGGATCAGCGCCCAGAGCGAACTTTGCTGTAACCGCAGGGGGTAATGCTGCAACTCTTGCCCGGCAATCAAGGTTTCCGCTGCCGCCTGTGCCGATAGCATCGCCAGATCCATACCCCGCACGGTATGCCCGGTATTAATACATAACCTCGCGGCATCGCCGACCAGCAGATAGCCAGGACCAAACAGCGGTGGCATGCTTTCCACCCCGCCTTCGGGGATCAGATGGGCGCTGTATTCCCTTAACTCGGTATTTTTCAGCAATGGCCGCACGGCAGGGTGTTGTTTGAACTGTTGCAACATCTGCGGCAGGGCGATTTTACTCTCAGTGAGGCTGGAAAGATTACATACTACGCCGAGCGACAGGCTATCGCGGTTGGTGTACAGGAAACCACCGCCGACTTTCCCCTGCGTGGGCTGGCCAGCGAACAGCCAGGCGCAACCTTGGTTATCCTCCAGTGCGAAACGATCTTCCAACCGCTCGCGCGGCAGTGCCAACACCTCTTTCACGCCGATCGCCATCGTTGCTGCTGGTGGCTTTGGCTGCAATCCGGCATGCTCACCAAGCAGCGTATTGGCCCCTTCTGCCAGGATCACCGTATTGGCGTATAACGCTTCACCCGCCGCCATAACGCCGACCACCCGGCCTTGCTGCACGATCAGCTCATCGACCAAGGCACCGGTCAGGCATTGTGCCCCGGCGGCTTCCGCCTGTGCCATCAGCCAGGGATCGAAACGGGCGCGCAGTAGGCTGTAGGAACAGGGCAAGGCATGGCGATAATCTAGCGTCACCGCGCTATTGCCGCTCACCATTGAGAGCCTTTCCTGGGTGATATGGCGTTCCAGAGGGGCGGTAGCGGCAAAATTTGGCAGCAGATTGGCCAAAACATGGGTGTATAACCTGCCACCGCTAACGTTTTTACTGCCCGCCTGAGTACCCCGTTCCAGTAACAAAGTATTGATGCCCGCGCGTGCCAACAACAGCGCCGCGGTGCAGCCCGCAACGCCGCCGCCAACGATAATGGCTGCAAAACCAGGATGTTCCATCAGCTCTGTTTACCAAGGGGTGAAGTGTGACGATTAGAATAACACTCGTGTGCCAGAGTTCATTGATATTGCACAGTTTTTGCGCGCTCGTGGCCGATTTTCGCCCGAGAGCAGCCAAATTAGGCTACAATTGGAAACTGTTATATTCCGGGTAGTTGCATGATTTCACTGTCGCATTGATTGATAATGCATGGTGCGCTCTCCCTCTAGAGTATTCCTTCTTGATAGCAATAAGCGATTTGCCGCTGTCCTGCTTAACTGGCGTCTGGCAGGCGGGATAGCCTGTGGTGCCTGCCGGGCGTCAATGGAGCGAGCCTTCCGTGTTGACCCTTCTTAATCTGCTTTCCGCCATTGCCATGCTGGTGTGGGGAACCCATATCGTCCGGACCGGCATCATGCGGGTCTATGGCGCCAATTTGCGCCAGGTTCTGAGCAGCAGCATAGAGAAAAAGCCGCTGGCCTTTGTGGCAGGTATCGGTGTAACCGCGTTGGTGCAAAGCAGCAATGCGACGGCGTTGCTGGTTTCTTCTTTTGTGGCGCAAGGGCTGGTGGGGCTTGGGCCTGCGCTGGTGATTATGCTGGGGGCCGATGTTGGCACGGCGATCATGGCGCGGGTGCTGACGTTCAATCTCTCCTGGCTTTCGCCGCTGCTGATTTTTGTCGGCGTGATTTTATTCCTCAGCCGTAAGCAAACCCGCGTAGGCCAGATGGGGCGCGTCGCCATTGGTCTTGGCCTGATTGTATTGGCGCTGGAACTGATTGTGGCCGCCGCTACGCCGATCACTCAGGGCTATGGCGTCAAAGTGATCTTCTCGTCGCTGACCGGCGATGTGATGCTCGATGCGCTGATCGGTGCCCTGTTTGCCATTATCAGCTATTCCAGCCTGGCTGCCGTGTTGTTGACCGCGACGTTGACCGCCTCGGGAGTGATTTCTCTACAGGTGGCGCTGTGCCTGGTGATTGGTGCCAACCTGGGCAGCGGCCTGTTGGTGATGTTAAACACCAGCGGCCAGAATGCCGCAGGCCGTCGCGTGGCGTTGGGGAGCCTGTTGTTCAAACTGTTGGGCAGTGCGCTGGTGCTGCCGTTTGTTTCCCTGATTGCGCACGGTATTGAGCGGTTGCCTGGTAATACAGAAGAGTTGGTGATCTATTTCCACATGTTCTACAACCTGGTGCGTTGTCTGCTACAGGTGCCGTTGTCAGGGCCGATGGCGCGCCTGTGCGAAACGTGGATTGTCGATGCTCCGACAGAGGATCCCCGTTTGCGGCCACGCCACCTCGACGTCAGCGCGCTGGATACGCCAAGTTTGGCACTGGCCAATGCGGCGCGGGAAACCCTGCGGATGGGGGATGTGATAGAGCATATGATGATCCTGCACCATGAGGTATTGCATGGTAAGCGCATCCAGGCCAAAGAAGTTCGTCGTCTGGACGATGACGTTCACGTGCTATACACCGCGATCAAACTTTACCTGGCGCAGATCCAGAAGGAAGACCTGGGAGAGGCGGATTCGCGCCGCTGGGCGGAGATCATCGAAATGGCCCTCAACCTGGAGCAGGCTGGCGACATCATCGAACGTATGGCTAGTGATGTGGCGGATCAATCGCATGGCGCGCGCAGTTCGTTCTCCGCCGAAGGTCTGGCTGAACTGGACCAATTGCATGAAAAGTTGACTGACAATCTGCGCCTTAGCCTATCGGTATTCCTCTCTGGGGATATCACCAGCGCCAAGCGGTTACGCCGTTCCAAACACCGTTTCCGTATTCTGGATCGTCGCTATGCCCATGCGCACGTCGATCGCCTGCATCAGCAAAACGTGCAAAGTATTGAAACCAGTTCGCTGCACCTGGCCCTGTTGGGGGATATGAAGCGGCTTAACTCGCTGTTCTGCGCGGTTGCTTATAACGCGCTGGATCAAGATGAGAAAGATGACGACCGTGATTGGGAGGAAAGCCCTAGAACGCCGTAATGAATGAAGAACAATACCTGCGTAGGGGCGCTGCACATGCCGCGCCCCTTATGAACCTATTTGCTGTTAATCCACTTTCTTGATCGGGCGGCCAGACCAATAGCCTGCCAGCAGTGAACCGGACAGATTGTGCCAAACCGAGAACAGCGCACCCGGCAGTGCGGCCAGCGGTGAGAAGTAAATCTTGCCCAGCGTTGCCGCCAGACCGGAGTTTTGCATACCGACTTCAATAGCCAGCGTACGGCAGGTAGATTCGTCGAAGCCGAGCATTTTTCCTCCCCAGTAGCCCCCGAGCAGCCCGATCCCGTTGTGCAGGATCACCGCAATAATCACCACAAACCCGACCGAAGCAATATGGCTCTGGCTACCCGCGACCACCGCACTGATGATAGCCACAATACACACCATCGACAGGGCTGGCAGATAGGGCTCAATCCGCTTGACGGTTTTGGTAAAGCTGTGGTGGACGATCAGGCCCAGCCCAATAGGGATCACCACGATCTGCAGAATGCTGAATAACATCCCCATGATATCCACGCTGATCTCGGCATCGACATACAGGCGTGTCAGCAACGGGGTGGCAAAGACACCAACCAGAGTCGAAACGGCGGAAATAGTCACCGACAGGGCAACATCGCCTTTAGCCAGATAGATCATCACGTTGGAGGCAGTGCCGCTGGCTACGCTGCCAACGAGTACCATACCGGCGGAGAGATCCGGCGGCATACGGAACAGCATCGCCAGCAGCCAGGCGGCCAGCGGCATAATCAGGTAATGCAGGAAGATCCCCGCCGCTACCGGGCCGGGGCGCGACAGCACGCGCTTGAAGTCATCCAGGCGCAGGGTGACGCCCATGGCAAACATGATCAGCATCAGCAGCGTACTGACGTAAGGGCTGATACCGGTAAAGGTCGACGGGGTGTAATAGGCCGCAATAGACAGCAGCACGGCCCATAATGGGAATAAGCGTGTGATTTTTGCCAGCATGAGAGAGGTTATCCTTTGCCAATATTGAACGGGTGTGGTGGTGTGTGTTGTGGTGGGCTCAGTTTGCTGAGCCTCTGTAGATTCAGTTAAGGCCAATCAATTTCCCTTCACCCCAGCCCTCTCCCGATATGGCGTCCAGGGATGCCTGTTGAACTGTGGTGGGGAGAGGGGGCGAGTCCGGAGCTACAGGTAGGTGCAGATAGTAACCTGTGGCACGTTCAGTCCCCTCTCCCTGTGGGAGAGGGTTAGGGTGAGGGGCTTACTCAAACAGATTGTGATGCAGCGTTTGTACCACGCGCTCCGCATCATCACCCGGTACCAGGAAGCACAGGTTATAGCTGCTGGCTCCGTAACAGATCATGCGGATATTGAACGGATCCAGCACGCCGAACACCTCTTTACCGACGCCGCAAGCTTGGGAGAGCTTGTTGCCGATCAGGGCGACCAGCGCCAGATTTTCTTCCACTTCTACCCGGCACAGCGAGGACAATTCGGTAAGTAGGGAGGTGGTTAACAGACTGCCGCCGGTGGTGGTGGAACCGGTGGTATCCATGGTTAATGCCACGCTGACTTCGGAAGTGGTGATCAGATCGACCGAGATATTATGCCGGGCCAGAATGTTGAACACTTCGGCCAGGAAGCCGCGTGCATGCAACATGTTCAGGCTGTGCAGCGTCAGTAGGGTTTGCTTGCGACGTAAGGCCAGCGCGCGGAACAGCGGCGGGTTTTCCGTGGTATTGCACACCAGCGTGCCACCCGCAGCAGGATCTTTGCTTGAGCCGACGAAGACCGGGATGTTGCTGCGCACGGCAGGTAGCAGAGTGGCCGGGTGCAGCACTTTGGCACCGAAGGTGGCCATTTCCGCCGCCTCTTCAAAGGCAATTTTATCGATACGTTTGGCGGCAGGCACCACGCGTGGGTCGGTGGTATAAATACCCGGAACATCAGTCCAGATATCCACGCGGCTGACGTTTAACGCTTCACCCAGCAGGGCCGCAGTAAAGTCACTGCCGCCACGGCCCAGCGTAGTGGTGCGGCCTTTGGGTTCGCAGCCGATAAAGCCCTGAGTGATCACCAACGCATGTTGCAAGCGGGGCTTCAACAGGGTTTGAGCCAACTCGGTCAGCGCAGCGCTATCCGGTACGGCGCGGCCGAAATGGTCGTCGGTACGCATCACTTTACGCACATCGAACCATTCTGCCTGAACCTTACGGTCGCGCAGAATTTCCACAAACAGCAGGGTAGACATCAGCTCGCCATGGCTGACCAGTTCATCGGTCAGTGCGGCAGAGGTGGCCAGCGCAGCGGCCTCCGACAGCGTGGTGATATTTTCCAGCATACGGTCGATTTCTTCGCGGATCACCATCGGGTTCTCGAGGCGATCGAGAATGGCGTATTGAATGCGGCGGATTTCGGCCAGCTGTTCGTTGCGCTTGTCGGCGTCGCAACCCTCGGCCAGGGCTACCAACAGGTTGGTGATGCCGGCAGAGGCGGACAAAACCACCAAGCGAACTTCAGGATTAGAAAGTACCACGTCGGCGCTGCGGTTCATCGCCTCGAAATCGGCCACGCTGGTGCCGCCGAATTTGGCTACTACGGTTGCGTTTTGGGGTGCTGCTTGAGTCATGTAAAACCTCGTGTCAGGGACGCCATTCAAATTGGCATTTAATTTCCATAAGCCTTGGCACAAGGGAAGAGCGGTAAACAGGGAGCAGGCGTAGAGGTTGAGGCTACGATACACCCAGAAGCGCCCCACCTTGCTGACTGCTCACACAGAGCAGCCCATGGTGACAACTCAGGGGATTCAGCCCCTGTAGCCGACGTGATGATTGCCGTAAGCATCTCGCCTCGGCGTCGCTCCCCCTCCAGTGCCGTCATCGGATAATGGCTCCTCTGACACTCTACCTGGGCGACGCGCCTCTTCTGGCTTGCACAGTGGATGTGCAAGTAGGTGATTAGGAATAACGGGTTTATTGGCTACTGTCAACGGGTAGACGCTGAGGGATTTTCATCTGCGCTCTGGAAGAAGCAGAGCGACCGAATATTGCGGACTGCGCATGAAGAGAAAAGCGTGATGAGAAGGACGTTTCAGCGTCGTGATAACAGGCTGTTAGGTGAAATATCAGCAGATTGTTGTGGAAAGGTAAAAATGGAGTGCGGCGGCCTGAGAGTTAACGCCTATCGCAAGAAAAGAGATCATAATCACAGTCGAACAGGCTACAATCGGTCCATTACCTCCTATTCATTCTCAAGCATAAGAGCGCGCTATGAAAAATATCAATCCTAGTCAAACCGCTGCTTGGCAAGCCCTGCAGCAACATTTCGAACAAATCAAAGACGTCCAGATCCGTGACCTGTTTGCTCAGGATAGTGAGCGTTTCTCCAAGTTCTCTGCCACTTTCAACGATCAGATGCTGGTGGATTACTCCAAAAACCGCATCACCGCAGAAACCCTGGAGAAGCTGCAGGCACTGGCGAAAGAAACCGATCTGCAAAGTGCGATCAAATCGATGTTCTCCGGTGAGAAAATCAACCGTACTGAAGATCGCGCCGTGCTGCATGTTGCCCTGCGTAACCGCAGTAACACGCCAATCATTGTTGATGGCAAGGACGTGATGCCGGAAGTCAATGCGGTGCTGGCGAAGATGAAACAGTTCTGCGACCGTGTCATCGGTGGTGACTGGAAAGGTTATACCGGTAAACCGATTACCGACGTGGTCAACATCGGCATCGGCGGCTCAGACCTCGGCCCTTATATGGCAACCGAAGCGCTACGCCCGTATAAAAACCACCTGAACATGCACTTTGTTTCCAACGTAGACGGCACCCATATTGCCGAAACGCTAAAACCGTTGGATCCGGCGACGACCCTGTTCCTGGTGGCGTCTAAAACCTTCACGACCCAGGAAACCATGACTAACGCCCTCAGCGCGCGCGACTGGTTCCTGAGCACTGCTGGCGATCAGCAGCACGTCGCGAAACACTTCGCCGCGCTGTCTACCAATGGTAAAGCGGTAGCCGAGTTTGGTATCGACACTGACAATATGTTCGAATTCTGGGACTGGGTGGGTGGCCGTTACTCTCTGTGGTCGGCAATCGGCCTGTCTATCGCGCTGTCTCTGGGCTTTGAAAACTTCGAGCAGCTGCTGAGCGGCGCGCATGAGATGGACAAACACTTTGCCCAGACGCCTGCTGAGCAAAACCTGCCGGTGCTGTTGGCGCTGATCGGTATCTGGTACAACAATTTCTTCGGCGCAGAAACCGAAGCGATCCTGCCGTACGACCAGTATATGCACCGTTTTGCCGCTTATTTCCAACAGGGCAACATGGAGTCAAACGGCAAATACGTTGACCGTAACGGCAACCCGGTAGATTACCAGACCGGCCCGATTATCTGGGGTGAACCAGGCACCAACGGCCAACATGCGTTCTATCAACTGATCCATCAGGGGACCAAACTGGTGCCTTGTGACTTTATCGCTCCGGCCATCAGCCATAATCCACTGAGCGACCACCACGCGAAACTGCTGTCGAACTTCTTCGCACAGACGGAAGCGCTGGCGTTTGGCAAGTCACTGGACGTGGTTGAGGAAGAGTTCGCCGCACAGGGTAAAACGCCGGAAGAGGTCAAGCACGTTGCTCCATTCAAAGTGTTTGAAGGCAACCGTCCAACCAACTCCATCCTGCTGCGCGAAATCACTCCGTTCAGCCTGGGTAGCCTGATTGCCCTGTACGAGCACAAGATCTTCACCCAAGGCGCGATCCTCAACATCTTCACCTTCGACCAATGGGGCGTAGAGCTGGGTAAACAGCTGGCTAACCGTATTCTGCCGGAACTGGCGGGTAAAGAAGCGGTGACCAGCCACGACACCTCAACCAACGGCTTGATCAATCGCTTTAAAGCCTGGCGTTAAGTTGCTCTGAATTGCAGCCAATAAAAAACCCGCCGCGGCGGGTTTTTTGACATCTGCAGGGATTACAGATTGATCGGTACTGCCAGGCTGACACCGGCACCCACGTCATCGGCGGTGCTGTTGTTGTTATCGGTGTACCACAGGCTGGTATCAAATTTCACTTGTGAAGCGAAGTTATAACCCCAACCCAACTGAATGCCTTTCAGCGTGTCAGATTTCGGGAATGCCTGGTTAATGCTCTGGTTCAGCGGGTTCACCTTGGCATACACCAGGCGAGTGCTCCAGCGCTGGCCATCGTCCAGCACCAGCTCGACACGGCCGGACAGCATTTGCCCGTCACCGCCCATAGCGTGACCCAGCGGGTAACCCTGCTGGTAGTAGCCGTCTTTATAGGTATGATGTGTATAAACATAACCCTTACGGCTCATATCGGCGCGAGTATCAGCCCCTTCGATATACCAGTTGATAACGGTTGGGCCCCACTCTGGGTGACCTTCCAGGCCGAGCAGGTAGGTGTTTTGTGATGGCAGGTAGCCGGCCTCATCTTCCCCCACCAACTGGCCATACAGGCTGACCGGCATACCGATCAATGGCTGCATTTTCAGCTTGAAGTCGAAACCGGCAAGCTGGTTGCCCGGATCGTTACCTTGGCCGGAGTCGTCGTTATCGCGGCCAGCAAAGGCGTCCCAGAATGAGCTGAAGGACTGCGGACGACCATCGCCACCCCACTGCATAATGCGTGAGGCACCCAGTTCCAGGAAGTCGGTTGGCATCATGGTCAGACGGCCACCGATCAGTTTGGTGTTAGGTACTGCGGTATATTGTGACAGTTGACCTGCGGTGATCTGATATTGCCAACGACCAATCCAGGACAGCCAAGGCGTTTCAAACGGGGATTGATCGGCACGTTGCAGCATAAAGCCAGCCACCGGGCGTGCCGCGTCGGAACGGATCAGGCTGCCGTCATAGCCAGGGCCCCACCATTGAGAGACTTCACCGAATGACAGCCACTGGTTCCACACTTTGATGGCACCGTATGAGCCGTTCAGGTTGAATTTGGAACCATCAGAGACGCGCTGATCGCCTTCCACGGCACCTTGCAGGCGCACGTCCCAGAACTCACCGTTGGCACCGGCGCCGATGGTCAGGCTGCTGTCGGCATAGTGACTTTGGCCGAAGCCCTGCGGCGTGCCCGGTTTGTCGGTAGAGGTATAACCGGTGACGGTAATATTGGCTTTTAAGTCACCCACCCGGCGTTGTACGCGGTCAATGACGGTTTTTTCTGTGTTGGTCACCGGCTTGGCTTGCGCCAGCACCGAGTTGATCTCTTCCTGACTTAGCGGCCAGGTAGACAGGCTGACGTTAATCACACCGCGATCGGATAACCAGGCGAGGTCATTGCGCAGATCGTTATCAGGAGTCACCAGTCCGCCGGCGTAGCTGGCAAACGAACAGGTGAAAAGGCCTGCCGCGACCAGTGCGTGGAGTTTAGCTCGCATGAAAGTTCCTTTCTAGATTACGGGAATTTGGAGGCATAATGCCTGAGACTACGCCCATGATAGAGGACATTTCAATTTGCTACAAATATATACAAGCGTAATCAATTCACACAACTAATTGAAAATAGGGAAATTCGCCTGAAGATAAACCCTCAGGGCAACTTTAGGAAAAAGCCCATTAGGCATTTTCTGCACTAATAACTGGCCGAACGACGGGAGAAGTCATGGCAAAAACATCACGATCATTGATGATCGCCAAAGGGTTACAGCGGGTACTGAACGTGGGGTTGCTGCTATTGGCGGCGATTCTGGTAGTTTTTTTGGTCAAAGAAACCTTTCATTTGGCGAAAGTATTATTCGTCAGCAACGAGGAGTCTTCTTCGTATCAGCTGATTGAAGGGATTGTGATTTATTTCCTCTACTTCGAATTTATCGCCTTGATTGTTAAATACTTTGAGTCGGGTTATCACTTCCCGCTACGCTACTTTATCTATATTGGCATTACCGCGATTATTCGTTTGATCATCGTTGATCATGAAAACCCTTTCGACACGCTGGTTTATTCCGGCGCCATATTATTACTGGTAGTGACCTTGTATCTGGCCAACACCGATCGGCTGAAGCGGGAGTAAAAATAAAAATGGCGGCCCAGCGAAGGCCGCCAAAGACACAGTTCATAGAGAGAAGCAAAGTACATCAAACGTATTGCAGTGGCATAAATTAACCTTTCACCCCTCCCGCCGTCAGGCCACCGACCAACCAGCGCTGTGCCAGCAGGAATACGGCGGTGATCGGAATGGCGGACAGCACAGCGGCGGCGGCAAAGTCACCCCACAGGTAGTTCTGCGGATTGAGGTATTGCTGCATGCCGACGGCCAGCGTGTAGCTGTTCACGTCACGTAACAACAGTGAAGCCACAGGCACCTCGGTGATCGCCGCGATAAACGACAGAATAAACACCACCGCCAGGATCGGAACTGAAAGGGGCAGCAGCACCAGGCGGAACGCTTGCCAAGGTGTGGCACCGTCCAGGGCGGCGGCTTCTTCCAACGAGTTATCGATGGTTTCGAAGTAGCCTTTAATGGTCCAGACGTGCAGCGCAATACCGCCCATATAGGCGAATATCACACCGCCATGGGTATTGAGGCCGATAAACGGAATGTACTGCCCCAGGCGATCGAACAGGGCGTACAGCGCAACCAAAGACAGCACCGCCGGGAACATCTGGAAGATCAGCATGCTTTTCAGCAGGGTGCTTTTGCCACGAAAACGCATGCGGGCAAAGGCGTAGGCACAGGTGGTAGAGAGCGTCACTATTCCCACGGCGGTGATCGCCGCGACTTTAATCGAGTTCCACAGCCATAACAGCACTGGGAAAGGCGGTGGGGTGATACTGCCATCCGCCTGGGTGACGCTCATCCCCAGCGCCAGCCGCCAGTGGTCCCAGGAGATCTGATCCGGGATCAGACTGCCGGTGGCAAAGTTACCGGAGCGTAGCGAAATCGCCACTACCATCAGCAACGGGAACATGATCAGGGCAATAAAGCTCAGCATCAGAATATGGGTGATCCACAGGCGTACGCGCTGGGATTTGGGTTGCACCATGGCCATTGTCGTTCTCTCTTAGTCAAAGTTCATCTTGCTGGCTTTCAGGTTCAGGATCGCCAGTGCGCCAACCAACAGGAAAATCAGCGTGGCAATGGCCGCCGCCAGCCCGAAGTCCTGACCCCCACCGCCTTCAAACGCGATGCGATAGGTGTAGCTCACCAACAGATCGGTATAGCCGGCCGGTGTGGTGGTGCCGATCATGTCTGGCCCGCCGCGGGTCAGCAGTTGGATCAGCACGAAGTTGTTAAAGTTGAAGGCAAAGCTGGCAATCATCAGCGGAGTCAACGGCTTGATCAGCAATGGCAGGGTGATACGGAAGAAATTCTGCATCGGGCTGGCGCCGTCCATTGCCGAGGCTTCATACAGATCGTCGGGAATGGCTTTCAGCAGGCCCATGCACAGGATCATCATGTACGGATAACCCAGCCAGGTATTGACGACCAGGATCATGCTTTTGGCGGTGAGCGGATCGGTAAACCAGGCCGGTTTAATGCCGAACAGCGCGTTGAGCATCAGGTTGATTTCACCGAAGCTCTGGTTAAATAACCCTTTGAAAATCAGAATGGAAATAAACGAAGGCACTGCGTAAGGCAGGATCAGCAACACCCGATACACCGCTTTGCCTTTCAGCGCTTCCCACTGCACCACGCAGGCCAGCACCATGCCTACGGCCACGGTGAGGATCACGGTCATCACCGAGAAAATAATGGTCCAGACAAAGATGGAGATAAACGGCTTCTGGATGCCTTCATCGTTGAGCACCCGTAAGAAGTTTTTCCAGCCGATGGTGACGGTATAACCCGGGCTGAGGGTGTCGGTGGCCCAATTACCCTCGGCATTGATGGCCTGATAGAAACCGATATCCGGGTTAGGGCGATACTGTACCTGGGTCTGGTTATCGGTCAGCGTGCCGTCTTTGCCTAGTGTGTATAACGGGCTGGTGCCGGAGAACTGGCGCAAGGAACTCATGCGCAGCTCGCCACCTTCCGGCAGGATGGCGACAAGCTGGCTCAGCGTCTGGCGATTCTGGGTGATCACGCGCAGCGTAGCACGCTCACCGGCAGGCTCTGTGCTTTCGACCGCCAATTTCAATGTTTGTGGCTCGGTGGCGTTGAGGCTGAACGGTTCGGAAATCAGTAACTGACCGCTGTCCGGATGAGTTAATTGCAGACGCCACTGTTGGTTTTCTGCCGGATACAGCCCAAAGGTGAAGGTTTTACCGGTCTGGAACTGGCGTTGCATCAATACCGACTGAGCGCGTTCAAAGGTCAGTTGGTTGGTGCTGCTGTAGTTGGTAAAGGCGATAGCGATGGTACAAATCAGCGGGAACAGGACGAACAGCCCCATCCCGGCGACGCCTGGATAGACATAGCGCCAGGCATAGGCACGACGGTTGGCAAACACGTAGAGCCCGGCACTGACCAGCACCAGCGTCAGGATGGCGAACAGATATTCTCCCTGTGCATACATCACCACAATCAGATAGCAGGTCACCAGGCTGAACAGGCCGACAATCAGCCATTTCAGTAGGTCACTCTGCCACCACTTCGATTTTTTTCGCGCGGGTGTTCCGGCGTGAGCAAGTTGCATAGGGCTTTCCTTTCAGGTGTTACCGCGAGAGACCAACGGCCTCTCACACAGCAGGGCAAAGGCGGGCATCACAGCCCGCCAATGGCCAGGGTCTTACTTGGTGATACGGGTATGAGCATCTTCCAGTGCGGCTTTCACCGTCTGGCGGCCAGTGATGGCGTTGATCACGGCGCTACGCATCGCATACCAGAAGGTACTCATCTGCGGGATGTTTGGCATGATTTCGCCGTTTTGCGAGTTCTGCATGGTGGCGGCAATCTTCGGATCTTTGGCCAACTGTTCCTGGAACGATTTCAGCGCCACGGCACCCAACGGTTTGTCTTTGTTAACGTCAGCCAGGCCCTGATCGGTGATCAGGTAGTTTTCCAGGAACTCGGTCGCCAGCTCTTTGTTCGGGCTGGCGGCGTTGATGCCCGCGGTCAGCACGCCAACGAACGGCTTGGACGGCTTGCCCTGGAAGGTTGGCAGCAGCGTGACGCCATAGTTGATTTTGCTTTGCTCGATGTTGGTCCAGGCCCAAGGCCCGTTGATGGTCATCGCCGTCTGGCCCTTGTTGAAAGCGGCTTCGGCAATCGAGTAGTCGGTATCGGCGTTGATGTGCTTGTTCTTCACCAGATCGACGATGAACTGCAGGCCAGCCTGTGAACCGGCGTTGGCTACGCCCACGTCTTTGATGTTGTATTTGCCATCTTCAAACTTGAAGGCATAACCGCCATTGGCGGCAATGACTGGCCAGGTGAAGTAGGGTTCTTGCAGGTTCCACATGATGGCGCTTTTGCCTTTGGCGCGCAGCTCTTTATCCAGCGCCGGGATCTCTTCCCAGGTTTTTGGCGCTTCTTTGATCAGGTCTTTGTTATAAATCAGCGACAGGGCTTCCACCGCGATCGGGTAACCGATCAGCTTGCCGTCAAAGCGTACCGCATCCCAGGTGAACGGATAGATTTTTTCCTGGAAGGCTTTGGAAGGGTGGATTTCTGCCAACAGGCCCGATTGCGCGTAGCCCCCGAAACGGTCGTGAGCCCAGAAGATGATGTCCGGACCGTCACCGGTAGCGGCAACCTGCGGGAACTTCTCTTCCAGTTTGTCCGGATGTTCAATGGTCACTTTGATACCGGTGTCTTTCTCAAACTTTTTACCCACCTCGGCCAGGCCGTTATAGCCTTTATCGCCGTTGATCCAGATAACCAGTTTGCCTTCTTCTATTTTGGCGAAAGCGGAGGAGGAGAGCACCAGCGTTGTTAATGCTGAAAGCGCAAGCCGGCGTACGGTTGTTGTCATTATGCGATTCATAAATCCAATCCTTCTGTGGGGACTGCGGTAAGGAGAGCGGTTACGCGCTAATAGTGGGTCACAACCCGCTGTGTTCTCATCCTCCCCCCGTCTACGCCCCATGCCTGAGTAGTGTGATCCAGCTAGCAAACCGCCCTATTCTGTGGTGTCGGACACGAAAAGACAGGGCTATTTTTGCAAGGAAGATCACAGATTTGCCTTATGCCGGGAACTTTCGCCGCGCATCGTCGTTCTCTCATCCTCCCATCTCCTCCCCCATGAAAAATTCTGTTACGGATGATTACCCCTTCTTGCCGTTACCCCACTATTGGCAACATTGATTTTTACCGCCTAACGCTGCAGGAACCCGGACCTATGTCACCAGTGCGTACCGCCACTCACCCCACGCTGTACCGGATCCATCCGGTCAGTTTCCGCGATGGAAACGGCGATGGTGTGGGCGACATGCACGGCATGATGGCGGCGCTGCCCTATCTGAAAGCACTGGCGGTGGACGGGCTGTTATTGCCGCAGGCGTTATCGCCAGAGGCTGGAGCGGAAGTCGCCGGGCACGGGCTGGCACTTTGGCACAGTGAAGGCTCTCAGCGTATCTGCCGCAGTGCCGCTCCCGAACAGCACTATGTCCGCAGCGCGTTGGCGCTGGAAGTGGTGCCGTTCAGCTGCGAAAAGCTGGTGGAGGTGTTGCATACCCATCGTCACCAACTGGGCGAAAAAGTCTGGAGCACCGGCGAAATCGATCAGCCGCGAGTGGTCAGCCATTGGGGGCAAGGCGATCTGCGTTCTGCACAGGCTTTCCTGACCCTGTTGGCATTACTGCCCGCACCTATCTGCTTGTATCAGGGCGAAGAGCTGGGCTTGCCACACGCGGCGGATCTGCAAGAACCGCAGGGGGCACAAACCCCGATGCCTTGGCATGAAGCGCCGGAGCAGGTCACCGCAGGAGAGATCCATTGGTATCAACAGGTGGCGATAGAACACCGTGCGCTGGCCATCAGCCGCCAGCAACACGACCACCATTCAACCTTACGTTACTGCCAGGCTCTGTTGGCCCTGCGTCAGCACCCGGTGATCCAATGTGGTGTTCTGAACCAGATCAGCCAGGAAAATGGCGTTATTCGCTTACTTATTACCCATCAGGATCAATGCCTTGAAGCGCTGATCAACCTACAGCCTTATACTCAGCCGGCCGCACCGGCTGAGGCGACCAAGCCTATGGCATGGCAGTACGGTGCGCAGCAAGAGGGTCATCAATGGGTCTTGGCGGGCTTCGGTTCCGCCATCTTTACACGAAATGTTAACTGCGAAAGCAGGGGAGTTACGCATGGCTAGCGTCACACTGCGCAGCGTTTATAAGGCCTTCGGCGAGGTCGTGATTTCCAAAGACGTCAATCTGACTATCGATGACGGCGAGTTTGTGGTGTTTGTCGGGCCATCCGGCTGCGGTAAATCAACGCTGCTGCGCATGATCGCCGGGCTTGAGGATATTACCTCTGGCGATCTGTTCATCGGTGAAAAACGGATGAATGAGGTACCGCCTTCTGAGCGCGGTATCGGCATGGTGTTCCAGTCTTACGCGCTGTACCCACATCTGTCCGTGGCCGACAACATGTCGTTTGGCCTGAAGTTGGCTGGTGCTAAAAAAGCGGAAATCAATCAGCGGGTTAATCAGGTGTCTGAAGTGCTGCAATTAGCGCATTTGCTGGACCGACGCCCAAAAGCCCTGTCCGGTGGACAGCGTCAGCGTGTGGCGATTGGCCGTACGCTGGTGGCTGAGCCGGATGTGTTCCTGCTGGACGAACCGCTTTCCAACCTGGATGCCGCACTGCGGGTGCAGATGCGCATTGAGATCTCACGTCTGCACAAGCGGCTGCAGCGCACCATGATTTACGTCACTCACGATCAGGTCGAAGCGATGACGCTGGCCGACAAAATCGTGGTGCTGGACGCCGGGCGTGTAGCCCAGATCGGTAAGCCGCTGGAACTCTATCACTACCCGGCCAACCGCTTTGTCGCGGGCTTTATCGGCTCGCCAAAAATGAATTTCCTGCCGGTGAAAGTGACCGGTGTGGAAGCGCTGCGGGTACAGATCGAACTGCCGATGCCCAATCGCCAATTGGTATGGCTGCCGGTTGAGGGGGAGGGCATTGAGGTTGGGGCCAACCTGTCGTTGGGGATCCGCCCAGAACATCTGTTACCGAGTTCCGAGTCTGAAGTGACATTGATGGGTGAAGTACAGGTGGTGGAGCAGCTCGGCAACGAGACGCAAATCCATATCCAAATTCCGGCAATTCGTCAAAACCTGGTTTACCGCCAGAACGACGTGGTGCTGGTAGAAGAAGGTGCAACATTCGCCATCGGCCTGCCGCCACACCGTTGCCACCTGTTCCGCGAGGACGGGACGGCGTGTAAACGGCTGCATCAGGAACCGGGTGTTTAAAGCATCAAGGTCTGTATAACAGGAGAATAATGATGACTACTCTGCGCAAACTTCCTCTGACTCTGGCTGTCGCCGCCGGTGTCTTATCCTCATCAGCGATGGCGGTGGATTTCCACGGCTACGCACGTTCCGGTATCGGTTGGACCGGGAGCGGCGGTGAGCAACAGTGTTTCCAGACCACCGGTGCCAGCAGTAAGTACCGTCTGGGTAACGAATGTGAAACCTATGCGGAACTGAAACTGGGCCAGGAAGTGTGGAAAGAGGGCGACAAGAGCTTCTACTTCGACACCAACGTGGCCTATTCCGTGTCGCAACAGTCTGATTGGGAATCGACCAATCCGGCCTTCCGTGAAGTGAACGTGCAGGGTAAAAACCTGATCGACGCGTTGCCAGGTGCCAACATGTGGGCCGGTAAGCGCTTCTATCAACGTCATGACGTCCATATGATCGACTTCTACTACTGGGACATCTCAGGTCCTGGTGCCGGTCTGGAAAATATCGACTTGGGCTTCGGCAAGCTGTCTGCTGCAGTGACCCGTAACACCGAATCCGGTGGTTCCTTAGGTTATATCGACAATCAACGTGACGAGCGTCCAACCGTCAACGATACCTACGACCTGCGTTTGGCTGGCCTTGAGCTGAATCCTGGCGGTACGTTGGAACTGGGTGTGGATTATGGCCGTGCCAATGAGCAAGACGGTTACCACCTGGTCGACGGGGCAAGCAAAGACGGTTGGATGTTTACCGCGGAACATACCCAGAGCATCCTGGGCGGCTTCAACAAATTCACGGTACAGTACGCCACCGATTCCATGACTGCGCAGAACAACGGCCGCAGCCAAGGTTCTTCCATTGATAACAACGGCAAGATGATCCGCGTGCTGGATCACGGTGCCATCGACTTCAACGATGATTGGGCAATGATGTATGTTGCCATGTATCAGGACGTTAACCGCGACAATGACAACGGCACCACCTGGTACACCGTGGGCGTGCGCCCAATGTACAAATGGACGCCAATCATGAGCACCTTGATGGAAGTTGGCTACGACAACGTGAAGTCGCAACGTACTGGCGATCGCAACGGCCAATACAAAGTCACCCTGGCACAACAGTGGCAAGCGGGTAACAGCATCTGGTCACGTCCGGCGATCCGTGTCTTCGCGACCTACGCCAACTGGGATGAGAAGTGGGGCTACGCAAACAACGATTCCGGTGCGGGCTACAACGCAGGTACGGCTTATAACGATACCAGCATGCATACCTTCAGCCGTGGTAAAGACAGCGAAGTCACCTTCGGTGCCCAGATGGAAATCTGGTGGTAATACTGGCTTGACGGGAGGGCGCCTGTACGCTCTCCCTCTTATCGTTTAACCGGCAGTAGTGCGCTTGCCTGCCCGCTGCCGGGATACACGCTCAAAGCGAGAGGGTATAACAATGAAAAAAAATCTACTGTCACTCTGCCTGTCTCTGGCGTTGACCGTCGGCGCACCGCTGGCGACCTATGCCGATACTCCGGCCAACGTTTCTGTCGCACCGGCCATCAGTGCCACTACCCTGCAAAGTTTGCCTTGGCAGCCGTTGGTACCGCCGGTGACCCAGGATGTCCAACTTAATAATGTCAGCCCACAGATCAACCAGGGCCAGATCCAGGGAGCCGTTGCTGCATTTGCGCTGCCGGCCGATCGGGGATCGCTGGAAATCCAATTGAGCAGTCTGGCCAATAAAAACTCAATCTATGCTCCAAGCGTATTGGTGCTGGATGAACATATGCGCCCGGCGGCCTATTATCCGAGCAGCTATTTCGCTTACCAGCCACCGGGCGTGATGTCTGCCGATCGGTTGGAGGGCACATTGAAACTGACCCCTGCGCTGGGGCAAAAACAGATCTATCTGTTGGTGTACACCACCCAGCAGGATCTGGCTAAAACCACCATCCTGACCAACCCGGCCAAAGCCTACGCCCAAGGGGTGGGTAACGCGGTACCGGACATCCCGGATCCGATCGCCAGCCACAGCACTGGCGGCACGTTGAAGCTGAAGGTGACGGCAGAACAAGGGGCCAGCAACATCATGATTGGCATGCTGCAATCGGCTCCGGCAACGCCACCGGTCGTGGTGGGTGCCACCGCTCCGGCAGTTGCGGCTCCAGCACCGGTTGCCAGCGCACCGGCAGAACCGATGCTCAATGACACCGAGGCTTACTTCAATAACGGCATCAAACAGGCGGTCAAGGCGGGCGATATCGATAAGGCGCTGAAACTGATGAATGAGGCCGAAAAACTGGGTTCCACCACCGCTCGTGAAACGTTTATTGGCAGCGTGAAAGGCAAGGGGTAATCCCCCACGCTACCGATGCTGGCTTGATGATTGGTGCGTTTCGGCGCACCTTTTTTCATCTGCCCACCCGCGTTTCCCCACTGATACCGAGCAGAGGGGGACAGCGTGGCGCCAACAGTACGAACTCTCTCGCGTTATGACATCTTCCACTACGACAGCCTGCCGTTTTACCCCCTGATAATGGGGGATGCGTTACGTCACGAATCTGCCTGCCGCTTTTGCGTTTCTGCGTTACAATGGATTTCTGTTAACAGTTTGTATGGCTTGGCGCGGCACGCAGCCTCCGGCCTGGAGTAGCATAATGTCTGACATTAGGGAGCCTATCCTGCCGCCTATTGAGTGGCTGTCTGAACATTCCTCAATACCTGCCGCCGTTAGCGATTGGCTGATGGAGTTAGGTTCCATGACCCGCCGTTTTGAGCGCCATTGTGGCCGTGTGCAGGTAGAACCACAGCGTGAATGCTTCATCACTCGTGACCAGCTTGCCGAAGAGGCGGTTCATCTGCCACACAGCGAGCGCTATTGGCTGCGAGAGATCGTCTTACTGGGTGACGGCGAGCCTTGGCTGCTGGGGCGTACGGTGATCCCACAGGAAACGCTGACCGGGCCGGATCTGGCGCTGGTCGACCTGGGGACGTTGCCACTGGGCCGTTATCTGTTCAGCAGTGAAAGCCTGACTCGTGATTTTATCCATGTTGGCCAGCAGAAGGATCTGTGGGCGCGGCGTTCTCGCCTCCGTCTGGCGGGAAAACCATTGTTACTGACGGAACTGTTTCTACCGGCCTCTCCACTGTATGCGGTGGAAAAGGGCACTCCGGCATAATTAGGGGAGAAAGAACTTTGGAAGGGAGCGTGATTCAAAGCAAATGGCAGGCCTATTGCCATCTGATGCGCATCGATAAGCCGATTGGCACGCTATTGTTGCTGTGGCCCACCCTGTGGGCATTGTGGTTGGCAGGGGGGGGAGTTCCTTCGCCGTCGGTATTGCTGGTATTTGTGCTTGGCGTTTTCCTGATGCGTGCTGCGGGTTGCGTGGTGAATGACTATGCCGATCGCGCTTTCGATGGGCATGTGAAACGCACCGCAGGCCGCCCAATGCCGAGCGGCCGCGTCAGCGAAAAAGAGGCCAAGATCCTGTTTGTCTCGCTGGTGCTGGTTTCCTTTGCGCTGGTGCTGACGTTGAATGCGATGACCATCTGGCTGTCGCTGGCGGCTCTGGCGCTGGCCTGGGTTTACCCGTTTATGAAGCGGGTGACCAATTTGCCTCAGGTGGTGCTGGGGGCGGCGTTTGGCTGGTCGATCCCGATGGCCTATGCCGCTGTCAGCGAGTCGCTGCCACTGAGCTGCTGGTTGCTGTTTCTGGCCAATATCTGCTGGACGGTGGCTTACGATACCCTGTATGCCATGGTCGATCGTGATGACGATGTGAAGATTGGGATCAAATCCACCGCGGTGCTGTTTGGCCGCCATGACAAGCTGATCGTAGGGCTGTTGCAGTTTGCTACGCTGTTACTGATGTTGTGGGTAGGTTATCTGATGCAGTTAGGGGGCGCGTTTTACTGGTCGCTGTTGCTGGCCGGGGCGTTGTTTATCCATCAGCAAAAGCAGGTGGCTGGCCGCGATCGCGATGCCTGCTTCCGTGCCTTCCTGAATAACAACTACGTCGGCTTGGTGTTGTTCATCGGTATTGCGCTTAGCTACGTATGATTTGCCCAACGCAAAAAGTAAAAAGGCATCCATTATCGGATGCCTTTTTCGTGGTAACTGGCCTGTAAGTTACTCGTCTTCTTTTACGACTTCAGCTGTCAGCGCTGGGGTATTGGTTTCTTCCGGCATGCTGACGCTTTCGATGGTCAGCTTGATTTCCGGGGTGATCAGATCGCTCAACATGGTGTAAACCTCCATGGTGTGCTCGCGGATCGCATCGCCAATATCATTGATAAAGCCTTCTTCACGCAGCGTCGCCACCAAGGTGGAGAACACCGCCTTATCGAAGAATTCCGGCGCGTTGATGCCGTGCAGCACCGACAAACGCTGGGCCATAATGCGGCTCTCTTTCTCCAGGGCACCCCGGTTGATACTTGGGTTGGCGCTGAGGATCGACATGGTGATGGCATAGCGTTGCAGGGTTTCACGCACCCCGGCGGCCAACAGCTGCAACGGACGGATGCGCGCAGGGTTCAGCACCAGCTCATCGCCTTTGCTACAAATCAGCTGCTGGCGTATCAACTCTTCGATCAGCGGTTGCAGCACGTCGGCTAGCTGTTCTTTGTCGTAACGCAGGAACAGCTCGGCCTTCAGCATCGGATAGATCAGGCTGACCTGACGCAACAGCTCAACGCGCGACACGCGGCGGTGATGCATCACGATAGAGGCGATCAACGAAGGCAGTACCAACATATGATGGATATTGTTGCGATAGTATGTCATCAGCACCGCCTGCTCGCGCGGCAGAATGATGATGTCGCCGATGTTGTCCTTCTCCACTTCAAACTTGTTCATGTTTAAAGCGTGATCCAGCAACTGGTCTGGCGTTTGCGCGGGTACGGTGGCGTCCGGTGCATACGGCACGTTACGCATTAACTGTAAGTAGCATTCCAACTGCTCAAGCAACTGCTCACGGGTCAGCGAACGTTGGCGTGAGGCCAACAGCGCGGTGGAACACAGGTTCATGGCGTTGGCGGCGGCAGCGTTGTTGATACGCACCATGATCTGAGCCGCCAGATCGTTGACCGCAGGCGTCAGCCAGCTTGGGCGCTGTGCTTCGATCGGGTCGATAGACTCACGCCAATGCGGGACGTTTTGGTTCAGGTACGTAGTCAACGGCAGCGGTTCACCAAAGTTTACGTAGCCCTGGCCGAGGTTGCGTAGCTTGCGCAAGCCACGCACCATTTGCAGCAGACTCTCTTTCTCTTTGGTCGCGCCACGCAGCTCTTTGGCGTAAGTACCTACTTCCATCACGTGCTCGTAACCGATATAAATCGGCACAAGGGTGATCGGACGTGTACCGCCACGCAGCATGGCCTGGATGGTCATCGACAGGGTGCCGGTTTTCGGTTCCAGCAGGCGGCCGGTACGGGAACGCCCGCCTTCAACAAAGTATTCTACCGAGTAACCACGGGTGAACAGCTCACCGAGGTATTCACGAAACACGGTTGAATAGAGTTTGTTGCCCTTGAAGGTGCGGCGAATAAAGAATGCGCCCAGGCGACGGAAGATCGGCCCGGCAGGCCAGAAGTTCAGGTTAATACCCGCTGCGATATGCGGTGGCACCAGCCCTTGATGGTAGAGCACATAGGACAGCAGCAGATAGTCCATATGGCTACGGTGACACGGCACATAGACGATCTCGTGACCATCCTGCGCCAGCTGACGCACACGCTCGGCGTTGGTGACGTTGATACCCTGATACAGCCGGTTCCAGGTCCAGCTCAACACGCGGTCGGACAGGCGCACCGTTTCATAGGAGAAATCGGCGGCAATCTCTTCCATCAGCGCAATCGCGTTCTGCTGGGCCTTTTCGTGGGAGATTTTTTTGCTGCGCGCTTCATCTTCGATCGCTTTTTCAATCGCCTTGGAGGCCAGCAGCTTGTTGAACAGATCCTGACGGGCTGGCAGGCTTGGCCCAACGGCGGCAAGGCGCTGGCGTGCAAAGTGCATACGCGCGACACGGGCCAGTTTTTGCGCGATGGTCTTATCGGTGCCGTGCTCTGTCGCCATCCGGCGTAGGGACACGGTGTTGGAGAAACGGACAAAGCTGTCGCGCCCCAGCCACAGTACAGCGAAGAACTTCTGTACGCCGTTCAGCAGGCGCAGGTGCGGCGTGCCGTGGCCTTCGCGCCCTGGGGAGCGGCCAAACATCACCGATACCGGCAACATCTGAATATCGAGATCCGGGTTGCTGCGGTGCAGATCCAGATAATCGTGAAACAGTTTTACCGATTCTTCTTTGGGGGTGTAATAGCGGAATACGCGTGGGCCATCGTGGATAAACACGTAGCTTGGCAGCACGGTGCCATCGATTTCCAACGGGTTAAGGGGATCGGGCAGATCTTGCGCCAGACACTGGGTGCGCAAGGTGAGTAAATCCGCCTTGGAATTATAAGGTAAAACATACAAAATCGGTCGTGAGGGATCCAACCCTAACTCTGTGACCGGATCTGTTGGGATAACCTTACTTCTTACCAACATTTTTAGTGGTAAGTTCAATATCTTATAATAGATTTTACGCCAACCTGACATGACAACGTGAAGCCTCTTGTTAGCAATTCGCCGCAAGCATACCAGAAACCGGGTAGCAGATCTGTGGCGTTGGGAAATCCACGGCCATTCACGGCAATGGAAGTACATAGTTGAATTATACCTGATGGATATCAAATTGGCCGCTCTAGCGCACTCATGCGCGCGCGGCATTGGTACGACATAGCTAGGTGATTAAGGTATTCCAACCTTGCTGTATACTGCGCTGCGATAAAAATGTGATTGGGCTGACAAATCTGTCTGGAACGTTGCGGCTGCAACACGACGGGTACATGATCCATCTTGGAGAAAGGCGTTCTTAACTATGGCAAATCAAGCAACTGGCCTGACGCGTATCATTAAAGCGGCAGGCTATTCCTATAAAGGTTTAACCGCTGCCTGGCAGAACGAAGCCGCATTCCGTCAGGAACTGGTGGCGACGGTGGTGGCTATCATCGTGGCGGTTTGGCTGGATGTGGGAGCGATAGCGCGCATCTTGTTGATCGGCTCGGTGCTGCTGGTGATGATTGTCGAAATCCTCAACAGTGCGATTGAGGCCGTTGTCGATCGCGTGGGGACGGAATATCACGAGCTTTCCGGGCGGGCCAAAGATATGGGCTCGGCGGCGGTATCGCTGGCAATCATTCTGGCGCTGTTCGTTTGGGCTTCGGTACTTTGGCAGCATTTGGCGTGAAAACCAGCGGGTATCGTTGCGATCACGCTCGCTACCTGCTGATTTTTATTTATTCTTCGGTTCCCAATCCAGACTTAGCTGTATATACTCACAGCAAGACTGTATAAACAAACAGGGGGCGGAATGAAAGCACTAACTACCAGACAGCAAGAGGTCTACGACCTGATTCGCGATCATATTTCGCAAACGGGCATGCCACCGACGCGTGCCGAGATCGCAATGCGCCTGGGGTTCCGCTCACCAAATGCTGCAGAAGAGCACTTGAAAGCACTGGCTCGCAAAGGCGTTATCGAGATCATCTCCGGTGCATCACGCGGTATCCGCTTGCTGATGGAAGATGAAGAGGGGTTACCTCTGGTGGGCCGTGTGGCTGCCGGTGAACCTCTGTTGGCTCAGCAGCACATTGAAGGGCACTATAAGGTGGACCCTTCACTGTTCAAGCCTAATGCCGATTTCCTGCTGCGCGTTAGCGGCATGTCGATGCGCGACATCGGCATCCTGGATGGCGATCTGCTGGCAGTGCATAAGACTCAAGACGTACGCAACGGCCAGGTCGTCGTCGCCCGCATTGAAGACGAGGTCACGGTCAAACGCCTGAAGAAACACGGTAACGTTGTCGAACTGCTGCCAGAAAACAGCGAATTCCAACCGATCGTGGTCGATCTGCGCCAGCAGAACTTCACCATCGAAGGCCTGGCGGTGGGTGTGATCCGCAACGGCGACTGGATCTAACCGTTTTACCTCGTATTACAGCCCTTTAAAACGGCAAACCTCGCCCCAACTCTGGGGCGATGTCATTTCTAAGCTACGCTAAAATCCATGCTTGTACGGGAACATATCGCCATGCGCCTGCTTTCTGCCTTCACCAGTGACACCGACAAAGCTCTGTGGCGTCTGGCGTTGCCGATGATCTTCTCCAATATTACCGTCCCCTTGCTTGGCCTGGTGGATACCGCCGTTATCGGTCATCTCGATAGCCCTAGCTACCTTGGCGGGGTCGCGGTGGGATCAATGGCCACCAGCTTCCTGTTTATGTTGTTGTTGTTCCTGCGTATGAGCACCACCGGGCTGACGGCGCAGGCGCTGGGTGCGCAAGATCCCTACCGGCTGGCTCGCGCATTTATGCAGCCGTTATTGTTGGCGCTGGTGGCCGGGCTGGCGATTGTGCTGTTGCGAGCCCCGTTGATCACCTTGGCGCTGAACATTGTGGGGGGCGATCGGGAAGTATTGGTTCAGGCCAGGCTATTTTTGGAGATCCGCTGGCTGAGTGCCCCGGCGGCGTTGGCCAATATGGTGTTGCTCGGTTGGTTGCTGGGAGTTCAATACGTGAGGGCGCCGGTGATCCTGTTGATTGTCGGTAACCTGCTGAACATCGTGCTGGATATCTGGCTGGTAATGGGGCTGGGTTGGAACGTGCAGGGGGCCGCAACTGCCACGGTGATTGCGGAGTACGCCACGCTGTTGCTGGGTTTGTGGTTAGCATGGCGGGTACTACGCATGCGGGGGATTTCGCTGACAATGCTGCGAACCGCGTGGCGTGGGGATATGCGCCGCCTGTTGGCACTTAACCGCGACATCATGCTGCGTTCGTTATTACTGCAACTGTGTTTCGCTTCGTTGACCATTCTGGGAGCCCGCATGGGCGGAGAGGTGGTGGCGGTGAATGCGGTGCTGATGAATCTACTGACCTTTACCGCCTATGCTCTGGATGGTTTTGCCTACGCGGTGGAAGCCCATTCCGGCCACGCCTATGGTGCGCGGGACGGGCGGCAACTGCGTAAAGTATGGCGTGCCGCCTGCCGGCAGGCTTGCCTGGTTGCCTGTGGTTTTGCCGTTATTTATCTGTTCGCCGGGCAGCAGATTGTGGCGGGCTTAACCTCGCTGCCGGAGTTGCGTGCGCTGGCAAATCATTATCTGCCCTGGCAGGTGGTGCTGCCTCTGGTGGGGGTTTGGTGCTATCTGCTGGATGGCATGTTTATCGGCGCCACCCGTGGCGCAGAAATGCGTAACAGCATGGCGGTAGCCGCAGTGGGCTACGGGCTGACGTTGTTCACCCTGCCGGTATTGGGCAACCACGGTTTATGGCTGGCTCTGGCGGTATTCCTGGCACTGCGCGGGGCGGCTTTGGGCTGGGTATGGCATCGTCATAGCGTGCAGGGCACCTGGTTTTCATCCCCCCCCATTAGCGATGGATAGGCCAGACTAGTTGATGATACGGGATGGATATTCACATTTAGTTACATGTGCTGAGGGCTGTTTTGGTTCGCTTGCTTACTGTTTTAACGGCGTTTTTTGCTATTAAGACTTTTCCTAACCCTATTTCATGCTGCTTTTCGGGCACTTTTCGTGATGGGTGACTATAGTTAATCACGTGGCTGGCGAATTAAGCCCGCGCTTAATTGGCAACGGACGCATTAGATAACCTTAAATTTGACTCAGTTAAGTCCAGCCAGATTTATCTAAAACTGACAACCAAGAGTAACGGAGAGATTATGAACAAAGATCAAGCCGACGGTAACTGGAAGCAGTTTAAAGGTAAAGTGAAGGAAAAATGGGGCAAGCTGACCGATGACGATATCACCGTGATCGAAGGGAAACGCGAACAGCTGGTCGGTAAAATCCAGGAACGCTATGGCTACCAGAAAGAGGCAGCCGAAAAAGAAGTCAAAGCCTGGGAAGAACACAGCAAGTATCGTTGGTAGCGCGATGAGCCGCTGAGTATTGCGGCGCTACGACACCATCCGGCCTGGCAGATTTCCCCCCTGCCACGGCCACGGGAACAAGGATGTACCCGCTCCCTCCTGCAACCCAATCCGCTTATTTTTTCTTCACCACAATGCTGTGGTCATGATCGCAATCGTGTTGGTTTTCACAATTTTCTACCACCACACAGGCAGAACACAGACCGTGGGCTTCCACTACGCTGTGGCGCAGCACAAACCCTGATTCTTGAGCCAGTTTCTGCAAGGTTTCTTCCACCCCTTCGGTAGTACGCTCCGTGACCTGTCCGCAGCGATCGCAGATAAACAGGGCGGAGGTATGCATCGGCTGTTCGAAGTGGTGGCACAGCACATAGCTGTTTGCCGATTCAACGCGGTGGATAAATCCCTGTTCCAGCAAGAAATCCAGTGCACGATAGACCGTAGGTGGTTTGGCCTGCGGCTCTGCCACACGCAGTAAATCCAGCAAATCGTAAGCGCTGATGGCGCCGGGTTGCTCAGCCATCAGGCGTAACACTTCCAGCCGTTGCGGGGTCAGTCGCACGTTGCGTTGCTGACAGAGTTGTTCAGCCTGCGCGAGCAGCTTTTCCTGGTTGGTTGAGTTCATGGCAATTATCCGGCTATGCAAAGAAGCCGATTTTATCATGTTTCAACGCAATCGCCGAGGGTTGCCCCGCTTTCCCTGGATAACGCAGCAAATCGGGCGATTTTGCGCAGCAAGACTAGGCACAATGAGATGTGGATCACGATTTGCCGCTTTATGTCATAGGCTCCACTCGGGCACGGCGGTATAACCCGTAAGGTGTCAAACCTTTCAGGAGCCTGGGATGTCAGAAAGAGAGAAATTGCTGCGTGGTGAGGTATATAACAGCCGTGATGATGAGCTGATTGCCATGTACCATCGGGCGAGGAGCCTGACTAAACAGCTCGCAGCGTTGGACTCACCTCAGTCTGAAGAGAAACAGCGTCTGTTGCGTGAGTTGTTTGCAGCATGGGGTGATGACAGCTGGATTGAATTACCGTTCTGGTGCGACTATGGCCAGCATATCAGCATTGGCAGGAATTGCTTTATCAACGTCAATGCGGTGTTTCTTGACTGCAACACCATCACCATTGGTGATAACACGCTGATTGGCCCAAACGCGCAAATCTACACGCCAAGCCACCCGCTCAAGGCCAGCGAGCGGTTTACCGGCAATGCCGATTTTCCGTTCCATACCTCAGCCAAGCCGGTGGTGATTGGCAGTAACGTCTGGATTGGCGGCAACGTGGTGATCCTGCCTGGCGTCACCATTGGTGATGGCACTACCATCGGCGCAGGCAGCGTGGTGACCGAGGATATTCCGGCTAACGTGTTGGCGCTTGGGCAGCCGTGTCGCGTGATCCGACAATTGGAATAGGGCCGAGAGAAAACGTTACCGCTCTGAGATCCTAATCAGAATGAACGACGGTTTCCCCAAGACCGTCGATTGCCGTTATAATAGCCATTTGCGGCATCGGCACAACGCGCTGATTGTCGAGTCCCGGACTTATCAGGTAGCCAGTAACTCAGCATGACGAAAGATATTAATAATACCCAATACGCCGCCAATCGTTTTTCCATTGCCCCTATGCTGGACTGGACCGATCGCCATTGCCGTTACTTCCATCGCCTGCTGAGTAAGGAAACGCTGCTGTACACCGAAATGGTGACCACCGGCGCGATCATCCACGGTAAAGGTGACTACCTGGCATACAGCGAGGAAGAGCACCCCGTGGCTTTGCAGCTAGGGGGCAGCGATCCGGCAGCACTGGCGCACTGTGCCAAACTGGCGGAACAGCGTGGCTATGACGAGATCAACCTTAATGTCGGTTGCCCGTCGGATCGGGTACAAAACGGCATGTTTGGTGCTTGTCTGATGGGGCAGGCGACCTTGGTGGCCGACTGTATCAAGGCGATGCGCGACGTGGTGTCGATCCCGGTGACGGTAAAAACCCGTATTGGCATTGATGATCAGGACAGCTATGAGTTCCTGTGCGATTTTATCTCTACCGTTGCCGGGCGTGGGGAATGCGATATGTTCACCATTCATGCCCGTAAAGCCTGGCTTTCCGGCCTGAGCCCGAAAGAAAACCGTGAAGTCCCTCCGTTGGACTATCCGCGTGTTTATCAGTTGAAACGTGACTTCCCGGTGTTGACCATTGCGATCAACGGCGGCGTGAAAACGCTGGAAGAAGCCCAACAGCACCTGCAGCATCTGGACGGTGTGATGATGGGGCGCGAGGCGTACCAAAATCCTGGCATTCTGGCGCGGGTGGACAGCGAGATTTTCGGCCGCCAGAGCGAGGTGATGGACAGCGTGGCGATTATCGAATCGCTGTATCCGTACATCGAGCGCGAGCTAGCGAACGGAACCTATCTGGGTCACATCACTCGCCATATTCTTGGCCTGTTCCAGGGCATTCCTGGCGCGCGGCAGTGGCGCCGCCATCTGAGTGAAAATGCCCATAAGCCAGGGGCCGATGTGCGCACCGTCGAACAGGCTTTGGCATTGGTGCGCTCACCGCGCACTGAAATGGCATAATCGGCAAAAAATTTGACTAAAAGTTGGTTTTTTTGACCAATGGCGCCACCGGTTGTGGCGCTATTTTTATATAATTTCAATAAGTTATCATTGGCTTCAAGTTGGCACGTTTCTTGTAAAGAACAAGACAGACCTATTGTTTTGCCAAGGAGCAACCCATGTTAGAACTGTTCTTTCTGATTGGCTTTGTCGCCATGCTGCTGGTAACGGGTATTTCACTGCTGGGCGTGATGGCTGCGTTATTTGTGGCCGCGGCTTTTATGCTGCTGGGCGGGCTGTTTGCCATGGTGTTTAAACTGCTGCCGTGGCTGATCCTGGCGGTGGTTGGCGTGTGGATATACCGTTCTATGCAGAAACCACAGATACGGCGCTATTAATATTTTTTGCCGAAATATCAGTCAGTCACGCTGAAACTCACTAGGCAGATTGCTTGCCAGTGTGGCGGGGATCACAGCTTGATGTTTTAAATGCGAATGCGGCACATTAATCATATTTTTTACTTATCGAGGCTGCTAGGATGGCTCCGCAGCAGTGATGCTAATCATTTTCATCACCGCGAGAGCTGACAAGAGTGTTGCTTGAAGCAACCCCCATCTCTGGCGGACTCTGCTCTACCCCTACAAAGCGCTGTAAACTAGAAAGGGCCCCTTATGAGGCCCTTTCTTTTTGCTGCTACAGGACAGGGATCAGCAGGCTGGAACCGCTGGTCTGGCGGCTTTCCAGGATCTGGTGTGCCCGCTGGGCATCTGCCAACGCAAACTTTTGTGTTTCCTTCACGTCAACGTTGATCGCACCACTGCCTATCAGCGAAAACAGCTCGTTACTGGCAAACTGCAATTCCTGGCGGTTGGTGATGTAACCGTTGAGTGAAGGGCGGGTGACGTACAGCGAACCTTTCTGATTGAGTAACGACAGATCGACACCGGTAACCGGGCCAGAGGCATTACCAAAGCTCACCATCAGCCCGCGGCGCTTCAGGCTGTTCAAAGAGTCCTGCCAGGTACTTTGCCCTACGGAGTCATAGACCACGTTAACCTTTTCGCCGTTGGTCAGTTCAGCTACGCGCTGGGCAATGTTTTCCTGGCGATAATTGATGGTAGCCCAGGCTCCGGCACGCAAGGCAAGCTCTGCTTTTTCATCTGAACCCACGCTGCCGATCAGTTTGGCACCCAACGCTTTGGCCCACTGGCAGGCGATCAGTCCAACGCCCCCAGCGGCGGCATGGAACAGGAACACCTCTCCTGGCTTGATCTCATAGGTTTGTCGCAGCAGATAATGTACGGTCAACCCTTTGAGGAACGAGGCAGCACCCTGTTCGAAAGTGAGGTTATCCGGCAGGATAGCTACCTTTTCCAGCGGGACGTTGTGAACTTCGCTGTAGGCACCGAGTGCGGACTGGGCATAAACCACACGATCGCCCGGTTTGACCGCGCTGACACCTGCCCCGACCTTGATGACTACCCCAGCCGCTTCGGTACCTAACCCGCTAGGGAAGTTTGCCGGTGGGTACAGGCCGCTACGTACGTAGGTATCGATATAGTTGATACCGATCGCCTTGTTCTCGACCTGAACCTCCCCCGCAGCGGGATCGACAGGAGTAAAATCAACATACTGCAGCACTTCTGGGCCGCCGGTGGCGGAGAATTGGATGCGTTTTGACATGTCGCTACCTCGTTTAAATGGCTGTTTTCACCCTACGCTTATCAGCCCACACTATCTAGCTCGTTGCGCAGTGATTAATCCTTTTTTGCGCAGGGAATCATGACTGAAAATCACGTATACTCTTGCGTCAGCTACCCCCATTCGCAACTGAATAAAGAATAGGCTTCATGGCAGGCAAAAAACCAACCAACAAGACAAACACGTACGAACCCAGAGACCGCCAGATGGAAGGGCTGAAGATGCCGCCACATTCGCTGGAGGCGGAGCAGTCCGTGTTGGGCGGTTTGATGCTGGATAACGAACGCTGGGATAACGTGGCGGAGCGCGTGGTCGCCAACGACTTCTTCAGCCGTCCACACCGCCTGATCTTTACCGAAATGCAGCGTCTGCTGGAGATGAGCCGGCCCATCGACCTGATCACGCTGTCCGAATCGTTGGAACAGAGGGGCGATCTGGAAACGGTGGGCGGTTTTGCCTATCTGGCAGAATTATCGAAAAACACCCCAAGTGCGGCCAACATTGGTGCATATGCCGACATCGTACGTGAACGTGCGGTAGTTCGTGAAATGATCTCCGTCGCCAACGAAATCGCCGATGCGGGTTACGATCCGCAAGGGCGCAGTAGCGAAGATCTGCTCGATCTGGCGGAATCCCGGGTATTCCAGATCGCGGAAAACCGTGCCAGCAAAGATGAAGGCCCCAAAGGTATCGAACGTATTCTGGAAGATACCGTCGCCCGCATTGAACAGCTCTATCAGCAGCCGCACGACGGTGTTACCGGCGTAGACACCGGCTATCACGATCTCAACAAGAAAACCGCCGGTCTGCAAAAGTCTGACCTGATCATCGTCGCGGCCCGTCCGGCAATGGGTAAAACCACCTTCGCGATGAACCTGTGCGAACATGCCGCGATGACGCAGGATAAACCGGTGCTGATCTTCAGCCTGGAGATGCCCTGCAACCAGATTATGATGCGTATGCTGGCCTCGCTGTCGCGCGTGGATCAGACCCGTATCCGTACCGGCCAACTGGATGACGAGGATTGGGCGCGGATCTCGAGCACCATGGGGATCCTGCTGGAGAAGCGCAATATGTATATTGACGACTCCTCTGGCCTGACGCCTACCGAAGTGCGCTCCCGCGCGCGGCGTATTTTCCGTGAACATGACGGGATCAGCCTGATCATGATCGACTACCTGCAGTTGATGCGCGTGCCGTCACTCTCCGACAACCGTACCTTGGAGATTGCTGAAATTTCCCGCTCGCTCAAAGCGTTGGCGAAAGAGCTGCAGGTGCCGGTGGTGGCACTGTCGCAGTTGAACCGTAGCCTGGAACAGCGCGCCGATAAGCGCCCGGTTAACTCCGACCTGCGTGAATCTGGCTCCATCGAGCAGGATGCCGACCTGATTATGTTCATCTACCGTGATGAGGTTTATCACGAGAACAGCGATCTGAAAGGGATTGCCGAAATTATTCTGGGTAAGCAGCGTAACGGCCCGATTGGTACCGTACGCCTGACCTTTAACGGCCAGTGGTCACGCTTCGATAACTATGCGGGGCCACAATATGATGACGAATAATCAGCTAAGGAATTGAAATGAAAGCGGCAACTGCTGTTATCGACCGCCGCGCCCTGCGACACAACCTACAACAGATCCGTCGCCTGGCGCCGCAAAGCCGCCTGATTGCCGTGGTGAAAGCCAACGCCTATGGACATGGCCTGTTGGAAACGGCTCATACCTTGCAAGATGCCGACTGTTACGGCGTAGCGCGTATCGGCGAAGCATTGATGCTGCGTGCCGGTGGCATCGTTAAACCGATCCTGCTGCTGGAAGGTTTTTTCTGTGCTGAAGATTTGCCCGCGCTGGTGGCGAATAATATCGAAACCGCCGTTCACAGCATCGAACAGCTTGAAGCGCTGGAGCAGGTTGAACTGGCGCACCCGGTATCGGTATGGATGAAGCTCGATAGCGGTATGCATCGTCTGGGCGTGCGTCCGGAACAGGCAGAGGCGTTCTACCAGCGTTTGAGCTCCTGTCGCAACGTGGTTCAGCCTGTCAATATCATGAGCCACTTCAGCCGCGCCGACGAGCCCTTGGTGGATGCTACCGAAAAGCAAATCAGCTGCTTTGAGCATTTCGCCAACGATAAGCCGGGCCTGAAGTCGATCGCGGCTTCCGGTGGGATCTTGCTGTGGCCACAGGCTCATCGTGACTGGGTACGCCCGGGGATTATCCTGTATGGCGTATCCCCGTTGGAGAAGCCCTACGCCGATCATTTTGGGCTGCAACCAGCCATGACGCTGAAATCCAGCCTGATCGCGGTGCGTGAGCATCGAGCTGGTGAACCGGTGGGCTACGGCGGGCTATGGGTGAGTGAACGAGATACCCGCCTGGGCGTAGTGGCGATGGGCTATGGCGACGGTTATCCACGCAGTGCGCCTTCTGGCACGCCGATATGGCTGAACGGACGTGAAGTACCGATCGTCGGCCGCGTCTCCATGGATATGATTTCCGTCGATCTGGGGCCGGATGCCAGCGATAAGGTGGGTGACGAAGTGGTGCTGTGGGGTAATGAACTGCCGGTTGAACGGGTGGCTGCCTTTAGCGGCATTAGCGCTTATGAACTGATCACCAAGCTTACCCAGCGCGTCACGATGGAATATATAGGCGAGTAACTTCCCCAAGTCTCACACTACTGCGTAAGGGCGCCGCATTGAACTGAACCCCAAATGTTGGACAAACATCTGACATTTGGAGGTACAGTTCTGATGAAGTATTCACTTCAGTTCAAACTTGACGTTGTCCGGTACTATCTTGCCGGACTCGGCGGTCAAAAACAGACCGCTAAGAAGTTTTCTATTGCCCATGTCCAACTACGCAGATGGATTGCCGCTTATCAGCATCATGGGGAACAGGGGCTGCGGTTAGGACGCAAGCAACATTACACACCTGACTTCAGGCTCTCTGTTGTCGAATTCGCGCTTTCAAATCCGCTCTCTTTAGCGACAGTCGCCGCTAAATTCAATATTCCTTCTTACCTTACTGTGGAACGCTGGATTAAACTCTATCGGGAGAATGGGGCTGAAGCCCTCAACCTGAATAAGCGTAGTCGCCAAATGCGTCAGCATCCCAAAACCCCCCATGCCGATAAATCGCCTGATGAGTTGACCCCCGAAGAGATGCGGGAGGAAATCGAGTTTTTACGTGCGCAGAATGATTACATAAAAAAGTTGAGAGCCTTGATGCAACAGAAGGAAGCCCAGACTCGTCGAAAAGGGCAAAAATAATCAGAGCATTGAGGTCAGAACACCGTTTGGAGGTTTTGCTGTGGGCCGGAAAACTGCCGCGCAGTACGTATTACTATTGTTGTAAAAGCCATCAAGCACCGGATAAGTATGGTGAAACCAAGCAGCAAATAATGGCTGTTTTTAACGAGCATAAAGGCCGTTACGGCTATCGCCGGGTGACCAGTGTTCTTCGAAAGATGGGGGCTGTGCTAAATCATAAAACCGTGCAAAAACTGATGGTTGAGCTGCAATTGAAATCGCCCGTTCGCCGTAAAAAATACCGTTCGTACAAGGGACATGTCGGTAAAGTGGCCCCGAATACCTTGCAGCGCGATTTTACCGCTCTGGAGCCTAACCAAAAGTGGGTGACCGATATCACGGAGTTCCAGGTGGCGGATAAAAAGCTGTATTTATCGCCGGTACTCGACTTGTTTAACGGTGAAATCATTGCCTATGAGATGTCCCGTAAACCTGTGTTCAGTCTGGTAAAAACGATGCTGGATAAGGCGCTCAGTACGCTAAAAACGGAAGAAAAGCCGTTGCTGCACAGTGACCAAGGTTGGCACTATCAGATGGCGGCTTATCAGCATCAGTTGCAGGAAAATGGGATAGAACAGAGCATGTCTCGCAAGGGTAACTGCCTGGATAATGCGGTAATGGAAAACTTCTTTGGCCATCTGAAAGCTGAACTGTATTATTTACAACGCTTTGAGAGTGTGGAACAGCTGTCTGAAGAGATAGACATGTACATAGATTACTACAATAACCATCGTATCAAACAGAAGCTCAAAGGCCTGAGCCCTGTGGAGTACAGAACGCAGGCTTTGATGGTTGCTTAATTTTAAACCGTCCAACTTCTTGGGGTCAGTTCACATGTGCGCCCGCTTAACGTATTAGGTGAGGAGGAGCTTTACTTCTTCACTGCCAGCCACTGGCCGATAATCTTCTGATACTCCCCGCTGGCCTTGCTCAAGTGCAGCCACTGATCGACATACAGCTTCCAACTCATATCATCACGCGGCAACATATAGGCCTTCTCACCGTACTGCATCGGCTTATCCGGGTTCACCGCACACAGCTTGGGATAACGTTTCTGCTGGTACAGGGCTTCGGAGGTATCGGTGATCATCACGTCGGCCCTGCGATCCACCAACTGCTGGAAAATGCCCATATTATCGTGGGACAGCGTCAGGTTGGCCTTGGGCAGATGAGCACGGACAAAGGCTTCGTTAGTGCCACCGGCAGGCTCGATCAGCCGCACCGCAGGTTTGTTAATCTGCTCAATGGTGCGGTATTTTTTCACGTCGGTACAACGTACCAGCGGGATCTTGCCGTCGGTATCAAGCCGCTCGGCAAAAAACACCTGCTTCTGGCGTTCCAGCGTCACTGAGATCCCCCCCATGGCGATATCACATTTCCCGGCCACGAAGTCAGGCGTCAGGGTTTTCCAGGTGGTTTTTACCCATTTCACTTTGGCCCCCAGACTGTTGGCCAGCGACTCGGCCATAGCGATATCAATGCCTTCGTAGCTGCCATCCTCTTTCAGGAAGGTGTAGGGCTTGTAATCGCCGGTGGTACAGACCGTCAGCGTTTTTTGCTGCAATACCTTGTCCAGATTGGATTGTGCGTTGGCGCTCCCGGTGGCGACCAGCAAGGCGAGAGGCAATAGTTTTTTCATCAAATTTCCTTTTCATGTCGACAAATACATTTGTGGTTTTATGCGCGGTTTTGCCGTTAATTGTTGTTGGTTTGCGTAATTTGGCCGTTTTTTATGCCATTTCTGAGCAAGGAAGCTGGCTTTGCTGCTATGTCTCTCACAACCCGCCAGCACCGATGGTTGCAAGGCTAAAAAAGCTGCTAGTCTGTAGCGTCAACATTTATTAACACATTTTACAGGTGGCTATGTACAACATTGACGATTTTGATATGAAAATCCTGACGCTGTTACAGGCCAATGGCCGTCTGACCAATCAGGAACTGAGCGAACTGGTCGGGCTTTCGGCCTCGCAATGCTCGCGCCGCCGTATCAGCCTGGAGCAGGCCCAGTTGATCAAAGGGTATCACGCCAGGTTGGCACCGGAGGCGATGGGATTAGGACTGGTGGGGCTGATAGAGGTAAGCCTGCTGACCCATACCCAAGAGCAGATCGACAGTTTCCATCAGATGCTGGCAGAAGTGGACGCAATTGTTGACGTTTATAAAACTACCGGCGATGCCGACTACCTGCTGAAAGTGGCGGTAGCAGACCTACCAGCGTTAAGTGAGTTTATCAGCCAGACGCTTTCCCGCCATAAAAGCGTCGGGCATATCAAAACGGCGGTGGTGCTGGAACGGATCAAAGAAAACGGTTTGCTTCCGGTGACCAGATAAAGCTAAAACCCAACGCCGATTTGTGGCTATATTAGGGACTGTGCCCGAACAACCAAAATCAGGAGAACCAACCCGTGTTCCAGAATGTTGAAGCCTATGCAGGTGACCCGATCCTGTCGCTGATGGAAAAATTCAAAAAAGATCCCCGTGCGCACAAGGTGAACCTGAGTATTGGCCTTTACTACAATGAGCAAGGCATCATCCCACAGATGAAGGCCGTTGCCGCTGCTGAAGCCCAACTTAACAGCGTTGAACAGGGGGCCTCGGTCTACCTGCCGATGGAAGGCCTACAGCCTTACCGTAGCGCAATCCAGCAACTGTTATTTGGTGCTGAACACCCCATGCTGCAACAAGGGCGCATTGCCACCGTTCAAACCGTGGGCGGTTCTGGTGCGTTGAAAGTGGGGGCTGACTTCCTGAAAAGCTATTTCCCGGACTCTCAGGTTTGGGTCAGCGATCCGACTTGGGAAAACCACGTGGCCATCTTTGGTGGCGCCGGTTTCAAAGTGAATACTTACCCCTATTTCGACGGTGAAAAACTGGGGGTGAAATTTGATGCCATGCTGAGCACGCTGCAACAGCTGCCGGCCAAGAGCATTGCCCTGCTGCATCCTTGCTGTCATAACCCGACCGGTTCCGATCTCACCAATGCCCAGTGGGATCAGGTGGTTAAAGTGATAGCCGAACGTGAACTGATCCCGTTCCTCGACATCGCCTATCAAGGCTTTGGCGGCGGAATGGATCAGGATGCCTACGCCATTCGCGCCATTGCGGCTGCCGGTTTGCCGTGCCTGGTGAGCAACTCATTCTCGAAAATCTTCTCACTGTACGGTGAGCGCGTGGGTGGGCTTTCTGTGGTGTGTGAAAGCAGCGAAGCCGCCGAGCGTGTGCTGGGGCAGCTGAAAGCGACCGTGCGCCGTAACTACTCCAGCCCACCGAACTTCGGTGCTCAGGTGGTGGCAAAAGTGCTGAACGATGCGCAGTTGAAAGCGCAATGGTTGGCCGAAGTGGAGTCCATGCGCAACCGTATTCTGGAGATGCGTAAAGCGCTGGTCGAAACGCTCAAGGGCGCGTTGCCACAGCGTAACTTCGATTACCTGCTCGAGCAGCGCGGCATGTTCAGCTACACCGGCTTCAGCGCGGCTCAGGTTGACCGGCTGCGTGAAGAGTTCGGTGTCTATCTGATCCACAGCGGTCGTATGTGTGTGGCGGGCCTGAACCACAATAACGTTCGTCAAGTGGCCGAGGCCTTTGCCGCGGTGCAGTAACGACCTGAATGCATTGATTTTAGGGGCGATAGCGATATCGCCCCTTATTGTTTCTGCGTGTTGGCGGTTGCCGCCAACTGGATAAAGAATATACTGTCTGAGAGCGCTAAGACTTTTCGCAAGCGCCATCAAGCCTTGCTTTCAGCGACCAGGCGCGGTTCTCTATCTGACTGGCAGGGTATCTGGCTGGTAACAGCATACTCACAGTGGTTCGCGCCGCATTGTGTCTTTCGGGAAATAACCCAATGAATAACTCAGCACTGCTGGAATACTGCATGGCGAAACCTGGCGCACACCAAAGCGATCAAAACCAATGGCAGGCCAGCCAGATCAAGGTGGGTGATGTCATGTTCGCTATGGTGTGTGAAGTGCAGGGTCGCCCAGCGTTGGCGATCAAAAGCAGCCCGGAGCTGGCAGAAAGCCTACGTGAGCAGCATCCGGAAATCGTCCCCTGCGAACATTTGAATAAAGCCCATTGGAACGCGGTATTTCTGGACGGCAACTTGCCCAATTCGCAGTTTTATCATTTGATCGACAGCTCATATCGTTTGGTGCTGGAAGGGTTGCCCGATCAGGTGCGCCAAGAGCTGCGCATTTGAATTTATAGGTGGCCAGGCCTGTTGGCTCAAGAGTGGCGACAGGCCAGAGGACGACGCCCCCGATACCTATGGGGAAATTTTATTTTGTAGTCCAATATCGTTTACTGCGTTATTTAGTTCTGAGAAACAGGATTGGCAAGGTTTTTTTTGGTTTAATTCCACTAATTAGATTATTTTCTATTAATTGGAGCATATTTAAATTTTGATAAAAATAGGATGATAATTTATTTTAAATACACGGAGCTGTTAATTAAGAGAGTTCTCATTGGAATTTAAATTATGACTGTGTTATTAATGCGTCTATATCAATCTGCTTAAAGGCAAATAAGGATAAGGGATCCGTAGGGGAACCTACTAAAAGGAAATTTAATTATGAAACTGCATCATTCAATATTTCTCGTACTGCCACTGCTCGTTTATTCCTCATTATCATTGGCGGCGCCAAATTGTGCAATAAAAGAACAAAAACTGCGAGAGCAGCTCGAGTACGCGACGCGTTATGGCAATGTCCATCGTGTTGAGGGGCTGAATCGGGCCTTGGCCAATGTGCAGACCTACTGCCACGGTGGTTACAAAGGCCGTTATAATAGATACGATTATGCACCTGCCACTCAGCCGTTCGAATTCGATCGCCAGTATGAAATTGCCAAGAAGCAACGTAAGGTAGAGAAAAGAAAACAAGAGCTATATGAAGCACAGCTCAAAGGCAAACCGAGCAAAATTGCTAAGCGACAGAGAAAATTAGCTGAGGCCGAATTTGAACTGAAGCAGGTGGAGTCATGGGGAAGGTAGCCTTGCCGATATGAGTATATTTTAGCTGCAGATAAATAATGCTGAATTTGGGTGGTGAGAGTTATTTCACCACTGCGCGGCACTTACATATCCGTGTGATAGTTAAAACCCCAAATCCGCTCCTGCCATTCTAAGGTGGAAACTTATTGCTGTCCCTAGGTTGCGCCGTAATAACGGCCAACATGCCGAGCTTGGTGTTCGGCATGTTGGCCACGGTGTTATCTCTGCAACATCGGTTTCAGGAACCGCGCGGTATGAGACTCTTTACAGTTGGCCACGGTTTCCGGCGTGCCGGACACCAGGATCTCACCGCCGCCGCTGCCGCCTTCCGGCCCCAGATCGACGATCCAGTCCGCCGTCTTGATGACGTCCAGGTTGTGTTCAATCACCACGATGGTGTTGCCCTGATCGCGTAACTGATGCAGTACCGCCAGCAACTGCTGGATATCGGCGAAGTGTAGGCCGGTAGTAGGCTCATCGAGGATATACAGCGTCTGACCAGTACCCCGCTTCGACAGCTCACGCGCCAGTTTCACACGCTGCGCTTCACCACCGGAAAGGGTGGTGGCCGACTGCCCGAGACGGATATAGGAAAGCCCAACCTCCATCAACGTTTGCAGCTTACGCGCCAAGGCGGGCACGGCATCGAAGAAGTCACGGGCTTCCTCAATGGTCATTTCCAGCACTTCATGGATGTTTTTACCCTTGTACTTCACTTCCAACGTTTCGCGGTTATAGCGTTTGCCTTTGCACTGATCGCAAGGCACGTAGATATCCGGCAGGAAGTGCATCTCTACCTTGATCACGCCGTCGCCCTGGCAGGCTTCGCAGCGGCCGCCCTTGACGTTAAAGCTGAAACGGCCCGGCGTGTAGCCACGGGTACGGGATTCAGGTACTCCGGCAAACAGCTCGCGCACCGGGGTGAAGATCCCGGTATAGGTGGCCGGGTTAGAGCGTGGCGTACGGCCAATTGGGCTCTGATCGATATCGATCACCTTGTCGAAATGTTCCAGGCCGGTCACTTCGCGGTAAGGAGCCGCTTCGGCAATGGTTGCACCGTTGAGCTGGCGTTGGGCGATCGGGAACAGCGTATCGTTGATCAGCGTTGACTTGCCGGAACCGGAAACGCCGGTAATGCAGGTAAACAGCCCGACAGGCAGCGTAAGCGTCACGTCCTTCAGGTTGTTGCCGCGTGCGCCGCTGAGTTTCAGCACTTTGCTCGGATCCGCGGGTACGCGTTCGGCCGGAATGGCGATTGAGCGCTTGCCGCTAAGGAACTGGCCGGTCAGTGAATCCGGTTGGGCCATGATGTCATCGACGGTGCCTTCCGCTACCACCTGGCCGCCGTGAACACCGGCACCAGGGCCGATATCGATCACGTGGTCGGCTGCGCGGATCGCGTCTTCATCGTGTTCTACCACGATCACCGTGTTCCCCAGGTTACGCAGGTGGATCAGGGTTTCCAGCAAGCGTTCGTTATCGCGCTGGTGCAGGCCAATAGATGGCTCATCCAGCACGTACATCACGCCTACCAGACCAGCACCGATCTGGCTTGCCAGGCGAATACGCTGGGCTTCACCGCCGGACAGCGTTTCCGCAGAGCGTGACAGTGAAAGGTAGTTCAGCCCGACGTTAACCAGGAACTTCAGACGATCGCCGATCTCTTTCAACACCTTCTCGGCGATCTGGGCACGTTGACCGCTCAGCTTCATATTCTGGAAGAAGGTCATGGCATGGCCGATGCTGAGCTCGGAGATCTCCGGCAGCGTAGTATCTTCCACGAACACGTTACGGGCTTCTTCACGCAGGCGGGTGCCACGGCACGAGGCGCAAGGGCGGTTGCTGATAAATTTGGCCAGCTCTTCACGCACCGCGCTGGATTCGGTTTCTTTGTAGCGGCGCTCCATATTATGCAGCACGCCTTCAAACGGATGGCGGCGCACGGTGGTGTCACCGCGATCGTTGATGTATTTGAATTCGATCGACTCTTTGCCCGAACCGCTCAGTACCGCTTTCTGCACGTTGGCATCCAGGCTGCTGAACGGGGCTTCCACATCAAAGCTATAGTGCTCCGCCAGCGAGCGCAGCATCTGGAAATAATAGAAATTACGGCGGTCCCAACCGCGGATAGCGCCACCGGCCAGAGAAAGCTCGGGGTTCTGAACCACACGCTCAGGATCGAAGAACTGCTGCACGCCCAGTCCGTCACAAGTAGGGCAGGCGCCGGCCGGGTTGTTGAACGAGAACAGCCGGGGTTCCAGCTCGCGCATGCTGTAGCCGCAGATGGGGCAGGCAAAGTTGGCGGAGAACAGCAGTTCATCGGCCTTTTCGTCATCCATATCGGCGACGACGGCGGTACCGCCGGACAGTTCCAATGCGGTTTCAAACGATTCGGCCAAACGCTGTGCCAGATCGTCACGCACTTTGAAACGGTCCACCACTACTTCAATGGTGTGTTTCTTTTGCAGTTCCAGCTTTGGCGGATCGGAGAGATCGCACACTTCACCGTCGATACGCGCGCGGATATAGCCCTGGGTTGCCAGGTTTTCCAGCGTCTTGGTGTGTTCACCCTTACGATCTTTCACCACCGGTGCCAACAGCATCAGGCGTTTGCCTTCCGGCTGGTTGAGCACGTTATCCACCATCTGGCTGACGGTTTGTGCCGCCAGCGGAACGTGGTGATCCGGACAACGCGGTTCGCCGACGCGGGCAAACAGCAGGCGCAGGTAATCGTGGATCTCGGTGATGGTCCCGACCGTGGAGCGCGGGTTATGCGAGGTCGATTTCTGCTCGATGGAGATCGCCGGGGATAGACCTTCAATATGGTCGACGTCCGGTTTTTCCATCAGCGAAAGAAACTGGCGAGCGTAGGCAGAGAGCGACTCAACGTAGCGCCGCTGCCCCTCGGCATACAGGGTATCAAAAGCCAGTGAGGACTTGCCTGAACCTGATAAACCGGTGACGACGATCAGCTTGTCGCGCGGGATAATCAGGTTGATGTTTTTGAGATTGTGGGTTCGAGCACCACGAACTTCGATATTGTCCATTTACACTTCCCGTCTTGATGATACACCGCGCCTGTCTGCGTTCTTTTGTGGGCGATTATGTGATCTATTGCGCAAAAAAACGGCTCGGCCAGTACGAAACGCATAATTATGGCACAAAAAAACCTGAATGAATATCCAGTATACGAATGCAACAAGGTCGATCGCCGGGACATTTTTGGAAGGCACTTCGCAGGTATAATCTAAGCAGGTGGCATGCTACAATTTGTGGTTTAGACTATCCAAAATGTGGTCTGAATCCACTTAAATGACTCATCGGGAGATCGAACATGGCCAGCAGAGGCGTAAACAAAGTAATTTTGGTCGGGAATCTGGGTCAAGACCCTGAGGTCCGTTACATGCCTAATGGCGGCGCAGTTGCCAACATTACCCTGGCGACCTCCGAGAGCTGGCGTGACAAGGCTACTGGCGAGCAGAAAGAAAAAACGGAATGGCACCGCGTGGTGTTGTTCGGCAAGCTGGCAGAAGTGGCGGGTGAATACCTGCGTAAAGGTTCCCAGGTTTACATCGAGGGTGCATTGCAGACCCGTAAATGGACCGATCAGGCGGGCGTAGAAAAATACACCACCGAAATCGTGGTCAACGTGGGTGGCACCATGCAGATGTTGGGCGGCCGCCAAGGTGGTGGTGCTCCAGCAGGCGGCGGCGCTCCAGCGGGTGGCCAGCAGGGCGGTTGGGGTCAACCTCAGCAGCCACAGGGTGGCAACCAGTTCAGCGGTGGTCAACAGCAGCAGGCTCGCCCAGCGCAAAACAGCGCACCAGCGGCCAGCAACGAACCACCAATGGACTTTGACGACGATATTCCGTTCTGATTGTCCTCAGGTTCAAAACGAAAAGCCCCTTTTTGGGGCTTTTTTGCTTTAGAGGGCATTACGCTGAGAAGCCACCGTCAATCGCCAGGCTGGCACCGGTGATATATCCCGCCTCCGGCCCCGCCAGATAAGCCACAAAGCTGGCAATCTCTTCATCCTTACCATAACGGCCAACGGCCATCATCGGTTTCAACTGTTCGGCAAAATCGCCATCTGCCGGGTTCATATCGGTATCTACCGGGCCGGGCTGGACGTTATTGACGGTAATGCCGCGTGAACCCAGATCGCGAGCCATGCCCTTGGTTAAGCCGACCAGCGCCGACTTGCTCATGGCGTAGATCGCTCCACCGGCAAACGGCATACGCTCGGCGTTGGTGCTGCCGATATTGATAATGCGACCATTATCATTCATATGGCGGGCGGCCTCCTGGCTGGCAACAAATACGCTGCGGACGTTAACGGCCAGCGTGCGATCCAGATCTGCTAACGACAATTCCTCCAGGTTACCCATTGCCAGCACGCCCGCGTTATTCACCAGAATATCCAGCTTGCCGAAGCTGTTTACCGTCTGGCGTATAGCCTGTTGCAGAGCCTCTGCGTCGGCACTGTCTGCACGGATGGCAATGGCTTGACCGCCAGCCGCCGTAATGGCTTCAACCACCTCATCGGCTTTATCGGGGGAGGAAACGTAGGTGAATGCGACGGTAGCGCCTTCACGTGCCAGGCGTTTAACGATGGCGGCACCGATACCGCGTGAACCACCTTGGACAAAAGCTACTCGGCCAGACAGAAGTTGGGTTACCGACATGATATCTCTCCAAAAGTTGTAATGGTTATAAATAGCAACTGCAGTATCTGGGAAAACGCAGGCAGGGGATTGCCAAAATGGGCCATGTGCCGGTTGGCTGGCGGGGATGGGTTACATTATAGAGTAGTCTGGTTGTTCCGGTTTGTATTACCGGTTAAAACGCGAAAAGCCCCTTGCGGGGCTCATAATCTGACGATTAGTTAAAAATTTCTGCTGTGCCGTAAAGCTTGTTCTGGCCACCGGCGGAAACGATACGGTAAGAGTTGGCACCGGATGCGGCCGCTTTGCTTGCCAGTTCGGCTTCCAGAGCGCTCAGGTTGCTGGCACCGCTTACGGAAACCACACCGATTTTCTGTGAGTCGGCAGTTGGCTGGCTGGTGACCTGGTCAGCGGCAATGCTGGCGAAAGAAGCGGAAGTTAACAGTACAGCGGTAGCAAAAATTTTGATGCTTTTCATAATTCAATCCTCAGGGGTTTTGTTAGGTGAGAGGCCGTTGTCTCTCGATGTGTTGAATGATAGGCCACTTGGCGGTAATGGAAAATCGGAGAGTTTTGAGTATCTACATCAAATAAATTGAATTATACGTAGGGTTGGCGATAGTTGAAATCACAACTACCTTTTAACCTGGGCGTCAAGGGAGCGAATGTGATGACAACGAATCAGTTTATTGGCAGTTGGCCACTATCGGATTGATGAAGATAAACAGTGCGTCATTCATCGGGTCGAGGGGGGTTCGTTCCCCAACTGGCTGGGTAGCCAGCAGATCCGCTTCTACAGTTTCACTGGCGAGACACTCACATTACGCACCGTGCCGTTGCAACTGGACAACAGCGTGCAAATTGGCGAATTGGTGTGGCAACGGCTCCAGGCCGCTGAGGGAGAAAAATCATGATTATCGTGCATCATCTGAACAACTCGCGTTCGCAGCGCATTTTATGGTTTCTGGAGGAGCTCGGTGTTCCCTATCAGGTTCTGCGTTATCAACGTGATAAAACCACCATGCTGGCACCGCCCGAATTGAAAAAGATCCACCCGTTGGGCAAATCGCCGGTAGTGGTAGACGGCGATCTGACACTGGCCGAGTCGGGCGCCATTATTGAATACCTGCAGGAAGCCTATGACGCACAAGGGTTATTCACGCCCACGGATTTTCACGCTCGCCAGGAGTATCGCTATTGGCTGCACTATGCAGAAGGGTCGTTGATGCCGCTGCTGGTAATGAAACTGGTGTTTAGCCGTTTAGGACACCCGCCGATCCCATGGGTGATACGCCCGATTGCCGGGGCGATCGGTAAAGGGGTACAGAAAGAGTATCTGGATAAGCAGATTGTCACGCATCGCGATTATCTGGAGCAACACCTGAATAAAAGCACCTGGTTTGTAGGCAATGAATTCAGCGCTGCGGATATCCAGATGAGTTTCCCGGTGGAGGCGCTAGCTGGGCGAGGCGGGCTGGATGGTTGCCCGAAACTGCAAGACTATCTGCAACGCATTCACGCGCGTCCTGCGTATCAGCGGGCTCTGGAACAGGGTGGGCCGTTTAGCGTGCTGGGGTGAAGGCTTGAACTATACTCGATAGGGTCACTTTCATAGGAGGTAGCCCATGGCTACGCAAATTTTTGTTAACCTGCCCGTCAGCAATTTGCCCGCTTCTATCGAGTTCTTCCGCCAACTGGGGTTTATCTTCAACCCGCAGTTTACCGATGACACTGCCGCCTGCATGGTCGTGAGTGAGAGTATTTACGTGATGTTGCTGACTCACGAGAAATTCCAACTGTTTACCCCCAATCCCGTCAGCGATGCCAACAAAGCGACGGAAGTGCTGATTTGCCTGTCGCAACCCAGCCGTGCTGCGGTAGACGCGTTGGTACGCAAAGCCATTGCCGCCGGTGGCAATACCTATAATCAGCCACAGGATTACGGCACTATGTATGGCCATGGCTTCCAGGATTTGGACGGTCATATCTGGGAGTTGATGTACATGGATGAGCAGGCGATGCAATCGCAATAATCTTTTCCGCCCCAAGCTGTCGGGGCGATCTCTCCTCTTCAAGTCGTAATGTGATAAACCTCACATCTTCAACAATGAGCGATCCCAATACGTTTTCGCATAAATTGTCGCGATCTTTAGTTGATCAGACGGCATAGAAGGCTAGATAATCGTTTGCCTTGAAAATCCCACCCGGTAGCGTTTGGGATTTTTGGGGATAAGACCATCATAAATCACCCGCTGCATGCGATGAGAGTTAAACGTTTGCCTTTTACACGGCGTCTGTTGCCGCGTTCCTGAAGGGTAAGGAAGCGAACGTGACGGAAACGGTTTCGTAATGACCATGCATCAGTGGGATAACAAGCCACTTCATCCAGGCTGGCAGCAATGAAAAACAGGGGACAGCAACATGTCGAATTCTCAAGCAAATAACGCCGTGACACCCAAAGGCGGGCTTGATGCGTACTTTAAACTTACAGCACGGGGTACCAACGTGCGTCAGGAAGTGGTGGCAGGGCTAACCACCTTCCTGGCGATGGTCTACTCGGTGATCGTGGTTCCCAGCATGCTGGGTAAAGCCGGTTTCCCACCGACTGCGGTATTCGTTGCCACCTGCCTGGTTGCCGGTTTGGGGTCGTTGCTGATGGGCTTGTGGGCCAACCTGCCGATGGCGATTGGTTGTGCCATTTCACTGACGGCGTTCACCGCCTTTAGCCTGGTGCTGGGTCAGCAGATCAGCATTCCCGTGGCGCTGGGCGCGGTATTCCTGATGGGGATCCTGTTTACCATCATCTCGATTACCGGTATCCGCTCCTGGATCCTGCGTAACCTGCCAATGGGAGTGGCGCACGGCACCGGTATTGGTATCGGCCTGTTCCTGCTGTTGATCGCGGCTAACGGTGTCGGCCTGGTGGTGAAAAATCCGCTGGATGGTTTGCCTGTAGCGCTGGGAGCATTTACCTCGTTTCCGGTGGTGATGACGTTAATCGGCTTGGCGGTTATCTTCGGCCTGGAAAAACTGCGTGTACCTGGCGGCATCTTGCTGGTCATTATTGCCATTTCGGTTATCGGCCTGATTTTCGACCCGGCGGTGAAATACCAAGGGTTGTTCGCCATGCCTAGCCTGGCGGGGCCGGATGGCAAATCGCTGATCTTCAGCCTGGATATCATGGGGGCGTTACAACCGGTGGTGTTGCCAAGCGTGTTGGCATTGGTAATGACTGCGGTGTTTGACGCCACTGGCACCATCCGTGCGGTCGCCGGGCAGGCCAATCTGCTGGATAAAGATGGCCAGATCATTAACGGTGGCAAAGCGCTGACCTCTGATTCCCTGAGCAGCATTTTCTCCGGGCTGGTTGGGGCTGCACCTGCCGCGGTTTATATCGAATCTGCCGCAGGTACGGCGGCGGGCGGTAAAACCGGCCTGACGGCCACCGTGGTTGGGCTGTTATTCCTGCTGATCCTGTTCCTGTCGCCGCTGTCCTATCTGGTGCCAGTGTACGCCACCGCTCCTGCGCTGATGTACGTTGGCCTGCTGATGTTGAGCAACGTCACCAAGCTGGATTTCGACGACTTTGTCGACGCCATGGCCGGTTTGCTGTGCGCGGTGTTTATCGTGCTGACCTGTAACATTGTGACGGGCATCATGCTGGGCTTCAGCTCGCTGGTGATTGGCCGCGTGTTCTCTGGTGAATGGCGTAGGCTGAATATCGGTACCGTGTTAATCGCGGTGGCGCTGGTGGCATTCTATGCGGGTGGTTGGGCAATTTAAGCCTTTCTTCTACGGGGCCATCCTCCGGCCCCGTCGTTCATTTCCTTAAGACTATTCTTCCCCTTTTCTGCGACGTGTTTTGAAAGGCACAACAAGCTTTATAACTGAGAAAAAAAGTGATCTACTATTCGGACACTGTTACCCGCGCGCTTTGGTGATCTGAACTTAAGAGTCTAAGGAAAGCATGGAAATATTTTTTACAATCCTCATTTTGATCCTGGTGGTCTCCCTGTCTGGGGTGGTAACACGCATGTTGCCGTTCCAGATCCCGTTACCCTTGATGCAAATTGCCATTGGGGCCTTGCTGGCCTGGCCGCATTTCGGGTTGCACGTTGATTTTGACCCCGAACTGTTTTTAGTGCTGTTTATTCCACCGTTGCTGTTTGCCGACGGATGGAAAACGCCTACCCGTGAATTCTTGCACCACGGGCGTGAAATCCTGGGGTTGGCCCTGGTGTTGGTGTTGATCACCGTTGTCGGCGTGGGTTATCTCATTTACCTGATGGTACCAGGGATCCCGCTGGTCGCCGCGTTTGCGCTGGCGGCAGTATTGTCTCCTACCGATGCCGTGGCTCTGGGCGGTATCGTCGGTAAAGGGCGTATCCCAAGAAGTATCATGAGTGTGCTGGAAGGTGAGGCGTTGATGAATGACGCTTCTGGCCTGGTATCGTTAAAATTTGCCATCGCGGTGGCAATGGGGACCATGGTGTTTACCGTCGGTGGCGCCACTATGGAGTTCCTGAAGGTGGCAATCGGTGGCCTGCTGGCCGGTGTGGCGGTGACGTGGACCTACAGTAAATCGCTGCGCGTGATGAGCCGTTGGAGCGGAGACGATCCGGCCACGCAGATTGTGCTGCTGTTGCTGTTACCCTTTGCCTCCTATTTGATTGCCGAACATATCGGCGTGTCCGGCATCCTGGCTGCCGTCGCGGCGGGGATGACCATCAGCCAGTCTGGCGTGATCCGTAACGCACCGCTGGCCATGCGTTTGCGCGCTAACAGCGTCTGGGCGATGCTGGAGTTCGTGTTCAACGGCATGGTGTTCATCATGTTGGGGCTGCAACTGCCGGGGATCTTGGAAACCTCGATTGTGCAGGCTGAACTGGATCCGACTATCGAGACCTGGTATCTGTTCACCGACGTGGCGATTATCTACGCCGCGCTGCTGGTGCTGCGTTTCAGCTGGCTGTGGGTAATGAAAAAGGCCAGTAATCGCTTTATGAAAAAGCGCCCTCTACAGTTTGGCGATTACAGCATACGTGAGCTGTGGGTTGCTTCTTTCGCTGGCGTGCGTGGGGCGATTACGCTGGCTGGTGTGCTCTCTATCCCGCTGTTACTTAGCGATGGCACCGCCTTCCCGGCGCGCTATCAGCTGGTGTTTATCGCCGCCGGGGTGATCTTGCTGTCACTGATCGTTGGCGTACTGGCGTTGCCGTTATTGCTGCGCGGGGTGCATGTCGCAGACAAGAGTGCCAGCAAGACCGAAGAGCGCATGGCGATTGCCATGGCTGCCGAGGTGGCGATTGAGAGCATCAACAAGATGGAAGAGCGGCTGGTGGCCGACACCGAGGAAAACCTCGATCCGCAGGTGCTCAAAGAGGTCAGTTCCAGGGTGACCGGAATGTTGCGGCGGCGTATTGCCAGTAAAGACGATATCGAAAATGCGCTGGCGTTGGAAAATCTCGAGCGGCGTTTCCGTTTGACCGCCTTGCGGGCGGAGCGTGGTGAGCTTTATCATCTACGCGCTACGCAAAAAATCAGCAACGAGACGCTGCAAAAACTGCTGCACGATCTCGATCTGCTGGAAGCCTTACTGGTTGAGCGAGAAGGCTAACCACATCTTTACGGGGGCCGCTATGCGGCCCCTATCTTATTCAGCCAAGGCTTCGGCATCTCGATCCCCTTGCGCTTTACTCTCCTTGCTTTGGATCAGCTTCAACGCCAGATACAGATCGGGAACCAGGATCAGTTTATTCTCCTTGCTGCCGGAGCGATCCAGGCGAAACCAGCGTGTCAGCTCGGTACGGCGGCCTGCGAGCACCAGGCCGATCCCCCGTAGTTGCAAATCCCGCTTCAATTCCTCGATAGCGGCTAACACGCTAATATCCGCATGGGTGAAGCTGGCCACCGCGTCAATAACCACCCAACGTGGATGGCCCGGAGCCCCATTTACCAGAGTGGTGATCCGCCGCTTGAAGTAGGCAACGTTAAAATAGGTCAACGGCGAATTAAAGCGGTACATAATGACGCCATCGACAGGCTGGACGCCGTTGCTCTTACCCAGCGAATGGATCATACCGTCTGCATTGACCCCCAGTAGCTGTTCGGTTGGCCGGAAAACCGTCTGTAGAAACTGCAACAGACCCAGCAGCACCGCCAGCCCAATGCCGGGAATGATCCCTACCAGCAGCACGCTCAAGAAAGTAAACAGCGCCAGATAGAACGCGGGGCGGTTGCGTTTGCGCAACCGGAAAATGCTGCGCATATCCAGCAGTGACCAAGAGGCGTAAATCAGCACCACGCCGAGCACCGGGATGGGGATAAACTGCAGCGGCTCGCTAAAAAATGCCACTACCAAAGCGATCGCCAGCGCGGCAATCACCGAGACCAACTGACTTTTTCCGCCGTTGGCATCATTAACGGCGGTACGAGAGTTGGCACCGCTGATGGCAAACCCCTGCGAAAGCCCGGAGACGATATTCACCAGCCCCAGTGCGCGAAACTCGCTGTCGGCGTCAACCTCGTAGCCATTCTTTGCCGCAAAGCTCCTGGTGGTCAGCATCATGCTGACAAAGCTGACTACGGCAAGGTTGAGCGCCGGGATCACCAGATCGCGCAGCAGCCCGGGTTTAAAATCAGGCCATGACACCATGGGCAAACCGCCACCGGTATAGCCCCCAACCGTTTCAATGCCAAAATGCGGCAAATTAGCCGCCCAGGTCAACGCCGTTGTCAGCACTACGGCGAACAGCGGTGCAGGCCAGTTAGGCCGGGTGTAGTGGACGCCAAGCAGGATCAGCAGCGTCAGCAGTGACATAAGCACCGTGGGCCAATGGCTGTTGAGTAAGTTAACCGGCAGTGCGTAAATACGTTCAATCAGCTCGCTGGAGGACGAGGCAAACCCGAATATCTTGCTGATCTGATTGACGATAATCGTAAGCGCCACGCCGTTGAGCAATCCATTGAGGATCGGGCGTGACAGCAGGTCTGCAATGGCTCCCAGCTTGAAGCGGCTGGCAATCAGGCACCAGGTTCCCATCATCAGGGTCATTACGATGGTCAATTGCCAGTGCAGCTCGGTATGGCCAGCCGCTAGAGGAGTGACTACTGCGGCGATGACCGCGCAGGTGGCTGCATCAGGCCCGACGATCAGCTGACGCGATGAGCCAAAAATGGCGTAGGCGATCATCGGTAGAATACAGGAGTAAAGCCCGACGATGGCGCTCACGCCAGCCAGCTCGGCGTAGGCAATCGCCACCGGTAATGCCACTGCTGCCACCGAGAGGCCAGCGCGGATATCAGGTTTCAACCAGCTACGATCGTAAGCGAGCAGGTTCATCAGGCCAGGCGCGATACTCTGGAGGGATTTCCGCTGCATATCATTTCCATCCGGCTGAATAAAGGGGCATGCTGTCTCTTTCGTTGGCCGGAAGAGTAAATCAGCGGTTTTTTTGTGATTTTGGGTGAGCATTAGCCGAAGTATAGCAGGGGATTATGACGTGAATTTGCTACCGTTATGCAATGAGAGGGACTTTACGGGCCACAGATTGATCACGCTACTTGATAGGCGCTCTGAATCGGCTCCCTCGCCCTTTGGGAGAGGGTTGGGGTGAGGGGAAACAGAAGACTATCAAGGCTGAGGCCAGTACTCCCGGCAGCAGGCAATCCAGGCCTGGGCGCTGTGGGAAAGATAGCTGCCCTGGCGCCAGATCAGCCCCACTTGCCACTCCATACGTGGCTCCAGCGGCAGCCAGATCAGGTTTTCTTTATCCAGCCATTGGCAGACTGGCTCCGGTAAGGTGGCAATTCCCACTCCGGCCTGCACCATCGCTGCCAGAAAATCCCACTGGCCGCTGCGTACGGCAATCTTGGGTTCGAAGCCCGCCTGCTGAAAGGCTGCCATCAGCATTTTATACAGCGTGAAGTCTTCGTTATAAATCAGGATTGGCCACTCGGCCAGCTCATTGATCGCGATGCTGGTGCGGTTGAGCCAGTGTGCCGTCTTTGGCACAACTACGCACATCGGGTGGCTTAGCAGGGGCAAAAAGGTCAACGGCTGGTCAGAGACTGCGGGCAGTATCGTCATCGCCAGATCCAATTCTCCGGTTAACACCGCCTGTTCGACCGAAAGGCCGCCCAGTTCGGAGATCTTCAGTTCGATCCCCGGATAGGTCTGGCGGAACTGACGGATCAAACCGGCGATCTGCCTGCCGACCATCGGTGGAATACCCAGCCGCAGCACCCCCTTTTTCACCGAGCTGATGTCCTCCAGTTCGGCCTCCAACTGGCGGAACTCATCGAGGATCGCCAGGCCGCGCTGATAAACCGCCTGCCCGCTGTCGGTGAGGTGCAGCTTGCGCCCTTCACGTACCAGCAGTGTGCACTCCAACTCATCTTCCAGATGGCGCAACATCTTGCTGATGGTGGGTTGGGTAACAAACAGCTTCTCGGCCGCGCGGGTGAAACTTTGCTGGCGGACCACTTCCACAAAATAACGCAGGGTGCGGACATCCACTTTGGGCTCTCCTGAAGGCGGTGCCGCCGGGAAACTATTCCCTTACGGCATGATGTTGATAATTTTAATTCATTTCAGGCAGGGTTTCCCGGCTGCGTATACTGTAAGCCTTGATTTTTTCTGAGGTTGCTTTCATGTCTCTGGCGTTACGCCGTGCTGCGCCTGCTTTGCTGACTCGCTTACAGGTGCCGATCCAGGTAGTGCTATATGCCTTGTTATTCCTGCTTGCCGATCGGCTGGTGCAACTGTTTCATCTGCCTTTGCCCGCCAATATCGTGGGGATGTTGATGATGTTGGCGCTGATCCTGCTGCGCATTTTGCCGCTCAACTGGGTAAAAGCGGGATCGCGTTGGTTACTGGCCGAAATGCTGCTGTTTTTTGTGCCAGCGGTGGTGGCGGTGGTGAACTATGCCCAACTGTTGATGGTGGAAGGCTGGAAGATTTTTCTGGTGATTGCCATCAGCACCATGCTGACGCTGGGAGCGACCGGGTTGGTGGTGGATCGCGTTTATCGCTTCGAGATCTGGCTGCAACGGCGGAAAATGCGTAATGAATGACGTGATCCTCAGCATCACCTGCCTGGTGGTGACATTGGTACTCTACTTTGCCAATAAACGGCTCTATCGCCGTCGCCGTAGCCTGCTGTTGATGCCATTGGTGCTAACGCCGATGGTATTGGTGCTATTGCTGGTGGTGACGCATATCTCGTATCAGAGCTATATCGGTGAAACGCACTGGCTGCTGTGGCTGCTTGGCCCAGCAACCATCGCTTTTGCCGTGCCGGTATATGAAAACCTGCATATTATCCGCCGCCATTGGCTTTCTCTCAGCGCCGGGGTGCTTACCGCAGTGGTGGTAGCCGTTTACAGCTCGGTGTGGCTGGCCCGTTGGTTGACGTTACCGGATGAAGTGCAGCGCAGCCTGGCGGTGCGTTCTATCACTACGCCGTTCGCGCTGGAAGCGGCGAAGCAGATGGGGGGGCAACCCGATTTGGTGGCACTGTTTGTGGTGATTACCGGCGTGTTTGGCATGGCGGTAGGCGATATTCTGTTCCTGCGCCTGTCGGTGCGCAGCGGTCTGGCGAAAGGGGCGGGGTTTGGTGCTTCTTCCCACGGTGCCGGTACCGCCAGAGCCTATGAGATAGGCCAGCAGGAAGGGGTGGTGTCTAGCCTGGTGATGATGTTGGCGGGGATTATCACGGTGATCGGGGCACCCTTGATTGGCCGGTTAATGTGGTAATCAGGGGGCTGGGTTAGCCCCCGGCAAGGCTTATCGAGCGGCCTGGATCAGGGCCACAATCAGTGGGGAAAGATCCCCACGTAACGCTGCACGTTCTGACTGGAATAGGGTAGCGGCATAAAAACGGTGCCCTGGCAGTTCCACCGAGCGCACATCGCCTTCAATGTCATGCCCACTAATGATCAGTGGGTGTTGCTCCAAATCCGCCACAAATTCAGGGTTAACACCAAAGTTACAGTGATAGCCTTCGTGAGTCTCCAGCTTGCCATAGGCGCGGGCGATCAGCGTGTTTGGCTGAAACAGGATGGTGCCGGTTTTCTCAACCAGTGAACAGCTCAGCGGTGCGATCACCAAGCGGCCCCCGCTATCGGTCTCCGCGTGGCCAGCATCGTGCCAACCCATCACATTGCGTGCATATTCCACCACCGCATATTGAAACCCACCGCAAGACCCTAGAAAGGGGATGTTCTGCTCGCGAGCATGGCGGATCGTCATAAAGACGCCGCCATCGTTGCGATAGGGGCTGCCAGGGACCACCCAGATAGCATCATAATCCTGCAGGACAGAGACATCGGTCAAAGATTCTGTGGGGAGCCACTGGGATTGGATATCAATATCGAGGTGTGAGGCGGTAAGTTGGAGAGCGACGGGGATGGCCTGGTGGGCAACGGCTTCGCTGCGGTAATCACCAATCAGAGCAAGACGAACCTGCGTTTTCATCATTTCTTTTCCTGAGCGGGTAAAAAAGGATGTTACAGCAGAGTTAAAAACGGGTCTGTGAATTTTTCAAAAGAGAGCACAAAATGCGCGAGGGGGATGGGGTACCAGAAGTGGCACCCCTGAAAGCGAGTTTAATACAGTGAAGGCGAACCCGTAGGGCGCGTTTTGAAGCGGCGATGCAGCCACAGATATTGCTCTGGAGCGCGCATGATCTCTTTTTCTACCACTTTATTCATGTAGGCGGCGGCGGCCACTTCATCGTCGATTGGGTAGTCTTCTAACGCCGGTTGGATCAATAGATCGTAACCACAGCCTTTCGGGCGACGGATCAATACTACCGGTACCAGGGCCGGTTTAGCCATGCGGGCCAGCATAAATGTCCCGCTGGTGGTGGCGGCCTGATCGACGGCAAACAGCGGGGCAAACACGCTGCCACGTGGGCCGTAATCCTGATCGGGAGCGAACCATACGGCTTCGCCGCGCTTCAGGGCTTGCACCATGCCGCGCAAATCCTTGCGATCCAGCATGGCTTTGTTCGAGCGCATGCGGCCTTTGGTCTGTGCCCATTCCATCGCCTTGTTGTTGTGTGGGCGATACATGGCCATCATCGGCTGACACAGGCCCATCGCCCGGCCGCCCAACTCCAGCGACATGAAATGCACGCCAATCACCAGCACCCCACGGCCATTTTGCTGGGCTTGTTTCAGGTGGTTGATGCCGCTCACGTTGAACCAGCGTTTCACGCGTTTATCTGACCAGAACCAGGCCATGCCGGTTTCCAGCAGGCCCATGCCGAGGGATTCGAAATTACCGATAATTTGACGTTCGCGCTGTGCTTCGTCCATCTCCGGGAAGCACAGTTCAAGATTGCGGCGGGTGATCGACACGCGGCGTTTCAGGAAGTGCATAGAGGTGCGGCCCATCCAGCCACCGAGCTTGTGCAGCAGGGGATAGGGTAGTTGAACCAGCAGGAACAGTACCGCCAGACCAAACCAGGTAAGCCAGTAGCGAGGGTGCAGTAATGCACGTTTAAAAGTTTGTGGACGCTTCATATCAACTCTGTATGCGAAATGGGGTAGAAACCTGTAGCGCATAAAGAAGCGACTCAATAGCGATACCATACTCTGACACCCAGTCATGACGATCGTTTAGCCGTTGACTAAACCTTTACATTCGAAGGGCGGTTCGCACTGCTATCAGACTTCGGAAGGACGGCTGCTCGCCAGCGAAGGGGGCTCTCGTACTCACGATTATACCACACAAAACGTGGGCGTGAGAGTGGGGGGGTGATACGTCCACAAAGGGTTATCCGGGGGCTATTTGGGTATTTCTTGTTAGTTATGTTGATTCTTTGTTTAAACGAGGTATGTCCTTCTATACTGGAAGGAAATATTTCCTTTCATTTGTACACAAGGATGGTTAATTTGAAAAAGCTTTTGATCACCGCGGCGTTAACCAGTTTTTTCGCCAGTCACCCTAGCTACGCCGCAGACAGTTACCTGGTTTATAACACGAATAATGTTGCCGTCTTCCAGGTACGTTTCTTTGATGTGGGTGATGGCCCTTTTATGCCGGACTATCCACAGCCAATTGAGTCCACCTGGGATCTGAATTACCAGCAGAAAGCAAAAATACTGGATGCCATGCGGTATTGGGCTGAAGTCATTACCCCCAGACCCGATCAATTGCCTGCCATCATCAACGTAGGTACTTTTGATGAGGTGAACGCTGCAGGCTCCAGCGAATCGGTCACCGATGGTGTAATCACCATTACCCAATTGCAGGGGGCTTTGAACGGTATTGATACCGGCGAGTTAACCTTCGGTTCTCATGGCCAATTTATCATGGGAAAAATGGATTTTGACCATATTCCCTATGTCCCTGCGCAATTACCTCGCTCCGGAAAAACGGATCTGGTCAGCGTTGCCGTTCATGAACTGGCTCATGGGCTGGGTATTTCTAATATGGCCACCGATTGGGCTGGGGAAGGGACATTTACCCCAGCTTTTGACACCGATATGCCTTTCGGTTCCTGGACTGCACATCTGCGCGATGACAATGGAAATCCGGCACGCCCCGGTCAGGTCATACTTTGTGAAGGGTGCAATAACGCCTGGGATCCGCAAGGTTTTGATGTGCGCCTTGATAAGGGGTATTTCGCAGGTAAACACGTGGATGAAGTGCTGGCGGGGGCCATGCCTGGTATTCCGGTGAGAATGTTGGCTGACGATGGCTCGGTTGACGATAACTATATGAGCCACATTGAGCTGAAAAACAGCATGATGAGCCATCAGAATTACCGCAACTACACCACGTTTATGGAAGCCGAGTTGGCGTTATTGCAGGACATGGATTATCAGATCGATCGGCGTAATTTCTTCGGCTTTTCGCTCTACGGTGATGGGCAGACGCTGGTTAATCGACACGGTTACTTTTTACGTAACAAGCAGGGCGATGGCTACATCACGGGGAAGTATAATACCGCGACATTGGGCGTTGGCTTACATGTTTACGGCAGTAACAATCACATCTCCCAGCAAGCGGATCTGTTAACGCAGGGCGCCGGTGGGGCAGGTATTCGTATCGATGGGCAAAACAACACGCTGAACGTTGAGCCTGGCACTCGCGTCTACGCCGACGGGATGAATGGCCGCGGCGTGATGTTTGCTTATGGTAAGAACCATAATCTAATTCAGCGAGGCGATGTTCAAGCGCTAGGCGCTAATGGCGTTGCCCTCAGTTTTGATTTTGGCAACAACCTGCTGGGCAACGATGTGGATTACCGGGGCTCCTGGATACATTATGTTGGCGGGGAGGCTGCAACATTATTGCCAGAGCTACAGGGGGCGCTGGTCAATAATGCGGATATTAGCGGCCGGGTTGCCGCTAAAGGTGCGGCGATGTATATCTCGCAAAACGCGTTGGTCAACCATATCAATCTGTTAAATGGTGCCCAGTTGGAAGGGAATATCTACTCGGATTATAACCAGTTGGATGATCATGGCCAGCAGCGCCTGACCCAGTTTACCTTTGGGCGCCTGGCCAATTTGCAAGGGCAGGCCACCGATCAGGCAGACCCCAGTTTCCGGTTCAACTATCGGGGAAATATTGAAGGTATCGACAATCTGGCGCTGAGCACTCGCGGGGGGATAACTTCGCTTAATGGCCACCACCAGATTTACAGCATGTCTATCGCACCAGGCTCCACGCTGGCTGGCAACAGCGATTATACCTTGAACCCGGCGGGCCGCTTTGTGAATGACGGTATCCTCGCGCCAGGTAATTCGCTAGGGCAAATCGAGGTCACGGGTCTCTATCAACAGGGCGAGAATGGGCAGTTGCTGTTAGAGGTCGATGGCCGTGGTGGACACGATACCTTGCAGGTAAATGGCCATGCTGAATTTAATGGTCAACTGACGTTCGCACCGCAGCCAGACTGGTATGCAACAGACTGGCGGCTGGATTCGGGCGAGATGCTGAAAGCCACCTCGCATAGCGGAGAATTCCGTACGGTGAACGGCTTACTCAGTTCGCCTACGCTGACCTTGCAGGCAACGCCGCAGGGTGAGGATCGTTGGCAACTCGCGATGCTGCGTGCTGACAACGCCTACAGCCAGTATGCGCAGGACAACAATGCTCGGCAGGTCGGCCAGGCGTTGGACCATATCGTTTCGGGCGCGGGTGCAGACATCCAGCCGCTGTACCGTACGCTGGACTTTTCTGCCGCCGACGGTGGGAGTATCAGCAGCGCTTTGCCGCAGCTCTCTCCTGCTGCGTACAGTGCGATGTTCGCCAGCTCTCTCAATCGTGAACAGCAGATTACGCGGATTGTCAGCGGATCTCATCCCACCACGCCAGAGCAGCAGGTTGCAGGCGAATGGCATAGTTTTGCCATACCCTTTGGTGGCGGTTTCTGGCAGCAGCGCCAGGGTAGTCAGGTTGGCTATGATGCCAGCAGCTACGGCATAGTCTTTGGTGCAGACAAGCGCAGCGAACAGAATAGCGACTGGGTTTATGGCTTCCATGGTGCGGTCAGTGGACAATCGGTAACGGTCAAATCACCGGAGAACGCCAGCGGTAAAACCACGGCTTTCGATCTGGGTATCCAGGCTCGTTATGCCGCCGATCGGCAAGCGGGGATGTATTTATTCGGCAATGGCCGGTTTGGCATTGAAGATAGCCGTTTGGATCGCAGCATCAGCGTCGAGACTTATCAAGCGAGCCAACATGCCAGTTGGACCGGCCTGGCGGGTTCTGTTGCTGCTGGTGGCGGTTATCGTTGGGCGTTGAATGACCAATGGAGCGCTGGCCCTGTGGCCGCACTGAATTACACAACCCTGCATCGCCCAAGCGTGACGGAAACGGGCAATGACAGTAGCCGCCTGGCGCTAGGTTCGAGCACTTTTGATTCTCTGCGCTCCAGCATTGGGGTCAACAGCAGTTGGGATCTTCCGCTCTCTTCGGGCGCGGCTATTGCTGCCGATCTGCAACTGACCTGGGATCATGAGTTGCTGGATAGCGACGTATCGCAAGAAGCCTCTTTCGCCAACTATCGGGCGGCAAGCTTCAGCAACAAGAATCAGGTGACTGGGCGTGACTCCATGGGGGTGAAAGCCGGGGTTCGTTACCAAATCAATAGGGATGTGGAGCTGGGCTTGGGGGTAGAGAGCGATCTGTTCCGTTCTGGCTATGACTCGGTAGCAGGTAACCTGTCGGCCACCTGGCGTTTCTGACAGGCCGGTATGATAAAAGAAAAAGGCGCTTACCGAATGAGGTAAAAGCGCCTTTTTTCAACATCTTAACTGATTGTTATCAGTTCATGCCGTATTCTATAAACCACTGTTTTTTATGGTTTAATAGTGTTCATTAGTGGTTGTATAACCTTTTGATATTTATTGGTTAATGGCCTATTCTTGTTCATGTCCGTTTATGCTTGTTTATTGAGATGCGGAGAACGGTGTAGTCTATGGTGTAGTCAGTGTAACGTATGAACTGAGATTTATATGGCTAGTGGAACGAATAAACTTAGCGATGCTACGCTGAGAAAAATGATAGGGCGGGAGAGTCCAGGCGATAACTTTTACGCTGACGGTGACGGCCTGAGCATCAAAGTAACCAAGTCCGGTGTTATGACCTGGTTGTTTGCCTATCGCCTCGGTGGCCGCGAAACCCAACCGCAACGCTTGAGGTTGGGGAACTACCCGGATATGACTCTTAAGGTGGCGAGGGAAAGACGCGATCAATGCCGTTCCTGGCTAGCCGAAGGCAAAGACCCCAAGCACCAGTTAAACCTTGCGACAGCCGAAACCTTAAAGCCGGTCACCGTTGAAGATGCCTTAAAATACTGGATTAGGGAGTATGCCGAAGATCACCGTGCCAACGTCGAACGGCACAAGGCCCAACTCGAAAAGCATATTTACCCCTACATTGGTGATCTGCCTTTGTCGCAGTGTGAAACGCACCATTGGCTTGAATGCTTCGACCGGATGAAAAAAGAAGCCCCCGTGGCTGCCGGTTACGTTTTCCAGATGAGCAAGCAGGCTCTTAAGTTCTGCCGAGTTCGCCGCTATGCCATCAGCAACGCCTTGGATGATCTGACCATACCTGATGTAGGCAGCAAGCAGGATAAAGGCGACAGAAGCCATACAGACGATGAGATCGGCCAACTATGGCAGGCCAGCCAGCAATTAAAATTTAAACCTTACTATGCCGCCATGTTGCGCCTGCTGGTGGTGTTTGGCTGCCGTTCTCAGGAAGTCAGGTTGTCTACCTGGTCAGAATGGGATCTGAAAAAGTGGGTATGGACGGTACCCAAGGAACACAGCAAGGGGGGAGCTAAAATAGTTCGTCCAGTGCCAGAAGCCATGAGGCCGTTTATCGAGGATTTACACCGCCAGCATAAAGACAGCGGCTTACTACTGGGTGAGATAAAGGAATCAAGCGCGGTAAGTGCCTGGGGCCGTCTGGTCTGGAAGCGTTTAGGCCACGTCGAACCCTGGTCACTTCACGATATCCGGCGCACGTTCGCCACCAAACTTAATGATCTGGGTGTTGCCCCGCACGTTGTTGAACAGTTGCTCGGCCATATCATGCCGGGAGTGATGGCGGTGTATAACCTTAGCCAATATATGCCGGAAAAGCTGGTGGCGCTGAATATGTGGTATGAGCGCTTGGGACTGCTGGCCGGTGAACATGATAATGTTATTTTGTTGCAGGTGAAAAAATGAACTTACCAGAGCGCTTATACTATCCGTTAGATAAAGCAGCTAAAGAACTTGGGTGTGATATATCAGATATCATACATTACGGGGCAAATGGCTTTGTAAAGGTATGCATTAAGGTGTACTCGTCGGGTAAAGGATTTCATAGTGATAATGACGATTGGTCGCCTAACCTGTTAGTTAATTATGACTCTATAAATGGAATCGTGTCCAAAGAAGATGTTACATACGAAGAAGATGAGTTTGGAGGGAGGTTAGTCTGTTACTCTCAGGAATTTAACTTTATTAACTCATATTTAAAATTATCTGGCAGGGTTGATTTTTGGCTTGAGGATGAAAGTTTGCAAGTAGTCGATTCAAGTGCCGTCGCCTATGGAGTGTACGGGCTTGTTGAGGTTTCAGAAAGAGATTTGTATGTTAATGAAATGAATTTAATCAATAATGAAAGCATCATGGTAAGTTCTTTTACCTTACCCTGCGATGCAACTAATAATAATATAAATGGCTATTTCCGCCTGCCTGGTGACTGTATTTATAATGATGAGCTTATAAGTAAGGATGACAATGCGTTGCGAGAAAATGGCATTGAGAATTCCTTATCTCACGAATCTGGTGTGCTAGTGAATATTAATAATTTGCTAATCACAAAAGATGAGCTAGACCGCTTAAGTGGAAAGTTAAGTGATGAGAATATAATTAACACAAATCCTATAGATGAGGATAACCCTAAGTCATTAGCCAAGAAAGCTGAAATAATACCAGCGCTTATAAGATTATTGCCAGATTTTAAAAATGCTGACATTGATATGATGCCTGTTAGTAAAATTAAGAATGTGATTGAGAGCCTTGCAGCTACAAATGGCGTAGATCTTCCAGATACACACATTCAAACATGGCAAAAATACTTAGGAAGGAATAGACCAAGAAAGTGATATCACATAGAGGTAAAGTGATTTCACACATCTTAAATTGTTTCTTCTAAAGAATGTCCTCGAACTTTAACGAACGAGGGCATTTCTTTATGAACAATCAAGTAACCTTCACCGATCGCACTATCCGTGAACCAGAGTGCCGACAAATCACCGGTTTATGCCGTACCACTCGCTACCTGATGGAAAGAGAAGGTAAATTCCCTGCCCGCCGTAAACTCGGTGGCCGCGCCGTGGGCTGGATGCTTTCTGAGATCCAGGCATGGCAGCAAAGTCAGCCAAAAGTAACCTCCAATAAAGCAGCATGAGGTGGGATATGAAAACTGAAAATATGGCGATAACAGGCCAGGGGCGCACTCACGCCAAAAATCAGGTTAGCGATATTTCGGTGATCTGTTTCGAAGGCCACAAGGTTCAGATTGTACAGTTGAACGGTGAGCCCTGGTTCATTGCAAAAGACGTTTGCAAAGCGTTGGGGGTTGTTAACTCGCGTGACGCTCTTACTGCACTGGATGACGATGAAAAGAATACTGTAGCTTTAACCTACGGTATTCGCGGTAACCCCAATCGTGGGGTTGTCTCGGAGTCTGGGTTTTATAAATTGATTACCCGCAGTCGTAAGGCCAGCATCCAAGGTACATTCGCCCACCGGTTCAGTAACTGGGTATTCCGTGAAGTTATCCCGTCGATCCGCAAATTTGGCGCTTATGGCATCCCGTGGGCATTGCTGCATGACTTTACCCGTCGCTCTGATGATTCAGTAGACCGCGGCAGTCGAGCAGGGAAGGCGTTAGTGGTCCGGAAGGTTGAAAAGCACCAGTTGGCACACGAAGAGAAGCGCCTTTTGGACTGCTATCAGCCGCGGTTGGCATTGGGAGGGGAACCGGATGCCTAATAAAACAAAAGCGGCCTTGCAGGGCCGCCAGTGTCAACGCATAAAACTTAAGCCAGTGCAGATTATCACATTGATCGATCAGGTCAAGTTAACCCCGCCATTGGCGCAGTTCAATAAATTAACAGTTCACATTGAGCCACTGACACAAACTAACGGAATCCCTGCAGTTACCTTTTACTCAATTAGAGGGAAAGCACCTGTTACCGGAAACTCAGTATCGGTAATTGAGGGTATTCCCCCAGTGGGGGTAAAGGGGTATCCGGCATTGTCGCACACCCCTACCGATCTGCCTGTGATTCTCAACTTTCCCCAATGGGGGAAGTTGCACCAGGCATCGGCGTACGTCCCAGGCGATAACCACTCAACGAAAATTTTCGTTCAGTTCTTTGAGTCTGATTTTAAGCTGAATGAGGGATTAACTAAGTTGCCTGAGCTTGTGTCATTGGTTACTTTGATGTCCCCAGACACAAGTCCTTTTAAGCCCCAATATGCAATTGACCCGGCGATTAATACTAAAATAACTAACCATTTGCTTGGCACAATAAACCTCCTTTTACAGCCTTATGCTTTTGGCTCAATGCCACGTTGCTGCAATTCTTTGCGGATGATGCGCTTTATCCAGGCTGCAAGTGACTCATCGCCATCTTGCCGTTGTGCATCTTCCATCAAATCGCGCAGTTCAGGATCTAGTCGAAATTGGAATGGTGGATTGCCACGTCTTTCATTTTTGTGTGTTGACACGTTCAGTACACCCGATGTAGTGTGTTTATGTGTAATTACACATTACATGCACATGAATGAAAAGGCAACGCCCCGAAGTGGTGGAACACTGCCGAGGCGTCTAACCAAACCGTTATATGAGGTAACGATCATGGCTGACATCAAGTCTACCCAAACTCGCCCTAAATTTACATTCCTGTTCCTGGCTATCTATCCCAACGGCGGCAGGCCTACCGTCTTACGCACCGACGCAGATACGGAGAAAGAAGCCCGGCTCAAAATTGAGCGCACTGATTTCACTCTGATTTTTGCTGCTCAGATCCGCACTGAAAGCCCGTTGCACTTTCACCGTATCGATCTGGATTCCGGCCGCATTGAGTTCATGCACCAGCGTTACCAAGCCTCTACGGAGGTACGTCATGTTTAAAATTATCGTCACCACCACGAACCACCGCACCGGCAAAACCACAGTAGAAACCTGCCGCCGCCACTATAAAACCTATCGCGGTGCCGAGAAAGCTGCTCAGGGTATGCGCTGGGTATGTAGGCCGGATGGCGTAACCGCCACCGAGGAAGTTTCCGCTGAGGTTGTGGAGGTGCGCCATGCGTAAATACACGATGGTCGACATGCCCGATCAGTTCCGCTCTATATCTGTCCTGTTGGCTGCTGCAATGGAAATGGATGAGACAGATGAATACGAGCGCGAACTCGCTTTTACTTTGGTCGATCGGGCTTTAATTCGTTCTCGTAAATTAGCCGAGGAACTGGAAAGCAAGGAGGCTCGCAATGCGTGATATTTACCATGCACTTGTAACCCATGACTTTAGCAACCTATCCGACACGGAGTTAGTTGAGTCACGCAATACCTTTGGTGATGCCAGTACAGGCATTCATTCGGCATTGCAGGTGATCGGCAACCTGATCATGGAAGTTGAGGTAGGGGAGGATTACACGCCAGAGGATGCCAGCCGTGATTTGTTATTGGTTGGTGCGGTGCTCAAATACCTCCCTCGAATGGCTATGGCGCTCGAACTGAACAGCGGCAACGCAGATTTTGAACTGAAAAAGCGCAAGGGGATTAGCAAATGATCAGCCAAGTGAAATACAACGAACTGGAGAAGCGTGTAGAAGCGCTTGAGCTGGCCTTTGCCGCTATGAACCAAAAAGACACTGCACCGGAAGGCATGGCCCCATTAACCACGCTGGCGGCTGAAATGGGTCTATCCACCAGCAAGGCGGAGGAGCTGGCGCGTAACTGTGGAGTGATGATCGTTCGCCAGGGTAACGGCCACATTGTGCATGAAGCGAAATTCCGTGAGGCGGCGCTGATCGTTATCAAGGGCGCCAAGCGTAAATACGGCAGTAAATACTGGTTCCACCCGCTGATCGGCAAATTCATCATGACAGTGAGGCCAAAGGTATGAGCAAGCCACAGAAGGTTAATACCAACCAATGGCCGAATGAGCTATTTTCCTGCGTCTACCGTTGGGTTAACGGTCGCCCGATAGAGAAAGCTGTAGCGGCAAAGGCCATACTGCAAACAACAACTGGAACGCCACTCAATGATCTGGCTGTGCGGCTGAGTGCGTTTGCGATCGGGAATGTCACTCCTGAATGGCTGACTGATAACGGGTTTTCCTCCAACTTAGCCCCTGAACCGGCCAGGGAGAAGCGCGAAGCGGTGGTGTTGGAGTTTATCAGCCGTAAAGAGCTGGTGGCCGTGCTGGCCGACGCTGATCGGATTAATAGCCTGTTCAACGCCGCCCCGCCACCGGTCGAACAAGCAGCAACCCCAGCCCTTAACCAGATGGGAGCCAGCCAGCGCGGCGATGTGCTTCTGGCTCGCTACAGTGGCGCACTGGCAATCAATGGTGACTCAGACACCGTGCATCATTATGACGGGGTGATCTGGAAGCCTATTGCCGATAAAGAGCTACAGCGGGCAATGGCGGCGATCTACCGAGAGGCAGAGATCTCTTACTCACAGCCAGGTATCAAATCCGCTGTAGATACCATGAAACTGAGCCTACCCCGGATGGGGGCCACGGAACGGCACCTTATCGGGTTCACCAATGGCGTGTTTGACACCAAGGCCGGTGAGTTCAGACCGCACCGCCGAGAAGACTGGTTGCTGATCGCCAGCAGTGTCGAATTCAGCCAGGCGCACGAAGGGGAAACGCTGGCCACCCATGCGCCGAATTTCTGGAAGTGGTTAACCCGCTCCACAGGGGGTAATACCCGTAAAGCCGATCGGGTACTGGCTGCGCTCTACATGGTGATGGCGAACCGGTATGACTGGCAGCTATTCCTTGAGGTCACTGGGCCGGGCGGCAGTGGTAAAAGCGTGTTTGCCGAGGTCTGCACCATGCTAGCCGGCAAGGGTAATACAGTGGCCGCCAGCATGTCTTCACTGGAGAACCCCAAGGAACGGGAGCTGATTGTCGGTGCGTCGCTGATCGTGCTCTCTGATATGGCTAGGTATGCCGGTGACGGCTCAGGGATCAAAGCCATTACGGGCGGCGACAAGGTGGCCGTAGACCCGAAATACAAAGCGCCGTACTCGATGCGGATCCCTGCTGTCGTGCTGGCAGTGAACAACAACTCCATGACCTTTAGCGACCGCAGCGGGGGCATATCAAGGCGGCGGGTGATTTTTAACTTTGCTGATGTGGTGCCGGATGGGGAGCGCGATATTCACCTACCTGAAAAGATTGAGGCAGAACTGGCGGTTATCATCCGGCACCTGTTAACCCGCTTTGCCAAGCAACAGGAGGCCAAAGGGCTTTTACTGGAACAGCGGCAATCTGAGGAGGCATTAGCCGTCAAGCGTGAGGGTGATTCGCTGGTGGACTTTTGCGGCTACCTGATGGCTATGGTGGAATGTGAGGGGATGTTTATTGGTAATGCCGAGATAATCCCCTTTGCCCCGCGCCGTTATCTGTACCACGCCTATATGGCCTACATGTCAGCGCATGGCCTGGGTAAGCCAGTATCATTAACCCGGTTCGGTAAGGATATGCCGGGATCGATGGCTGAGTATGGCAAGGAGTACAAGAAGGCCGAATCTAAGAAGAAGGCAACCCGTGGACGTATTCAGTCCAACATCACGTTGCTGGATGAGGCTGAAGAGTGGCTGCCAGCCGCCACGGGAGGCGGTGACCCTATGGGTAACGAGCAAGGAATATAGTTTTTTCTTAAATAAACTGTCTGAACTGTCCGCCCTTATAATAAAAATGTAATAAATACATATAATTAAATAGGGCGGACAGTGGGCGGACAGTTGGTATTAAGTGTCTGAACCGTCCGCCCTTAGGCGGGTAGTTTGGGCGGGTAGTGGCGGACAGTTTTGTACCAACTGTCTGACTGCTTAAATTTATGATTTATATTGATAAAATGGCAAGGGCGGACAGTACGGACAGTTTTAGGGGTAAAAAACTTTTCTCTATGAAATGGGGGTAAAAAATGACACAGCCTAGCCAAAGAAGATCGGGCATTGAAATACTGGATATGCACCCTGCGCGTCAAGGTATCAGGGTGAAGATAGTCAACCGCAAAACAGAAGAGGTTGTCGCGGTACATGATGTGATCAGCTATGTCGATGTGAACTACTGGCATATCTTTAGCGATGAGCCAGTGAAACAAGTGCTTCCGTGTATTAAGGTGAATGGTGAGGCAATCCCATTAGACGTGCCAGCGGGCCATAAATTAGTAACCGAGTATATTTAACGAAGAAGGTGATATGGAAAGATTACTTGAAATTAAACGCCGTGTTGATGATATTTCTGAGGATTTGAATGTCATGTATCCACGGTATAAAGCAGATAAGGCTATTAGCGATAAAGTCACCGAGTTGAAAGAATATGCTCAGTCTGCACTGAAAGAAATTCAAGGGCAGCTTAAACGTGGTGAGTTAACTCCCTTTGAGAAACATTTTGTTGAACCCGCTATTTACGGCGCCTACATGAAAGGGATCGACAAAATCAGGAAAGGGGCCAAGCCGAGTGCCAGACTGACTGATTTAATTTACGAAACAGATAGCACTATCGGTTATTGGATATGTGAGATTGAGGCATTCCAGAAAAAAGAAGTGTAAATATTCTGTTCGTGATTGTTTATTGGTGTTCAGTACAAAAACACCCTGTTTACTATTTTATTTAGCTGTATATGTTGAGGGGTGACACTCCGACGGGAGCCGTCACTTAGCCGTTTAACTCCCACCTTTCCGCACCGGAATTTTGTTAAACGGCTTCACCCTCTGAATTGGTTTCCCGTCTGTATTCACACTATACGGAAACCGCTATGAAAAAATTGATTGAACTCCGCCAGAAGAAAGCCGAACTCGCCACCCAAATGCGATCCCTGCTGACCAAGGCCGAAGATGAGAAACGCAGCCTTACCACCGAAGAGGCGACCCAGTTCGACGAACTCCGCACCCAGACCGACACCCTAATGGTTGATATTGGCCGCTATGAAGCCCTGGCCGATGAAGAACGCGCCCAAGGTGGCAAGGCCAAGCCAGCTAAAGAAGGTAAGACCATCACCAATGAAGAGTTGCGTCACTACATCCTGACTGGCGAAACTCGCATGTTATCGACCACCGTCAATGAGAGCGGCGGCTATTCCGTTATCCCTGAGCTGGATACCGAGATCATGCGCATGTTGGCGGATGAAAGCGTGATGCGCCAGATTTGTACGGTGAAGACCACCAAATCCAACGAATACAAAAAACTCGTGTCCGTAGGCGGCGCGGCGGTAGGACGTGGCACCGAAGGTGAAGCCCGTAACGAAACCGCGACGCCTAAGCTGGAAGAGGTCAGTATCAAGCTGAACCCTATCTATGCTTACCCAAAAACCACTCAGGAAATCCTCGACTTTAGCGACGTGGATATTCTGGGCTGGCTGACCGAAGAGATCAGCGACACCTTTGCCGAAACTGAAGAAACCGACCTGGTGAACGGTGACGGGGCGAAAAAATCCAAAGGCTTCCTGGCCTATCCCCGCGCCGCGACTGGTGACCGTGCTCGCCCGTTCGGCACCCTGGAGAAAATGGTTTCCGCTGGCACCACCCCCACCGCTGATGAGCTGATCGATCTGGTCTTCAAGCTGCGCCGCCGCTACCGCAAAAATGCCGTATGGGCGATGAACTCCAACACCGCCGCCATGCTGCAAAAGCTGAAGAACGGCAACGGGGATTACATCTGGCGTGATCGTCTGCAAGCCGGTGATCCGGATATGTTGCTGGGCCACCCGGTTCACTACCTGGAGAACATGCCCGACGCCGCAGCAGGCCAGCCAGTAATCGCTGTGGGCGACTTCAAGCGCGGCTATTTCATCGTGGATCACGATACCGGCACCCGGACCCGCCCGGACAACATCACCGAGCCTGGCTTCTACAAGGTGCATACCGATAAGTATCTGGGCGGTGGGCTGATGGACTCCAACGCCATCAAGGTATTGGAAATCAAAAAGTAAGTATCAGCGGAGGGGCTACGGCCCCTTTTCTGTCTGAGGGAATTCACCGATGAAAGAAACCGATTTTGAAATCCGCACCGCCACGCTTTCCGCCGCCGATAAAAAGCTGGTGGGCTATGCCGTGAAGTGGAACAGCCGATCACAGGTGCTGTGGGATGAGTTTGTAGAACAGTTCGCCCCCAACGCCTTCAAAGACAGCCTGGCGGCGGGTGCGGATGTTCGTGCCCTGTTTGAGCATGACTATACGGCGCTGTTGGGCCGTAATACCTCCGGCACTCTGGTACTGAGTGAAGACGCCACCGGCTTGCGCTTTGAGCTGACCCCACCCGATACCCAACTGGGCCGCGATGTGCTGACCTTGGTTGAGCGTGGCGACATTTCCGGCATGTCTTTCGGGTTCCGAGCCTTGAAAGATCAGTGGGACAGCACCCAACAGCCGTATGTCCGTACCGTGCTGGCCGCCGAGTTACGCGAAATCACCGTGACCAGCTTACCGGCCTACCGTGAAACCGACATTCAGATCGCCAAGCGTTCACTGTTGACCCAACACCCGGAGCTGGTGGATCTGCGCTCCCATTGGGCTTATCTGGCGGGGTTGTGATATGTGGCCGTGGAAACGCAAGACCGAAGACCGCAGCATGACCATTGATGAGTTTCTGGCTATGGCCGGTATCCCCAACACCGGATCGGGTGAGCATGTCTCATCGGGTAATGCTGAAACCCTGCCAGCGGTACTCAACGCCGTGGCGGTGATCAGTGAGGCTGTGGCCTCCATGCCCTGCTATTTGTACCGGGTAACACGCACCAATGGCGTAGAGGCCCGCGCCTGGTTGGCAGAGCACCCAGTCGATGTGTTGCTCAATGAATGCCCGAATGACTGCCAGACGCCTTACCAGTTCAAGCGCACCCTGATGCGCCATTGCCTACTGAACGGTAACGCCTATGCGGTGATCAAGTGGGGCAAGGACGGCCAGCCTAAATCATTACACCCGTACCCACCGAGGGCCGTTGTACCGAAGCGCCTGGACGAACACCGCTACGCCTACACCATTACCGAACCCTTCAGCGGTCGAGTGCGTACCTACCTGCAGGAAGAAATCTTGCATCTGCGTTATTCAACCGATGATGGTTTCTTGTCCCGCTCACCGGTCAGCATTTGCCGGGAAACCCTGGGGCTAGGCATGGCACAACAGCGCCACGGCACCAGCATTATGCGTGATGGCATGATGGCCGCAGGGATCGTTAAGGCTAAAGATTGGTTGGACAGCGTTAACGGTAAGAAGGCTATGGATGCCCTGGAACGCTACAAAGGGGCCAGGAACGCCGGTAAGACTCCGATCCTTGAAGGTGGCATGGAGTATGAGCAATTAGGCATGAGTAATCAGGATGCTGAGTGGTTAGCTTCTCGCCGCTTCACCATTGAAGATATTGCCCGGATTTTCAATATCAGCCCGATCTTCCTGCAAGAGTATTCCAACAGTACCTACAGCAACTTTAGCGAAGCCAGTCGCGCTTTCCTCACCATGACGATGCGCCCCTGGTTGACCAACTTTGAGCAACAGCTTAAAGCCGCCTTGCTGTTGAGTTCTCCGTCTGCCGGTTCTCGCTACCAGGTGGAGTTCGACACCGCCGACCTGTTACGCGCCAATCCACAGGATCGCTTCCTCAGTTACGAGACGGCGATCAAGTCTGGCGTGATGTGCCCGAACGAAGCCCGCGAGCGTGAGGGGATGCCACCACGCGAAGGCGGGGAAGAGTTTAGCCAGGCATGGAAACAGGAGTTTAAGGTCAGTAAAGACAATAAGGCGGGTGACGAATGAAAGCGGGTCAGATGCGCCATCGGATAACCATTCAAAACTTCACCACGATTGAGCTGCCATCGGGTAGTGAGAAAGAGGTTTGGTTTGATGTGGCTACCGTGTGGGCCGAGGTGAAAGCGATCAGCGGTCGTGAGCTGCTGGCCTCGGGTGCGGAAATGTCAGAAATCACCCTCCGTGTGTGGCTGCGCTATCGGGCTGATGTAGGAAGTGCCAGCCGCATCTTGTGGCAACCGAAAGGACACAGGCAACTGGCCTACAGCATTGCCTCCGCTATTCCTGATCCGAAAGCCAGCCGGTTAGAGCTGCTATGCAAGGGAGGCGTTACGCCATGAGTGAAGCATCAATCGATCTGGAAGAGGTCAAGCTGCATTGCCGTATCGATGGCAACGAGGAAGACACCTTGCTACAGGGCTATATCGCTGCCGCGCTAGAGGTCTGCCAGAAACATATCGGTAGGCGTTTCGGTGATGAGCTGGAGCTGAATCCGGCTATCAAGGTGGGTTGCCTGTTGTTGATAAGTCACTGGTACGAGAACCGCGAGATAGCCGCAGAGAAGACCGCCGAGCTGCCCTTTACCACTACGTCATTGTGGAACTACTACCGTGAGCCAGGAGTGTACTGATGCCATCTCATCCACTCAAACGTTGTACCTATCCCGGTTGCCGTAATCGCGTAAAGGCTGGCCGCTGCCCTGAGCACAAGCGCCAGGCTAACGCCGCATTGACTGCCAGCCGTGGCACCCGTACCGAGCGTGGCTATTCCAACCGTTGGGGCCAGTATCGTCTTGCCTATCTCAAGGCTCACCCGCTCTGTGTGATGTGCGAGAAGGAAGGGCGCTATACACCGGCCAAGGTAGTCGATCACATCATCCCGATTGAGGGTGAAAGCGATGTGCTGTTCTGGCCTGCCAGCAATCATCAAGGGTTATGCGTCAGCCATCACAGCCGTAAGACCACCACCCAAGACCCACTCACCAAGCAGCAGCGTAAAGCCGGTATGTTCCGTGAGCAGGAAGAAGCCGCCGCTCGTCGTTGGGATTGGTTGTATGAAGGTAACGAACAATGACCGAGCAAGAGATTAATCAGTTAGTTAAAGGTTTACAGCGTAGCCGTGATGGGTTCACCAAGCTCCACGGCAAGACGCCAGAGCAGGCTACAGACAAGCGCCTGTCAGAGCGTGACCGTGAGCTAGCCGAGGCATTCAGGAACCGATAGCGGGCCGCTCAGGCCGGGGAGGGGGGGATTTTAAAGACAAAAAGTCCTCCCGCAGGAACCACCCGCCTCCTCAAATTTTCACACGAGGCACTTTTTTTCACAGCAGTAAGGCATGGGAAACAGAAAGTTATGGCACGACCACCCAAACCACCCGCTTATTTAGATGAGATTGCTACAGCCGAGTGGAAAACGAGAGCCAAGCAATTGATGGATCGCGGCGATTTGATTGATGCCGATTGGCGCAACCTGGAATTGTACTGCCTCAACTACTCGATGTACCGCCGAGCCGTGGCAGACCTTGCGGCGCGTGGTTTTTCGGTCGAGGGTTCACGCGGTGCCACCACCACCAACCCTGCACTGAAAGCCAAATCGGACGCAGAGAAAATCATGATCAAAATGTCCTCGCTAATGGGCTTTGATCCGGTATCCCGCCGCCGTAACCCGGTGGAAACTGACGAGGACGACGAACTTGACCGCCTGGCATGAGTACGCAGAAGCGATAAAAAGCGGTGAAATCCCGGCCTGTGAACGGCTGAAACAGGCGGTAAATCGCTACTTTGCCGACCTGAATAACCCCCTTTACCTGTTCGATACGGCCACGGTAGAGCGCTTTATCGCTTTTTCTCGCCTCTGTCCCCACGTCAAAGGGCCGCTACGTGGTCAACCGATAGCGCTGGAGCCGTGGCAGCAATTCGCCTTTGCCAACCTGCTGGGGTTCAAGGTGGTGGCCACCGGCCGCCGCAAATACCGCAGCGCCTACATCCAAGTGCCGCGCAAGAATGCCAAATCCACGGTAGCCGCCATGCTGGCTAACTGGTTCCTGGTGATGGAGCACGGGCAGCAGGACATTTACACCGCCGCTGTGAGCCGGGATCAGGCTCGTATCGTGTTTGATGATGCCCGGCAGATGTGCCTGCTATCCAAACCGCTGCGCAAGCGGGTAGCAATCCAACAGCACAAGCTGATCTACGCCAAATCCAATAGCCTGCTAAAGCCACTGGCGGCCAGAGCCTCAACCATTGAAGGGACTAACCCTAGCCTGGCGGTGGTCGATGAGTATCACCTTCACCCGGATAACGGTGTTTACTCTGCCCTTGAGCTGGGCATGGGCGCACGTCCCGAAGGCCTTTTGTTTGCCATCACCACCGCTGGCAGCAACATCGTATCGGCCTGCAAGCAACATTATGATTACTGTTGCCAGATATTGGCCGAGGAAGAAGAGAATGAATCGCTGTTTGCGCTGATTTACGAGCTGGACGACGAGAACGAAGTAGACGACCCGGCGCAGTGGGTGAAGGCCAATCCTAACCTGTCGGTGTCCGTCGATGTGGCCGCGCTGGCCGATACCATCCAAAAGGCCCGAGGTATTCCCTCTCAATGGGTGGAGATGCTGACTAAGCGCTTTAACATCTGGTGCCAGGGTGAAACGCCGTGGATGGGTGAGGGAGCCTGGAAAGCTTGCGCCGTTGAGTATACCGAAGCCGATCTGGAAGGATTACAGTGTTACGCCGGTCTGGATCTGTCCTCCACCAGTGACATTACCAGTGTTTGCTATACGTTCCCGTTAGAGCGGTCTGTGCGACTGCTGACGCGCCACTACATCCCCGACGCCCAACTACAGAATCCCGCCAATAAAAACCGCACCTTGTACCGCCAGTGGGTGAAACAAGGCTGGTTACGCACCACGCCGGGGGACTGTATCGATTATGACCGCATCCGTGATGATGTGCTGGCCGACGCCGAGCGGTTCAGTATCGAGCTGGTGGGTTTCGACACCTGGAACGCCACGCAAATCCGCACCCAGTTACAGGGGGCCGGCCTTGATGTGGAGCCTTTCCCTCAAACCTATATGAAGTTCAGCCCTGTGGCGAAATCGGCGGAGGTATTCGTTAACCGCAAGGTGATCGAGCACAACGGCGATCCGGTGCTGGCCTGGGCGATGGCTAACGTGGTGATGGAAACCGACGCCAACGCCAATATCAAGCCGAACAAGAAGAAGGCTGCCAACAAGATAGACCCGGCGATCGCCTTCCTGATGAGTTTTGGCACTTACCAGCTACAGCATGAAGAGTTCGCCTTCGACGTGAGCGAAGAACAACAACAGCGCCTAGCGGCGTTCAACGGTATCTAACAGGAGTAACACGATGGCTTTTATCGATGTACCTATGCGTAAAATGATTTTTCACGGCCCCTTGATTGAGCGGTTTGGGCGTGATTTCAAGTACAAGGCCCACAATGTTCCCAAGATGATATCAGCGGCTAAAAGTCTGCTTGATGGGTTTGAACGGTACATGGCCGAAGCGCACAAGCGCGGCTTAACCTTTGCGGTGTTCGTTGGTAACGAGCGAAAGCGCAACATTGCCGAAGCCGAGCTGGAAATGACGAAAGGCAGTGAGGATATTCACCTGGTGCCGGTGATTATCGGCAGCAAACGCGCCGGACTGTTCCAGACCATACTTGGTGTAGCGCTGATCTCCGCTGCTCTTTTTACGCCCGCAGGTGTATTAGCGGCTGCTGGACTCAGTGCAGGAACGTTAGGAATGGTTGGCGCATCAATGGCGCTGGGTGGGCTTGTCCAAATGCTATCCCCACAAGCGGGAGGGCTGCGAATGCGCGAAAGTCCCGACAATAAGCCAAGCTATGCCTTTGGCGGGCCAGTAAACACTATCGCGCAGGGGAACCCTGTAGCCGTGGGGTATGGGTGCCGTGAGATAGGCGGTGCAGTAATTTCAGCCGGTATCTATACCGAAGATCAGCAATAGGCAGGTGACACCATGAAAAACAGTGAAAACCAAACGAGAACTGTCCGTGTATTCGGCCCGTTGCGCCAGTTCGTGAAGGATAACCAGAAGGGCATTATTGAATTGTGCGTCCAGACACCAGGGGAGGCCATCAAGGCGCTGTGTACGGTCTTACCTGGGTTCGAAACATTCATGCGTACCAGTAAGGCCAAAGGGCTGACCTTTGCTGTTTTTAACGGTAAACGGAACATTGGCCGTGAAGAGTTGGATTTTAGCGGATCAGGAGAAATCAGGATTGTGCCGGTCATCATTGGCAGTAAAAAGGCGGGGATGTTCCAGACCATCCTTGGCGCGGTATTAGTCGTCGTTGGTGCTATTGGCATGTCCCCGTGGGGTCAGGCATTTGGCGGCGGTGCTTGGGGTTCTGCTGCGTTGCAGATGGGCGCTGCAATGATGATTGGTGGTGTCGTGCAAATGCTTTCCCCCATGCAGGGCGGCTTGGCTCGACGTGAAAGTCCAGAGAATAAGCCCTCTTATGCATTCGGCGGGCCGGTAAACACCATCGCCCAGGGCAACCCTGTGCCGATTCTCTACGGCAAGCGCCAGATCGGTGGTGCCATCATATCAGCAGGGATTTACGCCGAAGACCAGATGTAATCATTATTGAAGGTTTATGCAGAGGTCGCTTAGGCGGCCTTTTTGTTTGCCTGAGTTCGCCAAAGGGTAACATCGTTCAAGCTACGGTGTAGTCTATGGTGTAGTCATTTTAAAGAAAAAGGCGCTTACCGAATGAGGTAAAAGCGCCTTTTTTCAATACGTTAACTGACTAGTATCAGTTCATGCCGTATTTTTTCAATTTCTTACGCAGTGTACCGCGGTTGATCCCCATCATCAGGGCAGCGCGGGTCTGGTTGCCACGGGTGTACTGCATCACCATGTCCAACAGTGGCTGTTCAACTTCAGCCAGTACCAGCTCATACAGATCGTTAACGTCTTGACCGTTCAGTTGAGCAAAATAGTTCTTCAGTGCTTGCTTAACCGAGTCACGCAGAGGCTTTTGAGTCACTTGGTCCTGTGAGTTCACGGTTGAAACGGTCAGTACGTCAGAATTTACGCGTTGTTCGAACATAGTTCTGTCAGCTCTTTTTTTACGCTAAGATTTTCGAAATATGCCTCCAACGCCTCCAGCTGTTCGCTGGCATCCTCTATGGCGTTGAATGTGCGCCGAAACTGGTCATTAGGGGCATGCTCCTGTAAGTACCAAGAGACGTGCTTTCGAGCAATCCGGAATCCCTTGCCTTGGCCGTAAAAGCCGTGCAATTCCCGAATATGCCCTATTAACAAGCGCTTCACTTCGCCAAGTGGCATCGGTGGCAGCAGCTCCCCAGTGTCCAGATAATGCTGGATTTCCCGGAAGATCCAGGGTCTCCCCTGAGCAGCACGGCCTATCATCAGGGCATCAGCCCCAGTGTAGTCGAGCACTGCTCTGGCTTTATGCGGGTCAGTAATGTCGCCATTCGCGATAATCGGAATGGAAACATTCTGCTTAACTGCCCGAATGCTGTCGTACTCCGCGTTGCCGTTGAACAGGCAGGCACGGGTTCGGCCATGAATCGTCAGGGCCTGTATACCACAATCTTCGGCCAGTTGGGCAATTTCTACACAGTTACGGTTCTCTGGTTCCCAGCCGGTTCGGATCTTAAGTGTTACCGGCACATCCACCGCGTTAACCACCGCGAGGAGGATCTGTCTAACCAGATCCGGGTACTGCAGTAACGCAGACCCTGCAAGCTTCCGGTTCACTTTCTTGGCTGGGCACCCCATATTGATGTCGATGATCTGTGCACCGCTGGCCACATTAATGCGCGCCGCGGCGGCCATATCATCAGGATCACATCCGGCTATTTGCACGGAACGGATCCCTGGTTCATCGCTATGTACCATACGTAGACGTGACTTATCCGTGCGCCACACCTCCGGGTTGGAGGAGAGCATTTCGGATACAGCCATCCCAGCACCCATTGCATGACATAAGGTTCTGAATGGGCGATCTGTGATGCCGGCCATCGGGGCCGCAATCAGGCAATTTGTTAACTGGTGGTGTCCAATGCGCATAGACAAAGACTGACCATACTGTGTCCGCAAGGGCGCGTATATTACGCATTTTTTCATTCAGATGAAAGGCCAAACTTTAACCAATCGACAGTTATTGGGCAATAAAAGTGCGCTTATCCTCCATTGGTAAAAATATTATGTTTATTTAACAATTGGTTGTGTGATTTTGCTTGATTTTTGTGCGCTAAAATATTCCACTAACGACAGGATTTTATCTTTACGCGCCGGTAATAACAGATCGTAACATCAGGTTATTTGTAACATTGTCAGCTTAATACTTTGACAAATCGGCAAGAATGATGCTGGAAATTACCGCCACCCCAGTGAGGGCAGCGGTAGTTGTCGCAGGCAAGAATCAATCGACGATGACGCGGCCGTTGAGCGGCTGTACCGGACGATTGTTGTTATGGTGCACTACCGAGTGGAATTGACTAATCTGTTCGGCAGAAGCGCTTACAGGCTGATCTAGCACCAACCAACTGACCCCTTCGGAGCAGGGGGGCGTCGTCAGTGAACCGCTGAAGCGGTAGAAGTTAAACTGTTTCGGCAGCAGCGCTTTGATATCCAACGGCTTGTTCAGCACGGCGGTCTGATCGACGGCGGTAGGCATTTGTTGCCAGGCCTGCGCCAGTTGCGGATTGGCTTTACCTTGCTGGAACATCAGGGCCAGCACCGCCAGGGCACCGTCTTTGTCCTTGTAGACAAAGTGCGCTTCCAGTGGGAACTGCTTGCCGTCGATCTCGTTTTCGCTAGGGGCGTGGAAATGGAACTGCTGCAGCGTGAAGGTGTCGTTATCCAGCCGTAGGGTGTTACCTTCGCTGACGTTGACTTGAATGGTGTGCCCGTTGTTGACGATTTGCTGTTTGCCCGGCTGGAAAGCCAGCTCAAGTTTGCCGTGCTGGGTTTTCAGCGCGCCCTGGATGTTGACCGGGGACTGGTTTTTACCGGTTTCACACAGTGAAAAATCGGGTGAAAGCTTGCCCCAATGCGCCGGGTCTTCCTGGCCTTCATAGCCCCAATGAGCATGCTCTGCGGCACCGATAGAGAAGCTGGCGGCCAACAGGGCGGCAAGCAACATTTTTCCTTTCATTTCCTAATCCTTGTCCAATGAAAATACCAATTATCCTGGGTGGGCGGCTCATATGCTGCGGGCTACCTTCACTCCGAGCAGGAGAATACGCCCAGCAAGTGTCGGGATAAACTGGCGGATTCTTAGGAAAAGAACAAAACCACCGGAACTGATTAAATTTCCGATGGTTTTTGGCAGACGGGGAAAATGTAACTAGTTGCGTTGGCCGGTGATGCGGCACCACTCTTCGCGCTCGGCCACCGGGTCGAGAGTGAATTTATCCTGATAGGCTTCGGCTACGCTGGCGGCTTGAGTCGCCAGTACGCCTGACAGGCCCAGATAGCCGCCGGATTTTGGCAGGTCGCTGATTAACGGTGCCAGTTCACGCAGCGGGCCAGCGAGAATGTTCGCCACCACCACATCGGCCAACAGATCGGCCGGTTGGTCTTTTGGCAGATACAGCTCCAGACGCTCTGAAACGCCGTTACGCTGTGCGTTGTCGCGGCTGGCCTGAATGGCCTGGGGATCGATGTCGATGCCAATGGCGCGGGCGGCACCAAGTTTTAATGCGGCAATCGCCAGGATGCCGGAGCCACAGCCGAAGTCGATGACGGTTTTACCAGCCAGATCCAATCCATCCAGCCATTGCAGGCAAAGCGCGGTGGTCGGGTGTGTGCCGGTACCAAACGCCAGGCCTGGGTCTAACATGACGTTCACCGCGTCTGGATCGGGCACGTCACGCCAGCTTGGGCAAATCCACAGGCGCTCGCCAAAACGCATTGGGTGGAAGTTATCCATCCACTCGCGTTCCCAGTCTTTATCTTCCAACTGTTCGATTTTGTGGCGGAAACCGTTGCCCAGCAACGGGTGTTGTTCCAGTATGGCGACCACTTCGGCCATATCGGTTTCGGCATCATACAGGCCGATCACATCGGTATCGCCCCACAGCAGGGTTTCACCCGGCAGCGGTTCAAATACCGGATTATCGTGGGTGTCCTGAAAGGTGACCGACACCGCGCCGCTTTCAACCAACGCATCGCTCAGGTCTTCTGCCTGGCTGCCGGTGGTGTTCAGTTTTAGTTGGATCCAAGGCATAACAATTCTCTCAAGAAGATAAGGACGACGCCAACTGGCGTTTTTCGCCGTAGACGTTACCGAGATAAAACGCCAACAGGCTGAGTAACAGCGAAGGCACAATAGGATGCAATCCGGCCAGTTGCAGGCCGAAGCTGGCTAATAGCGTATAGCATAACGCACCGGTGACCATTGAGCTAAGGGCACCTTGCGCGTTGGCACGTTCCCAGTACAGGCCCAACACCAACGGCCACAGGAATACGGCCTCCAGGCCGCCGAATGCCAGCAGGTTCAGCCAGATGATCATTTCTGGCGGACGCCATGCGGCCAGCAGCACCAGCAATCCGAGGATCAGCGTAGTCAGGCTGGAGAAGCGTTTGATCATCTTCTCATTGTTCATCTGCAGAGGACGTACGCCCAGATAGAGGTCTTTGATGATCGTGGCAGAGGATTGCAGCAGTTGCGCATTAATGGTCGACATGATCGCTGCCATCGGTGCGGCCAGGAAGATCCCTGCGGCGTACGGCGGCAGCACGGTGATCATCAACGTTGGGATCACCTGATCGGGGATCTTCAGATCTGGCAGTACCGCACGGCCCAGGGCGCCAGCAAGGTGCATACCAAACATCAGAATTGCCACCACGATGGTGCCGAGGATAATGCCACGGTGCACGGCTTTGCTGTCCTTATACGAGATACAGCGCACGGCGGTGTGCGGCAGGCCAATTACGCCAAAGCACACCAGGATCCAGAACGAAGCCATAAACGGCAGGCTGAGGATCTGATCGCCGCCTTGCGGTGAGACCAACGCCGGATCGATTTGTTGCAGCTTATCAACCGCGCTGTGCAAGCCGCCCGCCGCGTGGATCACCGCAACCAGCAGTAATATCGTACCTATCAGCATCACCAGCCCCTGCATGGCATCGTTCAGTACGCTGGCACGAAAGCCGCCAAACGCGGTGTACAGTGCAATGCTGATACCAAATATCAGTAGGCCGGTGTCGTAAGGAATGCCCGCCGCAGTCTCGAGCAGACGTGCGCCGCCGATAAACTGGACCGTCATCGCCCCAAGGAAGGCGACCAACAGGCTTAGACTGGCTAGCCACACCAGCAAACGGCTCTTATAGCGGGCGAACAGCATATCGTTAAGGGTGATGGCATTGTAGCGCCGCGCCAGAATGGCAAACTTTTTTCCCAGCACGCCAAGTGAAAGCCAGACGGCGGGAAGCTGGATCATCGCCAGCAGCACCCAGCCAAGGCCATATTTATAGGCGGCACCCGGTCCACCAATAAACGAACTGGCGCTGATATAGGTGGCGGTCAGCGTCATGGCCAGCACAAAGCCACCCATCGAACGGTTACCGAGGAAATATTCACTCAGGAAGTTACCGCTTTGGCGACGGGTATAGGCATACACCGAAAGGCCAAACACCAGCAACAGATAGGCAACCAGCGGCAGAATGACCTCAGTTTGCATCGCTATCCTCCAGGGGGATATCGCGGAAGATGCCGCGTACCATCAGCCAGCACAGGCCTATAAACAGCAGCGGCACCAGCAGGCAGGCCATTTCGAACCAGTGTGGCAGCCCGGTGATCCCGGCATTGTTGTCCGGCAGGTAGGCCGCCAGCGACCAGGCCAGCAGGTAAAGCAGCGTCAGGCCCAGTGCCCAGCGTGCTTCGCGGTTAGCTTGAATAAAGCGTTGTTCCATCCGTGCCTCCAAGGGGTTTACGGTTATGGATTGGCAAAGGAGGGGATTTTACGACAAGGGACGGTTTTGCCAAGCCGTTATGTGGGCAATCGGGATAAAAAACCGGCCAAAGGCTGGCCGGTTGATGGGATTTACGCCTGTTGTGCAATAAAGTGCTCGATTTGCGCCAGGCTGGATAACCCTTCCATCGGCCCCTTATGGGAAACCGCCAGGGCACCGCTGGCATTGGCATACTGCAACGCTTTTTCTGCGCTGAAGCCGGACAGGAACAGGCTGACAAAGGTAGCGCCAAAGCAGTCTCCCGCTCCGGTCGGATCGACCATCTTGCTGCTATAGCCTGGAGTGTGTAGCTCCTGCGTCTGGCCGTTTTGCTGCTGGTAATGGCTGGCCCCTTTCTGGCCCCGCTTGATCACGATATGGCTCACGCCGCTGGCCAACAGTTCCTGCACGATATCCGCTTCCTGCTGGTTTTTGCTGCTGGCAAAGTGGTGCACTTCTCCCTCGCTCGGCAGGAAGATATCGGTATATTCGAGGATGTAATCGAAGGCCTGGCTCATCTCCGGGATATTGAGCATCTCTTTGCGAATATTGGGATCGAACGACACCGTCCCCTTATTAGCCTTGACGATCTGGATCGCCCGGCGCATGGCATCGATGATGCGGAATGAGAACAGCGAAGAACCCATAATGTGGAAATGCTGGCACTGGTTCAGCAAGCCCAGATCGATATGGTCGGCGGTAAAGAAGCCGCAGGCGCTGTTGGGGATATTGAAGATAAAATCGCGTTCCAGTGGGTTGCGATAGCTGACAAACGCCGTGCCGGTCGGGGCCTTGTCGATCACGCTGATGCCGTCGGTGATCACGCCTTCCAGACGCAGGCGCTCGATATTCAGGCGGCCAAAATCGTCGTTGCCCACGCAGCCAAACAGCGTGGAGCCAAAGCCAAGCCGCGCCACCTGAGCGGCATAGATAGCCGGTGCCCCGCTGGGGAACGGCCCAAGAAACTCGCCTGGCTGAGTGAATCCCTGATTATAATTTTTTGAAAGGAATTCAACCAGTAACTCACCCATCGTGCAGATGCTAACTGACATAAGTGCCCCTTTATTCCCCGATCGTTTCCCGGTTGGCCCAGGTAAAACATTCGTTATTGGTGTAGCGGATGCTGAAGTCGGATTCGAATAATTGCTGCTGATAATGTTCATTCACGCCACGGTTGGTCACCAGATTATCCACCTGGCTGAGGTGGCCGATAGTCCCGATCGCACTGGCCTGAATGGGCAAATGGGTAATGATGGCGGTTTTATTCTGCGCCTTGTCCAGGCAGCGCTGGTAGTGGGACGCCAACAGCGGCTGATCGATATTCAGGATGCCGGAGCTGTCCGTAATGCTGGCCTCGAGAATGCAGTGGTTGATGGTGAACTGTTGGATCACATTATCCAGCGCTTTACCGCTGAGCGCGGTATGTGAGCGGATCAACTCCCCACCTGCGACGATAATTTCACCGTCCAAAAACTGATCGGCCAGGATCGCATGCTGTAGGTCATTGACGATCAGCCGCAGCTTTTTCAGGCCGCTCAGGAACGGGATGATTTTGCGGCAGATGTCGCCGTGGCCGAGAAACAGCGTATCGCGATCGGCAATCATCCTGGCGCAGTGGCGGGCGATTTCCAACTGGTTAGCCAGCGTGAGCGGGGCCAGGGCGAGCCCTGGGTTGATCGGCGCCGCCAACGGCTGTGTTGGGGTTGCAATGGCTCCGCCAAAGGATCGCTTGAGGTAGCCTTGTTGTTCAAGGTAGCTGAGATCGCCACGGATCGTCACGCCGGAAACCCCCAACTGGGCAGAAAGATCTTCGACCTTGATCTCCCCCTGCAGGCCGACGATTTCAGCAATTTTCAATCTGCGTTTCAGCAGGTTAGATGACTTTCTGGGCACATTTGCCCCCATCGTTAAACGGTAATAGGGGCTACTATATCCTTCATACTTTCTAATTGAAAGTAATACCCACGCAGGCTTTCGTTATTTTGAAAGTCTGCGATGGGTGAACGAACAAGCATATATTTTTACTATTATTCATATTGTTAGATGCTATTTTTGGGTGGGGTATACTCGTGGCATGGCGATCTTAAGCGCGCAAATACCGGAACATGCCTTATGTTTCATAATTACCATCTTGTTAAGTTACGTTTTGAAAGTTATTTGATAATCTTCGATCCCTGTCACGCTTTTTTGCGCATTTTATCTCTATATTCGGTTTCACTTGAAAAGTTTATCTAACTAAATTTTCATTTTGTAATTACCGACTGCGGTATCAGGTGCGGGATCGAGGAGAATCGATGTACATCATTTCAAGCAAAAACATGCTGCAGAAAGCGCAGCAGCAAGGGTACGCGGTGCCGGCATTCAACATCCACAACCTGGAAACCTTGCAGGTGGTGGTCGAAACCGCTGCACAGTATCGTTCGCCGGTGATCCTGGCGGGAACGACCGGCACTTACCGCTACGGCGGGCTGGAAAACATCATCATGATCGTCAAGGCGCTGGCGCACGAGTATCAGATCCCGCTGGCGCTGCATTTGGATCATCACGAAGAACCCGCCGATATCTTCCATAAGATCAACGCCGGGATCCGTTCCGTAATGATCGACGGCTCTCACTTTCCTTTTGAAGAAAACGTGGCACTGGTCAAACAAATCGTAGAGTACAGCCACCGCTACGACGCTAGCGTTGAGGCAGAGTTAGGCCGCCTGGGAGGGCAGGAAGATGACCTGATCGTGGAAGGGAAAGACGCTATCTATACCTCTCCAGAGGCGGCGGTGGAGTTTGTTGCCCGTACCGGGATCGATTCGCTGGCGGTGGCTATCGGTACCGCGCATGGCCTGTACCAGTCCGAACCCAAGCTGGATTTTGCCCGCCTGGAACAGATACGCGATCGCGTTGAAGTGCCGCTGGTGTTGCACGGGGCTTCCGGCCTGAGCGATAGCGATATCCGCCGCTGTATCAGTTTAGGCATCTGCAAGGTCAACGTGGCGACCGAGCTGAAAATCGCTTTCTCGGATGCCCTGAAAGCGTATTTCCACCAGCATCCTGATGCCAATGACCCGCGCCATTATATGCAGCCAGCGAAAAGCGCCATGCAACGGGTGGTGGAAAAAGTGATTGGCGTATGTGGTTGTGAAGGTCAGCTGTAAATATTAATAAGTTCCCTACAAAACAGTAAGAAAAACCAAGCGGCAATAATAAAAACTGAGGATAGATCATGCATAAATTAAAGGTATTAGGCTCCGTGCTGGCCATCGGTCTGGCCGTATTTTCGCAGGCAACGTTAGCCAAGGAATATAAAATTGGCGCATCGCTGCTGACGCAACAGCATCCATTCTATATTGATCTGGCCGACGCAATGAAAGCGGAAGCCAAGAAAGACGACGTGGTGCTGAATATTTCCATTGCCAATCAGGACCTGAATAAACAACTCTCCGACGTAGAAGACTTTATTACCAAGAAGGTCGACGCCATTATTATTTCCCCGGTGGATTCCAAAGGCGTACAGGCGGCGATTATCAAAGCGGAGAAAGCCGGTATTCCGGTGATTACCGTTGATGTGGCCGCCGAGGGCGTGCCGGTGGTCACTCACGTGGCTACCGACAACTACGCCGGTGGTGTCGAAGCGGGCAAGCTGATGGGCAAACTGCTCAACGGTAAAGGCAAGGTAGCGATTATCGATTACCCAGCGCTGCAATCGGTAGTGGCACGTGTGGACGGCTTCAAGAAAGGGCTGGCCGATACGCCTGACGTGAAGATTGTGGCGATCCAAACCGGCATCACCCGGGCGGAAGCGTTAACCGTGGCGCAGAACATGATGCAGGCACACCCGGATCTGAACGGCCTGTTTGGTTTTGGTGATGATGCCGCGCTGGCTGCGGTGATCGCCGCCAAATCCGCGCGTAACGACAATATCAAGATCATCGGTTTCGACGGGATGAAAGAGGCTCGCGACGCCGTCGACAGCGACAAGACCTTCGTGGCAGTTATCCGCCAATACCCAGACCAAATGGGAGCCAAGGCAATTGATGCCGCCGTCGACCATTTGAATGGTAAACCTGTAGCGAAAATGATCCCGGTCGCACCTGGTGTTTACACCGGTAAATAGCCCCTCACCCCAGCCCTCTCCCACAGGGAGAGGGCGCTGTCCGGAGTATGCAGTTAGCCCATACAGCTTCGGAAAGTAGGGAGTAATAAGAAAGGCAGGGTATTACGCAGAGAAATCAGCGAACTCGATCGGTCCCCTCTCCCTGTGGGAGAGGGTTAGGGTGGGGGCTATTTGGGTGGAGGAAATCATGACGGATACGGTGCTGGCGGTAACGGATATAGCCAAAAGTTTCGGCCATGTTCATGCATTAAAAAATGTCAGCCTGAAAATACGCAAAGGTAAAGTCCATACGCTGCTCGGCGAAAATGGCGCCGGTAAATCCACGTTAATGAAAATATTGGCAGGCATTTATCCGCCGACCAAAGGAGAAATACGACTCAAAGGGCAGAGCGTCACTATTGCCAACCCCCAGCATTCCAGAAAGTTGGGTATCGCGATTATTTTTCAGGAGCTGAGCCTGAGCAATAATATGAGCGTAGCAGAGAATATCTATGCCAATAATGAGCCAACCCGTTTTGGTTTTATTAACGATGGTCAGATGGTGAATGATTGCCAGCGCCTGCTGGCGGACTTGGCCATTCCGCTCGATCCGCAGCAAATTGTCGGCACCATGTCGATGGCCCAGCGCCAACTGGTAGAGATTGCCAAGGCGCTGAGTTACCCGGCGGATGTCGTGATCATGGATGAACCCACGTCGTCCCTGAGCGATAACGAGGCGGACATCCTGTTTGGCATTATCGACAAGCTGAAACAGCGCGGCTGCGCGGTGATTTATATCTCGCACCGCATGGATGAGATCATACGGGTATCTGACGATATCTCGGTGCTGCGTGACGGCGAGTTCATCGCCACCCATGATAAACACCAAACCGATATTCACCGGCTGATTGCCCAGATGGTTGGCCGCGAAATGACCAATATCTACCCGCCACGCATCGGCGAACCTCCTTCAGCGGAGCAAGTGCCGGTGCTGGAAGTCAGGCAATTTTCGCAGGACAAACTGTTTCACGATATCCATTTCTCACTGCGTGCAGGTGAAGTGCTGGGCTTTTTTGGGCTGGTGGGATCGGGGCGTTCAGACGTGATGAAGGCAATTTTTGGCCTGACTGGCTATCAAGGTGAAATTCGCATCGATGAGGCGGTAGTCACTATTCGCAATCCAAAGCAGGCGATAGAGCATGGCATCGCCTTCGTGACGGAAAACCGCAAGGAGGAGGGGTTGGTGCTGATGCATGACGTCAGCATGAACACCCATCACGTGGCCTTTCAGTATGCGGGCTCCAGCCTGATCAACCATAAGCACGAAGAGGCGAAAACCCAGCAGGCAATCCGGCGGATGAACATCAAGGTCAGCTCGCCACATCAACTGGTCAGCACCCTGAGCGGGGGCAATCAGCAAAAGATCGTGCTGTCGAAATGGTTGGAAAAGGTGCCACGCATCTTAATTCTCGACGAGCCAACGCGCGGCGTGGATGTTGGCGCCAAGTTCGAGATTTATAACGTCATACGCCAGCTTGCTGCACAGGGCACTGCCATTATCTTGATCTCTTCCGAACTGCCGGAAGTCATGGCGCTCAGCGATCGGCTGGTGGTGATGCGCGCCAAGCAGATCGCCGACGTTTTTGCCACCGATGGACTCACGCAAACCCAGGTCATGACCGCAGCAACAGGAGTGAAATAATGAGCGATAAAGTGCTGGCCGCCGAGGGCCATTCGGCGTTCAACGGGCCAGGGAAACTGGCAAAAGCCGCCAAACAGTACGGCGGCATACTGGCGGGCCTGGTGGCCTTGGTGATCCTGTTCAGCGTGATCAACGACAGTTTCCTGAGCGTAAATAATATTACCAATATTATTTTGCAGGTCTCGATCATTGCCATCACCGCCTATGGCATGACTTACGTGCTGTTGCTGGGGGATATCGATCTTTCGGTGGGGTCAACCATTGCACTGGTTGGGACCTTTGCCGCACTCGGCCTGTCGTTTGGCATCCCGTTTATTCTGGTGATCCCGCTGTCGATTATGGCCGCGCTGGTGTTGGGCCTGGTTAACGGTAGCCTGACTGCGATGGCCGGTATCCCGTCGTTTATCGTTACCGTCGCGACGATGGGGATCTTCCGGGGTATCGCCTATATCGTCACCGATGGCACGCCGATCATGATCAAGAACGAGGCGTTTCTGGCGCTGGGTAACGGCGAGTTCCTCTATATCCCGATCCCCATCTGGATCCTGTTGGTGTTGCTGATCGTCAACCACTTCATCCTGTCGAAAACCACCTTTGGCCGCAAAATTTATATCACCGGCGGCAATAAAGAGGCCGCGATCTATTCGGGGATTAACGTTTCTGCGCTGAAAATAAAGGTCTTTATGATCACCGCCGTGATGGCGGGCATCAGCGGCATGATCCTGGCTTCACGGCTGTATTCCGGCCAGCCTAACGCCGCGCTGAGCTATGAGCTGGATGCCATTGCCGCCGCCGTGTTGGGGGGCACCAGCCTGAATGGCGGCTACGGCACGGTGATCGGCACCATGATCGGCGCGCTGACCATCGGGGTCATCAACAACGGTATGAATTTAATGAACGTGCCTTATTTCTATCAAATGGTGGTGAAGGGGCTGGTGATCCTTATCGCGGTGTATGTCGACGTCAGAAACAAGAAGAAACGTGGCTAACGATCACAGGCAGATTTGTATAAGGAACGGGACAATGAGAAAAATTTATACCATCGGCGAGATCCTGGTTGAGATCATGGCCGATAAGGTTGGCCAATCTTTTACCCATCCAGGCTTATGGAATGGTCCTTTCCCCAGTGGTGCCCCGGCGATTTTTATCGACCAGGTGACCAAGCTGGGCGGGCAGTGCGGCATTATCAGCTGCGTGGGTAACGACGGCTTCGGCACGCTGAATATCGAACGCCTAAAGGCTGACGGAGTGGATACGCGAGGCATCCGTGTGTTGCCGCATGAGACTACCGGCAGCGCCTTTGTTACCTACCACTCCAACGGCGATCGCGATTTTATTTTCAATATCAAGAACGCAGCCTGTGGGAAATTATCGGCCGAGCATGTGAATGCTGAACTGCTGCAGGACTGCCAGCACTTCCACATCATGGGTTCATCGCTGTTTTCCTTCCATATGGTGGATGCGGTGAAGAAGGCGGCGGGGATCGTCAAAGCGAACGGCGGCACCTTGTCTTTCGATCCGAATATCCGCAAGGAAATGCTCAATATCCCCGAGATGCGTGATGCGCTGCATTACGTGCTGGAGCTGACCGATATCTATATGCCGAGTGAAGGCGAAGTGATGCTGCTGTCCTCCCAAACCACGCTGGATGAGGCGATTGCTCGCTACCTGAAGGACGGCATTAAAGAAGTGGTGGTGAAACGCGGCAGTAAAGGGGCGAGCTATTATTCCGCGGATGAAACCCTGCATGTCGACAGCTATGCCGTAGACGAGGTTGATCCGACCGGGGCAGGCGACTGCTTTGGCGGCGCTTATATTGCTTGTCGGTTGCAGGGGCACGGCGTTTCCCAGGCGCTGCGCTATGCCAATGCCTGCGGCGCGCTGGCGGTGACCCGGCGTGGACCAATGGAAGGAACCTCTACCTTCGCTGAAATCGACGCTTTCTTGCAGCAGCAACGGACCGTGCCGGTCGGCGCGCTGTAAGTAACATTCCAACGTCCTGAATATTCAGTTCAGGACATTGCTTACCCTGTGACTTGAAAGGCGACGGGTAAATGAGGCCAAAAGTATGAAATCTATTATTAAGCAGCATAAAAGCGGCAAGCATATTGGCATCTGTTCGGTTTGCTCGGCACATCCGTTGGTGATCGAGGCCACGTTGCGTTTTGACCTGGCTAGCCAGCGTAAGGTATTGATTGAGGCCACCTCCAACCAGGTGAACCAATTCGGCGGTTACACCGGAATGAAACCGGCGGATTTCCGCGAGTTTGTGTATGCCATTGCCGCCAAGGTGGGGTTCCCACAATCACGGTTGATATTGGGGGGTGACCATCTTGGGCCGAACTGTTGGCAGGATGAACCGGCTGGGCTGGCGATGGAGAAAGCCGAACGCCTGATTGCCGATTACGTTCAGGCCGGGTTCAGTAAAATTCATCTGGATGCTTCCATGTCCTGCGCGGACGATCCGGTTCCTTTGCCGCCAACGGTGGTGGCCGAGCGTGCGGCACGGTTATGTGCGGTGGCGGAAGCTGCGGCCACTCCTGAGCAGCGGCACGCGCTGAGCTACGTGATAGGTACGGAAGTGCCGGTTCCAGGTGGGGAAAGCCACGCTATCGCTCAGGTACACGTCACGCGGCCACAGGATGCCGCCGAGACCATCGAGACGCATCGGCAGGCATTTGCTCGCTTAGGTTTGGAGCAGGCCATGGAGCGGGTGGTGGGGCTGGTGGTTCAACCGGGAGTCGAGTTCGACCATTCCACGGTGATCCACTACCAGCCGGAACAGGCGCGCCAGCTTTCCGCCATGATTGAGTCAACGCCGTTGGTGTTTGAGGCCCATTCTACGGATTATCAAACCCCGAAAGCGTTCCGCCAGTTGGTGCGCGATCACTTTGCGATCCTGAAAGTCGGCCCGGCGCTGACCTTTGCCCTGCGTGAGGCGATCTTCAGCCTGGCGCTGATCGAGAAGGAGCTGATCGCCGCAGAACAGCAGAGCCACGTGCTGGCGGTGATCGACAGCGTGATGCAGGATGAGCCCAAGTATTGGAAGAAGTATTACGATCCGCGTCATTCGAAGGCGATGATCGATCTGCACTACAGCCTGTCCGATCGGATCCGCTATTACTGGCCTGAAGCGCGCATCAGCGCGGCCATCGACAAGCTGGTGGCAAACCTGAGCGGGGTAACCATTCCGTTGGGTATGCTGAGCCAGTATTTTCCGCTGCAATTTCCACGCCTGATGGCTGGCGAGTGTGCTGGTGACCCACATAGCCTGATGATCGACAAGATCCAGGAAGTATTGCGTGCGTATGCCTATGGGTGTAATGAGCGGCAGGAAGAGGCGCTAAACGTGCTTTGAGGCAGAGACCCCAGCCCCAATAAAAAAACACCGCAGAAGTTCTCATGCGGTGTTTTTTATTAGCCCGATATCGTTAACCGATAATCAGGTTTCCTGCAGACCCAGCTTCTTCTCCAGATAGTGGATGTTGGTGCCACCATGCTGGAAGTTTTCGTCGGTCATGATCTTCTGCTGCAGTTCAACGTTGGTTTTGATGCCATCGATGATCAGCTCAGCCAGGGCGTTCTTCATGCGAGCAATTGCCACGTCACGGTTTTCACCGTAGGTGATCAGCTTGCCAATCATGGAGTCATAGTACGGCGGCACGGTATAGCCAGCGTAGATATGAGATTCCCAACGCACGCCGAAACCACCAGGAGCGTGGAAGCGGGTGATCTTGCCTGGGCTTGGCAGGAAGGTGTTCGGGTCTTCGGCGTTGATACGGCATTCCACCGCATGACCTTGTACCTTCACTTCGTCCTGTTTGATCGACAGTGGTTGACCGGCAGCGATACGCAGCTGCTCTTTGATCAGATCCACGCCGGTGATCATTTCGGTAACCGGGTGTTCCACCTGGATACGGGTGTTCATTTCAATGAAATAGAACTCGCCGTTCTCATACAGGAACTCAAAGGTACCCGCACCGCGATAGCCGATTTCCACACAGGCTTTTGAGCAGCGCTCGCCGATGTAGCGGCGCAGCTCTGGGGTGATCCCCGGTGCTGGTGCCTCTTCGACCACTTTCTGGTGGCGGCGCTGCATGGAGCAGTCACGTTCAGCCAGATAGATGGCGTTGCCCTGACCGTCTGCCAACACCTGAATTTCGATGTGGCGTGGGTTTTCCAGGTACTTCTCCATATACACCATGTCGTTGTTGAAAGCCGCTTTGGCTTCCGCTTTGGTCATGGAGATGGATTGCTCGAGATCTTTGTCGCCGCGCACTACGCGCATGCCGCGACCGCCGCCGCCACCGGAAGCCTTGATGATCACCGGATAACCGATGCGCTTGGCGAAGGCACGGTTTTTGTCCATGTCATCGGTCAGCGGGCCGTCGGAGCCTGGTACGCAAGGTACGCCGGCTTTTTTCATCGCGCTGATGGCAGAAACCTTGTCACCCATCAGGCGAATGGTTTCGGCGCGTGGGCCGATGAAGATAAAGCCAGAGCGCTCTACCTGCTCGGCAAAGTCGGCGTTCTCGGACAAGAAGCCATAACCCGGGTGGATCGCCACGGCGCCGGTAATTTCGGCGGCGGAGATGATGGCCGGGATGTTCAGATAGCTTTTAACTGACGGTGCAGGGCCGATACAAACGGTCTCATCCGCCAGCAGAACGTGTTTCAGATCGCGGTCGGCACTTGAGTGAACGGCAACGGTTTTGATGCCCAGTTCTTTACAAGCGCGCAGGATACGTAGCGCGATCTCGCCACGGTTGGCGATAACAATTTTATCTAGCATGGTGCGCCTCGTTATTCGATGACGACCAGTGGCTCGTCAAATTCAACCGGTTGGCCGTTTTCTACCAGGATCGCTTTAACCACACCGGATTTGTCAGCTTCAATCTGGTTCATCATTTTCATGGCTTCAACGATGCACAGAGTATCACCAGCATTCACTTTCTGGCCCACTTCCACGAAGGCTTTCGCGTCCGGGCTTGGGGTGCGGTAGAAGGTCCCTACCATTGGTGAACGAACGGTATGGCCACTCATGGCCGCTGGTGCTGCTGGGGTTTCTGCTGCAGCAGGGGCAACGGCGTTGGCCAGAGCAGGTTGCTGCTGCTGGGCTGGCATTGCGTACTGTTGCATCATTGGGTAAGCCTGCACCGGTGCGGCACGGCTGATGCGAACCGACTCTTCGCCTTCAGAGATTTCCAGTTCAGAAATGCCTGATTCTTCAACCAGTTCGATCAGTTTCTTGATTTTACGAATATCCATGAGTGTGATTCCGTACTCTTTTTGTGTAGCAATTAGTGGGTTTTTGACAAACGGCGAACCGCTGCCTGTAAAGCAAATGTGTAGCCATCCGCGCCGAGGCCACAGATCACGCCTACCGCGATATCAGACAGGTAGGAGTGATGACGGAAAGGCTCACGAGCGTACACGTTGGACAGGTGGATCTCGATAAACGGGATCTGTACTGCCAACAGTGCATCGCGCAACGCCACGCTGGTGTGCGTGAATGCGGCAGCGTTAATCAGGATAAAATCCGTATTGCCGCGTGCCTGATGAATGCGTTCGATGAGCGCATGCTCGGCGTTGGACTGCAGGTGACTCAGGGTGATATCTAGCGCGAGCGCCTGGTTTTCCAATCCGTTAACAATCTCTGCCAGCGTAGCGCTGCCGTACTTTTCCGGCTCACGCGCCCCCAGCAGATTGAGATTGGGGCCGTTCAGAAGCAAAATGTGAAACTTATCCGCCATTGTGCTGGTATCTCCGGCAATAAAACCATCATCGTAGAAAATAACCCGATGTCACCGATTTGTCACCTGTTACGCGCAGATTTTACAGCTGCGACAGGGACAAGGTCGGGCATTATAACGATATCGTGGCAATTCGCAGCTAAATACTGGTCTTATCAGCGAAGATATTCAACCCTAAATCAGCAAACACCAAGTGCCGCTATTGGATTATGAGGGGTAGAACACAGAAAAGTTCCGCTCCCCGACCTGGGATTTTTACCGTCAATCTTGCCGGTTTTAGCGCGGTTTACGCCACCACGAGCGGAATTTCTTGTAACGCAGAGCTAACAGCAGCAGCGCCAGCGACGCATAAATAAAAGGCTGCGGTGACAACGTTTTTACCGACCAAAGGTAGTGGATCGGTGCCAGGATCGCCACCAGATAGACGAAGTTGTGCAACTTCTGCCAGTTGGCCCCCAATTTACGCTGCGCCCATAGCGTTGAGGTGGCCGCCAGAGCCAGCAAAATCAACCAGCAGAGGATACCTAGCGTCAGATAGGGGCGGGTTACCAGTTCGCGCCCCAGCAAGCCAATATTGCTCAGCCCCAGTTCCAGCGTCGAGTAGCTTACCAGATGCAAGGTTCCCCAGGCAAAACACCACAAACCCAGCAGGCGTCGGCAACGGATCAGCAACGGCTGGCGTGCGTAGCGGGCCAATGGAGTGACGAGCAGGGTGGCCAGCAGCAATTTCAACGTCATCCTGCCGGTAAAATGCTGGATATCCTTGGCCGGATCGGCGCTCAACCAGCCCTGTTCGACGGACAACACCAGCCACAGAAAGGGCAGGAATGCCGCCAGGTAGATGGCAACTTTTAGCCAGGTGATCTGCTTGGGGGTTAAGCGCACTCAGAAGTTCTCCCGTAAATCGAGGCCGCGATAGAGCGAAGCCACCTGATCGGCATAACCGTTAAACAGCAGCGTCGGCTGGCGTTTCACATCCAGAATGCCGCCGGAACCGATAAAGCGTTCGGTGGCCTGCGACCAGCGCGGATGATCGACATGGGGATTCACGTTGGCGTAAAAACCATATTCGTTGGGCGCAGACAGATTCCAGGTGGTTGGCGGTTGTTCGCGGGTCAGGGTGATCTGTACGATAGACTTGATGCCTTTGAAGCCGTACTTCCATGGGGTGATCAGGCGCACCGGAGCACCGTTTTGCGGTGGCAGCATCTTGCCATACACGCCCACGGTCAACAGAGCCAGTGGATGCATGGCTTCATCAAGGCGCAAACCTTCGACATAGGGATACTTGAGGCCACCACCAATAAAGCGATCTTTCTGGCCTGGCATCTGCTCTGGATCGTACAGCGTTTGAAAAGCCACGTAACGCGCATTGCTGTTGGGTTCCGCCAGATTAAGCAGTTTGCCCAGCTCAAAGCCGATCCACGGCACCACCATCGACCAGGCTTCGACGCAGCGCATGCGATAAATGCGTTGCTCCAGCGGGAAACGCTTGAGTAAATCGTCGATGTCCAGCGTTATAGGCTTGCCGACTTCGCCGTCGATTTTCACCTTCCAGTCCGTCGTTTTCAGGGAGCCTGCGTTGGCCGCGGGATCGGCCTTATCCAGGCCAAATTCGTAGAAATTATTGTACCCCATGACTTTTTCTTCCGGTGTCAGCTCCAGCTTGGCTTGCCAGGCTTCGGGCTTGCTGAAGTCTAGCGGTTTGCCTGCTGGAGCCGGGGGCCGATCGTTACCTTTGAACCAGGAAAGCAAGTCGGCCTGTGCCTGGATGGGCAAAGCCAGTGAGGCTGCCGTGATCCCTAGCGCCTGGAGCACCTTGCGCCGCTGATAGAACACGCTTTCCGGCGTGACATCGGCTTCGGTCAGTTTTCGCTGTTGTTTCATTTTTTATCTCCGCAAGTGATGGTGTAAGCATGGCGTGAAAGCCAACTTTCTGCGAGAGGGGGGATGTAAAGAGAGGTAAACGAGAGGTAATTTCTTGTGGGGAAAAAGCGGGCGCCGGATGCGGCGCCCCACAGATTATGAACGGATTTTTACCAGGGTGCGGCCAGTGATCTGATTGTTCATCAGCGCGGTAGCCGCGGCAGGCACGTCTTCCAGCTGAATTTCCTGGGTGGCTTGATCATAGAAACTTTCTGGCAGAATACCGGCCAGACGTTCCCAGGCGGTTTGGCGACGATGCAGCGGCGTCAGCACCGAATCAACGCCTTGCAGACGCACGTTACGCAAGATAAACGGCATCACGGTAGTCGGCAACTGATAGCCTCCCGCCAGGCCGCAGGCGGCAACGGTGCCGTTATAATTCATCTGCGCCAGCACGCGAGCCAGCAATTTGTCGCCGACGGTGTCGATGGCGCCGGCCCACAGCTGTTTCTCCAGCGGGCGCGGTGTTTCAATATATTCGCTACGGGGCAGCACGGTTTTGGCACCGAGGGATTTCAGATAGTCGGTATTGCTGTCGCGCCCGCTGATGGCGGTGACGCTATAGCCCAGTGCGGACAGTAGGGCGACCGCCGTGCTCCCCACGCCGCCGCTGGCTCCGGTGACCAGCACGTCGCCGTCCTCCGGTTTCACTCCGCCTTCTTCCAGTGCCATCACGCACAGCATGGCGGTAAAGCCGGCGGTGCCGAGGATCATCGCTTTGCGTTCACACAGCCCTTTTGGCAGTGGTACCAGCCATTCGCCGCTAACGCGGGCCTGTTCGCCCAACCCGCCCCAGTGATTTTCGCCAACGCCCCAGCCGGTGAGTACTACGCTCTGGCCTGGTTTAAAACGCGGATCTTTGCTGCTGTGTACTAGGCCTGCAAAATCGATACCAGGCACCATTGGGAAGTGACGAATGATTTTCCCCGTGCCGGTGATCGCCAGGGCATCCTTATAGTTGAGGCTGGACCAGTTGACGTCGACCGTCACATCCCCTTCTGGCAACTGCTCACTATCAATATTCTTGACTTGTGCCAGGGTTTTTTCGCCATCTTGTTCCAATAATAATACGCGCATGCATCGCTCCCCGCTTTTTCATATATTATATGAATGTATGGTTCAGTATTGTCTGACTATATGCATAATAAAAAAGCCTGTCCTGATAAAGGACAAAAAAAGAGTGTTTAATGGTTTTCTTCGTCGGTCAGGCTTGATAGCTTTGTATGAGCTAACCTGATGCTTGGCAAAGAAATTGAAGTCGCTTCATGATTTTTAATATCAGGGTATTGCGTTGTTTTCAATCGAGCAGGAACGGGGCCTTGGAACTTCAAAAGGTGGCTCTTCATTTTATCATCGCGCAGAAGGCACAGGGATGAGATTTACAACCAAACTCTCTGCACTAATCACCCTGCTCGTCGCATTGGCTATGTTTTTGATGCTGATGGGGTGTTCATACAGTTTCTTTTACGTGACTCAGGAGCGCCTAGAGCGTCGTTTTGAAGCCCTGGCCACCTCCATCGATCAGGCAATGCTGCTGCAACCGCTGCAGGCTCAGGATAACTGGCTGCCCCTGGTGATGCGGCCGCTAGGCATCGTGGCGATTAATGTCGATACCGAAACCAGCAACCTTTTCTCCTACAGCCTACCGACCATCAAAGCCCCCTGGGCATCGCTGGCTGGCTACCGCCAAACCTCGTTGACCATGATGCATCACCCCGGCACCCGGGTAAGTGTCACCTACCTCGATCCGTTCGCCAGCGACGTGCGTTCATTGCAGTCCACGGCGGCGGTCACGCTGTCGATCGTCATCATGGTGGTGATACTGCTGTTCAGTTTACGCTGGCTGCGTGAACAGGCGGTAGGTGAAGATCGCCTGGAACGCCGGGCGCGGCGCATTCTCAACGGCGAACGTGAACAGGTGCTGAAGGGAGATGTTCGCGAATGGCCCGCCAGCGTCAGCGGTGCGTTGGATCGGCTGCTGGCCGATCTGGCCGAAGCGCGTGAGGAGCGCAGCCGGGTAGATACCCTGATCCGTGCTTTTGCCGCTCAGGATGCGAAAACTGGCCTCAATAACCGGTTGTTCTTTGATAACCAGCTCACCACTCAGTTGGAAGATGTCGGGTCACACGGCATCGTCATGATGGTGCGCCTGCCAGATTTCGATACCCTGCGTGAAATTCACGGCAATGCCGCGGTGCAGGAGCTGATGTATTCGTTGGTCAACCTGCTGTCCACCTTTGTCATGCGTTACCCTGCCGCCTTGCTGGCCCGTTATTTCCACAGTGATTTTACCGTTCTGCTGCCACACCGCACGCTGAAGGAAGCGGACGGCATCGCGGCGCAACTGGTCAACGCGATCGACTCCTTGCCCTCAACAGCGTTGATTGACCGTGAGGCGTTCTTGCATATTGGTATTGTGGCCTATCGCAGCGGGCAGACCCCGGAAGAGATCATCGATTACGCCGAACAGGCAACCCGTCATGCCGTACTGCAAGGCGAAAACGGCTGGTACGTCTATGACAGCAATGTGCCGGAGAAAGGGCGCGGCAGCGTTAAATGGCGCACTCTGCTGGAACAGGTGCTGGCGCGCGGTGGCCCTCGTTTATATCAAAAACCGGCGGTGACGGTGGAAGGCGATGTGCATCACCGCGAAATCATGAGCCGGATTTATGATGGCGCACAGGAACTGTTGCCTGCCGAGTACATGCCGCTGGTCAATCAGCTTGGCTTGGCGGAAAGCTATGACCGCCAGCAGATGAATCGGATTATTCCTTTATTGGCGCTGTGGCCGGAAGAGACGCTGGCGTTTCCACTATGCGTTGATTCATTATTGCAGCGCAGTTTCCAACGTTGGCTGCGCGATACCCTGTTACAGTGTGAAAAAAGTCACCGCAGGCGAATTCTGATTGAACTTGCAGAGGCAGATGTGTGTCAACATATCGACCGTTTGCGTCCGGTGCTGCGATTGCTGACCGGATTGGGCTGTCGTCTGGCGGTTTCTCAGGCCGGGTTGACGGTGGTGAGTACCTCTTATATCAAGTCGTTACCGGTGGAGATCGTCAAGCTTCACCCAGGGTTGGTACGGAGTATTGACCGGCGGGATGAGAATCAGCTGTTCGTTCAGAGCTTGACCGGTGCCTGCGAAGGTACTCAAGCGAAGGTTTTTGCTGCCAGCGTGCGTACGCGCAATGAATGGCAGACGCTGAAAGAGCGCGGGATCCTAGGTGGGCAGGGGGACTTTTTCGCTTCGCCAGAGCCGATCGATATAGCTCGCAAAAAATATTCGCGTCGATATCGTGTTTAACCTGATGACCGGGCAAAAATTAACGTAGAATGGCCCGTCTTTTCCTGTGGGCGTCAGTAGGTGCTTACCACCGGTGACAATCAGGAAAAATGTTAGATTTTATGAGCTGTGTTACTGCCGTTTGGTACGTTGATTTGGTGGCTAGCTGAGCCTTTGTTGAGGGATATCAGGCCCCATTCGCTTTCCGTGCATTCGGTCACAAATAACGCAGACTAATTTTCACCGAAGTAGGACGTTTTTGCGCCTTGTCGCTGCTTCGTGTGGTTGGTAAAGTAGGCGGATTTTATTTTCCGCCCCCAGCTTGCAGGATTATCCTTTCGTTATGTTTAAGAAATTTCGTGGCATGTTTTCTAATGACTTGTCCATCGACTTGGGTACCGCCAATACCCTGATTTATGTTAAAGGACAAGGCATTGTACTGAATGAACCGTCGGTGGTTGCCATTCGTCAGGATCGTGCCGGCTCACCCAAGAGCGTTGCGGCCGTAGGTCATGACGCCAAGCAGATGCTGGGGCGTACGCCTGGCAATATCGCGGCTATTCGCCCAATGAAAGACGGCGTGATCGCCGACTTCTTTGTCACCGAAAAAATGCTGCAGCATTTCATCAAGCAAGTTCACAGCAACAGCTTTATGCGCCCAAGCCCGCGCGTACTGGTTTGCGTACCTGTTGGTGCCACCCAGGTTGAACGCCGTGCGATCCGTGAGTCCGCTCAGGGCGCAGGCGCGCGTGAAGTCTTCCTGATTGAAGAGCCTATGGCTGCGGCGATCGGTGCGGGTCTGCCAGTATCGGAAGCCACTGGCTCCATGGTGGTTGATATCGGTGGTGGTACTACTGAAGTGGCGGTGATCTCGCTTAACGGTGTGGTGTACTCCTCTTCCGTGCGTATCGGCGGTGACCGCTTTGACGAAGCCATCATTAATTATGTGCGCCGTAACTACGGTTCACTGATCGGTGAAGCTACCGCAGAACGTATCAAGCACGGTATCGGCTCGGCCTATCCGGATGACGAAGTGCGTGAAATTGAAGTGCGTGGCCGTAACCTGGCAGAAGGTGTGCCGCGTGGCTTCACCATGAACTCCAATGAAATTCTCGAAGCTTTGCAGGAACCTCTGACCGGTATCGTCAGCGCGGTCATGGTTGCGCTGGAACAGTGCCCACCGGAACTGGCTTCCGATATCTCCGAACGCGGTATGGTGCTGACCGGTGGTGGCGCATTGCTGCGTAACCTGGATCGCCTGCTGATGGAAGAGACCGGTATCCCGGTAGTGGTGGCTGAAGATCCTCTCACCTGTGTGGCTCGCGGTGGTGGCAAGGCGTTGGAAATGATCGACATGCATGGCGGCGATTTGTTCAGCGAAGAATAGTGAGCAGCCCCAGAATGGAGGGATCGTAGCGGATGACGGCATTAACCTGGCATCTGGTGCGTTCCCCTTTCTGTTGTCGAGGAACGTGCATAATTTATGAAGCCGATTTTTAGCAGGGGGCCTTCCCTGCAACTACGACTTTTCCTGGCAGTGATCGTGGCGATTGCGTTGATCGTTGCCGACAGCCGGCTCGGTACGTTCGTTAAAATACGAAACTACATGGACACCGCCGTCAGCCCTTTTTACTTCTTGGCTAACGGGCCGCGTAAAGTTTTGGACAGCGTATCGGAAACGCTGGCTACCCGCCAACAGCTAGAGCTGGAAAACCGTGCTCTGCGGCAGGAACTGTTACTCAAAAACAGCGATAATCTTCTTCTTGGCCAATTCAAACAGGAAAATGCCCGTTTGCGTGAGCTGTTAGGCTCGCCGTTGCGCCAGGACGAACACAAAATGGTCACTCAGGTGATCTCTACCGGTTCAGACCCCTATAGCGATCAGGTCGTGATTGATAAAGGGTCGGACAACGGGGTTTATGAAGGCCAGCCGGTTATCAGTGATAAAGGCGTGGTCGGGCAGGTGGTGGCGGTGGCTAAAATGACCAGCCGCGTCCTGCTGATCTGTGATGCTTCCCATGCGTTGCCGATCCAGGTATTGCGCAATGATATCCGGGTGATTGCCGCAGGCAGTGGCTGTACGGATGACCTGCAGCTGGAACATCTGCCGGGCAATACCGATATCCGCGTCGGGGATGTGCTGGTCACCTCCGGTTTGGGCGGGCGCTTCCCGGAAGGGTATCCGGTCGCTGTGGTGTCCTCGGTAAAAGTGGATAACCAACGCGCCTATACCGTGATCCAGGCGCGGCCAACCGCTGGTCTGCAACGCCTGCGCTATCTGTTGTTGCTATGGGGCGCCGATCGCAACGGCACCATGCCGCTGCCGCCGGAGGAAGTTCACCGTGTTGCCAATGAACGCCTGATGCAGATGATGCCGCAGGTATTGCCACCGGCTGATGCCATGGGCCCACCGGCTCCGCTGCCGGCTCCCGCTACCGGTACCGTTCAGCCGCCACCGGTGGGGGCAACCCGATGAATCGCTATCGCAGCAACGGGCGCTGGATTATCTGGCTGTCATTCCTGGTAGCATTAGTGCTGCAAATCATGCCGTGGCCGGACCAAATCTACATGTTCCGGCCATCCTGGCTGCTGCTGATCCTCACTTACTGGGTGATGGCGTTACCCCATCGGGTTAACGTCGGCACCGGCTTTATCCTGGGGTTGATCATGGATCTGATCCTGGGTTCCACGCTCGGCGTGCGTGCGCTGGCCATGGGCATCATCGCCTATCTCGTCGCGTTCAAATTCCAATTATTCCGCAATATGGCCCTGTGGCAGCAAGCGCTGATCGTCGTGCTGCTATCATTGGCCATGGACGTGGTGGTGTTCTGGGCGGAGTTTTTAGTGATCAACGTCTCTTTCCGCCCCGAGGTGTTCTGGAGTAGTGTGGTCAACGGCGTGCTTTGGCCGTGGTTATTCCTGCTGATGCGCAAGATCCGCCGTCAGTTTGCCGTACAATGAGGTTATAACGATGTTTTCGCTCTATCTTGCTTCCGGTTCTCCCCGTCGCCATGAACTGCTGACTCTGCTCGGCGTACCGTTTGAAGTGATTCTGACGCATACTGAAGAGCAGCGGCAGGAAGGGGAAGCGGCGGAAAATTACGTTCGCCGTCTGGCGCAGGATAAGGCCAGGGCAGGTGTAACTCTGGCGCAACAGGATTGGCCCGTGCTGGGTGCAGATACTATCGTGGTGTTGAACGGCCAGGTGTTGGAAAAACCGCGGGATGAAGAGCATGCGGCGCAGATGCTGGCAGCCTTGTCCGGGAAACAGCATCAGGTGATGACCGCCGTGGCGATTGCCGATAAACAGGGCGTTTTATGCCAACTGGTGGTCACCGACGTGACGTTCCGCAATCTGTCACCACAGGATATCTGCGACTATATCGCCACAGGCGAACCGATGGATAAAGCGGGCGCTTACGGAATTCAAGGTAAGGGTGGTTGTTTCGTCAGAACGATAACCGGAAGTTATCACGCGGTGATGGGGTTGCCGCTGGTCGAAACACATGAGCTGCTCAGTCATTTTGTCGCATTACGAGAGGTAAGAGCCGGCTGATGCCACCACTAGATTTCCCGTCGCCGCCATAGCGTGAGCACAGGAAAGATAAGGGCAGGCGCTACACCGGCTCTGAGGAGAAAGCATGACAGCTGAGCTACTGGTAAATATTACGCCGTCGGAAACGCGGGTTGCCTATATTGACGGCGGCATTCTGCAAGAGATCCATATTGAGCGCGAAGCCAAGCGTGGCATCGTTGGCAATATCTACAAAGGGCGTGTCAGCCGCGTGTTACCCGGCATGCAGGCGGCCTTTGTCGATATTGGCCTGGATAAAGCGGCCTTCCTGCACGCCTCCGATATCATGCCGCACACCGAGTGTGTTGCCGGTGATGAACAAAAGAATTTCTCCGTGCGCGATATCGCCGAACTGGTGCGCCAGGGGCAGGATCTGATGGTTCAGGTGGTGAAAGATCCGCTTGGCACCAAAGGTGCACGCCTGACTACCGATATCACTCTACCTTCGCGCTACCTGGTCTTTATGCCGGGCGCAGCACACGTGGGGGTTTCCCAACGCATTGAAAGTGAAGCCGAACGCGAGCGTCTCAAGCGTGCCGTGGCGGGATATTGTGACGACCTGGGCGGCTTTATCATCCGCACTGCGGCTGAAGGAGTAGGTGAAGAAGAGCTGGCGCAGGATGCCGCCTTCCTCAAGCGTTTGTGGACCAAGGTCATGGAGCGCAAAAAGCGCAACCAGACCAAGTACAAACTGTATGGCGAACTGGCTTTGGCGCACCGTATCCTGCGCGACTTTGCCGGGGCGGCGCTGGATCGTATCCGCGTCGACTCGCGCCTGACGCATGACCAATTGGTGGAATTTACCGGCGAGTACATCCCGGATATCACCAATAAGCTGGAGCTGTATACCGGCAGCCAGCCGATCTTCGATCTGTACGACGTCGAGAACGAGATCCAGCGGGCGCTTGAACGCAAGGTTGAATTGAAGTCCGGCGGTTACCTGATCATCGATCAAACCGAAGCCATGACCACCGTGGATATCAACACCGGGGCCTTTGTCGGCCACCGCAATCTTGATGAGACCATCTTCAATACCAACATCGAAGCGACGCAGGCCATTGCCCGCCAGCTGCGGCTGCGCAACCTGGGCGGCATCATCATCATTGATTTCATCGATATGAACAATGATGAACACCGCCGCCGGGTATTGCACTCGTTGGAACTGGCGTTGAGTAAAGATCGGGTAAAAACCACAATCAATGGTTTCTCTCAGCTAGGCTTAGTGGAGATGACGCGTAAACGCACGCGTGAAAGTATTGAGCATGTGCTGTGTAACGACTGCCCGACCTGCCAAGGGCGCGGAACGGTGAAAACGGTGGAAACCGTCTGCTATGAGATTATGCGTGAGATCGTGCGCGTGCATCATGCTTACGATTCCGATCGTTTCCTGGTCTATGCCTCTGCGGCCGTGGGTGAAGCGCTGAAAAGTGAAGAGTCACACGCCCTGGCGGAAGTGGAAATCTTCGTTGGCAAACAGGTCAAGGTGCAGATCGAACCTTTATACAGCCAGGAACAGTTTGACGTTGTGATGATGTAGTACCCCTCACCCCAACCCTCTCCCATGGGGAGAGGGAGCTGTTAGTTCCTGCTCTTTTGGAGGTAAAGAAGTGATTTGGGCACCGTGATCGCCCCCTCATGCAGGTGGAATAGCCGGTGCTTATGAAGGATCACAACCCTCTTTCGCGGGGAGAGGGAGCTGTTAGTTCCTGCTCTTTTGGAGGTAAAGATGTCATCTAGGCAACCGTGATCGGCCCCGCATTCAAGGTGGCTCATCCGGTGCTCATGAAGGATCACAATACTTTCAGCCTAACTCGATCGGTCCCCTCTCCCTGTGGGAGAGGGTTAGGGTGAGGGGCACAAGCGTTAGGTTATATATTTGGTCATTAAGGAGAAATGCGTGAGGCGACTGCCCGGGATCCTGTTAGCCACAGGCGCCATTTTGATTGTTGTTGTGGCGTTGCTGATCAGCGGGTTGCGTCTGGTGCTGCCTGAGCTTAACCACTATCGCCCGCAATTGCTGGAGAAGGTGCAGGCGATCGCCGGGGTGCCCGTCGAGGCCGACTTTATCCAGGGCAGTTGGGAAACCTTTGGCCCCACGCTGGAGGCCCGCAACATCCGTTTGGCCCTGCCAACAAGCAAAATCCAGATCGAGCGCGTCACGCTGGCACTGGACGTGTGGCAATCCCTGCTGCATTGGCGCTGGCAGTTCCGCGATCTCACCTTCTATCAGTTGCAGCTTGATCTTGACGCGACGCTCGGGGGGGAAGGTAGCAATGGCCTTACCCCGAACGGAGTCAGCGATCTGTTCCTGTATCAGTTGGATCACTTTGATCTGCGCAACAGCCGCCTCTCGTTCCTTACCCCATCAGGCTCGCGTGCTGAATTTCATATCCCGCAAATGACCTGGCTCAACAGCTATAACCGCCATCGCGCGGAAGGTCAAATCAGCCTGACCAGCCTGAATGGCCAGCACGGTGCGGTACAGTTACGCCTGGATCTGCGGGATGAGCAGGGGTTGCTCAATACCGGCACCATCTATATGCAGGCCGACGAAATCGACATGAAGCCCTGGTTCAGCCGCTGGCTGAAAACCAATACCGGTCTCGAAAGTGCCGATTTCAGCCTGGCCGCCTGGCTCAATATCAAAAATGGCGCAATCTACAGCGGTAATGCCCTGCTTAATAAAGGCACCGCCAGTTGGTTGGCGGGTGGCGATCAACACCGGTTGGACGTCGATAATCTGGCGCTGGCACTGAGCCGTGAGGGCAACGGCTGGCAGGTGCATGCACCTGCCCTGAACCTGAAAACCGATGGCCAAGCCTGGGCACCCGGAACCCTTACTGCGCTGTGGTTGCCGGAAAATACCCAATTTATCGGGCCAAACCAGAGTGAAGAACTCCGTATCCGTGCCACCGGCATCCAGTTGGAACGTTTGGAAGCGTTGCTGCCTACCTTCTCGTTCCTCAGCCCGGAAGTGCTGGAGCACTGGAAAGACTTACAACCTCGCGGCATGCTTAGGGCGCTGGCGTTGGATATCCCGCTGCAACAGCCGGAAAAAACCCGTTTTCAGGCGTGGTGGCAGGATCTGAGCTGGCAACACTGGAAACTGTTGCCGGGCGTCGATCACTTTTCCGGCGCGTTAACCGGGGGCGTGGAAAACGGCCGTCTGACGCTGGGGCTGAATAACAGCACGCTGCCTTATGGCGATATGTTCCGGGCACCGTTGGAGATCGGCCGTGCGAGCGGAGCGTTGACCTGGCAAAACAACGCTCAAGGCTGGCAATTGGCAAGCCAAAGTCTGGATGTACAGTCCAAATCCCTGTGGATTAACGGTGATTTCCGCTATCAGCAACCGGCCAACGGCGAGCCTTGGCTGGATATTCTGGCTGGCATCCGTTTGTATGATGCCGCCGATGCCTGGCGTTATTTCCCTGAACCGCTGATGGGTAAACATTTGGTGGATTATCTCAGCGAGGCGATCCAGGGTGGGCAGGTTGATAATGCTTCCCTGATTTATGCGGGCGATCCGCAGCACTTCCCGTATGAGAAGAACGAAGGGCAGTTTCAGGTGTTTGTCCCACTACGCCACGCTACCTTCCAGTTCCAGCCGGAATGGCCAGCGCTGGACGATCTGGCGATCGACCTCGACTTTGCCAACAATGGCCTGTGGATGAATGCGCCGCAAACCAAACTGGGCACTGCGACGGGCAGAAATATTAGCGCCGTCATTCCGGACTATAGCAAACAACGCCTGTTGATTGATGCCGACGTTGCGGGCACCGGGCAAGCTATCCACGACTATTTCATGCAGACCCCACTGGATGACTCTGTCGGGGCGGCGTTAGATGAGCTGCAGGTGGGTGGCAATGTAAGTGGGCGCTTACATCTGAATATTCCGTTGGACGGTGAGCTGGTTAACGCCAGCGGTGAAGTGACGCTGAATAACAACTCGTTGTTGGTCAAGCCGCTGGAGAGCCAGCTAGAGAGAGTAAGCGGCAAGTTCCGTTTCGACAACGGCAACCTGCAGAGCGATACCCTGACGGCCAACTGGTTTGGGCAGCCGCTGACGGTCAACTTCGATACGCTGGAAGGCAAACAGGATTATAAGGTTAACGTTGGGCTGAAAGGCGATTGGCAACCGGCCAAGGTTGAAGGCCTGCCGCCAGAGTTTGCCAAAAAGCTGGCAGGCAGCGCCGCCTGGCAGGGTAAAGTGGCCATCAACCTGCCGCATAAAGGCGAGCCGAACTATGAGATTGGTGTGAATGCCGATCTGAAAAAAGTAAGCAGTCACTTACCTTCTCCCCTGAATAAAGCCGCAGGGGAAGCGTTACCCGTTAACGTAAAAGTGAACGGCGGCCTGCAAGGATTGATGCTCAATGGCAGTGCGGGCAAGCAAAACCACTTCAACAGCGAATGGCTGTTGGCCAAACAGCAGGTTACGCTGGCACGTGCCGCTTGGCAAACCGGCGGTTCCGCTACCCCAACGTTACCCAAAGATAAATCCCTGGTGCTCAATCTGCCCGCGTTGGATGGCGAGCAGTGGCTGGGGCTATTGGCACCGGCGATGAAGCAAAGCAGCGGTGCAGGTAAGGTGGGCAGCTTTGTGTTCCCAACCAGCGTAACGCTCGAAACCCCACAGCTGACGCTGGGCGGACAGGCGTGGCATAACCTTCAGCTGGCGGTCGTGCAGCAGTTGGCGGGAACGACCGTCACCGCCAAGGGTAAAGAGATTGATGGTAGCCTGTCGATGCCGGATAAGGGCGTGTGGCGTGCGGATCTCGGCTATCTTTACTACAACCCGCAGTTTGCCAGCGGCGACGGCAGTGCTGGTGGAACCAACCCGTTGGACTCGAAGGAGCGGATCTCGTTCCAGGATTGGCCTTCGCTGATGTTGCGTTGTAAATCCTGCTGGGTGATGGGGCAGAATCTTGGCACGGTGGAGGCCGATCTCAAACGTGAGGGGGATTCTCTGGTGCTAAGCCATGGCCTGGTAGATACCGGCTATGGCCGTATGAGCGCCACCGGCCTGTGGAAACAAAACGCTCAGGAAGAGCGCAGTGCGTTAAAGGGCAAACTGCTGGGCAGCAAAATCGATCGCACCGCCAGTTTCTTCGGCGTGATCATTCCATTAAAAGACGCGCCTTACGATATCGATTTTGATCTGCACTGGCATGGGCAGCCATGGAAACCGCAGATCAACACGCTCAATGGCACCATGAAGGTCGATCTGGGCAAAGGCGAGATTGACAACGTCGGCGGTGGCCGGGCTGGGCAGTTGTTACGCCTGGTCAGCTTTGATGCCCTGCTGCGCAAATTACAGTTCGACTTCCGTGATACCTTCGGTAATGGATTTTACTTTGACTCCATACGCGGCACTATCTGGGCGAAAGATGGCATAATGCATACAGATAACTTTTTGGTGGATGGGCTGGCGGCGGATATCGCCATGAGCGGCCAGATCGACCTGGTGAAACGCCAGATTGATATGCAGGCCGTGATAGCGCCAGAGATCTCGGCGACGGTCGGAGTGGCGACCGCGTTTGTAATCAACCCGATTGTGGGGGCGGCGGTGTTTGCGGCCTCGAAAGTGCTGGGGCCGTTGTGGAGCAAGATCTCGTTTATCCGCTATGACATTACCGGCAGCCTGGACCACCCAAGTATTCATGAGGTGTTGCGTAAGCCAAAAGAGGATAAATCGCCATGAAAAATGCTAACGTTGCGTTATTACAGCTGTGTAGCGGTGAGCAGATACGGGACAACCTGGCCCAGATTGAGCAGCAGATCAAGCAACTCAATCCCGGGATAAAACTGGTGATGACTCCGGAGAACGCCTTACTGTTTGCCAACTCGGCCGCCTACCGTGAACATGCGGAAACGGAAGGTCACGGGCCGCTGCAGCAGGCGGTGCGCGATATGGCTCGCCGTTATGGGGTATGGTTGCTGGTTGGCTCTATGCCATTGATCAGCCGCGAAGATCCGACGCGCATCACCACCAGCAGCCTGCTGTTTGACGATCAGGGCGAAATCCGTGGCCGTTACGACAAACTGCACATGTTCGACGTAGATATCAATGATATCCACGCCCATTACCGCGAGTCAGATACCTATCAGCATGGCCAGCAATTAACGGTGGTTGATACGCCGGTTGGCCGCTTGGGGATGACGATATGCTACGACCTGCGCTTCCCTGGCCTGTATCAGGCGCTGCGTGCGAAAGGTGCGGAGCTGATCTCGGTTCCCGCCGCATTTACCCGCGTGACCGGTGAGGCACACTGGGAAATTTTGCTGCGTGCCCGCGCTATCGAGAACCAGTGTGTGATCTTGGCTCCCGCGCAGGTAGGCCGCCACGGGGCAACCCGCCGTACCTGGGGACATTCCATGGTGGTAGACAGCTGGGGCAATGTGCTGGCAGAAAACCCCGACGCCGTGTCCGCGCTGAAAGTGCGCGTAAATACCGGCAAGTTGCATACGGTACGCAAGCAGATGCCGGTAATGCAACATAACCGATTCCAGCCGACGCTGATTGCGCCGGTTGAAAACTCCGCCAATAAAGAGTGAAAAAATTATGAGCCTGTCGTTTGTCAGTGAGCAGTTACTCGCTGTGAATAAGCTGAGTCATCAAGACCTGTTCTCCGTATTGGGTCAACTGGCCGAACGCCGCCTCGATTACGCCGACCTCTATTTTCAGTCCAGCTACCACGAAGCCTGGGTGATTGAGGATGGCATCATCAAAGATGGCTCGTACAATATCGACCAGGGCGTTGGCGTGCGCGCGGTCAGCGGTGAAAAGACCGGCTTTGCCTATGCGGACCAAATCACCCTGAACGCCCTGAACCAAAGTGCACAGGCTGCTCGTAGCATTGTGCGTGACAGCGGCAATGGCAAAGTCCATACGCTGGGTGAGATCGGCTATCAGGCGCTGTATCCTTTGCTCGATCCGCTGCAAAGCCTGCCGCGGGAAGAGAAGATCGCGCTGTTGCATCGGGTAGACAAGGTCGCGCGTGCTGAAGACAAGCGCGTGCAGGAAGTGACGGCCAGCATTACCGGCGTGTATGAGCAGATACTGGTTGCGGCAACGGACGGCACCCTGGCGGCGGACGTTCGACCGCTGGTGCGTTTCTCCGTCAGCGTGCTGGTGGAAGAAGACGGCAAGCGTGAGCGCGGAGCCAGCGGTGGCGGTGGCCGTTTTGGCTATGACTACTTTCTGGAAGTGGTGGACGGTGAAGTGCGTGCCGATGCTTTTGCCAAAGAAGCGGTGCGTATGGCGCTGGTCAACCTCTCTGCCGTGGCTGCCCCTGCGGGCACCATGCCTGTGGTACTGGGCGCGGGTTGGCCGGGCGTGTTGCTGCATGAAGCGGTCGGTCACGGGCTGGAAGGCGACTTCAACCGCCGTGGCACCTCGGTATTCAGCGGCCAGATGGGCCAGCTAGTGGCTTCTGAGCTGTGCACCGTGGTGGATGATGGCACCTTGCAAGGCCGCCGTGGTTCACTGGCGATCGATGACGAAGGCGTACCGGGCCAATACAACGTGCTGATTGAGAACGGCATCCTGAAAGGCTACATGCAGGATAAACTCAACGCACGGCTGATGGGCGTTGCGCCTACCGGCAACGGCCGCCGCGAGTCTTATGCTCACCTGCCGATGCCGCGTATGACCAACACCTACATGCTGGCGGGCAATTCAACGCCAGAAGATATTATCGCCAGCGTGGAGTATGGCCTGTATGCGCCAAACTTCGGCGGTGGTCAGGTTGATATCACCTCCGGGAAATTTGTCTTCTCCACCTCTGAAGCCTATCTGATCGAAAATGGCCGCGTCACCAAACCGGTGAAGGGTGCCACGTTGATTGGTTCAGGTATTGAGGCGATGCAGCAGATTTCGATGGTGGGTAACGATCTGGCGCTGGATAAGGGCGTAGGCGTGTGCGGTAAAGAAGGGCAGAGCCTGCCGGTAGGCGTTGGTCAGCCTACGCTGAAGCTGGATTCACTTACCGTGGGCGGCACGGCGTAATAAGCGCGGTTTAATGTATCAAGCCCTGACCCTTGGTGGGTTGGGGCCAAAGCTGGTCGTGTGATAGTCAACCAAGAGCGAGAAGCTGGCCTGAATGCTTCTCGCTCTTGGTACCTTATCACTCGTTATGGAAAACGAGGGCATCTCATTAATTTCTGATGAGTAAAATGACTCAAAGCTTTTCCAGTTCACCACTTTCTTTCATTCGATTATATTCGTCATGGGCTTTTAATTTTTGCACACCCATCACTTCTGAACTCCATCGCCATCTCTCAATTTGATTAGATAAACTTTCGAGCATGTATTTAAATTGATCAAGTGGGGAATTGCCGAGTGTGGTGTACAACATGTCTATTAGGCTCCACTTATGCCTTCTTACGGAACGATACTCTTTGATACCTTCGGCTGGTGGCGCCTCATGTTCTATTGTGGTCGTTATCGTACTCACATAGTAAGATATGAACTTCAAGAAGGAATAGTCCATTTCAAACATTAATTCAGTTTTCTCTTTAAAATCAGACGCTCTATCCAAACTCCTTGATATTTTTTTCAACTCATTGATTATATGTAATTTTTTATTGTTCCCGCCGGTTTTGTTTGACGAGAAATACATTTTTTCTTTATCTGCTTTAATAATTAAACAAATTGCCGCGTATCTTATATAAGGCAGACTTATCGCTTCTTGATAAAATGTTTCTTCGGTCCCATCATAAAGAGGTTGTTTTCTGTCAAAACATTTTATAAAAATGACGGCGTCGATCATACTTTTGATGACATTAACCTTCATTTCCTTATGGTTAAAGTAGGAGCAAACCCTTGAAATTAGAGAATTATCGTCGTGATGTTGACATTGAACACCAATGAGGTTGCTGTAATCAATATCAGCAATTTCAATATTATAATTATCAAAGCCCTCAGATTCCTTAATAAAATATCTTGCATTTTTTATCGCCTCATTCACCAGTGCTCTTTTACAGAATTCATCTGTTCCATTAATAGAGTGATTCACGTTGTTTTCATCTAAATTAAGTTGATGAATCAAATGAACCAATATTACCGCGGCTTCATACTGGCCTGCGTACATTTTAATTTTTGAATCGTAAAAATCGTACATACTTCGAGGTAAAAAAACTAAGAAGTCCATGATTTGAGATTCAACCTTATGCATCAAAGGCAGAAGGTTTATGCGTAGATCAAGCATTCTTCTACATAAATGTAATGTGTTGTAGATCTGTTTATTATGCCTATAGTCTTCAATTGTATTTAATGGCTTGCTATCGTCTAACACAAATGGTGTGTGCCACCATCCTTTGGATTGCCCCCATTTTTTTGACTCAAGATCCATCATATGACAAAAGTGCATACATTGCTGCAGTTGATACTTAGTCATGCTGGAATCGTCTGGTTTTTTATCTTTTCCGATAATAGAGTAAACTTTAGCCCTCAATGTTTTCACTGAGTCTGGAACAGTATTATAATGATAAGCGGAAAAATCTTTTTCTAGATTAGATAGGAATTCTTGATGAGTAATATCCTCTGGAATATCTCTTTTATATAAAGAGAATACACTTTCATCCGGGTATGTTTTTTGCATATGTCCTCCTAATCGGTGATGGTTATAATAAGTGCCTGACTCAGAAACCAACAGGAAAAACTCTATTAAATTTGCATTAACCTAGATCTTCAAAAATGCGGTCATGACTAATGAAAGAAGATTTTCAATAAAAAATTAGTTTAACTACATGATATTTATAGTTAATTTATCCATCTTGGTGAAAGTGAATGACGTTGGCGTTAAAGTCACCGCTATAATAGCGAGGGTCAGCTCCCCAGTATTTAGCGCTCAGTGGTGTGAGCAATGCTGACTTGGCACTGAGCAGACTATCGGAACCAGAGCCGTTGCAGGAGATTATGCCTAGTGGCAACACCCACCCAACCCGTGGTATCAAAAGACAAGGGAAAGGATTAAAAAAATCCCCGGGCAAAATGCCGGGGATTTGTGTAGAAGAGATAGAGCATGTGGAGGGAGAGCGCCGCGCATAATTAAATATCGATTTCATAAGCATAAGAGGGGCTACTGAAATGATGAATCTGATGCATTGGCGCTTGTTGGTTGCGGTCGCTGACTCGAAAAATGTGTCCCGCGCAGCTGAGCGTTATGGCATTACCCAATCGGGTGCCAGCCAGGCTCTGACCCAAATGGAGGAGAGCCTCGGAGTTAAGGTATTTGTCCGAGATCGACGTGAGACTACCGTGACGGCGATAGGAGAGCAGATTATCGAGCGGGCGCGGCGGATGCTGAGTGAATTTGAGTCGATACAGAACCTGGTAGATATCTCTCGCGGGTGCCATTTGGGCCGAATTAAGTTGGCTAGTTTCCCCTCCGTGTTCGCGTCCTTTCTGCCAGATTTACTTCAGACTTTCAGCCGCATGCATCCCAGTGTTGAAATCGTTTCCCTGGAAGGAACCGACGAGGAGGTAGAGCAGTGGCTAGCCAGCGACAGCATCGATCTGGGCGTGGTGATGAATCCTGATGAGAAGCGTCAGGCGCTGTCGCTAGGGCGGGACACTTGGGTAGCCGTAGTTCCAGTGACTCATAAGCTAGCCAGAAGATCCTCGCTCAGTACCGTCTCGCTTAGGGAGTTGGTTGAGGAACCTTTCATTCTCGCTACTGGTGGCTGTTATCTTAACGGGCAGTCGCTGGTAGAACGAGAAGGATTGGCACTGAAGGATATAAAGATCACGGTGCGTGACTGGACTACTGCGTTCGCGTTGATCGGCGAAGGTATGGGCATCTCGATCGTTCCTGCCTCGACTTTGCCCTTAGATCGCCGAGGTATGCGGGTATTTGAACTCAGTAAGCCAATCTACCGCGAATTTGGTTTGGTCTGCTCGCAGACCGGTCAAAACTCGCCTTCTGCACAAACCTTGCTAAATGAAATCAGGAAGTCGACCCTGGGTTTGAATATCCCTATGACGATACGCGGCGCCGAAACAAAGCCGCTTGTGCCGACATAAGAATAGCTAATGATGGAGGTACAGAATTGTAATTTTACCAAAGGGTAGCGGTTTGCCAATATGCCTACACAAGCTCTACGAATCTGGAAAAGCGACACGTTCGGGGAGTAGTAGTCGTTACCCAGTTAGAAAGGAGATTACATGAAACTGTACTTTGCCCCAATGACTTGCTCATTGTCCCCACATATTGTATTGCGTGAATTAGGCCTCGATTTTGAGTTGATTCGGGTTAACAACAAGACTAAGCAAACTGCTGATGGGCGCAGCTTTTTAGACATTAACCCTAAAGGGTACGTGGCAGCTTTAGAGTTAGATAATGGCAATGTGCTGACCGAAGGGCCTGCCATCGTGCAGTACTTGGTCGATCTTGTCCCTGACAACACGCTGGCACCGAGCAATGGTAGTTGGGAACGGGTTCGTCTACAGGAATGGCTGAACTTTATTTCATCTGAGATCCATAGCGGTTGTGCACCTTTGTTCAACGATGATATTCCAGAGACCACTAAGGCCATTTTCAAACAAAAGCTATTTAAACGATTTAACTATCTGGGTCAGATCCTATCGAAACAGAACTACCTGATTGGGACCTTTGGTCTAGCAGATGTGTATCTGTTCACCGTTCTGAAATGGTTGCCGTTTTTCAATATCGAGATCAAAGACTGGCCAGTACTGATGTCGTTCATGGAACGGATTGGATCTCGCTCCCATGTCCAGGCCGCGATTGCTGCAGAAGAGGCAACGCAGCCAGTTTAACTGCGGGGGAACAGAAGTTGAGTGGTCTGGACTTCTGTCCCTTCTACCTGGATTACGCCTCCGTATACTCCATATCCTTATGGGGTATGCCATCATCAAGGTATTCGCCGGATACCGTTTTGAAACCGAATCCTTCATAGAATTTGACGAGGTGAGATTGTGCCGAGAGCTTTATCGCCTTGCCTGGTGCATCGCCGAGGATTAAGGACATCGTTTTTTCCATCAGCCTGACCCCCAGCTTCTGACCCCTGACGGAATCATCAACAATCACTCGCGTGATTTTGGCCGCATCCGGAGAATCATCCACGTGCAGCACTCTCGCGTAGGCGATAAGCTTACCGTCGCTGTATCCGGCAACGTGAAGGGTGCTATTAAGCAAATCCTGTCCATCAATATCCTGAAACGGGCACGTCTGCTCGACGACAAACACCGCCATGCGCAGCGCCAGAATATCATGCAACTGCTGCGCGCTGAGGACGTTGCCTTTCAATGCCTGCCAGCTTATTTCCATCTTTAACCCTTACTTTGTTTGTTAACCATGAAATGACGGCCCTGGGCTGATGACGGCCAGAATGGTGATAACAGCTAGTCATTCAGTCATAATATCACTCCATAACTTAATGAATATACTGAATTTTACTGTGCGATTGGCTGGATGAATCATGACGTTTTCTGACAAAGAGGGTGAGTCTGGATCGTAGCAACCTCTCCAACACATCATTGGAGATCGTTGGTGACAGCCGCCGCATTAGACAGCGGGCTCCCTTGATGATAGTAAAGTGCAATCATCAGTTGGCTAAGTTCCTTGAAATTAAAGGGATCCAACGACGTCGCTTCTTTTATCTGGTTAAGCCGGTAGGTGAGCGTGTTGCGATGTACCCCAAGTTCCCGCGCAGCGTTTGCCAGTTCGGCATTGTGTGCGATATAGGTACTTAACGTGTTGAGCAGCATTTGACCCGTGCTCAGCATCAGTAATTTATCGATTCTCTGTTTGAAATAAAGGGTAAATGAGCTGCTGCTGGCTTCATTCAACAACCCGCTGAAGGCAAATTGCTGGCCGTTAATGACCCGCGGTTGTGGTAACGACTCCCGAGCATGTTCTATCATCTCTTTGATCATAAATACTGATTGGCGGAAAATCCCGGCAGAGCCAGACTCTACCCCAATGCCAATAGTGTAATGGCTCAGCTGAGTTTCCATAAAGGCGTTCATAGCTTTAACCGTGGCTTCGGTCTGTTCGATCGCGGTGATAATTAACAGGATCTCATCATTGCTGAGCAATATTACCCGTTGGGATTTTAAAATATGTGAGAGTTTATTGAGGATGTGATCGATGGTTTGCCCCAATAAATGCCCGCCGGTTTCAATATTGATCAATACCGGCAACAGGGGTTGTGACAGGTCGATCTCTTGCTGTACCAACTGGTGAAGTATTTCCTTACCTTTGTCAGTATCGCCCACTTCAAGATACTGTTTTAGCAACAGATCTCTTATGCGGTATTGCCAGTTCATTTCCCGGATAGCTAAAGACTGTTTGATCAACAGCTCCGCCGCCAGAATCGCCAGCTCGGCATAACGCGCAATCGCGGCAGGATTGCCACTGATACCTATCACCATAACTACCTGATCATCCACGATAATCGGATGATTGATACCGGGTTGCACATTTCGGTACCTGGCCGCCTGCTGAGCATTTTCTATCGTCATCCGCTGGCGGCTCTTTATCACCTCAAATGCCACTTCATGCCGTTCACCGATCCTATGTGGTTCGCCCGAAGCGATAATTACGCCCTGATGGTCAATAACATTAACATTATAATGGATAATACTCATCGCTCGTTTCACAATGGTATTAGCCAGCTCTAAGGTGATCAGCATACTCATACCTTTATGATATAAAACCTCTATTGTAGTGAGGGGGGATAAATATAATATCGAATGTTTCTTGCCAATTTCACGGTAAGCTTATTGACCCGTCAACCGAACTACGTAGTAAACATAATACAATTCAGGTAACTCAATGCGTAAGCCGATGTTTGCCATCCGACCCTCTCTTTGTCAGAGGGTCGGAAATATCTATTGCGCTAACTTAAGAGACTACCTTTCCCGCTCAAACAGCATAGAGATCCCTTGCCCTCCACCGATACACATGGTGGCTAAACCGCTATTGACGCCACGGCGCTCCATCTCATACATCAGTTTTACAGCGATGATGGCACCGCTGGCCCCAACAGGATGCCCCAGCGCAATGGCTCCCCCGTTGACGTTCACTTTCGCCGGATCCAACTCCAGATCGTTAATCACCGCCAATGATTGGGCGGCAAAGGCCTCATTAAGCTCGATAAGGTCGATATCGTGCACCGACATATTCAACTTTTGCATCAGTTTACGAGTTGCCGGTGCCGGGCCAAAGCCCATGATTTCTGCCTCACAACCTGCCACTGCCCAGCCTCGGATCACCATCCGGATGGGTAGCCCCAGTTTTTCCGCGTTGGCACGGGTAGTGACAACCAGTGCGGCTGCTCCATCATTGATACCTGATGACGTTGCTGCTGTGACCGTGCCGTCTTTTTTAAACGCCGGCTTCAACTGCGCATACTTTTCTTTCGGCGTATCCCTTGGGTGTTCATCGATGGCAAACAGACGGCTGTTCTTGCCTTCACGAACCTCCAGCGGCAGGATTTGCGAGGTAAAATGCCCCTCTTTGATGGCTGCCAAGGCTTTTTGCTGACTGCACCAGGCAAACTCGTCCATCGCCTCACGGCTGATGTTAAAACGTTCCGCGACGAACTCGGCGGTCATACCGTTGTGATAAGGTCCTTCCGGCCAGGTCAAGATAGAGACAATGCCATCTTCCAATTCTCCGTGCCCAAGGCGATAACCATAACGAGCCTTGCGAATATAGTGGGGCAGTTGGGTCATATTCTCTGTCCCACAGGCGACGGTGATCTCGGCGTTACCGGTTTGCAGTTCCAGCATGCAATCGACAATCGCTTGCAGACCCGAACCGCACTGGCGGTTCACCGAATAGGACGTTGTTTCGTTCGGTAACCCCGCGCGCAGCTGACAAATACGGGCGATAAAACCACTCTCCGCGATTTGCCCTACGTTACCTACCACCACTTCATCAATTTGTGCGGGTTGCAGCCCGGTACGGGCCACGGCCTCACGGATCACCGCTGCGCCCAAATCATGCTGGTGCGTATCTTTAAAGCTACCGCCCATGGTACCGATCGCCGTGCGTACGCCGCTGACGACGACAATGTCATTTGCATTTTTCATTCTATTCTCCTTACAGCACCATGCCGCCGCCGACGTTGATCACTTCGCCATTGATATAGCGTGCCTCGTCGGAAGCCAGGAAGGCGACGCAATGGCCGACATCAACCGGATCGCCAGCGAAACCTGCGGGAATTTTGCCGATCATGATGTCCCAGACTTTTTCCGGCACCCCACGAGTCATATCGGTTTCGATAAATCCTGGGCAGATGGCGTTAACGGTAACCCCTTTTTTTGCCAGCTCCCGGCAGGCCGTTTTGGTCAGGCCGATCACCCCGGCTTTTGAAGCGGCATAGTTGGCTTGCCCAACATTGCCTAACCAGCTGGCCGACGAGATATTGATGATCCGCCCGCTGGCACGCTCGCGCATCCGCACGGCGGCTTCTTGCATGCAGTGGAAGGTTCCTTTCAGGTTGATATCCATCACCAGATCCCAATTCTCTTCCGTTAGCTTGTGTAACATGGCATCACGGTTAATCCCGGCGTTATTGACCAGAATATCTATCGGCCCCAGCTGCTGCTCAGCCGCAATAAATAACTGGTTAACCTCTTCGCGGTTGGCAATATTACAGGCGATGAAAATGGCTTTATGGCCCGCGCTCACCAATTCGGCGGCAGTTTTATTGCCACCTTCCTGGTCGACATCACAAATGACTATCGCGGCCCCTTTCTCAGCCAATACCTGGGCAATGCCTCGCCCAAGACCACGGCTGGCCCCGGTGACGATAGCTACTTTATTCGTTAAACACATAGGGTACTCCTTATTATTTTAATTCCTGACCACGCTGAATTAGCGCAGAGATAACAAATATGTTTTTACTGCCTGGCCAGCATTTCCTTCAGGCCAAAAGGGGCGTCACAAAATAGTGCCGCGTCCATTTGTTTTAATGAGGGGGAAATAAGTGGCATAAATTCCATTTGTTGCAGGATGTCCCGCTCAAGATCGACGCCGGGGGCGATTTCTATCAGCATCGGGCCCTGCGCCGTCAGTTCAAATACTGCTCGTTCAGTCACCAAATGCATTTTTTGTTTTTTCTGGCGGGCTATTTCGCCGTTATAGGAAATCTGGTTAATCGACCGTACCAGTTTTTTAACCGAGCCTTCCTGCAGGATGGTTAATTGCCCTTGCTGGAATGCCACCTCCAACCCCTTGGCGGTAAAGGTGGAGCAAAACACCACGTGGTGTGCATTTTGGGTTATATCGATAAACCCTCCCGCCCCGGTACAGCGGTCCCCCATGCGGGTGGCGTTGATATGCCCGTTGGCGTCCATCTCGCCTGCACCCATATAAGTAATATCCACACCGGCCCCGTTGTAATACAGCATCTGTTCCTGATGGTTAATCATTGCGGTCAGGTTTTTACCGATGCCAAAATCAACGCCACCGGCCTGTACGCCGCCGTAGATACCTGATTCAACGGTGATGGTGACCGCTTCGCTCACCCCCTCTTCATGGATGATGGTGCCAATAACATCGTTGGGAATACCGGTGCCCAGATTGATCACACAGTCCGGGGATAGGAATTGGCAAGCGCGGCGGCCAATCACCTTGCGGATGTTCAGCGGCAGCGTTTCCACTTCGCTGGCAGGAGTCACCAGGTTGCCGCAATAGGCCGGGTCATAGAACCAGGAGGAGGTCTGACGGTGGTCTTGCTCGGGGTCTTCACATACCACAATGGCATCAATAAAATTCCCCGGCACCACGATCTGTTTTGGGTGCAGACTCCCTTTTTCCGCCAGATTTTTCACCTGGGCTATCACCTTGCCACCAAAGCGTTTCGCCGCCAGTACCGCCTGCAGGATCTCCAGCTTCATGGCCTCTTCCTCACAGGTGAGGTTGCCAGCGGTATCCGCCGTAGTGCCACGAATGATCACCGTATCCAGCGGGAGTGCCGGATAGAACAGATATTCCTCCTCGCGCAGGCTGACCACTTCCACCAAATCTGGCAGGGAGCGGGTCAACGCATTCATTTTGCCGCCTTCCAGGCGGGGATCGATAAAGGTACCCAGCCCCACTTTGGACAGATACCCGGCCTGACCTGCCGCCATGGCTGTATACAGATGGACAATCTGCCCCTGCGGTAAACAGAAGGCTTCAACCTCGTTGGCGGCAATCTTTTCCATCCACTTGGGTGCCAGCCCCCAGTGCGAACCAATAATGCGTTTTACCATCCCTGGGGGAGTAAAATGCTGATTGCCGCGCTCACGATTCGACTGCCCCGCAGAGTGAATATAGGTCAGCCCGTGCGGTGCCCCTGTTGCAAGAAAGCGATTTTCCAGGGCCTTCAAGATCGACTCCGCGGCCCCGATCAATGTCATGCCGATGGTGCACAGGGTCGAGCCGTTATTCACTAACTCTGCGGCCTGCTGAGCCGAAATGACTTTATTTCTCATCATTGCTACCTTACGTCTGTGCGGCGGTGCACCATGGCACCGCGTTTAGGCTTTATTTCTCAATCACGCTATTCATTGCTGCCGGGGGGCATTGATTGGCCGGTTTATCTTTACTGCCTGCGGGTTGTTTCACCCTCGCAGCCCCGATGATGGCAAGGGTCTGCAGCACGATGGCAAACCACAGGCCTGCACTAGGTGACCCCGTTCTATCCTCCAGGAGACCGAACACATATGGCCCGAAGAACCCGCCGGTGATGCCAAGGCAAGCCAGTAATCCCAGCCCACCAGCGAGCATAGGGCCGCTCATCAGCGTGGCCGGGTAGGTAAAGATGATGGATTGCACGACGAAGAACATCGAGGCACCGATACAGAAGCCGATCAGCCCTAATACTGGGCCACCCAGCACGCCAATCAGGAAACCGACGGCCATCGACATAAAGCCGGACACCAGCATGATGCGTGAACGAGAGGCGGTATTGGCATATTTGGGCAGGAAGAAGCCACCCAAGGCTGCCGCGATCCACGGAATGGCAGTTAACAGGCCGAGCATCAAGGTGCTCATTTTGCCGTAGCTGTTAATAATGCTTGGCAGGAAATAGGTCAGGCTGTAGACCGAAATCTGATGGGTGAAATAAATCGCCACGATCAGCATGAAAGTTTTATTGGTAAACGCCGTTTTAAAGGAAAACTTCTGGTTCTTATCCACCCCAACCGGTTGCTCCGCGGCCAGCTTGTTTTCAATATACTCAATGTCGGTTTTGGTCAGCCATTTGGCATCGCGGGGCTTATTGGGTAGTACGGCATACACATAAAACGCCAGCAGCACTGCCGGGAGCCCTTCTATGATAAACATCCATTGCCAGCCGTGCAGTCCACCCAGGCCATCCAGCATCAGCAATGCGCCGCCCAATGGCGCCCCGACAATATTGGCGATACAGACACCGAGCAGGAACATGCCGACGGCTCTGGCGCGATCTTCACGGCCAAACCAGTAGGTAAGGTACAGGATGATACCGGGGTACAATCCGGCTTCTGCCGCCCCTAGTAACAGGCGCATGACATAGAAAGAGGTGGGACCGGTGACGAAGGCCATACCGGCGGAAATCACCCCCCAGGTGAACATGATGCGGGTGATCCAGAAGCGGGCCCCGACCCGCGCCATGATCAGATTGCTGGGGATCTCCATGGTGGAATAAGTCAGAAAGAACAGACCTGCTCCCAACCCATAGGCGGTAGCGGAAAGCCCAAGATCGATGGACATCGAGGCTCGGGCAATGCCGATATTGGTTCTGTCAATAAAGCTGATGATATAAACAATGATCAGTAACGGCATCAGGTGTTTATATATTTTTGCATTCGTTATTGCCGCCTGGCTTTTCGATGCAATATCTAACGGTCGATTTGACATAATAAGGACTCCTCCTCATGATGAGGCGATTAAACAGGGCAGAGCTGTTCTGTATTGTTAGAGGTACAGGTGCTCTATTATTTTAATGATTGCGCTTTAGGTTTCCTGACGTTGGCGCGTTTATTGGATAACGCTTGTTTTTATATTGGTGGTGTCAATTTTTGTCGTAAAGCTAATTTGTCTATTTTGCCATTGGCATTTTTCGGTAATTCTGCTGTAAAGACGATCTTTGAGGGTATTTTAAATTTGGCAATTTTATTGGAGAGCCAATGAGTGATATTATCGCTCACCAAGGGTTTATTCCGGTGCGCCACAATAAAAGCGACGGCTTCTTCTCCGTAGATTTCGCTGCTGCTGGGAACTATGGCAATTTCCTTGACGCCAGGGTAATTCGAGATCAGGTTTTCCACTTCAATGCAGTATATTTTTTCACCACCGCGGTTGATCATGTCCTTGCTGCGATCTTTGATATACAGGTAGTTATCCTGATCGAGGCAGGCTATATCGCCGGTATAAAACCAGCCGTCGTGGAAGAACTGCTGATTGGCCGCCGGGTTCTTCCAGTACTGGCTCATCACCACTGGCCCTTTCAGCCATAGATGACCAATCTCACCGGCAGCAAGCACCTGGTGATTATCGTCGCGAATTTGGCAGCTTAGGCCGGGAATGGGTAAGCCAGAACTGCCTATCTTATCGCTGCTGCGTACATCGACCGGGAAAATGCTGGCCGGTGAAGAGGTTTCTGTCAGCCCATAGATCGGCCTGATTTCCGTGGCTGGGAACAACTGCGCGAGCCTTTCGATAATGCCCACGTTCAAATGCCCGGCACCGCAAGCGATCATCCGCAAGCTGGCGTAGTTGCCCACCTGTGGATACTTTTCCGCTTCTTGCAACAGTAGGATAAACACCGTTGGCGAACCATGCAGGAAGGTAATGTTATGGCTGCTGACGGTTTTCAAAATCTCTTCTGCATTGAATCTTTGCTGCAAATGCAACGTACCGCCAAGGTGAATAAACAGGCAGAGTAAAGCTGACAGGCCGGTAATATGGCAGATAGGGATCGGCAAGATGGCGCTGTCTTGCTCGGTTAACTTGAGAGCCTGTTGGTAAGCCGTGATAGCCGCAATAAAGTTACCGTGAGTGAGCGCTGCTCCTTTCGGTGAGCCAGTGGTGCCGGAAGTATAAATAATTGCGGCAATGTCATCCGCTACGATGGCGGCAGGCTCTACGGGTTGGATCACCTTTTGGTCATCTGCATTACTGAGCATCAGTTGCCAATCGGCCAGCGACACCACATGGCTTTGCTTCACGGGTTCCAGCGTCGCCATCCACGGCTGGCTGTTGGGATCGTAAAAAACCGCCTTGGCATTAACACTGGACAGGATGATATGGCTGTCTTGCGATTTTAACTTGGTGCTTAACGGCACCACGATAATCCCCAGCGCCATTGCTGCATAAAACAGCGAGCAGAATTCAGGCCGGTTACCCAAGGCCAAGACGATCACATCGCCTTTGACGAGGTTAAAACTTTCTTTCAGGCAGGCGGAAGATAAATTAACGTTATGATTTAACTGATTATAACTGTATTTATGGCCTTCAAAGAACAGGGCGGTATGCTCAGCCCGGCGGTTAACGCTCTGCTGTAAACTCTGATAGAGGTGTGTGATTTTTGCCTGCTGCATAGGTTGCCCCTTCACCGACATTTACTGATGGTGGTGAGTATAGGGAAAGGCAACGGTGCAAGAATGCGCAAAATTTCACATCTTTCTTCGGCCAACAGGGCTGACGCTTTGTATAAAATGCCAACCCTGGGAGGACAAAAAAATCGATGTTATGACGAGCTGGTTAGCAAATGTTATCGAAAATGATAAAAATTATGGTGAAAAAGGTGAGTAAGGGGTTTTGCTTTTATGCAGATGCATAAAAAGATGACGTTCGGGCCAATCCCCATCGGCACCTTACGCACCGCCATCACGTTGGGATGGATCACATAGGTAACCGCACAAGGATCCTACACTGGCGGAAAAGAGCCTCCCCTGAGCCAACGAAAAACCTATGGCCGAAAAAATCGAGCAGTTCGGCCACGAATCATACGCACTTAATTAACCATTAGCCGCAAAGCCAAATTATGCGGATAGGGGTCAAAGTATTTTTGCGTCAGCAGGTAGCTGTCTGGGTATTCGCCCAGGTAATGCTTCAGCAGCGTCAAAGGCGCGAGTATTGGCAGCAGCCCCTCGCGATAATGGAGGATCACGTCATTCAGCTCGCCGCGCTGACGCGAGTTCAGCTGGTTACGAAAGTACCCCTGAATGTGCATCAGCACGTTGGTGTGGTTCTTGCGCGAGGCGGGTTTTTTCAAGATCGTCATCAGTTTTTCGCGATAAGCCACGAAGAATGCATCCAGGTCTTCCCACTCATGCAACGAGGCGACAAAGGGGCCAATTTCTCGGTAGCCAGCTTGGTGGTGCGCCAGCAACTGGAGTTTGTACCGGCTGTGGAAGTCCAGCAGCGCATGGCGGGTGAGGCCGTTGGCCTTCAGGGTGTTCAACTCGTGCAGGGCGAAGATGCGCTCGACAAAGTTTTCCCGCAGCACCGGGTCGTGCAGGCGGCCATCTTCTTCTACCGGTAACCACGGGTATTTCTCCAACAGCGCTCTGGTAAAGATGCCTACGCCCTCTTTACGCCCGCGATTGCCCTTTTCATCGTACAACCGTACGCGTTCCATACCGCAGCTCGGCGATTTGGCGCAGACGATAAAGCCCGACAGTTCGTCCAGACGTGAGAGATAGGAATCCGTGAATGCGGTCATTTTCTCCGTCACATCGTCGTGCGGCGCTTGGCTGAAGTGCATCCGGAAATCCCCTTCGGCGGTCTGAACCAGGCGTAGTGCCGGACGAGGAGAGGGCAGTCCGATGGCCATCTCCGGGCAGACGGGTTTGAAGGTCACCCACTGCGCCAGCCCGTCCATGACAAAGCCCATGCGTTTATGTCCGCCGTCAAACCGAACGGTCGCGCCGGTTAAACATCCGCTGATCCCAATGACGGGTTGCTTATTCATATCGCGATCCTCTTACTGTTCTTTTCGGGTGAAGAAAAGCGTTACCTGGCCGACGGTGATGCCGAACTTCTTCATCTCTGTTTTATTAAAAAGATGTATGTCATCTTGCAGATACATCCAGTCATCAAAGTGAAGTAGCCAGGTACTGCCATTGGCTTTCACGTTCATGCTGTAACGCCAGTTAAAGGCGTTGCCTTCTGCCACGCCGCTGGCCACACCTTCAATATCGCCTGCGGTGCCTTCGTAGCGATTGGTGCCGACGCGCCGGATATGCCACACCCGTTGCTGTTTCTCGCCATCGTCATAGACAAAGTGTTCATTTAGCGTCAGCGTGTCGCCGATGACGTTGCCACTGATTTCCACGTGGAAGCGGCGCAGCTGTTTTCCGCTGCGGTCCTGTACCATACCCCATGCCTCGGTTTTCCCCTGGAAGTAGTGGAAGATATCGAGCGGCGGTTGTTGATGCCGGTAGTCGCTGATGTCTGTGCTACAACCCACCAGAAGCATCATCAGCGCCAGGCCAAGTGTCAGAATGCGTTTCATTTTTCACCTCCGAGCAACTGCTGACGCAGTTCGGGATATTGCGTGCGTGGATCGAGCCAGATGGCCAGAAAGTTTGTACTGAAGGCGGCAGACTGGCTGGGGCCGAGCGGGGTAAAGCTTTTTTCTGCCCCTGAGGCGCGATACCAGAACTGCCCCTGCTTACCCTTAACAACAAAGGTAAGCTGTGAGCCGGGCGTGACGTCCGGCCAGAGTGACTGCAGCATGCGCAGCCAGGCTTCGCTCTGTGGTTCTCGCTCCATGATCCCCTGAGCCTGCCACTGGTCACGGGTGGCTTCGACCAACTGGTCACGATCGATGTCGCGTTTGTAGGTAATAATCAGCGCCTGATCCTGTTCCGGCCCGTGATACCGACCGTCCGGCGTGCTCAGTTGGGAGGTATAAACGGTAAACGGCCCCCATGTCAGGCTGGCATCACCCACTTTGCGCCAGCTTAACCAGTCGGCGGCATGGGCGACGGGCGCGATGGCCGCCAACCACAGCAGCATCAGTAAAGAGGTTCTCAATGTCGCCTCCCCGTCAGAATATGGAACAACAGCATCAGAACCAGCCAACCCAGTGCCATCCAACTGACGACGATAAAGGTCGGCTCCCGGAAAGTCATGGCGCCCAGACGTTCACCAATCACATACGCTACGGGACCGCCAGCGGTTGCCAGCAAAGCCAGCATCCATCGCGGCAGCGTGGTCGTGAGGATCAAGTGGGTCCAGACGGTAGCAAACATCAGCCACAGCGCCATCATCCACAGGGGCAGCAGTGCGTCACTGTTAAAGCCGATCTGCCCCGTCAGCACCCAGAGGGCATCCAGACCGCAGCCCGCCGCGGCCAGCAGCAGGGCATAAACACGGTGTGCAGGCGACAGCATCAGACAGGCCAGGATCGCCAGGGCGAGCCACAGAAACAGGCCGCGTTCGCGAAACAACACTACCAGCGTCCAATAGAGATCGAACGCGAGAGCCATCAGCACGACCTGCACAGAGCGGTTCATACGCGCTCTGCGGTCAGTTGCACCACGCTGATGGTGCGTGCGTTAAAACCGGCTTCGCAGTAGCCAAAGTAGTAGAGCCACATACGGCGGAACCTTTCATCGAAACCGAGCTTTTCAATGTCCTGCCAGGCGTGCAGAAAACGCTGCCGCCAGTGAGCCAGCGTGCGGGCGTAGTCTGGCCCCATATCGAACAGATTACGGACGACAAAATCGGTGTGACGCGTCATCAGTTCACTCATTGCCGTGATGCTCGGTAGGAACCCGCCGGGGAAGATGTAACGCTGGATAAAATCGACGCTTTTGCTGTAGTCGCGGTAGCGCTGATCCTGAATGGTGATGGCCTGAATCGCCATTTTGCCGCCCGGGCGCAGGCGCGCCTGACAGGTTCGGAAGAAATCCGGCAGGTAGCGTTTACCCACGGCTTCAATCATCTCAACCGATACCAGTTTGTCGAATTCACCGGTCAGGTCGCGGTAGTCGCACAGTAGAACCTGAACTCTGTCCTGTAATCCCGCGCGGGCAATCCGCTCTGTAGCCCAGGTGTACTGCTCCTGCGACAGCGTCGTGGTAGTGACGCGGCAGCCGTAGTGACGAGCGGCGTATTCCGCCATAGCCCCCCAGCCGGTGCCGATTTCCAGCAGGTGATCGCTTGCGGTCAACGCCAGTTGTTCGCACAGGCGCGCCATTTTTGCCTGCTGGGCTTGAGAGAGAGCCTGGTCGTCGGCGGTGAACAGCGCGCTGGAGTAGAGCAGCTCTTCGTCGAGAAAGTGCGCATAGAATTCGTTACCCAGGTCGTAATGGGCGGAGATGTTTTCCCGCGCCTGTTTGCGGTAGTTACGCCGCGTCCAGTGGCGAAGCCGCTCCATAGGATTGCCCAGCAGGCGAAAGCCACTTTCCAGCCTTCCCAGTATCTTGCCGTTGAGGGCCAGGATCTGCAAAAGCGGGGTTAACTGATGCGTCTCCCACTCACCCTCCATCCAGGATTCGGCCGCGGCGAGGCTGCCGCCGGTGAGCAGACGCCAGTAAACACCCGGCGCGAGGATCTGCACTTCAGCACGCAGCGCAGAGGACTCATCGCCAAAATGGAGGGTCTGCTGTCCTTCACGCACGGTGAGCGAGCCCTCGCGGATACCGCTCAGCAAACGAAAGAGTAGCCAGCGCGCGATACGGGCGTTACGAGGGATATCGGATTCAAGCGCAAAGGCAGGATCGGTCATGAGCGCTAACTCCTTCTGACGGGATGGTTGTACAACGGCACGCGTTTAAGCCACAGCCGTAACGCTTGCCAGTAAATTGCCAGGACGGTTTTCAGGGTCATCATCGGTATGCGCAGCAATATCGATCTCAAGGTTGCGCGCGTTAGGTGCTCACGGCGAAGCGCGAGCGTGGCGTCGAACACCTTCGACTCCTGATGATTTTCGATATGCATATGCAGCGTTTTACCGGGGGCGTTGAAGCGCCAGTGATAGACCATATCCATCGGATTAAACGGGGAGACATGGAAGGCTTTCGGCTGCGGGCGAGCCGCCTGGCCATCCACCGCATAGTAATGGCGCTCGTTCCACGGGGTGTTGCGCACTTCGGCCAGAACCCAGCGCAGCATGCCCGTACTGTCATAGCAGTAGTAGAGATTGATCGGATTAAAATGGAAGCCGAAATAACGAAGCTGGGTCAGGAGCATGACGCGGCCATCGGGACGTTCCCCGGTCAGAGTTTGCAGCCGGTCGAGGGCGTTCTCTTTAAGCGGTGTGCCGAGTGGGTAATCCGCATCATGGAAGGCGGCCGCGGCAAATCGATTACGGCGGATACCCGCCGACGGCAGCGCATCCAGCTCGTCCAGATCGATCCAGGCCATAAACACGTTATAGCGAAAATGGTGTGATTTCGGCTGGAAGCGACGATGGCGTAACACACCCTGGTAAAGGCAGCTGTTCATCTTACAGGTCCTCCCCTGCAGCGATCCCTTTCACCACGTCCAACGCGCTGCGTACCCCATCCTCGTGAAAACCGTTGTACCAGTAAGCTCCGCAGAACCAGCTCCGTTGGTGGCCGTTAATCTCGCCGCGGCGCGACTGGGCGCGCCAGCTTTGCGGGTTAAACATCGGGTGCTCGTAGACAAAGCGTTTCCAGACGTAGCGATCGTCTACCGGCGTTTCCGGGTTCAGGGTGACGCAGAACAGGGGGCTACCCTCAGGTAACCCTTGTAAGATATTCATGTTGTAGGTGACGCAGGCGCTGGCCTGGTCCCGTTCGCTCAGGCGATAGTTCCAGCTTGCCCAGGCACGCTCGCGCACCGGTAGCCAGCGTGGATCGCTGTGCAAAACCACCTCGTTATGCTGCCAGCCAATATCGCCCAGAACCTCGCTTTCTGCAGGAGTAGGATGAGCAAGCATCGCCAGCGCCTGTGAGGAATGGCAGGCGAAGATCACCTGGTCGAACGAGTGATTCGACTGCGCAAGCTGGATTTCAACGCCGCCGTTGTGGCGGATGACCTGCTGCACCGGAGCGTTGAGGTGCAGGGTCAGGCGGTCCCCCAACTGGGCCAAAATGGCGCGGACGTACTCGCGAGAACCGCCGGGCACCACATACCACTGCGGACGGTGGGTAACGTCCAGCAGGCCGTGATGCTCAAAGAAGCGCAAAAACAGCGGAAGCGGGAAGCGGCGCATCTCCTGCAGTGACGAGGACCAGATGGCGGCCCCCATCGGCAGGATATAATGACGCGCGAAAAACGCGCTGAAGCCGTGCTGTTCGAGAAAAGTCTCCAGCGTGGCGTTTTCGTTAACGTCGCCTGCCAACGCCTCTTTTGCCAGGCGGTTGAAGCGAACAATATCTCGCAGCAGCCCCCAGAACGCCGGATTAACCAGGTTACGACGCTGTGCAAACAGCGAGGTGAGGGTGTGGCCGTTATACTCAAGCCCGCTTTGCGGATTATGCACGGAGAAGCTCATCTGCGTTTTTTGCCCGCTGATGCCCAGCTCGCTGAGCAGGCCCATAAAGCGCGGATAGGTACGGTCATTGTAGACGATAAACCCGGTATCGATGGCATACGTCCCCTGCGGCGTGCTGACATCCACCGTGGCGGTATGACCACCCACCGTGGGTTCCGCTTCGAAAAGCGTGACCTGATGATGCCCGGCCAGCCGCCAGGCACAGGTGAGTCCTGCAATACCGCTGCCGATAATGGCGATGTTCATGAGCGAACCATCCTGCGCAACAGCCTGCGCTGAAGAAAATTGGGGAGCCCTGAAAGCAGCTTCATGACCAGGCTGAATCCGGTGGGAAAGGCGATGTGTTTTTTCCCTTTCGCCAGCCCGCGACGGATCGCCTTCACGGCATCGTCGACGCTCACCTGGCCGGGCATGGCAAAATCATTTTTACGGGTAAGCGGCGTGTCTACAAAGCCCGGTGAGACAACCGTGACGGCAATACCTTTGGGCTCCCAGTCAAGGCGCAGACTATTGGCAAACCAGGTGAGGGCGGCTTTTGACGCGCCATACGCCTCTGCTCGTGGGAACGGCAGCCAGTGCGCCATCGAGCTGACCAGCGCTACGCGACTTCCTGGAAGGAGCTGGGTCTGAAGTGCGGCCAGACAGTTCACTGGCCCCTGGAAGTTGGTACTCATCACACGTTCCACCAGAGCGGCATCCACCACACCCTGATCCAGGTATTCGCAGGTTCCCGCACAAAGAACGGTCAGGTCGGCAGTGCAATCTGCAAGCGCCAGACGGCAGGCCTCCCTGTCCGTCATATCGAACACGCGTAACGTGATATTCGGGCTGTACTGTTGCAGTGCTTCCAGCCTGGCCCTGTCTCGCCCGCAGGCAATGACTTGGCAGCCGTCATCGGCCCAGGACTTCGCGAGCCCGGCACCAATGCCGGAGCTTGCGCCGGTGATGAGGACGGTCATCATGAGCGGATTCTCCTTTTTACACTTCGCACCGCCCAGCCAAGAAGGGGAAGATGTTCGTAGATCATCTCCCCGGCATCGTAGTAATCGCGCTGGCGAATAATCAGGTTGTCCTGCACATCAACAATTGAGCATCCTGCGAGGACTAGTGTTTCTCCCCTTGAAATCCGTGGGTGAGACCAATGCATTGCCCAAGTTACGGCAAAACGATGGCCTTCGCAGAGGGGGGAGTCGATGGTAAAGCGGCAATGCTTTACGTTGGCCAATAGATGAGTGAAGTAACGCTGGATCGCCAAAAGACCCTGATGCTCACCAAACGGGTCGCTCAGACTGGCATCAGCATGATAGATCTCCGCCAACGCAGATGGCGGCTGGTTATCCAGCTTGCTGTAGTAATCAACAAACCGGTTGATGATGGATGGCATAGAGCTCATGAGTCTCACCTGAGAGTGAACAACCTAGCGTTATTGCATAGTTAAAACTTACACAATTATTGTAGTTTGTCCAACTTTGGCGAGGTGATAATTATTTTCTCATTCGCTTCAACGTATTAAGTTTGCCAGCTCATGCTGTTAACTGTGCAACATGAGCTGGCTTTATCTTCAACTTCCTCTGTAGGTAGAGTATCCATACTGGCTTAACAGCAAGGGGATGTGCAGTTTTTCATTGGTCTTGGTGACGGTGAACATCACCGGGATCTCCGGGAAGAACGACGTTTGCTGCTGTTGGTGGAAATAGTCACCGGTTTTGAAGGTCACTTTGTAAATTCCCGGCAGCATATCCTGGTCCTGTGGATATAGAGATTTGATACGCCCGTCTTCGTCCGTTTTACCGCTAGCCAGCGTGACCCAGCTGTTTTGCTGCTCTTTTTCAAGCGTGACGGTGACATTCGGCGAGGGGATCCCTGTCTGCTGGTTCAGAATATGGACGCTCAGCGTGCCAGCAGGGGCACTGAATGCGGCAGGAGCCATTGCCAGAGAGGTTAGCAGAATAAGACCGGTAGCTTTTTTCATCATGATTTCCTGTAGGGGTTAAACAAACAGGAAAAAGGTAGCATCCTGGTGAAAAATAAATATTCAACCTTTTGTGATAATTAACGCAAGCACAACGTCAAAGAGTAATGACCTCAAGAGACATCACCTGTTGTTGCCACAGTTCAATCTGTTGTTTGCGGGTGGGGGTGAGTTTACCTGTCATGACCAGCAGCCATTTTCGTTCAGGAAATAGCTCTGGAGCCAGACTGGCAGGCGGAACGGGAAGGACATCAATGTGCTGTCCTTGACCAGTACGCTTGAGGGCTTCCAGCCAGATTTCACACGGGTCTGACAGGTACCAGCCGGTGATCAGATAGTTATCCCCTGCCGCTTTTTTGTCCCTTTCGAGGCAAAATGAGGTATAGGAAATGATAATGCCATCCAGGATCTCGCGCAGGGTCATCATCGCCGGAATATTGGCAGAGAATTTACCGCGCAGCGGGCGCAGCAATTCCGTGACCAACTCCGGGCGAGGATATTCGCGGCCAGAAACGTAAATCTGCTGGCGCAGCGATTCAATTTTTCCCTCTTTGAGCAACTGCAGCATTTTTTCTTGCAGAGTAAGCCAGTTGTTTGTCGGACCTTCTGCCGGGCGCGCGAGCAGGGGTTTTACCTGGCTGATGGTTACCCCTTTTTTTACCCAGTCGAGAATTTTGAGCGCCTGCTGGACATCATCATCGCTGTACTGGCGATGTCCACCATCGGTGCGCATCGGTTTAAGCAGGCCGTAACGACGCTGCCAGGCGCGCAATGTGGTTGCGTTTATTCCGCAAAGCCGGGCAAATTCGCCGATAGAGTAAGCCATGAGAGACATCCGATAACAAAGAACACTTTCAATATACTACGCATAATGCCGACTTGAATGAAGTGTCGGGCGTTTGCACGACACTTTACTCCCAACCGTGCCTCAAACCTCAACTTCACCAATTCTTTCCAACGCATCCACAATCAGATCCCAAAAGGCGGTTTCATCAAGCTTCACTGCCACCTGAGTATGGCAATCCGCCGGGGCCGGGAAGCGGAAGTCCGCGACCGTCATCCCCAGCGTCAGGGTACCGGTCAGCTCAATATCGATGGGCACCTTACGCACCGTCATCACGTTGGGGTTGATCACATAGGCGACCGCGCAGGGATCGTGTACCGGTGGCGAAGTGAAACCCTGCGCCTGCTTATACATATGGCCGAAGAACTCGAGCAGTTCGACGACAAATTTCGCAGGGCCGGTGCCAATAGCGGCGATGCGCGCGCTAACTTCTGGCGTGGCCAGCGCCTGATGCGTCAGATCCAGCCCAACCATGGTTAACGGCCAGGGTTCGTTGAACACGATATGCGCGGCTTCCGGATCGATTTTGATATTGAATTCAGCCACTGCGCTCCAGTTACCCACGTGGTAACCGCCCCCCATCAGCACCACTTCCTTCACGCGTGTGGCAATACGGGGTTCCTTGCGCACCGCCATGGCGATGTTGGTCAGGCCTGCGGTGGGCACCAGCGTTACGGTGCCTGGTGGGTGTGCCATGATGGTATCAATGATCAGGTCGACGGCATGGATATCGGCCAATTGCAGAGTGGGTTCCGGTAAAACGGGACCATCGAGTCCCGATTCGCCGTGGATGTCGGGGGCGACTTCAATTTGCCGTACCAGCGGCCGCGGGCAGCCAGCGGCAAAGGGCACGCCGGTGATGTTGGCAATGCGCGCCACGGCCAGCGCATTGCGCGTGACCTTCTCCAGCGTCTGGTTACCGACGACGGTGGTGACGGCCAGCAGTTCAATATCTGGGTTGCCCCATGCCATTAGCATCGCGATCGCATCGTCATGCCCAGGATCGCAGTCCAGTATGATTTTCTTCATGATTGTTCCTGATGCAGGTTTTTTGCGAGCATAACCTAGCGGCGGGTAGAGGGGTATGACCAGCGGGCCGTTTTGTTAACGTCATCAAAGGATTGGATAAATCTGCCCCAGAAGGGGCAGATTGCTGGCTTAGTCTTCCAGCTTCAGCACCGGCTCTCTCTTCAGCACTACGCGCAGCACAAAGTAATACACGATGCCGATCGCCAGCCAGCTAAGGCCGAGGATTTTGGCTTCGATATCCATCTCGTACAGTACAAAGGCGATGATCGACAGGCCGATCAGTGGGAACAGCAGGTGTTTTACCCAGGCCTTGGACTTCTGGCGGATGATGTAGTGGTTAATCACCGACAGGTGCAAGATCAAAAAGCCCATCAGCGCCCCGAAGTTGACCAACCGGCTCAGGTTGTCGATGCTGCCGTTGAAGTACAGCCCGGAACCGAGGGAGATCACCGCGACCAGCAGGGTGCTGACGTAAGGGGTTTTAAAGCGTGGATGTACCTTGGCCAGGATCTTCGGCAATTGGCGGTCTCGCCCCATGGCGAACAGAATGCGGGAGATGGCGGCCTGCGCGACTAACGCATTGGCAATCCCCCAGGAGAGCGCCGTCGCCCAGATGGTCGCCTGCTTTAACCAGGAACCGCCCGCCAGATTGGCGGTATCGTAGAACGCGGTATCCAGGTTAGTGAAGTTTTGGCCCGCAGCCAGATCGGCGGCAATCCAGGTTTGCAGAATAAACAGCGACCCTACCAACAGCAGTGCATACAACGAGGCTTTCCCCACGGCATCGGCCCCGCCTTTACTCTCTTCGGACAGCGTCGAAATACCGTCAAAGCCCAGGAATGACAGCACCGCGATAGATACCGCACCCATCACCAGCGGCAGGCTGAATTTCTCGGCGTTGTAGAGCGGGTTCAGCGTCAGGCCACCGGAACCTTCGCCGGAATACAGTGCCGTCAGGCCCATTACCACAAAGATGGTCAGGATCACGATCTCCGCCACCAGGATGTAGCGGTTAGCCTTGGCGGTGAACTGGATCCCCACCAGGTTGATCGCACTGTTGATCACGATAAAGGTCACGATCCACACCCAGGCGGGTACTTCTGGCAGGATCGGGCCGAGCGCCGCCGCGCTGACGATATACAGCAACGACGGCACCAGGATGTAATCGAGCAGGATCAGCCAACCGGCAAAGAAGCCGACAGTTTCATGGATGCCGCGCTGGGCATAGGCATAGACCGAGCCGGAAACCGGGAAAGCACGGGACATTGACCAGTAGCTCATGGCGGTGAAGAACATCGCCACCATACCGATCAGATAGGCCAACGCCACCATGCCCTGTGCGCCTTCCCACACGTAGCCAAACACGCCAAACGGCGCGATCGGCACCATAAAGATCATGCCGTAGATCACCAGATCTTTAAGGGTGAGGGTACGGTGCAGTTCCTGCTTATAACCAAATTGTTCTACAGACATGGCGCTATCCCTAATCCAACTGGAGGTTTAACTGCTCGGCAACGCTGCGTGGCAGCGCGAAACGGCAGGTTTTCAGCGGATCGACCACCTGACAGATTTGCAGATCGCCAGTGATGCTCAGCAGATTGATGGCGTCGGCCAGCGAGACCTGGCTATAGTCCGCCACGAAGTGTGCCATATTGCGGGTTGCCAATTCGGCCGCTTCGTCCAGCGTTTTGGCGGATGCCAGGGTATAGAGCGTATCAATGGTGCTCATCATCGGGGTGGGCAGCGCGCGGTTTTTGACTACGCTCAGGTTCACCACCACTTCGCCGGGAATTTCCAGCCCGCATACCGAGACTTCACCATCGCCCATTGCGGCATGCAGATCGCCGAGCGCAAACAGCGCACCGGGAACGTTAACCGGCAGCCACAGCGTGCAGCCTTCGGTGATGATTTTGCAGTCCATGTTGCCGCCGTGGGCATCTGGAGTGCCGCAGGGGATCGGATCTTCGGCTGGGGCGACGCCAATTACGCCGATCATTGGTTTTAACGGCCAACGCACGCCGCCAGGCAGCAGGGCGAAGCCGTCTTCCAGCGGCACGGTGCGGATCTGTGGCTGTTGCAGCTCATCGCCAATGACGCCCAGGCCTGGAGCGGTGACCATGACTGCCTGATGGCTGGTTGGGGTAATACGTTTAATCTCTACCCGTAACACATCGCCGGGGTTCGCATCCTGCACGTAAACCGGCCCGGTAGCCGGGTTGATGCGGCTCCAGTCCAGTTCGGTGAAGGTGGCCTGTTCAGAGGCGATTTGATCTTCGAAGCAGTCACAGGTTTCAAAACAAACGTCGCTGCCGCTGGCAACGGTGGCCACAGGGGCGTTATCGCGCGACATGGCATATACCACGTGCGTACGTGAGATCTTTTCCATGGTGATTCCTATAATGAATAATGAAGCCTGGTTTTTATTATTTATGGCGATAATGATAATTGGGCGCACCTGCGCCAATTCATCAATAAATCACACCCGCAGGGGCGTAAGCAAGCACGCGAAAGCGGTAGCAGAATGGGCATTTTGGTTAGATTGGCAGGATATGCTTCAAACAATTATCGCGGTGGTTTATTACCCACAACTATGGCGGAAGTTTCCGCATAACCGATCGGTAAAGCCGAGTGAATACAGCAGAGTTCTCAGTAGAGAATGAGAATCAAATGAAGGGAAATACTTTCGATAATTAGCATTAATAAAATGAGTGACCGCTTTTATAGCAGTAAACGCTATATATCAGCTAGAGCAAACTTATTACCCTGGAGTGAACTCCAGGGATAAAGGGGAGCCTCAACGATAGCCCTGATACACTTCCGCCACGCGTTTAAAGTATTCCGTCAGGTAATTGATACACACCTGCACCTTGAGCGGCAGCTTGTCCTTCTCGGTGTACAGTGCGTAAACCGGACGGGGTTCTGAATGGTAGCGCTTGAACAGGATCTCAATCTCGCCGCGTTTGATCTCTTCGATGACCCACATCAGTGGCGCATAGGCAATCCCGGCCCCGGCCTTGAGCCAACGGATCATGGTTTGTGAATCGTTGGTCACGAAGCGCCCCTGCGGGGAAATACGCGTACTGATGCCTTCGGGAGCCATCAATTCAAACTCACTGTCGGGCCGTACGCTGTATTCCAACCAGGAAAAATTCACCATATCCGACGGTTTTTGCGGTGTTCCATGTTGAGTCAGGTAGCTTTTGGCGGCGCAGACCACCATCGGCATCGAACCCAGGCGTTTGGAAAACAGGCTGGAATCCTGCAGTTCGCCGGTGCGGATCACTACGTCCAGGCCGTCGGCAATCAGATCCGGGGCTGGAATGCCGGTGACCAGATTAACCGTTAAGCCTGGATACTCTTGCAGCATATCGGCGGTCATGGTCGCCAGAACGTTTTGCGCCATGGTGGAGGAACTGCCGATGCGCAGCGTGCCTATGGGCGTATTGTTCAGCGCATAAAGCTGCTCATGAACCTCGGCGGCTTCCTGCAACATGCGGCGGCAGCCCTGATAGTAGATTTTACCCGCTTCGGTCAGGCCGATACTGCGCGTGCTGCGGTTAAGCAGCTTCACCTGTAGATCATTTTCCAGTTTGGACACTGTCTGGCTGATGGATGAAACGCTCATGTCGAGCTGGCGTGCTGCCGCGGTAAATGACCCACATTCAACGACTTTGGCAAACACGGACATCCGTTTTAGTCTTTCCATTGTTCACTCTGGCTTAAAAGTGATTTAGATCACAGATTATAGATGAGTTGATAGTAAGCAGGCTAATATAACGCGTCGGGTGTAAAGATCTTCTGAACGCTTGAGCGTGGTCAGCTATGCCGCGGTTTACTGCCGTGGCCGCAAGATCCCTCCGGTTATCCATACATTCCCTCTCGCGGAAGCCTGCTGTTAGCTTAACCCTTTTTCAGGTTTATGGCCTGGTCAACTACCAGATCATAACGTTTGGCGTCCGTGCGCTAGAATGTAAATGGAATGTGAAATCAGCAGGGAAAACCCCCGGTGTAGTAAACAATTAAGGATAAAGTGATGAGTTTGCTTCCGGTTATGGTCATTTTTGGACTGTCGTTCCCACCGGTATTTTTTGAGCTGTTAGCGTCGTTGGCCCTGTTCTTCGTCATACGCCGCCTGTTGCAGCCGACCGGGATTTACGATTTTGTCTGGCATCCGGCGTTGTTCAATACCGCGCTGTATTGCTGTTTGTTTTATCTGATTTCGTGTCTTTTCGTTTGAGGCTGCTGTGAAAACTCTGTCATTAAAAATACTCCGCATTGCCATCACCTTGCTGCTGGTTCTGTTGGCGGCCATTGCCGTGTTCAAGGCGTGGGCGTTTTACACCGAATCGCCTTGGACGCGTGATGCCAAATTCACCGCCGACGTGGTGGCGATTGCTCCAGATGTCAGCGGTTTGCTGACCGACGTGCCGATCACCGACAACCAGTTGGTGAAACAGGGCCAGATCCTGATGGTGATCGACCAGCCACGTTACCAACAGGCACTGGCCGAAGCCAACGCCGATGTGGCCTATTATCAGACGCTGGCGGCCGAGAAGAAGCGTGAAGCGGGCCGCCGTGTGCGCTTGGGGATCCAGGCGATGTCACAAGAAGAGATCGACCAATCCAATAACGTGCTGCAAACCGTGCAGCATCAGTTGGCCAAGGCGATCGCCGTGCGCGATCTGGCGCAGTTGGATCTGGAACGGACCACGGTGCGTGCGCCAGCAGACGGTTGGGTCACCAACCTGAACGTCCACGCAGGGGAATTTATCACCCGTGGTTCTACGGCGGTGGCGCTGGTGAAGAAAAACAGTTTCTATGTCATCGCCTATCTGGAAGAAACCAAGCTTGAAGGGTTGAGCAAAGGCGATCGTGCCGAGATCACCCCGCTGGGCAGCAACCGCATTATGCACGGCACCGTCGATAGCCTGGCCGCGGCGGTGAATAACAGCAGCAGTACCCCAAACAGCAAGGGGCTGGCGTCGATCGACAGCAATCTGGAGTGGGTGCGTCTGGCACAGCGCGTGCCGGTGAAAATCATCCTTGATGAGAAAGATCAGCAACACTCTTACCCGGCGGGTACCACCGCGACCGTGGTCATAACCGGCAAGAACGATCGTAGCATCGACAGCGGCTCGCCGTTTATCCGGCTGATGCATCGGTTGCGTGAGTTCGGCTAATGAACAGCCCAACCTTTCTGCGGCTGCGGTTTGCCTGCAAGCTCAGCTTTGCGATCGTCTTCGCCCTGTTTGTCGGTTTTAACCTCAATCTGGAAACCCCGCGCTGGTCGGTGCTGACAGCGGCCATTGTGGCTGCCGGCCCGGCCTTTGCCGCCGGGGGGGAACCTTTCTCTGGCGCGATCCGCTATCGTGGCTGGCTGCGTATTATCGGCACCTTTATCGGCTGCTTTGTCGGCTTGCTGATTATCGTTACCTGTGCCCGTGCGCCGGTGGTGATGCTGATGCTTTGCTGCGTCTGGCTGGGAGTCTGTACTTGGATCTCCTCGCTGGTGAAGGTCGAAAACTCTTATGCCTGGGGGCTGGCGGGCTACACGGCGCTGATTATCATCGTCACCTCCGCAGCCACTACAAACACCACAACCTCACTGTTGGACGCGCCACAGTTCGCCGTAGAGCGCTGTAGCGAGATCGTGCTCGGTATTCTCAGTGCGGTACTGGCCGACCTGCTGTTTTCCCCGCGTTCGATCAAACAGGATATCGATCGTGCGGTGGATCAACTGCTGGTGGGGCAGTACAAGCTGATGCAAATGTGTATCAGCGATGCCGGCAAGGAAGATATCGACCGCGCCTGGAGCGATCTGGTTAAAAGCACCACCGCCATCAACGGGATGCGCAGCAACCTGATGTTGGAATCATCGCGTTGGCAGCGGGTTAACAGCCGCTTGCATGCGTTACATACGCTTTCGCTGACGTTGATCACCCAGGCCTGTGAAACCTACCTGATTTTGCTCAATCACCCGGATGCGGTGAAGGAAAATATCCGCGAGCTGCTGATGGTTCCAGCGGAAACCGCGCAGGAAGTGCATAAACGCCTGAAGCTGGTGCGCCAGGTGCTGGCAACCAACCGTAGCGATGAACATCTGCAAACGGTCACTGGCTGGGTGGGCGCAGCGACGCGCTATCTGCTGGTGGCAAAAGGCGTGCATACCAACAGCGGCATCAACGCGGTAGAAAACGAGATACTGGCCGGGGAAGTGGTGGTGAAGAGGCCGTCGGCGGAAGGCCACCATGCCATGATCAACGGGCTGCGAGCCTGGGCGGCGACCTCAATAGGCTGCCTGTTCTGGCTGTGGACCGGCTGGACGTCCGGCAGCGGCTGTATGGTGATGATCGCCGTCGTGACCGCATTGGCGATGCGTACGCCAAATCCAAAAATGATGGCGCTCGACTTTCTGCTGGGCGTGCTGGTGGCGTTGCCGCTCGGTGCGCTGTTTTATATGTTTATTCTGCCGGAAACCCAGCAAAGCATGTTCTTGTTGTGTCTGAGCCTGGGCATCATGTCCTTTGTCATAGGGATCGAAGTGCAGAAACGCCGTTTGGGATCGCTAGGCACCCTGGCGAGTACTATTAACATCATCGTGTTAAGCAATCCGATGAGTTTCCATGTCTCCTCGTTTATCGACAGCGCCATCGGCCAGATTATCGGCTGCTTTGTGGCGATGATCGTGCTGTTCCTGATCCGTGATACCTCACGTGAGCGCACCGGCCGCACGTTGATGAATCAGTTGGTCAGCAGCGCCGTTTCGGCGTTGACCACCAAGGCGGCGCGCCGTAAGGAAAACCATCTGCCTGCGCTCTATCAGCGCCTGAACCAGCTGCTGATGATGTTCCCGAACGACATTGCCAAATACCGGCTGGCGCTCAACCTGATTATTGCCCACCAGCGGATGCAGATGACCGAGATCCCGGAGCGGGAAGAGCTTTCGGTGTTCCACAAGCAGATCCGCAGCACCGCCGACCACGTGGTCACCGCCAAGAACGATGTGAAGCGGGCTTACTACTACGATCGGTTACTCAAAGAGATGAATGAATATCAACAAAAGCTGGTGGATAACCTCGCTCCGCTTAGCGTCACCGGGCCGGTAAAACGCCTGGCCGATATGCTGCATCGCTACCGTCACGCGCTGATTGATTGATATTTTCACTTTCCCGTCAAAGGCTATACTGCATGGTTTACGTCCCCCGACTACGGGGGCTAAAATGCATGCAGGAAGGCCTTACAAACCATAATAATTCCGTATCAATTGCGGTTTTTGCTCGAGCGTCAGGCCTTTTGGATGCGAAATGGTTACATCTTGGTCATCTTTGATTCATTAATTTTTGCTATATATGCAGGGACAGTATGAATAAACGTACGCTTATTGCGATGCTGATTGCTTTGCTGGTGGCGGGGTTTAGTGCGCTGCAGGGGGATGGCGATCGGGCTCTGACCAATGATTCGACCCCGGCGGCAGAGAGCATTGAACAACTGACGCAGCAGCAGCGAGTGGTCAGCTATGTGCAACAGCACCAGCGTCTGCCTGATTACTACATCACCAAAAAGCAGGCTCGTGAGCAGGGTTGGGATGCGCGTGACGGTAATCTGTGCAAGGTATTGCCGGGCAAGGCCATTGGCGGCGACCGTTTTTCCAACCGTGAAGGGCAATTACCGACCGCCAACAACCGGGTATGGCGCGAAGCGGATATCAACTACCAATGCGGCCGACGCGGTGCCGATCGGCTGTTGTATTCTAGTGACGGTCTGATTTATGTCACGCGCGACCATTATAAGAACTTCATGCGGATGGAGTGAGCCGATGGGGAAAATAGATTTCGATTTTAACCAGATAGCGGACTTGCCAGCGTTCTATCGCCACTTTGCCGAGCGGTTTGCACTGGGTGAAGGATTTGGCGCCAACCTGGACGCGCTGTGGGACGTGGTGACCGGCGACATCAGCCTGCCGGTCGAGATTGAATTTCTCAATCTCAACGCCCGCAGCAAACGCCGCTTTGGTGCCATTATTCTGTTGTTTGAAGAAGCGGAGGAGGAGCTGGAGGGCAACCTGCGGTTCAATATCCGTGAAACGAGCAGCGCAGCGACGCATCAGCGGGGATGAACGGGGTCCATCCCGCAGCGATGCCGCTGACGATCACTGTTGTGCCTCTGCCAGCTCTCGCAAGTACTGGAAGATTTGGCGGAATGATTTTGGCGGCTTGTTAGCGGCCTGCTCTTTCTGCGCATTACGTATCAGGGCACGCAACTGTTGGCGATCGGCTTGTGGATACAGATCCAGCACGGACGGGATCGCGTCATCACCTTCAGCTACCAGACGATCGCGCAGCGCTTCCAGCTTGTGGAACAGCGAAACCTGTTGGTTATGGCGGTTCTTCAACTTGTCGAGCGCGGTCTGGATCGGTTCGACATCGCGAGCACGCAGCATTTTACCGATCAGTTGGATCTGGCGGCGGCGGCCTTCTTTCTTGATCTTTTGCGCCAGTTCGATGGCGGCACGCAGATCTTCATCCAGCGGGATGCGTTCCAAGGCGTTTTTACCCAGTTCAACCAGTTCGGTTCCCAGGTCTTTCAGCGCTTCGGCATCACGTTTAATTTCACTTTTACTGACCCAGATAATCTCGTCATCGTCCTCGTTTTCGTTCTCCGGGACTTCGTCGAGCCAGTCTTCAGGCTGTTTGTTCATGGTAGGCTCCGTTAAAAAGAGGCTAATCCTAACAGGTTGCCGGCTTTATGCGAAATTCCACGCGGTTCCTGTTAGACTCAAAAGTACATCGGGCTGTGGCCAGCGGGCGCAGCCTGAAATTATTTTGGCGCGTTATTGCGCGCAAAACCATGCCGACACGGCACTTTTCTCAACGATTTTCTGATTAACTATGGCCGATTGATGAAAGTAGTCACCCAAGTTGCAGAGCAGCGCAAAGCGCTGGAAAACGCCGTTTCACAGGCGCTGGAGCTGGCACGCGCCGGTTCCGATGCGGCAGAAGTTGCCGTGAGCAAAACCACCGGTATCAGCGTCAGCACCCGCTTCGGTGAGGTGGAGAACGTCGAATTCAACAGCGACGGCGCGTTAGGTATTACCGTCTATTATCAAAACCGCAAAGGCAGTGCCTCTTCCACCGATCTTAATCCAGATGCCATTGCCCGTACCGTTCAGGCGGCGCTGGATATTGCTCGTTACACTTCACCAGATCCCCATGCTGGCCCGGCGGAAAAAGATCTGCTGGCGTTTGACGCGCCGGATCTGGACCTGTTCCACCCCACCGAGCTGGATGCCGAACGTGGTATCGAGCTGGCAGCCCGTGCCGAACAGGCTTCGCTGGCGGCCGACAAGCGGATTACCAATACCGAAGGCGGCAGCTTCAACAGCCATTACGGTATCAAGGTCTTCGGCAACAGCCACGGCATGCTGCAAAGCTATTGCTCCAGTCGTCACTCGCTCTCCAGCTGTGTGATCGCCGAACATGATGGCGATATGGAGCGGGATTATGCCTACACCATTGGTCGGGCTATGGGCGATATGGCCAGCCCTGAGTGGGTTGGTCAGGAATGCGCCCGCCGCACGCTGGCGCGTCTTTCCCCACGCAAGCTGTCAACCATGAAAGCGCCGGTGCTGTTCGCCTCAGAAGTGGCTACCGGTCTGTTTGGCCACCTGGTTGGGGCTATCAGCGGCAGCAGCGTTTATCGCAAATCCACCTTCCTGCTGGATTCGTTGGGTAAACAGATCCTGCCGGAGTGGATGACCATTGAAGAACATCCGCACTTGTTGAAAGGGCTGGCCTCTACGCCGTTCGACAGTGAAGGCGTACGCACCCAGCGCCGCGACATCGTCAAAGACGGCGTGCTGGAAACCTGGCTGCTGACTAGCTACGCCGCGCGTAAATTGGGGCTGCATAGCACCGGTCATGCGGGCGGGATCCATAACTGGCGCATTGCCGGTCAGGGCGATGACTTTGCGGGCATGCTCAAACAGTTGGGCACCGGTCTGGTGGTCACTGAGCTGATGGGGCAGGGCGTCAGCGGGATTACCGGCGATTACTCACGCGGAGCTTCTGGCTTCTGGGTAGAAAATGGTGAGATCCAGTATCCGGTCAGCGAGATCACCATTGCCGGCAATCTGAAAGATATGCTGCGCAATATCGTCAGCATCGGCAGCGATATCGAACTGCGCAGCAATATCCAGTGCGGTTCCGTGCTGCTGCCGGAAATGAAGATCGCAGGGCAGTAATCCCCCCTCACTCCAACCCTCTCCCACAGGGAGAGGGAGCTGTCCAGAGTATGTGGTTGGTCCTTACTGCTTCGGAAAGTCGGGAGTAAGAACAAAGAAAGCAAGGTATTACGCAGAGCAATCAATGAACTCGATCGGTCCTCTTTCCTTGTGGGAGAGGGCTGAGACGCACCTCCCCACTCCTCCGCTTCAACCTTCCTTACAAATATCAGCTATCGGTTTTACCGTTCCATGCCTATGTTTATAACGGGTTAACTAAAACAATAACGGGAAGGTGAGCATGAAGAAGACATTGAAAGTGTTGGCAGCACTGACGCTGCTGGGAGCCAGTTCATGGGTGATGGCAGCCGAACTGGCCGATGACATGGATACCCTGGCCGCCAATTACAAAATTGTATTGAAAACCGACTCCACCGATACCTTCAAGCAGAGCCTGCAGAATATGCGTGCTGCGGCTACGGATGCCCAGAAAGGCACACCGCCGAAGTTGGAAAACAAAGCGCCAGACAGCCCGGAGATGAAGGAGTTTCGTCAAGGGCTGGCGACGCTGATCGGGCAGATCGATCAGTCAATGGCGCTGGCGAATCAGGGCAAACTGGAGGACGCGCGTAAAGTGGCGCAGGGCTTCAAGCAAACCCGCGATGCCAATCACAAGAAATTCCGTTAAGCGTACTGCGGCAATCAACGTAGCGTTGACAAAAAGGGCGGCTGAATGGCCGCCCGGAAACCTGACTTAGCGGTGATACTCGCCCGCAGCCTCAGGTTGATACAGCAATTCCAACACTTCAATGCGGGCTTCTTCGCCGTTTGGCAATTGCCAATTGATCTGTTTACCCACGTGCATTCCCAGCAGTGCTGCACCCAGTGGTGCCATCACCGACAGCTGTTCAGCGCTGTCTTTGAGAGAGGCGGGGTAAACCAGCGTGCGCACATGTTCTTCTGAAGTATGCAGATCGCGAAAACGTACGCGGCTGTTCATGGTGACGACGTGTGCAGGGATCTGCGATGCCGGCACAATGTCAGCGCGATCCAGTTCAGCGTTCAGCGCGGCGGCGACGTCAGTATTGGCAAAGGCTGGCTGTGCCAGTAGCGCATCCAGGCGTTCCGCATCCAGCTCATTAATGGTAATGGTTGGTTTGGTCATTCCACTCTCCAGTCCAATCAAAGGGCGCCCTTTCTGCGCCATAAATTCGGAAAACAACACAAAAGCAACACCCCCGCACCTTTGGGCGCGGGGGTGTGAAAAATGTCGGTTTGTCCTACTGATAGTAGGCTGTTAGGGCCGGAAAAGAAAGAGATCTCGATCACGAAGTTTTTTGCGCCGCGCTGCCAACTGGCAACTCTGCGTTGCAAACTCTTTTTGCAATCTCATTTACTTAGCGTAAAAACCCCCGATTTTGCGAAATGGATCCCTTGGCGTCACTTAATTTCCAGTTCGAACTGGAAAAAAACGCGCTACACAAGCAATGCCCCAAGGGTTAGGGTAAAGACATCAAAGAAAGCGGGTAAAGGTAAAGCGCTTTACCGTTAACGGATAAATAGCTGGATCCAGAGGTGACTGCAAAGTGAATGACGGAACTGCTTCGGTAAGTAACAGGGAACAGACTGACATCAGTGAGGCCGCAGCGATTACCACTCAATTGTTGGCCGATATTACCGCCATGTTGGGTGAAGAGAATATTTACACCAATGCGGTGCAACAACAAATGTTGGAATCCCATATCCGCGCGATGGTGTTGCGCTCAATAACAGGTGAGCCCTTGCCGGAAGTTGATAAATCACTGTTTGATGAAATTTCTGCCGGATCGATGCAACTGGCAGAGCGAGTGGTAAATAAGTTTGCCACGTTACCGATTGAAGAGGCGTATCTGCTTTCGGTTCATTTTGAAGTGGCTAAAGATAACGACCAATAACGTTTAATTGATTAAAATTATTCAGGAGAAAAACCCCATGGGACAAATTACCGTAGTGATCGGCGATCGGCTGGGTAAAGGCCAGAAAGTGGGCCAAGGCGTTGAAAATGCAGGTGCCAAGGTGATTGTGATCCCTGGCATGGCTGCGGATATGAAGCTGGGTGACGTGATGAAAGCAGAGAATGCGCAACTGGGCATTTCCTTCTGCGGCAGCGGTGGCGCTGGAGCGATCACCGCACAAACCAAATATGGTTATAAATCCAGATATGGTATGCGTTCTATCGAAGAAGGCGTGACGGCAATTAACGAAGGCTGCAATGTATTAGGCTTTGGCTTTATGGATAAAGAAGAATTAGGCCAGCGGCTAGTGGAAGCTTATGTCAAAAAATACGGCAATCCGTAATGAAAGAAACTTATACTACCTCGGTTAACGTGGAGGGCAAAGGCGATAGTAAAGCTAAAGCCTTTGCCGGTGCATTAGCCAATGTACAGGGCGTGATTTTAAAATCCACCAATAATGTTCTGCTGCGTATCGAACCGCAGGATGTCAAAATAGTAAAGGCGGAAGAGAGAACCACCAAAGAAAAATTTCTTTTCTTCTTCCTGGCGCGTGAAAGAAAAAGCTATGCCGTTTCATTAGAAATAACCGTGAACGTGACGATCATCAATACCGAAAAGGTGGTCTTCACCCAGAAATAAAAACGTTATATCCGTCGTGTTTCAAGCTATAGCCGCTATGGCTGCGTCTTGGGATCCACTGGGCATGACATAAGAAGGATATTCTGATGTTTTTAATCATCTTATTTAAGTCGATTATTATCGGCGGGCTGGTTGGCGTCGGTGTAGGGGCCGGTGCTGCACGTATGTTCCACGCACCGACGACGCAGGGTATGGGAGCGTTCCGTACCTTGGGTGAGCTGAACTCCTGCGAAGGCGATCCGGCTTCTCATTTCTCATTTGGTCTGGGCTTCTTCTTCAATGCCTGGGCGTCTTCAGTGGCGGCGGGTGCCTTCACGCAGGACGTTGACCATCGCATTATTCCTAACTGGGGCGCTGCAGCCCTGATGATCAAAAACCGCAACGTCGCGGAAACCATGCACGATCCAAAAAAGATGGCCATCGCTTGCGGCATTATCGGCATTTTGGTCGTGGCCTTCCTTAACACCACCGCTTCGGCAGTGCCAGCAGCCTTGCAGGTCACGGCCATCAAAGTGTTGGTTCCAGCGGCCAACCTGCTGGTGAACACCGTCATGCCGGTGATTTTCTGGCTGGCGGCGATCGAAGCGGGCAAACGTTCTGGCTTCTGGGGCACCATCTTCGGTGGTCTGGCACAGCTGATCATGGGTAACGCCGTACCGGGTCTGGTGCTGGGTATCCTGATTGGCAAGGGCGTTGAAGAAAGCGGCTGGAATAAAGTCACCAAGATCATGATGGTGGCGATTGTGCTGCTGTTCGTGCTGAGCGGCTTCTTCCGCGGCTTTGATATGAAAGTTCTCGAATCCTTCAGCCTGGGCGTGCCTGGCTGGCTGGATGCCATTCATAACACCCTGAGCGGAAAATAAGGAGCTGAATGATGGAAGCACAAGCAGACAAAGGCTTCTGGTATGCCGACTGGTCGTTCCCGATTTTTGTTGGCCTGCTCTCGTCCGGCGTGTTTGCCGGGACACACATGTATTACCTGTATGGCATAGGCGCGTTTAACGAAGTGGCCTTCGTTTCCATGCTGCGTGCTGGGATGGACACCGGAGTTTACGGTGCGGTGGCGGCGTTCGGTGCCAGCTTCCTGTTTGCCCGCATTATCGAAGGTTCTCTGGTGGGGATCCTGGATATTGGCGGGGCGATCCAGACCGGGGTTGGCCTGGGTGTTCCTGCGCTGTTGCTGGGGGCGGGGATTGTCTTCCCGGTAGCCAACTTTGCCGCCTCGCTGGTTACTGGCCTGGTCATTGGCCTGGCGATTGGTTACCTGATTATCCTGGCGCGTAAATTTACCATCAGCCAGAGCGACTCCACCTACGGGGCGGACGTGATGATGGGGGCAGGTAACTCTTCCGGGCGTTTCCTTGGGCCGTTGATCATCCTGTCTGCCATGGCCGCTTCGATCCCGATCGGCCTGGGTTCCCTGCTGGGTGCGCTGCTGTTCTACATCTGGGGCAAGCCGATCACCGGCGGCGCGATCCTGGGGGCCATGATCTTGGGGGCATTCTTCCCGGTAGCCATTTCTTAATCAAGTCCCAAGCCCTGGGTCAACCGCCCAGGGTTTGGCAAGGAGTAGCGAAGTATGTATGACCTAATCATCCGGCGCGCCAGGCTGGTGGACGACACCCTGGCCGATGTGGCTATTGAGGCGGGCAAGATTGCCGTCGTCGGGCAGTTGGCGGCTGATGCCCGTGCCCACAAACAACTGGATCTGGCGGGGAACTACCGCCTGAGCGCTGGCTGGATCGACTCTCACGTACACTGTTATCCCTCTTCACCGATTTATCATGACGACCCGGACCTGGTGGGCGTGAGCAGCGGCGTCACCTCGGTGGTGGATGCTGGCAGCACCGGCACTGACGATATCGATGAATTCTATGCCCTGACGCGCAGCGCCAAAACCAACGTCTTTGCCTTCCTCAATATCTCGCGTATCGGTCTGCTAAGGCAGAATGAACTGGCTGATATGGCGGATATCAATAAGCAGCAGGTCAAACAGGCCATCGACGGCAAGCCGGGGTTTGTCATTGGTATCAAGGCGCGCATGAGCAGCAGCGTCGTGGGCCAGAACGGCACCAAACCGTTGGTGTTGGCCAAAGAGATCCAGCAGGAAAACCAGCAACTGCCGCTGATGGTACACATCGGCAATAACCCGCCGGATCTGGACGAGATCGCCGATCTGCTGACCCAGGGCGACATCATCACTCACTGCTACAACGGTAAACCGAACCGCATTCTGACCCCGGCAGGTACGCTGCGCGAGTCGATCCAACGTGCGTTAAAACGTGGCGTGCTGCTTGATGTGGGCCACGGTTCGGCCAGCTTCAGCTTTGAGGTTGCCCGTCAGGCCATCGCGCTGGGGATCTTCCCACACACCATCAGTTCCGATATCTACTGTCGCAACCGTCTGGCTGGCCCAGTGCACAGCCTGGCGACGGTGATGTCCAAATTCTTTACCGTTGGGCTTTCTCTGGCGCAGGTCATTGGCTGCGTAACGGAAAATGCCGCTGCGGCGTTGCGCCTGACTAGCAAGGGGCAGCTGAAACCCGGCTTTGATGCCGACCTGACCATTTTTGATCTCCGCCAGGGGCCGCAGGTGTTTGCCGACGCCGAAGGGGAGTCCGTGAATGGCGAACAACTGTTGGTGCCGCTGGCCGCCGTGGTGGCCGGGGAAATCCTATTAACCGAACAAGGGAAAGCCGCTCATGTCTTCAGTCTATGAAAAATATAACTTAAAGCAGGTGATCAATACTTCCGGCCGCATGACCATTCTCGGCGTTTCTACGCCACGCCAGGAGGTGATTGACGCCGTGGATTACGGCCTGAATCATTACTTTGAAATCAAGGATCTGGTCAACAAGACCGGCGCCTATATTGCTGGCCTGCTGAATGTGGAAGACGCGGTGATTGTTTCCTGCGCTTCTGCCGGTATTGCCCAGTCGGTGGCGGCGGTGATCGTCAAGGACAACGCCAACCTGTTGGTCAACCTGCATTCCGCTACGGTGAACGAGCCGCGTGAGATCGTGTTGCCGCGTGGCCATAACGTCAACTTTGGTGCGCCGGTGGATACCATGGTCGCCCTTGGCGGCGGTAAGGTGGTGGAAGCAGGTTATGCCAACGAATGTTCCCCTGAACAGATTGAAGCCTGCATCACCCCGCAGACCGCGGCCATCCTGTACGTCAAGTCTCACCACTGCGTGCAGAAAAGCATTCTCTCCGTCGAACAGGCTGCCGTGGTGGCACGTAAGCATAACCTGCCGCTGATCGTCGATGCCGCTGCCGAAGAAGATCTGATGTGTTACTACCAGATGGGGGCCGATCTGGTGATCTACAGCGGTGCCAAGGCTATTGAAGGGCCAACCAGCGGGCTGGTGATCGGCAAGAAGCAATACGTAGAGTGGGTGAAGCAGCAGTCAGGCGGTATTGGCCGGGCGATGAAGGTGGGTAAAGAGGGCATCCTCGGCCTGACGCAGGCGATTGAAAGCTACCTGACGTCGGAGAAAACCACCGGTGCGCAAATGGTAGAGCGCATGACACCGTTTATCAGCCAACTGAATACCCTGAATGGCATCAGTGCCAAAACCGTCTGGGACAGCGCAGGGCGCGATATTGCCCGCGTTGAAATCACCTTTGATGAAGCGGTGTTGGGGATGTCGACTGTGGAAATCGTCCAGCGGCTGAAAACCGGTGATATCGCCATCTATTTCCGTGGCTACAAGGCCAACGAAGGCAAGATTGAGGTGGATGTCCGCAGCGTGAACGAGCAGCAGCTGATGACCGTCTTTACCTGTATTAAAAATCTGTTTACGGAGAACCAAGCATGAAGCTGAAGCCTAATTACTATAAAGACCGCGTTTGCCTCAACGTACTGGCTGGTTCAAAAGCCAACGCGCAGGACATCTATAATGCGGCGCAGGGGCACGTGCTGGTGGGCGTTCTTTCCAAAAACTATCCAGACGTTGAGAGTGCCGTGGCGGATATGTCGCGTTATGCACGCCTGATCGAGAACGCGCTTTCCGTGGGCCTGGGAGCTGGCGATCCCAAGCAGTCGAATATGGTCAGCCTGATCTCCGAGCATGTCCAACCCCAGCATGTGAACCAGGTATTCACCGGCGTCGGTGCCAGCCGTGCATTGCTGAAGCAAAACCATACCGTGGTGAACGGCCTGGTCTCCCCAACCGGTCGCGTGGGCTGGGTGAAGATTTCCACCGGGCCACTGAGTGCTCAGGCAGCGGATGGCATAGTGCCGGTAGAGACCGCGATTGCGTTGTTGAAAGACATGGGCGGCAGCTCGATTAAGTATTTCCCGATGGGCGGCCTGAAGCATCAGGACGAATATGAGTACGTGGCGAAAGCCTGTGCCGAGCATGACTTTATGCTGGAGCCGACTGGGGGCATCGATCTGGAAAACTTCGAGCCGATCCTGGAGATTGCGTTGAAAGCCGGTGTGAAGCAGGTGATCCCGCATATCTACAGTTCCATTATTGATTCCACCAGTGGTGATACTCGCCCGCAAGATGTCAAAACGCTGCTGGAGATCACCAAGCGGCTGGTGGGGTAAATCCGCGGCCCCTCACCCCAACCCTCTCCCACATGGAGAGGGAGCTGTCCGGAGCTGTTATCAGGTGCAGGAGTGAGTCTGTAGCTTGTTTAACTCTCTTGAGGGGGGGGACGGTGTTGTGGTTAGGTGTGGCGGTTGGATACTGAGGTTAAGTTGTGGCACGTTCGGTCCCCTTTGGGAGAGGGAGCTGTCTGGAGCTGTTATCAGGTGCAGGAGTGAGTCTGTAGCTTGTTTAACTACCTTGAGGGGGGGGACGGTGTTGTAGTTAGGTGTGGCGGTTGGATACTGGAGTTAAGTTGTGGCACGTTCTGTCCCCTCATCTTTCGGGAGAGGGAGCTGGTACGGAGTTGTGGTCAGGTGTGGTGTAAAGCAGTGGCATGTTCGATTTGATGTGGCGGTTGGATACTGGAGTTAAGTTGTGGCACGTACGGTCCCCTCTCCCTTCGGGAGAGGGTTAGGGTGAGGGGCATCTTTTTGTCCCTATCTATCGGTCAAAAGGATAACTATGCGAAACTGGCAGGCTTCGAAATTACGAATCGCTCCGCTGTGGAGCGCGCTGTCCCTGGCGTTGTTGGCTATCGCCAGCCCGGCGTTACATGCTGAGGATGCAATGAAACCCACGTCGTCTCATTTTGCCTATATTGGTACCTATAACCCGAACGGTGAGGGAGTTTATCGCATGCAGGTGGATGCGAAAACCGGGGCGCTGAGTGCCAAGACATTGGTCAGCAGCCTGCCTAATCCGGCCCAACTGGTCACCGATGCCAAAGGACAGACGCTGTACGTTGCCAGCGAGGTGGCAGATTTTAATGGCACCCAGCACGGGGGCATTGTCGCCTATCGTATCAACCCTCAGGACGGCAGCCTGACGCCGCTTAATCAGGTGGATTCACAAGGCGCGGGGCCGGTTTACCTTTCTCTGACGCCGGATGGCCGTCATCTGCTGGTGGCTAACTATGTCAGCGGCAGCGTTGCGGCGTTCCCGATCGACAGCGAAGGCAAGTTGGGAGCCGCCAGTTCTGTGCAACAAGATGTTGGCCCTGCGGGTGCGGCCAAACCTGCCGCCGCGGTGGAAGGCAGCTTTGCCATCAGCGATCACAATGGCCCGCATGCGCATATGATCGCCAGCGATCCGAGCGGCAAGTTCGTGTTCTCTACCGATCTGGGGCTGGATCGTATCTACCAGTGGCGTTTCGATGCCGCCAGCGGCAAGCTGACGCCAAACGATCCGCCGTGGATCGCCGCCTCTTCCGCCGGAGCTGGCCCGCGCCACTTCATATTTCATCCAAATGGTAAAATTGTCCTACTAATCAACGAGGAAGCATCTACACTAACCAGCTACCGCTTTGATAGCCAAAATGGGACGCTGAAACAGTTACATGCAGTTTCAACCCTGCCTGCCGATTATAAGGGGACCAGCTTTGCCGCTGGCATGGCCTTGGCTGCGGATGGTAAAAATCTGTATGTTGCCAATCGTCTGCACAACAGCATTGCGCAGTTCAGCGTAAGCGGCGAGGGCGAACTGAAACCGGTGGCAGAGACCTGGACGCGAGGCGACTATCCGCGCACTATCACTTTGGATCCGAGTGGCCGTTATCTGTATGCCATGAATCAGCGTAGCGATAACGTAACCCGCTTTAGCGTAGACCAGCTCAGCGGCAAGCTCAGTTTTGTTGAAGGCTACACCCCGGTGGGCAGCCCTTCACAAATGGTGTTCTTGCCAGCTGCGAAGTAACCAGTTGCCCGCCAGCCCCCTCAGGCGGGCACGTTCATAACGGAAAGAGAATGGTGAGATTTCCCTACCCACGTTTGGCATCGCTGTTCGATGCTTTGCAGTCTGAAACCTTGCCGCAGGACGAGCTGGCAAAGCGTTTTGCCGTGTCTACCCGCACGGTACGCGCTGATATCACCGCGCTGAACGATATCCTGGAGAGTTATGGTGCGCAGTTTGTCCACAGCCGCGGGGCCGGATATCGCCTGCAGGTTGATGATGAGGCCCGGTTTAGCGCACTCCAGCATCGGGAACGTAAACAGCACGCTACGCCGCGCAGTGCGCAGGAGCGGGTGCATTATCTGTTGATTCGCTTTTTGACCTCAGCCTTCTCGATGAAGCTGGAAGATCTGGCCGATGAATGGTTTGTCAGCCGAGGTACGCTGCAAAACGACATGGCTGAGGTGAGAGAGCGCCTGGCGCATTACCAGTTAACCATCGAAACCAAGCCGCGCTATGGTATGAAGCTGTTTGGTACGGAAATGGCGATCCGCTCCTGCCTGACCGATCTGCTGTTTCAACTGCATCTGGCGGATGCGGAAAATCCATTGCTGAACAATGACATCCTTCATCAGCCGCAGGTATTGACCTTTGCCGGGTTGCTGCACCCACTGCTGTCGCAATATGCCATTCGTCTGACCGATGAGGGCGAGCAATATCTGATCTTCTACTGTGCCGTGGCGCTGCGGCGCATCACGGACGGCTATCCGTTGCAGGATTTTGACGCGGAAGATGGTGATGATGCGGTGCGCAAAGCGTCAACCTGGCTGGCGGGTGAACTGAGCAAGGCCACGGGTAAAGAGATTGCGGCGGCGGAAGAGGCCTATTTGCGGGTCAACATTGCTGCCAGAAGAGTACAGGAAGTGCAGCCGACCAAAATCAACGCCGATGACGAAGAGGCGCTGGTGGATTACATCCTGTCCTACATTAACTCGCACTATAACTACAACCTGCAGAACGACAAGCAGCTGCGGGCCGATCTGCTCACCCATATCAAAACCATGATCACCCGGGTGAAATACCAGATCAATATCCCGAACCCGCTGTTGGCCAATATCAAGCAGCATTATCCGATGGCCTATGATGTGACGCTGGCGGCGGTCTCGAGCTGGGGTAAACACACGCCTTATACCCTGAGCGAGAACGAAATCGGCTACCTGGTGCTGCATATTGGCGTCGGCCTGGAGCGGCACTACAACATTGGTTATGAGCGCCATCCGCAGGTGATGCTGGTGTGCGATACCGGTAACTCTACGGTGCGGATGATCCAGGCGCAGATTGCGCGCAAGTATCCGCAATTGGTGGTAACACGCATCGTTTCGCTGCGTGATTACGAAATTCTCGCCAGTATCGACGAAGATTTTATCATTTCCAATGCGCGCATCAGCGAGAAGAATAAGCCGGTCGTCGTGATGTCGCCGTTCCCAACGGAGTATCAGCTAGAACAGTTGGGCAAGCTGGTGCTGGTCGATCGCACCAAGCCGTATATGTTGGAAAAATTCTTTGATGCCAACCACTTTATGATCGTCAACGAGCCGCTAACGCAGGAGCAGCTGTTTAGCAAAGTTTGCGCTCAGTTGGAGCAGGAAGGCTATGTAGGCAGTGATTTTTACCCTTCGGTCGTTGAGCGGGAGGCCATCGTTTCTACCTTGCTGGGGGAGGGGATTGCTCTGCCGCACTCTTTGGGGCTGTTGGCGAAAAAGACAGTGGTGGTCACGCTGCTGGCACCGCAGGGTATCCCGTGGGGAGAAGGTGAGGTGGCACACGTCATTTTCTTGCTGGCGATCAGCAAAAACGATTACGAGGAAGCGATGGCGATCTACGATCTGTTCGTCACCTTTGTGCGCGAACGTTCGATGACCCGCCTGCTGGGCAGTGACAATTTCGACAGCTTCAAAGCGGTGGCGTTGGACTGCCTGAGCCGCATTTAACGGCTTCCCCCTCTGAATGCAGAGGGGGAGCACCGTATTAATCGTCTTTCTTCTTGCCGAATATCTTCATCAGCGCGCCGACGATCAGCCCCAGGGCGATACCGCCTAAAATCCAGTCAACCAAACTCATTGTTGTGCTCCCGCGATCCTATAGTGCTGATTATATTATCATTCAATCAAGAACGCCCCATCGATCATTAATCTCCGTTGCTCGCTAGTGTAGCTGAGCCAGGAATTCTTGCTGTTGGACTTCTCCAGTACGATGGCCAGTTCCGCCTGGCTAAGGGATAGCTCGTCCTGCCAGAACGGGGCGATGGCGTGGCGCGTGATAAAGTCGATCAAAAAGCGCGCCGGGCTGTCCTGCTCTTCAGGGAATAGCCGCAGGGCCAGTTCGGTCATTAATGCACGTTGTTGCGGCTGCTCGCTTTCCCCCAGCAATTCAAGGAACGGCAGCAGCAGGCGGCCGCACACTTGGCCGTGGTGGTAATCACGCAATGCCCCAATCTCGCCCGCGATGCCGTGGATCACACCCAGGCCCGCCATACTCAGCGTCAGGCCACCCAGGTAGGAAGCCTGCATAATCGCTTCGCGGGCCTCATCGCTCTGTTTCAGAACCGGCCAGGCGCAAAGGAAATGATGGATGCCACTCAACGACATCTCGCGCGACAGGCTGCTGGCCGTCTTGGAAAGGTAGGCTTCAAACAGATGAGTAAAGGCATCGATAGCGCAATAGGCCAGTACATGGTCTGGCGCTCCTTTCAGCAGGTCAGGATCGAGGATCGCCACCTGTGGCACAAAGTTATTATGCCGCAAAGAGGCTTTCACCTTGGTGACCTGAGTATCGGTGATCACTGCGTTTTGGGTTACTTCGCTACCGGTACCTGCGGTGGTGGGGATGGCAATCAACGGCAGCGTTGCGCCACTGATTTTGCTGTCACCCACTTTTTCCATGTAACGCAGGGTTGGCAGCGGGTGTTGGATCAGGGCAGCGAACGCCTTGGCGGCATCCAGCACGCTACCTCCGCCGATGGCTACCACTCTTTGCACCTGGCCTCGCCAGCGTGCTACCCATTGGTCGATTTCTTGCGGGGAGGCCTCATGGGCGACAATTTCTTTGCCTACCAGCAACGGCGTCAGCACCGGGGCCAGTTCAGCATAGAGGGTACCGTTAAGGAACGATCGGCAGGTGAACAGCAGCGTGGTTTGCGGCTCTGCCTGGAGCAGTGGGATCAGGTGCTGGATGCTGCCCTTGCCAAACCAGGCCTGCCGGTTGGCGATCATCAGACTAGTGGTCATGCTCTCTCCTTGGCGCATTTGGGCATTGGAACCACAGCATAGTTCAGCCTACCTGGGCAAACCAACGCTTTTCCTCCGTATAACACGAAATTGTTAAGATATTAACCAACTCGGATTGTGTGGGTAATCGTTGTAAGGACCCAACTTGTGATTTGATTAACATGTAAACAGTAATACCCTTGCATTCTGGCCAATTGAATGCTTTTTATAGCCTATTGGCCCAATATCGGTCGCTGATTCGTTGGGAAAGGTTGATTGTTAATTTATTAATGATTGTGGGGGCGAAATGAGTATTCAGGTCGAAAGATTATCGGCGGTGATCGACGCAGTCGCTACCCGCCAATTCTATGCCAGCCTGCTGGGTTATCTAGAGGGCTTTTTCGCCTTTGATAATGCCATCGTCTATGCCTTCGAATATGGTCAGGCACCGCGCTGCCTGATGAAAACCGAGAAAGAAAACAGCGATGCGGTAAACCAGATTTACCAGCAGGGTGCTTACCTTGAAGATCCCTTTTACCAGGCGCTGAACGGCGGCGGCCATGGCGATGTGTTTACGCTGCGGCAACTGGCTCCCTGTGGTTTTTACCAGACGGATTACTACCGTAACTTTTACCGTAAAACCGGCTGGCACGACGAGGCTGGCGTGTTGCTGCAACTGACGCCGGAACGCGGACTAGGCATATTTTTTGGCTCGGCCCGGCAAACGGTCGGCGTGCGTTATCCCCAACTGGCTGACCTGCGTGGCGCGTTGACGCTGGTAAAAAGCGTGGCACGGCTGCATGGGGAAGTGGTGGTCGCGGCTAATGTGCCCACTCCCTCTGCCCCGCTGCTAGATAGCGCAGCCCAGGCGCGCTATGCGTTAAGCCCGCGTGAACGTGAGATCGTCGATCTGATCCTGAGCGGCAACGGATCGCAGCAGATCGCCGAACGGCTGTTTATCAGCCTGGGTACGGTAAAAAATCATCGCAAGAATATTTACGGCAAGCTGAATATTGGCTCTCAGGCTGAGTTGTTCAGCCTGTTCTTGAGTGCACCCCTGCGCCGTACGGCATAATGTTAAAAAACTGTTGCGAATATCCCTAAAGGGACATAGCCGCCCGTCCATGCTCTGCTGATAATCCAGGCTAAGGCAATGGGTAAAGGGAGTGCAGCAATGAATAATCAAATCGAATCGTTAACCTACTACGCGGCGACCAAGAAATACGATCTGCGCTTCCCCACGCTGGAAGAGGATCTGGATGTTGACGTGGTGATCATCGGCGGTGGCTTCTCCGGCATTAACACTGCGCTGGAACTGGCGGAAAAAGGCATCACCAATATCGCTATTCTGGAGGGCCGCCATCTGGGCTACGGCGGAACGGGTCGCAACGGTGGTCAGGTGATGGCCGGGATCGGCCACGATCTGGAGAAGATCAAACGCCACGTTGGTCCGGCAGGGTTAGAAACCATCTTCAAGATCAGCAATCTCGGTGCCGGGATTATCCGCGAGCGGATTAAGAAGTACGCCATCGACGCCGATTTCTGCTTTGGTTATGGCTACCTCGGCAGCAACGCCAGGCAGGAAAAGACCCTGCGTTCCTGGCTCAAAGAATTCAAAGCGGTCTCACCGGATGAAGAGATCGAGCTCTATACCGGCTCCGAAGTGAAGCAGGTGGTGGGGTCTGATGCTTATACCTGTGCGCTGAAACACATGGGGGGTGGCCACGTTCATTCTCTCAACCTGCTATTGGGAGAGGCGCAGGCGCTGAGTGGTTACGGGGTGAAAATCTTCGAAAACAGCAACGTACTGAATGTGGAATACGGCCCGCGTATTACCGTGCGCACCGCCATGGGATCGGTACGCGCCAACAAGATGCTGTGGGCCTGCAACGGCTTCCTCAACGGCATGGATCCCTTTATCTACAAAAAGACCATCAATACCTACGCCTTCCAGTTGGCGACAGAACCGCTGTCTGATGAGCTGATCCGCCAGATCAGTCCGATCCGCGGGGCTTACAGCGATATCCGGCCGGTGATCGACTATTACCGCGTCACTAACGAGAACCGCCTGTTGTTCGGCAGCGCTACCCGGCTGGTCGAGTATATTCCTTCAGACCTGAAGGCCTGGAACCGTAACCTGATGCTGAAAGTTTTCCCGTATCTGAAGGACGTGAAGATCGACCTGGCCTGGGGCGGGCCGCTGTGTTGCAGCGCCAACCTGTTCCCGCAGATCGGCACCCTACCGCAGCACGATAACGTGTTTTACGTGCAGGGCTATTCCGGCTTTGGGGTGACACCGAGCCATATCGTTTGCAAGGTGTTGGCGGAAGGAATGAGTGAGGGATCCGATCGCTATGACCTGATGAGTTCGATCCCGCACGTGGATATTTTTGGCAAAGACAAGCTGCGCCGTGTGATGACCACCGCGGGCAAGGTTTGGCACCAGACTTCCGGCTACTGGAAGGGGCGTCGTTAATTCTGACCACTAATCTAACAGGAAAAAATCATGAAACCATTACTGCTTAAGCAAGCGCTACCAGAACTGCAACAAATTGGCAGCGTCAGCAACCTGGGGGCCACGGTGGTCGCCGGTGAACCCAACGTCGGCGTGGCGATGATTTTTGGCGCGCCAACGGACAACCTCAACTGCGGTATCTTCAGCTGTACCCGTGGCACCTTCGTGATGGAATACCCGTTTGCGGAACATGCCACGGTATGGGAAGGCACGGCAACGCTGACCAATGAGAACACCGGCGAGTCGGTAAAGTATCAGGCCGGAGATTCCTGGTTTGTTGAGAAGGGCACCCCGGTGCGCTGGGAAATCACCTCCGATCGTTTTGTGAAGCACTATCTGGCGATTGTCGAAGGCTAACCCGCAAGGAGGGCGATACGATGACGGATATCACACTGTTGCCACAGGTCACGGCCTTTCTGGACCGCCAGCAGGGCCATTACATTCACGGCCAAGCTGTGGCTGGAGCAGGCGTAGAAAGGTTTGCGGTGGTTAACCCGGCAACCGGGCTGGCCATCGCGCAGGTGAATGAAGGCGGCCAGGCTGAAGTTGACGCGGCGATGCAGGCGGCCTTTGACGCTTTCCACGGTAGCTGGGCACAGGTTTCCCCTTTGGAGCGGGGCAACTGCCTGACGCGCCTGGCCGATCTGCTGCAAACCCATCGTGAGGAACTGGCGCAGCTGGAAAGCCTGTGTTCCGGCAAAACCATTCAGCTGTCTCGCGGGCTGGAAATCGATATGGCCTCGCAGTTCCTGCGCTACTTTGCCGGTTGGTCGAGCAAAATCAGCGGGGAAACGTTGAACGTTTCATTGCCTTCCTTCCAGGGGGAGCAATACAGCGCATTCACCCGGCGTGAGCCGTTGGGCGTGGTGGTCGGCATCATTCCGTGGAACTTCTCGATCATGATCGCCATCTGGAAGCTGGCTGCGGCGCTCACCTGTGGCTGTACGGTAGTGCTCAAGCCGAGTGAGTATACGCCGCTAACCATGCTGCGGGTGGCGGAATTGGCAACGGAGGCGGGCATCCCGGTTGGTGCACTCAACGTGATCAACGGTTCAGGCGCACGCCTTGGCCCTATGCTTATCGCCCATCCGCGCTGTGCCAAAGTGACCTTCACCGGCTCGGTGCCTACCGGGATCGCGGTGGGGAAAGCGGCGATGGAGCAAGGGATTGTGCGTACCACGCTGGAACTGGGGGGTAAGAATGCCGCCGCGTTTCTGGCGGACGTCTCGGTCGACAAGATGGTCGACGGTATTATCGAGGCGGGCTACCTGAACCAAGGTCAAATCTGTGCCGCAGCAGAGCGTTTCTACCTGCCTGCCAGCCATATCGATGAGGTACTGGCAAAGCTGACGCAGCGCTTGGCGGCCATGAAGGTGGGCTCACCGCTGGATGAGAGTACCGAAGTGGGGCCATTGGCCAACGAGGCACATTACCGCAAGGTACTGGCGCTGTTTGACAAGGCACGGACTGATGGCAGCCAGATCGTCTGCGGCGGTCAGGCGTTGGCAGGTCCAGGCTTCTTTGTTGCGCCGACGGCGATCCGCGCTAATGGGCCGCATGATGCGTTAATGCGTGAGGAGACCTTTGGCCCGGTGGGCACTTTCCTGGCCTATGAGGATGAAGAGCAGATGATCGCCATGATCAACGATTCGCCTTATGGCCTGGCCGCCAGCCTGTGGACCAACGATCTCAGCAAGGCGATGCGCATGATCCCGCGGATTGAAGTGGGCACCTTGTGGATCAATATGCACACCTTCCTCGATCCGGCGTTGCCATTCGGTGGGGTGAAATCGTCGGGGATGGGCAGAGAGTTCGGCAGCGCGTTTATCGAGCATTATACCGAGTTGAAATCGGTGATGGTCAGATACTGATTGCCGTTGTTTTTTTAGGGGCGGAGGATCTCCGCTCCCGTTAATCTTCGTCGAAGCCTGAATTAAACAGCTCAATCACCGCTGCCAGTGCCTGTTCTTCCTGCGGCCCGGTGGCTTCAATTTCGATCTGGCGGCCCTGGGCGGAATCCAGCATCAGCAGCGCGATCACGCTGCTGGCTTCCGCTTCGGTGCCGCTGTCATTACGCAGCAGCACTTCGGCGTCAAAACTCTGCACCAGCTCAAACAGCTTCATAGCCGGGCGGGCGTGCATGCCCAGCTTGTTCTTGATCTCAACCGTCTGCTTGACCGTCATTGTTGTTTACGCTTTTCCAGTGTGCGGTGACGGGATTGCACGTTCTTGCCGCGTGAACGGAAATAATCCGCCAACTGTTCAGCCACGTACACCGAACGGTGCTTACCGCCGGTACAGCCAATGGCGACGGTCAGATAGCTGCGATTGTTGGTCTCCAGCATCGGCAGCCACTGTTCCAGATAGCTACGAGTCTGGTAGATGAAGTTGTGCACTTCGGTATGGCGATCGAGGAACGAGGCCACGGGCTTATCCAGGCCGGTCATCGGGCGCAGTTTAGGGTCCCAGTGCGGGTTTGGCAGGAAGCGTACGTCAAACACGTAATCGGCATCGATAGGAATGCCGTGCTTGAAGCCGAAGGATTCGAACACCATCGTCAGCTCGCGTTCGCGTTTGCCCAACAGACGGGTACGCAGCATTTCCGCCAACTCGTGCACCGACATTTCCGAGGTATCGATAATCAGATCGGCACGGGAACGCAGTGGCTCAAGCAGATCGCTTTCTTCATCGATCGCGCTTTCCAGCGACAGGTTCTTGGCAGAGAGAGGATGCAGGCGACGGGTGTCGCTGTAGCGGCGGATCAGGGTGTTGCGATCGGCATCAAGGAACAGCAGCTGCGGCGTGAAGCTCTCCGGCAGCTGGGTCATTGCATATTCAAACACTTCCGGCGATTCCGGCATGTTACGGACGTCGATGCTTACCGCAGCGGAGCTATTACGTTCGGCCAGCGTCTGGGCCAGCTGTGGCAACAACACCACGGGCAGGTTATCAACGCAGTAAAAACCCATGTCTTCCAACGCCCGCAAGGCGACGGATTTCCCCGAACCGGAACGGCCGCTGACAATCATCAGCACCATGTGGTAACTCCCCTGGCATCTCAATGGCGCTCATCGCCACCGTTAGGATCTATTATCCGGGCCACGGCCCGGATATATCGTAAGTAAAACAGTAGCGTTTTCATGGCGGAAAGTCACGCCAGCCGCTGGTTACTCGGTGATGATCTGATACAGCTCTTCGTCGCTCAGCGCTGCGCGCAGGCGGCGGCACACGGTTTTGTCGGCCAGTCGTTTGGCAACCAGCGACAGCGTATGCAAGTGAGTTTTACATTGATCGGCCGGTACCAGCAAGGCGAACAGCAGATCGACCGGTTGATTATCAATGGCATCAAAGGCGATAGGTTGCTCAAGGCGGATAAACACGCCAACGGCCCGCAAAGTGTCCTCTTCCAGTTTGCCGTGTGGGATCGCGATACCGTTGCCGATACCGGTACTGCCCATACGTTCCCGGGTGAGTACTGCGTCAAACACCACCTGCGAAGGTAGGTTGAGCTGCTTGGCCGCCAGCTCGCTGATAATTTCCAAAGCCCGTTTCTTGCTGGTGCAGTGTACCGAGCTTCTGGTGCACTCGATGTTTAACACCGAGCTTAATTGCATTATTTCGTTGTTCATCTCATCTTCACTTAAAACCGCGTCCTGTCGCTTTATTGCAAGCCTGCTTTACCATTGGAAAGCAGGCTTGCGCTGATAACCTTCATGAAACGGTTTTTCGCCTGTTTAACCCTGATGGCTTATCGGCGCATACCTATACAGGTGCTGCGCCGAGGGTTGCCGTGTAGCCAATGCGACTACGATGTGGGCCATTACGCATCGCATAACGGCCCAGAATGTCAGTGTTGCTTTAGTTTGTCTTTATGTTTGTTCAATTGACGCGCCAGTTTGTCGATCAGGCAGTCAATTGCGGCATACATATCTTCTTTTTCCGAGGTGGCGTGCAACTCGCCCCCATTCACATGCACCGTTGCTTCCGCAATCTGCTGCACTTTTTCCACACTGAGTACGACATATACCTGGTTAATGCGGTCAAAATACTGCTCGAGTTTGGCAAACTTGGTGTTGACGAACTCACGCATTGGTTCGGTGACTTCGACGTGGTGTCCGGTAATGTTGAGCTGCATAATGTCTTCCTTCTCTATAGAGGTCAAACCAACTGTTTACGCTGGTTGGACGGCGGGATGGACAAAGACTCTCGGTACTTGGCAACGGTGCGCCGCGCCACCATGATCCCCTGATCGGAAAGCATGGTGGTCAGCTTGCTGTCGCTAAGCGGTTTGGCAGGGTTTTCCGCCGCGATCAATTTCTTCACTAACGCCCGGATCGCCGTAGAGGAGGCTTCGCCACCGCTGTCGGTATTCACATGGCTGGAGAAGAAATACTTCAATTCGAAAATACCACGCGGGCTGTGCAGGAATTTCTGCGTCGTCACGCGTGAGATTGTCGATTCATGCATTTCCACGGCCTGGGCGATATCCGCCAGCACCATGGGCTTCATAAATTCTGCACCCTGTTCAAAGAACGCCTCCTGCTGTTCGACAATACAGCGGGTCACCTTGAGCAGCGTGTCGTTCCGGCTTTCCAGGCTCTTGATCAGCCACTTCGCTTCCTGCAAATTGCTGCGGATATACTGGCCGTCGGCATCGTTGCGCACCGTGTTGCCCAGTGCCGCATATTGCTGGTTGATTTTCAGCCGTGGGATGCTGTCTGCATTAAGCTCTACCACCCACTTGTCCTGCACCTTGCGCACCAGCACGTCCGGGATCACATACTCGGATTCACCGGTATTGATCGACTGCCCAGGGCGCGGATCGAGCGAGTGGATCAACACCATCGCTTCTTTCAGTGTATCTTCTTTTAAGCGAGTTGTTCGCATCAGGCTGCGAAAGTCATGGTTGGCCAGCAAATCCAGATGCTCGCTGACGATCAGGCGGGCCTCCGCCAGATAGGGCGTGTCTTTGGCATACTGGGAAAGCTGGATCAGCAGGCAGTCACGCAGATCGCGCGCCGCGACGCCGACCGGATCAAAACGCTGTACGCGCTTCAATACCGCTTCGACCTCGTCCATCGTCACGTTATCGTCACCCATGCTCTCCAGAATGTCTTCCAGCGGTACGGTGAGATAGCCGGTGTCATCGACGGCGTCGACGATCGAGGTGGCGATGGCGGCATCGGTGTCAGAGAACGGTGTCAGATCCACTTGCCACATCAGGTAGTCCTGCAGCGTTTGCGTGGTTTCGCCCTGATAGACCGGCAGTTCGTCATCGCCATAGTCGGTACCGGTGCCGGACGGGGTGCCCGCGGTATAGATCTCATCCCAGGTGGCATCCAAAGGCAGCTCTTCGGGCATGTCCTTCTGTTCCAGCGCTTCGCGGGTGTCTAGCCCTTCGGTCTCGACGCTTTCTTTGGTGTCGATCTCTTCGTGCTGGTCTTCGGTCTGTTCAAGCAGCGGGTTGCTCTCTAGCGCCAGTTGGATCTCCTGCTGGAGCTCAAGCGTGGACAGCTGCAACAGGCGGATCGCCTGCTGAAGTTGGGGGGTCATGGCCAGTTGCTGGCTGAGCCTGAGTTGCAAACCTTGCTTCATAATCTTCTGCTACTTCCGTTAACGGCGGCCTGTTGGCCTGCCGCTGGAACCTACAGGCGGAACTCTTCGCCCAGATAAACGCGTTTCACCTGCTCATCGGCCAGGATGGCGTCCGGCGTGCCGTGGGCAATCAGCTTGCCCTGGCTGACGATATAGGCACGTTCGCACACGTCCAGCGTCTCGCGCACGTTATGATCGGTGATCAGCACGCCAAGGCCGCTGTCGCGCAGGTGCTCGATGATTTTCTTGATATCGATAACGGAAATCGGGTCAACCCCGGCGAAAGGTTCATCCAGCAGGATAAATTTCGGGTTGGCGGCCAACGCACGGGCAATCTCCACGCGGCGGCGTTCACCACCGGAAAGCGATTGGCCCAGGTTGTCACGCAGGTGGGAGATATGAAACTCTTCCAGCAGCTCGATAGCTCGATCGTTGCGTTGCTCACTGGTGAGATCGTTGCGGATCTCCAGCACCGCCATCAGGTTGTCGTAAACACTCAGGCGGCGGAAGATAGAGGCTTCCTGCGGCAGGTAACCGATACCGCGGCGTGCGCGGGCGTGCAGCGGCAGGATACTGATATCTTCGTCATCGATCACGATGCGCCCGGCGTCGCGCTGAACGATGCCGACCACCATGTAGAAAGTGGTGGTCTTACCGGCACCGTTTGGCCCCAGCAGGCCGACGATCTCGCCAGATTTCACTTTCAGGCTCACGTCTTCAACGACTTTGCGGCCTTTGTAGGCTTTCGCCAGGTTTTCTGCGATGAGTGTTGCCATAAGTAATTAGTTACTCTTCTTTTGACCGTTTTTGTCTTGCAACTGTGATGGCACCAGAACCGTGGTCACGCGTTTGCCTTTATCGCTGAACGCCTGCATCTGCTGTTGTGGCACCAGATAGGTAATACGGTCGCCCTTCACGTTGCTATCGAGCTGTTCCAGATAGGCGTTGCCAGTGAGGGTGATCAGCTGCGGCGCGACGTCGTAACGAACTTTCTGCGCATGGCCTTTCACCGGCTTGCCGTTGTCCTGCATCTGGTAGAAGGTTACCGGATTGCCGAACGCTTCAATATAGGTTTTATTCTGATCGCCACCCGGGCGCGTGACCACGACCTTATCGGCCTTGATCTCGATGGTGCCCTGCTTGATCACCACGTTGTCGGTAAAGGTGCTGACGTTGCTCTGCATATCCAGCGACTGTTTCAGCGAGTCGATACTTACCGGTTGGTCAGAGTCGGATTTCAACGCCAATGCGGGGGAGCTGGCGGTCAAAACGAGGCTGACGATCAACAGATTACGGAGTTGGCTTTTGGTTCTGAATTTCATAGTTGGTCTTGACCTTATCAATCAGCTCAGCGGTTTTGTTCCGCAGATTACCACGCATTTTCATGCCGTTAGAGGTGAAATTCGTGCCGAACAGGGTGACTTCATCATCGGAAGAAACGTCCTGGGTGACCAGATTAATCTGGGCATTATCGGTTTTAATTTTTTCCAGCTGTGAGGTGGTTGTCAAACTGTTCACCTCTACGTGGCCGTACAGATACAGCATGCGGTTTTTGGTCAGCTTGGCGCGATCGGCGCGTATTGACCAGGTGGCCACGGCATGCTCATCAAACAGCGTCATCACCGGCTGGGTGAACCAGCTTAACTCATCAGCGGTGTAATATTTAACCTCTTCTGCCACCAGCTTATAGCTTAGCTGCCCGGCCGGATTGTATACCACGGTCACGGTATGCTGGCTCTGATAGGTCGGGTCTTGGTTGTTGACCGGTACCGAATTGTCGTCATCGCTGAAATCGGCCATGTTCCAGCCAATCAGCGCCAGCGCGATCACGGTCAGCAAGAGGGTGATCCAAAGTTTGGTTTTACTCATATTGACAGCCCTTTGGCGTCCTCCAGCTTGTTTTGCGCCAGCAGGATCAGGTCGCACAGCTCGCGCACCGCACCACGACCACCGTTGATACGGGTGACATAATGGGCGCGAGGTAACAATAATGGATGCGCATCGGCCACCGCGACGGCCAGACCGACTTCGGCCATGACCGGCCAGTCGATCAGATCGTCGCCGATGTAGGCGATTTCATCTGGCATCAGGGACAGTTTATCCAACAGTTCACGGAAGGCCAAAAGCTTATCGGACTGCCCTTGATACAGATGGGTGATATCCAACGTTTTTGCCCGGTCTTCCAGCAGTTTGGCCGAACGCCCGGTGATGATGGCCACCTCGATACCCGAGGTTTTCAGGCAGCGGATGCCGTAGCCGTCACGGACGTTGAAGGCTTTCAGCTCTTCACCGTTATTGCCCATGTAGATCAGGCCATCTGACAGCACGCCGTCGACATCACAAATCAACAGGCGGATTTTCCCGGCGCGGACCATGACTTCTTCAGCTACCGGCCCGTAACAGGTTTCAACCAGACTCATGCAGTTCGTTCCTTTCATTAAACGACGCCAGCGCGCAGCATGTCATGCATATGTACCACACCCAGCAATTGGTCGCCATCGGCAACCAGCACGGCGGTGATATGGCGTTGCTGCATCAGATTGAGCGCATCGACTGCCAGCAGATTCGGGCGCACCCGGATACCGCCTAGCGTCATGACGTCGGTGATGTTGGCATTATTCAGATCGATGCCCATATCGAACACCCGGCGTAAGTCACCGTCGGTAAAAATACCGGCGATCTTCATCAGATCGTCGCAGATCACCGTCATGCCCAGGTTTTTACGGGTGATCTCCAGCAGCGCGTCGCGCAGCGAGGCTTCGGGGCTGACGTGCGGGATTTCATCGCCGCTGTGCATGATATCACTAACGCGCAGCAGCAGGCGGCGGCCCAAAGCTCCACCTGGGTGGGACAGGGCGAAATCTTCCGGGGTGAAGCCCCGGGCCTTCAGCAGCGCTACGGCTAATGCATCGCCCATGACCAAGGTGGCGGTGGTGCTGGTGGTAGGGGCCAAACCCAGCGGGCAAGCCTCCTGCGGTACCTTGATGCACAGATGTACGTCTGCCGCCTTGCCCATCGAGCTTTCCGGGTTGTTGGTCATGCAAATCAGTGGGATCTGCTGACGTTTCAACACCGGGATCAGCGCCAGAATTTCGTTCGACTCACCGGAGTTGGAGATCGCCAGCACGATGTCCTGCGCCGACACCATGCCCAAGTCGCCGTGGCTGGCTTCCGCCGGATGCACGAAGAACGCTGGGGTTCCGGTACTGGCCAGCGTAGCGGCAATTTTGCAGCCGATATGGCCGGACTTTCCCATGCCCATGACCACGACTTTACCGCAGCATCCGGCGATCGCTTCACATGCCCGGGTAAAATCGGCATTGATGTACTGATCGAGCTGGGCCAGGCCATCACGCTCAATCTGAAGCACTTCTTTGCCGGCCTGCTGAAAGTCAAAGCCCGGTTGCAACTGGTTAGATGACATACTCATTCTCAACGGTTAGCCGAACGTACTGAAAGGGTTAAAGAACAGCACTGCAAGATACGCAATAAAGCCACATAATAACAGAGCTCCTGCCAGATGACCGATACGATGTTTGCGGCCAATACACAGGGCAGCAAGCAGGATACCGGCCGCCAGCATGACCCAGTAATCGCGCTGGAAGGCTGCGGGATCGATACTGCCCGGCGATAGCAGGGCAGGGACGCCCAGCACGATCACCGTGTTAAAAATCGTCGAGCCGATGATATTCCCTACCGCCATATCATCTTCGCCTTTTAGTGCTCCGGCGATCGAGGTGGCCAGTTCGGGCAGGCTGGTGCCGATGGCGATGATCGTCAGGCCAACCACCAGTTCACTCAGGCCAAAGTAGTGGGCAATCACCGAAGCGTTATCGATGATCATCCTTGATGACAGCGGCAGAATAATGAAGGCCAGCACCAGCCAGAGAATGGCCACGGTGTTGCTGCTGTCCTGCGGCAGTTCGGCGAGTTGCTCCACCGTCAGGCTGTCGTTGCCTTCACGTTGCGCCAGCCTGGCGATTTTCAGCATCAGCAGAATAAAACCGGTGGCGGCCAACAGCAGCAGTACGCCATCGAAGCGGCTCAGGGTGTTATCCATCAGCACATAGCCGCACAACAGGATAACCCCCAGCATCAGCGGCAGTTCACGCCGTAACACTTCGGAGCGAACCGACAGCGGATGGATCAGGGCCGCCACCCCCAGGATCAGTAAAATATTGGTGATGTTGGAGCCAATCACGTTGCCCACCGCCAGGTTGGTCTGCCCATTAAGGGCGGCGGTGACCGATACGATCAATTCTGGCAGTGACGTGCCGATACCGACTATCGTCATGCCGATAATCAACGGGGGAACCCCCAGCGAACGGCTAATCACCGCCGCACCATAAACTAATCTATCCGCCCCATACACCAGTAAAAATAAACCAACGATCAACAGCACTATCGCGAGAAACATTCAGGGTCCTATATTGGGGTATCATCCCGGTTCGTTGGTTAAAGACCATCATCGGCCAGCTTGCTTACCCTACGTTGTGCAAAACAACGAATTTCCCGGTTAAAGATCGAACTCTAAGACGGTGACAAATCTTTACGCATTCGCTAGGTAGGGGCGTTGCATGCATCGCCCTCGGTAGCATTGCCACGTTGTCATCGGTCTGAATTTTGTTTTTTTGCGTTATTTCCTAATTTTGACCGTCTGGAGCCTAAAAGTAAAACCTATGGCATCATTGGTAGCGCATTGAGGGTAAGTTTCGGTAAAAATGGGACGTATCGCCCCTATTGCTTTACCATCACGGATGATTTGGCAAAAAAATAGCCTGTACAGGATCAATAAACATGCACCAGAAGGCAGATAATCTGGTCGAAGTGCGCGGCATGAGCTTCTCTCGCGGCGATCGGCTGATATTCGAAGACATCAACCTGACGGTTCCCCGTGGCAAAGTGACGGCCATCATGGGGCCGTCCGGCATTGGTAAAACCACGCTGTTACGCCTGATAGGTGGCCAGTTGACCCCAGACTGCGGTGAGATCTGGTTTGATGGGGACAACATCCCGGCGCTGTCGCGCCATCAGTTGTATGAGTCACGCAAGAAGATGAGCATGCTGTTTCAGTCGGGAGCGCTGTTCACCGATCTGACGGTATTTGAGAACGTGGCCTACCCGCTGCGTGAACACAGCCGCCTGCCGGAGCCGATCCTGCGCAGCACGGTGCTGATGAAGCTGGAAGCCGTAGGGCTACGCGGCGCGGCAGATCTGATGCCGAACGAACTTTCTGGCGGTATGGCACGGCGAGCGGCCTTGGCGCGTGCTATCGCGTTAGATCCGACATTGATCATGTTCGACGAACCTTTCGTTGGCCAGGATCCGATCACCATGGGCGTGCTGGTCAAGCTGATCGATGAGCTGAATAACGCGCTCGGGATCACCTGCATCGTGGTATCCCATGATGTGCCAGAAGTCTTGAGTATCGCGGATTACGCCTATATTGTGGCGGATCACCATGTGATTGCCGAAGGCTCGGCAACGCAATTACAGAACAATCCTGATGCGCGAGTGCGTCAGTTTCTGGATGGTATTGCCGATGGGCCGGTACCGTTCCGTTACCCGGCCGGTGATTATCAGACAGAGCTTTTAGGGGAAGGGAGTAAATAACCTCATGTTTTTAAAGGCGTTAGCGTCGTTAGGACGCCGTGGCATCAACACCAGCGCAGCCTTTGGACGCGCCGGGCTGATGCTGTTCCACGCGCTGATCGGGCGCCCGGAGCCGCGTAAACAATGGCCGCTACTGCTCAAACAGCTACACAGCGTGGGCGTTCAGTCGCTGCTGATCATCATGGTTTCCGGCTTGTTTATCGGCATGGTGTTGGGGTTGCAAGGTTACATCGTCCTCACCACCTACAGTGCCGAGGCCAGCCTGGGCATGATGGTGGCGTTGTCATTGCTGCGTGAGCTGGGGCCGGTAGTGACCGCTCTGCTGTTCGCTGGCCGCGCCGGTTCGGCTCTGACGGCCGAAATCGGTCTGATGAAGGCCACTGAGCAGCTTTCCAGCCTGGAAATGATGGCTATCGATCCGCTGCGGCGTATTGTTGCCCCACGTTTCTGGGCCGGTCTTATCAGCATGCCGCTGCTGACGATTATTTTCGTGGCCATCGGCATCTGGGGCGGCGCGATTGTTGGCGTGGACTGGAAGGGGATCGACAGTGGTTTCTTCTGGTCGGCGATGCAAGGGGCCGTTGAATGGCGTCAGGATTTACTTAACTGCCTGATCAAGAGCGTGGTGTTTGCCATTACCGTTAGCTGGATTGCGATCTTCAATGGTTACGATGCCGTACCGACCTCTGAAGGGATTAGTCAGGCAACGACAAGGACCGTGGTACATTCGTCACTGGCTGTGTTGGGATTGGATTTCGTGCTGACTGCACTGATGTTTGGGAATTGATGTGATGCAAACGAAGAAGAGTGAAATCTGGGTTGGGGCGTTTATGCTGATTGCGCTGTGCGCCATCATCTTCCTCTGCCTCCAGGTGGCCAATATTAAATCGATCGGTAATGAACCGACTTACCGTATCTACGCCACCTTCGATAATATCGGTGGTTTGAAAGCGCGTTCACCGGTGAAGATTGGTGGGGTGATGATTGGTCGGGTTGCAGCTATCTCGCTCGACCCGAAGACCTACACGCCACGCGTGGCGTTGGATATCCAGCAACAATACAACCAGATCCCGGACACCAGTTCGCTGGCGATCCGCACCTCCGGCCTGCTGGGTGAACAGTATCTGGCGCTGAATGTCGGTTTTGAAGATCCCGAGATGGGCACGACTATCCTTAAGGATGGTGGGACCATTCAGGACACCAAATCAGCCATGGTGCTGGAAGACTTGATCGGCCAGTTCCTCTATAAGAGCGGTGGTCAGGATAGCCCGAACTCACCAGACGCTGCAGCAGCACCTACATCAGTTCCGGATGCCGCTGCGCATTCCGCTACAAGTCATTAATCGAGGAAACCTGCATGTTTAAACGTTTTTTAATGGTTGCCCTGCTGGTGGTTGCACCGCTGGCTAATGCGGTCGATCAGACTAACCCATACAGCCTGATGCAAGACGCTGCGCAGAAAACCTTCACCCGCCTGAAAAGTGAGCAGCCAAAAATCAAGCAGGATCCCAACTACCTGCGCACCATCGTGCATGAAGAGCTGATGCCGTTCGTGCAGGTGAAATACGCGGGTGCGTTGGTGCTGGGCCGTTACTACAAAGACGCCACGCCAGCCCAGCGCGAAGCTTACTTCGCCGCCTTCCAGGCTTATCTGGAGCAGGCGTATGGCCAGGCGTTAGCCATGTACCAGGGCCAGACCTATCAGATCGAACCGGAGCAGCCGCTAGGCAATGCCGATATCATCGCGATCCGCGTGACCATCATCGATAAAGGGGGGCGCCCGCCGGTGCGTCTGGATTTCCAATGGCGTAAGAACAGCAAAACCGGTCACTGGCAGGCGTATGACATGATTGCCGAAGGCGTCAGCATGATCACCACCAAGCAGAATGAGTGGGCATCGACTCTGCGCCTCAAAGGCGTAGACGGTTTGACCCAGCAGCTGCAAGCGGCCGCCAAACAGCCAATCACTCTGGATCAGAAAAACTGATGGTCGCAGCGCTGAGTTGGACATCACAACAGCAAACGCTGGTGCTGAGCGGCGAGCTGGATCGTGAGACGTTATTGCCGCTGTGGCAGCAACGTGAGACGCTGTTGGCAGACAAAACCGTGATTGATGTGGCTCAACTGCAGCGCGTGGACTCTGCCGGCCTGGCCCTGCTGCTGCATTTACGTGAGCAACGGCGCCAGCAGGGAATTGAGATAAAAATTTCCGGTATCACAGAACGGTTGCAAACGCTGATCACGCTCTACAATTTGTCAGCAATAATGCCTGTCGAAACCGCTAGTTAGCCACATTTTCGGCGGGTTGACCGGAAAAAATCAGTTAAAGGCCCCTGTTACTCGGGGGCTTTTTCTTTGGTTTAAGAAAGCGGCGGATTCCACTAAGATAGACGCCAAGAAGTCGCCACTGGTGACTATGATCCTTCGATGCAGAATTGGATACTATGGAAAATAGCGAAATTAAAGACGTGCTGATGAAGGCGCTGGCACTGGAAGAAGCGCATGTGACCGGCGATGGCAGCCATTTTCAGGTGATCGCCGTGGGTGAACTGTTCGCCACCATGAGCCGCGTCAAGAAACAGCAAGCCGTCTATGCGCCGCTGATGGAATACATCGCGGACAACCGCATTCATGCTTTGTCGATCAAGGCATATACCCCAGAAGAGTGGCAGCGGGATCGCAAACTCAACGGATTTTAAGGCTGTTTGCCCAGCGGGCAGGCAGCTCAGAACAGATAACAGAGAGTAGTTAAATGGATAAATTTCGTGTGCATGGCCGGACCCGTCTTAGCGGTGAAGTGACCATTTCCGGGGCGAAAAACGCCGCCCTGCCGATCCTGTTTGCCGCCTTGTTGGCGGAAGAGCCTGTCGAACTGCAAAACGTCCCGAAGCTGAAGGACATTGACACCACCATCAAACTGCTCAGCCAGTTAGGTACCAAGATCGAGCGTAATGGCTCGGTCTATGTTGATGCCAGCGGCGTGAACGAGTTTTGTGCTCCCTACGATCTGGTGAAAACCATGCGTGCCTCCATTTGGGCATTGGGGCCACTGGTAGCGCGCTTTGGCCGTGGCCAGGTATCACTGCCAGGTGGTTGTGCCATTGGCGCACGTCCGGTTGACCTGCACATTACCGGCCTGGAGCAGCTGGGTGCGGAAATCAAACTGGAAGAGGGCTACGTCAAGGCCTCTGTGGAAGGGCGCCTGAAGGGCGCACATATCGTGATGGATAAGGTCAGCGTAGGCGCAACCGTCACCATCATGAGTGCTGCAACCCTGGCGACCGGTACCACTATCATCGAGAACGCGGCACGTGAGCCGGAAATCGTCGATACCGCCAACTTCCTCAACACGCTGGGTGCCAAAATCAGCGGCGCGGGCACGGACCGGATCACCATCGAAGGCGTTGAGCGCCTGGGTGGCGGGGTTTACCGTGTGCTGCCAGACCGTATCGAAACCGGTACCTTCCTGGTTGCCGCTGCCGTTTCCGGTGGCAAGGTGCTGTGCCGCAATACCCGTCCAGATACGCTGGATGCGGTGTTGGCCAAACTGCGTGAAGCAGGGGCCGATATCGAAGTGGGTGAAGACTGGATCAGCCTGGACATGCATGGCAAACGCCCGAAAGCGGTAACCCTGCGTACGGCTCCACACCCTGGTTTCCCAACCGATATGCAGGCGCAGTTCAGCCTGTTGAACCTGGTAGCGGAAGGGACCGGTGTGATCACCGAGACGATCTTCGAAAACCGCTTTATGCACGTGCCTGAGCTGATCCGTATGGGCGCACACGCGGAAATCGAGAGCAACACCGTGATTTGCCACGGCGTAGAGCAACTTTCTGGTGCACAGGTGATGGCGACCGATCTGCGAGCCTCTGCCAGCCTGGTATTGGCAGGTTGTATTGCCGAAGGCGTAACGGTGGTGGATCGTATTTATCACATCGACCGTGGCTACGAGCGCATTGAAGACAAACTGCGTGCGCTGGGTGCCAATATTGAACGTGTGAAAGGCGAGTAATCGAGAATTTTAGCCTGTTTGTGCGAATAAAGCCCGGCTCGCCGGGCTTTTTGCTGACTAATTATTATCCTCTGGGAACTCACCCACCGCCATATGCAGCGTAATGCGTTGCCCATCGCGTAGCACCACCACCGGGATCTCCGTTCCAGGGCGGATCTCCGCCACCTGATCCATCGTCTCTAATACCGACACCGCCGGTTTGTTATCGACGTTAATGATAATGTCATTAATACGGAACCCCGCATTGGCGGCCGGGCCGTTAGGGGTAATTTCGGTCACGATGATCCCCTGCAGGCGATCGATGCCGGTCGCCGAGGTGCGCACCGGGATAATCTCTTTGCCCTGAATACCAAAGTAGCCGCGGATCACCCGGCCATCACGGATCAGCTTATCCATGATCTTGGTCGCCAGTTCTACCGGGATGGCAAAGCCTAGCCCCTCTGGCGTTTCGCCATCGGTGATCTTGTCGTAGGTCAGCGTGTTGATGCCCATCAGCTCACCCAGGGAGTTAACCAGCGCACCGCCGGAGTTACCCCGGTTGATGGAAGCATCGGTTTGCAGGAAGGTTTGGCGCCCGGTGGTACTCAGGCTGATACGCCCGGTAGCGCTGATAATACCCTGGGTAACGGTTTGCCCAAGGTTGTACGGGTTACCGATCGCCAGCGCCACATCACCGATGCGTGCGGGGCGTGCGGTATTAATTGGGATCACTGGCAAGTTGCCCGGATCGATTTTCAGCACGGCCAGGTCGGTCAGGCTATCGGAGCCGACCAATAATGCCTCATAGCGGCGGCCATCTTGCAGTACGACGGTGATCTGTTGTGCATCTTTGATTACGTGGCGGTTGGTAATGATGTAGCCGCGATCGTTCATGATCACACCGGAACCCAGGGAGAGCACGTTGGTCGCGCCGCTGATGTTGCGGTTGTAGATGTTGACGACGGCAGGGGCAGCCCGGCGCACGCCGGTGTTATAGCTGGCCGGCGTTTGATCGCTGGTATTCTCAGATTTGCTGGCGAATATGTTATTGGTAGAACGCAATACGGGCAGGGCAGCCAGCAGTATACCGGCAACGACCAAACCAATAACAATAGAACGCAAGAGCTTAGCAAACATAGAGTTTTAGTTAGTGTTGAGGAAGATGAACGGAGGATAGCACGAGTTAACCGGGCGCAGTATGCTGACGCGCCCGGTTTCGCAACAAATTAACGCAGCAACAGATAAATGTTTTCGTCGCCACGTACGATGTTCAACGCCATCACCGCCGGTTTAGCTTCTAGCAGTTTACGCAGTGCGTTGATGTTTTCAACGCGCTGACGGTTGACGCCGATGATCACATCCCCTTTCTGCAGGCCAAACTGCGCCGCCGGAGTGCCTTTATCCACCTTGTCGATCTTCACGCCTTTATCACCGTTTGGCAGCGCACCGTTGGTGAGGGAGGCACCTTGCAGCGCAGGCGACAGCGTTTCGGCATTGGTTGATACGCTTTCGCTGTTATCCAGGGTGACGGCAACGTCCATGGGTTTGCCTTCACGCAGCAGGCCTATTTTAACGGTAGTGCCCGGTGCGGTGGTACCCACTTTGGCACGCAGCTCGGCAAAGCTGCTGATCGGCTTGCCATCCAGGGAGACCAGAATATCGCCGGCTTTGATCCCGGCTTTGGCTGCGGCGGATTTTGGCATTACTTCACTGATAAAGGCTCCGCGTTGGGCATCCGTATTGAATGCTTTCGCCATATCGGCGGTCATTTCACTGCCTTTGATGCCCAGCAGGCCGCGCTTCACTTCACCAAACTCAATCAGCTGCTTGCTCAGGCTCTGTGCCATGTTACTTGGAATGGCGAAGCCGATACCGATGTTGCCGCCGCCCGGTGCCAGGATCGCGGTGTTGATACCGATCAGCTCACCGTTCAGGTTCACCAGCGCGCCGCCGGAGTTGCCACGGTTGATGGAGGCATCGGTCTGGATGAAGTTTTCCAACCCTTCCAGGCTCAGGCCGCTACGGCCCAGTGCGGAGATGATGCCGGAGGTTGCCGTCTGACCAAGGCCGAACGGGTTACCGACGGCTACGGCGAAGTCACCAACACGCAGCTTGTCGGAATCGGCGATTTTTACCGCCGTCAGGTTTTTGACATCGCTGACCTGCAGCAGGGCAATGTCAGACTGTTCGTCGCGGCCAATCAGCTTGGCGTCATATTCGCGGCCATCATTGAGCTGCACGCTGATCTTGTCGGCGTTGTTGATGACGTGGTTGTTGGTAAGGATGTAGCCCTTCGCCGCGTCGATAATCACACCGGAACCCAGCCCTTCAAACGGGCGAGTGCTTTCTTTCGGTGTAGGCATGTTCGGGCCAAAGAAGAATTTAAACTGCTCTGGCAGCTGTGGCTGGCGTTGTACCTGGGTGCCTTCTACACGCACGCTAACCACGGCGGGCAGCACTTTTTCCAGCATGGGTGCCAGGCTCGGCAGCGATTCACCCGCAACGGCGGCCGGCATGGCTGCGTTGGCTGCCGGGACGGAGGCAAATGCCAGGCTAATGCTCATTGCTAATGCACTAAGAATTAAAGATCTTTTCATCATTGGTTATAGCTCTCTCAAAATCTGCCGGTGAAATTTTTTACGATACTGCCATAGCAATACCATTTGTGTAGTCTAGGACAATGAATTTACGCGAAAAGTTCACTTAATCGTCAAGAGTAAGCATGGTCAGGGCGGGGAATTAGGGACGAACAAAGTGAACAACCCGTGGGATCGCCCCACGGGTCAGTATAACGGGGAATCAGTTACCGCGTGGAGCGCCGCGCAGCAGGCCGGAGGCCCCTTCGGAGTAATCACGTGGCATTTCCACTGGCGCCTGATCGTTATCCGCTTCCGCTTCGGTCAGACGATAGCGGAACGGGTTGTCCTGCATCGGCAGATCCGGCAGCAGGTTGTTGGAGCTTTTCGCCATATGCTGATACAGCTGACGATAGTCGCGCGCCATGTTATCCAGCAGTTCAGCACTGCGGGCAAAATGGCCAACCAGCTCCTGACGGTACTCTTCAAGCTCGGTTTTGCTTTTATCCAGTTCGTTTTGCAGCACCTGTTGCTGACGTAATTTACTGTTACCAAAACGCATCGCTACCGCACCGATCACGATACCGACCACCAAACCAATCAGCGCATACTCCCAGGTCATGATGACTCCTATTTTGACTTCGTTGTTCCGCAGGGATTTTTCACTTAATAATATCCACTATAACCGTTAACCTTGTCCGAGTGGAATCCTGATAAGCCAATACCTGCAGTTTGCAGGGGTTTTCTTGGGGTACAACGCCGATAAATGTGGCGATCAGGGTGCTAAGCGGCTGCCATCCGCCGCGAAAATTGGATAAATAAATTCTCAGCGTTGTTAGGGATTGCGAATACATGCAGGCACAGTCACCGTTATCACGCTACCAGCAGGCGCTGGATGCGGGGGAATATCAGGCCGATGCGGTTCAGCGCCAGGCCGTCACGCAGTTGGATCAGATCTATCAGGCGTTGCAGCAGCTCCCGGCTCCTGCCGCCGCTAACGCTGGCAAGCGTCGTAACCTGCTTAGCCGTTGGTTAGGTAAGAGTGAGGAAACCACCACGCAGCGGCCGGTGCAGGGGCTGTATATGTGGGGCGGCGTTGGCCGGGGTAAAACCTGGCTGATGGACCTGTTTTTCCACAGCCTGCCCGGCGATCGCAAACTGCGGCTGCACTTTCACCGCTTTATGCTGCGGGTGCACGAAGAGCTGACGGAGCTGCAAGGGCAGGAAAACCCGCTGGAGATCGTCGCAGACGGCTTCAAGGCGCAAACGGACGTGCTGTGTTTTGACGAGTTCTTTGTCTCCGACATTACCGACGCCATGCTGCTGGCAACGCTGTTGCAGGCGCTGTTCGCTCGCGGTATTACGCTGGTGGCTACCTCTAACATTATTCCGGACAATCTGTATCGTAACGGGCTGCAACGCGCACGCTTCCTACCGGCGATCGATTTGATCAACGAGTATTGCGACGTGATGAACGTGGATGCAGGCATCGATTATCGCTTGCGTACCCTGACGCAGGCCCATCTGTATCTGACCCCGCTCAACCAGCAAACGCAGGACACGATGGACCACATCTTCCTCAAGCTGGCGGGCCACGCCGGGGAAGAAGCTCCGGTGCTGCAAATCAATCACCGGCCAATGCCCACCTTGCGCGCGGTGGAAGGGGTATTGGCGATCGATTTTCATACCCTGTGTGAAGAGCCGCGTAGCCAACTGGATTACATCGCGTTGTCACGCCTCTATCACAGCGTGATGCTGTATAATGTGCGCATTATGGGGCCGCTGAAGGAAAATACCGCCCGCCGCTTCCTGGCGCTGGTGGACGAATTCTACGAGCGCCATGTCAAACTGGTGATCGCCGCCGAAGCCTCGATGTTCGAGATCTACCAGGGTGAACAGCTGAAGTTCGAGTTTCAGCGTTGCCTGTCCCGCCTGCAGGAGATGCAGAGCGAGGAGTATCTGAAGCTGCCTCATCTGCCGTAAACGGCGTTCGGGCCTGGCTTTCAGGCCCAGTTTCGCCCCCGATTATCGTTGCCAAATCGGTCCCCTGCGCTAAATCCGTTTTCCCGGTAAAAACAGGTCGACCTTTGTGAGCGACTTCTCTATAATCTTGCGACCCCACGTTACAACAAAGTTTTTTTCCCAAAACTTTGTATAGTGCCGGCAATGGCTATTCGAAGGGGTAGGTTTGCTGGACTTGTATGGTCGTGTGAGCCTCAACTGTTTTCGAGCGTTGGGTGAACACCTACGTGTAACTAAATTATTGGGTAAGCTTTCTAATGAAAACTTTTACAGCTAAACCAGAAACCGTAAAACGTGACTGGTATGTTGTTGATGCAGACGGTAAAACTTTAGGCCGTCTCGCTACTGAACTGGCTCGTCGTCTGCGCGGCAAGCATAAAGCGGAATACACCCCGCACGTTGATACCGGTGACTACATCATCGTTCTGAACGCAGAAAAAGTTGCTGTAACCGGCAACAAGCGTACAGACAAGGTGTATTACCACCACACCGGCCACATCGGTGGTATCAAGCAAGCGACCTTTGAAGAGATGATTGCCCGCCGTCCTGAGCGCGTGATTGAAATCGCGGTTAAAGGCATGCTGCCAAAGGGTCCGTTGGGTCGTGCAATGTTCCGTAAACTGAAAGTTTACGCGGGCACCGAGCACACTCACGCGGCACAGCAACCGCAAGTTCTTGACATCTAATCGGGATTATAGGCAATGGCTGAAAATCAATACTACGGCACTGGTCGCCGCAAAAGCTCCGCCGCTCGCGTTTTTATCAAGCCGGGCAGTGGTAACATCGTTATTAACCAGCGTAGCCTGGAACAGTACTTCGGTCGCGAAACTGCCCGCATGGTAGTTCGTCAACCGCTGGAACTGACCGACATGGTTGGCAAATTCGATTTGTACATCACCGTTAAAGGTGGTGGCATCTCTGGTCAAGCTGGCGCTATCCGTCACGGTATCACCCGTGCACTGATGGAGTACGACGAGACTCTGCGTGGTGAATTGCGTAAAGCTGGCTTCGTCACTCGTGACGCGCGTAAAGTTGAGCGTAAGAAAGTCGGTCTGCGTAAAGCACGTCGCCGTCCGCAGTTCTCCAAGCGTTAATTTTTTCTGCTTCGGCAGGACGATTTACGCGAAAAACCCGCCTCTTCGGCGGGTTTTTTTATGCCTGCAATCAGATTAAACTTTATTAAAATCAGTGGGCTAGGTGATAAATCAACGCATAGCCACCACAAAACAGTCAAAATCTGGTAAACTATCACCCACTTTTGCGCCTGTTCGCCGTGCAGTGCTGTCAGTCTACCTCCGAGGCCGTTTTCCAGACCTAAGGTTTATCTGTGAGCTGCGGGCTTGCGGTCACGATTATTCAGGATAGCAGCCTGAGATACCCAATCAATTTCACGTCGTAGCCAGGCGGCAACAACGCAATGGCTCGTGGAGTGATGGATATTTTGGCTATTCGCCGTATTTTCTAGATAACTTGGAGGTTTTCATGGCTGTCGCTGCCAACAAACGTTCGGTAATGACGCTGTTCTCTGGCCCGACCGACATCTTTAGCCATCAAGTACGTATCGTACTGGCGGAAAAGGGCGTCAGCGTCGAGATCGAGCAGGTAGAACCCGATAATCTGCCGCAGGATCTGATCGACCTCAACCCATACCAAACGGTACCGACGTTGGTCGATCGCGAGCTGACGCTGTATGAATCCCGTATCATCATGGAATACCTTGATGAGCGTTTCCCTCACCCGCCGTTGATGCCGGTGTATCCGGTGGCACGCGGTGAAAGCCGTCTGATGATGCTGCGTATCGAGAGAAACTGGTACACGCTGATGTACAAAATCGAGCAGAGCAGCGGCCAGGAAGCTGAATCAGCACGCCGCCAACTGCGCGAAGAACTGCTGGCGATTGCGCCAATCTTCGGCCAGACCCCGTATTTCATGAGCGAAGAGTTCAGCCTGGTAGACTGCTACCTGGCCCCGCTACTGTGGCGTTTGCCGCAGCTGGGTATCGAACTGAGCGGTGCTGGCTCCAAAGAACTGAAAGGTTACATGACCCGTGTCTTCGAGCGTGATGCATTCCTGGCCTCTCTGACCGAAGCCGAGCGCGAAATGCGCCTGCAGACTCGGGGCTAAGCATCATGGATATGTCTCAGATGACCCCGCGCCGTCCTTATCTTTTGCGGGCATTCTATGACTGGCTGTTGGATAACCAACTGACTCCGCATCTGGTCGTGGACGTGATGCGCCCAGACGTGCAGGTTCCGATGGAATTTGCACGCGATGGTCAGATTGTGCTGAACATTGCTCCGCGTGCCGTAGGCAACCTGCAATTGGGCGACGACGAAGTGACCTTCAACGCGCGCTTTGGTGGCGTTCCTCGTCAGGTGCTGGTGCCAATGGCGGCCGTGCTGGCGATTTATGCGCGGGAGAACGGGGCTGGTACCCTGTTTGAACCGGAAGCCAAGTATGAAGATGAAGGGGCTTTCGAAGGGCTGGAAGAGGTGTCTAGCCCTACGGGTAGCCTGATGTCAGTGGTTGATAGCGATCGTCAGGATAGCTTGGAAGACGATAACGGCCCTGATGATGAACCGCCTCAGCCGCCACGCGGTGGTGGACGTCCGGCGTTGCGTGTCGTGAAGTAAGCTACGGCAGGCAGGGAAAAAGGTGCAACTCAGGTTGCGCCTTTTTTATTGTCTGTCGATCGGCAAGTTGGTTATCTGGAAGGTAAAAGCAAAGGGCCGGCAAGCCGACCCTTTGGGAGAACGTAGAGGTTTAAATCACACTTCCAGATAACACATGATGCCTTCGGCAGCTTTGCGCCCTTCGGCAATCGCGGTAACCACCAGATCGGAACCGCGAACCGCATCGCCACCAGCGAAGATTTTCGGATTGCTGGTCTGGAAGGCGTTATCGACCGATTCCGGTGCGACGATGCGGCCCTGCTTGTCCAACTGCACATCGTGCGCGGCCAACCAGTCCATCTGGTGTGGGCGGAAGCCAAAGGCCATCACCACCGCATCGGCGTCGATCACGTGCTCGGATCCAGGTACCTGTTCGGCAACCTGGCGGCCATTGGCATCCGGGGCACCCAACTGAGTGCGCACCATCTTGACGCCAGCAACGCGCCCCGCGCTGTTAAGCTCAATGCTCAACGGCTGTAGGTTGAACTGGAACTCGACCCCTTCCTCACGCGCATTCTTCACTTCGCGTTTGGAACCCGGCATGTTCGCTTCATCCCGGCGATAGGCACAGATGACCTGAGTCGCGCCCTGACGAATGGAGGTGCGTACGCAGTCCATGGCGGTGTCACCACCGCCCAGCACGACCACACGCTTGCCTTCCATGCTGACATACGGCTCGTGTTGTTCTGGTTGGTAGCCCATCAGCTGCTTGGTGTTGGCGATCAGGAACGGCAGCGCATCGTACACGCCAGGTGCATCTTCGTTCTCCAATCCACCACGCATTGATTGGTAGGTACCTACGCCGAGGAACACCGCATCGTATTCGCTCAATAGCGCATCCATGGTGATGTCTTTGCCGACCTCGGTATTGAGTTGGAACTCGATACCCATCTCGCTGAAGATGCCACGGCGTTTTACCATCACCTCTTTTTCCAGCTTAAAGGCCGGGATGCCGAAGGTCAGCAAACCTCCGATCTCTGGATGACGATCGTAAACCACCGCTTTGACGCCGTTACGGGTCAATACGTCCGCACAGGCCAGGCCCGCCGGGCCAGCGCCAATAACGGCTACCCGCTTACCGGTTGGGTGCACGTGGGACATATCCGGCTTCCAGCCCATCTCGATGGCTTTATCGCTGATGTAACGCTCGATATTGCCGATGGTCACCGCGCCAAACTCGTCGTTCAGGGTACAGGAACCTTCGCACAGGCGATCTTGCGGACAAACGCGGCCACACACTTCCGGCAGGCTGTTGGTCTGGTGTGCCAGATCCGCCGCCTCCATGATGCGGCCTTCATTCGCCAGCTTCAGCCAGTTCGGAATATAGTTGTGAACCGGGCATTTCCATTCGCAATAGGGGTTGCCACAGGACAGACAACGGTCGGCTTGCGATTTCGCCTGGGTTTCCGAAAAGGGTTCATAGATCTCTACAAACTCAATTTTGCGGATCTTCAGCGGTTTTTTTGGCGGATCAACGCGCTGCAGGTCGATAAATTGATAAACGTTCTGACTCATTCAATGACCCCTTACTGCGCCTGAACCCGCAGCTCGGCTGCGGAACGACTACGGTGACCCAACAATGCTTTGACATCACTGGACTTCGGTTTGACCAGCGCAAACTTCGGCGCCCAAACCGGCCAGTTAGCCAAGATCTCTTCTGCCCGTGATGAACCGGTCAACTGCACGTGTTCGGTGATCAAACCGCGCAGGTGCTCTTCATGGATCGCCAGTTGATCGACGTCCAGCACTTCCACCAGTTCCGGGTTGACGCGTTTGCGGAACTCGCCATCTTCATCCAGTACATAGGCGAAGCCGCCGGTCATACCCGCACCAAAGTTGATGCCGGTCTTGCCCAAGACGCAGACGATGCCACCGGTCATGTATTCACAGCCGTTATCGCCAATGCCTTCAACCACGGTAATTGCCCCGGAGTTACGCACGGCGAAACGCTCCCCGGCACGGCCTGCAGCGAATAGCTTGCCACCGGTTGCGCCGTACAAGCAGGTGTTGCCGATGATGCTGGCTTCGTGGCTGCGGAAGGCAGAGCCCACCGGAGGACGCACGGCGATACGGCCACCGGCCATCCCTTTACCGACATAGTCGTTAGCATCGCCGGTCAGGGTCAGCTCAACGCCGCCGGCATTCCACACGCCGAAGCTCTGGCCTGCAGTACCGGAGAAATGCGCCTTGATCGGATCGGCGGCCATCCCTTGGTCGCCGTGCAGCGTGGCAATAGCCCCTGACAAGGTCGCGCCGACGGAACGATCGGTGTTACGGATATCGAAATAGAAGGTCTTGCTGTGCTTGGCCTCAATATGCGGTTGCGCCTGTGCCATCAGCTCCTTGTTCAGCACGCCCTGATCGAACGGTGGGTTGCTGCTTTCGGTGCAGTGCAGGGCTTTACCCGCGTGCGGTGTGGCAGTTTTCAGCAATGGAGACAGGTCCAGCTTGTTCTGCTTGGCGGAGATCCCGTCGAGCTCGGTCAGGAACTCGGTGCGGCCAATCAGATCGACCAGTTGGCTGACGCCGAGCGTAGCCATGATCTCGCGGGTTTCCCGAGCGATAAACTGGAAGTAGTTGGTCACGCGCTCTGGCAGGCCGTGATAGTGATCGCGGCGCAGTTTTTCATCTTGAGTTGCTACGCCGGTCGCGCAGTTGTTCAAGTGGCAGATACGCAGGTATTTACAGCCCAGCGCCACCATCGGGCCGGTGCCGAAGCCAAAGCTCTCTGCACCCAGAATGGCTGCTTTGACAATGTCCACGCCGGTTTTCAGGCCACCATCCACCTGCAGGCGGATCTTGTGGCGCAGGCCGTTGGCCACCAGTGCCTGCTGGGTTTCTACCAGGCCAAGCTCCCATGGGCAGCCAGCATATTTAACTGAAGATAATGGGCTTGCACCGGTGCCACCGTCGTAACCGGCAATGGTGATCAGATCGGCATAGGCTTTCGCTACGCCGGTGGCAATGGTGCCCACGCCCGGCTCGGAAACCAGCTTCACCGAAATCATTGCCTTCGGGTTCACCTGTTTCAGATCGAAAATCAGCTGTGCCAAATCTTCAATCGAATAGATATCGTGATGCGGCGGAGGTGAGATCAGGGTCACGCCCGGCACCGAATAACGCAGTTTGGCGATATACGGCGTGACCTTATCGCCAGGCAACTGACCGCCTTCACCCGGCTTGGCACCTTGGGCGACCTTAATCTGGATCACGTCGGCGTTCACCAGATAGGCTGGCGTCACGCCGAAGCGGCCAGAGGCCACCTGCTTGATCCGGGACACCTTGTTGGTGCCGTAGCGCGCCGGATCTTCACCGCCTTCACCGGAGTTGGAGAAACCGCCCAGGCTGTTCATGGCAATCGCCAGCGACTCATGAGCCTCCGGGCTGAGTGCCCCGATGGACATGGCGGCGGTATCGAAGCGTTTGAACAGTGATTCGGCGGGCTCAACCTGATCGACCGGGATCGGCGCGCCTTTCGGGGTGATCGCCAGCAGGTCGCGCAATGTAGCAATCGGGCGCTCGTTCACCAGCTTGGCATAAGCCTGGTAATCGCTGTATTCACCGCTGTGCACCGCTTTTTGCAGCGAGTTCACCACGTCTGGGTTATACGCATGGTACTCGCCGTTGTGGACGAACTTCAGCAGGCCACCTTGATCCAGCGGCTTGCGTTTCAGCCAGGCGCGTTTGGACAGGTTTTGCAGATCCTGCTGGAAGTCGCTGAAGCTGGCACCGCCGATGCGGCTGACCACGCCCTGGAAGCAGAGATCGGACAGGTCACGGTGCAGGCCAACGGCTTCAAACAGTTTGGAACAGCGGTAAGAGGCGATAGTCGAGATGCCCATTTTGGACATGATCTTGTACAGCCCTTTATTGATGCCGTTACGGTAGTTCAGCATCACGTCGCGGTATTTCTTGTCGATCGCCTGGCTGTCGACCAGCTTGGCCAGCGTTTCGTAGGCCAGATACGGGTAGATGGCGGTGGCACCAAAGCCCAGCAACACGGCGAAGTGATGCGGGTCGCGGGCGCTGGCGGTTTCAACGATGATGTTGGCATCACAGCGCAGGTTTTTGTCCACCAGGCGGGTCTGGATTGCCCCCACCGCCATTGGCGCCGGCACCGGCAGGCGCTGGTTGCTGATGGCACGATCGGACAGTACCAGCAACACTGCGCCGTCACGGACTTTACGTTCCGCTTCATTGCACAGGGCATGGATGGTCTGTTCCAGATCCTGCTCCGCCGGATCGAAGGTCAGATCGAGCGTGTCGGCACGATAATATTCGCCTTCCAGCGTAGTGAGCTGCTTGAAGTCTGAATACAGAAGGATCGGCGATTTGAAGCTCAGACGATGCGCCTGGCCTTCGGCTTCGCAGAATACGTTCATCTCGCGGCCGATGCTGGTGGCCAGAGACATGACGTGGGCTTCACGCAGCGGATCGATCGGCGGGTTGGTGACCTGAGCGAACTGCTGGCGGAAGTAGTCATAAATGATGCGTGGACGGCTGGAAAGCACGGCGAACGGGGTATCGTCACCCATCGAACCGGTGGCTTCCTGGCCGATCTCGCCCAGTACGCGGATCACCTGGTCCAGCTCTTCGCTACTGTAGCCGAACTGCTTCTGGTAGGTTTCCAGCGTGGCGTCATCCAGCTCGCGGCTGCCCACCTGATCTTCTGGCAGGTCTTCGAACGGCACCAGACGCTTAACGTTCTTCTCCATCCACTCTTTATACGGGTGGCGGCTTTTCAGATCGTTGTCGGTTTCAGCTGAGTGCAGGATCTTGCCGCTGCGGGTGTCGATCACCATCAGCTCGCCTGGCCCGACGCGGCCTTTTTCGATGACTTCATCCGGCTGGTAATCCCAGATGCCGACTTCTGAGGCACAGGTGATCAGCTTGTCTTTGGTGATGACGTAGCGCGCCGGACGCAGACCGTTACGGTCCAGGTTACAGGCGGCGTAGCGGCCATCGGACATCACGATGCCTGCCGGGCCGTCCCACGGCTCCATGTGCATCGAGTTGAAGTCAAAGAAAGCGCGCAGATCGGTGTCCATATCCGGGTTGTTCTGCCAGGCCGGTGGCACCAGCAAACGCATGGCACGGATCAGATCCATACCGCCTGCCAGCAACAGTTCCAGCATATTATCCAGTGAGCTGGAGTCGGAGCCGGTTTCGTTAACGAAAGGCGCAGCGGCCTGCAAATCCGGGATCAGCGGGGTCTGGAACTTGTAGGTACGGGCACGTGCCCACTGGCGGTTACCGGTGATGGTGTTGATCTCACCGTTGTGCGCCAGATAGCGGAACGGCTGTGCCAAAGGCCAGCGCGGCACGGTATTGGTTGAGAAGCGCTGGTGGAACAGGCAGATGGCCGATTCCAGCCGCAGGTCGGCCAGATCCAGATAGAAGCGTGGCAGATCGGCTGGCATGCACAGACCTTTGTAGATCGTCACCAGGTTGGAGAAACTGCACACATAGAAGCTGTCATCCTGGACGCGCTTCTCGATACGGCGACGGGCTACAAACAGGCGGCGCTCCATATCGCGTGGACGCCAGCCCGCAGGGGCGTTCACGAAAATCTGTTCAATACGCGGCAGGGAAGAGAGGGCGATCTCACCCAGAACGTCCGGGTTGGTAGGAACTTCGCGCCAGCCGACGATCGACAGCGTTTCGTTCTGCAGCTCTTCTTCAACAATGCGGCGGCTGGCACGGGCTTCCTCTTCGTTCTGGCTGAGGAACATCATGCCAACGGCGTAGTTCTTGGCTAAACGCCAGCCGCGCTCTTCCGCCACCATGCGGAAAAAGCGATCGGGCTTTTGCAATAACAGGCCGCAACCGTCGCCAGTCTTGCCGTCAGCAAGAATTGCACCACGGTGTTGCATGCGGGCCAGTGCGTGAATAGCGGTCCTCACCACTTTGTGGCTAGGTTCGCCTTCTATGTGGGCGATCAGGCCGAAACCACAGTTGTCCCTCTCATGGGATTTATCGTACAGCATATCAGTGAACCTCCCCAGGCTCTGTGTGACTCTTACAACCCACTGCGAAGGGCCTGCTCAATTTCAGGCAGAAGTCCAATCAGCAAGGTTAATATCGCCAATCTGCTTTTCCGCCCTCCATCAATGGCCTCTCGTGACGGTTCTCACAAGTGGTAAATGACTTGTTTTAAGAGGGAGTCTTAAATTACTGCATAATTATGACGAGACGTTTGCCCGTCCAGAAAGCTTCCAGCGGACCTCCAACTTAGCGAGAAAGAATACGCAGGTCAAATATGGGCTTAACAGGGATTTTGATGGCTTGCATGAGGTTTATGATGATGAAAAATAAGTTTTTTCAGACGGTTTTGGCTCGATGGAAAGGCAGGGGGAGTGCCGCAAAAATGTGAGCTGTCTCACTATAGTGCAATGCCTGAATCTCTGCACCATGCTAGTGCTGGCGGCAATGCCAGAGTTTTATTCTGGTAAATTTATATTTATTGTTGTTTATAACTATTTTTCACCGCTTTGTCATAAAGCTGTTAACAGTGCGCTGAGGATTAGAAACTTTCATCGAGATAAAAATGATTTTATTTGCACTAATAATGAATAGTTATGCCTACGGCGGCCTTTGGGGAAAAGCGTTGATCCCTGTCATCGCGGGAAAAGCCGTTTCTTATTAGCATAACGGCCTTCAAACACAGAGAGACACCAAGATTATGCAGTTGCCGCAATTAGTCAATATGTTTGGTAGCGATCTTCAGCGCCGTTATGGGGAGAAGATCCACAAACTCACGCTGCACGGTGGGTTTAGCTGCCCGAACCGCGACGGCACGCTGGGGCGCGGTGGCTGCACTTTCTGCAACGTGGCCTCTTTTGCCGATGAACAGATGCAGCAGCAAAGCATTGCGGAGCAACTGGCCATTCAGGCGCAGAAGGTTAACCGGGCCAAGCGCTATCTGGCCTATTTCCAGGCCTATACCAGCACTTATGCCGAAGTCGAACTGTTGGCCAACATGTATCGGCAGGCGCTGACGCAGGCCGAGATGGTGGGTATCTGTGTCGGCACCCGGCCAGACTGTGTGCCGGAAGCGGCGCTCGATCTGCTGGCAGGCTACCGTGAGCAGGGCTTCGAGGTGTGGCTGGAGCTGGGGCTGCAAACGGCGCACGATAAAACACTAAAGCGCATCAACCGTGGCCACAATTTCTCCTGTTACCAGCAGACCAGCCGCCTGGCGCGGGAGCGCGGCCTGAAGGTATGCAGCCACCTGATCGTTGGCCTGCCCGGTGAGACTCATCAACATCATCTGGCTACGCTGCAAGCGGTGGCTGAGAGCGGGGTAGACGGCATCAAGCTGCACCCGCTGCACATTGTCACCGGTAGTACCATGGCGCGAGCCTGGCAGGCGGGGCGTTTGCCCGAGCTGTCGCTGGAAGATTACGCATTCAGCGCCGGGGAAATGATCCGCCATACGCCGAAGGAGATTATCTACCACCGCATCTCGGCCAGCGCCCGTCGGCCCACCCTGTTGGCACCATTATGGTGCGAAAACCGTTGGAACGGCATGCAGGCCGTCGGCGGCTATCTTCAGCGGCATGGTGGTCAGGGTTCGGCTTTGGCAGTAGGCCAGCAATACCAGCCTTAAAACCCTGTTCTCAGGTTGCGAATTGCAACCATTCCCACAGTTCACAGTAAGGTTTCTTATCTTAACCGCATTTTACGGTATGATTTGAGAGATTATGTCTGTTGGGAATGGCTCATGAAGCAAATCCGGGTGTTAGCCCAGTACTACGTTGATTTGATGGTAAAACTGGGGCTGGTGCGCTTTTCACTGTTGCTGGCTTCAGCGCTGGTGATACTGGCGATGGTGGTGCAGATGGCGGTCACCATGCTGTTGCGTGGTGAAGTGGAAAGCATCGACGTGGTGCGCTCCATCTTCTTCGGTCTACTGATCACGCCGTGGGCGGTTTATTTCCTTTCGGTGGTGGTAGAGCAACTGGAAGAGTCGCGCCAGCGCCTGGCTCGGCTGGTGGATAAGCTTGAGGAGATGCGCAATCGCGATCTCGCGCTGAACCAGCAGATGCAAGAGAACATCAGCCAGCTCAATCAGGAAATTGCCGACCGTATCAAGGCGGAGCAAGATCGCCAACAGGTGATGGATAAGCTGACCGAAGAGATGGAGCAGCGCGAACAGGCGCAGGTGGAGTTGGGCCAACAATCAGCATTGCTACGCTCTTTCCTCGATGCCTCCCCCGATCTGGTTTACTACCGCAACGAAGAAAAAGAGTTTTCCGGCTGCAACCGGGCGATGGAACTGCTGACCGGCAAGAGTGAAAAACAGCTGATCGGCCTGACCCCCTTTGATGTCTACAGCAAAGAGATCGCCGAAAAAGTCATCGAAACCGATGAGAAAGTATTCCGCCATAACGTCTCCCTGACCTATGAACAATGGTTGGTGTACCCAGACGGTCGCAAGGCCTGTTTTGAACTGCGCAAGGTGCCGTTTTACGACCGCGTGGGCAAACGTCACGGGCTGATGGGCTTTGGCCGCGATATAACCGAGCGTAAGCGCTATCAGGACGCGCTGGAGAACGCCAGCAGGGAGAAGACTACCTTTATCTCAACGATCAGCCACGAGCTTCGTACGCCGCTTAATGGCATCGTCGGCCTGAGCCGTATTCTGCTCGATACCGAACTGAACGATGAGCAACTGAAGTATTTGAAAACCATCCACGTCAGTGCCATCACCCTGGGTAATATTTTCAACGACATCATCGAGATGGATAAACTCGAGCGGCGTAAGGTCCAGTTGGACAATCAGCCGGTCGACTTTACCGGCTTCCTGGCGGATCTGGAGAACCTCTCCGGCCTGCTGGTACAGCCGAAAGGGCTGCAGTTCGTGATGGAGCCCGAGTTACCGCTACCGGAGAAAATCATCACGGACGGCACACGCCTGCGTCAGATCCTGTGGAACCTGATCGGCAACGCGGTGAAATTCACCCAGCAAGGCCAGATCGTGGTGCGCGTCAGGCGCGAAGAGCAGGAACAGATCGTGTTTGAGGTTGAAGACTCAGGCATGGGGATCCCGCAGGATGAGCAAGACAAGATTTTCGCCATGTATTATCAGGTCAAAGACCAGAACGGCGGGCGTCCGGCGACCGGCACCGGGATCGGTCTGGCGGTCTCCAAACGGCTGGCGCAGAGTATGGGCGGAGATATCACGGTAAACAGCGCACAAGGGCACGGTTCTTGCTTCACCTTGACCATCAAGGCGCCAGCGGTGGACGAAGTGGTCAATGAGGTCCAGGCGGTGGAAGAAATGCCGCTACCGGCGTTGCATATCCTGCTGGTGGAAGATATCGAACTGAACGTGATCGTGGCGCGTTCGGTGTTGGAGAAGCTGGGTAACAGCGTTGCGGTAGCCATGAACGGCAGCGATGCGTTAGCCATGTTCGACCCGGACGAGTTCGATCTGGCTCTGTTGGATATTCAATTGCCGGACATGAGCGGGCTGGATATCGCCCGTGAGCTGCGCGAGCGTTATGCGGGCCGCTCGTTGCCGCCGCTGATTGCGTTGACAGCTAATGTCCTGAAAGACAAGAAAGAGTATCTTGAAGCGGGCATGGACGATGTGCTGAGTAAGCCGTTGTCGGTACCGGCCTTGACCAAGATGATCAAACATTACTGGGATCATCAACCCCAACATACCACAAAGAAAACGGAGCAAAAGTCGATGCAGATTAATGAATCGTTGTTGGATACCGCAATGCTGGAGCAGTACATGGATCTGGTGGGGCCGCAGCTGATCCATCAGAGCCTGGCGATGTTTGAACAGGTTATGCCGGGGTATCTGGCGGTGCTGGATTCCAACATGACCGCGAAGGACGAGAAAGGGATCACCGAAGAAGGGCACAAAATCAAGGGTGCCGCTGGCTCCGTCGGGCTAAAACATCTGCAACAGCTGGCCCAGCAGATCCAGACGCCAACGTTACCAGCCTGGCAAGACAACGTGCAAGAATGGGTCGATGAGCTGAAGCAGGAGTGGCGCAATGACGTGGCGGTGCTGCGAGCTTGGGTAGAGAACGCTGAAAAAAAATGACCCCAGCCGAGGCCGGGGTGCGCGAATATTGCGCCAACACCAGGGAAATCATTAACCTGCGTATTGGTTTTTAGCGTTCTGGTAGAGCAGGTGGTACGAAATTCGTATACATCATACAGCGAACAACATAGCAAATGTAAGCGCTCTTGTTAGAAGAATCATTAAAATATGTGATGTAGTTAGTATTTGTCGCCTCTGGGCCTGCCTTTGCCGGCGGTCCTGGCTGGGAGAATGTCGATGAAACAGGTCGCTGTAGTGCTGAGTGGTTGTGGTGTTTATGACGGGGCAGAAATCCATGAGGCGGTGCTCACCTTGCTGGCTCTGGATCGTGCCGGTGCGCAAGCGGTCTGCTTTGCACCGGATAAGGCACAACTACATGTTATTAATCATTTATCCGGCGAAGAAATGCCAGAGAGTCGCAACGTTTTGCTGGAGTCGGCGCGCATCGCTCGTGGCAAAATTCAGGCGCTTTCACAGGCCGATGCCGAGCAGTTGGATGCCCTGATTGTGCCCGGTGGATTTGGTGCGGCGAAGAATTTGAGCAGCTTTGCCACGCAAGGGGCGGAATGTTCAGTGGATCCCGATTTGTCTAAGCTTATTCTGGAAATGCATAAGAGAAACAAACCAATGGGTTTGATGTGCATTGCGCCCACGCTGTTGCCGAAAGTTCTCGATCAACCGTTGCGATTGACCATTGGTAACGATCCCGATCTGGGGGAAGTGATTGATGCTATGGGCGGTGAGCCGGTGATCTGCCCGGTAGATGACATCGTAGTTGATATTGAAAACAAGGTTGTCACGACCCCGGCCTACATGTTGGCCCAGTCGATCGGCGAGGCAGCGCAGGGAATTGATAAGCTGGTGTCACGAGTGCTGGATCTGGTGGAATGATAAGGTTTTCTCGTAAATCGTGGATTGTTCGCCTGTGGTTTTGGTTTAAACGAGGCGTTCTTGCGGTTATTGGCCTGTGGCTGGTGGGGATCATTCTATTCGCTTTTCTGCCGGTGCCGTTTTCTGCGGTGATGGTGGAGCGGCAGCTCGGTGCCTGGCTGAGTGGGGATTTCGGCTATGTGGCGCATTCCGACTGGGTAGCGATGGACGATATTGCCCCCTCGATGGCGCTGGCGGTGATGGCGGCAGAGGATCAGAAATTCCCCGATCACTGGGGGTTTGACGTGGCGGCTATTGAAAAGGCGATCAGCCATAATGAAAAACGGCCAACGCGCATCCGTGGTGCTTCTACCCTTTCCCAGCAAACGGCAAAGAACCTGTTTTTGTGGGATGGGCGCAGCTGGCTGCGCAAGGGGCTGGAGGCTGGGCTAACGGCAGGTATTGAGCTGGTATGGACCAAACGGCGTATTTTGACGGTGTACTTGAATATCGTCGAGTTTGGTGACGGTATCTTTGGCGTGGAAGCGGCGGCTCAGCACTTTTTCCACAAGCCGGCAAGCCGTCTGACGGCCTCGGAAGCGGCCCTGCTGGCGGCGGTGCTGCCTAATCCACATCGTTTCAAGGCCGGTGCCCCTTCGGGGTACGTGATCCAGCGCCAACAGTGGATTATGCGTCAGATGCGCCAGTTGGGTGGCGAAGGATTTCTCAAGGCGAACGATCTGAAGTGATCGTGATACAGGGTCTATGGGGTATCTGGATCACCCCAAGACCCGACTCACGAGATTATTTAACGTAGGTAAACGCCGTTGTCACGTGCTTCACGCCGCTAACCTGGCTGGCGATCTGCGCCGCAGACTGGCCTTCCTGCTGTGTCACCAAACCTAGCAAGAACACTTCGCCATTTTCGGTAGTGACCTTCACGTTTGAAGATTTGACGGTATCGCTGGTCAGGATCTGCGAACGCACCTTGGTGGTGATCCAGGTATCGGAAGAGGCGGTGCCCAGGCTGACCGGCGTGCCCTGGCGAATTTCGTTATACACCTCAGCGGCACCATCGACGCCAAGTGCGATCTGTTTCGCCCGGCTGGCGAGCTCGGTGGTAGGAGCCTGGCCGGTCAGCAGCACTTTGCCCTGATAGGCGGTGGCTACGACACGGGCTTCTTTCTTCAGTTGCTGATCTTTGCTGATGGCATTTTCGACCCGGGCTTCCAACGTGCCGTCATCGACCTGTGTGCCTACGGTGCGTGGATCGGTCGCCGTTTTGGTGGCAACCGCGGCGCTGCCAACGACAACGCCCGCGACGCAACCCTGCAACAGTAGGGCGCTGAACAGCACTGCAAATGTGGCTCTTAGCTTCATCTCAGTTCCTTTAATCGTCCTGGTGGGGGAACAATGTGTTATCAATCAGGTCGCATAGGCAATTGACGGTAAGCATATGCATCTCCTGAATGCGTGCACTGCGGTGAGAGGGGATACGTATCTCCACATCCTGCTGGCCGAGTAAACCCGCCAACTCTCCGCCATCGTAGCCGGTAAGCGCAACAATGGTCATATCACGCGTTACCGCAGCTTCGACCGCTTTTACAATATCACGGCTATTGCCGCGGGTGGAAATCGCCAGCAGTACGTCACCGGTGTGGCCGAGTGCCCGCACCTGTTTGGCATACATTTCATCATGCAGACGATCGTTGCCGATGGCGGTCAGCACCACGTTATCGGCGTTTAGCGCGATCGCGGGCAGGCTGGGGCGTTCGGTTTCAAAGCGGTTGATCATGCAGGCGGCAAAATGCTGAGCGTTAGCCGCCGAAGTGCCGTTGCCACAGCACAGGATCTTGTTGCCGTTCAATAACGATTGAACCAGGGTCATCGCGGCACGGGATATCGCGTCAGGTAAGGCTTCCGCCGCCGCAATCTGGGTTTGGATACTCTCGGTAAAACAGACTTTGATTCTATCCAGCACGTTGTTTTAATCCACTAGGTCAAAGGGCCGGCATACACCGGTCAACAGGGTTTAATCCGCATTGAAGGCATTGGGTATCCATTCTAACTGGCTACCGGTAATGGCTAAAACATCAAAACGGCAAGATGATGTGTCAAAACTGGCTCCTCGCCCTGCCAGCCAAACGGCGGCGGCATGCAGCAATCGCCGTTGCTTGCGGTAAGTCACGCTGGCCGCTGCGTCACCAAAGGCGGCGTTGCGTCGGTAGCGGACTTCGACGAATACCCAGGTTTGACCATCACGCATGATGAGATCGAGCTCACCCCCACGTACCACCACGTTGGCGGCGGTGAAGGTAAGCCCCGCGCGCTCCAGGTATTGGCGGGCCTGGAACTCATAGCCCGCCCCCTTGGCGCGTTGACTCAGGAGACCGGAACGACCGAGCCCTGGCGGTATTGCAGCCAAGTCAGTTTCCTGGTGATCACACAGTTAGGTGAAGATGTCAGCACACCGGTGGTGCCTGAAATCTGGAATCCTGGCAACTGGCGCATTTGAGCAAAGTGGTTGGCCAATGTCCAGGCATCCATCCCCATGGCGTAGAGGCGCACCAGGGAATAGTCGTTACGGAATTTGGCGGTGGCTTGCTGCTGCAACTGTGGATTGGCCCCTGCCAGCAGAGGAATATCACTGAATTGCAGGCCTTCCATTTCCAGACGGAAGTCCGGGCCAGCACCGGCCTGATAGCTGCGTGAACTGGCAAACATGGCAGGTTTGCTACGAGAGCTGGTGGTCATGTCGATCATCGGCTTGATCAGCGTCAGCTGGTCCTGCGTGGCGACAATATACACCGAGTCCACGCCACCGCCGGTAGAGGCCGGGATATCGCTTGGTGGCGCTGGAATAGTCAGACCAGCGATAGTCACCGACTGCTGCGCCGGAGCCTGTGAGGCCACCGGGGTGCCGCTCATGCGAATGCCGCCGCTGTTGACCATCTGGCGTAGCTCACCGGCAGAACCGATCCCTTGCTGCAGCACGGTCTGGCCGCCGAGTTTCTGCCACTCTTCGGTGAAGGCTTTGGCAATGCGATCGCCAAACGAGCCGCGTGGCAGCAGCAGTAACGGCTGGCGTTTTTGCTGTTCCCAGATATGGCGGGCGGCGTCACGGGCTTCATCTTCCGGTGACAGGGCGAAGTAACAGATATTCGGGCTGTCCTTCGGTTGCTCAGGCTGGTTGAGTGCCAACACGTTCAACGTCGTCGAGGTAGTGGCGAGTTGATCGACTTCGGCCTTCAATAGCGGGCCCACGACCAGGGTAGCGCCATCCTGCTGGGCTTGAGCCAACAACGCTGGCAGAGGCTGACTGGTGGTGTCGTAGACCTTCACCTGCCCGCCGGTTGCCGGGGCTGGAGTGACGGGTACCGGAGCAGGAGTAGCGGGTTGTACTGCGGCTACCTGAGTTGTATCCGCCGCAGGGGCTGAAGTGCTTACGGCACCGTTGGCATTGTCTGGCGTTGCTGCCGCGGTCTGGTCAGGGTTATTGGTCGGCTGCATTGCCTGAACGGGCGCAGTGAGTGCGATGCCACTTTGCGCAGCGTTAAAGCCCTGCTGGATCGCATCGGCAAACACCTTGGCCTGGCCGTTCAGCGGCAGCAGCAGGGCGATATGCGAAGTCGAAGCCTGGGTGAAATTCAGCACCTGATTCAACTGCGTTGGCAGGCTTTTCGCCGCCGGATTTTGCGGATAGCGGTTCTGCCAGTCTTTGATCCCGGCCTTCAGCAGATCGGGATCCTGACGGTTGTCCTGATAGACTCGTAACAGATCCAGCCAACCTTGCAGCACGTTTTCGTTGGCGTTAATCACCAGGCTGTTCATGTCGGCCGGCTTCAGGCCAAGCAGCGTTTGCCAGGTTTTATCCAGGTTATCCTGATGAGCCTGGCCGCTTAGTAACGGCTCCTGGGCAATATAGGCACGGATCAGCGGCAGTGAGGCTTGGCCCTGATTTGCCGCGATCTGCGCCTGATACAGGCGAACCAGTTGATTTGGTGACAGCGCGCTGCTGTCGATGTTATTCAGCGCATCGCGGGCTGCGCTCAAATTCTTGTTGGCCACCTGCAGTTCTGCGCTTAATAGTTGGCGCTCAAGCTGCTGTGTACTCGTCAGGTTTTGCGGCAGGGTGCTCAGTTGCTCGTTGGCCTGTGGCAGTTTGCCTTCGCGAGTTAATGCGCGAATCGCAAGTAATTGCCAGTCAGCCTTGTTATCATCGCTGCTTTGCTGCAACTGCTGCAGATAGTAATCAGAGTTGGCACTGGCTTCGTCCTGGATATTTGAGGGCGGAGTTTGTGGAACCTGACTTGGACAACCAGCTAACAGCAAGGCTGCCAGTACAACAGGTACTAATCGCCCTGCTTTGGTACGAAGGAATGTTGAGGAAAGCATACTGTATCCAGTGATGTTTTTTTCAAGATGCTCAATATTAAATCGGCAATCCGGATGAAACAATGAATCAACACCAACAATCAGCTATTTCTGCATCGACACTGTACGTGGTGCCCACCCCCATCGGTAATCTGGGGGATATGACTCATCGGGCCATAGAGGTACTGAAAAGCGTCGATCTGATTGCGGCGGAAGATACGCGCCATACCGGGTTGCTGCTGCAACACTTTGCTATTAGCGCGCGGTTGTTTGCGCTGCACGACCATAACGAACAGCAGAAGGCGGACCAACTGCTGGCAAAACTGCAGGAAGGCCAAAGCATAGCATTGGTGAGTGACGCAGGCACGCCACTGATTAACGATCCGGGTTATCACCTGGTGCGCCGTTGCCGTGAAGCGGGGATCCGCGTCGTGCCGCTGCCGGGCGCCTGTGCTGCCACCACCGCGTTGTGTGCCGCCGGTGTGGCTTCCGATCGTTTCTGCTACGAAGGCTTCCTGCCAGCCAAAACCAAAGGCCGTAAGGATACCCTGCTGGCGCTGGCAGAGGAACCGCGAACGCTGATTTTCTACGAATCAACCCACCGTTTGCTGGAAAGTTTGCAGGACATGGTCACCGTGTGGGGGCCACAGCGCTACGTGGTGCTGGCGCGTGAACTGACCAAAACCTGGGAATCGATTCACGGTGCCCCGGTGGGGGAACTGCTGGCCTGGGTGCTGGAAGATGAGATGCGCCGGCGGGGGGAGATGGTGCTGATTGTGGAAGGGCACAAGGCGCAGGAGGACGATTTGCCGCTCGAAGCGCTGCGTACCCTGGCTCTGCTGCAAAAAGAGCTGCCGTTGAAAAAGGCGGCGGCGTTAACCGCAGAGATCCACGGCGTGAAGAAAAATGCGCTGTATAAACATGCTCTAGAGCAGCAGGAACAGTAAAGCGGTTGACCTGCTGGCGCAGCAACGCTACTATCCGCGCCGGAGTTGACCAGACAGTCGCCGCTTCATTGCCGTCCTCTTCGGGGGAGACAGATGGAGGGGAGGAAAGTCCGGGCTCCATAGGGCAGGGTGCCAGGTAACGCCTGGGAGGCGCAAGCCTACGACTAGTGCAACAGAGAGCAAACCGCCGATGGCCCGCGCAAGCGGGATCAGGTAAGGGTGAAAGGGTGCGGTAAGAGCGCACCGCGCGGCTGGCAACAGTCCGTGGCACGGTAAACTCCACCCGGAGCAAGGCCAAATAGGGGTTCACATGGTACGGCCCGTACTGAACCCGGGTAGGCTGCTTGAGCCAGTGAGCGATTGCTGGCCTAGAGGAATGACTGTCCACGACAGAACCCGGCTTACCGGTCAGCTCCCTCTATACAGATAACCCCGCGTGACGAGAGTCGCGCGGGGTTTTTCTTTATCTGTACCCTACACCGGCAAATCAATCAGCAGCGCACGTAGCGGCGCTTCGGCCTGGATGGTGAGACGGTTTTCCTCGCGGATAAACGCACCGTCTCCACAGGTCAGGCGCTGGCTCTGGTGATGGTCGCCATTGACCTCAACGGTACCGTGGATCGATTGCAGATAGGCTCGTGGCCCATGCAGAGTAAGCGTCTGCTGTGCTCCCGCCGGTAAGTTCAAATGATGTATCCAGACCTGTTGGCGCAGTTGCAGGCTGCCTTGGGCACCATCTGGTGAGGCCAGTAGCGTATAGGGCTGATCTGGCAGGCTCAAACGCTGCACACGTTCGTTACTGCGCTCCGGACAGGCATCCAGCCACAGCTGCATCCGGGTCAGTGGCGTGCTGCTGCTGACGTTCTGTTCGCTATAGCTAAGCCCCGGTTGCGTAGCCAGCAATAACGCCTCTCCTGCACCCGCGCGTACGGTATTGCCGTCGCTGTCCCGGTATTCGGCTTCACCTTGCAGGATCAGATTCAGGATATCTACGTTGGGATAGGTGCGTGGCTGGAAGGCGGCACCCGGTGCTAATACCTCTTGGTTCAGTACCCGCAGCGACGCATAGCCCATCAGCTTGGGATCGAAGTAGTGGCCAAAGGAAAAGGTATAACGAGCCTGCAGCCAACCAAAGTCAGCTTGCCCGCATTGTTGTGCTGTTCTGCATGTGATCATGGCAATCGGCTCTCTAAATTCAATCTCTTGATGGTAAGCATCTGGACGGCGGATTGTTAGCCAGTTAATCTGGTCGGTATATTCAAATTTCCTGATAGAGAGTTTCGATGGCCAGAGATCGGGCGTTAACGCTTGAAGCGCTTAGGGTTATGGATGCGATCGACCGCCGTGGCAGCTTTGCCGCCGCCGCCGATGAACTGGGGCGAGTGCCTTCGGCGCTCAGCTACACCATGCAAAAATTGGAAGAAGAACTGGATGTGGTGCTGTTTGACCGATCTGGGCATCGCACCAAATTTACCAACGTTGGTCGCATGCTGCTTGAGCGTGGCCGCGTACTGCTCGAGGCGGCGGACAAGCTGACGACAGATGCAGAAGCATTGGCGCGGGGGTGGGAAACCCATCTCACCATCGTCAGCGAAGCGCTATCTCCTGCCTATAAGCTGTTCCCTTTGGTCGATAAGCTGGCGCTGAAAGCCAATACTCAGGTTTCGATTTTTACAGAAGTGTTGGCCGGGGCATGGGAGCGGCTGGAGCAAGGGCGGGCCGATATCGTTATTGCGCCGGATATGCACTTTCGCGCCTCTTCTGAAATCAACACCCGCAAGCTGTATAAGGTGATGAGCGTGTACGTTGCCGCACCGGAACATCCGATCCACCTGGAGCCGGAGCCGCTGTCGGAGCTGACGCGGGTGAAATACCGTGGCATTGCGGTGGCGGATACCGCGCGGGAGCGGCCAGTGTTGACGGTGCAATTGCTGGATAAACAGCAGCGCCTGACGGTGAGCACCATCGAAGATAAGCGCCGCGCTTTGCTGGCTGGGCTGGGGGTTGCCACCATGCCTTATCAGATGGTGGAGAAGGATATCGAGCAGGGGCGTTTACGCGTGGTGGGGCCGGAATATAGCCGTGAGGCAGACATTATCATGGCCTGGCGGCGCGACAGTATGGGCGAGGCTAAATCCTGGTTCCTACGCGAAATCCCGCGTCTGTTTGCACGCGAGGAGAATCAGTAACTTCTTCGCATTTTCGCCTTGTGTGAGTCAGGGGAACTGCGATTGCCGGCTCCCCTGACTCGCAGCAATCTGCAATCAACCAAAACGTACATCGCGCCCGTGGGGTTCATCCAGATCCTGCGCGGGGCCGATCGAAATGATCCCGTGGGGGTTGATGGTGGCATGGCTGCGATAATAGTGGTTGCGGATATGCGCCATATCCACCGTTTCGGCAATCCCCGGCATCTGGTAGATATCGCGCAGGAAGCCGTACAGGTTGAGATAGTCGCTGATGCGGCGCTGGTCGCATTTGAAATGAGTGACGTAGACCGGATCGAAACGGATCAGTGTAGTCCACAGGCGGAGATCGGCCTCGGTAAGTCGATCGCCGGTCAGATAACGGTGCTGGCCGAGGATCTGCTCCAACTGCTCCAAAGAGGCAAACACGCCGTTCACCGCTTCGTCATAGGCCTCCTGGCTGGTAGCAAAACCGGCCTTGTACACCCCGTTGTTCACCGAATCGTAAATCCAGCCGTTGAGCGAATCGATCTTTTCACGCAGCTCTGCCGGATAGTAATCTCCAGCTCGTGCGCCGACGGCGTCGAAAGCGCTGTTGAACATGCGGATGATATCGGCAGACTCATTGCTGACGATGGTCTGTTGCTGTTTATCCCACAGCACTGGCACGGTAACGCGGCCACTGTACTGCGGATCGGCCCGTAGATAGAGCTGATAAAGAAAATCGGAGTGATACAGCGCATCACCGGTTGCAGCAGGGAAATCCTGGCCGAAGGTCCAGCCGTTTTCCAACATCAATGGATGTACCACGGAAATCGGAATGATTTGCTCCACTCCCTTTAGCTTGCGCATCAGCAGAGTACGATGTGCCCAAGGGCAAGCCAGGGAAACGTACAGATGGTAGCGATCTTGCTCGGCTTTAAAACCTGCCTTGCCATGTTCTCCCGCCGCGCCGTCCGGCGTGACCCAATTGCGAAACTGAGAGGTTGAACGTTTGAAACGGCCCCCGGTGGATTTGGTGTCATACCAGGTGTCTTGCCAAACGCCATCAACGAGTTGTCCCATGAGATCCTCCAATGTGTCTGAGAGAAAAAGTCAAAAGGCCCGGCGTTGAGCCGAGCCTTTCGTCGATACTATAAGCTTACCACTTTTTGTTCAAAATGCGGTCAATGCTGAAGCCACCAGGGCCTGCAACCGCCAGCACGATGAAGCCACCGGCAATGGTCAGGTTTTTCATAAACATCAGCTGGTTCACGCCTTCGGCAAAGTTGGTGTGGAACAGCAGAGCGGTCAGAATGGTGAAACCGGCCGTGAACAGCGCCACGGTACGGGTCAGGAAGCCGAACAGGATTGCCAGGCCACCGCCGAACTCCAGCAGGATGGTCAGTGGCAACAAGAAGCCAGGTACGCCCATCGACTGCATGTATTGTTGGGTGCCAGCATAGGCATCACCCATTTTGCCGTAACCTGCAACGATAAACAGGATTGGCATCAGAATACGAGCAACCAGCAAACCTGCATCTTCTAATTTCTTCATCATTAACTCCAAAAAGTGTTGTTGCTTGCCAATCTTGGCATTGGTACCGCCAGGGGGCCTGTAGCCGCCATGTCCGGTTGATGGAGTGAATGTTAGACGGGAATGCTGCGGGTTGTTAGCAAGTAAAACTGTCGTATTTTTTCAAAAAATCTGAATATTAAAAAATCGATAAAAGTAGTTATAAATCATTTAATTAACGATTGTTAAGGCATGCTTGGATAAAATCCACGTAAATAAAAGGGATTACCAACGGGATAATTGAACCTGTTACGGCGCGGTTATTTTTTGGGAAGGGTGTTACGGATCAGACGAACGGTGCCCCAGACGCTGAGCGCCCGCCGTGACCAGCGGATCAATTTGCTAGGATGGCGTATGCCGTACAGCGCAATCACGCTGGAGCCAATAGCCATATATTTACGCAGCCCATATAAGGTCTGCCAGCTGCGATCAAAGGATTCGGTCTTTTGCAGCCACTGGCTTTTGTTGGCGGCCAGATCCAGACGTTGTTGCTGGATCTGCCGGATGAGTTGCTCTTTTCTGCGTTCACGGTACTGGCGGCGATTCATGTTTCTCCTCCAGTTCAGCACGGTCGAGTTCCAATTGCTGACGTGTTGCCCCTAACAGTGTCGAACGGCGAGCCTTGGACAGTGTCCAGACAAGCCCCACAACGGCCAGGAACAGCAGAACGGCGGTAGTGGTGCCCAACGCCATCAGGCGATAAGCGGGGTCGATGGCCCAGAAGATGAGGATTAACAGGCTCATCAGGCCGAATGCGGTAAACAGCAGGGTAAGCCCCGCCATCATCAGCAACTGAATGAGGTTGGCTTTCTCCTCTTCCAGCTCGATAACGGCCAGACGCACCCGGGTTTCCACCATGCCGACCATAATGGTGACAATCCGTTGGGCGATATCCAGGACCCCTTTACCGGGGCCCTGAGCGCGCGTTTGCGGCTGCTCTGCCATAATCAGCGGCGCGCGAGCAGAACGCCTAACACCACGCCAACCGCGGCGCCGATACCGATACCGGTCCACGGGTTTTCACGCACGTAATCATCGGCCTGGCCAGCCATCTGCTTGGTTTGGTGAGCCAGTTTGTCACCAGCATCGCTCAGACGGGCACGGGTTTCTTTCAGTGCGCCTTCTGCTTTGGAGCGCAGTTTGTCCAGTTCAGCTTTAGGTTTATCGGTGGAAGAGTTCAGCACTTCTTCCAGCGTATCGGCCAGGGACTTCAGTTCAGCGCGTAAATTTTCTGCATGTGAATCATGTGCCATTTCGATAACTCCTTAACATTAACTTCGACAGACTTTTAACATAGCGGATTTATTCACTTAAGCAAAGGGCTTATCCCCGGTGGATATCACTAACCAATGTCATTATAGGCTGGTAAAATCCCGCCAGATGGGGCTCTTAGCGATAAATCCGCTAATATAAAAAATTATTCGGCCTGCGCGGCTTTCAGCTCAGCCTGAGCTTCTGCCAGCTTTCTCTGTTTGTTGGCGATTTTATCTGCCTTGCCGGTTTCCTGAGCCTCTTTCAGCTCCTGCTCACGCTCGGCCACTTTCTCCTGCTTATCAGCAATCTTCTTCTGGCGATCGGCTTGTAAACCGGACTCGGTGCAGTGGGTTTGTACTTCGCTCAGGGCTTTTTGCAGGCCTGCCACGCGGTGGCTGTTGCCGTGTTTAGTGGCATAATCGATCTGGGTCTGGATCTCCTGGGCTTTGCTGGCACAAGTCTCGGCCGCTGCCTGTGAAAGCGCAGAAAAAGTGAACAGGGGAATAGCCAGTAACAAAGTGTGGCGTAATTTCATGATTTCAATTCCTTAATGCTGGGAGATAACAAGGATGCTCCCGGTTTCCTGCTGCCCAAGGGACAGTGCGATAGGTGGCCTACGCGGCTGACCCATGCAGACAAACAGCATAGTCATAAATTGCGTAGAACCCCAAAAGTTGAGACTGCCGGTATTTCTCATTCGGCTCAATGTGAAGGGGCGCTGTATGCTGCGCCCGCTAAGGCAATCCCTGCAATGTGAAGGGATTATCCCAGATCAAGTGGCGTACGTGCAAATTTACGCACCCAGCGGCCGGGGAAAGGAGACTCGTTCAGGGCAATGGTATAACCGGGGGGCAGGATGTTTTCCAGGGCTTCGCGGGCCAGCAACTGTTGCTCAGGGGAATCCAGACGGATCACAAGGCCATCGCCCTCAGGCGTAATGCTTTTGATGCGGATACCGCGTTCATCCAGGCGCTGATAGACGTAAAAACCATCTGGCAACGATAGACCCTGCTGAGCCGCATGAATACGCAGCTCGTTTTCCGTACGTAAAATGTATGGCGCCAGCACGGCGGCCAATGCCAGCAATAGCAATGAAAGCAGCAGTGCGTATTGCCAGCGGGGGCGTTTGGCTATCACGCGTCTTTCCCTGCACGGTCGGCGCGCTTTTTACGCCACAGTACTACCAGAGAACCGACTAGCCCGGCGACCAATAGCACCAGTGGCAGCATCATCAGGCCGAACATCAACTGGTCTTCATACTTGCGGAACATCGGGGTTTTCCCGAGGGCAAAACCGACCGATACCAGGATCAGAACCCACAGCAGGCCGCTCATCCAGTTAAAGAACTGGAAGCGTGCGTTGCTCAAACCAGACAACCCGGCAATGGTAGGCAACAGCGTACGGACGAAAGCCAGGAAACGGCCAACCAGCAGGGCCGACAGGCCATGACGGTGGAACAACTGGTGGGCACGCTGATGGTAATGGGCCGGTAGATGAGCTAGCCAACCCTGTACCGTAGGCGTATTGCCTAGCCATCGGCCTTGTATGTAGCTAACCCAGCACCCCAGGCTGGCTGCGGTGGTCAGGATAAGAATGGTTACCGGGAAATTCATGGTGCCTTTGGCGACCAGGACGCCGACCAGGATCAGCAGGCTATCACCCGGCAGGAAGGCGGCGGGCAGCAGGCCATTTTCCAGAAATAAAATCATAAACAGCAAGACGTACAGCGTCCAGACCAACGAGGGGTTGGCCAGCGTTTCAAAGTCTTGCTGCCATAAGGCATCCAATAGTTGCTTAATGATATCCATCCGGTGTTCCTAAAAACGTCATTGTTATTTTCGTTCAGCGGCTGGGGGCGGTAAGCTCGCGGAGGCCCTGGCTGCTGAAGATGATGAACGGTGTTGCTTTATTCTTTGGTTCTAATGGGGCGACACCGGATCATGAGTGATACGTTAGCGAGCCACGGTAAAGTATGTTGCTTTCTTTCCAACCCCCGAGCCTGCTTTGCTGCTGCGGGAAGTTCAGCGTCCAATTGACCTGCCGCAACCGGTTAGGGGCTGGGTTATCTGCCTGCGGTTGAGGCCACAGGCGGTAGCCCAGATCCGTTGCTAAAGTATAGGCCGGAACCGACTGGGACGGGGCCTGCAACGAGCTGGGGTAGGAATGCATCCGGGGCAAAGACAGCAGTAGTTTGCTGAGGGGCTTGCGGCGGAGTTCACTGTGCGGACGGTAATCCTGATCGTAGGGGGAAACCACATGCTCATCAAGTAATGCCTGAGCATTTAACGCGGAGGCTAAGGCTGTGGTTTGTGCTGCATAGAGCTTTGGGCCGGAGACCGAACCGGTCCAGCAGGAAAGAGCAATAAGCATGGCAAACAACCAGCGCATGTATTCGCGTTCCACCCCAAAGTCAGTCGATAAAAAAGTGGGCTAACTCTACCAAAATAGCACGATTGGCAACAGGGAAATCTACGCGGTCGCTGGGGAAATATCGCGCAGTGGGCGGCTGTACCGGGATCGATTCAGCCGTTTTTACAATACCTGACATTCGGTACGATTTCTTGACGCCAAAATCCTATTTGGTGGGGGTGGCCATGTTATCCAAATGGATCACCGGATTCTCGGCAAACAGGTAGCGATCGGCGTTGTATTCGAAATCGTCGGTGGTGGCATTGAACAGCATCTGCTTGGTATTTTCCAGATGTTGCCACATGGCCAGTTTGGCACCGTGAGGATCTTTACGTATCAGCGCTTTAAGGATCTCATCGTGATCGTCGCACCAGCTGGCAATGGAACGCTCATCGATGTGTTCGTGCAGTTTGATCCAGTAAGGGTTGCTGACACGCTGAGCCCACATTTTTTCCACTATGGTGGCCATGGCGGTATTCTGGGTCGCCAGCGCGACCTGCACATGGAATTTGAGATCCCACTGCGAATCGCGGAAGCGATCCTCTTTGCGCGCTTGCTCCTGGATCTCCATCAGTTGGACGATATCCTGCTTGGTCACCTGGGTGGCGGCGAACTCGGCGATGTTACTTTCGATCAACTGGCGGGCCTGTAGCAGTTCAAAAGGCCCAGACGTAGCGAATTCGAGGCTTTCGCCCGGTACCACCAGGTGCTTCTGCTGGTTGGAGATCACATGGATGCCCGAGCCTTTGCGCACTTCTACGTAACCTTCTACCTCCAGCATGATGATCGCCTCACGCACCACGGTGCGGCTAACGTTCATCTCTTCTGCGATATAACGCTCGGCTGGCAGTTTCTCACCGACAGGGTAGACCCCGCCCTCAATGCGCCGTTTTAGTTCGGCGGCCAATTGCTGATAAAGGCGTCTGGTTTCAGTGAATTCCATAGTGAATACTCGGTGGTAGAAGGGCGTGATGCCATAGGACCTGTTATACCACTTATCCGTTGTGGCTGCTAGCGAGTCAGATGCGAAAAGCCCGGCACAAAGGCCGGGCTGTGGGGGTTAACTGCTGGCATTTGCCGTTTGTAATCGCTCCTGTTCCAGCTCGGAAACCGGCTTGTTTTGCAGCACGGTCCAGATCACGATGGCGGCCAGAATATCGAACACCGACAGGGCGGCGAACAGCGGACTGAAGCCTATGGTGTCAGCCAATGCGCCGACCACCAGAGCGAACATGGTGCTCGCCGTCCATGCAGCCATACCTGTCAGCCCGTTGGCGGTAGCGACTTCGTTGCGGCCAAAGACGTCCGACGACAGGGTGATCAGCGCGCCGGACAGTGCCTGGTGGGCAAAGCCCCCGATGCACAGTAAGGCGATGGCGACATAAGGGCTGGTGAACAAGCCGATCATGCCTGGGCCAATCATTAGTACAGCGCCCAGGGTGACCACCAGTTTGCGTGAGACGATCAGGTTGACGCCGAAATGCTTTTGGAAGAATGGCGGCAGATAGCCACCCAGGATGCAGCCGAAATCGGCGAACAGCATCGGCATCCAGGCGAACATGGCAATTTCTTTCAGGTTAAAGCCGTAAGCCTTGAACATGAACAGCGGGATCCAGGCGTTGAAGGTCCCCCAGGCGGGCTCTGCCAGGAAACGCGGTAACGCAATACCCCAGAACTGGCGATTACGCAGGATCTGCCAGGCGGACATCTTCTTGGCATTGCTGGTCTGGTGGTGCGCTTCCTGACCATCCAGAATGTAGCTGCGTTCTTCGGAACTGAGTTTCTTCTGGTCTTTCGGGTGTTTATAGAAGATCAGCCAGCAGATGGCCCAGATCAGGCTCAGGACACCGGTAATGATAAACGCCATTTCCCAGCTATGTGCCACAATCGCCCAGACCACCAACGGGGGAGCTAGCATCGCGCCCACCGAGGAGCCGACGTTAAAGTAACCCACCGCGATGGAGCGCTCTTTGGCCGGGAACCATTCGCTACTGGCTTTCAGCCCGGCAGGGATCATCGCCGCTTCGGCCATACCGACCGCACCACGGGCCATCGCCAGACCGACCCAGCTGTTGGCCAGCGCGGTACCCATACAGAAGATGGCCCACAGGATGGCAAACATCGCATAGCCGATTTTAGTGCCTAGCACGTCGAGGATATAGCCTGCAACGGGCTGCATCAGGGTATAGCAGGCTGAATAGGCGGCAACAATATAGGAATACTGTTGGGTCGTGATCCCCAGTGAACCTTCCAGCGAGGGGGCGGCGACGGACATCGCATTGCGGGTCAGATAACCGAGCACGGTGCCGATAGTCACCAGGCCGATCATATACCAGCGTAAGCCTTTAATTTTACGCATCCCAAATCTCTCCCAGTCTTAATATTTCGGCCACCGGCAAGCCCGTGGCGGTCATGGTGGTGATTCCCTTTCATCTGGTTGCCGGTATTCCGCTTACCGACGCCGCCCTGCGCGTTGCCATTAATCTGTGGTTATAAACCAGTAGCAGGGTGGCGAGAAGATAACTTGTCATACAGATTTAAAAGTTGAGTGATATCACAAAAACCATTATTTTTTTAAGTGATAATGCTTGGCATCATATGGCATTGATTTAATAGGGGGTTGTTTGAATAGGCATTTGGAAGCCCTCATGATGGGTTAACCCAGGTGAAATTTAGCTAGACTCTACGATAAATTGGTGTGATAACTTTCAGAAAGTTGACAGCAAGGTTAGCCAGGATAAAAGGTGAGGAACCCACTATGGCCACGTTTTTGAGCGATGATTTCTTGTTAGACAGTGAATTTGCCCGCCGCCTATATCATGACTATGCAGCGGATCAGCCTATTTTCGACTATCACTGCCATTTGCCACCGCAACAGATTGCCGAAAACACTCGTTTTAAAAACATGTACGATATCTGGCTGAAGGGCGACCACTATAAGTGGCGCGCGATGCGTACCAACGGCGTGGCTGAACGCCTGTGTACCGGCGATGCTTCTGACCGGGAAAAATTTGATGCCTGGGCGGCAACGGTGCCACATACCATTGGCAACCCGCTGTATCACTGGACACACCTGGAACTGCGCCGTCCGTTTGGCATCACCGGTAAGCTACTCTCCCCGACTACCGCAGATGAAATCTGGCAGCGTGGTAATGAACTGCTTTCGCAGGAAGCTTTCAGCGCTCGCGGCATCATGAAACAGATGAAGGTGAAAATGGTGGGCACCACCGACGATCCGATCGACGATCTGCGCCACCATCAAGCCATCGCCGCCGACAGCAGCTTCGATATCAAAGTATTGCCAAGCTGGCGCCCAGACAAGGCCTTCAATATTGAAGCCGCCGGGTTTAATGACTATATGCGACAGCTGGAAGCCGCCGCAGACACGTCCATCAGCCGCTTCAGCGATTTGTGCGATGCGTTGAAAAAACGCCTGGATCACTTTGCCGCTCAGGGTTGCAAGGTTTCGGATCACGCGTTAGACGTGGTGATGTACGGCGAGGCCGATGAGGCAACGCTAGACAAGATCCTGGCCCAGCGCCTCAGCGGAGAGTTGCCAACGCCACAGCAGGTAGCCCAGTTCAAGACCGCCGTCCTGCTGTTCCTGGCTGCTGAATATCAGCGCCGCGAATGGGTGCAGCAATACCACATCGGCGCATTGCGTAATAACAATAGCCGGATGTTCACTACTATCGGCCCGGATATTGGCTTCGATTCCATTAACGATCAGCCGGTAGCCGAATCACTGTCGCGCCTGCTGGATGCTCAAGCCAAGCAGGGGGCGTTGCCGAAGACCATTCTTTACTGCCTGAACCCACGGGATAACGAAGTGATCGGCACCATGGTCGGCAACTTCCAGGGGGAAGGTACGCCGGGCAAGATCCAGTTTGGTTCAGGCTGGTGGTTTAACGATCAGAAAGACGGCATGCAGCGCCAGATGACGCAGTTGGCGCAGCTTGGGCTACTTAGCCGCTTTGTGGGCATGCTGACCGACAGCCGCAGCTTCCTTTCCTACACGCGTCACGAATACTTCCGCCGTATCCTGTGCCAGATGATTGGCCGCTGGGTGGAAGATGGCGAAGCACCGGCGGATATTGCGTTGCTGGGTGAGATGGTGAAAAACATCTGCTTCGATAATGCCAAACACTATTTTGCTATCGAATTAGCGTAGTTACAGCTCGAGGTTGGTTTATGCAAAGCATCATAAAAATCCATGCAAAAGATAATGTGGCGGTTGCACTGTGTGATTTGGCGGCTGGTGACCAGCCTGTCTGGGAAGGGCAGGCGATCACACTGGCGCAAGACGTTGCTCGGGGGCACAAGTTTGCCCTTGAACCGATCGCTGCCGGTGAGATGATCGTCAAGTATGGCTTGCCGATCGGTTATGCGCTGGAGGCCATTGCTGCGGGCGAACATATTCATTCGCAAAATGCCAAAACCAACCTGAGCGATCTCGATAGCTACCAGTATCAACCGGAGTTCCAGACCTTACCGGCGCAGGCGGCAGATCGTGACGTACAGATTTACCGCCGCAGCAACGGTGAGGTAGGGATCCGCAACGAACTGTGGATCATCCCGACCGTGGGCTGTGTAAACGGCATCGCCCGTCAGATCCTGCAGCGTTTTCTGAAGGAAACCGGGGAAGCAGAAGGGATCGACGGCGTGCATCTGTTCAGCCACCCCTTCGGCTGCTCACAGCTCGGGCAGGATCATGAAAATACCCGTACCATGCTGCAAAATATGGTGCGTCACCCTAATGCGGGTGCGGTTCTGGTGATTGGCCTGGGCTGTGAGAACAACCAGGTGGATGCCTTCCGCAGTACCCTGGGTGAGTTTGATGAGCAGCGCGTACGCTTTATGGTCTGCCAGCAACAGGATGATGAAGTTGCCGACGGATTGGCACATTTGCATGCGTTATACCAGATTATGCGCGACGATCGTCGCCAGCTGGGAAAACTCAGCGAGCTGAAGTTTGGCCTGGAATGTGGGGGATCGGACGGTTTATCGGGGATCACGGCTAACCCGTTATTGGGCTGCTTCTCGGATTATGTGATTGCCAACGGCGGCACCACGGTGCTGACCGAAGTACCGGAAATGTTTGGTGCCGAGCGCATTCTGATGAGCCGCTGCCGTGATGAAGAGACCTTTGAAAAAACCGTCAGCATGGTCAACGACTTCAAACAGTATTTTATTGCCCACAACCAACCGATTTACGAGAACCCTTCGCCGGGCAACAAGGCGGGTGGCATCACCACGTTAGAAGAGAAATCTCTGGGCTGTACCCAAAAAGCCGGGCAGAGCCAGGTGGTGGACGTGTTGAAATACGGTGAACGCCTGCGTCTGCCGGGGCTGAACCTGCTGAGTGCGCCGGGCAATGATGCGGTCGCTACCAGCGCGCTGGCGGGAGCCGGGTGCCATATGGTGCTGTTCAGCACCGGGCGGGGGACGCCTTACGGTGGCTTTGTGCCAACGGTGAAGCTGGCGACCAACTCGGAGCTGGCAGCGAAGAAGCCGCACTGGATCGATTTTGACGCAGGCCGCCTGATCCACGGCTTGCCGATGGTGCAGATGCTGGAGCAGTTTGTCGATCTGATCGTGGACATTGCCGATGGGGCACCGGCGCGTAATGAAGTGAATGATTTCCGCGAGTTGGCGATCTTTAAAAGCGGTGTCACGTTGTAAAGCCTAGCCGGCGGGAGTAGCATAAAACGGCGTTTTGTTTTAAACGCCTTGCTACTACCGCCCCAGGATCTCCCTAATGACGTTTTATTGGTTTGCGCAGTCTGTTGGCGTGCTGGCTTTTTTGGTCGGTATCACCAGCTTTTTTAATCGCGATGACCAGCGTTTCAAACTGCAGCTGTCGGGCTACAGCCTGATTATCGGCATTCACTTTATCCTGATGGGGGCGAATGCCGCAGGGAGTAGCGCACTGCTTAGCGCCTGCCGCAACCTGGTTTCGATGAAGACTCGCAGCCTATGGGTGATGTGGATCTTTATCTCCCTCACGCTCATTATCGGTTTATCCCGTTTTCACCACTGGATCGAAATACTCCCGATCTGCGGTACGACCGTCAGCACCTGGGCGTTGTTCCGCACCCGGGGTTTGACCACCCGCTGCGTAATGTGGTGCTCAACGGCCTGTTGGGTCACCCACAACATCTGGCTTGGCTCGATCGGGGGTTCGCTGATTGAAGGCAGTTTCCTGCTGATGAACGGTTTCAACATTATCCGCTTCCGCCGCCTGCAACTGCGCGGCATCGATCCTTTTGCGGTCGAAAAAAAGGCGTCTGATGAAGAGTGCCAGACCCCTCACCCTAACCCTCTCCCACAGGGAGAGGGAACCGATCGAGTTCGTTGATTGCTTTGAGTACTACCTTGCCTTTCTTGTTCTTACTCCTGGAGTTGAAATAGTAGGGGCTATCAGTTCCCTTTCGCACAAGGGGACCGATCGAGTGGATTTGAAATTGTAGTGACTCATTGGATGAGGGGGGATCGAGTTTGCTGAGATTGCCTTTCTACTTGCAAAAGAGCAGGGACTAACAGCTCCCTCTCCCTGTGGGAGAGGGTTGGGGTGAGGGGACTTAGCGAATTTTCAGCGGATCTTCATTGGCCAAACGCTGGTCTTCTGCCTGACAGGCTGCTGCGGTAAACAGCACGTCGGTGGAGGAGTTGAGCGCGGTTTCAGCCGAGTCCTGCAGTACGCCGATGATAAAGCCGACGGCAACGACCTGCATTGCAATTTCATTGGGAATACCGAACATGTTGCAAGCCAGCGGGATCAACAGCAGTGAACCACCGGCCACGCCGGAAGCCCCACAGGCGCAGATCGCCGCAACCACGCTCAGCAGCAGTGCAGTCGGCACATCTACAGGAATGCCCAGCGTATGAACCGCCGCCAGCGTCAACACGGTGATGGTGATCGCGGCACCGGCCATGTTGATGGTCGCCCCTAACGGAATAGAAACCGAATAGGTATCTTCGTTCAGATTCAGCTTTCTGCTCAGTTCCATATTCACCGGAATGTTGGCTGCGGAGCTGCGGGTAAAGAAGGCGGTAACGCCGCTTTCGCGCAGGCAGGTGAACACCAGTGGATAAGGATTACGGCGGATCTTCCAGTAAACGATCAGCGGGTTCAGCACCAACGCCACCAGCAGCATACAGCCGATCAGCACGAACAGTAGTTGAGCATAGCCCCACAGTGCGCTGAAGCCGGTATCGGCCAGGGTCGATGCCACCAGGCCAAAGATACCCAGCGGCGCAAAGCGGATCACCGCACGAACCACCATAGTCACGGCATGGGACATATCGGTGATTAACGATTTGGTGTTATCAGAGGCATGGCGCAGCGCCAGCCCCAGACCCACGGCCCAGGCCAGGATGCCGATATAGTTGGCGTTGATCAGCGCATGGAATGGGTTCGCCACCACGCTCATCAGCAAGCCTTTGAGCACTTCAACGATGCCACCCGGCGGATTGATGTCGGTGGTGCCCACGGCCAGCGCCAGCGTTGAGGGGAAAATAAAGCTGATCACCACGGCGGTCAGCGCGGCGGCAAAGGTACCCAGCAGGTAGAGGAACAGGATGGGGCGGATATTGGTTTTTTGGCCCTGCTTATGGTTGGCAATGGAGGCCATGACCAACACCAGTACCAGCAGCGGTGCCACCGCCTTCAGCGCGCCAACGAACAGCGAGCCGAGCAGGCCAACGGCTGCTGCTGCGGCTGGCGAAACCAGTGCCACCACAATGCCCGCTACCAGGCCGATCAATATTTGTTTAACCAGGCTGCCCTGAGTGATGCGTCGTAATAGTTTATTCATGATGCGCTTGCGTTTCCGCTCCCTGAGAATGTGATGTACAGATTGCTGCGCCTCGGCTGAAACGTGGCCGGGCAACTTATCGTCATATCTGTAACTAAGTATGTTTGCCATGCCAGTATTCAGTAAACGGGGGATCTTGGAAAGGGGAGAAGATGAAATTACCTGCATGGATCAATGATTGATAACATGCTGTTTACATTTGTGTGATCGTCATAACATTTGGCGTTTATGGCTATTTGCCAAATAATCGCGGGGCGTCTAGCGCCCCGGATAACAGATTATGGTGACTAACCTCAACCGAGCCCGGCCAACGGCTGCTGGGCCCCGAGGCTGGCGACAAAGTCCTGCAGCAACAACTGGCTGAACGGGGTATCGCTAACCTGTTGTTGTTTAAGCTGATAAATTTGCTGTTTGGCCGGTTCCAACTCGCTGAGCCAGCTCAGGTAGCGCTGCATGATCGCCCCGTTAAACTCCGGGTGGAACTGGGTGGTCAGAGCGTTATCGCCGTAACGCAGGATTTGGCAGGCGTCCTGTTGCGAGCGGGCCAGCACTTCAGCCCCTGGCGGCGGCGTTAGTACGCTTTGCGCATGGATCAGGTTCACGTTGAAGCGTGCAGGCAGGGTGGCAAGACGTTTATCCGAGCGGGCAGCGGGTAATAATTCGATCTCGAGAGTGCCAACCTCCATGCCCTGCGGGTGGTAGCCCACCTCGCCGCCCAGCGCATAAGCCAGAAGCTGGTGGCCGTAGCACACGCCAAAGATCGGCAGATTGATTTGCATTGCCTGGCGCAACCATTCTGCCGCCCGTTCGCTCCAGGGAAGCCGTTCGGTCACCATCGCGGCTGAACCGGTGATCACCACGCCGCAGTAATCTTCCGGAGGCAATGGCGTCTCGCCGGCGAGAACGTGCACGATATGTACTCGATCTGCGGCGATATTCCCCTGTCGCATGAACATCTGCTCAAAGTTGGCCTGCTCCTGCTGGATCATCTGCGGTGCATCACCGGTTTGCATCAACAACAGCGGTTTCATCTCATTCTCCGTCAGCGGGGAACACTACGCCGGTCTGGCGGCGGATCTCCGTCAGCAGGCTGGCGACGATCAGGGAATTTTCCAGGCCCTCATGCTCGACCTGCCGTTTTTCCACCAGTTCGGCAAACACTTGCGCTTCATACAGCATGGTATTGATGTGTTGTGGCTGGGTCAGCACCTGGCTATTTTCACCGCGCGGCGTCAGCACCACGCCTTGGGCTTCGGAGATTTTTTCGATCACCAGCGTACCTTCTTCGCCCTGGATCTCACTCGGAATGTCAGAGTTGCTGACCTTGGAATGGCTGATCACCACGTCAAAGTCACCATAGTTCAGGCACACGCTGCCGTGGGCATCGACCCCGGTATCGAGCAATGTTGCGCTAGCCAATACCGACTGCGGTGCACCAAACAGCGCCACGGTGCTGGCCACGCAGTAATAGCCAATGTCCATGATCGAGCCGTTGGAAAAGTGTGGATTGAAGGTGTTTGGATTTTCACCGGCCAGGTAACGGGGATAGCGAGAGGAGTATTGGCAATAGTTGATAAATGCCTTACGCAGTTTGCCAATCTTCGGCAATGCCTGTTGCAGGATAAGAAAATTGGGCAAGTGGGCGCTTTTGAACGCTTCAAACAGCACTACCTGATGTTCCCGTGCGCAGGCCACCAGTTGTTCCACTTCGCGCAGATTTGACGCCAGCGGCTTCTCGCAAATCACGTGTTTTTTATGGCTGAGGAATAGCAGAGATTGTTGGCAGTGCAGAGAGTTGGGGCTGGCAATATATACCGCATCAATCACGTCGGATTGCGCCAGCGCTTCCAGCGAGTCAAAGAAGTGTTCGACCGGATAGTTGGCGCCAAAGGCCTGCGCTTGTTCGAGCTTACGCGAATAGATGGCGGTCAGCCTCATCTTGCCGCTTTCGTGAGCCGCATCGATAAAACGTTCGGTGATCCAGTTGGTGCCGACAACAGCAAAGCGAATCATGGGTGACTCCAGTTTCCACAGGAAGATAGCTCAGGGGACCAGATTATCACGCCGCAAAGATTAGGCGAATATTTGCTTAAAAAGGCTGATTATTCATAGAGTTCACCGAATAATGAGAGATGAGTCAGATACAGACGGGTATCAAACTCCAACTGGTGATAGCTGGGTTCCATATGGCAGCACAGGCTGTAAAACGCCTTGTTGTGGTCTTTCTCTTTCAGGTGCGCCAACTCGTGGACCACGATCATGCGCAGGAAAGGCTCTGGGGCGTTTTTAAACACCGTCGCCACGCGGATCTCGGCTTTGGCCTTCAGCTTGCCACCTTGCACCCGGGAAATGGCGGTATGCAGCCCCAAGGCGTGCTTCATCACCTGGATTTTGCTGTCGTAGGCCACCTTGCTCAGCGGTTGAGCATTACGCAGATACTGATTTTTCAGATCGACGGTAAACTGATAAAGCGATTTGTCGGTGGTGCAGCCATGAACCTGCGGATAGCGTTGCAACAAAACCTCGCCCAGACGCTGTTGCTGGATGAGTTGTTGCACCTGCATTTGCAGATGATCGGGGTAGCCTTGCAGGTAGCTCAGTTCAGACATGTTATTCAGTATTCAGTGGTAAACCGGGGTGAGCATTGTATGACGTTTTCTTGCTCAAATCCCTTAAAGGGTAATTAATCCCAAAAAACATTTTACTGCCGAGCGTTTTTAGGGGATAAACAGCCCAAATTTATCATTCAGGAGGGGCAATGAGCCAACTCGATCTGGGAACACAGCAACTTGAGCTGGAGCGTTATCCCCAACAGGAAGAAGCCACCCAGCTGCAGGCGTGGGAAGCGGCGGACGAATATCTGCTGCAACAGTTGGAAAATGTCGATATCGGTGAACGCCCGGTACTGATTTTCAACGACAACTTTGGCACGTTGGCTTGTGCTCTGCATGGTTATAAGCCTTACAGCATCAGCGATTCATACATGAGCCAGTTGGCGACGCGCCATAACCTCAAGCTCAATGAGCTCGATGTTGAGCAGGTCACCTTGCAAGACAGCCTGGCCGAACTGCCTGCCAACCCGGCGGTGGTATTGATCCGCATCCCGAAAGCGCTGGCGCTGCTGGAGCAGCAATTACGTGCCCTGCGTGACGTGGTGGCACCCGATACGCTGATCGTGGCGGGTGCCAAAGCGCGTGACGTGCATACCTCGACCATGCAAGTGTTTGAGCGGGTGCTAGGCCCAACCCGCACCAGCCTGGCCTGGAAAAAGGCCCGCCTGATTTATTGCCAGGTCGCTGACATCGTGCCACCGGCAGCGCCGGAAACCACCGACTGGCTGCTCGACGGCACGGACTGGCTGATCCACAACCATGCCAACGTGTTCTCACGCGGTAGCCTGGATATTGGTGCACGCCTGTTCCTGGAAAATCTGCCGAAGGATTTGCAGGGCCACATTGTCGATCTCGGCTGTGGCAACGGTATTATCGGGATGCGTGCCTTGGTGCAGAACCCGCAAGCGCAGATGACCTTCGTCGATGAGTCTTACATGGCGGTGGCGTCCAGTGAACTGAACGTGGAACACAACCTGCCGCAAGAGATGGATCGCTGTCAGTTTGAAGTGAACAACTCGCTGGCGGGCATTGAGCGTGAAAGCCTGCAGGCGGTACTGTGCAATCCACCGTTCCATCAGCAGCATGCGATCACCGATCACACCGCCTGGCAGATGTTCTGCGACGCCAAGCGCTGCCTGCAAGTAGGTGGTGAGCTGTGGATCGTGGGCAACCGCCATCTGGATTACTACCAGAAGCTGAGGCGTTTATTCGGCAACTGCACCACCGTGGCCTCCAACCAGAAGTTCTTGATCCTCAAAGCGGTCAAGTCTGGCGCGCGCTATTGATGTAGGGGCGCAGCATTATACTGCGCCCGTCTAATCAATGGGTTACAGAGCGATTGCCAACCGCGTGCCCTGATCGATAGCGCGGCGGGCATCCAGCTCGGCGGCCACGTCGGCACCGCCAATCAGATGCACCGTTTTCCCCATCTCCAGCAGCGGTTGCTGCAATTCACGGCGCGGTTCCTGCCCAGCACAAATCACCACCGTATCCACCGGCAAGCAGCTTTCCTGCTCGGCGCGCAGGATATGCAGCCCTTCATCGTCAATGCGTTGATAGCTCACGCTATTGAGCATTTTCACGCCACGTACCGCCAGGCTGGTGCGATGGATCCAACCGGTGGTTTTACCCAGCCCTTCACCTACCTTGCTGGTTTTGCGTTGCAACAGGAATATCTGGCGTGGTGAGGCTGGCACTTCCGGCCCTTGAGGGCTGAGGCCCCCGCGCTGCTCGAGCTGCGAATCGATCCCCCATTCGCGGTTAAACGCTGCCGGATCCAGGCTACTGGAGGTGCCGTGCTGGCTAAGGTATTCGGCGACGTCGAAGCCAATTCCCCCGGCCCCGATGATGGCGACCCGTTGCCCAACCGGCTTTTTATCGCGTAAAACATCGAGATAGTTCACCACCTTGGCGTGCTCGATGCCCGCAATGGCTGGCATACGCGGCACGATGCCACAGGCCAGGATCACCTCATCGAAATCCGCCAGATCCTGCGGTTGCACCTGCTGCCCCAGCTTCAGCTCCACTTCATTGAGCGCCAACTGACGGCGGAAATAGCGCAACGTCTGGTGAAACTCCTCCTTGCCGGGGATTTGCTTGGCGATATTGAATTGGCCACCGATCTGCTCGGCGGCGTCAAACAGGGTTACCTGATGCCCACGGCTGGCGGCGGTGGTGGCAAACGCCAACCCGGCTGGCCCGGCCCCCACCACGGCCAATTTTTTAGGCGTTGCCGTGGCGATCAATGGCATTTCGGTTTCGCGACAGGCGCGAGGGTTGACCAGGCAGGAAGTGAGCTTGTGATCGAAAATCTGATCCAGACAGGCCTGATTGCAGCCGATGCAGGTGTTGATTTCGTCCGCACGGCCTTCTGCGGCCTTCTGCACGAACGCCGCATCCGCCAGGAACGGGCGTGCCATGGACACCATGTCGGCACAACCATCGGCCAACACCTGTTCCGCCACCGCCGGATCGTTGATGCGGTTGGTGGTGATCAGCGGGATCTTCACTTTGCCCATCAGCTTGCGCGTCACCCAACTGAACCCGGCGCGCGGCACCATGGTGGCGATGGTGGGAATACGTGCTTCGTGCCAGCCGATGCCGGTGTTGATCAGCGTTGCGCCAGCCTGTTCAATCGCCACGGCAAGCTGTTCGATCTCCTGCCAGCTGGAGCCATCCTCCACCAGATCGAGCATCGACAGGCGGTAGATCAGAATAAATTCTGGCCCGGTTGCCTCGCGCACGGCCCGCACAATTTCCACGGCGAAACGCATGCGGTTGCTGAAGCTTCCGCCCCATTGGTCGGTGCGCTGGTTGGTGCGCGAGACCAGGAACTGGTTAATCAGGTAGCCCTCAGACCCCATGACTTCCACGCCGTCATAGCCAGCCTGCTGAGCCAAAGCCGCGCAGTTGGCGAAGTCGGCAATAGTCTGTTCGACCTCTTGATGGGTAAGTGCTGCTGGGCTGAATGGGTTAATCGGTGCTTGCAGCGCAGAAGGGGCTACCGGCTGTGGCTGATAGCTATAGCGCCCGGTATGCAGGATTTGCAGGGCAATCTTGCCCCCAGCCTGATGGACTGCCTCAGTCACAATTCGGTGATGGGCAACCTGCTGTGGCTGGTTCAGAACCGATGCTCCACGATACACCACGCCTTTCTCATTAGGGGCAATACCGCCGGTCACGATCAGGGCGACACCGGCAGCGGCCCGCTCGGCATAGAATGCCGCCATACGCTCGGGGCCATCAGGCAGTTCTTCCAGGCCGGTGTGCATCGATCCCATCAGCACCCGGTTTTTCAGGGTAGTGAAGCCGAGATCCAGCGGCGCAAGCAGGTTGGGGTAAGCACGCATTGCAGTCTCCACAATATTTATCGTTATAGTTTTGACGACCACTCAAGTGGTCGGATGAGATAAATCTAGCCGTTGTTGGCGCACTTGGGAAACGCGGATGTGCTGAATGTGATAGACCTCATGTTTGCAATCGGTATAAAAGATCGGCTAACATCGGCTCGCTTTATCCCTTTTCTCTCTGCGGAGCCATTACCGAAAATGAACAACCACACCTGCTGATATCTGGCCCTATACCGAGCACGCCCGTGCCGTATGGGGATGTTTTGATTTCATACAGGAGTGTTTATGGCTCATTTTGCGCAGTCCCCTTATTTCGTTTTACATCAATTAACCTGTCAGTTTGCCAATGGCGAAACGCTGTTTGGCCCGCTTAATCTGGCCGTTGAACAGCAGCACTGTGGCCTGGTGGGGCGTAACGGCGTGGGAAAAACTCGCCTGCTACGTCTGATTGCCGGGCTGGATCAACCCGCCTCAGGCCATATTGAAACGCAGGCAACCTTTGCCTATGTGGCGCAGCAGCCGCACTTCACCGAACAGACAACCCTGGCTACGCTGCTGGGCTACGGCGAGGTGTTTGCCGCCCAGGCCCGTCTTGAGCAAGGTTGCCCACGGCTGGACGATATCGATCGTCTTGAGGGCCAGTGGGATCTGGGGGATCGCCTGAGCACGGTTTTTGCGGCGGCTAGATTGCCTGATTTTGACCCGCAACGGCCAGCCGGAGCGCTGAGTGGCGGCGAGCGTATGCGTGCGGCTTTGTGTGGTGCGTTAATGTCGGGGGCCGATTTCCTGTTGCTGGACGAACCGACCAATCACCTCGATAGCACGGGCCGCGAATGGCTGTATCAGCAATTGGCGCAGTGGCGTGGTGGCCTGTTGATTGCCAGCCACGATCGGCAACTGCTGGCACGGATGCAGCGGATCGTCGAACTGACTCCCGAAGCACTGCGCAGCTACGGCGGCAATTATCACGAATACCATCGGCTGCGGGAGCAAGAGCAACAGGCGGCGCGTGCCCAACTGGAACATGCGGCGTTGGAAAGACGGCGCGTCCGCGCCCGCCAGCAGAAAGAACATGACAATTACCAGCGCCACTCCGCCCGTACGCTGAGAACCGTGGACTCGCTGAATATCGCCTCTTTTGAAAAAGCGGCCCTCAAAGGGGCTGCGCGCGACACGATGGGTACCTTGCGTAAACAGCATCAGGGGCAAAAGAACACACTGGATGAAGCGGTGCGCGAGGCGAGGGAACGGGTTGAAGAGGATAACCCGGTGATGCTGACTTTACCGGGCAGCACGGTGGCTGCAGGTAAGCAGGTGCTGGTACTGGAACAGTTACAGCTGCCGTTTGTCAGCTTACCGCCGCTCGACTGGCGGATGGATGGCCCGATGCGCGTCGCCATCACCGGCCCGAACGGTTGTGGCAAATCCACGCTGTTGAAGGTGATCCTGGGGCAACTGGCTGCCAGCGCTGGTTACTGCCATTGCTCGGTATCGCTGGCCTATCTCGATCAAAACCTGTCCCAGCTCGATCTGACGCGTTCGGTGGTCGATCATCTGGGTTTACAGGATACCCCGCTGGCCGAAGGAGTATTGCGTAGCCAACTGGCGCAGCTGCAACTGAATGCCGACCGGGTCACGCTGCCGTTGGCGGCATTGAGTGGTGGAGAGCGGTTGAAAGCGGCGCTGGCCTGTGTGCTGTGGCGGCATGAGCCTGCGCAACTCCTGCTGCTGGATGAACCGACCAACCATTTGGATCTGGCCTCATCGCAGGCAATTGAAGCGGCCTTGGCGGAGTTTCCTGGTGCGATGCTGGTGGTGTCGCACGATGAGGACTTCTTACAGGCGCTGCGATTGACCCATCGCTTGTCTTGGTCGGCAGCGGGTTGGTGCTTTCAAGCAATGTAACCCCGCCTGAGGGGCCAAGCTGGGGAGTTTTTGGTATACTTAAGGTCATTTTGTGAGGTTTCGAGACAATGACTATGACTCCAGTGGCAACAGCAGCCGAGGTAATTTATTACAACGGCACTATCTTCACCGCAGATGCGGAAAATCGTGTTTGTAGTGCGTTGGCGATAGGGCAGGGATACATTCTTGCGGTAGGGACTGATGAGCAGGTGCTTGCGCTGGCGACACCCACCACCGAACGCATCGATCTGCACGGTAAAATGATGATGCCGGGCCTGATCGACAGCCATATGCACCCATTCTGGGGGGGCAAACAGCTTAAGGGATGCAGCCTGCACTATGCGGCGCTGACGGTAGAGCAGACCTTGCAGCATATACAGGACCATCTGGATAAATATCCGGCTGGCGATGACGAATGGCTGACGGTGCGCGCCTGGCAGCGTCAGGCGATGATCCCGGTGGGGGCGGACATGAGTCGTGCTCTGCTGGACTCTCTGAACACCCGCCGCCCGGTAGCGTTGTTTGCTAACGATTGCCACACGCTGGCGGCTAACAGCCGTGCGTTGGAGATGTTGGGCATTGATGAAAATACGCCAGTGCCGCCAGATGGCAAGATCGCCCGCGATGCCGATGGTCAACTGACCGGGATCCTGGAAGATGCTCCGGCCATGCGCGCCTTCGACAGCATTCCTTCCGGCACGGCGGAACAGAACGTGCAGGTGGCGGCTCATGTGCAGCAGGTACTGCATGAGCAGGGCGTAACCACGGTGATGGACACCCGCGTATTTGCGGAGCAACTGGAGGCTTTCGCCGTACTGCGCGATCGCGGTGAGCTGACCTTACGCGTGCTGGGGGCCAAAGAAGTCACGCCAGACAGCGTACAAGGGCCGGAAGACGCTGCCCGTGCGGTGCAGGAAGTTGTCGCCTTTGCCGAACAGTGGAGCAGCCAGCCTTGGACACCGCAGGCCGGGATCTCTGTTGGCCATCTCAAACTGTTCGTCGACGGAGTGTTGCAGCCACCGACCATGACGGCGGCGCTGTTGGAGCCTTACCGTGAACATCATGGGGAAGCCAAGAGTGAGCGTTATGGCGATCTCTACTTCACCACGCCGGTGCTGAACGCGCTGATCGTCGAGTGTGGCCGCGCTGGGCTGCATCCGCATACCCACACGGTCGGCGATGGCGCAATCGAGCAGGTGCTGGATGCGGTTGAGCTGATGCGCGCGGCCTGCCCGGGCAAGGATATCCGCCCAGGGTTGGCCCATAACGAACTGGTTGCGCCGCATCAGTATGCGCGTTTTGCCTCTTTGGCGGCAACGGCAGTGCTTTCGTTCCAGTGGGCCGGTTTACCGGGCGTGCTGATCGATGAAGAGCGCGAGATGCTGGGTGAAGCCCGTTTCCCTCACCTGGAGCCCGCGGCACGCTTCCTGGATGCCGGTGCGCGGCTGGCCTATGGCAGCGACTGGCCAATCGATCGCCTGGATGAGTGGTATAACCTGCAGGTGGGGATGACCCGCCGGGCCTGGGATAGCGAAGGTAATCCTGCCGGGCCACGCCTGGACAACGATCGCGATCTGACCCTGATCGAAACGCTGCGCGCAGCCACCATCGATGCGGCCTATATGATCGCCAAAGAGCAGTATATTGGTTCGCTGGAAGTGGGCAAATTTGCTGATGCGATCGTCCTGCACCATAATCTGTTTGAGCAACCGGCAGAGAAACTGTACCAAACCCGCATCGAGCGGACGTTGGTGGGTGGGAAGATCAGCTATCAATCCTGATAGCAATGTGAATTAAGCGGTCATTTTTACCTGGAGGCGTTGCATGCAGCGCCTCGACAAATTCGGCAACATTGCCATGAAGGGGAATTTTTACCGCTTTTCCTCATCCTGCAAACAATAAATCAACGGGTTATGCCCCAGTTCTTTACCTATTGCCACCTGGTTTTCTGAAAGCGGATTGTTAGCTTCCCCGGCAGCCTAACTTGTGCCAGAATCCGTCCCCTTGTTTTTACCGCAGCGAATCAAATAGCCTATTGGGATTGGCCCTGAATAGCGCTGAGCTGCGCCAGGAGATGATACGGTAATGCCGCAAAACATTCGGTTGCAACGAGTTCTTAAAACCCCCGCCCTGGTTGCGTTTGGCCTTGCCTATATGGTGCCACTGGGCGTGTTTACCACCTACGGTCAGGTTACCGTGTTAAGCCAGGGCCACTTACCCATCGCTTATCTGGTTACCATCGTGACCATCCTGTTTACCGCCCTGAGCTATTGCCGGATGACCAACGCCATGCCGTTGGCAGGTTCGGCCTATTCCTACGTACAGCGCAGTTTTGGTGGTAAAACCGGTTTCCTGGTAGGTTGGGCGCAGATCCTCGATTATCTGTTCCTGCCAATGCTTAACTATCTGGTTTTAGGTATCTTCTTGCACGAGGCATTCCCGTCGATCCCTGCTTACGTGTTTATTCTTGGCTCCATTGCCAGCGTCAGCGCGCTGAATATTCTGGGCGTGCGCCTGCTTAGCTCGGTGAACTTCACGCTGATTGCCTTGCAGATGGTGTTCATCGTGCTGTTTATTGTACTGGCATTTAGCGAGGCCGATCTCAGCCCGGCGTCATTGATGAAACCGCTGTTGGTGGATGCTGGTGACTTCTCTGGTCTGATCGCCGGGGCTGCGGTGCTGTGCCTGGCCTTCCTGGGTTTTGACGCTATTGCCACCATGGCCGAAGAGGCCGCCGACGCCAAACGTACTCTGCCGCGCGCGATCCTGATCACCGTGATCTGTGCCGGTGGCATCTTTGTTGCCGTCTCCTACGCCGCGCATCTGGCCTATCCTGACTGGCAATCGCTGATCCCGCATCAGGACACCGCCAGCCTGATTATTTCGGAGCACGTGGGTGGCAAGTGGATGTACAACTTCTTTATGGCCACTTACCTCACTGGGGTGTATGCCTCCTCCATGTCTGCGCAAACCGGCGTCTCACGTATTTTCTACGCCATGGGGCGTGAAGGCGTGTTGCCGCGCAAAGTGTTCTACCATCTGCACCCTCGTTTCCGCACTCCGTGGCGCGCGATCGTGTTTGTTGCCATCATCTCGCTGTTGGCGCTGTGGATGGATTTGAGCATGGTAGTGTCGATGATCAGCTTTGGCGCACTGGGGGCATTTACCTTCGTTAACCTCAGCGTGATCAAACACTTCCTGATTAACCAAAAACGCCGTGGGCTGAACGCGATGTTCAAATACGGCCTGCTGCCGCTGATTGGCTTCGGTATGTCGGTGTGGCTGTGGGTCAACCTGGATCCCGAAGCGCTGAAAGTGGGCTTCACCTGGCTGTTTGCCGGCTTTATTTATCTGCTGTGGCTGACCAAGGGGATGCGTCAGGATCCCCCATCCACCCAGGATGATATCGGCGATCTGCTGGATTGATGCCCCTCACCCCAACCCTCTCCCACAGGGAGAGGGAGCTGTTAGTCCCTGCTCTTTTGGCAGTAAATAGGCAATCTCAGCAAACGCGAATGTCCCTTCAACCAAGGCGAATCAGCCGGTGCTCATGAAGGATCACGATACTTTCAGCCCACTCGATCGGTTCCCTCTCCCTGTGGGAGAGGGTTAGGGTGAGGGACCTATACACTCCAACAACACGTCAAACGCCGCTGCCATCTGCTCTTCGGGCACGCAGGCAAAGCCCATTAGCAGCCCGCGTCGCGCATTTGGTAGCATGTAATATCGTGACAATGCTCTTACCAGCACTCCACGTTCATTGGCTGCCGCAGCGATGGCGACATCGTCGGCATCATTTGGCAGGTTGAGCACCAGATGCAGCCCAGCGTTGCTGTTGAACTCGCTCAACGCCTGCTTACCCAGATGCTGTTCAATCAACGCGGTAAGGAACCCGCGCCGTTTGGCATACAATAACCGCATGCGGCGGATATGTGCCGTATAGTGGCCTTCCTGAATAAACTGCGCCAGCGCCGCCTGGATGATCAAATGGCCACCACGATAAAGCTCGGCGTGAGCCGTTTTTAACTCGTCCATCAATGGCTTGGGAAGCACTACATAACCTAGCCGCAGGGCCGGATAGAGCGTTTTGCTGAAGGTGCCAATGTAGATCACCGGCGCATCGGCTTCCAACCCCTGCAGGGCCGGGATCGGTTGGCCTGAGAAGCGGAATTCGCTGTCATAATCATCTTCCACGATCCAGCCGCCAGCCGCACGGGCCAAAGCCAGCAGCCGTTGCCGACGTGCCAGGCTCATCACCGATCCCAACGGGTATTGATGCGAAGGAGTGACAAAAATCAGCCGTGGCAAGGCTGCCGGTTGTTCTGGTGGTACCATCCCGGCTTCATCCACCGCCCAAGGGCAGATATTGACGCCGTTCATGCGCAGGATATTGCGGATCCCCCAATAACCGGGTTCCTCGATCCAGGCGTCATCTCCTGGATTACACAGCATGCGAGTGACCAGATCGATCGCCTGATGAATGCCTTCGGTGATCAGGATCTGTTCCGGCGAGCAGCGCACCGAACGTGACACCCGCAGATAGTCCACCAGCGCATGCCGCAGCTCCGGGCTGCCGCCCTGGTTGCTGTAAGTCAAACGCTGTGAGGTTGGGCGGCGGCTGATACGAGCCTGGAGTTTGCTGAAGATGTGATGCGGGAATGCATTCACGTCGGGGACGCCGGGGAGAAAGGCTCCCCACTGTTTAGGGCTGGCGCTGGCGTGTTGCAGTAGCGTGGTGCCACGTTGTGACAGCTCGGCACGCCGTGGCTCGCCGTCACCGCCAATCGGCTGGCTGGCGGTGGATAAACAGCTGTCGGGTACCGTTTCTGCGACGAAGGTTCCACTTCCCTGGCGCGAAAACACATATCCTTCCGCCAGCAATTGTTCATAAACGGTTAAAACCGTATTACGTGAGAGACCCAGCTCTTGTGCCAGATCGCGTGAGGCCAGCAGGCGGCTGGAAGGGGGCAGGCTACCGTCCAGAATACTGGTACGAATGGCATTGTATAACCGCTTGTGCAGTTTATCATCGGGCTGCTCGCCGAGGCGTTGCAGCAGCAGGTCACCACTCAATGAGCGCAATTGGATCCCTCAATTAATCGTAACTGGCACTCGATTATAGGGCCACATCAGGTGTAAATAAACGCAATGTTTCACGTTTGTGAACAAAACCGATAACTGGTCCCGCCCGGAGAGAACAGCATGAAAAACGCAGAACTGAATCAACGTCGTCTGGCCGCTACCCCAAGAGGGATTGGCGTGATGTGTGGTTTTTACGCCGAGCGTGCAGAAAATGCCACCCTGTGGGATGTAGAAGGCAATGAGGTGATCGACTTTGCCTCAGGCATTGCGGTGCTCAATACCGGCCACCGTCATCCCAAGGTGATCGCCGCCATTGAAAAGCAACTGCAGGCGTTTACCCATACGGCATACCAGATCGTGCCTTATGAGAGCTATATTTCGCTGGCAGAGCGTATCAACCAACGTGCTCCAATCGAAGGCACCTGTAAAACCGCCTTCTTCACCACCGGTGCAGAAGCGGTAGAAAATGCGGTGAAGATCGCCCGCGCATACACCGGGCGTCCAGGCCTGATCACCTTCGGCGGCGGATTCCATGGCCGTACCTATATGACCATGGCGCTGACGGGCAAAGTGGCCCCTTACAAGTTGGGCTTTGGCCCGTTCCCTGGCTCCGTGTACCATGGCCAGTATCCGAATGCGCTGTATGGCGTCAGCACCGAAGATGCCATGAACAGCCTGGAGCGCATCTTTAAAGCCGATATCGATCCCAAGCAGGTTGCCGCGATAGTGCTGGAGCCGGTGCAGGGGGAAGGGGGCTTTAACGTGGCTCCGGCAGAATTCATGCAGGCGCTGCGTACGCTGTGTGACCAACACGGTATCCTGCTGATCGCCGATGAAGTGCAAACCGGCTTTGCCCGTACCGGCAAGCTGTTTGCAATGGACCACTATGCGGTGAAACCGGACCTGATCACCATGGCGAAGAGCCTGGCTGGCGGTATGCCGTTGTCTGCCGTGGCGGGCCGTGCTGACGTGATGGATGCCCCCGCACCTGGTGGCCTTGGCGGTACCTACGCCGGTAACCCATTAGCCGTTGCTGCCGCTCTGGCGGTCTTGGACGTGATTGAAGAAGAACAGCTGTGCCAACGCTCCCAGCGTTTGGGGCAACATTTGGTGGAAGTGCTGCAACAGGCACGCAGCCACTGCCCGGCGATTGTGGATATTCGCGCGCTGGGTTCCATGGTGGCAGTAGAATTCAACGACCCGGCAACCGGTAAACCGTCGCCGGAGTTTACCCGTCAGGTACAGCAAAAAGCCCAGGAAGAAGGACTGTTGCTACTCAGCTGTGGGGTGAACGGTAACGTGATCCGTTTCCTGTACCCGCTGACCATTCCTGATGCCCAGTTTAACCAGGCGCTGGCAATCCTTTCCCGCGCGCTGGCCCAATAAGGAGCAATATCCATGAAACTGCAAAATCCCGATCTGCTGCGTAGCCAATGCCTGATTAACGGCGAGTGGTGCGATGCCCGCAGCGGCAAACGTGAAGCCGTGATCAACCCGGCCAACGGTGTGGAGCTGACAACGGTGCCTCTGGTGAGCGCAGAGGAAACCCAGCAGGCAATTAACGCCGCACAGCAGGCACAAATCGGCTGGAAGCAACAGACCGCCAAGCAGCGTTCCGTATTGCTGCTGGCCTGGGCTGATAAAATCATGGCGGCACAGGAAGATCTGGCGCAGCTGATGACCGCTGAGCAGGGTAAATCGCTGGCGGAAGCGCGTGGCGAAGTGGCCTATGCCGCCTCATTTATTACCTGGTTCGCCGAAGAGGCCAAGCGTGTCGACGGTGCCGTATTACAGGCCCCACAGGCTTCGCAACGTCTGGTGGTGGTGAAACAGCCGATCGGTGTCTGCGCGGCGATCACGCCGTGGAACTTCCCGGCAGCGATGATCACCCGTAAGGCGGCTCCTGCGCTGGCCGCAGGCTGCACCATGATCGTCAAACCGGCTGAGCAAACGCCGCTGACCGCATTGGCACTGGCCAAACTGGCGCAGGATGCCGGTATTCCCGCAGGCGTATTGCAAGTGGTAACCGGCGAAGCCGCACAGGTGGGTAAAGTGCTGTGTGACAGCCCGGTAGTGCGCAAGCTGAGTTTTACCGGCTCGACCGAGGTTGGGCGCATCCTGATGGCCCAATGTGCGCCAACCATTAAAAAGCTTTCGCTGGAACTGGGCGGCAACGCTCCGGTGATCGTGTTTGACGATGCCAATCTGGACGCGGCCGTTGCCGGTATTATGGCCTCCAAGTTCCGCAACAGCGGGCAGACCTGCGTTTGCGCCAACCGTATTTACGTTCAGGACGGCATCTACGATCGCCTGGTGGATAAGCTGGTGGCCGCGGTTGAGCAACTGAAAGTCGGTGATGGCACACAAGAAGGGACGACGCAGGGGCCGCTGATCGATGAGGCCGCGATAGAGAAAGTGCAGAGCCACATTGATGATGCGCTGATCAAAGGCGCGCAGATCGCGACCGGTGGGCAGCCGCATGCGTTGGGCCGTACTTTCTTCCAGCCGACGGTGGTTACTGGGGTGACCCAGCAGATGCGCTTTGCCAAAGAAGAAACCTTTGGCCCGGTTGCGCCGCTGTTCCGTTTCCATGACGAAGCGGAAGCTATCGCGATGGCCAACGATACCGAATTTGGCCTGGCCGCTTACCTGTTTACGCAAAACGCCGCTCGTCAATGGCGGGTGCCAGAGGCGTTGGAATACGGCATGGTGGGTATCAATACCGGTTTGATCTCCAACGAGGTAGCGCCTTTCGGCGGTATCAAACAATCTGGGCTGGGGCGCGAAGGCTCTCGCTACGGTATTGAAGAATATCTGGAACTGAAATATCTGTGCATTGACGTGAGCTGTTAACCCTCAAGACTTGAACGCTCCCCGGTGGCCTACGCTGGGGAGCGCTTCCTCCGAGCAAGAAGTGATGTTTCTCACCGTTGAGAACGGCGGCGTCGTGGCCGCCGGTTTTTTTAGCTCCGCATTTTCTCTGGTAATGCCAACCACGCCTGCACCGATGGGCGCTGCCACTGTTTTTGTGCATAGTGGCGCAGCGGTTCCGGTACCTGATCGCCATGCATCACCAGCCGGTTGAGCATCAGGGCCAGGTCGGTATCGGCGATGCACCATTCCTGGAACAGATGATCCTGGCCATGGCTCAGTAACTTTTCCGCCGCAGTCAGCAGTTTGTTGGTTGCCCGTTGGGCATCTGCACTCAATGGGGCAAATTTGACCGCGCTGAAAATCACCTCGGTTGGGCGTTCGGCCCGCAGCGGTAAAAGATCGCTACGTAACCATGCCTGGATCTCACGGGCTTTGGCGCGCTGTTTGATGTCACGCGGGTAGAGCGGATGGGCTGGGTGGAGTTCTTCCAAATATTCCTCAATGGCGGAAGACTCGGAAAGCTGGAAGCTGCCCATCACCAACGTCGGCACCCGCAGCGTTAACGACAGGCTGCCGTAGGCCTGGCTTTGCTGTTCTCCCAGTGAGAGATCTACCGGCTTGACGGTAAACGGCATGCCTTTCTCCGTGAGCGCCACAAAGGTCGACATGGCATAGGGGCTGAAAAAGTTGCTATCAGTGTAGAGAACAGTGGCCGATGAGTTCATACGGATCCTTGGGGATGGGAAAGGTATTTGGGATCATTGGCGAACGGCGTAATAAAATCAAGGCGATGGCCAATGATTAAGCGTAATGGCGTATTAGGCCTAGTAATACCTTAATTGGCTTTCAAGCCGGTTTTGTTGATTTGTGAAGGGGATACTCAGTGATTAATTCTATCGCTTATCGGCAGCAAAATAGACTTCCTCCCCAGCTCGTTTTCCAACGGCGATCACCAATAGAACAATTTCATTATCACGTACTTCATAAACCAACCGATAGCCTGATGAGCGCAGTTTGATTTTGTAACGGTTCGGGCGGCCACTTAGGCGGGATGCCGGCACATGCGGGTTTTCTAAACGCTCGGCCAGCTTCTTTTTCAGTTGTTCCCGAACGGGATAACCTAGCTTTTCCCATTCCTTCAGTGCGCGCTTTTCAAATTTGAGCTTATAAGTCATTAAGATCTACGCTCACAAACTCCGCATCTTCCATGCGTTCATCTGCAATACGGTTTAATTCTGCATCTTCGGCAAGCTCCCGATAGTATGCATACAGCTCAGGGGGCACGCAGTAGAAAGCCGGTTCGTTACGATTCAGGATGGCAACCGCTTCACCTTCTCCGTCTGCAACGGTTCCCATCGGGTTCTTTTTCAGGTCGGTGATGCTGGCAGCGATAGTGGTTAAAATTTGAAAGGCCATGGTGATCTCCTGTTTGGAATATCGACAATAGCACCTTTAAAAGTGCTATTCAATGACCTATTCGTCAATCATCACTGACCAGGATTATCCCCAGCCGATCGATTAGCCCAACGACCTGCTGACTATCCAGCTGTACCCCCTCCAGATCAACCTGGCGGATATCCATCTCCCCCAGCTCTGCGCCGGTCAGATTGCAGTGGTTGAAGGTGGCGGCCCGCCAGTCAAACTGGTTGAACTCCCCGCCGGACAGATCGGAGCCAATAAAGCTGGCACCCAGCACGTTAGCGCCACTCCAGCGGTTTTCCCACAGCTCACATTTCTCCAGTACCGCCTTGGAGAAATTGCTGTAGCTCAGATTGCTTTTGATGATAAAGGCGCTGCAAAAATAGCTGCGCTGAGAAATCATGTTCATGAAGCTTGCGCCACGAAAATCGGCCCCCTGTGCCTTGCATTCGCGGATCTCCAGGCCGAGGGCCTGGGCATTTCTGAAATCGGCCAGCGAGAGATCGCAGCTTTTAAAGCTGGCATCTTTCAACACCGCGCGGCTGAAGTTGCAGCCGAGTTGGGTCTCTTCGTCATAGAAAACGCAGCCGATAAACTGGGTATCGGTCAGATCGGTGCCGGAGAAATCGCAGTTCAGAAACTTGCCGTTGGTGATGGTTTCACCACGGAATTGATCATGGGCAATTTTGACGGATTGCAGCAGTAAAGGTTGCATATAATTACCTGTTTTTTTATACAGCTTATGGTGATACTACCTGAGGAAGACAGGGAAGGGAAATAGCGTGTAAGACAGCCATGTTGCTTGATGGCCACGGGCTTTTTAAATAGCGGTCTGTGCTCTCATTGCCTTAACTCTTTCTTAAGCTTATATCGCTACACTGCTCATTATCAGTCAGAGGGGCGCGATTATGAGTATACATATCCAGGCACCGTACCAGCTGTCGTTTGCTGAGGATCATGACCATAGGGCCTTATTGCAGGCTTATATACAGCACGAATACGGTCGGCAGTTTAATGCGCTCATTCCTCACTTTCTGCCTTACCTGTTAGGTATGTACCGCGCTGACGGCGTTCTGGTTGGTGCCTGCGGTCTGAACCGTGCTGATAATGCGCCGCTGTACCTTGAGCGTTATCTGGATGCGCCGATTGAAGAGGTGGTCGCCACTCAGACGGGAACAATCTTGCCACGTAACCGCCTGGTTGAAATAGGAAACTTTGCCTGCTCTGAATCTGGAAATGCCCGGATCATGTTTGCGGCAATTTGTCGGCTACTCTGCGAAAACCAACTCGACTATGTGGCATTTACCGGGACCAAAAAGTTGAGAAATATCTTCCACCGGTTGCACCTGACCCCTCTGGAACTGGCCCCTGCATTGCCGGATCGAATGGGTGAGGATGCTCAGGCCTGGGGAGAATATTATCAGGGGCAGCCCTGCGTCATGGTTGGCGATCTTAAACAAGGCCGCCAAATTCTGAGTGAAACCAGCTTATTGCTTTCATTGTTTGGCCCCATGCCGGATATATTTCCCGTGCAAATGAGCGTGCAGCTATGATCCTTTTTGAGCGTATTGAACACATTGCGGTGACAGATGGTTCTCGCCCTGCGTTATGTGATAGTCAGCACAGCATCAGTTACGCTGATTTATTGCGGCAAACCACCTCTCTGGCTGAGCAACTCAGTAATGAGAAAATATCGCGGCTGGCCCTTTTTTTGAATAATGGCCTGGAGTGGGCCATGATCGATCTGGCTTGCCTGTTAGCCAATATTGTCATTATACCGGTGCCCGTTTTTTTCAGTGCTGAACAGCAAGACTGGTTGCTGGAAAGTAGCGGTGCCGATGCCTTGATTGGGCCTGCCCGGCAAGGGTGGATAACGATCCCTTTCCTTGATTACCCTTTGCAACGTCGGCAGCCACTCTCTGTTGCTGAATTACCCGCTAATACGGCCAAAATCACCTATACATCAGGGACCACCGGGCATCCCAAAGGGGTATGTCTGAGTCAGGAGCATTTGATGCAGGTCAGCCTGGCGCTTGCCGAGCGGGTTGCTGCGGCAAACATACAGCAGCATCTGACCTTGCTGCCACTGTCGACCTTGCTTGAAAACATTACCGGGCTCTATGTTCCGTTGCTCAGTGGCGTATGCAGCCGTATCCCCTCGCTGGCTGAAGTGGGACTGACAGGATCTAGCCAGTTCTCCGCTCAGATCCTGGCCCAAGCCATTGCACAATGGCGGCCGCACAGCCTGGTATTGGTGCCTGAATTGCTGCGTCTATTCGTCATGTTATGCACCCAGAACCCAGGGCTTGCGGAGAGCCTGCGTTTTGTCGCCGTCGGCGGGGGAAAAGTTGCTGCGGATATAGTGGTTAAATCGCACCAGTTGGGTTTGCCGGTTTTTGAAGGGTATGGCTTATCAGAATGCGGCTCGGTTGTTGCTCTCAATGCGCCGGGGCGCGCTTTGCCTGGCTCGGTGGGTGAACCACTACCGCACTGCCAGATAGCCATCGCACCGGATGGGGAGATCTTGATTTCTGGCGCGACAATGCTGGGATATCTGGGGGAACCCGCTGCAAAACCCCCGGTGGCAACCGGCGATCTCGGTCATTTTGATGCCCAAGGCTTCCTTCATATCACTGGCCGCAAAAAGAATATTCAGATCACCGCCTTTGGCCGCAATTTTTCACCGGAATGGATTGAGGCGGAAGCGCAGCTTTTTCCGGCAATATCCCGCATGGTCATCTTTGGTGATGGATTACCCGTAAATGTTGCGCTGATCCAAGTGACACCCGGTTATGAAAGTAGCCTTGCCGATCAGCTATGCCAACTTAATGGGAGGCTACCTGATTATGCACGGATCCATCATTATTTTTTGGCACAGTTAACGGTTGAAAACGGTTTATTAACCACTAATGGACGTCCGAAAAGACAGCAGATTCTGTCCACCTATCACACACGTATTCATCAGTTAATCGCGGGAGATACCCTATGAGTTTTTATCAATTATTACAGCGAGAGACGGCGGTGGACAGAGAGAAGCTCCTTTCCGCCCCGGTCATAGAGGCTTGCCGCTGCGGAAATATTAATGCTGAAATGTATATCGCCTTTTTGACACAGGCTTTTTATCACGTCAGCCATACCGTGCCTTTATTGATGACTGCGGGGGGCCGGATGAACTCAGAGTATGAATGGGTTCGCGGAGCCATTGCCGAATATATTGATGAAGAGTATGGCCATCAGGAATGGATATTAAATGATATCAGGACGTGCGGCGGAGATGCCGAGGCGGTTCGTCATGGTCAGCCGGTATTGGCAATCGAGTTGATGATTGCATTCCTCTACGACCACGTCTCTCGCCTCAACCCGATGGGTATTTTCGGTATGGTACATGTCCTTGAGGGCACCAGCGTCGCCATTGCCACCACCGTTGCCGAGCAGCTCAAGCAGGGCCTGGGATTACCGGAGAAAGCCATGAGCTATCTCAGCTCGCATGGTGAACTGGACAAAGAACATCTGGCCTTTTTTGCATCATTAATGGACCAGGTGGAAAAAAGTGAAGATCGTGCCGCGATTATCCATACTGCCAAAGTGGTCTACCAACTTTATGGCGACATGCTGCGTGGGCTGATGGAGCCAGCGCAATGAGGCTCAACAACAGCCGTATTTTGCTTACCGGTGCCAGCGGTGGTATTGGCCAGGCACTGGCTCATGCTTTGGCAAAGCAGGGGGCTTGTCTGATATTACATGGGCGTAATGAAACGGCGCTCACCACGCTGGTTAATACATTGCCTCACCCGGAAAATCATCAGGTTTGGATCGCCGATCTTGGCGATTTTACGCAATTGACAAAGCAAGTTGAGCTACTTTTCCAACAGCAGAATATTGATATCCTGATCAATAATGCCGGCGCCAATCATTTTGCCTGGCTTGAGGATCAAAGCGAACAACAAATAATACAGCAGTTAGCCATAAATATTCAGGCTCCAATATTACTGACCCGGGCTTTGCTACCTTATATAGACCGACCCGGCATCATTATGAATATCGGTTCCAGCTTTGGCAGTATTGGTTATGCTGGCTATAGCGTGTATTGCGCTAGCAAGTTTGCTTTGCGTGGCTTCAGTGAAGCTCTCTGCAGGGAACTTGCCGGCTCATCGATTAACGTGCTCTATTTTGCCCCCCGGGCGACACAAACCACGCTTAACTCTGCGGCTGTTAATGCCATGAATGCTGAATTAGGCACCAAAAGTGACAGCGCTGAAAGGGTCGCTGATGAGGTGATTGTTGCGCTGAACAAACAGATAAAACGACGATGGCTGGGGTGGCCAGAGCGGTTCTTTGTCAAACTGAATGCACTGTTCCCCGCAGTGGTCGATAAAGCGCTGGCTAAACAGCGGCATATTATTGCCCGCCATGCCAAAGCTGCCCTTGAGAAGAAGGACTCACGATGAAAAAGTTATTGTTGGTGTTGACGCTCTTTGGTAGTACAACCGCTATTGCCCAGAGTGATTTGGCCGATATTCAGAACCAATGGGCGGTTTGCCAGTATCAGGTGGCGGCGAAACAGAAAGAAAGCTGTCTGGAGCAACTTAGCGCCGTTGCGGATAAAGCCAGTTCAGCTAACGGTTCACGCGCAGATCTGCTGATCTGGTCTGCGATCGTCAAGAGTAGTTGGGCCGGTGAGAAGGGGGGGCTGGGGGCTTTGGAACTGGCCAAACAGGCGAAAATGAAGCTGGAACTGGCAATAAAGTTGGATGCCAAGGCGCTGGACGGCTCCGCCTATACCAGTCTAGGCGCCCTCTATTATCAGGTTCCTGGCTGGCCGATTGGTTTTGGTGATGACAAGCAGGCTGAGCTGTTGTTGAAACAGGCTTTACAGATTAATCCAACGGGTATCGATCCCAACTATTTCTACGGTGACTTTCTGATAGATCAAGGGCATAAGGCACAGGGCAAGCTCTACTTACAGAAAGCACTGGCGGCTCCGGCCCGTCCAGGCAGAGAATTAGCCGATAAAGGCCGCCATCAGGACATTCAACAACGACTCGATAAACTTTGAGACTACGGGTCCATAAAGGGAAACAAAATGCACCGGGAACGACACAGCATGGAAAAAATAGGCTGGCTGCGGGCTGCCGTTCTCGGGGCTAATGACGGGATAGTGTCTACCGCCAGTCTGCTGTTGGGCGTAGCGTCGGCTAACGTCACTCAGCAAAGTTTGCTCTTGACCGGGGTGGCGGGTTTGGTGGCTGGTGCGATGTCGATGGCAACCGGTGAGTATGTTTCAGTGTCTTCCCAGGCTGATACTGAAAAGGCCGCGCTGGCTGAAGAGCAAGCTGAGCTGAATAGCGATTTTCAGGGGGAATACCGCGAGTTAACCTCGATTTATGTCCATCGGGGGCTTGATTTGGCTCTGGCTAAACAAGTGGCAGAAAAACTGATGCACCATGATGCGCTAGGCGCCCATGCGCGTGATGAACTGGGGATCTCAGAAATCACCACCGCGCGTCCTTTACAGGCCGCGTGGGCTTCAGCGTTGAGTTTTGCTGCCGGGGCAATATTACCGCTATGTGTAGCGGCCATCGCGACAACGGAATGGGCCATCCCCGCCATTGCCTGCTCAGCATTGATCTCACTGGCAGTACTTGGGGGCGTTTCGGCCAAAGTGGGCGGTGCACCCATCGGCCCTGGAGTGATGCGTATTACTTTCTGGAGTGCACTGGCCATGGGGGTGTCCTCGGGGATAGGGGCGTTATTTGGTTTGGTTACGGGATAAGTGTTAAACCAATAGCAGGATGTTTTTCTCTGAGTCGCAGTCATCTTTGGCAACGTATAGTGAGAAGAAAACGCTTGCAGAGTAAGCGTTGATAACCCATCATTTGAAACGATGTTTCACTTCCTTGCTACAGGCCAATCTTGAACTTACACGGGCTACTGCCCCAGCACGTTGCCAAGACGCATTGGTATGCCAAGCGAAAAAGCTATCGGGTGCTTTTTTGGCGGGAGATCACGCCACTGGCAGTTCCGATCTTTCTAGAGAACACCTGCGTACTGCTGATGGGGGTGCTCAGCACCTTCCTGGTGAGCTGGCTCGGCAAAGAGTCGATGGCGGGTGTTGGCCTGGCAGACAGTTTCAACATGGTCATCATGGCCTTTTTCGCGGCGGTGGATCTGGGTACCACGGTGGTGGTGGCCTTTAGCCTTGGCACTCGCGATCGTAAACGAGCGCGGGCGGCTGCACGCCAGTCGCTGGTATTAATGACCGTGCTGGCGGTGCTGCTGGCGGTTGGGATCCATTTGGCCGGGCAACAGATCATTAACGTGATCGCCGGTGAAGCCACGCCCGAAGTCAAAGCGCTGGCACTCTCTTATCTGCAAACCACCGTCTGGAGCTACCCGGCAGCCGCCATCGCCCTGATTGGTAGCGGTGCCCTGCGTGGGGCGGGCAACACCAAGATCCCGCTGCTGATCAATGGCGGCATGAATATCCTCAACATCCTCATCAGCAGTACGCTGATTTATGGGGTATTTAGCTGGCAAGGCCTGGGTTTTGTTGGCGCGGGGCTGGGGCTGACGATTGCCCGCTATATTGGCGCGATCGCCATTATTACTGTTCTGGCGGTGGGCTTTAATCCGGCGCTGCGTATTACGCTCAAAAGCTATTTTACGCCACTCAACAGCAGCATCCTGCGTGAGGTGCTGGGGATTGGTATTCCCGCCAGTATCGAATCGGTACTGTTCAACGCTGGCAAACTGCTGACACAAATGTTTGTCGCCGGGATGGGGACCAACGTCATCGCCGGTAACTTTATCGCTTTCTCTATCGCGGCCCTGATTAACCTGCCGGGGAATGCCTTGGGATCTGCTTCGACCATTATCGTCGGCAAGCGTCTGGGGAAAGGGCAAATTGCTCAGGCCGAACGGCAGATGAAGCACGTCTTTTGGCTGGCAACGATTGGCCTGACGGTGATTGCCTGGGGAACCGCTCCCTTTGCGGGGCTGTTTGCCTCATTTTATACCCAGGAAGACGATGTTAAAGAGGTGGTCAAAATCCTGATTTGGCTCAATGCCGCGTTTATGCCGATCTGGGCCGCGTCCTGGGTGTTACCCGCTGGGCTGAAGGGCGCGCGTGATGTCCGATTTGCCATGTGGGTGACGATGTTGGGTATGTGGGGCTGCCGAGTAGTCGCCGGTTATATCCTGGGCATCGTGCTGGGCATGGGCGTAGTGGGGGTCTGGCTGGGGATGTTCTTGGACTGGGCCGTTCGCGGAGTCTTCTTCTATTGGCGTATGGTCAGCGGGCGCTGGCTATGGAAATATCCACGGCTCAGAAAAAACCAGCCTGAATCAGCCGAAGAACAGTCGCCAAGCTAACGGTATTTTATTGGACTGAGCCGGGTTGGCAGTATCAATCCATTGTCGGCGGTTATGTTTTGGTGTAAGACTGATGCCACGATAAATGATCTAAAGGTGCACCATGGATGGATTGATATTTATCGCTGGTTTGGCGTTGTTCCTGTGCCTGGTGGTATTACCTATTTCTGTGGTGGTATCGCTCGGCCGTGGCAACCGCAACCAGCGGGAAATTGCCCAACTGACACTGACCATCACCCAGTTGCAGAAACAGGTGGATGATCTCCGCTTCGAGGAAACCGGGAGATCACGGCCGCCGCCAACGCCAACTCCCCAGGTGCCACCTGTGGCTGCGAAGACAACGCATGACTTTGCTGCGCATGCTGCCCAACAGTCTGCCGTGCAGCCAACTGCTGAAATAGCCGTGCCTCCACCGGTTAAATCCGCCTGGGAGCCCGCAGTTCCAAAACCAGCCGCATCAGTAACAACCATTCCTCGCCCGCCTATTGCTGATAGACCTGCCATTGATAAACCACAGCAACCGAAAAACGACCTGCTCAGCGGGCTGGTGGGCTGGTTTATGCAAGGTAATCCGCTGGCGAAGCTGGGTGTCTTGCTGCTGTTCTTCGGTTTGGCCTACCTGATGAAATACACTGTTGAACGTGACATGCTGCCTATTGAGTTCAGGTTAATGGGCGCGGCGGTAGCTAGCGGCGTTTTACTGTGGTTTGGCTGGCGTCTGCGTGTTAAACAGACGATGTATGCCCTGATCCTGCAAGGGGGCGCGGTTGGCGCGCTCTATATCACCGTATTTGGTGCCTTCCGGCTTTATCAACTGTTGCCACATATGCTGGCATTTGGCCTGATGCTGGTGATCTGCGCCGCCAGCGTGGGCTTGGCCGTATTGCAGCGTGCCCTCAGCCTGGCGATGCTTGCCAGCATTGGCGGCTATCTTTCACCTTTGCTGTTGTCCACCGGTGGCGGCAGTTATATCGCGCTATTCTCCTATTATCTGCTGCTCTCGCTGGGCATTCTGGCGATCAGCGTCTGGCAGCCATGGCGGCCACTTAACCTGCTGGGCTTTGTTTTTTCCTTTGGCGTCGCTGGGCTGTGGGGAGTAAACAACTACCTGCCGGAATACTACCTGGGCTGCCAGCTGTTCCTGATTGCCAATATCGTGATTTTTGGCGTGCTATGCCTGGCGTTGACTCTACGTGCACAGTTGCCTGGCGAGAAGATTATCGATGGCGCGCTGCTGTTTGGCCCACCGTTAATCGGTTTCGGCATGCAGTATCTGATCGTTCGCCAGTGGGAGTTTGGCCCGGCGTTCTCGGCGCTGGGCTTCGGTTTGGCTTACCTGTTACTGGCCTGGGCCGCATTGAAGCGCTACCCATCCCTGGGCCGCATGTTGGCGGTTTCCGGTTTGGCACTAGGCGGGGTGTTCACTACGCTGGCTATCCCATTGGCACTGTCTGCTGAGTGGACATCCATGGCTTGGGCGCTGGAAGGGCTGGGCATTCTGTGGCTTGGTCGTGAGCAAAAGCAAATCCGCATGAGCCTCAGCGGTTCTGGCCTGCTGGTGCTGGCCTTGGCTTCCGCCCTGGTGGCTCTTGGCGCTGGAATGACGACGCTCTCCTTCACGCTGGTGTTCGCCGTACTGGCATTAACTTGGCTAGCGGTGGCATTCCTCTGGCGCGATCTGGAGAGCGAGGCTGCATTCAGGCTGGTTGTCAGCCGCTCCTTCCTGGCTGGCGGCATCCTGCTCTGGCTGGTTTGCCTGCTCGGTTTTGCCGGGCGATTGCCGCTTGATTATGGCTACGGGGCTTTCCTGGCGTTGGTCTTGTTGACGCTATCCGTAGTGCTGTGGCGTTGGGTGGCACAAAGGCTGGCCTGGCTCGAACTAGGTTATAGCATTTGGCTACTGTGGCCGGGTATGTTGGCCATGCTGTTGTTCCAATTGGTCGACTTTGATTCTTTATTGTCCTTCGGCTGGCCGAATCTGGTCTGGTTACTGGCCTTGCCGGTGGCGTACTGGCTGCTGAAGCTCGAAGCGGGCTCCCTGCCGTTACTGCGCCTGCAGCAAGGATTACACCTGTCTCTGTTCTGGATGGTGGTGTTTGCGCTGGGTTATGAAGTCTTTTGGCGCACGATGCGCTTGCCGTGGGGCATGGATGAATGGCAATTGGGCCTGCAAATGGGCTTCCTCTCCCTGATCATCTTGGCTACACATGGTGCGCTGCGCAAAGGATGCTGGCCGTTTGCCGAACATCGTCAGCTGTATGGTGCGATTGCCTTGGCCCCATTGGCGGCGTTGGCTTTGCTGCTGTTGCTGGTAGGCAACGTGTTCGATGGGGTCAGTATAGGCTGGCGTTATTTACCACTGTTGAACCCGTTGGAAGAGGGGGCTGGTTTTGCACTCTTGGCACTGGTGACTCTGGGGCTGTTTGTCCGGCGGGAATACCCGCAGTTTGCTGCATTGCTGAAACAGGCGCTACCGCTGTTTACCCTCGCGATGCTGTTCTGGTGGGGCAATGGGGCGGTCCTGCGTGCACTGGCCTATTACGCCGATATTGCCTGGCGGGTTGATACGCTCTGGGGCTCCCGCCTGGTGCAGACCACCTTCGCTTTGCTGTGGATGCTGATAGCGCTGATCGTCATGGTGTTGTCAACTCGCCGTGGGCAGCGTGAGGTCTGGTTTGGCGGTGCGGCGTTGCTCGGAATCGTCATTGTTAAGCTGATGCTGGTTGATAGCGCCCGGGGTGGGGGATTGGCTCGTGCCATCGCGTTTATCGGCGTGGCGATACTGGTGTTGATCGTGGGATATTTTTCCCCATTGCCACCCAAAGCGGTGCGCGGTAAGGAACCCAATGTGGCAAGCGAACGAGGGAATGTATGAAAGTAAAACTGAATAACTGGTTGCTGCTGGGGTCGCTTTGTCTGGCCGGTGCGGCCAATGCGGAGCCGGTGGCTGAAAAACCGCAAGATTTCGCCTATGGCATCTCGCTAACCACTGAAGGCAGCGCGCCATTTTTCCGTATTGAACTGCCTGAGGCAGTGTATACCGAGAGCGTTTGGCCGGATCTGCGCGATGTGCGGGTGTTCAACAATCAGGGGCAGGCCGTCCCCTTTGCATTGGCCGCGAACGTCACTACTCAGGACAATAGCCAGACTTTCCCTCTGCGCCTGTTCCCGATGAAGGGTAAAAGGGTCACTAATCAGGAACAACAGGTGATTTCGTTAAAATCCGCAGGTGGTGTTGAAGTTACCTTGCCTGTGGATAGCGACCAGCCAATGGGGAACACCTATCTGCTGGAGATCCCGCAGCATGAGGGCAACTATCCCCGACTGACCCAGTTAAAACTGGCCTGGGAGCGTCTGCCCGAGAATTGGCAGACCCGCGTTAGCCTGTTTTCTAGCCGCGATTTAAAAGACTGGTCGAGCAGCGCTGAGGATGTGCCCTTGATGGATCTGGTCTCTGGCAGCGATCGGTTGCTGTTGGATACCATCGATCTTGATGACTATGCCAGACCTCGTTATCTGCTATTGGTGTTCAACGATGCCAAAACGGCCCCTGATTTGAAGATCCAGTCAGTGCAGGGGATTGCGGCGTCCAGACACACCGAACAGCAAAGGATCGGCCTGACCTTCAACCAAAAAGCCATTTCGGCCAGTGAGGCGGAATATAGCTGGCCGAATCCTCAACCCTTGAACAATATCAGCATTCGGCCGACGCAGAGCAATACGGTATTGCCGCTCGAGATCGATTACCGCAGCGCAGCAAGTGACAATTGGCACCCTCTGACCAAGCAGGTGGTGTTCTCGGTGAATGGCCGCACCGCAGAGGCAATCCCGCTGAACGGCTTGCTGGTGCAGGGTATTCGTTTGAAAGGCATCAACCAGCAATGGGGCGATTCACTGCCAGAAGTCTCGGCACAGCGCGATAGCCAAACTTTGATATTCAATGCCCAGGGAACCACGCCATTCCTGCTGGCGTGGGGAAATAAAGCCGCCCAGCCTCAGGCGATCCCTTTAGATAGCCTGATCCCGGCAGAGCTGCGTAAAACGATAGATGCCGATGCGTTGCCAGAAGCTGGGTTGCAATCCCAAGTGACCCTGGGCGGCACCGAACGCTTGAGCGCGGTAGATGCCGCAGAAGAGGCCAGTATGTGGAAGAAAGGCCTGCTCTGGCTGCTGCTGGTTGTGGGGGCGGGGGGATTGGTGTTGCTGGCGCTGAAGTTGTGGAAAGAGGTTCAGCAGAAGCCGCAATAGGGCAAGTGATTGCTGGCTGTTAGGATAGAAAACAAGGGGTGACGCGGTGGCGTTGCCCCTTGTGCATTTATAGATATAGAAGCGCCCTATAGGCTAAGGCGCTATCCTGTAAAGATGGTGCCCATTGTTCGTAGGTAGGATCAGTTTTACCTCAGTTGGGTCTGATATATATTGATGTATGGGCATTTTTATTTCGGTACTAATAGCTAAACACCCTAATAAAACCACTGAAAATTAATAACCTGCCATTGATTAAAGTAACTGACTCCTGATTTAAAGAGTATTCTAATTAATTCTCATGTATTCGGAATCTCCAGGTGGTGGATATTGGACTGTCCGTAATCGATAATAATTTCATTAACTAATAATGTTGACCGACATGGATAACATGGTTATTCTTGGCACTCTATTCATTGCTGGTGAATTGATATAAGCAGTCTGCACCCTGACATCGTATACTGCATTTAGGACGCGGCCTCGACCAGTTGTTTAACGGGGGAATAGCTCGAGTATGTAAAATAGTTTGGTTTTACTGCTTAATTATTATGGTGTTATGGAAAAGGATAATTCCCTGATGCTCTATTTGTTGTTGACTATCGCTATTAGATTTAAAAAAATAATAGTGTGCACTCTATTGTCGTGGTTGCTTTCTGCCTGTGATAATAAGAATGATCTGTTGATCCAGGGGTATGTCGAGGGGGACTTTATGTATATTGCTGCCCCAGCCTCTGGTGTGCTAAAAAAACTCCATGTCAAAAAAGGCGATCGAATTCACTCTGATGCTTTATTGTTTGCTTTGGATAATGAACGTGAAACCCAGCGCTACTTACAGGCGCAACATCAGTTAGATATAGAACAATCCACGCTTGTTGATTTACAGTCTGGTAGAAGAAAAACGGAATTAGATGTTTTGCGAGCCCAGCTCAACGGTGCCATTATTGCAACGCGGCTCGCCCATTCAAAACTGGCACGTAATGAAAAGCAGGCAAAACGCGGGGCTATTTCTGAGTTTGAACTGGAAACCTACCGCTCGGACTATAATCAAAAAGCAGCGGTAGTTGAGGAGTTACAAAATCGCCTTTCCGCTGATGAACTCCCCGCCCGCGATGCTCAACAACGGGCTCAAACAGCCCGTATTGAAGCGGCAAAGTCGGTGCTTAATCAAAGCAAGTGGGCACTGGATCAAATGACACGCGCTTCCTTGGTAAACGCACAAGTATTTGACACTTTTTATCAGGTCGGGGAGTGGGTTCCAGCAGGGAGCCCCGTCGTTAGCCTGCTACCGCCGGGTAAGCATAAAATCCGCTTTTTTATCTCTGCTGCACTGCTACCTCAGGTAAACGTCGGAAAAGAAATTAAAGTTATTCTACAGCCTGGTTCAGTACCGGTTGCGGCAACCATTGATTATCTCTCTGCCGAGGCGGAGTACACTCCGCCTGTCATCTACAGCAATGAGCGAAGAGAAAAGCTGATCTTCCTTATCGAAGCTAAAGCCACCCAAAGTCTGGCGGGGGATTTACATCCCGGAATGCCGGTAACGGTGGATCTTTCATCATGAGCAGGTTGGCTATCAGTGTCCAGAATATGAATAAGTATTTTGGCGATCGCCACGTGGTCAACGATCTTTCTCTGGAAATTAATACCGGCAAGATTTGTGGTTTTCTCGGCCCTAACGGCAGCGGTAAAACGACCTCCATTCGTATGTTGTGCGGCCTGTTGACGCCTGATTCTGGCACCGGCCACTGCCTGGGTTTTGATCTCTACCGTGAAAAGGACACGATCAAACAGCATGTGGGCTATATGACTCAGCATTTCTCCCTGTGGGAAAACTTGACGGTGCAAGAAAATCTGCGCTTCATCGCCCGGCTGCAAACCATCCCCCAGCGGGAGAAAAAAGTTGAGGAGATCCTGCAACAAATGGGTTTACAGGATCACCGTCATCAATTGGCTAAACGGCTATCCGGCGGTTGGAAGCAGCGGTTGGCACTCTCCGCCAGCCTGCTGCATAACCCGAAACTTTTGTTGCTGGATGAACCCACCGCAGGGGTTGACCCTAACGCCCGGCAGGAGTTTTGGCAAATATTGCATCGCTTGGCAGACAGCGGCGTGACAATTTTGGTTAGCACTCACTATATGGACGAAGCGGAACGCTGCCATCAGATTGCCTATATCGCCTACGGCAACCTACTGGTCCAGGGCAGTGTGGATGAGGTGATTAAGCAGCAGCGGCTTATCACCTGGGCGGTGCGTGGGGAAAAGCTCAGCCGTCTGGAACAACAATTGATACCGCTGCCTGGCGTTGAACATACCACTCTGTTGGGCAATGTGCTGCACGTCACCGGTAGTGATCCCTTGTTGCTTAAGCAGTCGTTGGCTCGATTTCATCAGGATTATCGTCTGGCTCAGGTGGATACCGGGCTAGAGGATATTTTTGCCCGCTTAATTAAACAGCACCAACAAAGTACCGCTGTCAGGAATTAACCCATGCCTCTATTTTCTATAACCCGCTGGTGGGGAATTGTCGTCAAAGAATTACAGGAGCTACGGCGCGATGAGTTGAGCGCCGGGATGCTGATTATCCTTCCTCTGATGCAGGTTATTATGTTTGGCTACGCCATTAATACCGATCCTCACCGCTTGCCTACTGCGGTTATTGATGCGGACAAAAGCGTAATGAGTCGCAGTATGTTGTATGCACTACATAATTCCGGTTATTTCTCTTTTCAAACGGAATGGGCCACGGAGCAACAAGCGGCAGAGGCGTTGGCACAGGGAAAAGTACAGTTTGTTATTAATTTCCCCTCTGACTTTAGTCATAAATTATTGCGCGGTGAAAAAGCCAGTATGTTGATTGAGGCTGATGCCACCGATCCGGTAGCCATTATTCAACCGCTGATAGCCGCGAATATGCTGTCGGAACGGGTGTTAAACAGAAATTTGCCTGAAGCGCTAAAGCCAGCGGCATCACGGGTTTCTATTGATGTGCGTCAGCATCGGCTGTTTAACCCCGAAGGGAACACTCAATACAATATTGTCCCCGGATTATTGGGCATTGTTCTGACTATGACGCTGGTACTGATGGCTGGCCTTGCCATTGCCCGAGAAAGCGAAAACGGCACGATGGAGAGCCTATTGGCGACCCCTGCGATGCCCTTAGAGGTGATGACCGGAAAAATTACGCCCTATGTGATGATTGGCGGGCTTCAGTCCGTTGTGATCTGTTTGATGATCGTTTACCTGTTTAATGTGCCGATCCTGGGGGATCTGTTCTCGCTGTTTATCGCTATCTTACTGTTTATCGTCTCTAGTCTGGCGGTGGGTATTGCGCTGTCTGCCTTTGCTAAAAACCAGTTACAGTCAATGCAGCTCACTTTTTTCTATTTTTTACCTTCGGTGTTGTTGACCGGGTTTATGTTCCCATTCCGGGGGATGCCAGAGTGGGCGCAGGTTATTGGCTATTTTTTACCTATGACCTATTTTCTCCGGCTGGCCCGTGGCGTGATCCTGAAAGGCAACACCATCTTTGAGATGGGGGCAGATGTTTGGCCGCTGATCGGATTCACCTGCGGATTTATGCTCCTCGGCCTCTATTTCTATCACCGCACTCTAGATTAACTAATACCGCTATCACGATTTCAAAACCCGATGGAAGTGATTTATGAAAGATAATGGATTATATGAAAAGCCGCTGGTACGGCGCTTTATGCTATGGATACACGAACGTTTTCCTCTGCCTAATGCCCCCTTCTTTGTTCTGCTGTTTATTGTCGCGTATGCCGTGGCGGCCAGTTCAGAAAAGAGGGAAGTGATTTTCTCATGGAATATTATTATAGGCTGCCTACTATCCTGGTCCTATTTTCTGCTGTTGCGAGTTTTTGACGAACATAAGGATTATCTCATCGATTGTGAGCATCATCCTCAGCGGGTACTTCAACGGGGATTGATCACGCTCAAACATCTTAAATTTGTCGGTGCAGGTTGTATTGCACTACAGCTCTTCGCCAGTATGGCCATTGATGGGGGTATCGCTGGGGCGACCTTGGCGTGGGTACTGCTATTCGCCTGGACCTGCCTGATGGGTAAAGAGTTCTTTATTGGTCAGTGGCTCAATCAATATCTGACCTGTTATGCCATCTCCCATATGTTGGTGATGCCTTTAATCATCTGGTGGCTGGCCAATATAGCGGTTCCTGGCGTTACGCTCAGTGCTCCGATGCAAATATTGATGCTTCTCTCTTTTACTGCGGGATTTATTTTCGAAATCACTCGTAAATTTAAAGGCCCGGATGAAGATCGGCAAGAGATCCCTACCTACTCCTCAATCTATGGGATAAAAACCATTTTCATCATTCTGATCATACTGATTTCTGTGATGCTGCTCATCCAGCTAGGGTTGATTATGGCGACTATCGGGAATGTTCCTTTCTTATCCCTGATCCCGTTAGTGATTTTCTATATTTTAACCCTGTATCAGCTCGTTACGTTTTTACATCACCCCTGTATTCGCAACCGAAAGCGCAATGAAGCCATTGTTGGTCTCTACCTGGCCGTTGGTTATCTGGTGTGTGCAATAACGATTTTTACTGCCGTAATCGTTTGATATTTAAGGATATTATCATGTCGATAAAAGGTCTGTCACCACGTCATCTGTATACCTATACGGAAAAAGCCCGGCAGCAGCGTTTAGCCTATCTGTCAAAGCACATGCAGTGTTCGCTGGATAAGGTTGCCCAGAACTCGTTTGATGCCACCGCGCTATCCAACAACATTGAAGGGTTTATTGGCTCGGTAGAAGTCCCTGTAGGTATTGGTGGCCCGCTGCAAATCAACGGGCTGCACGCTCAGGGGCTGTTCTACGCCCCGTTTGCGACAACGGAAGGGGCATTGATCGCTTCTATTTCACGGGGCGCCACGGCGATTACCCGTTCTGGTGGTGCCACGGCCAGGGTGCTGGGCCAGCGTATGATGCGTGTGCCACACTTTGAATTTCTCAGTGTGACAGAGGCGCTGGAGTTCAGTCATTGGGTAGTCAACTATCTCGATGAGTTACGCAGCGAAATTTCCAGCCACTCTCGTTATGCGCAGTTGGTGGCCTTAACACCTCAGATTATCGGGCGCAGTGTACACCTACACTTTATCTATGAAACAGGTGCTGCCGCCGGGCAGAATATGACGACAACCTGTACCTGGCATGTCTGCCGGTGGATCCAGGAGAAGCTGGCGACGACCACGGACCTTAAGCCTCATCACTTTATGATCGATGGTAATTTATCCAGCGATAAGAAAGTCTCTTATCAGTCGCTGATCCACGGCCGGGGTACGCGGGTGATTGCCGAGGTGTACCTGAGTGCCAGAGTGTGTCAATCCATCCTGCGGGTCACTCCTGTTCAGTTAGTTAATGCTTACCACCATGCTGTGGAAGGCGCCATAGCCGCCGGTATGGTCGGTATGAATATCAACGTTGCTAATGTCATTGCGGCACTGTTTACTGCCCTGGGGCAGGATATTGCCTGCATCCATGAATCTTCCGTCGCTCATTTACGCATGGAGCTGAACAACGAGGGGGCGCTTTATTGCAGCATCACATTGCCTTCTCTGGTCATAGGTACCGTTGGCGGCGGCACTTATCTCCCTCATCAGCGTGAATGTTTGAACATGTTAGGCTGTAGCGGGCCGGACGGTACCAGCAAGCTGGCGGAAATTATTGCCAGCTATTGCCTTGCCCTGGATATTTCCACGCTGTCCGCTATCGCGGCAGATGAATTTGCCAAATCCCATGAGAAGCTGGGGCGCAACCGCCCACACCTTGCCGCCGCTCCCACCACATTGGCGGAGCTCAATCTCGCTTTCTTCCACTCCGCATCCTATAACCCGGTCTGGGGCAGTAAACTGCCGGTATCCGCGGCTATATCGGCAGGTTCAGACGAAAAATACAGTCTGTTGACCACCCTCAGCGCCCAACATTCGTACAGGCTGATGGGGCTGTTTCCCGGTACTTTGACCAATGCGGCACGGCAGGATATTCCGGTGATGTTGAAGCTCAAGCCTCTGGATCAAGACATCTTCACCATGATGAAGTTTTTTGCCGGGAAGTGTTCACCGGCTCTGCTTCAGGCTCTTTCAGATGCGATACACCTGATAGAGTTTGTTAACACCCACAGCCGCGAAGTGGCGGTAATGAATCAGCATGATCCACGCCTGACGCGGTATATGCCAAAGGTTTATGGCGTTATTCGTGATGACAAAACGCGCACCTATGCCTTGATTGAAGAGCACCTCCACGATTTAGTGCTGATGGATTCCACCAACGGCATCGGCTTATGGCAACCCCGCCATATTGAAGTGGCCATCGCGGGTATTGCAGAAATCCATGCCGTTTGGCTGGGGCAGGAGGGTGCGCTGTTACAGCAATTCCCTGAAATCTGCCTGCAGGGCAAAGAGAACACTCTGGCGCAACGTCCCCTGTTACAGGCATTTGCGGGTTTTATGGCCCAAAACGTAGCCCACTACTTTACCCCGTCAGAGCATGACTATTTCTTGTCATGGATAGCCAGCATAGAAATCTGGTGCAGCGAAATAGAGCAGATGCCACGCACGCTGGTACATAACGATTTTAATCCGCGCAATATTGCCTTCCGGCAGTGTGATGAGAGGCTGGAACTGTGCTGCTGGGATTGGGAACTGGCCACGCTGCACCTGCCTCAGCGGGATCTGGTCGAGCTGTTGGTTTTCACGCAGCAGGCAGATATTAGCGCTGAGACGGTGGCGCACTACCTCGAATTTCATCGCCAGCAGTTAGAGCACCATAGCCAAAGCGCTGTTGATGCCATTCAGTGGCAGAGAGGTTATGTGCTGGCGCTGCATGATTTTTGGCTACGGCGTATTCCATTCTATTTAATGGCACACCACGTCAGCCCCTATCCGTTTATCGATAGAGCTATGCAGACCCTGCGCAAACTTATTGAACTGACACGAGCTCATAGCACCACTTAATTCATTTTAGCCAAGGAGAGGCGTGCAAGATTGGTCAGTTTACTCAGCGGTTCTTCTGTTGGGCAACTGACCCGATCGGATCGCTCAAATGGACTCTATGACAAACTTATACTCTCAGCATCAGGCAGTACAATTAACTCAGGATCAATTGGGTGGAAAAGCCGAAAATCTTTTATGGTTATCGTTGGAACAGTATCCCGTACCAGAATGGTGGGTGGTGCCAAGCGATATCCTTACTCAACTGGTCACTCAGGATCCGGTTACTGCCGAAATGGTGCAGCGGTTAACCACCGTCACAGCGGATATCACCTTTGAGGCACTGGAAGAGCTTGCCACCCCGTTGCGGCAACGGATACAGCAGGCACAGTTGCCTGCGGGTCTACGAAAACCCCTGTCGGCACTGTTGGCGGACTATCCCGATACTTTCTTTTCTGTTCGTTCGTCAGCCATTGGTGAAGATGCGGATAATGCCTCTTTTGCCGGACAGATGGACAGCTATCTGTTCCAGCAGGGGGTTGAAGCGATTAGCGCAAGCATTTGTGCCGTGATGGCTTCTGCTTTTAATACCCGGGCACTGCAATATCGGCTGCACAGGGGAATACCTGTGGATAATATCCGCAGTGCCGTCATTATTCAGAAAATGGTGGACGGTGAGGTTTCCGGCGTGATGTTTACTGCAAATCCGGTGACAGGGAGCCGCCAGCATGGATTGATCTCCTCAGCCTGGGGTGTCGGTGAAGGGGTGGTTTCTGGTGAATGTGATACGGATGAGTTTAGTGTCCATCTGTTCAAGGATGAGATTGAGCGCCGTATTGTCGAAAAGCGCGTTGCGTTAGTGTTTGATAAAACCCGTCAGCGGGGTACGGTCACTCAGCATATTGATCAAGCCAGCCAGTGGGCCGAAACGCTCACCGATGTACAAATTTATGCGTTACGGGATATAGGCAATAGCATTGCCCGCCACTGCGGTTGCCCGCAGGATATTGAGTGGACCATTAAAGACCAGTTGCTCTATATTTTACAAACCCGTCCGATTACCCGCCTGCCGAAAGTCGCCGAACCGGTTGACCGCTGTCTGGTATTTAACAACGCCAATATTCAGGAATCCTATTGTGGGGTAACCACGCCGTTGACGTTCTCGTTTGCCAGAGCCGCCTATGCGACGGTATATGAGCAAACTATGCGTATTCTTGGCTGTTCTGATAAGCAAGTTAGCCAGTCTCAGGACATGTTAGATAACATGCTGGGGCTGATTAAGGGGCGGGTTTATTACAATATCAATAACTGGTATCGCTGCTTGCTGATACTGCCATCATTCAAAACCAACAAGCAGGATATGGAACGGATGATGGGGCTGACGGAACAGGTGGATTTTGTCCAATCCAGGCAGTTCACCCTGTGGGAGAAAGCGGCCAAACTGCCGGGCATGGTGAAGGCTTTGGTCCGCCTGCTGGCTTCGTTTCGCAATATGGATAACCACGTTGAACAGTTTTTACAGCAGTTCAGGACCCTCACGGCAAACATTCCGCGCGACCGCCTGCATACGCTCACGGCGAACCAACTGACAGAACTGCTTAGGTATCTGGATACACACTTGCTACGGCGCTGGACTACGCCGATCCTCAATGACTTTTACGTCATGATGTACAACGGGCGGGTATACCGTACTTTGGCTGCTGCGGGAGGTGAAAAAACTGCTGCCCTGATGGGGGATTTACTCTCTGGAGAAGAGGGTATTGAAAGTACTCAGCCGACCAAAGAACTGTTGGTCATGTGCCAGTACGTCCGCTCTAAACCCGCCTTGCGTAAACTTATTGAACAGGGGCAGGGCGCCACGCTGCTAAACCAGCTCAAGACCCAAGACGCTCATTTCCACCGGCAGTGTATTGGCTATATCGATAAATATGGCGACCGCACCATGGGCGAAATGAAGCTGGAAACCTTAACGCTTCGTTATGATCCCCGCTTTCTGTTTACCATCCTGAAAAACTATCTGACGCTGGACGACTTAACGCCAGAATCACTGGCTGCCAGAGAACGGGGATTACGCAGCGAAGCGGAAAAGCGTGCTTTTAGCATCGTGGAGTACGAGCTGGGCACGCGTCGCATGCGGCAGTTTAAACGTCATCTGGCCAGGCTTCGTCAGGCTATCCGTCATCGGGAAAATATGCGCTTTACCCGTACCAGGTTGCTCGGGATTTATCGCGATCTGTTTAATCAGCTTGGCCGACAGTATGCTCAGGAAGGCATTCTCTCTCAGGCCCGTGACATCTTTTATCTCACGCTGGATGAGATCTATAGTGGCTATGAAGGAACCGCCGTTCAAACCCAGTTAAAACCGCTGGTTGGAGCCCGCCAAGGGGAATATGCCAGCTATGAAGCGGAAGAGCTGGCCCATCACATCTGTTGTCATGGCTCCCTGTTTCAGAAGCATGACTTTGCCAACCCTTACCAGGTGGAAACACTCCCATCAGATGAAAATCAACTGCAGGGTATCGGCTGCTATCCCGGGATCGTGGAGGCCAGCGTACGCTTAATCAAATCTCCCGAAGATGAGATGTCACTGTCTGGGCAGATCCTTTGTACCGAGCGGACCGATCCCGGTTGGGCGCCGCTGTTCCCAACGGCAGGCGGGTTGTTGATAGAAAGGGGATCTACGTTGTCCCACTCTGCCGTGGTGGCAAGGGAGATGGGGATCCCCGCCATTGTCGGCATTCCCAATATCACCCGCTTGATACGCGACGGTGAGTATGTGCGTATGGATGGTGGGGCAGGTACGGTGACACGGCTGGAGCCGTTTAAAAAGGACGCATGTGTAGACTCGGAGGAGGTTCTACCATGATTAACGTCTCTGAATGGCGGCCCAGCCAGCAGTTATCCGAGGCGTTTCTGTCTCTCCCGCAGCAAATCTATCGCCACGATCCTCTCTGGCCGGGAGAAGATCAAGCATCGCTCAAACAGCAGTTCAGCCAGGAAAACTCATGGTTTGAACAAGGTAAGGCGTGGACTGGCACTATACCGGGAAAGGCTCGCCTGGTGGGTTTTCTCCCCCCTTATTTGGTTGAAGGACAGAAGGTGGCGTTTTTTGGTTTCTGGGAAAGCATTAACGACTTGTCCTGCAATCAACACCTGTTCAACGCCCTGGCGGTGTGGGTAAAAAAGTACGGTATTACTCAGCTGTACGGGCCGATCAATTTTTCCACTTTTGGTCAGTACCGCATTCGCCTGAATCAGTTTGAAAAGGGGGCTTTCACTGGGGAGCCCTACAATCCGCCTTACTATGGCACTTTACTGGAACAGTTAGGGTTCAGCGTTAAGCACCGCTATCTCTCGACTTTCGATGATGCCAGTTTGGCGGCGGATAACTGGTCACAGCGATACCTGCGGATGAAAAAGCTCCCCATAGATATCGAAAGTCGTCCGCTGACTCCGGCTTTATGGATGCGAGAGCAACGCCGAGTGTTTGCATTTACCGATCGTCTGTTTGGTGATGGCTTCGCTTACACCCCGCTAAAGTGGGATGAGTTTCAGCAACGTTGTGGTGAACACTTTATCCGGCGCTTTTGCCCCCATTCATCTATGTTGGCTCAAACCACGGATGGAGAGATTGCCGGTTTGTCCATGGTGCTTCCGGTCTATCGGGACGGTAAAGCAGAGGCCAATTTGTGGAAAACCGTAGCGATAGATCCCCGCTATCGGCGTACTGGTGTGCTTGGCCATCTGTGTGGTCAGTATCTTCAATATACTAGCCAACATTATCCCCGCGCGGGTGGGGCGATGATGCGTGATGATAACGCCAGCCTGCTCATGGCCAAATCGCTGTTTAGAGGAACCGATCGGCGTCATCACGACTACGCACTGTATGGCAAGGAGCTATTCTGATGAACCTTTGTCAGCTCATCGTTCAGTCTGCTGAACGCTATCCCGACAGGGTCGCGCTCAATGTTCCGCTATCCAACGGCGAGTATTCCACTCTGACCTATCGGGACTTTATCAATCTGGCAGGACATTTTCAGCGCCAGCTGATCCAGTCCGGTTTTACCCGTGGCGATCGTCTGGTGTTGCTGATCCCCCCTGGCCTGTACCTCTATCCTTTGCTGATGGCTATGCTGGGAATAGGGATTGTTGCCGTTATGCCGGAGAGGGGGCTCACTAGAGCGCAGTTTCGGGCGACGCTGAGGCACTGTCGGCCCAAAGCTATCATTACTGTAGCAACAACTGGCAAGTGGTGGCCGCTGATCCCCGAGCTTTGGTGGTTAAAGCGATTTGTGGTTGGCCACCCGGTGCTGGGTATGCAGCAACTACAGGTCAGCGTTAATGCGCCGGATGGCGGTTTTATCTGTCAATCGCTGACACCAGATGCCACCGGGCTGATTACCTTTACTTCGGGTACTACCGGGATCCCCAAAGGGGCAAATCGTACTCATGGTAGCCTGATGGAGCAACAGCGCGCCCTCGAAAGCCTGATGCTTACAACAGATCATGATATTGATTTATTTAGTTTTCCCGTGCTTGTTTTGCAGACGTTGAGCATGGGGCAACAGAGCATTCTGCCCTACTTTGACTTCGCCAGACCGGCTTGCGTTAATCCTGCTGATGTTATTCAACAAATTGGCCACTTTGGTGTCACGCGCATCAGTGGTGCGCCTGCCTATATGCAGAAAATCATTGGTTATGCTCAGGCACGGCGGCTGACCTTTTCCAAGGTGCGCCAAATCATTATTGGTGGTGCTCCGGGCAGTAAAGCTCTTTATCAGAGCTGCCTGCAGGTTTTTCCTTTGGCGCAGCAGATGGTGATTTATGGCTCAACGGAAGCAGAGCCGATTGCCTGTGTCGATATACAAACCTTAACGGAACGTTGGTCGCAGCATGATGGCTACCTGGTCGGCAAGCCGATCAAGGTTGCTGAAATCTGTCTGCGGGACATCATGCCTAACGGAGAATCAGGTACGCTGAAGCCACCCATTCCCGGAGATATTGGTGAGATCCTGGTAGCTGGCCCTCATGTATTGTCTGAATATATTGATAATCCGCAGGCAACCCGGCGGTACAAAATTCCGCGTAAACAGGGCGGCATTTGGCACTGTACCGGGGATGTGGGGTACTTCGATGAGGGGGGGCAAATATGGCTACTAGGCAGAGTTAATGACAGCATTGCCATTGATCAATACCGGGTAATTCACCCCTATATTATTGAAAAAAGGCTTAATGACCTCAAGGAAATAGAACGTTGTGCTTTGGTTGCTCATCCGCAAGGCAATGCGGCCCTGATCCTGCAATGCACCAGCCTACCGCAAGAGTTATCGGCAATTCTGGCAGAGCTACAGCTTATAGACGTCACCCAAGTGTACCAATTATCGGAGATGCCTGTTGACGTTCGGCATAACAGCAAAATTAACCGTCTGAAGTTGAAACGTTTACTGGCAAAAAATGCTTTGAAGGTATGTAGGTTGAACAGGGCGTCTTTATGAATAAGTCTCCTTTCCTGATACGTTTAAATTCCGCCGATTGCATTACGCTGGTTGGGCTACTTTTTAGCGCAGTTGCAATGGGTTGCGCCCTGCACAAACAATTATTTTTATCGGTTGCCTGGTTGTTTCTCGCCATGCTGGTGGATGCACTTGATGGCATCTGGGCTCGCCGTAATAAGCTGGTTCGCGCCTTTGGCCGCTATCTTGATGGGTTTATGGATCAGTTGATCTACCTGATTTCACCCGCAGTAGTGTTCTATCTTTCAGGCTTTGATGGTTACTGGTCGCTATTTTTACTGTTGATGATGGCCTGTGGTTCTATCCGGCTTTCGGTGTTTAATGACGTCGGTAATATAGAAGGAAGCAGCGGGCTTTCTTACCCCGGTATGCCGGTATTCTGGAGCCTGTTTATCCTTGGAGCCTATTTGCTGCTGCGCCTGGTGCTACCACCGCTGCCAGGTTATCTGCTGCTCAGCGTTGCGCTGTTGTTGTTTAGCATAGCCATGCTGTGGCGGCGGCCGTTTTATAAGTTTAAACATCTGAGCATCATTATCTTGATTACCCTGTCTGGTGCCTTCAGCTTCGCTTTACTCCATTTCAGAGGCTTCTATGTGGTATGACATGTTATATGCGTGGTATCTGATGATCCCCGTCATATTGGGAGGCTGTACCCATATGATAATTGTTAGGTATAACTACTTTTCGGTTTTGAATGTTCCTTTGGCGGTTTCCTGCTTTGGTGCGAATAAAACCTGGCGTGGGTTGCTGCTGGTTCCTCTGTTAACCGCACTGTTTGCTCTTTTATGGCTCCCCATTGGTCAGCTTCATTCACCACAGGAAATATTACCGATACTGATTGAGGAGTGCTGCCTTGCAGGACTGCTTGCCGGATTGGGTTATATTTTGCCGGAGTTGCCTAACTCATGGATGAAAAGAAAGTTGGGCATTCCACCGGGCACGCTGCCGGTTCGCAACCGTGCCTTTTTTATCTTCGGCGATCAGATAGATTCGGCTATTGGCGTGACGCTGGCCTATACCCTCTATTTTAAGTTGCCTGCAATGTCAGCCGCGCTGATCTTGGTTATTTTCTTGTTGAGTGCTTTTGTGGTGAAACAGTTGTTGTATTTACTGGCGTTGAAAAAGACGAGGTTTTAGGCTGGGGTCAGTGTGTCATTTGAACTATTTGCCCAAGTGTAACGGCTTGCGAGGCTGCGTTTGGTCGGTATTTTTTGCGCTAGCATTGTAATTCTGCGCTGTATTCAAGTGGGGAATGAGCTGCTGTAACGACAGCAAAAAGCCCGCCGCCATTTTGTTGCCACTTGTTCGCAGATACAAAAAAGCCACTTCGTCAGAAGTGGCTTAATCATATGAATTTAAAGCTAAAATTTGGTGGCCCCTACTGGACTTGAACCAGTGACCAAGCGATTATGAGTCGCCTGCTCTAACCAACTGAGCTAAGGGGCCAGGCGGCGTGATTATACGGTAATCATGGGATGCAGGTCTACACCCATAAAACCATATGATGTTTTTATGCACAGTTCTAGCCTGTTGTAATTGCAGGCAGATTTTGCGATAACCGCGGTTAATTCCTTTTAACGGACTGGTGATACTCATGGAACTCTTGGCGCCAAACCTGCAGGTGGTGTTCTGCGGCATCAATCCTGGCCTTTCCTCTGCCCATCAGGGCTATCCTTTTGCCAATGGCAGTAACCGTTTCTGGAAGGTGATCCATCAGGCGGGCTTCACCGATCGCCAGCTGGCACCGGAACAGTGGCTACAGCTGCAAGATAACGGTTGTGGGATCACCGCTCTGGTCGCGCGGCCAACGGTGGCGGCCAGCGAACTTTCACGTGATGAACTGCGCGGTGGCGGTGAGGTGCTCAAAGAAAAAATTCTGCGTTACCAACCGCGAGCTTTGGCAATTCTGGGGAAACAGGCGTTCAGCAGTGCGTTTGGCGTGCGAAATGCCGCTTGGGGGCGTCAGGAGATGATGCTGGGTAAAACCGAGGTGTGGGTATTGCCTAATCCCAGTGGATTGAATCGTGCCACGCTGGAGCAGCTTACCGAGAGTTACCGCGAGCTATTCCTGGCGTTAAAATAAGGCATAAAAAAACCCCGGCGAGCCGGGGTTCTTACGAGGTTGTTAAACCTTAGTCATCCAGGAAGCTACGCAGCACTTCTGAACGGCTTGGGTGGCGCAGTTTACGCAACGCTTTGGCTTCGATCTGACGAATACGCTCACGGGTAACGTCGAACTGTTTGCCCACTTCTTCCAGCGTGTGGTCAGTGTTCATATCGATACCGAAACGCATACGCAGCACCTTCGCTTCACGTGCGGTCAGGCCAGCCAGGACGTCATGCGTGGCAGAACGCAGGCTTTCAGAAGTAGCAGAATCCAGTGGCAGCTCGAGGGTGGTATCCTCGATGAAGTCGCCCAGATGTGAATCTTCATCATCACCAATCGGCGTTTCCATGGAGATCGGCTCTTTGGCGATCTTCAGTACCTTACGGATTTTGTCTTCTGGCATCAGCATACGCTCGGCCAGCTCTTCCGGCGTTGGCTCACGGCCCATCTCTTGCAGCATCTGGCGCGAAATACGGTTGAGCTTGTTGATTGTCTCAATCATATGCACAGGAATACGGATGGTACGTGCCTGGTCGGCGATAGAGCGGGTGATAGCCTGACGGATCCACCAGGTGGCGTAAGTCGAGAACTTGTAGCCACGACGGTATTCAAACTTGTCTACCGCTTTCATCAAGCCGATGTTGCCTTCCTGGATCAGATCCAGGAACTGCAGGCCACGGTTGGTGTATTTTTTGGCGATCGAGATAACCAGACGCAAGTTGGCTTCAACCATCTCTTTCTTCGCGCGGCGGGCTTTTGCTTCACCGATCGACATACGACGGTTGATGTCTTTCACCTGCTCGATGGTCAGGCCGGTTTCTTCTTCGATCTGACGCAGTTTTTGCAGGCTGCGCTGAACATCTTCATTAACGTCTTTCAGCTTCTCTGACCAGGGTTTACCCATTGCCAGTGCCGCTGCGAACCAGGTGTCGCTGGTTTCGTTGCCGGCGAACAGGGTGACGAAGTTTTTCTTCGGCATTTTGCACTGCTCAACGCACAGCTTCATGATGATACGTTCTTGCGTACGAACGCGATCCATCATGGTACGCATACTGTTGACCAGGAAGTCGAACTGTTTTGGCACCAGGCGGAACTGCTTGAACACTTCAGACAGCTTCAGGATCTCTTCTGCTGCGCTGGCGTGGCTGCGGCCGTTCTTTTTGATAACCAGACGAGTGGCTTCGTACTGATCGCGCAGATCGGTAAACTTCTGGCGCGCCAGTTCAGGATCGATGCTGTTGTCGTCTTCAGCTTCGTCTTCTTCATCTTCGTCTTTGTCGTCGTCGTCCTGCTCTTCGGTGGTTAATTCAGAACCGATGTGAGTAGCGGTAGGGGCGATGTCTTCTTCCGCGTTAGGATCGACGAAGCCGGTGATCAGATCGGACAGGCGTGCTTCGCCAGCCTCGACACGATCGTACTGCTCCAGCAGATAGGTGATGGCTTCAGGGTACTCAGCAACCGAGCACTGCACCTGGTTGATGCCGTCTTCGATACGCTTGGCGATGTCGATTTCGCCTTCACGCGTCAGCAATTCAACGGTACCCATTTCACGCATGTACATGCGCACTGGGTCAGTGGTACGCCCGATTTCAGATTCTACGCTGGACAGCACCTGAGCGGCAGCTTCTTCCGCATCTTCGTCTGTGCTGTTGGTATTTTCAGCCAGCAGCAGGTCATCGGCGTCCGGTGCTTCTTCCATCACCTGGATGCCCATGTCGTTAATCATCTGGATGATGTCTTCGATCTGATCGGAGTCGACGATATCTTCCGGCAGATGGTCATTGACCTCAGCATAGGTCAGATAGCCTTGCTCCTTACCACGTTGGACAAGAAGTTTAAGCTGTGACTGCGGGTTTTGCTCCATAAGACGGTATCCACACTTCAGAGTATTTGGGTTGGTGTCGGTCGGCGAAACCGCCAACAATAGCATTTGGGGCGTTTTTGTTGTTGCCGCGGCCCACTGTGGCGGCATATTGCAGGGCTCTGCCCTCGCATTTATCGGCACTTAAGCCGTTTGGTATTCAGTCTTTCTTCGCCAATGCCAGTTGTAATGACCAGAGTTCCTTGCGTTCGTCTGCATTCAGGCCATGCGTTCTGTCACGTGCGATCAAATCTTCCTGACGTTTTTCCAGCACCGAGTCATAGAGATTCGTCAGAGTATCTAAAAAGTGTTGCTCAACTTGTTCCTCAACGATCATATGGTTCCATGTCGCCAAGGTTTCAAGCTGCTGGCTCAATTTGTTATCTCGGTACAGCTCCAACAACTGGCCGGTAGTCAGGCCCGGCTGCGCTAAACAGGTCTGCACCAGTTCAACAAATAGCGGTAAACCCGCCTGTTTAGTTTGCTCGAGCCCTTCCAGAGAAGGGATAAGTGTAGCCAAACGCGGATTTTGCACCAGTAATCCTATCAGTATACGCATGGTTGTGCGTTTTAGCTGGGGCGCCTGATAAGTATTCGCATTTTCCGCCTGTTTGGGCATCAGCTTGTCGAGCTGGCTATCGTCCAGCAGGCCCAGTTTGCTGCCTAGTTGTTGGCGCAGGTAGAGACGTAATGTCTCGCCCGGCACCTGAGTGATCAGCGGTAGCGCCAAGGTACTCAGTTTAGCACGGCCATCCGGGCTGCTCAGGTCGACCTGTGGCATCAACGTTTCGAACAGGAAAGTGGAAAGCGGCTGCGCCAGCTCCATTCGCTGTTCGAAGGCGTCTTTGCCTTCTTTACGGACCAGGGTGTCCGGGTCTTCACCGTCTGGCAAAAACATAAACCGTAACTGGCGCCCGTCGTTCAGATAGGGCAGTGCGGTTTCTAACGCGCGCCAGGCGGCTTCACGGCCAGCCCTGTCGCCGTCGTAACAGCAGACAACGTTATCGGTAGCGCGGAACAGCAGCTGAATATGTTCAGCCGTTGTCGAGGTTCCGAGTGAGGCAACGGCATAATCAATGCCATATTGCGCTAACGCCACCACGTCCATATAGCCTTCGACCACCAGCAAACGTTGCGGGTTGGCGTGGCTCTGCTGTGCTTCATACAGGCCGTACAACTGACGGCCCTTGTGGAATACTTCGGTTTCCGGCGAGTTCAGGTACTTGGGCATACCGTCGCCCAGTACGCGTCCACCAAAAGCGATTACCCGCCCGCGTTTGTCGCGGATGGGGAACATCACACGCTCGCGGAAGCGATCGTAAGTGCGCCCTTGATCGTTAGTCACCAACATTCCGGCATCGTTCAGTGCTGCCCGGCTGTCGGTATCACGCCCGAAACGTTTTAACGCATTATCCCAACCGGCAGGTGCAAAGCCGATGGCGAAATGGCGGATAACGTCGTCACTCAATCCGCGCTGTTGCAGGTAGTTGCGCGCCTGCGTCCCGTTGGATTGATGCAGTGACTGTTGATAGAACGCGCTGAGCTGTTCCATCAGTTGATATAGGCTTTGACGCTGATGGCGTTCGATTGGCGTCGGTCCGGTGCCTGCCTCGTAAGGCACTTCCAGCCCGTGCATGGTGGCCAGTTCCTCGATGGTTTCGACAAACTCGAGTCTGTCGTAATTCATCAGGAAGTCGACGGCGTTACCGTGCGCTCCACAACCAAAACAGTGATAAAACTGTTTGTCGCCATTAACGGTGAATGAAGGCGTTTTTTCGTGGTGGAACGGACAGCACGCGTGATAGTTTTTGCCCTGCTTTTTAAGCTTTACCCGGGCGTCGATCAGATCGACGATGTCGGTGCGAGCCAGCAAGTCATTGATAAATACACGCGGAATTCGTCCAGCCATAAGCCCCTGTTACGATTGCCTATAAACGAGAACAAGCCGCGCATTCCTTTCGGAAAGCACGGCCTTCGTATGCAACTACTCGGTCTGCGTGTTCTTGAAAAAGAAAAAAATCACGCGGTGGGGTTACCCCCGAAGGATTAATACAGACGAGTGCGGCGTGCGTTTTCGCGAGCCAGTTTCTTCGCGTGGCGTTTTACTGCAGAAGCTTTAGCGCGTTTACGTTCGGTAGTCGGTTTTTCATAGAACTCACGACGACGAACTTCAGCCAAAACACCCGCTTTTTCGCAGGAACGCTTGAAACGACGCAGTGCAACGTCAAATGGCTCGTTTTCACGTACTTTAATTACCGGCATGTGCCTCTCACCTCAATAGAATTCGGTTTGCTGCTGGCCAAGCGCCAGCCTTTTCAAAATGGTGCGGAATTTTACTTCAATGGATGCTGCTTTGTAAAGCACCATAGCAAATTGAAACACGCCGCGTTCCGGCAAACTCGCGCAATTATGCATCGGCCGCCGATTATAGACTAATCAGAAAAAATTGCTCGTTTTTAATCACCCGGCGGGCAACCTTGTGAATCATCGACATAGCGCACCATCGCGGCCAGGGTGCTGCAGGCTGGCGGTAAATGGCGTTGATTGTGATAAACTGGCGGCCGCACGTGAATGATGGGAAATGTAATGCGCGTATTGGGTATAGAAACGTCCTGCGATGAAACCGGTATTGCAGTGTATGACGATCAAGCCGGTTTGTTAGCCAACCAACTCTACAGCCAGGTGAAACTGCATGCCGATTACGGCGGTGTGGTGCCAGAACTGGCTTCCCGCGATCACGTGCGCAAGACAGTGCCGCTGATCCAGGCCGCACTGAAAGAGGCGAACCTGAAGCCTACCGATATCGATGGCGTGGCGTATACCGCCGGGCCGGGTCTGGTGGGGGCCTTGTTGGTTGGGGCAACCATTGGCCGCGCGTTGGCGTTTGCCTGGGGCGTGCCTGCGGTGCCGGTGCATCATATGGAAGGCCACTTGCTGGCACCGATGCTGGAAGACAACCCTCCGGAGTTTCCGTTTGTGGCACTGCTGGTGTCTGGCGGCCATACCCAACTGATCAGCGTGACCGGGATCGGTGAATATACTTTGCTGGGGGAGTCGGTTGACGACGCCGCAGGCGAAGCGTTCGACAAAACGGCCAAGCTGTTAGGGCTGGATTATCCCGGCGGGCCGATGCTGTCGAAAATGGCGCAGCAGGGCACTGAAGGGCGTTTTACCTTCCCACGCCCAATGACCGATCGCCCAGGGCTGGATTTCAGTTTCTCCGGCCTGAAGACCTTTGCCGCCAATACCATCCGCTCTAACGGCAACGACGATCAAACCCGTGCCGATATTGCCCGTGCTTTTGAAGATGCGGTGGTGGATACGCTGGCGATCAAATGCAAACGCGCGCTGGAGCAGACCGGGTTTAAACGCCTGGTGATGGCCGGTGGCGTCAGTGCCAACCGCACGTTGCGCAGCAAGCTGGCAGACCTAATGAAAAAACGCGGTGGCGAAGTGTTCTATGCCCGCCCGGAATTCTGCACCGACAATGGGGCCATGATCGCTTATGCTGGGATGGTTCGAATGAAAAACGGGGGTAACCCGGAGTTGGGCGTTACCGTACGCCCACGTTGGCCGCTGGCAGAGCTGCCTGCGGTGTAAAAGCCAAGGGCCGGAATTTCCGGCCTTTCAATCATTCTTCTTTGTGTTCTTCCTGTTCTAAAACACCGTCTTTCTTCTTGCGGAACTTACCCCAGATTTTCCCTTCCTGGCCGCGCCATAGGCGCTGGATATTGTCGTGATGGCGCATCAGGATCAGGCAAGAGAGCATTGCTACCGGGAAGGTAAACTGCGGTTTGAACCACCAGACATAGAACGGTGCAATCAGCGCGCTGACGATCGCCCCGAGCGAGGAATAGCCGCTCAGCAGCACGGTCAACAGCCAGGTGCCGGTCATCAGGCCAGTGAGATCCCAGCCGATCGGCGCAATGGCACCGAACGCCGTTGCCACGCCCTTGCCCCCACGGAAGTGGAAGAACACCGGGTAGATATGCCCAAGACAGGCGGCGATTGCCGTCAGGCCCAGATACAGCGGTGGGACGTTGAACGCATAGGCCAACCAGACTGGCAGCATCCCTTTTAGTATATCGAACACCAACACCGTAGCCGCCGCCAGGCGGCCGCCGATACGCAGGACGTTAGTCGCCCCTGGATTTCCCGATCCATGTTCACGCGGATCCGGTAGCCTGGCGATCCGGCAAACCAGGATCGCGCTGGAAATTGAGCCACACAGATACGCGAAGATAATCATGCCAAGCGCGGTAGCACTCATAACGCGGTTCCGTCTAATAATGGTCGTTTTACTCGCAACATCTATGGATAATACGCATATTCCGTCGGAAGTGGTATCCGGCAAGGCCAAAAACTGAGAATGACGTGATGGATATCGTATTTATTGAAGAGCTTACCGTGATCACCACCATTGGCGTTTATGATTGGGAACAAACCATTGCGCAAAAGCTGGTGTTCGATATCGAAATGGCGTGGGACAACCGCCAGGCAGCCGCCAGCGATGATGTGAATGATTGCCTGAGCTATGCCGATATCAGCGATGCGGTCATTCAGCATGTGCAGCCCAATCGTTTTGCGTTGGTGGAGCGGGTAGCAGAGGAGGTATCCGAAATTTTGCTACGGCGCTTTAAATCTCCCTGGGTCCGTATTAAGGTCAGCAAGCCGGGTGCAGTCGCGCACGCCAGCCGGGTTGGGGTGATCATCGAACGCGGTCAGCGCCCAGCCTGACAAGTTGTCACCAATATGCAACTAAAGACCGATATGCTGGTCTGTAACTAGAATTGTTTAAGCGGCAAGGTATTGAACACTGCCGCTTTTTTGTGCTCGTACCTTTAATAGCGTTAAATTTGAAATGGGGTAGTGGTCTGATGGCGGACATGCATTCATTGTTTGTGGCATTCGTGCTTGGGGTAGTCGAAGGGCTGACAGAGTTCCTGCCGGTTTCCTCTACCGGGCACATGATTATCGTTGGTGAGTTACTGGGTTTTACCGGCGATAAGGCGAAAACCTTCGAAGTTATTATCCAACTGGGTTCGATCCTGGCGGTGGTAGTGGTGTTCTGGCGCCGTCTGTTTGGCCTGATCGGCATTCACTTTGGTGGCAAACCTGTTCCTCATGAAGGGCAGACGGCAGGGCAATTGAAGTTGGGCCATATCCTGCTGGCGATGATCCCGGCGGTAGCGCTGGGGTTGCTGCTCCACGATATGATCAAATCGCTATTTGAACCGAAAAACGTGATGTATGCGTTAGTGGTCGGGGGCCTGTTGCTGTTGGCCGCCGAATGGCTGAAACCGAAAAAACCAAGCGCGGTCGGGCTGGATGATATTACCTATCGGCAGGCCTTTTTGATCGGTTGCTTCCAGTGTCTGGCGCTGTGGCCTGGCTTTTCCCGTTCCGGCTCTACCATTTCGGGGGGCATGCTGGTGGGCGTGAGCCGTTTTGCGGCCTCGGAGTTCTCCTTTATTCTGGCAGTGCCAATGATGATCGGGGCCAGCGGTCTGGATCTGTACAAGAGCCTGCACTTCCTGACGCTCAGTGACCTGCCGATGTTTGCCGTCGGTTTCGCTACCGCGTTTGTGGTAGCACTAATCGCCATCAAGACCTTCCTGCAGTTGATCAAGCGTATCTCGTTTGTGCCTTTCGCCATCTACCGCTTTATCGTCGCGGCGGCGGTCTACATGGTGTTTATTCATTAATCCTGGCACCAACTCGAACGTTTTCTCTTCTCCAATAGTGGGCTCTTGGCCCACTATGTTCATATTACTTGTGTTGGCGCATTCGATTGGTCGCTACCAGTGGCTTCAAATTCCATCAATGAGGAAATCTATTGCCGTTTTTGCAGTAGACGGTGAATTGCATTGTTAAAACGTTCTGTACTCATCGCTGAAACAGCCGTGTTCATCATGAAAACGATTTAATGCCTCGAGAGTTCCCTTGTTTTCTTCCTGCCATTTTTTCGTTGCGTGATTATGTAGTTTGGCAGCAAAGCTGGCGTTAAGGTTAATACCCATATTGTTAATAAGTCTATTATTTACTGTCATGTATGTACTCCTGCTGTTGTCTGCACCACATCATACACATATTTAAAAAGGCGATAGCGCGAGGGGTCCCCAAATAATGGTGCTGCTTAATCTTGCTCATTTAGCCCCCCTTCTCCCCACTTTTGGTCCGACCAATGCCGGAAAAATGTGAACCTCTGGCACATAAACGGCAAAAACCCAAACAGACACATTGCATGTTTTTAACAGTAAGTTAACTATCGGTTATCAATCATATGACTTCGCCCTGTTAGTACGACCCATTAAGCGGAGGAGTATGTAAATAATCGCGGGAGTTATCTACATGGAAGTCTGGCAACAAGTTTATGATCCCATTGGTAATATCTGGCTATCAAGTGCGGTCGCGGCGCTGCCCATTGCGTTTTTTTTCTTGGCGTTGATTAAACTGAAGCTCAAGGGGCATATTGCAGCAACGTTAACCGTTGGTATAGCTTTGCTGGTGGCGTTATTCCTCTACCGGATGCCCATCGATCGAGCGCTCGCTGCGGTGGTTTATGGTTTTTTCTATGGGCTGTGGCCGATAGCCTGGATCATTATTGCCGCAGTATTTGTCTACCAGATTTCGGTGAAAACCGGGCAGTTTGACATCATCCGCTCTTCCATTCTCTCTATCACCCCCGACCAACGTTTACAGATGCTGATCGTTGGCTTCTGTTTTGGTGCCTTTTTGGAAGGTGCCGCCGGGTTTGGCGCACCGGTAGCCATTACCGCCGCCTTGTTGGTTGGGCTGGGGTTCAATCCGTTGTATGCCGCAGGGCTTTGCCTGATCGTCAACACTGCACCGGTGGCTTTCGGCGCTATGGGTATCCCGATTATCGTTGCGGGCCAGGTGACCGGGTTGGACAGCTTTGCAATTGGGCAGATGGTCGGGCGCCAATTGCCGTTCCTGACGATTATCGTGCTGTTCTGGATCATGGCGATTATGGACGGTTGGCGCGGCATTAAAGAAACCTGGCCTGCGGTGGTCGTGGCGGGGGGCAGCTTTGCCTTGGCGCAGTATCTCAGCTCCAACTTTCTTGGGCCAGAGTTGCCAGACATCATCTCCTCGCTGGTTTCACTGGTATGCCTGACGCTGTTTCTGCGGGTTTGGCAGCCAAAACGCCTGTTCCGCTTTGATAATGCCGAGGGGGCCGTCGCCGACCAAAAGCTGGTGCAGCAGCACTATGGTTTAGGGCAGATTATTCGCGCCTGGATGCCGTTTATTTTCCTGACCGCTACGGTCACCCTGTGGAGCATCCCGCCGTTTAAAGCGTTGTTCGCGCAAGGTGGTGCGCTGTACGAGTGGGTGTTCTCTATTCCGGTGCCTTTTCTGGATAAGCTGGTGGCCAAAATGCCGCCGGTGGTGGCAAACATCACGCCTTATGTCGCCGTTTTCAAACTTGACTGGTTCTCTGCCACCGGCACCGCCATTATGGTTGCTGCGATCGCCTCTGTGATTTACCTGCGCATGAAGCCCAAAGACGCGCTCACCACGCTGGCTGAAACGCTAAAGGCGTTGATGTTGCCCATTTATTCCATTGGCATGGTGTTAGCCTTTGCCTTTATTTCCAACTATTCCGGCCTGTCGGCAACCTTGGCACTGGCATTGGCGCATACCGGCAGCGCGTTCACCTTTTTCTCACCGTTCCTTGGCTGGTTGGGCGTGTTCCTGACCGGCTCAGACACTTCGTCCAACGCGTTGTTTGCCGCTCTGCAGGCCACCACCGCCCAGCAGATTGGCGTTTCGGATGTGCTGTTGGTTGCGGCTAACACCACCGGCGGAGTCACAGGCAAAATGATTTCACCACAGTCTATCGCGATTGCCTGTGCCGCCGTGGGGTTGGTGGGGAAAGAGTCTGACCTGTTCCGCTTTACGGTAAAACACAGCCTGATCTTCACCTGTATGGTGGGAGTTATTACTACGCTTCAGGCTTACTGGCTAACCTGGATGATCCCATGACTGTAAATCTTCAACCTACTGATCCACTCCGCTCGGCCGATCGTTTGGTTGAGCGTATCAAGGTGATGATCCGTGAACGCCAACTGGAAATGGGGATGCGCTTGCCCGCCGAGCGCCAGTTGGCCAACGAGTTGGGCGTCTCGCGTTCCTCTTTACGTGAGGCGATTCAAAAGCTGATTGGTGAAAAAACGCTTATCAGCCGACGTGGCGGCGGAACCTATGTCTGCGACGAGCTTTCCCCCTGGTCGGAGCAATGCATCGTGGAACCGCTGAGAACCTTGGTTGCCGACGATCCTGACTATCGCTATGACATTCTGGAAGCTCGCCATGCCATTGAGGCCAGCACCGCCTGGCACGCGGCAATGCGCGCCACCGCCGCAGACAAAGAGAAGCTACAGGCTTGCTTTGACGCCATGTTAGCGCTTCAGGAGAGCGATCATCCTGAACTTGCCGCTCAGGCGGATGTGCGCTTCCATTTGGCGATTGCCGAGGCTTCACACAACGTGGTGTTGCTGCAAACCATGCGCGGCTTTTTCGATTTAATGCGCACCTCCGTCATGCATAGCCGCCAGCGTATGTACACCCAGCCGACGATTTTCACCCGGCTGACTGAACAGCACGAGGAACTGCTGCTGGCGATCCTGGCAGGCGATCCTGAACGGGCGGGTAAAGCGGCCAAATCTCACCTGGGATTCGTGCATTCCACCATTAAAAATCTGCATGAAGATGAGGCCAGGCAGGCGCGTATAACCCGCCTTCCTGATGACAATTCACCGTAACAAAGGGAGATCGTTTGATGATTATCTCAGCAGCCACGGATTATCGCGCTGCGGCACAACGTAAACTGCCGCCGTTTCTGTTTCACTACATTGATGGCGGCGCTTATGCCGAACACACTTTACGGCGTAACGTGGAAGATCTGGCTCAGGTCGCATTGAGGCAGCGTGTTCTTAAGAACATGTCGGCGCTCAGCCTGGAAACCAAACTGTTTAACGAAACTTTGGCCATGCCTGTTGTCCTTGGCCCGGTAGGGTTATGTGGCATGTATGCCCGCCGTGGGGAGGTGCAGGCTGCAAGGGCCGCAGAACAACAAGGCATTCCGTTTACGCTTTCCACCGTATCGGTGTGCCCAATCGAAGAGGTGGCGCCGGCCATCAAGCGGCCCATGTGGTTCCAGCTGTATGTGTTGAAAGATCGCGGATTCATGCGTAATGCCTTGGAGCGGGCGAAAGCCGCGGGCTGTACCACCTTGGTCTTCACCGTGGATATGCCGACACCAGGCGCCCGTTACCGCGATGCACATTCGGCAATGAGTGGCCCCTATGCCGCCCAGCGGCGCTATTGGCAAGCCGTTACCCATCCTGCCTGGGCGTGGGATGTTGGCCTGAATGGGCGCCCGCACGATCTGGGCAATATTTCCGCTTACCTCGGAAAGCCCACCGGACTAGCAGATTATATCGGGTGGCTGGGGGCCAACTTTGACCCTTCGATTTCATGGAGTGATTTGGAATGGATCCGTGATTTCTGGCAGGGACCGATGGTGATAAAGGGCATTCTCGACGCCGACGATGCACGTGATGCCGTGCGTTTTGGTGCTGACGGGATTGTGGTTTCCAACCACGGTGGTCGCCAACTGGATGGGGTGCTTTCTTCTGCTCGTGCGTTGCCGATGATTGCCGATGCGGTGAAAGGGGATATCACCATCCTGGCAGACAGCGGGATACGTAGCGGATTAGACGTGGTGCGCATGATCGCGCTTGGGGCGGACAGTGTGTTGCTTGGGCGTGCTTATCTCTATGCGCTGGCGACAGCGGGCCAGGCTGGGGTAGAAAATCTGCTCGCATTGATCAAAAAAGAGATGTGCGTAGCGATGACGCTCACGGGGGCGAAAAGTATCGCTGAAATCAGCCGTGATTCGTTGGTGCTGGAGGGGTAGGTAGGGGCGCATACCGCGCCCGTTTTACCTAAGGCTGAGGTTCTTGCTGTTTCTTCCAGTCCGCCAACGCCTGCTGACGGCGGCGTTTGACCTCGTCGCGGATCGCCAGCCCTTGCAGGCCACTTTCCACCACTTCTTTGACCGAAACCGCGTTGGCGACCTGATAGGCCTGGCGCAGGTAATCGCCCTGCGGATAAGGGTTGTTTTCAAAACCGGTACGCCCGCGGGCATCGGCTTCGCTGGTGAGGATCATCTGCTCCAGCCGCTGCGGTTTACGCCACACGTCGATGGCATCAAACAGTTTTAACAGCGTTTCTGGCCGCAGTTTATTGGCCGTGTGGATCAGGTCGTGGTACTCCGCCACCAGCTTCGCCAGCTCACGTACTGGATTAGGAACACGCAGCCGTTGGCAAAGCTTCTCTACCAGCCTGACGCCCGCAGGGCCATGGCCATAGTGGTGTGGCCAGAGTTCTTGCGGCGTGATGCCTTTCCCGAGATCGTGGCACAGCGCCGAGAAGCGGATATCTACCTCGGGGCTGAGCTGGGTGGCAATCGCCAGCGTCATCAGCGTGTGTACGCCAGTATCAATTTCCGGGTGCCATTTCTCTGGGGCTGGCACGCCAAACAGGGCGTCGATTTCCGGGAACAGCACTTTCAACGCTCCGCAGTCGCGAAGCACCTGGAAATACACCTGCGGGCTCTGGCTCTGTAATGCCTTCTCGGTCTCTTTCCACACGCGCTCCGCCGTCAGGGTGGCCAGTTCACCGCTTTCGGCCATCTGCTGCATCAGCGCGCTGGTTTCAGGGGCAACGGTAAAACCCAGGGAGGCAAAGCGGGCGGCAAAACGCGCCACGCGTAACACTCGCAGCGGATCTTCGCCAAAAGCGTCGGAGACATGGCGCAACAGGCGGGCGTCGAGATCGGCCTTGCCGTTATAGGGGTCAACCAGTACTCCATCATCACCCCGCGCCATGGCGTTGATGGTGAGATCGCGCCGCAGCAGATCCTCTTCCAGCGTCACGTCCGGGGCGGCGTAGCAGGTAAATCCGGTGTAACCCTGGCCGGATTTACGTTCGGTGCGGGCCAGCGCATACTCCTCATGAGTTTGCGGGTTGAGGAATACCGGGAAGTCTTTACCTACCTGCTGATAGCCAAGAGCCAGCAGATCGGCAGGCGTTGCGCCGACCACCACCCAGTCGTGATCCACTACCGGTAAGTTAAGCAGGGTGTCACGGACGGCACCGCCGACCAGGTAAATTTTCACGGTTTAACTCCTATCAATAGCTCGTTTGATCAGATTACATCAATTGGGCAGCGGATGCGTCAGGCAATAAAAAAGCGCCCGTAGGCGCTTAAACTGGCGGAACAGCAATCAGTTCATCCAGCGGTTATTCTTGCGGCGTGGGATCAGGTGCGGCAACAGCAGGCCGAGCAGCAAACCAACGCCGGCAACGCCGCCGCCGTACATGAACCATTGCAGAATAATGGTGCGCTGTTTGTCATCAAGTTGCAGATTCACCGCGTTCACCTTCTTCTGCGCCACAACCAGCTGATTTTTCAGATCCTGGTTTTCCTGCTGCAGGCCGCTGATGGTGCTATCGCTGGCGGCCACTTTCTGCTGCATTTCGGCGGTGCGCTGGTTCCAGCTATTATCAATATTGGCCAGCTTGTCGGTCAGGGTTTTCACCTGCTGTTCCAGCTCTGGCACCTGGGTGCGCAGGCTTGGCGTCTGGCTCAGCTGATCCAGCGGGATCCAGACGCTGCGTCCTTTGGAATCGCGGATCTGGCCGTAGCTGGTGCTGTCATTGACGCTCAACAGCGTGACTTCTTCACCGGCATTCAAGGTGCCGACGATACGGTATTGGTTACCTGGGCCGCTATGGACATAAGTATTTAATTCATCGGAGATATAGCGTTTATCTTCGGCATGTGCGCCCCAAGTGATGCTAAAACTTAGCACGGCAAGGCAAATCAGGCGTAATTTCTGCATTATGTCATCGTTTCTGCGTGGATTTATGGAACGATAGTAGAGCGTTCAGTCTGACGGCGCAACGCCAAAACCGGAATGGGAACTATCTTACTATGCTAAATCCCGTCAGTTGCGCAGCATTCTATAACGTAACAGGTTTTTTCTGCAGTTGGCAGAGTCAAGTCAGGGGGAATCGCGGTAAGATACTCTCACTGTGCGTCGTCGGGCTGAGTGCGGCCGGCAGACTCCGCCGCCGTGAAGACTCACGCGAATGCCTAACCTATTGGTGTAAAAGAACTATGAGCGTTGAAATAGAACTGAAGTTTATTGTTTCCCCCGCAGCGATTGCCAGCCTACCGGAGCGGATTGCCGCCTGGCCTAATCAGCATTCTGCGCCGCAGAAGCTGACCAATATCTACTATGAAACCGCCGACAACTTCCTGCGCAACCATGATATGGGCCTGCGTATTCGCGGTTTTGACGATAGCTATGAAATGACCATCAAAACCGCCGGTTCGGTTGTGGGGGGGCTGCACCAGCGGCCGGAATTTAACGTCGCCATCGCCAAACCCGCGCTGGCGCTGAAAAAATTCCCGGCGGATATCTGGCCGGAGGGCTGCAAGCTGGCCCCGTTGCAAAAGGCGTTGCAGCCGCTGTTCCGTACTGACTTTGTGCGTGAAAAGTGGGTGGTCACTTACGGCGCAAGCGAGATTGAGATTGGCCTCGACCAGGGTGAAGTGCGCGCGGGTGACCTCGCTGAACCGTTATGCGAGCTGGAACTGGAGCTGAAAAGCGGTGAGACTGCTGATTTGCTGGCATTGGCAGCCGCATTGGCGGAACAGGGTGGTTTACGCCAGGGTAGCCTCAGTAAAGCGGCTCGGGGCTATCATCTGGCGCAGGGCAATGCCGAACGTGAGTTACGCCCATTAAGCGTGATGAAGCCTGCACCTAAGTCCACGGTAGAACAAGGCATGGTTGCCGCTTTCGAGCTGGCGCTGAGCCATTGGCAGTATCACGAAGAGCTGTGGCTGCGTGGCGACAAGCAGGCACGCCGTGCGGTAATGGAAGCCATCGGTCTGATCCGCCAGGCGCTGGTGATCTTTGGCGGCTTGGTTCCGCGCAAGGCAAGCACCGATCTGCGCGCTCGGCTGACGGCTTTGGAGCCTTTGCTGGTGGATAAAACCACCCAGCCGCAGGAGCTGTGCTACGGCACGGAGTATCTGCAATGTAAGTTGGCACTCACATCGTGGTTGATCACCGGCGCATGGCGGCCGTTTATCGATGCCAAATCGCAGGCTAAGCTGGATGGTTCATTCAAGCGTTTTAGCGATATCATGCTGGGCCGTAGCGCCGCAGAGCTGAAAGAAGCCTTTACGCGCACCCTGAATGAAGATGAATATCAAGAGCAACTGCCACGCCTGACGCGCCAGGTGCTGGCGTTTATCCTGCTTTCTGGTGCCTATCCGGATAGCGAAACCGGGCCGTATATCGACAGTTGGCGCGAACTGCAATCAGCCATTGCCGAGCGTCGTCAGGGTTGGTACGAAGCCAGCCGCAAACAGGCATTATCCCATGCGCCATTCTGGTTAAACGGCGCGGTTCGTTAACTCCAGCGGGCCTGCCGGCTGCAGGCCATAGAACGGGTCATTCACTATGTTGCCACTCTCTGCTGCGTTACAGCTTCAGGCACAGAACATCGTGCAGCGATTTCAGGAAACTCAGGGCGCGGAGTTAATGCTCAGCGCCGCAGAACAAAGCGTTCTGGCGTCGAGTGATTTTGTCAGCGACATGTTGCTCGGCCATCCTGAATGGTTGGTAACGTTACGCCAGCAGCCGCCGGTGGCCGATGAGTGGCAGCACTATGCCGCCTGGTTGCAGGATGAGCTTGAAGAGGTGCAGGACGAAGCGCAGCTAATGCGCGTGCTGCGCCTGTTTCGCCGTGAGAGCCTGGTGCGTATTGCCTGGGCGCAGGCTCAGCAGCTATGTACCACGCAAGAAACGCTACAACAGCTGAGTGCTCTGGCAGAAACGCTGATCGTCAGCGCTCGTGACTGGCTCTATCAAACCTGTTGCCGCGAGTGGGGCACGCCTTGCAATGCCGATGGCGTGCCGCAGCCTTTGCTGATCCTGGGGATGGGCAAACTCGGCGGTGGTGAACTGAACTTCTCCTCTGATATCGATCTGATCTTTGCCTATCCGGAAAACGGCCACACCCAAGGCGGGCGGCGTGAGCTGGATAACGCCCAATTCTTTACCCGCCTGGGGCAACGGCTGATCAAAGCGTTGGATCAGCAAACCATCGACGGCTTTGTCTACCGCGTCGATATGCGTCTGCGGCCGTTTGGCGATAGCGGCCCGCTGGTGATGAGCTTTGCCGCGCTGGAAGATTATTATCAGGAGCAGGGGCGCGATTGGGAACGCTACGCGATGGTCAAGGCGCGCCTGATGGGGGGGCATGAAGATGCCTACAGCCAGGAGCTGCGTAAGACATTGCGGCCATTCGTGTTCCGTCGCTATATCGATTTCAGCGTGATCCAGTCGCTGCGTAATATGAAGGGCATGATTGCCCGCGAAGTGCGGCGGCGGGGGCTGAAGGACAACATCAAGCTGGGTGCCGGTGGCATCCGCGAAATCGAATTTATCACCCAGGTCTTCCAACTGATCCGTGGTGGGCGTGAGCCCAGTTTGCAGGGGCGATCACTGCTGCCGACGTTGCAGGCGGTGGGTGAACTGGGGTTGTTGACCGCGCAGCAGGTCGCAGAGCTGAGTGACGGCTATCTGTTCCTGCGGCGGCTGGAGAATCTGTTGCAGGCGATTGCCGACCAGCAGACCCAGACCCTGCCGCAGGACGAGCTGGATCAGGCGCGACTGGCCTGGGGAATGGACCAGCCGGACTGGCCGTCGTTGATGATGGTGCTGGACGAGCACATGCGCCAGGTCCGTACGGTATTTGATGACCTGATCGGCGACGATAGCCCAGACGTAGGCGAAGATCCCAACTACCAGCATTACCACAGCCTGTGGCAGGATGCGTTGGATGAGAGCGAGCTAGAGCCACTGACGCCCCATCTGGACGAAGAGGCGCGGCGGCAGATGCTGCGTTCCATCGCCGACTTCCGCCACGACGTGGACAAACGCACCATTGGCCCGCGTGGCCGTGACGTGCTGGATCAACTGATGCCACGCTTGCTGGCCGAAGTGTGTTCGCGCGTGGACGCGGCCACGGCTCTGACGCGCCTGACCCAGCTGTTGCTAAGCATCGTGACCCGCACCACCTACCTCGAGCTGCTGGTGGAATACCATGCCGCTCTCAGCCACCTGATCCGCCTTTGTGCCGCATCCCCGATGGTGGCCAGCCAACTGGCGCGTTACCCACTGTTGCTCGACGAGCTGTTGGATCCGGCCACGCTGTACCAACCGGTGGCTCCGGATGCCTATCGTAGCGAACTGCGCCAATACCGCCTGCGGGTGCCGGAAGACGATGAAGAACAGCAGTTGGAAGCGTTGCGGCAGTTCAAGCAGGCACAACACTTGCGCATTGCCGCTGCGGATATCGCCGAGGTGCTGCCGGTGATGAAAGTGAGCGATCACTTAACCTATCTGGCCGAGGCGATCATTGATGCGGTGGTGCAGCAGGCGTGGAAAGACATGGTCGCGCGCTACGGTCAGCCGACTCATCTACATGAGCGGGAGGGGTTAGGGTTCGCGGTGATCGGCTACGGTAAGCTGGGGGGCTGGGAACTGGGCTATAGCTCGGATCTAGACCTGGTGTTCCTGCTGGATTGTCCACCAGACGTCATGACGGATGGCGATCGCTGCATCGATGGCCGTCAGTTCTATCTGCGCCTGGCGCAGCGGGTGATGCATTTGTTCAGCACCCGCACCTCTTCCGGCATTCTCTATGAGGTGGATGCCCGTCTGCGTCCTTCCGGAGCTGCCGGGATGCTGGTCAGCACCGTCGAAGCCTTTGCCGATTATCAGCGTAACGAAGCCTGGACCTGGGAGCATCAGGCTCTGGTGCGGGCGCGCATCGTGTATGGCGATCCGGCGCTGCATCAGCAGTTCGATGCGATCCGCCGCGAAATTTTGTGCAAACCGCGTGAAGTGAACAAGCTGCAGCAGGAGGTGCGTGAAATGCGCGAGAAAATGCGCAACCATCTGGGCAGCAAACAGCGCGATCTGTTTGATATCAAAGCGGACGAAGGCGGGATCACCGATATCGAATTTATTGCCCAATACCTGGTCTTAGGTTATGCCGCGGGCGAACCGCGCCTGACGCGTTGGTCGGATAACGTGCGTATCTTTGAGCTGATGGCTAATTACGACATCATGCCGGAAGACGAGGCCCAGGCGTTGACCCAGGCTTATGTCACCATGCGTGATGAGATCCACCATCTGGCGTTACAGGAACACTCCAGCAAAGTCAGCAGCGAGCTGTTTGCTGCCGAGCGTGAGCAGGTGCGCGCCAGTTGGAGCAAATGGCTGGGCTGAGGGAGACGTATTGTTTGCCTAAGCATTGAGCTGGTAGGCAGTTTTTACGGGTATTGCGGGCTATTATGCTAATATCTGCCGAATTTATTTTTATGACTTGTTTGGAGTTATCGGATGAAAGTTACACTACCTGATTTTCGCCGCGCCGGTGTGTTGGTGGTTGGTGACGTCATGTTGGATCGCTATTGGTATGGGCCGACCAGCCGTATTTCACCGGAAGCGCCGGTGCCGGTGGTCAAGGTTGAAACCATCGAAGAGCGTCCCGGTGGTGCGGCTAACGTCGCGATGAACATCGCCTCGTTAGGGGCCAATTCGCGCCTGGTGGGCCTGACGGGGATCGACGACGCGGCGCGTGCGCTGAGCGCCAAGCTCAACGAAGTTAACGTGCGCTGTGACTTTGTCTCGGTCCCTACGCACCCAACTATCACCAAGCTGCGCGTACTTTCCCGTAACCAACAGCTGATCCGCCTGGACTTCGAGGAAGGTTTCTCCAACGTCGATCCGCAGCCGATCATGGAGCGTATCCAGCAGGCATTGCCGCAGATTGGCGCACTGGTACTGTCGGATTACGCCAAGGGCGCGCTGAGCAAGGTGCAAGGCATGATCGCATTGGCGCGTGCGGCGAAGGTTCCGGTACTGATCGACCCGAAAGGCACCGATTTTGAACGTTACCGCGGTGCCACGCTGCTGACCCCAAACCTGTCCGAATTTGAAGCCGTGGTCGGTCATTGTCAAAGTGAAGAAGAGCTGGTGACACGTGGGATGAAGCTGGTGGCGGACTTTGAACTGTCTGCACTGCTGATCACCCGTTCCGAGCAGGGGATGACGTTGCTGCAACCGGGCCGTGAGCCGTTGCATCTGCCAACCCAGGCGCAGGAAGTGTTCGACGTGACCGGTGCCGGTGATACGGTGATCGGTGTGCTGGCCACCGCCCTGGCGGCGGGTAATACTCTGGAAGAGTCCTGCTTCCTGGCTAACGCCGCCGCCGGTGTGGTGGTGGGTAAGTTGGGCACCTCGACCGTCTCGCCAGTCGAGCTGGAAAACGCCATTCGTGGCCGCGCCGAAACCGGCTTTGGTGTAATGACAGAAGCCGAGCTGAAAAAAGCGGTAGCGCAGGCGCGCCAACGCGGCGAGAAAGTGGTGATGACCAACGGCATCTTCGACATTCTGCACGCAGGCCATGTCTCGTACCTGGCGAATGCGCGCAAATTGGGCGATCGCCTGATCGTGGCGGTGAACAGCGATGCGTCAACCAAACGCCTGAAAGGGGAAACCCGCCCGGTTAACCTGTTGGAAAACCGTATGGTGGTGTTGGGCGCGCTGGGAGCCGTGGATTGGGTAGTGCCGTTTGAAGAAGATACGCCGCAACGCCTGATCGCCGAAGTTCTGCCAGATCTACTGGTGAAGGGCGGTGACTACCAGCCGCATGAGATTGCTGGCAGTGCTGAAGTCTGGGCCAACGGTGGCGATGTGCGGGTACTGAACTTTGAAGATGGGTTATCCACCACCAACATCATCAAGGCCATCAAGGATGGGCGCGGTTAATATTTTTTGACTGTAGGGGCGCTGAGCACTGCGCCCGAAAAAGACGACGGGTAAACAGGGTGGTTTGCAGTGAGTGGACTTAAGCAGGAGCTGAGTTTAGCGCAGGGCGTTGGGCTATTGTCCACTTCACTGCTGGGTACCGGGGTCTTTGCCGTTCCGGCATTGGCGGCGCAGGTGGCGGGGGGCGACAGCCTGTGGGCCTGGCCAATACTGATTGTGCTGGTATTCCCAATCGCCATCGCTTTTGCGGCGTTGGGCCGCCATTTCCCCAGCGCCGGTGGTGCCGCGCATTTTGTCGGCCTGGCTTTTGGGCCACGCATGGCAAAGGTAACCGCTTGGCTGTTCCTCTCTGTGATCCCCGTTGGCTTGCCTGCCGCATTACAAATCGCCGCAGGATTCTGGCAGGCCACCTTTGGTTGGGATGCCAACGGCCTGTTGCTGGTGCAAATTGTTACGCTGGTGGTGATTTGGCTGCTTGGCACACGCAGCGCCGGTTCCAGTGCCAATATTCAGACCTTGATTGCCCTTCTGGTGATAGCTCTGGTGGGGGCTATCTGGTGGCAAGGCGGCATTACCCCATCCCAAATCCCATGGCCTGCGGTCAGCGATATTTCTCCTCCTAATATGTTCCACGCGTTGGCGGTGATGTTCTGGTGCTTTGTTGGGCTGGAGGCTTTTGCTCATCTGGCGACCGAGTTTCGCCATCCAGAGCGGGACTTTCCGCGCGCGTTAATGCTCGGGCTGTTGGTGGCGGGGGCGGTCTATTGGGGCTGTACCGTAGCGGTGCTGCACTTCCATGCTTACGGCGAACATCAGGCGGCGGCCGCTTCGTTGCCGGGGATTGTGGTGCAACTGTTTGGCGAACATGCGCTGTGGATCGCCTGCATCATCGGCTATCTGGCCTGTTTTGCCAGCGTGAATATCTACACCCAGAGCTTTGCCCGCCTGGTCTGGTCACAGGCCCAGGAAAAGCCTGCTAGCGGCTTAGCCAAACTCTCTGCGGGTCAGGTGCCGGTCAATGCATTGAGCGCAGTGGTAGGTTGCTGCCTGCTGTTCACTTTGCTGATCTATACCCTGAAGCTGCCGCTGGATACGTTGCTGGTGTATGCCAATGGTATTTTTGTGCTGATTTATCTGCTGTGTATGTTGGCGGGTTGGCGGATCTTGCAGGGGCGTTCGCGGCTGATGGCGATCGTCGGATCCGCTTTGTGCTTGTTGTTACTAGTGATTATCGGCTGGAAAAGCCTGTATGCGCTGGCGATGTTGGTGCTGATTTGGCTGGTGCTGCCGCGTAAAACGCCGGCGGTGGTCTCCAAGCAATAAGGGCGCATTGATGCGCCCCTTACAATAAACTTATTCGTCTGCTGGCTTGGCTACCGGTGCGGTATCCAGCTTGCCTTCCAATTCAGTCAGGCGCTGTTCCAGCAATGCCAGCTTCTCGCGGGTGCGCAGCAGGACTTGAGTCTGCACGTCAAATTCTTCGCGGTTAACCAGATCCAGACGGGTCAACTGCGCTTGCAGTACCTGGCGGATTTTTTTCTCAACGTCTTCCCCGAATTCACGTACGCCTTTAGGCATCGACTCTTGGACCTGGCGTGCGATCTGTTCAATTTTTTTCGGGTCAATCATGGCGTTTCCCTTTCTGATATTTGGTGGCAGATGCCTAGTGTAATGCGAGTTGCTCGCCGGATAAACCATTACCGTGTTTGCTGCGCGATCCCTCATTACGCGACCGGATGGCTTGAAACACTAAAGCGATGGGGTTATAGTCGAGATGCTTATTCTCAGGGCGGGGTGCAAGTCCCCACCGGCGGTAAATCACCATTCACGGTGAAAGCCCGCGAGCGCTCAGCCTATCTCTCAGGAGTGGGTTAGAGGTCAGCAGATCCGGTGTAATTCCGGGGCCGACGGTTATAGTCCGGATGGGAGAGAGTAACGACACCTGTCGGGCGTATGCCCCGCTTGCGTTATTTTTTTGGCTATTGGCATAGCCACTCCTCAAGATCGCCCTGGTTCTGGTAATCCATAATTTTAATGAGGTTTTTTACCATGAATCAGACTCTACTTTCAGATTTCGGCACGCCGGAAGAACGCGTTGAACGCGCTCTTGATGCACTGCGCAACGGGCGCGGTGTGATGGTGCTTGATGATGAAAACCGTGAAAACGAAGGTGACATGATCTTCGCCGCAGAAACCATGACCGTTGAACAGATGGCGCTGACCATTCGCCACGGTAGCGGCATTGTTTGCCTGTGTATCACTGAAGATCGTCGCCAGCAGCTTGAGCTGCCGATGATGGTCACCAACAACTCCAGCCAGTTCCAGACTGCCTTTACCGTGACGATTGAAGCGGCGCAGGGCGTGACCACTGGCGTATCGGCTAGCGATCGCCTGACGACCATCCGTGCGGCCATTGCAGACGGTGCCAAGCCGAGCGATTTGAACCGCCCAGGCCACGTGTTCCCGCTGCGTGCTCAGCCTGGTGGCGTATTGAACCGCCGTGGCCACACCGAAGCGACCATCGATCTGGTCTCAATGGCCGGTTTCAAACCCGCTGGCGTGCTGTGCGAGCTGACTAACGATGACGGCAGCATGGCGCATGCGCCAGAAGTGATCACCTTTGCCAAGCAGCATGACATGGTGGTGCTGACTATCGAAGATCTGGTGGCCTATCGCCAGTCGCACGAAAAGAAAGCCAGCTGAGTCGCTGACTGAAATGAAAAAGCCGCTGATGAAGCGGCTTTTTTGTGCTTAAAATTCTTTATCCGATGCCGCCGCTTTGCAACAGCGTCAGGCTAAATCCCATCACCGCCATGCCGCACAGCACGCCATAGCTTGGATTATTGTGTGGATCGATCTCTTTGGCCAACGGCATTAATTCATCTACCGACAGCGCCACCATAATCCCGGCCACCGCAGCCATAATCGACGCCATCACCACCGGTGAAACCATCGGGCCGAGCACTAGGAAGGCCAGTACGCCCCCCAGAATTTCTGCCATGCCGGAAATACCAGACCACAGCAGCGCCTTGGTTTTGGAGCCGGTTGCCGCATACACCGGCCCGGCGACCGCCAATCCTTCTGGAATATTGTGGATGGCGACCGCGAGCGCAATGCCCATCCCCAGTTCCAGATCGGCGCTGGCGGTGACAAAGGTAGCAATCCCTTCCGGGAAGTTGTGCAGGCTGATGCCGAGCGTCAGCAGCATTGCGGTGCGTTTCAGGTTATGGGGCTTGATGGGCTTTTGCACCAGGTCTTGCGGATGCTGGTGTGGCAGCATGCGATCCAGCGCAAAGTAACCTAACAGCCCGAGCATAAACATGCCGTAGCCAAGCATGGGCGACATGCCGACGGTGTGCAGCGCAGCGGGCAGCATTTCCATCAATGAAATTAACAGCATAATCCCTGCGGCAAAGCCGAGCGCAAACGCCAGCAGGCGGTTGGAGGGCTTCTGGCCAATAATGCCGAGCAGGGCACCGACAAAGGTAGCGCCCCCGGCTAACAAGGTCAGGATCAGCGGTACAGACATGCATTCTCCTTGTATGCTAATGAAAATATACCCATTTCCGATACTAACAGAGCCAAGGTATAAATCGAGTGGATTTGGCTGATGGTTTCAATCGCTCCAGCCATTCAAATTTCTTGACGATCACCATCAGGGTTATCCGGCTGCCTTGGTTGGGTAAACAGCGTAATGTAGTCAGCAGAACACTTGTCACGCTAACCAAGGATATTTTATGACCACCTCTCGTATGCCTGCACTCTTTCTTGGCCACGGAAGCCCGATGAACGTGCTGGAAGATAACCGCTATACCCAGGCCTGGCGTGCGTTGGGTGAGCAATTGCCACGGCCAAAGGCGATCGTTGCTGTGTCTGCCCACTGGTACACTCGTGGGACGGCAGTGACGGCGATGGAACATCCAAAAACCATTCACGACTTTGGCGGCTTCCCGCAGGCGCTGTTTGATACGCAGTACCCGGCACCGGGTTCACCGGAGCTGGCGGCAGAGCTGCAAAGCCTGTTGGCCCCGGCGCAGGTGATGGCCGATACCAGTGAGTGGGGGTTGGATCACGGTAGCTGGGGCGTGCTGATCAAGATGTATCCGCAAGCCGATATCCCGGTGGTGCAGCTGAGCATCGATGGGACTCAGCCAGCGGAATACCATTTTGAGCTGGGCCGTAAGCTGGCGGCGCTGCGCGATCGGGGGATCATGATCGTGGCCAGCGGCAACGTGGTGCATAACCTGCGCATGGTGAAATGGCAGGGTGACACCAGCCCGTATCCTTGGGCGGAGTCATTCAACCAGTACGTACGTGATAACCTGGACTATCAGGGCGAACATCACCCGCTGGTGAATTTTATGCAGCATGAAGGCGCAGCGTTGTCGAACCCGACACCAGAGCATTATCTGCCGTTGCTGTATGTATTGGGCGGCTGGGATGGTAAAGAGCCGATTTCGGTGCCAATCGATGGGATTGAAATGGCCGCGTTGAGTATGCTTTCGGTGCAGGTTGGTTGAATAAAAAAGGCGCGAAAAATTCGCGCCTCTACGATCGAATAGGTTCGATCCTACGGATTAACCAAGAATAATATGCGGATAGAAGCGCGACAGATCCTGGGTGATCAACTCGCGATCTTCACGCAGGCCAATACCGCAAGGCTGATCGTTGACCAGCCAGCTGCCGATCAGCGTATAGCTGCCCTCAAACTGTGGCAACGGATGGAACTGCTGCACAATCATGCCTTCTTCACCATATGGCCCATCTACGCGCGCCACTTCCTGACCGTTCTGGACGATCTGGATGTTGGCACCCTCGCGTGAGAACAGCGGCTTGGTGACGTAATGATCCATCTGCGGGTGATCGTCCTCGGCAAAGTAGGCTGGCAGCAGGTTTGGATGATCCGGGAACATTTCCCACAACAGCGGCAGCAGAGCCTTGTTGGAGATAATGCTCTTCCAGGCTGGTTCCAGCCAGCGTACGCCAGCGTCTTCCAGCTTGGTGGAGAACATCTCGCGCAGCATAAATTCCCACGGATAGAGCTTGAACAGGTTGCCGATCACCTGATTTTGCAGATCGGTGAACTGGCCTTTCTCGCCAAGGCCAATCTCTTCCATATACAGGAATTCGGTCGGCAGGCCCGCTTCCAGCGCGCAATCTTGCAGATATTGCACCGTACCGCGATCTTCCTCGCTGTCTTGGCAGCAGGCCAGATGCAGCAGGCCAAAGCCGTGGTTGGCTTGCAGATCGGCGAAACGCTCAATCAGTTTTTCTTGCAGGCTGTTGTACTGGTCCGCGGCGGGATCCAGCTTGCCGGCATTGATCTGATCTTCCAGCCACAACCATTGGAAAAATGCTGCCTCATACAGTGAGGTTGGCGTATCGGCGTTATTTTCCAACAGTTTGGGCGGATTGATGCCGTCATAGGCCAGATCGAGGCGTGAATACAGCGAAGGCTGATTAGTGCGCCAGGAGCTGCGAACAAATTCCCAGGTGTGCTTGGGGATGCAGAATTTGGTCATCAGTTGATCGCTATTGACCACCTTATCTACCACCTTCAGGCACATCTGGTGCAGCTCGGCGGTGGCATCTTCAATCTCTTCGATCTGCGCCAATGTGAATTGGTAATAGGCATCTTCACACCAGTAAGGTTCGCCGTACATGGTGTGAAAGGCGAAACCAAATTCGGTGGCTTTTTCGCGCCAATCTGGGCGCTCGCTAATCGCAACGCGTTTCATGCATTAACCACCCATGCTGCGTGAGCTGCTGGAAGTGGCGCTGCTGCGCTGCATGCTGGTCTGTTTGGCCACGGATTCACCGAAGCCACCACGGGTAACGGTATTGGTCACCGCTGGTTTAGGTGCCATGGCGGTTTTAGGTACCGTCATGGAGCGGCCGCCTGCGGTTGCCGGGCCATAGCTTTTACCACTGGCGTCAACAAACTTGCCGTTTGCCGGGCTGGCGGCGTTTTTAGAGGTAAACAGCGGCTGTTGAGCGTAGCCCCCGCCACCCATCATGCGGCCCATCATGTAGCCCGCCATCAGCGGCATCCACATGCTGCCGCTGCTTTGTGATTCTGCGGCCATGCCAGCCTGTGCTGGAGCCTGAGTACATTGCGCTTCACCGAATTCGGCGACGCAGTCTTCACGAGTGGCGTATTTAGGCGCGGTTTTTTCCGCTTCCTTCAGCGCGTTGTTATACGCGGTGGTGCACTGCTCGCTCATCGATGGGTTGGAGGTTGAACAATCGTCGGCATTTTTATACAGGGAAACCGTCTCATCCGCCTGTTCGCAGCCGGCCAGCATAAACACTGCGCTGATCGCCAAAGCTACGGGAGCAACACGGTAGCTGCTCCAGGATTTGCGGAAGGTGTCTTTGTTGATGTTTTTGGTCCGTTTCATCGATATCTATCCCATCATGCGGGCTGTATTCGCCCTTGCCCAGTAGTGGTCGATAGGATAGGGGAAAGATGCTCAAAATTAAAGCTGAAACACCCGCAGGATCCACTCTTTACGCACTTATACGTTACGGTGTGCGCCAGTTCGCTTTACGGAGCATAACTGCAGCAAAAGCGTTACATAATGGAACGTTTTGTCCGAAGCTACGTTCCATTATGTAACGTTTTTTTCCTTACTCGCCAAGCAGTCGGCAGGTCGTATAGTCAGCAACAGAATAATACGTCGATATCATCCTCTGAAATCTGAACGTTACTGGGTTAACGTCCCTACAAGGAGTCAGTTATGTTGAGAATCATTCAATCCCCAAGCAAATACATCCAAGGTGCCAATGCGTCGGCCTCAGTGGGCGAATATGCCAAAGCCCTTGCCGATCATTACTTTGTGATCGCCGACGATTTCGTCATGAAACTGGCGGGCGATACTGTGATGGGCAGCCTGCATCAGCACGGGGTGAAGTATCACGCTGGTACGTTTAATGGCGAATGCTGCCGCAAGGAAATCGACCGCCTTGGTCGGGAGCTGAAAAGCCACGGCTGCAAAGGTGTGATCGGTATCGGTGGTGGTAAAACGCTGGATACCGCCAAGGCGATCGCCTATTACCAGCATGTACCGGTGGTGTTGATGCCGACCATTGCTTCGACGGATGCGCCTACCAGCGCGTTGTCGGTGATCTACAGCGAAAGCGGCGAGTTTGAAGAATACCTGATATACCCCGCCAACCCGAATATGGTGGTGATGGACAGCGCGATTATCGCCAAAGCGCCGGTACGCCTGCTGGTGGCGGGTATGGGTGACGCGCTCTCCACCTATTTTGAAGCTCAGGCCTGTTTCGATGCCCAGGCCACCAGCATGGCGGGCGGCAAGTCTACGCTGGCGGCGCTCAATCTGGCACGTCTATGCTATGAAACGCTATTGGCTGAAGGGGTTAAGGCCAAGCTGGCGGCGGAGTCTGGTGTGGTTACCGAAGCGGTGGAGCGCATCATTGAAGCTAACACCTATTTGAGCGGTATCGGTTTTGAAAGCAGCGGCCTGGCGGCGGCGCACGCCATACACAACGGTTTTACCGTGCTGGAAGAGTGCCATCATCTGTATCACGGGGAAAAAGTGGCGTTCGGCACCCTGTCTCAACTGGTGCTGCAAAACAGCCCAATGGCGCAGATTGAAACGGTGTTGAACTTCTGCCAGCAGGTCGGGCTGCCGATTACCCTGGCGCAAATGGGCATTACCGGTGAACTGACAGAAAAAATCGGCAAGGTGGCAGAGGCCAGCTGTGCCAAGGGTGAAACCATCCACAACATGCCGTTTAGCGTGACGCCGGAAAGCGTACAGGCGGCCATCCTGACGGCGGATAAACTGGGCAGCGCCTGGTTGCAACGCGTATAAATCATCGGGCGCGGTTAGCGCGCCCGCTGTTTCCTACAGAGGAATTAACCGTGAAAAAGCTAATCAATCAGGTCGATTCGGTACTCAATGAACAACTACTCGGCATGGCTGCCGCTCACCCGGAACTGCGGGTGCATCAGGATCCGGTGTTTGTGACCCGCACGGCGGGGCCGATCCCAGACAAAGTGGCGATCCTGTCAGGCGGTGGTAGCGGCCATGAGCCGATGCACTGTGGCTTCGTGGGCGAGGGAATGCTGGATGGTGCTTGCCCAGGGGAGATTTTCACCTCGCCGACGCCGGATAAAATGTACGACTGCGGCCAGGCCATCGACGGCGGTGCCGGGGTATTGCTGATTATCAAGAACTACACCGGTGACATCCTCAACTTTGAAACGGCGACCGAATTGCTGCATGACAGCGGCGTGCCAGTGGCAACGGTGCTGGTGGATGATGACGTGGCGGTGAAAGACAGCCTATTTACCGCTGGCCGACGTGGGGTTGCCAACACGGTGCTGATGGAAAAACTGCTCGGCGCGGCAGCGGTACGGGGCTTTGATCTGGACGCACTGGTCACGCTGGGGCACAAAATCAACAACCAAGGCCACTCGCTAGGGATTGCTCTGGGCGCTTGCACCGTGCCTGCGGCAGGTAAACCGTCGTTTACTTTGGCGGATAACGAGATGGAGTTCGGCGTTGGCATCCACGGCGAACCGGGGATCGAACGGCGGACGTTCACCACCCTCGATCAAACGGTAGATGACATGTTCCATACCCTGATCGATCACGGTGATTACCAGCGCTCGATCCGCGTTTGGGATCGTCAGCAGGGGGAGTGGCGTGAAGAGAGCCAGAGCAAACGAGCTTTGACGCAGGGCGATCGGGTGATTGCGCTGGTCAATAACCTTGGGGCGACGCCGCTTTCCGAACTGTACGGGGTTTACCACCGTTTGGCGCAGCGTTGCGCCGCAGCCGGGATCGTGATCGAGCGTAACCTGGTGGGATCATACTGCACCGCATTGGATATGCAGGGGGTTTCCATCACCTTGCTGCAAGTGGATGACGAGTTGTTATCGCTGTGGGATGCGCCGGTGAACACGCCAGCGCTGCGTTGGGGCTGAGGAGGGATCATGACATTAAGCAAACAGCAGGTCGTTGAGTGGTTGATGCGTTGTGGTGAGGTCTTTACCCGCGAACGCGATTTCTTGACTCAGTTGGATAGCGATATTGGTGATGGCGACCACGGCCTGAATATGAACCGTGGCTTTAGCAAGGTGGTAGAAAAGCTGCCTTCGGTGGCGGATAAGGACATCGGCTTTATTCTCAAGAACACCGGTATGACGCTACTTTCCAGCGTTGGCGGTGCCAGTGGTCCACTATTCGGCACCTTCTTCATCCGTGCGGCTCAGGCGGCCAATGCCAAGCAGAGCCTGGATCTGGCGGAATTGAAGCAGGTGATCCAGGAAGGCGCGGAAGGCGTAGCGATGCGCGGCAAGGCAGAACCGGGCGATAAAACCATGTGTGATGTCTGGGGGCCGGTCGTTGCAAGCCTGGGCGAGTCGCTACATCAGCAGCTCAGCGTGACCCAGGCGCTACAACAGGCCGCCGTTCGGGCGGAGCAGGCCGCACAGGCCACCATTGTGATGCAGGCCCGTAAAGGGCGAGCCAGCTATTTGGGCGAACGCAGTATCGGCCATCAGGATCCGGGCGCAACCTCCGTCATGCTGATGATACAAACGCTGGCCCAAGTGGTCGAGGAGGCAGGATGATCAACATCGTTGTGGTTTCGCACAGTGCACAACTGGCGCAGGGTGTTGAGCAACTCGCCCGCCAGATGATGCGCGGCGAGGGGTGCAAACTGGTGCTGGCGGCGGGGGTCGATGATGAGCTCCACCCGATCGGCACCGATGCGGTGAAAGTGATGGAAGCGATCGAATCCGTGGCGGACGGAGCGGGGATCGTGGTGCTGATGGATCTCGGCAGCGCATTATTGAGTGCGGAAACCGCGCTTGAGCTGCTCGACCCAGAGGTGGCGGCCAAGGTGGTACTGTGTGCGGCACCGTTGGTGGAAGGCACGCTGGCCGCGGTCGTAGCGGCTAACGCGGGCGGTAGCCTGGAGCAGGTACTGGCAGAGGCGCAAGGAGCCTTGCAGGTCAAGCAGGCACAGCTTGGTGAGGAGATACCCGCCAGCAAGCCACTGAATTTACCGCTGAGCCAGGGGAAAAGCCTGAGTTGGACGGTACAGAATCCGCACGGGTTGCACGCTCGCCCGGCGGCGCGTCTGGCAGAGGCTCTGGCTCCTTTTGCAGCGGAACTGGTGCTGGAAAAGCATGGCCAATGCGCCAACCCACGCAGCCTGAATCAATTGGCTTTGTTGCAGGTTCGCCACGGTGACACTATCCGCCTGATTGCCGATGGTGCACAGGCCGATGAGGCCCTGGCAGCGTTCAAGGCGTTGGCAGAGCAGCACTTTGGCGAAACCGTATCTGAGCAGCAATTGCCTTCACTGCACGGTATTCCCGTGGAGGAAAGCGTCAGCAGTGGTCCGATATTCCAGGTGTCGAGCTTCTGGCCGCAAACGGAAGAACGCCAGCTAGGGGCCGATGACGTGCTCAATGAACAGCAGCGCCTGCGTATCGCATTACAGCAGACGTTAGACGATCTGAACAAGCTGGCGGATCGCACAGGCAATCTGATCGGCAAACCGCAGGCGGCGATCTTCGGTGCGCACAGCATGCTGCTAGACGATCCCGACCTGCAACAGGCCGCCTTTACCCGTATCGCCCAACAGCAATGCAGCGCGGAACAGGCGTGGCGGCAGGAACTGGAGCAGATTGCCGACGATTATCGGGCGCTGGATGATGAGTATTTGCAGGCGCGGGAACTGGACGTACGTGACATGCTGCGCCGTACGCTGAGCCATCTGGCACGGCAGCCTATCCCGGCGATCGTGCTCAATGAGCCTGCGATCCTGGTGATGGATGAGCTGATGCCTTCCGACGTCGTGATGCTCGATCGGCGCATGGTACTCGGTATTTGCCTGAGCGGCGGCAACGCCTTGTCGCATACCGCGATCCTGGCCAAGGCGATGGGGATCCCGATGGTGGTCGGCATGAGCGAATGTATGAGCAAGACCCGCAACGGCCAGAAAGCGATGCTGGATGCGGCACGTGGCACCTTACAACTCAGCCATTAACCCCGCAGCTTGAACTGGCTGATATCGATATTCAACTGTTTGACTTTACGCCACAGCGTGGTGCGGCTGATACCCAGCAGCTGCGCCATCTCGTTAAGCTGCCCGTGGCTGACGTTGGCCACGCGGATAATCGCCTGCACCTCCATTTCCGCCAGCGTCAGCAGCGGCATGGCTGGTTGAGTGTCGCTTTCCACTAGCGGCTGATGACTGAGCAAGTGAGAGGGCAGATCGGCCAGTTGAATATGATGGCCGTGGCAAATCATCGCGGCGCGCTCTATCACTCCTTTCAGTTCCAGATCGTTACCCGGCCACAGGTACAGACCAAGCTGGGTCATTACCTCGTCGTCTACCCGGAAGCGGCACTGGAAGTGTTGCTCCAGAGCGCGCAGATGGTGCTGAACCAGCAAAGGGATGTCACTGAGGCGCTGGCGTAGCGGCGGAATTTGGATTTCGAAGGCCTGCAGGCTATAGAACAACTGGCGACGAAAACGATTCTGTTGCACCAGCAGTGCCAGGTTGGCGGCGCTGGTAGCGATCACCCGCACGTTCACCGGGATCACGCGGCTGGAATTCATACGCATTACCACGCCGGTTTTTAGCACCTGCAACAGGGCGGACTGCATGGCCAGCGGCAGGTATTCGACCTGTTCAAGATGCAGCGTGCCGCCGTTGGCCAGTTCGAACTTGCTGAGCTGGCCCGCCTGTTCTTCGTTGGCATCACTGCCGAGTAACTCCTTCAACCCTTGTGCCTCGGGCAGCAACTGGCAGTTCAAGGCGATATAAGGCCCGGCGGCACGTTCGCTGGCATTGTGGATGGCCTGGCTGAGCAGCTCTTTCCCCACACCTTCTTCACCGCACAGCAAAATCGGGTGATGCCCCTTCGCCGCCTGCTGGCCATAGCGGATCAGGCGGCGCATTTCCTGGGTGCCTGAAGGCATCTGTTCGAAGGTGTGGCTGACCCGGCCGATCTGGCTACTGACGTATTGATGCAGCCTTTCCAAGGGATGCAGCAAGGCGATGAAGCTACAGTGCTCACCGTCCAATATCGGTTTGAGGGTGAGCAGCGCGGCGATAAACTGGCCCTGGCTTTCAAAGGTGACTTCCACATGCTGTAACGGCTGGCGTTGGCTGATGGCGCGGTTAAGCAAGGCCGGTAACGTCAGCAACTGTGCCAGTGGTTTGCCTTGGCTCTGCTGTTCATGCAGCTTGAGCATAGTGGCGGCGCGCGGGTTGATATATTGCAGATAACCCCGGTGATCCCAGGCCATAACGCCGTCGTCTACGCTGTCCAGTAGCCCGTTGAGCTGATTGAGATGGCGATTGGATTCGGCCAGCAAGCCGTCGGCGTTCAGGGCATTGCCGATCTCTCGGGCGATCGCCAGGATCAGGGAAAGATCGCCCGCATTGCAATCGGCCAACTGGCAACCCAAAGCCAACATACCACGCTGGCGGCCGCTATTGTCATGTACCGGTGCGGCGCAGAATGACCAGCCATGCAGCGCCTGGCGCACGTGTTCATCGCTATGGATCTGTACCGGATGGCCCTCGGATGCGGCCAGGGAAGGGGCATTGGTGCCGATATCGCCTTCTGCCCAATAAGCACCGGGCGCAAAACCCAGTTCGAGCAGTTGCTCGCCGGTCGCCTTGTCGCCGCATTGCCACAGCGTGCAGCCGCTTTCATCGAGGATCAGCAACACGCATTGGCGCTGCTCCATATATTCCCAAGCATCTTCCAACGCCGCCTGGCCGAGCGTAATGAAATCATCCTTACGCCGGCAGATAGAGTCGAAGGTAGTGCCCAGGGCGCGATGTGGGGCTTTCCACACGGCGGGTTGCATCAGATGGCTGCAGCGTAGCCAGGAGGCATAAATGGCCGGGGAGGGGCGCAGCTGTGGCGGTAACGCGCCTTCGGTGATCAACCGTTGCCAGAGTGAAGCGTTGTCCATCAGATCCCGTTCAGCAGATAAACCCCAATAGGGAGCCAATCATAACATTAACCTGTTTAGAGAGGCTGTGAGGTGAGGGGCAGATGCGGGATTATTGGATAAAAAAACGGAGCGCGGCAAATGCCGGGCCCCGTTATTCGGTAGCTCAAAGCTGGAGCAGGTTATCTGCTAGCCGTTGGCCGAGTGGTGCTGGAACCGTCAACATAGGCATCTTGCGCCGCTGTTGGGGGGGCTACCACATCTGGCGCGGTGGAGATTGGCTTGCCTAGTGTTCCGTTAAGCATCATCAGATCGTTTTCGTTCAGCGTGCCGAGCGCCGATTTGATGTTCAGCTGGTTGATCAGGTAAGAATAACGCGCATTGGAAAGCTGTTGCTTGGCGTTATACAGCGTGGTTGTCGCATCCAGCACGTCAACGATGGTACGGGTACCTACTTCGTAACCGGCTTCGGTCGCATCCAGAGAACTCTGGGCAGAAACCACCGCTTGTTTATAAGCGCTGATGCTGCTGATGGACGCAGAAACGTTGTTGAAGGAGGAACGCACGGTTTGCACCACGCTGCGGTGGGCGCTTTCCAACTGCTCACTGGCACCGACGAAGTTGTACTGCGCCTGTTCTACCCGTGAGTTGGTTACGCCGCCGTTGTACAGCGGCACGCTAACGCTGATGCCGACCTGGTTCTGGCCATTAATCGAGTCGTTGCCACTGGTCCCTGTGTTAGCTCTGGAACCGCTGTATTTGGAATTGGTGATCCCGGTAGAAGCATTTAAATCAACCGTTGGCATATAGCCGGTTTGTGCCGATCTGATCTGCTCACGGGCCAGATCCTGGTTCAGGCGGGCAGACAGCAGGCTCAGGTTGCGGCTTTCCGCTTCTTTCAACAGGCTGTTGACGGCATCCGGGCGCTTGGTGCTGAACTTGTTGGTATCCAGCGAGGCCAGTTCCGGGTAGAAGGTGCCGGTAATTTGGCGTAACGATTCTACCGCGTTATCCAGGTTGTTACGGGCAGTCACTTCGTTGGCCAATACGGTATCGTAGTTGGCACGGGCGTTCTGCACGTCGGTAATGGCAACCAGGCCCACGTTAAAACGTTGGGTGGTCTGATCCAGGGTACGGTAGACCGCTTGTTTATTCGCCTGGGTATAGGACAGGGCGTCGATCGCCTGCAGTACGTTGAAATAGGCGGTGGCCGTATCCAGGATCAATTTCTGGGATGACGTCTGGAAAGTGACATCGGTAATACCGGCGGTCTTTTCCTGCAGCGTCAGCGCGCGCCATTTGGACATATCAAAGATAGTCTGGGTCAGCGCGAGCGAGCCTTGGGTGGTATTGCTGTTAAGCCCATTGGCATCGCGGAAGCCGTTGTTATAGGTATAACCAGCAGATAAGCCAAGCTGCGGCAGCAACGGGCTGCGTGCTTCGTTGATTTTTTCAAACGCCGCATCACGATCGGCAGCGGTTTTACGCAGATCCGGGTTACTTTCCCTGGCCTGTTTGTAAACCTGCAACAGGTTCTCTGCCTGGCTCATGGTGCTGAAGCCTGCGAGGCTCAGACCAATAAGAAGGGGGAGCAGTTTCTTCATTTGCATTCCTTGTTGTGCAGCAATATTGCTATGTTAGCGCTGACGATAGACGAATAGTTGCCAATTCTAGCAGAGTCTGCCGAGCGCTGAGGGTGGCTTAATGTGCCATCTCACAGAACTTTTACCTTGGTGTACGCTACGTTTACTGACACTGGGCTATTTGCATCGGCGCTACCTGATATCATGGTTCACAATCTAACACAAAGCGGGTGAAGATAATCCCGCCGTTTCTGTCATCAAATCCCTTTATTTTGCCGGCATAATCACACAGGAGAATTCGTAGATGAACCGCTCGCAACCTTCACCCGTTACTTTCGACAAAAATGATGTAGAAATTATTGCACGAGAGACACGATACCGTGGTTTTTTTTCACTCGACTTATATCGCTTTCGCCATCGTCTGTTCAACGGTGAGATGAGCGGTGAGGTCACTCGCGAGGTTTTTGAGCGCGGTCATGCGGCGGTGTTGCTACCCTATGATCCCATCAGGGACGAAGTGGTGCTGGTTGAACAACTGCGGATCCCGGCCATCGATAGCTCAGCTTCCCCTTGGCTGCTGGAAATGGTTGCGGGTATGATCGAAACGGGAGAAAGCGTTGAGGACGTGTGCCGCCGCGAAGCGTTGGAAGAGGCTGGCGTGGTGGTCGGGCGCTGCAAGCCGGTGCTGAGCTATCTGGCCAGCCCTGGTGGCACCAGCGAACGTCTGTCTATTATGGTCGGTGAGGTTGATGCCCTGACGGCCGAAGGGATCCACGGATTGCCCGAAGAGCATGAAGATATCCGTGTCCACGTGGTCAGCCGCGAACAGGCTTACCGCTGGGTTGAAGAAGGCGCGATTGATAATGCCGCATCAGTGATTGCATTGCAGTGGCTGGCGTTGCACCATGAATCGCTTAAAGCAGAATGGGCCAACTAAATGCAAAAGCGCTATACCCCTGACTTCCCCGAAATGATGAGATTGTGTGAAACCAACTTCGCGCAATTGCGGCGTTTGATGCCGCGTAACGACGAAGTTGATGAAACCGTCACTTATCAGGTGAATGGCGCCCATTATCGTCTGACTATTGTTGAATCTACCCGTTACACCACGCTGGTGCAGATTGAACAGACTGCGCCTGCGGTCAGCTACTGGAGCCTGCCCGCGATGACGGTGCGGCTGTACCACGACGCGATGGTTGCGGAAGTGTGTTCCAGTCAGCAGATCTATCGGTTTAAAGCGCGTTATGATTATCCGAACAAAAAGTTGCATCAACGCGACGAAAAGCATCAAATTAACCAGTTTCTTGCTGATTGGTTGCGCTACTGTTTAGCGCATGGAGCAATGGCGGTTCCGGCTTGTTAGGTCGACGGAGATAACAAAGGACACCATTTGGAAAGCCTGTTTAGACTGCCCGTGGCGAGTGGGGCCAAGGTCAGGATCTTACAAATAACAGATACCCACCTGTTTGCTGGCAAGAGTGAGACCTTGCTCGGCATCAATACCTATGCCAGCTATCACGCGGTGCTGGATGCGGTGATCGCGCAGCAGCGTGAGTGCGACCTGATCGTGGCAACCGGCGATCTGGCGCAGGATCACTCCCAGGCGGCATACCGGCACTTTGCCGATGGTATCACCCGTTTGCCCGCGCCCTGTGTCTGGCTGCCGGGGAACCACGATTTTCAGCCTGCGATGGTAGATGCGTTGGCCGCAGCCGGTATCTCACCTTCCAAGCAGGTGCTGCTGGGGGACAACTGGCAGGTGCTATTGCTGGATAGCCAGGTGTTTGGCGTGCCGCACGGCGAGCTGAGTGAATACCAGCTGGAGTGGATGGAACGTTGTCTGGAAGCTCATCCAGAGCGCTACACGCTGCTGTTACTGCATCACCATCCGTTGCCTTCCGGCTGCACCTGGCTGGATCAACACAGTCTGCGTAACCCGCATACGCTGGCGGCCGTGCTGTGGCGCTATCCGAAAGTGAATACCCTGCTGTGCGGGCATATCCACCAGGAATTGGATCTGGGCTGGCACGGGCGTCGGCTGTTGGCTACGCCGTCCACCTGCGTGCAATTCAAGCCGCACTGCACCAATTTTACCATCGACGACGTTTCCCCAGGTTGGCGCTATCTTGACCTGTTGCCGGATGGCCGGGTGGAAACCCAGGTATTCCGGCTGGAAAACGATGACTTCCGCCCCGACATGGATTCGGACGGCTACTGATGCCTTCAACCTTACTTTACCTGCACGGTTTCAACAGCTCGCCGCTTTCGGCCAAGGCCACGGCTTTCAAAGCCTGGCTGGCGGAACATCATCCCCATATCGACATGCTGGTACCGCAGTTGCCGCCTTACCCGGCGGAGGCGGCGGAAATGCTGGAAGATTTGGTGATGGCGCGGGCAGGCCAGACGATGGGCGTGGTAGGCTCCTCGTTGGGCGGTTATTATGCCACCTGGTTATCGCAGTGTTTTGCGTTGCCAGCGGTAGTGGTAAACCCTGCGGTGAAGCCGTATGAGCTGCTGATCGACTATCTGGGAAGCAACGAGAACCCCTACACCGGGCAGCAATATGTGTTAGAGTCACGCCACGTTTATGATCTGAAAGTGATGCAGGTCGATCCCTTGGAGTCGCCGGATTTAATCTGGTTGCTACAGCAAACGGGCGATGAAATTCTCGATTACGGTCAGGCAGTGGCTTATTACACCGCCTGCCGGCAAACGGTGGAGTCGGGCGGAAACCACGCTTTCGTCGGTTTCGAGCACTACTTCCCCCAGATTGTGGATTTTTTAGGGCTATGACGCCGCAGCAACTTCAGCTATCACAGATATACTGAACAGGCAGCGGGCGATTTCGGCACCTTCCCTCAACCACGAAAAAATAATCAACGATGACTCAATCCAGCTATAACGCTGATGCCATTGAAGTACTCAGCGGTCTAGAACCAGTGCGCCGTCGTCCCGGTATGTATACCGACACGACGCGTCCGAACCACCTCGGTCAAGAGGTGATAGATAACAGCGTCGATGAAGCGTTGGCGGGCCATGCCAAGCGTATCGACGTGATCCTGCACGCCGATCAGTCACTGGAAGTGATCGACGACGGCCGCGGTATGCCGGTGGATATCCACCCTGAAGAAGGCGTACCGGCGGTTGAGTTGATCATGTGTCGTCTGCACGCGGGCGGTAAATTCTCCAACAAGAACTACCAGTTCTCCGGCGGCCTGCACGGCGTGGGGATTTCGGTGGTTAACGCCCTGTCCAAACGGGTGGAAGTCAACGTCAAGCGCGACGGTAACGTCTATAGCATCGCTTTTGAGAACGGCGACAAGGTGCAGGATTTGGCGGTGACCGGTAGCTGCGGCAAACGCAACACCGGCACCAGCATTCACTTCTGGCCTGACGAGCAGTTCTTCGACAGCCCGCGCTTCTCGGTTTCCCGCCTGTCACACCTGCTGAAAGCCAAAGCGGTGCTGTGCCCCGGCGTTGAAATCTACTTTATCGACAAGCTGAACAATACCGAGCAGCGCTGGTGCTACCAGGACGGCCTGACTGATTACCTGATGGAAGCGGTGAACGGCCTGATCACCCTGCCGGAAAAGGCGTTTGTCGGCAATTTTGCCGGTGATACCGAAGCGGTGGACTGGGCGCTGCTGTGGCTGCCGGAGGGCGGGGAACTGCTGACGGAGAGCTACGTCAACCTGATCCCCACCATGCAGGGCGGCACGCACGTCAACGGCCTGCGCCAAGGGCTGCTGGATGCGATGCGCGAGTTCTGTGAATTCCGCAATATCCTGCCGCGCGGCGTGAAGCTGTCTGCGGAAGATATCTGGGATCGCTGTGCCTACGTGTTGTCGGTGAAAATGCAGGATCCGCAATTCGCGGGCCAGACCAAAGAGCGGCTCTCTTCCCGTCAGTGCGCGGCGTTTGTTTCCGGCGTGGTGAAAGATGCCTTCAGCCTGTGGCTGAATCAGAACGTCCAGGCGGCCGAGCAACTGGCCGAACTGGCGATCTCCAGCGCTCAACGTCGCCTGCGTGCGGCGAAGAAGGTGGTGCGTAAGAAGCTGACCAGCGGGCCTGCGTTACCGGGCAAGCTGGCGGACTGCACCTCGCAGGACCTGAGCATGACCGAACTGTTCCTGGTGGAAGGGGACTCGGCGGGCGGCTCGGCCAAGCAGGCGCGCGATCGCGAATATCAGGCGATCATGCCGCTGAAGGGCAAGATCCTCAATACCTGGGAAGTTTCCTCAGACGAAGTGCTGGCTTCGCAGGAAGTGCATGATATCTCGGTAGCGATCGGCATCGATCCCGACAGCGAAGATCTCAGCCAACTGCGCTACGGCAAAATCTGTATCCTGGCGGATGCGGACTCCGACGGCCTGCACATCGCCACGCTGCTGTGTGCGCTGTTTGTTCGCCACTTCCGTTCGCTGGTAAAGGGTGGCCATGTGCACGTTGCGATGCCACCGCTATACCGTATCGACCTGGGTAAAGAAGTCTATTACGCCCTCGACGAGGAAGAGAAAGCCGGCGTGCTTGAGCAGTTGAAGCGTAAGAAGGGCAAGCCGAACGTACAGCGCTTTAAAGGGCTGGGTGAGATGAACCCGCTGCAACTGCGTGAAACGACGCTCGATCCCAACACTCGCCGTCTGGTGCAGTTGACCATCGATGACGAGAATACCGATCAGACCATGGCCATTATGGACATGCTGTTGGCGAAGAAGCGTTCGGAAGACCGCCGCAACTGGCTGCAAGACAAGGGCGATACCGCCGAGCTTTCAGTCTGATGCCTGTGGGGCCGCAACCGCGGCCCCAAGTTTTTACATTGTGCCATCCCTGGCGCACTGCGTGCTGCGCCCGATAACCCTGGGCGGAATGCATGAAAATTACCCTCGAAGAACTCTTGGCCTATACCTCCGTAATCGATAGCGGCTCTATCACCGCCGCCGCCGAGCAGCTTGGCCAAACCACCTCTGGCATCAGCCGAGCGCTGAGCCGTCTGGAAAAAAAACTCGATACCACCTTACTGCGCCGCACCACACGTCGTCTGGAATTGACCGAAGAGGGGCAGAGCTTTCTGGCCCATGCGCGGGAAATTATCAACTCGGTGGAACATGCCGAAGAGCAGATGGCGTTACGCCGTCTGAACCCGGCGGGCAGGCTGCGCGTCAACGCTGCCGCGCCCTTTATGGAACATGTGATCGTGCCGCTGGTCGCCGGTTTCCGCCAACGTTTCCCACAGATTGAGCTGGAACTGAACACCGATAACCTGATTATCGATCTGTTGGAGAAGCGCACCGATATCGCCATTCGTATTGGCGCATTGCGAGACTCCACCATTCACGCGCGCCTGCTGGGGGCCAGCCGGTTACGCATCCTTGCCAGCCCGGACTATATTGCCCGCTTTGGAGCACCGCAGAGTGTCGAAGAGCTTAACCACCATAGCCTGCTGGGCTTTACGCAGCCCGAGTCGCTCAATCTGTGGCCGTTGCGCCATCGGCAGGCGGAGCGCTTTGCCATTACCCCAACGCTATCGGCCTCCAGCGGCGAAACGCTGCGGCAACTGGCGCTACGCGGGGAAGGGATTGCCCAATTGGCCGATTTTATGACGCGGGAAGATCAGCGGAAAGGGCGTCTGGTTCAGTTGCTGGCGGCAGAAACGTTGGATGTCCGCCAGCCGATTAACGCGGTGTATTATCGCAATGCCCAGTTGGCCGCACGGATCACCTGTTTTCTGGACTATGTCAGCGCGCATATCACCGATGCACAGATGTGAGTCAGGCGTTATCCAGCACGTAAATGGTTGTGTCCAGCACGCTGTCCTTGATGGTTTCACGGTGCTTGAGCATGTGATCCATCTGCAGGTGCTGTTCCAGATGCGCCTGACTCTGCCACTTCTCCAACATAAAGATGGAATCCGGCGAACGCTTCTGCCACGGTGCCTGGGTGTCGGCGTCGATCATTGGCTGATAGCCGCCGCAGCCTTCTTCCGCCAACACCGCTGGTAACAGCTTTTCAATCGCTTGTAATACGCTTTCACGATGACCCGGTCTGGTTCTGATTTCTGCAATTACGGTGATCATGACGGCCTCACTGGTTAACGGTATGATTTATAAAACCCATCACAGTTAAGCAAACACTTCGCCCAGATGTGCGCGCAAACGTGCGATATCGCTGGCGATATCCGGTTGTTTAATCACATCGTTACAGATAAAGGTCGGCAGTGCTTCCATTCCGAGGAACTGGTTGGCCTTGTGGAAGTGCAGATAAACGCCGTCTACGCCCACGCCGTGGAAGAACTGGTCAGGGTCGGTAAAGGCTTCCAACGGGGCATTCCAGGTCAGGCTCAGCATGTAGGTCTTGCCTTGGATCAGCCCGCCAGAACCGTATTTTTTGCTGGCATCGGAACGGGTGCGGCCGTCGCTGGCATACAGGCTGCCGTGGCCAGCGGTGAACACTTCGTCGAGGTATTTTTTCAGGATCCAGGGCTCGCCCATCCACCAGCCTGGCATCTGGTAAATCACCGTATCGGCCCACAGGTATTTCTGCACTTCGGCGTCGATATCATAGCCGTCATCGACTACGGTGACCTGTACATCGTGCTTGGCATCGCGCAGGAAACTTTCCGCTACGTCGCTCAGGGTCTGGTTCAACTCACCGTTGGAGTGGCCGAATTGCTTCTTGGCGTTAATAATCAGGATGTTGCTCATGGATACTGGGTTCCTGTCAGAATGTAGAATGTGATGGCCGTAAGGCATATCGTTGAAACGGAGTGTAATCCTTCTTGCAGCAGGGAAAAATGCGATCTAGCGCACAACAGTGTTGACTGTGAGTCAAGAAAGGCAGCCACTGATGGCAAAATTTCGCATAAACCGGGGAGATCGCCAGCATCAATGGCCGATCCACGCAGCATCTGTGACAGCCACCCCGCAGATGAGTTACTATCGCGGGCAGAATCGACCCTTTGTCGTCTGAGGATATCTGAGTAATGAGCGAACTGACTCATGACGGTGTTGAGCGTCTACCGCTGCACACATTCACTGAAAACGCCTATCTGAACTATTCCATGTACGTCATCATGGATCGGGCGCTGCCGTATATCGGCGATGGTTTAAAGCCGGTACAGCGCCGCATTATCTATGCCATGTCGGAGCTGGGGCTTAGCAACAACGCCAAATTCAAAAAATCTGCCCGTACCGTCGGTGACGTATTGGGTAAATATCATCCGCATGGCGATAGCGCCTGTTATGAAGCTATGGTGCTGATGGCGCAACCCTTCTCTTACCGCTACCCGCTGGTAGATGGCCAAGGGAACTGGGGGGCACCGGATGACCCTAAATCTTTCGCCGCGATGCGTTATACCGAATCGCGCCTGTCGAAATACGCCGAAGTGCTGCTGGGCGAGCTGGGCCAGGGCACCACGGATTGGGTGCCCAACTTCGACGGCACCATGCAAGAACCGAAGATGCTGCCTGCACGCCTGCCGAACATCCTGCTCAACGGGACAACCGGTATCGCGGTAGGGATGGCAACGGATATTCCACCGCATAACGTGCGTGAAATTGCCGCCGCGGCAGTAGCCCTGATCGACAAACCAGGCTCATCGCTCGACGATTTGCTGGAGTTTGTGCAGGGGCCGGACTTCCCGACGGAAGCGGAAATTATTACCCCGCGTGAAGAGATCCGCAAAATTTACCAGAATGGCCGTGGCTCGGTACGCATGCGTGCCATCTGGAAGAAAGAAGACGGCAGCGCGGTGATCACCGCCTTGCCGCACCAGGTTTCCGGTGCCAAAGTGCTGGAGCAAATCGCCAGTCAGATGCGTGCTAAAAAGCTGCCGATGGTGGAAGACCTGCGCGATGAGTCCGACCACGAGAACCCGACCCGTCTGGTGATCGTACCGCGCTCGAACCGTATCGATCTGGAACAGGTGATGAACCATCTGTTTGCCACCACCGATCTGGAACGCAGCTACCGCATCAACATGAACATGATCGGTCTGGACAACCGCCCGCAGGTCAAAGGGCTGGTGGAGATCCTTGCCGAATGGCTGGTTTTCCGCCGGGATACGGTGCGCCGCCGCCTGAATTATCGCCTGGAAAAAGTGCTCAAACGGCTGCACATCCTGGAAGGTTTGCTGGTCGCGTTCCTCAATATCGACGAAGTGATCCACATCATTCGCAGCGAAGATGAGCCAAAGCCGGTGTTGATGCAGCGGTTTGGCCTCTCCGATACCCAGGCCGAAGCGATCCTCGAGCTGAAGCTGCGCCATTTGGCCAAGCTGGAAGAAGTGAAGATCCGCGGCGAGCAGGATGAGCTGGCAAAAGAGCGCGATCATCTGCAGGCGTTGCTGGCTTCCGAGCGCAAGCTGAACAACCTGATCAAGAAAGAAATCCAGGCCGATGCGCAGGCTTATGGCGACGATCGTCGCTCACCGTTGACCGAACGTGAAGAAGCCAAGGCCATGAGCGAGCACGATTTTGTGCCTTCCGAGCCGGTGACGATTGTGCTGTCGCAAATGGGCTGGGTGCGTAGCGCCAAGGGCCACGATATCGATCCGAGCGGCCTGAGTTACAAGGCCGGAGATAGCTTCCTTGCCGCCGCACGCGGCAAGACTAACCAGCCGGTGGTGTTCATCGACTCGACTGGCCGCAGCTACGCGCTTGATCCGCTGACGTTGCCTTCGGCACGTGGCCAAGGTGAACCGTTAACCGGTAAGCTGACGCCACCGCCAGGTGCCACCATCGAGCAGGTGCTGATGGCTGCGGACGATCAGAAACTGCTGATGGCTTCCGATGCTGGCTACGGCTTCGTGTGTACCTTTAACGATCTGGTTGCACGTAACCGCGCCGGTAAGGTGATGATCACCCTGCCGGACAACGCCAAGGCACTGCCGCCGATGGAAATTCACGGCAGCGACGATATGCTGCTGTCTATCAGCACCGCTGGCCGCATGCTGATGTTCCCGGTCGCCGATCTGCCACAGCTGTCGAAGGGTAAGGGCAACAAGATTATCTCGATACCGTCGGCGCAGGCTGCCAGTGGGGAAGATAAACTGGCCTGGCTGTTCGTACTGCCGCCGCAGACCTCGATCACCCTGCACGTAGGCAAGCGCAAGCTGAAACTGCGCCCGGAAGATCTGCAGAAATTCCGCGCCGAGCGTGGCCGTAAGGGCACGTTGTTGCCACGTGGCCTGCAGCGTATCGATCGGGTTGAGGTGGATATGCCAGAGCGCGAATCGTTGGGTGATAGCGAAGAGTAAAGCGGTGATATACCCTGCTTGGGCGCAATAAACTGCGCCCAAGCGATCGCAGGTATTCTTACGTAGGGGCGCTGCATGCTGCGCCCGTACCCGTTCAGGGCTTTTTTATCCTGATCTTTTTTTTTTAAGTGAGTTAATTTTTCCGGCTATAAATTTATTGTGCCGATCGCTGGCTGGCGGGAAAATAGAGAACTTAGAAGCGCCGCGCGTTCTTCAGCCTGCGCTCCTCATACAAAAAGAAATCTTCCCTGCCGTTCAGCGGCCGGGTTGGCAGTGTGCTAATGAGGTTGTTATGTTATTGATATTACGTGCGATCATTGTCACGGTCTATTGCCTGTTGGTGAGTTTTTTCGGTTCGCTTTACTGCTTGTTCAGCCCGCGTAACCCCCGCCATGTAGCGACCTTTGGCCATCTGTTCGGCCGCCTGTCGACAGTGTTCGGCATCAAGGTTGAACTCCGTAAGCCTACTGGCGCGGACAACAACGGCAAATGTATTTACATTGCCAACCATCAGAACAACTACGACATGGTGACGGTTTCTAATGCGGTACAGCCACGCACCGTGACCGTGGGCAAAAAAAGCCTGGTGTGGATCCCGTTTTTCGGCCAGCTTTACTGGTTGACCGGTAACCTGCTGATCGACCGGGATAACCGCGCTAAAGCCCATGGCACCATTGCTCAGGTAGTAGATGCCTTCAAGAAACAGGACATCTCGATCTGGATGTTCCCGGAAGGAACCCGCAGCCGTGGCCGTGGTTTACTGCCGTTTAAAACCGGTGCGTTCCACGCGGCGATCGCTGCCGGTGTGCCGATTGTGCCGATCTGTGTTTCTTCTACCGACAAGATCAAGCTGAACCGTTGGAACAACGGCCATGTGATTGTGGAGATGCTGGAACCTGTCGATACCAGTCATTACAGTAAAGAACAGGTGCGTGAGCTGGCGGCCCATTGTCGCGAGCTGATGAAGGCGAAGATTGACCAGTTGGATGCGGAAGTCGCCAAGCTAGACGCCGCCAAAAAATAATAGAACGCAGTTAGCTATTTTCATACGGCCTCATGCCGTTTATGCCCCGCTTTAGCGGGGCTTTGCACACGGTTCAGCTTTGTTTTCATGGAGAAGATATGTCACTCAGTCGACGTCAGTTTATTCAGGCATCGGGCTTGGCGCTATGCGCAGGAACCGTGCCGCTGAGGGCCGAAGCGAGCGGGATGCCAACTCCGTTACCGATCCCGCCACTGCTGGAATCCCGCCGTGGCCAGCCGCTGTTTTTAACCCTGCAACGTGCCCATTGGGCCTTTATGGACAACCGTAAAGCATCCGTCTGGGGCGTCAACGGCATGTATCTGGGGCCGACGGTGCGGGTCTACAACGGCGACGATGTCAAACTGATCTACAGCAACCGCCTGCCCGAGCCGGTATCGATGACCATCAGCGGGTTGCAGGTGCCAGGTACCCTGATGGGCGGTGCGCCGCGCATGATGTCGCCCAACGTTGACTGGTCGCCGGTGATCCCTATTCGTCAGGCGGCGGCCACCTGCTGGTATCACGCCAACACGCCGAACCGTATGGCACCACACGTTTACAACGGCCTGGCTGGCCTATGGCTGGTCGAGGATGAAATCAGTAAGAACCTGCCGCTGCCGAACCATTACGGCGTCGATGATTTCCCGCTGATCATTCAGGACAAGCGCCTGGATAACTTCGGTACGCCGGAATACGATCCTCCGGCGCAGGGGGGCTTTATTGGCGATACGCTGTTGGTCAACGGCGTGCAGAACCCGTTTATCGAAGTCTCACGTGGCTGGGTTCGCCTGCGCCTGCTGAACGCCTCGAACTCACGGCGCTATTCGTTGCAGTTGAGCGACGGGCGGCCGATCAACGTGATCGCCAGCGATCAGGGATTCTTGCCTGCACCGGTTGCGGTACAACAACTTTCTCTGGCTCCAGGTGAGCGCCGCGAAGTGCTGATCGACATGTCGCAGGGGGCCGAAGTGACCCTCACCGCCGGTGAAGCAGCAGGGATCATGGATCGTTTGCGCGGTCTGTTTGAACCTTCCAGCATGCTGGTTTCCACCCAGGTACTGACGTTGAAACCGACGGGCCTGTTGCCGTTGGTCACCGACAATCTGCCAATGCGCCTGCTGGCGGATCAACTGCTGGATGGTAACGTCAGCCGCTCGCGTGAATTCCGTCTGGGAGACAAGATGGCTGGCATCAACGGGGCCATCTGGGATATGAACCGCATCGACGTACAAACGATGCAGGGCACCTGGGAGCGTTGGACCATTCATGCCGATACGCCGCAGGCGTTCCACATTCAGGGCGTGCAGTTCCTGGTGAAACGCGTCAATGGCGCGCAGCCGATGGCGGAAGATCGCGGCTGGAAGGATACCGTCTGGGTCGACGGTGACGTGGAGCTGCTGGTGTACTTCAACCAGGTTTCCTCGGAGCACTTCCCGTTCCTGTTCTACAGCCAGACGTTGGAAATGGCCGATCGCGGTTCGACCGGCCAGTTTGTGGTCCAGGCTTCCGCTTAAACAGCCCCGGGCGTTCGCAGCATTTTCAGGAACGCCTTCACCACCGGTGTGGCACTTTCGGCGTGGTAGATCGCATACAGATCCGCCGAAGGGGCCGCCTGCAACGGGCAGAAACGCACGCCGGGCCACGGTATGCGCCCGTAGCTATCCGGCAGTAACGTAATGCCAAAGCCTTCCGCCACCAGCGCCATCAAGGTTTGCGGTTCATTGACCTGATGGACGATGTCTGGCGCAAAGCCATGTTGCAGACACAGGTTGTGCAGATACAGCCCCAGGCTGGCCTCGTTGGGCGGCAGCACGATAAATTTGTCATGCTTCAGGGCGGGGAGTTGGATTTCCTCCCCCGTTGCCAGTGGATGCCCCTCCGGCAGCACCACCGAGATCTTCTCCCGCGCCAATAATTGACAGGCCAGCCCCGGCAGGGCCTGTTGTTTTGCCTCACGCCAGACCCCGATATCGATATGTCGCTTCTGCAATGAGACGATCTGCTGGCTAGGCGTTTGCTCATTCAACGTCCAGGTGACCTTCTCTTCCTGCCCGGTAAAGCGTTTCAGTGCCGGGATCAAACCGCCCCAGACCGAAGTGCCTACCATGCCAATCACCATATGGCCGGCCTCGCCACGGCCCAGTTGCTGTACCTGATTGAGTGCATTGCCCGCCTGATCCAGCAACGTTTCGACGTTATGGAACAGCGTGCGTCCAGCCTGCGTCAGCGCCATGGAGCGGGTGGTGCGTTTGAACAGTTCCACCCCCAACTGGTTTTCCAGCTCTTTGATATGTTTGCTGAGCGGCGGTTGGGACATGTTCAGCCGCTGTGCGGCCTGGGTAAAGTTCATCTCCTCTGCCACTACGCGGAAATAGTGCAGCAGGCGAAAATTGATCCGGCTAGGGTCGGGTAGTGGCTTTTTCATGGTTGTTCGGGCCTCCCGATGCGGGGTATTTATAGGTAAACGGAATAAATCAGCGGGCAACAATGTATTGGTCGCCACCCGCCGTCGCTCTCTACTATGGGAATTAAATTATTCCCCTACAGAAGAGAATACTATGTTTAATCAAGACGATGCTTTTTCTTGTGCCGATGTGCTGCGGACCAGACTACCAGGCTTTCAACCCCGCGCCGCACTGATTCTGGGATCGGGACTGGGGGCGCTGGCAGACGTAATGACCGACGCCGTAACCATCGACTATACCGAATTACCAGGTTTCCCGGTGAGCGGCGTAGTGGGCCACGCAGGGCAATTGGTGGCGGGCTGGCTGGAAGGCGTGCCGGTACTGTGCATGAAAGGGCGCGGGCATTTCTATGAGGGCCGTGGCATGCAGGTGATGACCACTGCCGTGCGCACCTTCAAACTGCTGGGCTGCGAATTCCTGTTGGCGACCAATGCTGCTGGCTCACTGCGTAAATCGGTAGCTCCGGGTAGCCTGGTGGCGCTGACCGACCACATCAACTTTATGCCGGAATCCCCGCTGGTGGGGGCCAACGACGAGCGTTTTGGCCCACGCTTCTTCAGCCTGGCTAACGCCTACGATCGTGACCTGCGTGCGCAGCTGGCGGCGGTAGCGGCCAAGGCCGGTATCCCACTGGCTGAAGGGGTGTTTGCCGCCTACACCGGCCCGAACTTTGAAACCCCGGCCGAGATCCGCATGATGCAGACGCTGGGCTGCGACGTAGTGGGGATGTCGATCGTGCCAGAAGTGCTTTCGGCCCGGCACTGCGGCCTGAAGGTGCTGGTGGTCTCGGCGATGACCAACTATGCCGAAGGGTTATCCGATACGCCGCTTTCCCATGAGCAGACGCTGAGCTGCGCTGCGCTGGCGGCAGACGACTTTATGCGCCTGATCCGTGAGTTCTTCAAAACGCTGTAATTCTTATTTCCATCCGACTACCCCGCGGCAAGCCCTACCTTGCCGCGTAAATCACAACAATAGGTGATGGTAATGGCAATAAAAACACGATTGAAGGTGATGATTTTTCTCCAGTTCTTTATCTGGGGCGCCTGGTTGGTGACGTTGGGATCCTACATGATCAACACCCTGCACTTCAGCGGGGCGCAGGTAGGCATGGTGTACAGTTCGAAAGGGATCGCCGCGCTGATCATGCCAAGCCTGGCAGGGATCATTGCCGATCGCTGGATCAAGGCCAACCGTCTGTATGGCCTTTGTCATCTGCTGGGGGCGGTGGCGTTGTACTACGCCGCACAGGTCGATCAGCCGATGGTGATGTTCTGGGTCATGCTGTTCAACGCGATGGTCTATATGCCCACCATGGCGCTTTCCAACGCCATTTCTTACTTCTGTCTGGAAAAGCACGGTTTTGATACGGTCAAGGATTTCCCACCGGTGCGGGTTTATGGCACCGTGGGCTTTATTCTGGCGATGTGGTTGATCAGCTTTAGCCGCATTGAATTGAGCAATATGCAGCTGTATCTGGCTTCCGCGGTGTCGCTGCTGCTGGCGGTCTACTCCCTGACGTTGCCAAATTGCCCGACCAACAAGGTGAAACGCTCGCAAAGCTGGGTCAGCCTGTTGGGGCTGGATGCGTTCGTGCTGTTCAAGCAAAAGCGCATGGCGGTATTCTTCCTGTTTGCCATGTTGTTGGGGGCGGCGCTGCAAATCACCAATACCTTCGGCAACCCGTTCCTGCACGATTTCTCTCTTAACCCGCTGTATCAGGACAGCCTGAGCGTGCGCTATCCTTCGGTGCTGCTCTCCCTGTCGCAAATCTCTGAGGTGTTTTTCATCCTCACCATCCCGTTCTTCCTGCGTAGATACGGCATCAAGCAGGTGATGCTGATCAGCATGGCAGCCTGGACGCTGCGTTTCCTGTTCCTGGCCTATGGTACGCCTGCCGGGTTCGGCTTCCTGCTGCTCCTGCTTTCAATGATCGTTTACGGCTGCGCGTTTGATTTCTTCAATATTTCCGGTGCCATCTTTGTGGAGAAAGAGACCGACCACCGCATTCGTGCCAGCGCTCAGGGGCTGTTTATGACCATGGTTAACGGTGCAGGGGCTTACGTTGGAGCCATTGCCAGCGGCGAGGTTGTGGACTTCTTCACCCATAACGGGGTGAAAGATTGGCAGAGTATCTGGCTGGTGTTTGCCGCCTATACGCTGGTGCTGGGGGTGATTTTTGCCCTGTCTTTCAACTACCAACATCGGCCGGAAGAGATGAACGGCGAGCTACAGAAGGCGCATTAAGGTAAAACACAGGGGCTGAGTTCAGCCCCTGTGATATCAGGCAGGAAAACGCTGTTGCAGCTGTTGCCAGTCTGGTGCTCCGGATGCACCACGGCTGGCCACCACGCAGGCGGCCACGCGGTTGGCAAGATCGACGGCTTGTACCAGCGGCAGGCCAGCGGAAAGCCCGGCTAGCACACCCGCGCAGTGGGCATCCCCCGCACCGATGGTATCGACGACGTCAACCGGGTAAACGGGCACATGCTGCGGCTCATTGCGGCCATCACAGACCCAGGCACCGTCACGATCCAACCGGCAGATCAGGGTAATGTTATGCGCTGTGGCATAACGTTGCGCAGCGCTGACAGCATCACCTTCCCCACACAAGATCGCAACTTCGTCGCGGTTGAGGGTGAGCAAGGTGTGGCTGTCGCTAAGCATGGCGAAAAACTCTTCACCCAGTTGACCGACGCGTGGGCCGGGATCCAGCAGCCGCCATTGATCGAACGGCAAGCGGGTAAGCCAGTCGCGCAGTGCTTCACCAGGTTCCCCCACCAGTTCATAGCCGTTGGCATAGACCACCGTTTCCGGCGTTAGCGGTAGGGTAGCCAGCTGCGCCTTATTCCAATGGGCTTCACAACCGGTCACGGTAACAAAAGTACGTTCACCGTTGGGTTCCACCAACGCCAGGCACCACCCATTATCTAACTGGCCATGGCGTAACAGCACCGGCAAATCCAGCTCCTGCATGGCGGCTTCGATGGCCGCTCCCCAGTCTCCGTTGCCCACCGGCATACCGTTAATCACGGGGACATCCAGGCGGCGTAGTGCCCGCGCTACGTTGAAGGCACAACCGCCAATCTGACGCTCTTGCGGCTGCGCTTCGATATCTTCACCGCTGACCGGCAGCTTTGGCAGCGTGAGGACCACGTCTCCCACGGCTCCGCCTACCACCAGAATAGGTTTTACTGCGACAAATTCACTCATTGATGTCCTTTGTTGCTTGCCAGATAGAGGCCATAGGCAACCAGGCTGACCAGGAAGGAAACGAACAGCCCCAGGCTGGAATCAGCGAACAGGCCTTTTGCCAATGGGCCATCGATAAAGCCGGTTTTGGTCACCAGCAGCCCGCACAAGGCGCCGAGGAACCAGCAGAATAGTGGCACCTTACGCACGCCGCGGTTCTGGCCGTTCAGGCCGTACAGGGCATTACCGTCGTAACCATGATGACGGCGCACTTTAGCATAATCGAGAATGAAAATGGCTTCCCAGGCGGCAAGGAATACCCCGCAGAACACCAGGAAAGAGATAAATGGCCCCATAAAGTCGCCAGAGATAAACAGCACATAGATGGCGATGCCAAGGATGACCACGGCGTCAATGGAGACGGCCAGAGACTGTTTCACCTTCACGCCTAGCGTTAGCAGGTTAAGGCTGGCGGAGTAGAGACTGAGCACGGCAATAGTGACGATACCGGCGGTCGCAGCCAGCAGATAAGGGATAGCCATCCACTTTGGCAGCACCGAACCGATTAACGCAATCGGGTTGGCGGCGCTGGCCAGATCCGGCAGCTGTACCGAAAGCAGAATGCCGGTGAACATTAGCAGGATCAGGGGCAGGCAGGCACCGCCCACCACGGCGGCAAAGATGCTTTTATCTGAAGATTCTGGCCTTTGATAACGGCTGTAATCGGCCCCGGCAATGGCCCAACTGATCCCGGTACCGGCGGCGATCACCGAAACGGCGGGCAGGAAGCCGGTCAACCAACTGCCGGAAGGCAGTGACAGCACTTTGCCCCATTCGGTGGTGAAGACGATATATAGCACCACAATCAGCGTCATGGTGCCGAATATCCGGCTGAACCAGCTCTGCATCCAGACTACCGTGTTCTGGCCCAGCAGGCTGACTACGATGGTCAAGCCACCAAACAGCAACAGGCTGAAAGCGGTAAGGGAGTGGCTTTCACTCAGGCCTATGGCCTGGAACAGCGCGGCCAGGGTGAGCGTGCCGGTGATGACGTTCACTGCTTCCCAACCCATCAGGTTGATCCAACTGAAGGTGGTGGGCGCGATGTTGCCCTTCAGGCCAAAAATCACCCGCGATAAGGTCAAAGTAGAGGTGCGGCCACGTTTCCCGGCGAAGCTGGTGTAGCCTACCAAAGCAAAACTGGCTACGCCGACCAATGCGGCCAGGATTGACTGGATAAAGGACAGGCCGAACGCGACAATAATTGCCCCGTACACCACGCCGAGAATACCGATGTTGGCGGCAGACCATATCCAGAACAGCTCGAGCGGTTTACCGGTCTGCTCTGCATCCGGCACGCGATCGATCCCCGTGCTTTCTACTTTCCATGTCTCACTGCGGTTGATTTCACTCATGGTGCGATTTATTCCTGTTTGCGCAGCCTGAGGAGAGCGGCCGCGTAGGGCTCAAAATCTATTTGATTGGCGCTATTGATCGTGGCAATCCACTCCGCCGGGAAGGCGGCTATGCCGCGTAAGGCTCCGCAGATCGCCGTTGCCATGGCGCCAATGGTATCGGTATCTCCACCCAGATTGGCCGCCAGGATCGCACAACGTTGCGGATCGGTGTCTGCCAGTTCAACCAACGCTAATGCCATTGGGATCGACTCGATAGTGTCCATCCCGGCACCGACGGTATGATAAAGCTCCGCCAATGCTTCGCTATCCGGCAGATGGCCCAGGTTAGCGGTGAACTCCAGCGCCCAAACCAGACGGCGACTGAGCGAAGGGCTGAAGGTGGTGATATGTTGCTGTTGCACCTGCTCCACATGTGCAGGCAGTTCTTGCTTGATGGTGGCCCAATCCGCGCCTTCGACAGCCCGGCTAACGGCCCAGGCAATGGCAAAAGCGCCAGCCACGGCGATATCCGACTTGTGGGTCGGGCTGCAAGACAGCCTTACCGCTGTGATAAAGGCTGGCAAATCGCTACTTGGCAGCAGGCAACCTAACGGAGCTATACGCATGGCCGCTCCATTGGTCACGCCGTTAGCGGCGATCTCTGCCACCGGTGTACCGGCGCGGAACGCCAACAGCGCGGCTTTGGAGCTGGGGCCGAGGATATTTTTCTCAAAGGCTCCGATCCGTTCTGCCCACAGCATGATGTGGTGAGCAATACGTTCCGGCTCGACCCGGCCCTCGGCGGCCAAGAGCGCATCCATCAAGGCCACGGCCTGCTGGGTGTCGTCCGTGTATTCCCCGGCGATAAAGCCGTTTGCTGCAATATTTTCTGCCGGGCCAGGCAGGAAGCTGGTGATCCAACCAAAATAATCACTAACCTGTTGTAAAGGCCACAGTTCTGACGGCATCCCCATCGCATCGCCTACGGCTTGCCCATAGAGCGCCCCGAGTATGGCGTGGTGAGGATTTTTTATATTTTTCATTTATATGGGTGTTCCCTGGTGTTGGTGCTAACCGATGTAAAACATCAGTGTTGCTAATGTTAGTCGTAAAATGGATCCAATTAAAGTCCAATAGTCGAAAAATGTGACTCCAATCTAAGTCCAATGCAAGTGCGCATGGTGTAATTACCCTGAATGTGACAAATATGGTAAAAACGAGGCGGTTGAGGAATGCGAACAAATCAGAGGTGGGTCCGATGAATGATTTTATTGCCTGGCTGCGTCAGCAGCTTTCACAGGCAGCGGCGGCACCACGTTACATCCAACTGGCGAATTCCCTGGAAATTGCCATCAAGCAGCGTGTGCTGGGCGTCGGCGATTTTTTACCGCCGGAACGCGTGTTGGCTGAAGCATTGGATTTGTCACGCGTTACGGTCAGTAAGGCGATGAGGTTGCTGGAGGAACAAGCGCTGGTCTCACGCCAACAGGGCATTGGTACTCGAGTGGCCATGCACATCGGTTATTCCCTCAATCAGGATAGCGGCTTTACCGCGCAGGTTTTGCGCAGTGGCAGCAGCGTCAGCAACCAATGGCTGTTGCGTTCCTGCATAAAGGCACCCAGTGAGGTAGCCAAGGCGCTGGAGTTGGCAAGCGACAGTATCGTGGTCAAGCTACGCCGCCTGCGGTTGATGGATGGCAATCCGGTATCGTTGGAGACCACCTATATCCCGACCCGTTTTTTGCCCGATCCCGAAGAGCTGGAACACTCGCTGTATGCACTATGGAAGTCGCGAGGGATTGTGCCAGAGGGCAGGCATTTTTTATTGAAAGCGGTTGCCAGCAATGATGAAAACGCCAGCTTGCTCAATGTGCAAAGCGGCACGCCGCTGTTACGCATTGTCCAGATCAGCCGCAACGTTCAGGGCGAAGTGCTGGAGTTCAGCGAAACGCTGTGCCGCAGCGATGTGTACGAGTTTGAGGTCAAAAGCTGAGTAATCTGAGAAATAACCATGCTCTTTTGGCGGCGAGTGCGTATAATCGCCGCCCGGCGATAAATTAACCTGCACAAGAGCACCCGAATGAGCACTACCAGCCTGATCCAACCCGAACGTGAATTGTTCTCCTATGAGCCTTATTGGGCCGAATGTTTTGGCCCCGCGCCGTTTTTACCGATGTCGCGTGAGGAGATGGACCAATTAGGCTGGGATAGCTGCGATGTGATTGTGATCAGCGGGGATGCTTACGTCGATCACCCAAGCTTTGGCATGGCGATTGTGGGCCGCATGCTGGAGGCTCAGGGCTTCCGCGTGGGGATCATTGCCCAGCCGGACTGGAGCAACAAAGAAGACTTTATGCGTTTGGGCAAACCGAACCTGTTCTTTGGTGTGACCGCCGGCAATATGGATTCGATGATCAACCGCTATACCGCCGATCGTAAGCTGCGTCATGACGATGCCTACACCGCCGGTAACGTGGGTGGCAAACGCCCGGATCGCGCGACGCTGGTCTATAGCCAACGCTGTAGAGAAGCCTATAAAGATGTTCCGGTCATCCTGGGCGGTATCGAAGCCAGCCTGCGCCGTATTGCCCATTATGATTACTGGTCGGATACCGTGCGCCGTTCGGTGCTGGTGGATTCCAAGGCCGATATGCTGATCTACGGCAACGGCGAACGCCCGCTGGTGGAGTTGGCGCATCGCCTGGCGGCGGGTGAAAAAATTCAGGACATCCACGATATCCGTAACACCGCCGTGATGCGTAAAGGGGCCATGCCGGGCTGGAGCGGGGTGGATTCTACTCGCCTGGACAAACCGGGCCGCATCGAGCCAATCCCTAATCCTTACGGTGAAGATTTGCCCTGTGCCGATGGCAGCACGCCAGAGCCAGAGGCAAAACCCGTCACCGTGCGTGCCGCCAAACCCAAACCGTGGGAAAAAACCTATGTGTTGCTGCCTTCCTTTGAGAAGGTAAAGGCGGACAAGGTGCTGTATGCCCATACTTCGCGCATCCTGCACCATGAAACCAACCCGGGCTGCGCGCGTGCGTTGATGCAAAAACACGGCGACCGCTACGTGTGGATCAACCCACCGGCGATCCCGCTCACCACGCCGGAAATGGACAGCGTGTTTGCCCTGCCGTACCAGCGTGTGCCGCACCCATCCTATGGCGAAGAGCGTATCCCGGCCTACGATATGATCCGTTTCTCGGTGAACATTATGCGTGGCTGCTACGGCGGCTGTTCGTTCTGTTCAATCACCGAGCATGAAGGGCGCATTATTCAAAGCCGTTCGGAAGACTCGATCGTGCGTGAAATCGAAGAGATCCGCGACAAGGTGCCGGGCTTTACCGGGGTGATCTCCGATCTGGGTGGTCCAACGGCCAACATGTATATGTTGCGCTGTACCAACCCTCGTGCCGAGCAAACCTGCCGTCGCGCCTCCTGTGTGTATCCGGAAATCTGTACCTATATGGATACCAACCATGAGCCGACCATCAAACTTTACCGCCGCGCCCGTGAGCTGGAAGGGATCAAGAAGATCCTGATCGCCTCCGGGGTGCGTTACGATCTGGCGGTTGAAGATCCGCGCTATATCAAGGAACTGGCGACCCATCACGTGGGCGGCTATCTGAAGATCGCGCCGGAGCATACCGAAACCGGGCCATTGTCCAAGATGATGAAGCCGGGGATGGGCAGCTACGATCGCTTCAAGCAGCTGTTCGATCAGTATTCCAAACAGGCAGGTAAAGAGCAGTATCTGATCCCTTATTTCATCTCCTCGCATCCGGGTACCCGCGATGAGGACATGGTGAATCTGGCCCTGTGGCTGAAGAAAAACCGTTTCCGTCTCGATCAGGTACAGAACTTCTACCCGTCGCCAATGGCGAACTCCACCACCATGTATTACAGCGGCAAGAACCCGTTGGGTAAGGTGGGGTATAAGAGCGAAGACGTGTTTATTCCGAAGGGCGATCGCCAGCGCCGCCTGCATAAGGCATTGTTGCGCTATCACGATCCGCTCAACTGGCCGCTGATCCGCACCGCGTTGGAAGAGATGGGGATGAAGCACCTGATTGGTGGCCGTCGCGAATGCCTGGTGCCAGCACCGAGCATTGACGAGCAGCGCGAGGCCAAGCGCTTACAGCGGCATACCCGCCCGGCGTTGACCAAGCACACGGACATTACCCGCCAGCGCACGCCGTCCAACAAGCCACCGCGCAAGCCTATCCGCAACGGTAAGGCCTGATAGAGCAGGGAGCCCAAGTGGCTCCCTCTCTTTTATCCCCTCTAGGGGATATTCCATAAATTATCCCTTGGTGAGGATATTATTTTATTATCCCTTTCAGGAAAGACTCTATGGAGCTAGCTATTGCCAGGCTACAAACTGTTATACGCCGCCTCGACCTTCAGCATATAGCGCGGTGCCTGCGGTGAGGGATGGTACTGGCGCACATGCCAGTGAAAGGCCTCGGGTGACAGGTTGTTGATCATTCTGATGGCTTTTTTGCGATCGCTGGAGAAGGTACGTAGCAAGGCTCCTGCGCCGTTGGCATAGGCCACTTCAGTGGCATAGCGGCGGGTCACCGGATCGTCAATCCACTTCAGTTGCTGCTGTTGCAGCGCACCGATATAGGCTGCCCCCAGATCGATATTGGTTTCTGGATCCAACAGATCGTCATCATCCGGGCAGCCGCGTTTGCCTTTAAAGCGGTAGGCATCACAACCGGCGGTATTCGCCTTGAGCTGCATCAGGCCGATGGCGTTGGAAGGGCTGACAGCCTTGGGGTTAAAGCCGGACTCTACCTGAATAATGGCGGCGATCAGCTTTTCATCGACATCATACTCGTCGGCCGCGTCTTCGATTTCATCGTCATAGGCGTGAGGATCGTGGCTAGTACGCTGGTGCTTACTGGAACAGCCTGCCAGCACCAACAGCATTAACACCATGGTCAGGCGCGGCAAAGATGAGAAAGAGAAGGTCATGAAACTCCAAGCTGCTGTGATCGGATCGCTGCGCCATATCATAGCGCCAGTGACCGATAAGATCTTGGGTTAAAAGCCAATTAACGCGAGAGGCTGCCAACAATAAAGCAACAGGGCCGACAGTGCGACCCCGTGATGTTTACAGAGAGTCTGGATCCGGCCCCAGGCGGTTACCGATATCCAGCTTGGTGATTTCGCCCAGTTCGTCCTTATCCAGTTTGAAATCAAACACCTCAAAGTTTTCACGAATGCGCGCGGGCGTCACCGATTTCGGGATCACGATCAGGCCGCTGTCCAGATGCCAGCGCACGACGATCTGTGCTGGCGTCTTGTTGTACTTCTCCGCCAGCTTCTTGATCAGAGGTTGATCGAAGACGCCTTCACCCCCTTGCGCCAATGGGCTCCAGGATTCGGTGGCTATGTGATGAGTCGCGTTCCAGGCCCGCAGCTGGCGCTGTTGCAGCAGCGGGTGCAGTTCGATCTGGTTGATCACCGGCGCGACGCTGGTTTCATCCAACAGGCGTTGCAGATGTGGCGTGTGGAAGTTACAGACGCCGATGCTTTTCACCAGCCCTTGCTCACGCAGTTTGATCAAGCCGCGCCAGGCTTCGACATACCGATCCTGTGCCGGTTTCGGCCAGTGGATCAGGTAGAGATCGACGTAATCCAGCTTCAGCTTTTTCAGGCTGGTTTCCAGTGCTGCCTGCGGATCGCCCTGATCGTCGTTCCACAGCTTGGTGGTGATAAACAGCTCTTCACGTGGGATCGCGGTGGCTTGCAGCGCGGCACCCACCCCTTCCTCGTTTTTGTAAATCGCGGCGGTGTCGATGGAGCGATAGCCGACTTCCAGCGCCTTGGTGACGGCCTGCGTAGTTTCTTCAATGCTGGCTTGCCATACGCCGAGTCCCAACTGCGGCATCAGATTACCATCGTGGAGTTTGATGATGGGTTGCATGCGCTATCTCCTTATGACTGCTTTCAGGCCAAAGCCTGCTTACATGAATTTTAGTTCGCCACCTCAGCGCTTGCCGAGTTTGCGAGCTCAAGCGTGCATATCCAGTACGATACGATAACGGGCCTTGCCCGCTTCAAGATGCGCGATGGCATCGTTGACCTTGCTCAATGGGAAATGCTCCACCTGCGGCTCAATGCCATGCCGGGCGCAGAACGCCAGCATATCGGCCAGGCGTGAAGGGGCACCGGTAGGTGAAGCGGAAAGTTCAGCCTGTTTGCTGATAAACGAGAATACCTGAACCGGCACCGGGTCGGGGATCGCCCCAACGAAGTGCAGGCGGCCTTTCGGGGCCAAGGTGCCGATAAAGGCATCCCAATCTAAAGAGGCGCTGGCGGTGACCAGAATAAAGTCGAGCTGATTGGCGATGGCCTGTAATGCGGCGCCGTCATTGCTGGCCACCACGCGGTGTGCACCCAACGAAAGCGCTTCGTCACGTTTGCTGTTGGACGAGGTGAAGGCGGTGACTTCACAGCCCCAGGCATGCATAAAGCGGATCGCCATGTGGCCCAGGCCGCCGATACCGACCACGCCAACGCGCTGTGTCGGGCGGACAGCGTACTGCAATAGCGGGTTGAACACCGTGATCCCGCCGCAGAACAGCGGCCCGGCGCTGGTCACGTCAACGCCTTCCGGCAGTGGGATCGCCCAGGCCCAGTGGCTGCGGATGCGATCGGCAAAACCGCCGTGGCGACCAATGATGGTAGGTTGTACCTCGTTGCACAGATGCTGATCGCCAGACATACAGGGGTGGCAGTGCATACAACTGCCGCGGTTCCAGCCAACGCCCACCACCTGGCCAATCTTCAGCCCTTTGTTCTGCGCATGGGCACCGAGCTTGGTGACTTTGCCCACCACCTCATGGCCGGGCACGAACGGATAGTGGGTCATGCCCCATTCATTATTGAGCATGGAGAGGTCGGAGTGGCAGACGCCACAGTAGTCGATAGCAACTTCAATTTCTTCGTCGCCTAATGCACCGGCGTCGAAGGTAAAGGGTTCAAGCGGCTGTCCCTGGCCGGGCGCGGCCCAGGCACGAATGCTATTGTCAGATACGGAGCTGGATTGGTTCGCCATAAAATTCTCCCATGAGTTAACGAGACGATGTTATGCGATGCGATCGAAAGCGCGGACAAGGCGCACAACCGTGCCCGATGATCGGTCGGGCACGGTAAGTAGAAACTAAAGCCTAGCAGGAAACTGTGATGTTGCGATGAAATCGTGCGCCAGCAATTAGCGTGCCGCTTGATAAATGCGTTGGCTGACTTCCAGCGTAATGTCCCCATGCTCGCCCAGAGCGGTCATGCCGTGCTGGTGCAACTTGTCGAGCAGCGCAGGGATGGAGCTACCGTCGAGTTGATAATCAGACAAGCGGGTTGGCACGCCCATTTGCTCAAAGAAGGCACGGGTGGCGGCAATCGCGCCGTCGATACGGCTTTCTTCGGAACCCTCACGCAGACCCCAGACGCGATCGGCGTACTGCAGCAGTTTTTCGCGCTTCTGGGCTTTTTTCTCTACCAGCAAGGCAGGCAGGACGACGGCCAGGGTTTGCGCATGATCCAGACCGTGCATGGCGGTCAGCTCATGGCCGAGCATATGCGTTGCCCAGTCTTGCGGCACACCGGCACCGATCAGGCCGTTCAGCGCCATGGTGGCACTCCACATCACGTTGGCACGTACCGCATAGTTTTCCGGTTCGGCCAGCGCACGTGGGCCATCTTCCAGCAGCGTTAACAGCAGGCCTTCGGCAAAGCGATCCTGCACCTTGGCATCGACCGGGTAAGTCAGGTATTGCTCAATGGTGTGGACAAAGGCGTCCACTACGCCGTTGGCGATCTGGCGCGGTGGTAACGAATAAGTCACCACCGGATCGAGCACGGCGAACAGAGGCTGCACCAGCGGGGAGAAGAAGTGCTGTTTGTCGCCGCTGCTCTTACGGGTGATCACCGCGCCGCTGTTGGACTCGGAGCCGGTCGCTGGCAAGGTCAGTACGCAACCCATCGGTACTGCGCTGACGATCTCGCTGCCCACGGTTTTCAGGATATGCCAAGGATCGCGATCGGCCTGGTAGTCGGCCGCTGCCGCGATGAATTTGGTGCCATCAACCACTGAACCGCCGCCGACCGCCAGCAGGAAGTCGATCTTTTCTGCCCGCACGACTTCCACCGCTTTCATCAGGGTTTCATAGGTCGGGTTAGGCTCGATACCGGAGAACTCCTGCACGTTGCGGCCAGCCAGCGCGGCATAGACCTGATCCAGCACGCCGTTGTTCTTCACGCTGCCACCGCCGTAGGTGATCAGGATGCGGGCGTCTGCCGGGATTTGTTTGCCTAATTCGGCAATCTGGTTTTTACCGAACAGGATTTTGGTTGGGGTATGGAGGATGAAGTTTTGCATTATCGTATTCTCTTTTCGGGTCAGGGAAGCGCCAACGGCGCAAAATAACTGGGGTCTATTGTCGGCAACCTGGCACGATCGCACAATGCACATTCCTGTCGGTGTCTTGCCTATTCCTACACTACACTGTAGAAAATGCATGTTTATGGTTATTATCCGTGTCGAATTATTCAGACGACCAGAGGGGCTTGCTGATGGAGAACGTTGAACTACGTAGCCGTATGGCGCGCCAGGCGATGCGCTTTGCCACTACCAAAGGCTATAGCCCAACGCCCGTACCCATGGTGAAGGTGCTGTATTCCGACGAATATTACCCGCGTCAGCCGGTGATGTATGAGCCAGGCATTGTCATCATCTTTCAGGGTCATAAGGTGGGCTACTGTGGCAGCAAGGTGTTTCAGTACGATCCGCGCAATTACCTGCTGATGACGGTGTCGCTGCCGTTTGAGTGTGAAACCTTTGCCAGCCCGGAACAGCCGCTGGTGGGGCTGGCGGTCAATATCGACACCCAGATGCTTCAGGATCTGCTGATCGATATCGGTGATGACGATTACCTGATGCAGCCTAGGGGTGAAAGCTGCGGCGTTAACCTCTCGGTGCTTAGCGATGAAATGCTGTGCGCCACCGAACGTCTGTTGGACGTGATGGAGAAACCGTTGGATGCGCGGGTGCTGGGGCCACAAATCGTGCGTGAGCTGCTTTATTACGTGCTGCGTGGCAGCTGCGGTGCTTCGTTGCAGGAGCTGGTTAACCGGCATACCCATTTCAGCCAGATCGCCAAGGCGTTACGGCGGATTGAGAACCAGTATGCCGAGAACCTCAACGTCGAACAGTTGGCGTATGAAGTGAACATGAGCGTGTCGGCGTTTCACCATAACTTTAAGGCGGTGACCAACACCTCGCCGCTGCAATATGTGAAGTCGTATCGTCTGCACAAGGCGCGTTTGCTGATGCTGCATGACGGTCTTAAGGCCAGCACGGCGGCGATCCGCGTGGGCTACGAGAGCGCTTCGCAGTTCAGCCGCGAGTTTAAGCGGCTGTTTGGCATTACGCCGAGCGATGAAATCGCCCGGCTGCGGGACAATAGCGCCATCATGCAGGGTTAGCGCGTCAGGACGATTTTGCCGAACGGACCGCGATCTAGGTGATCGAGCGCCGCGTGTAGCTGATCGAAACGGTAACGCTGGTCGATGACGGGCTTGATGCCGTTGGCGTCGACGGCGCGAACCAGATCTTCCAATGCGCGGCGATGGCCGACGGCAATCCCCTGGATCTGTGGCGACTTCAGCAACAGCAGGCCTGCGGGGATGGCGATCTCCGCGCCTTCCAGCATGCCGATCACGGAAATACGCCCGTGGATCGCCACCGCACGTAGGGAGTTGAGCAGATTGCTGCCACCCACGGTTTCGACAATATGATCGATACCGCGATCCTGCGTCAGTTGATAGATCGACTCCACCCAATCCCCTTGCAGGCGATGAATGCCGTGATCGGCCCCTAACGCCTTGGCACGTAGCAGTTTCTCTTCGCTGCCGGAGGTGATAAAGACCTGCGCTCCGTGGGCTTTGGCAATCTGTAGCGCGAACAGGGCAACACCACCGGTGCCTTGCACCAATACCGATTCACCAGCACGCAAATGGCCGCGTTCTACCAAGGCGAACCAGGCCGTCAGCCCGGCGCAGGGCAGGGTACTGGCTTGGGCATCGTCTAATGTAGTAGGTGACGCACTCAGCCAGCTCTCATCAACCACCACGTATTCCGCCAGCATCCCTTGATAAGTACCGCCTGATGCACGATAAGGCGGAGTGCGGGCATCACCGTCAGGTTTTCCGTCGATCCAGTCTGGGCTAAAGGTAGAGATCACCCGATCGCCAGGGCGAAAACGCGTGCTGCCGCTTCCCACCGCGTCTACCACGCCAGCCATATCCGAGGCAGGGGTAAACGGCAGCGGCAGATCCAACGGCATGGTGCCTTCTATCACCATCTTATCGCGGTAGTTCAGCGCCACGGCGTTCATCGTCCAACGTTGCATGGTATCGGCCATGTGGTGCTCCTGATGGGTTGAAGATATTCACAGATAATAACGTTGATTTAAAATCACCAGTGGCGATAATTTTTCCCAAGATTGTGTTCTGAAAGGCTACAAAGAATAAGATTGAATACTTTGGTATAACTCACGGTTTAGCTTAATTTCTAAGTAACTCTTATCAGAAATATGCCTATTGCTTGTTTCTCAATGAGCTACGTCGAATTATCGATACCCTTTGAACGCGAAAGCATTTTTCCGTATTCATGCACTAATTGTATAGTAGATTTATATTAATTGAAGGGGTTTATTGATTACTTATATAATTGCAGTGTGACTATGTGGCTAAATGGGAAAAAATCAGCGTGTAATTGGTATAGTATTACTTAAAAAAACAAACGGTTTTATGTGATGATATTAAAGTTATAGGTTTGTGTTTTTTATTTTTTAATCTCAAGGAGATCGCGTTGACATGGATAATCTGAGTGGGCTAATAGCATTTGTTCGTGCAGCCGAAAATAATAGTTTCACTTTAGCTGGTAGAACATTAGGTATATCACCTTCTGCAGTGGGTAAGAGCGTTAGTCGATTGGAGGAACGCATTGGGGTGCGTCTTTTCCACCGAAGCACAAGACAGATTAGTTTGACCAGTGAGGGCTTGGACTTCTTCGGTCGTTGCCGTTCTCTGTTACAACAATTAGAGGATGCTGAAGCCGCTTTGGCTAATTCGAAGGCCCGCCCTAAAGGTGTGTTACGTGTAAGCCTACCAGCAGTGGGATATCGTCTAATAACCGGAAGCATGCGTGAGTTTTGCAGTCGCTATCCAGAAATAGAACTCGATCTGGATTTTAGTGACCGAATGGTTGATGTAGTGGATGAAGGGTTCGATGTGGTCATTCGTAGTGGAACATTACCGGATTCTAGTCTAGTAGCTAAGAAAATCGGTACTTTCAAATTCGTTCTATGTGCAGCACCAGAGTATTTATGTATATATGGCACAGCTCAAAACTTGCAAGATCTGAACAGTCATAAGGGTATTGCTTATAAACTTCCCTCGAGTGGAAAGCTTCAACCTTGGATCCTCGAATCGAATGGTGAGCGAGTTCGGGTCAATCTGGAGTCAGCAATGGTCATGAATAGTGTTGACGCGGTGTTAGCCGCCTGTCGTAATGCCATGGGGCTGGCTTATCTACCTGACTTTGTGATCCAAGAATACTTAGACAGTACTGAATTGATGCTAGTCATTCCGGAACTTAGCCTCGCTGGCAACTTTTGGGTCGTTTGGTCTCCTAGTCGGTTACTGTCACCGAAGACGCGCGCTTTTATCGATTTTCTAGGGGAAAACGGTTTGATGAGCAACGCCAACTGAGTCTGGTCTGCAGGCGTTGCTACAGTATCAAGAAGCGATTAGCAGTTTCTTATAACGTGAGGAATATCGTATTGCTTCGACGATCTTGAGCCTGATCGGAACCTTGTAGTTGTCCATATGCTCACGGCAGAATTGTCGTATGGCACGGAGAACGTCGTTTGAGGTTTCGCCGTAATCAGCGTCTAGCACCACCTCGGCGGCAACGAACTGTCCTGTCAACCCGTTTTGTTCACCATAGGCCTTACAGTCCTTCACTTGGGGATGTTGCATTAGTACCGACTCGACCTCAGCGGGATAAACCTTCTCACCACCGACGTTGATAATTTCCTTACTCCTGCCAAGTATCTTTAGGTAGCCATCCGCATTGATTTCGACCAGATCTCCGGTCTTGAACCAGCCATCTTTGGTGAAGTTATCCATACTGTAGTTCAGATAGCCCATAATCTGTGTGCCGCTGCGCAACCACAACTCACCGTCAACGATCCGGTATTCCGTATCACCTTCTTGAAAGCGCATAAACAGGCTATCGGATGACAGGGAGTCGGTGTTCATGATACCGGTTTCACTAGTGCCGAAAGTTTGCAGGAACTTGACATGGGGCAGGTATGCACGAAGAGTGACGAGCAGACTTTCCGGCATAGGCTCAGTCCCATAGGTGATCATACGCAGCGCACCAAGATCGTAATGGATGAATACATTACTGATGAGCATCAGGTTAAGGAAGGTCGGTGATGTCGGCAGGACTGTGATGCGATATTTTTCAATGAGACTAGCAACAACATCCGGGCTCTTGATTCTGGCGATGGTTGCAGTCCCACCTATCGAGAGAATATTGAGCAGGGTATTGATCCCGCCAATATGGTCGAAAAGTAAGAATAAGAAGATACTCAGACGGCGTGGGCGCTTATGTTGGTAGCTTTCTACTAGACGGCTCAGGTCATGAAGCATCGCTTTAGGTTCGCTCGTGGTTCCACTGCTGAATAAAATCAGGCCAGCATGCCCGCAGGCTTTAAGCGATTCCATCAATGGGTTTTCCTGTGTGCTCATTGGGTAACGTATAATCTGAGCCGTCTCAGTATCAATCAGGTATTGTGCCTGCGCCACGGCGATCTTGTTTGCCATTTCCTGTTCGTTGGCCGCAGTGTTCAGTGCAATTACGTTGTCGTTTTGATACAGGGCAAGGAATAAGGCTATGCTGGAGAGTGAAAAATCTCCTTGGATGAACACCGTGCTATGCTGTGCCACTTCATTCTCCTTCAGATAGTTTAGTTGACGTAGGACTTCCTTCTTGAGATCTGCATAGCTATAAGTATGTGTTTCGGTATTTAGGAATGGATTGTTCGTAAAAACGTCAAGATTGGCAATCAATGGTTTGATATTCATCTAAATACTCCTTTTATATGGTGTGCTCAAAAGCGTATCGGCAGTTCATTCGGCCGTCTGAGGACAGTGCCGTTGATCCAGTCTAGTGTCTCCGGTGACTGGCTAAGTTCGAGACCCGGCAGTTCTTCTATCAAGGTTGCCAGTACGATGGAAATCTCTAGGCGCGCCAGGGCAGGCCCCATGCAGCCGTGGATCCCATGACCGAACTGGATATGTTTAGCTTTGTCTTGCCGCTGGGGATTGATTAAAAGCGGTGAGGTGAAGACTGACGGATCTCGGTTGGCTAGAAATACATTTGCGTAGACGCAGGTACCTGCGGGAATTTCCCCACGGCTGGTTTCTACAGTACATGTGGTGATCCGGGGAAATGTCGATAGCCTGCCGATTGGAATAAGTCGGATGAGTTCTTCGATTAGCGTAGGTATCAGTTCCCGGTTGTTTTTAGCGTAATCCCATAGGGATGGCGCACAAAGTAGCGTGTAGATAGACTTGGTCATTACACATAGGGCATTGTGGTCGCCACCCAAGAGAATACCCGATAGGACTCCGACGAACTCTTCGTCGCTCAGAGGGTCACGAATACTTGAACGATGGTTGACATACTGCTGGATGAAACCATCAGGTTCAGCATTTCGGCGCCCCTGTACGAAATCCATCAAATAATTGGAACTTGCCTTAACAGCCACTTCGATACCAGCAATATCGTCTGCTGGAGCCGTTTGGATGATCTGGCTCCAGGGGCGAAAAATTTCGCGATCCTGCAAAGGGATTCCTAAGATGTTACAGACTGTTGACGAGGTTAGGTCTTCGAGCACGGAAGCGAACAGATCAGCAGGCAATTGTTCACTACGCATAAGTTGAATGTTTTTGCGCGTGGTCTGCTGAACGTGCTGTCTAAGATTTTCTACACTGCGTTTGCTGAAGGTGCGGGTAACTGTTGCACGTGAGCGCATATGAGCTGGGTTGTCGAGATTAAGTAAGAGCTCCGGCTGGGTTGGGCCAGGCAAGAAGGTTGGGCCGCCCTCAACGTTGCACAATGTTCTGCTAATGCTGGGGTCGGCAAGGAACTTCCGGCAATCGTCATAGGTGGTCAGATGTGTTGCAATATGTCCACTTGGAAGTTGTATTTGCTGAATATCATGATTGCTTTCGATGACCTGGTAGTAAGGCACTGCATCCAAGTTGGGAATATCTGTGACATGGGGATAGTTGTTAGAGTTCATGGTTTTTACCTACCTGGTTAGTAGCCTGCGGCGAGTTGAGCAACAGGCGAACTGCGTCTCGAGTCTCAATGTTGTCGACGAAATGAATAGCTTGCCAACCAACCGAACGTGCAGCTTCGCAGTTCTCTTCTACATCATCGATCAGCACACAGCTTTCGCGGGGGAGCCCCAGGCACTCAGCAGCTAGAACGAATATACGCGGATCGGGTTTACGAAGGCCGACCTTACAGGAGTCAACGATACAATCGGCAACGCTGTCCAGTCCGACCATTCGTCTCCACGATGCTTCCCACTCGACAACATTATTAGTGAGGATGGCAGCCTTGATCCCTTTGCTCTTGACTTCATGGAATAAGTTAAACATGTGTATGTTGACTTCGTGGCCTGCGAACCACTGTTCGCCGTGGTTATCGAAATCACAGCGGCTGATGTTTATGTCTGGATAAAGCTTTTTGAGTGCTTCACTCATCGCCCGCCCCCATTCCACTTGGGTCATCAGGGCTAGTTCAATAGGTGCCTGGAACTGAACACCTAACGGATGAGCGACTTCGTGCATGGCTGCTTCCATCTGTTGGCGACTGATCCCGGTTTTACCTTCGTAGACTCGATAGAGCTCGTCGATAGATGGAGATAACACACCACCGAAGTCGAACCAGATTGCCTGAATGTTCATGCGTTTTTTCCTTGTGTTTGAGGTTGATCCAGATCCAAAGGGGGAATGAGCTGGGTGTTGCTCAGGGATATATGAGCAACTCCAATGGAGAGCCCAACCCCGAAACCGCAGGTAACTAGGTTGTCGCGGCATAACTGCTGTGCATGTGGTGCTGTTGAGAGCAATACAGGGATCGAGGACGGGCCGGTATTGCCGGTTTCTGCCACTTGCCAAGGAATACGTTCTTGGGCGATACCGAGTTTTTTTCCCAGATACTGCAACATAAAAGCATTGGCTTGATGTAGGAGAAAGAATGGTACGCTGTTGGCATCGATCTGGAGCTCCTCCAGGAAGCCGAGTATGGCTGCAGGCACTTTCTCCAAGGCGAAATTCATCACTTGTGCCCCGTCCATAAACAAGCTGCCGATCTCGGCGCTGCAGGAACTTTCTACCAGATAATTCAGTGGGGTATTCAGATACGCAGCCCCTTTTCCATCGGTGCTAAACGAAAAACTGAAGCTGTGTGAGCCCGCTTCTACTAAGGTGGCACTAGCCGCATCACCAAAGACCATTCTTACGTGATGGTGATGGGGCCTTAGTAGCTTGCTGATAACGTCACTGGTGCACAATAGAACTCTTCGACAGCCACCAGCCGAAACCAACATGGCTGCCTGATAAAGACCGTAAACGTAACCAGAGCAACCGAAGTTAAGATCGAAGGCGGCGATGTTTTTCTTCAACCTCAGACGAGCCGCCAACAGAGCACTACTTGCTGGCATTAGTGAGTCAGGGGTTTGGGTCACTAAAACCAGTGCATCGATGCTATTGGGATCAATATCCGCATTACTGAACAGATTATGTGTCGCAGCCGCAGCAAGATCGACGCTGGTCAGATCACCAGCTATTCGAACGCTGTTGATACCGGTGCTTTTAGTTATACGCGCACACTCCCTTGCACCGAACAAGGCAGAGAAGTCATCAAGTGTTAGCCTCCGGGTGGGTAGGGCAGAAGATACCGCACGGATGGAAAGACCATGAAGGATGGAGATCATCGTAAACACTCACATAGGTTCAGGCATACTGCGGGAAATAGCCTCGTATAATTCGCCGAGGGTTTGCACTTCGTCGAGAATATCTGGGGATAATGTTAAGCCGGACTGATCGTTCAATATGCCTAGTAGAGTGATTTTTGTCAGGGAGTCCCAGTTAACTAGTGCTTGCAGTAGGAGTGCGTCGTCGAGTTTCGATTCGTGCAGTTCAAGAAGTGCAGCTAATTCTTTTTTAAGGGCGAGTTTGTCCATGTTTATATCTCCTGATAAGTTAAACCATTGGTATAGCCAAGTTTTAGAGTCCACCCAGATAAATGATCTGGCCGGTGATGAAGTTACTTTGGGCTGATAGGAAGAAATCGATAACGTGATTAACATCGTCGAAGGTTCCGTAACGTTTTATGGATTGCCGTTCGATCAGGGACTTCATTTTTGCCGCAGGGATAGCCCGAGTTAGATCGGTGTCGATCGGTGTTGGTCCCACAGCATTGACTGTTATCCTGTAGCTGGCAAGCTCTTTGGCCATCACTGTGGTTAGTGTTTCAACGGCAGCTTTTGATGCTGCGTATAGCGCTTCTCCTTCAAGCTTGAGAGGCTTGGCTACGGTGGATAAATTAACGATTCTTCCCTGTTTATTACCTTTCATCAGCTTGGCTGCTTCACGACTAAGTAGGAAAGTACCTAGAAAATTAGTCTGAACGAGCAGTTTGGCCGTGCTATAAGGTGTGAGCAGAGAGTGGTTCATACTGGCAATACCGGCGTTGTTGATCAAATTGTCCAGGTATTCGTATTGCTGGCGTACTTTGCTAATCATCTCTAACACGGAGGCTTCATTTGCGACATCTACTATAAAGTGTTCATAACCGGGAATTTCAAGATCGCTTGGTTGCCTGCTGCAACCGATGACACGATGTCCGAGGGATAGGTAGTGTTGTGCGAGGTGTCTGCCAATACCCTTGCGTGCGCCAGTGATCAGTGTGATCGGTTTAAATTGCATGGTTAGCCTCAGCACAGCGCTTGCTGATATAATTGGCGAATGAGCCTACTGTAGCGAATGGACTATTTGCTGCGGACATGGCACTGTCATTCACTAGAATAATACTGATGCCGAGTTGTTTTTCCAACATGGCTTCCACATCCACAACGATAGATACCAAGCTTATCGAGTCGAGATAGCCTTTAAGACCATAGAGGGAAGTTTCCTCGCCAGTTGCCAGGTCTATAGGATGAGCTAGGCTATTGTTCTCATGTTCGATTGCGGTGTAGATGATTTTTAGAATATGTGACTTCATAGGGCGTTTCCTTATTATTAACTCAATAAATTGATACAGCGGTGCAGAAGTTGCATTTCTTTCAGGTGGAAATAACGAGCATCTATTACTGATGTATCGAATTCGAGCGTTGCCAATATTTTGTTCCTCTGTCTGAAGTGGATGTTGACGGTAAATCGAAAGTTGATCGGGCCGGAACGTTTTAAAATGACTGGAATACATAGGATTTCTGTCTGAACGGGAAGCATCAAATCATGGTAAGTAACGTTCATCCTGTTTGTGAGAAAGTTGACTTTCTTGCGAGCCAATGGATTGACGTAAAATTGTTCTGCGGTGGCAATAGCCATTTGCCTGGCTGCTTCGACGATCATCATTCCCGAGATATGTTGACCAGTCAGATGATCACTAAGCTCTGCGTTGATATCGTCTATCATCAAAGCGGAAGAATAGGTGCCGTTGCCATTATCGAACACTTTCGAAATAGCAACATTATAGTTTTCATGTTTGTGCGTTTCTCTCAATGATGCTCTTTGTGGTCTCTGTTCCGGTACCAAATCAACATGTATCTGTTTTAGCTGTGATGAGCCATATAAATGGGTAAGTTGTTCATCGTTGAGACCTTGACCAATGTACAGCGTCAAAGGTGAACGATATGAATGAGCAATGGACTCTGCTGTTGCGGCTGAGATAAACATATCACTGTTGCATTGTTCCTTTATTCTGTTACCTACTATCACATAATGTTTTCTGAGCGTAGAGTCGTTTTCTATACAGGTATTGGTACTAGAAAATAGGGAGGTTAGGTCTTTTGAGGCTAAAGCTATTCTTTCCATTTTTCATCTCTGTAGGTTGTTGTTTATTTAGTGGTTCTTGATGTGTTTGTAATGTTTTTAGGAATGCATTTTTGGTTATATTATATTCGTCATGTGAATAATGAATCATGATTATCATTCTGTTATGTATCGATTTAAGAGTCAGTCTTAGTGGTTGTATTCTCACTATGACGGCTAGGTTTTTTAATTTTAAGTTGGATTTTAATCTTACTTTTTTAAGTATATTTCATAATGAATGATGTCATTTGAGATTTTTTTTCCAAAGAGTAATAACTATAAGTTGGGTGTTATAGATTTGATATCACTATATTATGGGATGAGGAGGAAGACAGACCTGCCCCCAGGATTAGATACAACCTTCAGTTAGTAATGTCGGTTGGTTTTTCTTCATATTTCCTGTTTCGCCAGTCCGTTGCGAATTCAGCTGGTGTCTGGTAATCCAGCGATGAATGGGGACGGCACTCGTTATAATCCTGCCGCCAGTCATTAATCGTTTTCCGGGCATGAATAATATCCCTGAACCAGTGTTCATTCAGGCACTCATCGCGAAAGCGTCCGTTAAAACTCTCAATAAATCCGTTCTGCGTTGGCTTACCTGGCTGGATAAGCCGTAGTTCCACACCATGCTCAAAGGCCCATTGATCGAGCGCGCGACAGGTAAATTCCGGGCCCTGATCGGTTCTTATTGTCGTCGGATAGCCCCGAAACAACGCGATGCTGTCCAGAATACGCGTGACCTGAACACCTGAAATACCGAAAGCAGTGGTGATCGTCAGACACTCCTTCGTGAAATCATCCACATAGGTCAGGCACTTGATCCTGCGACCGTTGGCCAGTGCGTCCATAACAAAATCCATCGACCATGTAAGGTTCGGCGCATCCGGGCGCAGAAGCGGAAACCGTTCGGTCGCCAGCCCTTTACGGCGTCGTCTGCATTTTACGCTCAGTCCATTAAGGTGGTAAATACGGTATACCCGCTTGTGATTGACGTGAAGGCCCTCCCTACGCAGCAACTGCCAGATGCGCCGATAACCAAAACGTCTGCGTTCAAGCGCTAACTCAGTAATACGCCCTGATAAATGTGCATCAGCAGCCGGACGCTGAGCCTCATAACGGCAGGTCGACAGGGACAAACCTGTAAGCCTGCAGGCACGACGTTGCGACAGACCGGTCGCATCACACATCAACACCACGGCTTCCCGCTTCTGGCCTGTCGTCAGTACTTTTGCCCCAGAGCCACCTGAAGCGCCTCCTTATCCAGCATGGCTTCGGCAAGCAGCTTCTTGAGCCTGGCGTTCTCTTCCTCAAGCGACTTCAGGCGCTTAACCTCGGGCACCTCCATACCGCCATACTTCTTACGCCAGGTGTAAAAGGTGGCGTCGGAAATGGCGTGCTTACGGCAGAGCTCACGGGCAGAAACCCCGGCTTCAGCCTCGCGGAGGATACTGATGATCTGTTCGTCGGAAAAACGCTTCTTCATGGGCATGTCCTCATGTGGCTTATGAAGACATTACTAACATCGCGGTGTATTAATCAACGGGGAGCAGGTCATGACGTTTGATGATTATGTGCATGCGTATATTCTCCCGTAGGGAGGAATGTCAAAATGTAAGGTGAGAAGAAGTGGGGAAATGAGTAGTGTAGATGCCTTACAGTTATTAGGGCTTTTTTTGGGGGGAGGTGTAACATGCTAAATAAGACTATGGCTGCCATTAGTGTAGTCCAGAAGATCAAGACCCGGCAAAGCCGATGCGGGTTGAAGCCGTCTCCCTGTGGAACGATCATTAATATGCCGAGTGCGTAGCCTAGTTGGGAAGCTGTGGCTATCCAACTGACTTCAGTAACCTTATCCTCATGGTATCGGCAAATACAGGAAGCAGTGCTTTGTTGAAATAAACGTTTGTGACGGACAGGCCACAAATCAAGGCCAGCCCTGTCAGAATTAAAGGAGAAAGTTCGATGCTTGATTTAGAAGCCATACTCGTCTCAGCCCCTGTCTGTGTCAGATGTGGGCGGAGTTTTTCTTTGTACTTGTGAAACGGTAATTGTATGAGAGTGGCCCAGAAAGAAGAATGCTGCACCAGCTGATATGATGGTAAAAATGATCAGCATTAGCAGTAGATTACAGAATCCTTCCTGATAAGCGGCAATGACAAGCGTATGGTCTAGGTTTTGAGAGAGGCTCATATCTCCCATGACCAAGCGTTGGACCAGCTCGCCATTATCATTTTGCGGTTGTAGGTGAATAAGTCTGTTATTGACTAGGGTAGTTAGCATGGCAATGGAGATTGCAAGTGCAATACCTTCGCCAGCGACACGAGTGGTGTTAAAAACTCCAGCAGCCATGCCCGCTTGTTCTTTGGGTACTATGCTTACCGCTAGCCCATCCATCAGCCCCCAGGGAAAACCTGTTCCGATGCCGATGATCAGCATGGCCAAAATCAACTGCAGGTGATCGCCAATGGGTACTCGACTGAGGATATACAGTCCTGTGGCTGCCAGCAGAAAACCGACGCCAGAAAGGGTTCCAGCAGAGATCCAGCGGGTTAACCATGCGGCTAGTAACGGTACTACCAGTATCGGTGTTGAAAGTGCCAGCATGACCAGACCACTTTGCATGGGGGAAATACCTTCAACTCCTATTAGCCTGAATGGCAGCAGAACTATCAGGACGATGTAGCAATAGCAGGTTCCTAAAGGAAGTATCTGGACACCGATGAAACGTGGGTGCATGAGCAGGCTGAGTTCGAGCATCGGCTCCTTTGAGCGTAGCTCAATAACTACGAATGCTATCAGGCAAGCCAGTGCGCTGATAAATAATCCCAAGATCAACGAGGACTTCCATCCAGTTTGTGGTGAGAGGATGATTGCGGTGGTGAAAAGCACGAGCATCGCTGAAAAACTCGCCAAACCGGGAAGGTCCAGTTTCTTAGCCTGCGGATCCTTGCTTTCGTGCATTTGTGAAACGGCGGCGATCAGCGCTGTTGCGGCGAGTATTGCGGTGGTAATGAAGATCGAGCGCCAGCCGAACTGTTCAATCAGCGCACCAGCAATCATTGGGCCAAATGCCAGGCCTAGGCCAAAGGTCGTTCCCAGCAGGCTAAAGGCTCGGGTTCTATCGTATCCTTCAAACTCTTGCGCCAGAGCGGCCGAACCGCTAGCAAGTGTAGCAGCAGCAGCTACCCCCTGAACGGTCCGCAATATATCAAGCCAGACAATACTGGTGGTAATCGCCAGAAGTAAGCTGACGATGAGGAATAGCAGAAGGCCCCTGGTGAATAAGCGTTTACGTCCGTAAATGTCTGAAAGTGTTCCGGCGGCCATGAGTAGGCTTCCGAAGCTTAACATGAACGCGTTGGTTACCCATGCTTGGGCAGATGGGCTAGCATTGAAAACCTTACTTATGGTTGGGGTAGCGACGGCACCCCCGGTGAAGCTCAGCGGTAATACCAGAGCGGCTAGGCAAATAGCGCCTAGAACGTAGTAACGGCCTTTGGAATTGTTACCCATTGCGTAATCCCTCATTTTTATAGCAATCTGGGAAACTAAATCTATAGAGGTCGTAATGTTGAATAAATGGGTTAAAACTCCTCTTATAATGAACAAAAAGGTCTTAATCATATGGAGAGTCTCACCAGCATCCTATCGTTTGTGAAAGCGGCAGAATCGTTGAGCTTTGTCTCTGCCGCACGCGCTATAGGCATTTCCGCAACGGCGGTAGGAAAGAATGTTGCGAGGCTTGAAGGGTCTCTTAACGTCCGCTTGTTTCAGCGTAGTACTCGTAAGGTTAGCCTTACTGTGGAAGGGGAAATGTTCTACGAACGATGCCGGAAAATCCTTGATGATCTGCAGGAAGCTGAAGCCATGCTTTCGCATGCGGTTCAGGCTCCCCGAGGTCGTTTACGGGTCAGTCTTCCTACAATCGGGTACCGTTTTCTGTTACCAATGATGCCTAACTTTCGCAAAGCCTACCCAGAAGTTGAGTTAGAGTTGGATTTCAACGATCAACTCGTTGATCTTATCGATGATGGTTTTGATGTGGTGATACGAAGCGGTGACCTTGTGGACTCGCGGCTGATGTCGCGTAGGCTTGGGCCTTTTCGTTTTGTTCTTTGTGCTGCCCCTGATTATCTGAAACGTAAAGGACGACCAGGGAAGTTGTCCGATCTTGAGTTGCACGATTGTCTTCGTTACCGTTTTGTCACGACAGGTAAAATCATGGACTGGACATTAACAGCAGACCCGGAAATAACCCGGTTGCGCCTAAACTCATCCCTGACATTGAATAACATGGAGGCAATGCTGATGGCGACCATTGACGGACATGGCATTGCTTACATGCCTGATTTTCTGGTTAAAGACATGTTGGCTAGAGGTGAGCTAGAAACGTTATTTGATGCTTATACTAAGGACCAGGGGGTTTTTTGGGCGGTCTGGCCCTCTAGCCGGCATCTATCACCAAAGATTCGGGTATTTGTTGATTATATTTGCAGTCAACTATTCAAGAATGGATAAGTGGCTGCGATCCACCGATCCACCGATCCACAGTTTCGCTGCGTAGGGGGGGCATTCTAATCAATTGATTATCATGTAAAAAATATGGTTTCCTCTACAATTTCAACAGCATTACCACTTTGTTCTCTTAAAGGCTACAAAAAATGAGCGACCGATTAAGCGGTATCTCGGTATTGGTCAGCGTGGTGGAGGCGGGCAGCTTTGCGCTGGCGGCCAACAGGCTGCATCTTTCCCGTTCGGCGGTGGGTAAAACTATCGCCCGGCTGGAACAACGGCTGGGCGTGCGGTTGTTTCACCGCACCACCCGCAGCCTGAATCTGACTGACGATGGCGCGCTGTTCTATGAGCGTTGTTTACGGGCGTTGGAGGAGATCCGCGTCGCAGAGAACCTGCTGGAAAGCGGTAAGCGGCAGGTCAGTGGTCGGTTGCGGGTCTCGATGCCAGTGCTGATTGGCCGCCTGTGTATCGCGCCGGTGCTTACCGCGTTGGCGCGTGAGCATCCAGGATTGGAACTCGATCTGTCATTCAGCGATCGGGTGGTGGATGTGGCCGAGGAAGGATTCGATCTGGCGGTGCGTAACGGCCCATTGCCAGACAGTGCCGGGCTGGTGGCTAGAAGGCTAGGGGATAACCGTATGACCCTATGCGCCTCGCCGGATTATCTGGCTCGCTGTGGTGCCCCAGACAGCATTGAGGAACTGCCCCAGCACGATGCCATCGCTTATCGCTACGCCGCAATGATACGTAGCTGGTTGATCCCGCAGGCAGACGGAACAATGCGAGAAGTGATGCCTAAACCCCGTTTGTTGATGGACGATCTGCAGGCGATTGCCGACGCGGCGGTGGCCGGGTTTGGCATTGCCTGGCTGCCATGCTGGCTAATCCGTGATGCCTTGCTGGAAGGCCGATTGCAGCAGGTATTGGGGGAGGTACCGGGGAAAGACTTTGAGGTGCATGCCGTCTGGCCGCTTACGCCGCATTTACCCTTGAAAGTGCGGCTGGCGGTGGATGCGCTGGTCAGCCACCTGCCCGCGAGGATGGCGCTATAGCCGCGCCTTTCGGCTCAGCAAAAAGAATGCCGCGCCAGCTGAAATAATAGTAAAGAGCGTGAGTATCAACATTAGGGCGCTAAAGCCTTCCTGGTATGCGGCCATTACCAGAGCAGGGTCTAGGTTTTGAGAGAGGCTCATATCCCCCATAACCAGGCGTTGGACAAGCTCGCTATTATTACTCTGCGGTTGCAGACGAAGGAGGCTGCTGTTGACCAGGGTTATGAGCATGGCAATGGAGATCGCAAGAGCCATGCCTTCACCTGCTACACGGGTCGTGTTAAAAACTCCAGCCGCCATGCCCGCTTGTTCTTTGGGCACCACACTTACCGCTAGCCCATCCATCAGTCCCCAGGGAAAACTTGTTCCTATACCGATGATCAGCATGGACAAGATTAGCTGCAGATGATCGCCAATGGGGACGCGACTGAGGATGTACAGCCCTGAGGCTGCCAGCAGAAAACCGACGCCAGAGAGGGTTCCAGCAGTGATCCAACGGGTTAACCAAGCGGCCAGTAATGGCACCACCAGCATTGGCGTCGAAAGTGCCAGCATGACCAGGCCACTTTGGATGGGGGAAACGCCTTCAACGCCGATCAGCCTGAATGGCAGCAGCACTATCAGAACGATGTAGCAATAGCAGGTTCCTAAAGGAAGTATCTGGACACCGATGAAACGTGGGTGCCTGAGCAGGCTGAGTTCGAGCATCGGCTCCTTTGAGCGTAGCTCAATAACCACGAACGCTATCAGGCAAGTCAGCGCGCTGATAAGTATGCCCACGATCAACGATGAACCCCATCCCGCTTGTGGGGCGAGGATGATCCCGGTGGTGAAAAGTACGAGCATCGCTGAAAAACTCGCCAAACCGGGGAGATCCAGCTTTTGAGCCTGCTGATTCTTACTTTCGTGCATCTGTGAAACGGAGGTGATGAGCGCCGTTGCAGCGAGTATTGCGGTGGTAATGAAGATCGAGCGCCAGCCGAACTGTTCAATCAGCGCACCAGCAATCATTGGGCCAAATGCCAAGCCTAGGCCAAAGGTCGTTCCCAGCAGGCTAAAGGCTCGGGTTCTATCGTATCCTTCAAACTCTTGCGCCAAAGCGGCCGAACCGCTAGCGAGCGCTGCTGCAGCGGCTATCCCTTGAACTGCCCGCAATATATCCAGCCAGACAATGCTGGTAGCACTGGCCAGAAGTAAGCTTACGATGAGGAATAGCAGAAGGCCCCAGGTGAATAAGCGTTTACGTCCGTAAATGTCTGAAAGTGTTCCGGCGGCCATAAGTAGGCTACCGAAACTCAACATGAATGCGTTGGTTACCCAGGCTTGGGCAGATGGGCCGGCGTTGAAAACCTTGCTGATGGTTGGGGTAGCGACGGCACCCCCGGTGAAGCTCAGCGGTAATACCAGAGCGGCTAGGCAAATAGCGCCTAGAACGTAGTAACGGCCTTTGGAATTGTTACCCATTGCGTAATCCCTCATTTTTATAGCAATCTGGGAAACTAAATCTATAGAGGTCGTAATGTTGAATAAATGGGTTAAAACTCCTCTTATAATGAACAAAAAGGTCTTAATCATATGGAGAGTCTCACCGGCATCCTCTCGTTCGTGAAAACCGCAGAATCGTTGAGCTTCGTCTCTGCCGCACGTGCCATAGGCATTTCCGCGACGGCGGTTGGAAAGAATGTTGCGAGGCTGGAGGCCTCTCTGAACGTTCGCTTGTTTCAGCGTAGTACCCGTAAGGTTAGCCTCACTGTTGAAGGCGAAATGTTCTACGAACGATGCCGGAAAATCCTTGATGACTTACAGGACGCTGAGGCTATGCTGTCGCATGCGGTTCAAGCTCCCCGAGGTCGCTTGCGGGTCAGTCTGCCCACTATCGGGTACCGCTTTCTGTTACCAATAATGCCTGACTTTCGCAAAGCCTACCCGGAAGTTGAGTTAGAGTTGGATTTCAACGATCAACTTGTTGATCTCATCGATGATGGGTTTGATGTGGTGATACGAAGCGGTGACCTTGTGGACTCGCGGCTGATGTCGCGTAGGCTTGGGCCTTTCCGTTTTGTTCTTTGTGCCGCCCCTGCTTATCTGCAACGTAAAGGGCGACCTGAGAAATTGCCCGATCTGGAGTTGCACGATTGCCTTCGTTACCGTTTTGTCACGACAGGTAAAATCATGGACTGGACATTAACGGCAGACCCCGAAATAACCCGGTTGCGCCTAAATTCTTCCCTGACGTTGAATAACATGGAGGCAATGCTGATGGCGACCATTGACGGGTATGGCATTGCTTACATGCCTGATTTTTTAGTCAAGGAGGCGTTGGCCATGGGCGATCTTGAGACGTTGCTTGATGCTCACACCAAGGAGCAAGGGCTCTTTTGGGCGCTCTGGCCTTCAAGTCGGCATCTATCACCAAAGATCCGCGTATTTGTAGATTTTATCTGCGCCCAACTTTATAAGCAGGTGTAAGAGGCATCTTGATATTGGTTACCGTGGCGGTGGGCAAAACCGCCACCCGATTCAGGAAGCGCGTTTTTTACGCCAAACGACCAGCATCACGCCCAGCAGCCCAACGACCAACAGCACCATCGGCAGGATCATCAGCCCGGCCATCACCTGATCTTCGTGGCGTTTCACCAGTGGGATTTGGCTAAAGGCATAGCCTAGCGTGACTACCGAGCCTACCCACAGCAAGCCGCTGAGCCAGTTAAAGATTTGAAAACGGGCGCTATTGAGGCCCGAGATACCGGCCATGGTAGGCAACAGGGTGCGTACAAACGCCAGGAAACGGCCAATCAGCAAAGCGACCAAGCCGTGGCGGTTAAACAGCATGTGCGCACGCTGGTGGTATTGCGCTGGTAGCTGTAGCAACCAGCCTTTCACCACCGAGGTATGGCCAAGCCATCGCCCTTGCAGATAGCTGAGCCAACAGCCAAGGCTGGCGGCGACCGTCAGAATAATCAGCGTGGGGATAAAGTTCATCACGCCTTTGGCGATCAAGGCACCGGCCAACAGCAGTAAGCTATCTCCGGGCAGGAAGGAAGCGGGCAACAAACCGTTTTCCAAAAACAAGGTGGTAAAAAGGACGGCATAAACCACCCAAATCACGCTGGGATCGGCAAGTGCAGTAAAGTCTTGCGTCCACAGTGCGTGAACAATTTCTCTTAATACATCCATTCTTTATCCTGGGGTGCCTGGGCTGACTTTCTATAGGCTACCGTGCTGTTATAGCCATGCTCACCGGTAAATATAGGCCACACACGGCGGTGAGGCCCTTGAGCACCATATAGTGTACCGCTATTAGCTTAAGCGGACATTAAACAGAGCATAGAAAATGTGGTAAAGGCCGTAAAACTCGGAAAAAGTACAGGCGACCGTCGGTATGGCCAAGTAAAAACGCCGTAAAACCTTGTACCTTGCTGTGTGATTTTATCTAGCCCTTACGTAGGGGAATGCATGCCTCGCTTGCAGACGTTTTCCCGCAGTGATGGCTGAGCTATTCACACCGTTTGAGGCCTGTTGGGGTAAAAAGCAGCATTTTGAGTGATGATTTTGTTAGCATTATGGGGGGGCAATGTTATGCCAAACGACGCGCAAACCCTGATAGTGACTGGGGTTGTATCATTTTTTGCTCGTCGATGCGTAATTCTTCAAATAATAATGATAACTACTATCAATCCCTGATTGGTTTGATATGATCGCACGCTGAATTCTTCCTTCAATGTTGAAATGGGTGGAGGCACAGCGTGAAAACGGCTGGCAAAATGACAAATCAAAGTGCTCAGGGCGCAGGCCGTGGGCAATGGGGCGCATTGGGGCGCAGTGTGATCGCCTCACTGGTATTGGTGGTGGGGTTGGCGGGCAACGCTCAGGCGGCACCGGCCACTGCACCAGCAGTCGCTGAAAGCGTTGGCGCGGCAACGACACCGGCCACACCAACAGCGGTAACCCCAGTGGCGGGTACCCCGGAAAATATCACCCCGGTTAATCCTGAACCGACCATCCAACCGCCTGAAACGCGCGGCATGGACCTTTCCGTCTGGGGCATGTATCAGCACGCCGACATCGTGGTGAAAATCGTGATGATTGGCTTGGTGCTGGCGTCAATTGTCACCTGGACCATTCTGTTTGCCAAAGGCAGCGAGCTGTTTCGTTCCAAGCGCCGTCTGCGCCGTGAGCAGTTGGCGCTGGCCGACGTGCGTTCGCTGGACGATGCCTCCGAACTGGCGCAAGATTTCTCACAAGAGAGCATCACTGCGGTGCTGCTGCAAGACGCGCAGAACGAACTGGAACTGTCGGCGGCCTCTAACGACAATAACGGTATTAAAGAGCGTACCGGTTTCCGTCTGGAACGCCGTGTAGCGGCCTACGGGCGTCAGTTGGGGCGCGGCAATGGCTTCCTGGCCACCATCGGCGCCATTTCACCGTTTGTCGGCCTGTTTGGTACCGTATGGGGCATCATGAACAGCTTTATCGGCATTGCCCATTCGCAAACCACTAACCTGGCGGTCGTTGCCCCGGGGATTGCGGAAGCCTTGCTGGCCACTGCGCTCGGTCTGGTTGCAGCAATCCCTGCGGTAGTGATCTACAACATCTTTGCTCGTGTCATCGGCGGCCACCGTGCTCAGGTGGGCGATGTGGCGGCACAGGTGCTGCTGCTGTTGGGCCGCGATCTGGATCTGGCGGCCTCGGCCGATGCCAAACGTTCGCAGCATGCGCACCAACTGCGGGTGGGGTGAGTTATGGCGATGCGCTTAAATGAAGATCTGGACGACAGCGGCGAACTGCATGAAATCAACGTGACGCCGTTTATCGACGTCATGCTGGTGCTGTTGATCATCTTTATGGTGGCTGCGCCGCTGGCAACGGTAGATATTCGTGTCGATCTGCCAGCTTCTTCCGCTAAACCGCAGCCGCGTCCGGAAAAACCGGTGTTCCTGTCGGTGAAGGCAGACAAGCAGCTGTACGTGGGCGATGAGCCGGTGACGGCGGAACAGCTGACGGCGGTGCTGGATCAACGTACGCAGGCGAATAAAGAAACCACCATCTTTTTCCAGGCGGACAAGACCGTAGATTATGAAACGCTGATGAGCGTGATGGATACGCTACGCAAAGCCGGCTACCTGAAAGTGGGGCTGGTGGGAATGGAAGGTGTGGCCAAGTAACGCTTAACACCGCTGTTAAAAACATCTGAAGGGGCTGTTTAGCCCCTTTGTCTTATCTAGATACCAACCTGAAAATTCCTACGCTACTCAGTGATTGCGCTTCAATAGCCTGAATGGTGCCTGTGGTATTCCGGCATTGAACATTTCTTGCAGAAATTCTGGCATGTTACAATTGATAATGATACTCTTTATCAATTGAGTGTATTCAAGAATGGTATAGAGAATAATTAGTATTAATTGCAAAATTTGGGGGCGTGATGCGGGAAGGGGAAAGCGGTATCGCTGAGCGAAAACTGTTTATGACATTAGCTGTTGGGCTATGTCCCTTGTTTTTACTTTTCTGTTACTTTAAATTAAACCCAACTGCCCAACTATTTGAACTTGGCGTTGAGATAACTAAAATTCACCCGATAAATATATCCTCTGATAATATTTTATTAAGTTCAGTCTTAGGATTGTATTGCAAGTTAGCGTTATTTTTTGCCTTTTACTTTGTCATTAAATACAGAAGTCATCTAAGGCTTAAGCTTAGTGGTGTCGGTTTGTATTCGATAATAGTCAGATTTTTTCTCTTCTCTATCGTTTACGCTATATATATTTATATGTTTATTTTTTGCTCACTTGATGTATCACATGGAAACAGACTGCTTAAATTCTTATCTTCTAATGATTATTTTCTTTTTGTCTATTACGTGATTACTTTTACTGGGATATATTTATTTACTTCACTTTTCCTATGGTTTTTGGTGAGGTTCCCATCAGAGTACGCAACCCGACGATAAGAGTGCCGGGCTTTATATCAATTTAATAACTCTATGATTTTATTGTTCAGTGTTTCGGCAAGTGACGCGTCAATAAAAGATGACGCAATGCTAATTACCAGGATGGCGGCTATTACTGGTAATACAGACATTGAAAATAAAGAGAGTATTCCAGTCACTATTGCCAAGGCAACACTAGACGCTACCCCACTCAACACCATGCCCTCAACCTCTAACATCAGTGGCTTCCAATTCCCAGATTCGTAGCCCTCTATACTTTTTTCGCGTATTTTCTCAGCCTTAATCACCAGATCTGCGACTTTAAAGAATCGGCCAAAATTACTGAGCTTGTTTGCCATGTCGTTAACATTCGTATACCTCCAGGCATGAATAATAGCATCTCTGTCTCCTTTGTTGATTTTCATACCAGGGGTTGACATAATTTTATTTAAAGATGCCATTGCATCATTAAAGTTTCTTATTCTCTTTCCTTGGAAATTTTTAATGTTATTGGCAATTTCATCAGCAGCAAGTTGGTAATTTTTACCCAAACGTTTACTGATCCCTTCTGCTGAGCTGGAAACAATGGTAGAAATGTTTAGCAAAAACGCTTTTTCTGCTTTGGCCTTTGCCTCCTTTTGTTTTTTAAGTGCCTCTTTAAATGTGCCCTTATTCATTCCACCAAATTGAGCAAATCGAGTCATGTATACTTTTTTGGCTAAAGGCATATTACCTTTGCTCAATGCACTTCTGAGCTCTTTATAATCTTTTCCATTCTTTATATAGGGACAGTTTTTCTGTCCGCAGCGCAGGCAAATATTATTGTCTAATAACTCCTTGGTTTGGTCAGATACTGAGTTATCTCCTGCAGGCCAAACAATCATTAGATCGCCAGAGTCAATACCTGTTGTAGGCCAACCCCCAAGCGCCACCGTCCCATGCTAGTCCCGGTTCTGGAGCTACTCCATTATTCCAACTGTAGGGATCGTAGCCAACAATTTCATCAATCATATGAGTTCCTCTTCTTGTTCACAATTAGGTTGAGCTCTGTATATGTGTTTATATACAGTATTGAGAATGATATTCGTTTCCAGTGAGCAACTCAGTGAATGATAATGATTCTCAGTTGTGCCGTAACTGACACAAAACTGACAAGTGTTGGCTTTGCCAGCTATCCTCGCTGCTCCCTGATGTGCCGCCTGTTGCATAACCCTCGATAGCCATATTTGCCATTCTTCCGCTTAAAAAATAACCCGCCAGAAGTATGGAGAAATTGTGAATTTACGCTTTCCTGCGTTTAAGTGGTAATAATTATCATTACAATTCGCAATTACAAAAATGGTTACAATTATTATTATCTACTTTAAATAAAAGGGATTATTACGATGGTTATACCTAACAACAGCAGACTGCGACCTTGTGCGATCTTGTTGGCGGGGCTTTTCAGTAGCGGTGGGATGGCGGCAGAGGAGGTGCCAGCAGAAGACAGCGAGACCATGGTGGTGCGTGCCACCGCGGCGGAAGAACTGAAACAACAGCCCGGGGTTTCGATTATCACCGCCGAGGATATACGCAAAACGCCACCGGTCAACGACCTCTCCGACATTATCCGCAGAATGCCAGGCGTCAACCTTACCGGCAACAGCGCTAGCGGTAGCCGAGGTAATAATCGGCAGATTGATATAAGGGGAATGGGGCCGGAAAACACCTTGATCCTGATCGACGGTGTCCCGGCAACCTCACGTGATTCAGTGCGTTATAGTTGGCGTGGCGAAAGGGATACTCGTGGCGATACCAACTGGGTACCCGCAGAAATGGTTGAACGCATTGAGGTGTTACGTGGCCCGGCGGCAGCCCGCTATGGTTCGGGTGCAGCTGGCGGAGTAGTTAATATCATTACCAAACGCCCAACCAAAGATTGGCATGGCACGCTTTCGCTGTTTACCAACCAGCCTGAAAACAGCAAGGAAGGGGCGACCAACCGCGCCAACTTCAGTTTAAGCGGCCCGCTGGTCAGTGACGTGCTGACCATGCGCCTGTTCGGTAACCTCAATAAAACCGATGCCGATGCCTATGACATCAACACCCAGCAGAACGGTTCCTATGCCGCAGGGCGTGAAGGCGTCAGAAACAAAGATATCAATGCCTCACTCTCCTGGAGAATAGACCCGCAGCAGATCCTCGACTTTGACTATGCCTACAGCCGCCAAGGCAATATCTACGCGGGCGATACCCAATACAGCAATGGCAATCTCAGCCCAGGCGGTCTGGTGGCTTCGCTGTACGGCCAGGAAACTAACCGCCTGTATCGTCAGAGCTACGGCATTACCCATAATGGCATCTGGGACTGGGGCCAATCCCGGCTGAACTTTAACTATGAGAAAACCAACAATACCCGTCTGGCGGAGGGCACAACTGGCCGCATCGAGGGGATGATCAACGACGATACTTACAACACCAGCCGGCTGGAGAATTATCGCACCGGCGGTGAGCTGAATATCCCGCTGGATCTGCTGTTTGAGCAGAACGTCACGCTGGGTGCCGAGTGGAACCGTGAAAAGCTCAACGATCCGGCATCCATGCAGATGACCGACTCCAGTGGCATCATCATCGGCGGCGTCTCTGGCGATCCCTCCGAGCGCAGCGCTAAAAATAGCGCCGACATCAGTTCACTTTATTTTGAGGATAACATCGAGCCGCTGGCGGGAACCTTTGTGATCCCTGGGCTGCGCTTCGACTATCACAATAAATATGGCGCTAACTGGAGCCCAAGCCTGAACATTTCGCAGGAGCTTGGCGAGTATTTCAAACTGAAGGCCGGTATTGCCCGAGCCTTTAAAGCGCCAAACCTATACCAGTCCAGCGAAGGCTATCTGTTATCCACCCGTGGTAACGGGTGCCCGAAGGACATAGTTTCAGGCAGCTGCTATCTGCTGGGGAATAACGATCTGGATCCGGAAACCAGCGTTAACAAAGAGATCGGCCTGGAATTTACCTGGGCAGGTTACGATGCAGGCATCACCTATTTCCGCAACGACTATAAAAACAAGATCGTGGCGGGCACCGAGATTGTTGGCTATGCCTCTAACGGTTACAACATCTTGCGTTGGGAAAACGGCGGTAAAGCGCTGGTCGAAGGGTTGGAGGGTAACCTGGTGGTGCCATTGGTTGAGGACATGCTCACCTGGCGCACCAACGCGACCTATATGATCACCTCCGAAAACAAGGATACCGGTAATCCTCTGTCGGTGATCCCCAAGTATACGGTGAATACCCTGCTGGATTATCAGGTCACCGATAAGCTCTCCACCAACCTGAATTGGACGATGTATGGTCGGCAAAAGCCGCGCGAATATGCGGAGATCCGTAACGAAGCCGGCACGCTTTCCACTCAGGAAGTCGGGGCTTATTCGGTGGTGGGCATTGGCGTCAATTACGATCTGATGAAGGATCTGAGCCTGAAAACCGGCGTCACCAACCTGTTCGACAAGCAGATCTACCGTGAAAATGAAGGGGCTTCGACCTACAACGAACCGGGCCGGGCCTATTACGCGGGCCTGACCCTGTCGTTCTAATCGCTGCTGGTATGACGTATCCCCTCTGGTGAGGGGATACCATTAGCCACGAGCATGTGCCGCAGCGCGAGAGATTTGCTCATCGGAAGGACGCACGCCGGTGTACAACACAAACTGCTCCAAAGCCTGTAAAGCGATCACTTCTGCACCGGTCACCACCTGCAAACCCTGCTCCCGTGCATAGCGGATCAGCGGGGTTTCTGCTGGCAGTGCAACCACGTCGAAAGCGATCTTGGCAGCCTGAATGGTGGCTGGTTCAAAGGCCAACTGCTTGGCTTCGCTACCGCCCGCCATGCCGATCGGCGTGACGTTAATCACCATCTCAACCTGTAAATCGCCCACTTCTGGCAGCCACTGATAACCATACTGCGCTGCCAGCGCCTGGCCCGCCTGTGGGTTGCGCGCAATGATATGGCCGTTCTTGAACCCTGCATCGCGCAGGGCGGCGGTCACCGCTTTGGCCATACCGCCGCTACCACGCAGGGCAAACGAGGTGGCCGGGGGGATCTGGTATTTCGCCAGCAGTTTGGCGATGGCGATATAGTCGGTGTTATAGGCCCGCAGGAAGCCGTCGTCGTTGACGATGGTATTGACTGACTCAATGGCCGTGGCCGATGCATCCAGCTCATCAAGGAACGGAATACAGCTCTCCTTGAACGGCATGGAAACCGCACAGCCGCGAATACCCAAAGCGCGCACGCCGCCGACCGCTGCCTGAATATCTTTGGTGGTGAACGCCTTGTAGATGAAGTTCAGATCCAGTTCCTGATACAGATAGTTGTGGAAACGGGTGCCGAAATTGCCTGGCCGACCGGCCAGTGACATACACAGCTGCGTATCTTTGTTGATTTCACGACTCATAGCAGGCCCTTAGCGCATTGAAATAAGTGTCCCCACCGGCTGGCAAGCATCCGGCGGGGATAATCGGTTCAGCTTACGCCAAAAGACGGGGTATTGAGCACAATTTTTTCGGCATTGGTTTACCCCATTTTCGGGTAGACCCCAGGCCCGATAGGCAGCCCCAGCATGTACCACACCACCAGCAGCAGGGTCCAGACGGCGAAGAACACCAGCGGATAGGGCATGATCAGCACGTAGTAGGTGCCGAGTTTGGCGTCTTTCAGGTAGCGTTGCAGAAAGCCAAGGAATAGCGGCAGGAATGGCGACATCGGTGCCAGCGGCAGCACGGATGAGTCTGCGATGCGGAAAATCATCTGGGCGAAGGCCGGGTGAAAGCCCAACAGCATAAACATCGGCACGAAGATCGGGGCCAGGATCGACCAGATGGCGGAGCCGCTGGCAATAAACATGCACAGGAAGGCAGACAGGAACATCAGGCCGAGGAACGCAGGAGCACCGCTCATTCCGGCCGCCTCCAGCAGATCCGTCAGGCCGATGGCCATAAACTTGCCCATGTTGCTCCAGTTGAAGAACGCTACAAACTGCGACAGCGGGAACACCATGACGATAAAGCCCGCCATGTTCTTCATCGGCTCCACCAGCTGGTTGGGGATATCGTCCGGGCGGCGGATGGTCTTGGTGACGACGCCGTAAGTGATGGCGACGGTGAAGAAGAACAGGATGATGATCGGCACAATGCCTTTAATAAAGGGCGAGGGGATCACCGAGCCGGTTTGCGGATCGCGCAGCGGGGCACCCTCCGGCACCACCAGCGCTGCCATCACGGCGATAAATACCAGCGCGGCGATCCCGCTCATCATCAGGCCACGGTTTTGTAATGGAGTGAGCACCTCTAGCTTGTCTTCGGCGGTGCCTTGCCATTTTGGTAGCCGTGGCTCGATAAACTTATCCGTTAGCAACGCGCCGGTAATGGTCAGGACGATCACCGAGGTGGCCATAAAGTACCAGTTGTCGATCACGCTGACGTGGATTGCGCCGTCAACCGCTTTGGCCGCTTCGGTACTGATGCCGGAAAGCAGCACATCGGTGGTGACAATCAGCAGGTTGGCGGTAAACCCCGAGCCGACACCGGCGATCGCCGCCAGTAGCCCGGCAATGGGATTACGCCCGACGGCCAGGAAGATCAACGCCCCCAGCGGCGGCATTACCACCAGTGCGGCATCGGAGGAAATATGGCTGAAGAAGGCGATAAACAGCACCATATAGCTGGCGTAGCCGGCGCTGACGTGTGAGGCCATTTTGTACATCAGCGCCTGCAACAGGCCGACCTTTTCCGCCAGACCGGCACCGATCACCAGCGCCAGGATCGCCCCCAATGGCGCAAATCCGCTGAAGTTGTGGATGATGTTGGGGAGGATCCATTGTATTCCCTCCACGCTCAGCAGATTTTTTACCTGGATCATCTCCCCGGTAGCCGGGTTTTTCACCACCAGACCCAACCAGGAAATGAGCGCGGTGGCGAGCATTAACACCACGATTAAATAAACGAATAACAGGAAGGGATTGGGGATTTTATTACCGATACGTTCTACCCAGTAAAAAATACGCCCGGGGCTTTTATTGGCGGATGATGCTATCTCACTCATGATATTACCCTCTTGTCCGTCATCAGATTTTTATAGTTTTATGGGTCGCTATGGAGTCCTGGCTCGGAACGGGAGCCAGAACGGTCGGGATTTACTTCAATGGGGAAGGTTTCACCCCCGCAGGGATGGGGCATTGATAAGGCTGTTCGGCACGTTGCTGGCGGAACTCCTCGCGGCAGGCGTTCAGCAAAGCGTTATCGCTCAGTAAGGCGACGGCGGTAGCGGCCATCACTTTACCTGCCAGACACATGCCCTTATGGGCTATTGAAGTGCGGCCCTGGGCGACCAACTGCCAGGTATGCAGCGGCGTGCCCAGAGCAAAGCAGGGGCTGAAGCACTGAGCCGTTGGCGTGACCCAACTAACGTCGCCGACGTCGGTAGAGCCGTACAGGATTTCTTGTGACTCTACGTAGGGAGCGACCTCGTCCATCAACACCTTATCGCCCAACTGCTTTACCCATTCCTGCCCAGCGACCCCACCAGTGCGTGAAATATTCAGTTTGGCATTGCGCAGGTCGTCCTTGCTGAGCGTTTGGCGGATCTCCGTGGCAAACCGCCGCTCTTCGTCGCTGTAATCCGGTAAGCCGAAATCGCACACGTATTGATACATCGCCTTTTCCAAGCGGCGATTGGGGATGTAGTTGGAGCAGGCTTTTTCAAAGTGCACCGTCATCTGTGTGTCGGTCATCAGCGCTGCACCTTTGGCAACGTTGACCAGGCGCTGGTAAATATCCTGCACCTGATCGAGTTGTGGAGCTCGCACCAGGTAAAGCACTTCGGCATCGGCCTGCACCACGTTGGGGGAGCTGCCGCCGGTATTGGTGACCGCATAATGCAGCCGGGCTTCCTGCACGATATGTTCACGCAAGAAGTTGGCTCCGGTGTTCATCAGCGTCACGGCATCCAGCGCGCTGCGGCCGAGATGCGGCGAGTTGGCCGCGTGAGCGGCGACGCCCTTGAAGCGGAACGCGGCCTGAATATTGGCCAGGCTGCTGGTATTGAACATGCCGCTGAAGCCTTCCGGGTGCCAGGTGAGGGCGGCATCCACATCGGCGAACAGCCCTTCACGCACCATAAAGGTTTTACCAGAGCCGCCTTCTTCTCCTGGACAGCCGTAAAAGCGTATCGTGCCGGTTAACTGTTGTTGTTCCATCCAGGCTTTAACCGCAAAGGCCCCGGCCAGTGCTGCGGTGCCGAGCAGGTTATGCCCACAGCCGTGACCATTGCCGTTTTCCACCAGCGGAGACGGGGTGGCACAGCCCGTCTGCTGGCTCAGACCGGCCAATGCATCGTATTCACCCAATAAGGCGATCACCGGATGGCCGCTACCGAAGCTGGCGATAAACGCCGTTTCAATGCCGCCAACGCCGCGTTCAACCGCAAAACCCTCTTGTTCCAAGGCGTTTGCCAGTAGTTCGGCGGAGTGGGTTTCGGTAAAGCGAGTTTCTGGGTGATCCCAGATCTCATCGCTTAAGGCACTGAAGTGGGCCTGATGGCTATCGATGTAATGATGAATAAAAGAGACCAGTTCCGGCTGTTTCATACTGCGCTCCCAAAAGTCGGTAGGTTCAGTGCCAGGGTAGCCAGCGTTTTTACCGCCACGGTGAGTACCTGCTCGTCAAAATCGAATTTCTCGTTGTGATGCCCGGCGCTGAGTTCGCAACCGAAAATCACATAGGATGCTTGCCCACCGTGAGATTTCACCCGTTCCATCATGTAGGTGGCATCCTCTGAGCCCGCAGCCTGCTCGCGGCGATCGACTACTGAAGCAAGCTCGCCGATGCTGAGTGCCTGGCGGTGGATGTAATCCACCCAAGGTTGCGTCGGCTGGCTGCTTTGCGCCGCGCCCATCAGGGCGATGTCGTATTCCACCCCCTGCATGGTGGCGGCTCCTTGGATGACGTTGAGCGCCTGCTGGTAGACAAACTCGTTGATCTCATTGGTGGCGCCGCGAGTCTCTACCTTCATAAAGGCGGAGTCTGCGATCACGTTACGGCCGGTGCCCGCTTGCAACACGCCAACGTTTATACGTGAGCTGCCTTCGCTGTGACGAGGGATGGCATACAGCCCAATGCTGGCTTGCGCCGCTGCCAGCAGGGCATTGCGGCCATCCTCCGGTTTGGCACCGGCATGGGATGCCACGCCACGGAAAGTGACGTCCAGCTTGGTGGTAGCCATAAAGCTGTCGCTGCCGCACACCAGTTCCCCGGCCGGTACGCCGGTGCCGATATGCACGGCGGTAAAGAAATCGACGTCATCGACCACGCCAGCTGCCACCATCGATTTGGCCCCGCGGGTACCTTCCTCGGCCGGTTGGAATATCAGCTTGATGCGGCCATGCAGTTGTGGCTCCAGGCTCTTGAATACCCGCGCCAACCCCAGGCCGATGGTGGTATGCCCATCGTGCCCGCAGGCGTGCATCATGCCGCTATTGCAGGAGGCGAAACCTTCACGGAACGGCAGATGGTCGGGATGCAGTAGTTCATTGAGATCGAGTGCGTCCATATCGACGCGAAAGGCGATGGTGGGGCCAGGGCGGCCGGTATCCAGCGTGGCGACAATGCCGGTAAAACCACCGGAAAAGAAGGGGAGCCACTTCGCCAGGGCACCTTGTTCGATGGCTCGTTGTTCTTGCGCCGCCAGGATTTGTGACGAGGGTAGCCCCATGCGGGCTTCGGCGTTAATCACCTCGCGGCCGAGTTGCAACTGATAACCTAATCGATCCAACTCTTCCGCCACCAGCGAAGCGGTACGGAATTCAAGCCAGCCAGATTCGGCATGGTGGTGGAAGTCACGGCGCCAGGCTTGCAGCTGCGGATACAGTTCGGTCACTAACGTTGAAAGCGGAGTGTTCATAGCAGTTTTCCATTAGTTATCACGCCTTGAATAAAATTCAGGCAGATGTGGTGCACTGACGAGGATCAGGCAATTAAATTAAAATTGAATATTTATGTAATTAGTTGCTAAAAAGCCGTGAAAGGCGCCTATTGAGCGCAATACTGCGTGTAAATAAGCGAAATGATGATTGGGTTATTTATTTTGTTTTTTTCGAATGTACACAATGGTATCGGGTTAAATAAGATGCCAATATCTTGCTACTGATAAACAACGGTTATCGCAAATCGCCTATGCCAGCCTCGATAAAATTGCACCAGTTACGCGCCTTTGTGGAAGTCAGCCGCCAGGGCAGTATCCGCGCCGCCAGCCGTACCTGTAACCTTTCCCAGCCTGCGTTGACCAAGTCGATTCAGGAGTTGGAAGAGGTGCTCGGCGCCAAGCTGTTTGTCCGCCGCAGCAAAGGGGTGGTATTAACCGACTGCGGCGATAACTTTTTTCAGCATGCCAGCCTGATCCTCGAAGAGCTGCGGGTAGCGCAGGAAGATATTCAGCAGCGGTTGGGGCTAGCGGGCGGCTCGGTCAATATCGGCGTTGGTGGCAGCGTTGCTCGCACGGTAATGCCGAAAGTGATCACCCAGTTTCACCGCGAATATCCCAATGTGAAGGTGCGCATCGTGGAGGGGCAACTGGTCTCGATGATCCCGGAGCTACGCCAGGGGGAGTTGGATTTTACCATTAATACCTACTACCCCAGCAGCATGGACAATGAGTTGAGCTTTGAGCGGCTGATGGAAAGAGAATACAAGGTGGTGGTACGCAAAGGGCACCCTTGTGAGAACGCCCGCACGCTCAAAGAGCTGCAACATTGCGATTGGACTATGCCAACCCCTAATGGCAGCTACTACCGCCTGCTACATGAACTGTTTGGTGATATGGGGATGGCTCCGGCGATCAGCGTCACCTGCGAAACCTTTATGGCCTGTACCAGCCTGGTGGCGCAGAGTGACTTTGTCAGCATTCTGTCGGTTGATGTGATTTCCGATCCTATCCTGGGCCGCCATCTGGTCGCGTTGGAATTGGACGAAGCCTTACCAAAAGCGACCTTTTACCTGATCCAACGCAAGGATACGACGCTCACGCCGATGGGCGCCTACCTGGCCCGCCTGTTCAGGCAGCATTGCCGGTAGCAGCTTCTCCGGGGGGCGTTAGCGGCGAATGCAGACGATCAGAGGATTAGTAAACCCTTTGATAATAATGGCATCTCTATCTAAATCCCTGATCTTTGAGTAAAACCCGATGCCAGGGGTTTGCGGTAACACTCTGTTTTGCCAAAGGTCTGCTGGCGTATTATCCGTAGGGTGGCTCTCTGTACGGGTAAAGACGATTTCGTTCACGTTTTCCAGCTCCGACGGGGCGACGGTAAAGTAGACGGTCCTTCTCAGGATATAGTCATGGCCCTTATTCTTGATTGAGCCGGAAAATTTCAAAATCCCGTCATAGGCCGACCTAAAAATGACGTCGACATGGGTGTTGACCTCAACTGCGTCAGCTTCATTGATTCTGAGGTGCGCGAACAGCTGAGCATCACAATGGAACGGCTTGCGGGACTGCACCTGATAAATATAAAAAAGGGTTGAACATAAACTAATAATCAACAGCAGGGCTACGACGATTTTTTTCATGTTATTACTCTACTGTTTTGTAATTTAGACAATTTTTATAGCTGGTTGCGTCAATTTTACTGCAGGCAGCGAGCAGCCGGACTCTGAAACGGTCGTTATTAGGGTGTGCTTCTGCATAAAAAACATCCAGATCTTCCCGCGAACAGTCTATGCCTTCCGCTGCTATCTCCTGGACGATTTTAGCCGTAAACTCTTTATTTGGCTTGTCGTCATTTAAGTTATAGATACTGCATTTTTCATGAGTCACCACGAAGTTCACGCTCTCTTTTTTGCTGTGTCTCAGCATGGTCGTGCCCGTTACCGTGGTCAGTAACAGTAAAAGAGCAAGTATGTAGATTATCATCTTGTGTTTTTTTAACGATAAATAGATAGATTGATGCTCTCCTTCCTCGGTCATTGTCGGTGGTAGGGTTTCTGAAGAGGTATTGGACTCCTCAGTGACAGGAACCCCGGTTACCGGTGCTTCTTCTGTTATTCCCTGCTCCGATTTTTGTATCGGATGGATTTCTGCATCCATTCTAAAACCGACGCGGGGAACGGTGGAAATGATATCCTTACTCACGCCGAGATTAGTGAAAGCTTTGCGTAACTCACTAATATGGTTGTTCAGGCTGGCATTCGACGGTGAAAAGCCATAGTCCGCCCAGACGTTTTTTAGCAGATCATCGCGAGCAAGGTTGACCCTATTGTTGTTAATCAACTCACTGAGTAATCGGGTTGCTGGCTTTGATAATTCAACAGATTGCTGAATGTCATTTTTAACCGTCAATATTCTATTGTCAGGATCAAAGATAATATTAAGGTTTATTATATATTTCATGGCGATAACCGAGCATCCTTGGTGTTAGTGTTGAACTGCGTCCAGTAATAAGAATAGTCTTAATGGCTTGACTGTGCGTAGGAATTTAGTGGTAACCCGCTACCGTAGTCAACCCTGATTTGAACTATTTTTTCAGCAATAATAACTAGTTGAATTCAAGACAGTATTACCTACTCGCTTATCGGTTTTTTTTTGCCCCAAACAGCATTAAATATATTAAAATCGATAATTTTAAGTCATTAAATCTAATTTTTATGTATTAAGTAGGTTATTTTGCTTGTTCGTTATCTGTTCATTAAGATTTATCGCAACGCCAAACCACTGGCAAAAGCGTTTAAAGAGTGTACGTAACGGTGAAATCGGTAACGAGCCAAATGCCACGAGTAAAGTGACGGTATCCTTCAATGGTAACGTAGCTGCCGTCGCAGGCCCTTGGATATTGCGGGCTAGCCTCGTCATTGAGGGTGCTAGCGGTCCCATTAAGCTGACTGAGCCAACCACCATCCAAAAGCTGCCAAAAGGCATAATCCCCTGAACTTCAGTGTCTATCTGCAGGGTGATGGTGCGTTTGCCACTGTTACCAAAGGTTAATTCAAGGCGGTTGCCAGCTTCACTTTAGCTGGCCAGTAATTAGCTACGTCATTATAGGAATAACCTATTTTAGGCATGCGGAGGTATCCGCACCCCTTGTTTGAGGGCAATAGCGTCAAGGATTATTTGCCATATAAACGAAACCCATATTATCGCGTGTTTTCTTGCCGATTCATAAGGAACTAAAATGACACCACATATTGTTATCACTATTCAGGATAGCAACCGTTATTTTGCTCTGGGCATTCAACATATTTTGCAGGACTATTTTCTAGCTAAAGGCTGTACATGGAGTTTTGTGCCGGTTGCGTCTGGGATCACGATCGACCTGATGGTTTGTGTCAACCCCTTTGGCTGGTCATCGCGGTTCAATGCTCGCCGGGAAAATCCGGTGAATCGACGGCTTGGGACGATTATCATAAATGATACGGCCGCTGAGAATGTAATACGTCAGCATGAGCCCGCACGATTAGGTCGCAAGGAACGGCCTGATGCCGTGGTGCGTTTGGTCGAGGAGATGTTTGAGCAGGCAAGTCAGTCGTCTTTGACAGACAATACGGTAAGTGTGTGTCGGCATTTGCATTTGACCCCGCGCGAGCGCGACGTTCTGCAAGGGATCTCACAGGAATTAACACCTGACGAGATCGCGAGTAAACTTTCGCTTAGCGTCAAGACCGTCAGCACCCATAAACTCACGGCGATGCGCAAGCTCGGTTTCAAGCGTAATGGCGAATTATATTACTGGCTGCGGCAAGGTGGCCTGTGGCAGGGAAATAGCCTGCAATAAACCAAATACAGGCGCTGGTATGGCAACCTCCGTAGCCAGCGGTTGGAGAGCGGAGCCTTTTGTTGAGCCCTATGGCACCAAGGTGATTATCGGGTTCGATAATTCCTAATTATGCCGACTTGTTTGCGCCGTATTGTTTTTTCTCAATGCTTACGACACTATCTCAGGCAAAATTCTCTCGGGATGAGAGTGACCACTGGAGATAAGTAAGAATAACGATGAAAAAACTTATAATAGCCGCGGTGGTCTCAACCATCGCTGGTACCAGCCAGTTCGCACTGGCCTCTTCCGATGAAACTGGCTGCCGCTGGAGCGATTATTGCGCAATGAGTGGTGTGCCCTACCTGGCCGCCGATAATGACACCCGCGTCAATCTGCTGATGCTGGCAGCGGGAATGCGCAATCTACCCGTAGCACTATCGTCGTTGCCGCAGGATATTAGCCGCAGCAGAGGATACACGTTTGGCGTGTTCCCTGGGGAAACCGCGCCTGCAACCGATCAGCCCACCGCACCAGGCCAAACGGCACCACAGGACGATCCTCTTGATGCGCTAGCATTAAGCCTGGGCATTAAACCGTCGGGGTTGACCGGTTTTTCAGCCGAATATGAAGGCCGCTGGATCTCTAATAATCCGCTGTCACTCAGCCAATTTTTCCAGACCCTGCTGGCAGACCAACAGCTAGATCATGCCGAACGCGATTTACTGGCGTTGCGCCGGGCCAAAATTTATCGGGGTGAAGCGCAGCCGGAGCAATTTTTACCGTTGATGGCAAACTATGCCGCAGGTTCCCATGCGGCGGCGTTCAGAGATTATCTCACCAGTGCGGAACAATTTTATCAGGGGCAGTTTACCGATGCGGATACCGGTTTCCAACGGCTTAAAGAGTCAGATCAGCCATGGGTAGCAGAAACCGCCGCTTATATGCTGTTCCGCGTGGCCTTGAACCAGATCACTGAAAATGCCACGGATCAGTACGGCATGTTCGATCCGCAGCGGGCCGATAAAGAGGCGGGCGCCCTGGCATTGCAACGTGCGCAGGCCTATCTGGCCGCTTATCCCAAAGGCGAATATGTGGCTTCCGTGCAGGGACTGCAGCGCCGGGTGAATTGGTATCTGTCCGACTGGCCGCGTTTGGCACAGCTGTATGAAAGCGAGATCACCGCCGCCACCGATATCAATACGCTTGGCGCGATGATTGATGAAGGGGACCAAATTCTGCTGAGCCGCAACATTCCGTATGACAGTGCAGAGCCACCTTTTGTCAGCAGTGCCGATGCCCCGTTGTTGACCTTCACCCAAACCATGAAGTGGCTGCGCAAATACAATCTCGATAACCCGTCGATGCCGAAAGTGACCGATGAGATGCTGCAGGGGTACAAACCGATGTTTGTTGCCGCCAATCAGTTGCCGCTCTGGGAATATATGCATAATGCCTGGCTGTTCTATCAGCAAAAGGATTATGCCGCGGTCACCAAGGCGATCCAGCCAGCGGCACAGCTGGCAGCAAACGATCTCATCGCGTTCAGCCAGCAACTCCTTTACGGCGATGCCCTGGTGATGCAGGAAAACTGGCAGGGTGCAGAAGCCCATTGGCGTCATCTGCTTGGTATGAAACTTGCCCCTTATCAGCAACAGTATCTGCAACTGATGTTGGCCACCGCCTTGGTGCAGGAAAATAAAACCGCGGCTATTTTTGCCCCAGACAGCCCAATCAATAATCTGCGTTACCGCTCAGTGGTGCTCAAAAGCCTGGCCAATAAAGCGTTGTTGCAACAGCAGGCCGCTGGTGCGCCTAACGATGAAGAAAAGACCATCGCACTGCATACGCTGTTGTTCAAGGATTTGATGGTGGGCGACTATCAGGGGTTTATTGACGACAGCCAACTGAAAAAACACATCAAACAGAAGCCTGAGCCGCAGGTATTTGGTGATGTCGCACTCAGCGTTTTCGATTGGGATGGCAGCCGGACCGAACCTGGCTATTTCTGTTCATCTTTAGACGCTAACGTTGCCGTGTTGGCGAAGAACAAGAGCGATCCACATGCCATGAACTGCGTGGCTGAGTTCTTGCGTACCACCTTTGCCGATATCAGCACCGAAGCGGAAATGGGGGGCAATGAACAGTTGGATGACTTGGCTGGGGCCGAACTGAGTAAAGATAAAGCGCATGGCAGATTAAAATATTATCAGCAAGTGATCGCCGATCCCAAGGCCGAACCGGAAGATAAAACCTATGCGCTGTACCGGGCGGTGATGTGTTTCTCTCCTTCCGGCTACAACAGCTGCGATCGGCAGGAGATCTCGCAAAAAACTCGCCAACGCTGGTTTAACCTGTTGAAGAGCCAGTATAAAGGTAACCAATGGGAACAAAAGCTCAAATACTATTGGTGATGCGTTTTTTGCTGCTGCTGTGGTTGCCGATCTTTGCAACCGCCGCAGCGGCGGATAACGCAGCTGGCCGATATGTGAATGCGCATGATTACCGCGCATTCTGGCTTTGGTCCGGCGTTTGGCCGCAGCCTGCGTTGCAGCAGGCCGATCTGCTCTATCTCCATCAGGGTGAAATCGTGAACGGCCGCCAGGGCGCTCGTTTTCTGAAGTTGGGGTTGCCGTTGAGCAAGCTCCAGGCACCCGCCATCTGGATCACCGTACGTGTCGCAACCCTGGATATGTCTGACGAGGTATTGGCCTCGGCGGTGCGCATGCCTGCCCGTTGGGCTGCGGCAGGCAATCGGGTGGTAGGGCTACAGATCGACTTTGATGCGGCAACCTATCAACTGGATAAGTACTCGGAGTTTCTCGACAAGCTGCGCGGTCGGTTACCCAAAGAATATGCTTTGGGAGTGACTGGCCTGCTCGATTGGGCAAAGACCGGCAACGTCAGCCAGTTGAATGCGTTGCCAATCGATGAGTTAGTGATCCAAACCTATCAGGGGCGGCGCACGGTCACGGAATATGAACGCTATCTCCCCGCGCTGCTTAAGCTGCAAATTCCCTTCAAAATCGGTCTGGTGCAGCAGGGTGACTGGAACTCCGAGTGGCAACGGCGGCTGGCCACATCGCCTTATTATCGCGGTGAGGTGGTTTTTTTGTTGAATACCATTAGGAAAACGTCCTTAGGAGATAACAATGATTAACTTTACGGCCAGTCAGGCCAAAACCCAGTTTAAACAAATGATGGCTACAGCCCAGCGTGAACCAGTTTGTATCACCCAAAACGGTAAACCCTCCGTAGTGGTCATGCCTGTTGAGGACTACAATACGTTTGCAGAGTTTAAGCTACAAAACCTGTGCGCCAAGCTTGAGCACTCTATTAATCAAGCCAAACTAGGACGGTTACATGATGGGGAGTTGGTATTTGACGAACTGATAAACGATATATGATGGGTTAGTAGCCTACTTCAATCGACCATTATATGTGAGGCGCTGCATGCCGTACCCATCCAAATCCCGTACCAGCCTTTAACCCCACCACTAAACACTGACTAAACAGCCGGGGATTTTACCCGTGTTTAGTAATGCCATGGCGCTGGGCTTGATAGCTTTCACAAAAGCATCACGCAACTGCGGCACGGCCAGTAAAGTCGCTTGATTGAGTGATATCTCCGCTATAAATTGATCTGCATCGTTTCACTAAAACGATACAGATAATGCCAGGTCACATATTTAATATGTTGATTATACAGTTATTTAATGGCATTCCGTGCGTAAGTTAACCAATTAACGTTAGCACCGGAGGGGGAGCGAAAACATGGCCAACATTCGTGATGTCGCGCATCTCGCCGGTGTTTCCGTGAGCAGCGTTTCCAACGTGTTAAATGGGCGCAGCAATCAAATGCGCCCGGAAACCCGACTGCGTATCGAACAGGCGATGCGCGAATTGAACTATCAGCCCAACAGAGTGGCGCAGCAGTTGAAAACCGGGCATGCCCGGATGATCGGTCTGCTGGTTCCCTCGATCGTCAATCCCAGCTTTTCTGCCCTGGCTCGCGAGGTTGACCTGGCGGCTAAAGAACACCGCTATCGGGTGTTGTTGGGCAACACCTATCGGCAAGAAGATGAAGAGCGCACCTTTATCGAAGATATGTTCGCCCATGGGGTGCGCGGCATTATCGTTGCGGCGAGTGATATCCGTAAGACCCATTTTGCACAGGCTGCCGAAATGGGAATGATGATCGTCAACTACGATAACCGCATGGCGGGGAGCTTTACCGCTGATGCCCGGTTATTCGACAGCGTCTCAATGGACAACGTAGAGGCCGGGCGATTGGCGGCTCAACACCTGATCGAACGCGGTTGCCGCAATATCGTCTTTGCCACCGAGGCCAGCCTGACCATGAGCCGCAGCCATAAGATTGAAGGATTTCTCACCGTGGTGCGTAATCATCGGCTGCCCGCTCAGCAACGGCTAATAGAAGGCAAAGCTAGCGGAGAGTATGGCGATACCGAGATGGCCGAACTGGGTTTTACCCTGGCCGCTCAGGTACTTGCTCTTTCTCCGCGCCCAGATGGCGTAGTGGCTATCAACGATGCTCTGGGGATCGGCCTGCTGGCAGGGCTGCGGGAGGCTGGAGTGGCGGTGCCTGGTGAGATATCGGTAGTGGGTATCGACAATATTCCGCTCTCGGGGCTGGTGTGGCCAGCGCTGACCTCCGTCATGCCACCGCTTGCCGAGATGGCTCAGGTGATGGTCGAGCGCTTATTGCAACGCGTAGGGGATCCTACATTAGTCCCTGAAGAGTTTATTTTCCCGCCGACGTTAGTCAGCCGCCAGTCGGTAATAACCATTACGCCATAACGCGAATAGCGTAACGAGAACGATTAAATAGCATTACTTATTATCAGGTAAATATACCTGTATCCATCAGGCATGCCTGTAGCAGATTATTATTCCGATTAACAACATTGGAAGTATTCTATTATGCAAAAAAGAACGCCTCAGGAAATTGAACGCAGTGCCATCAGGAAAATGACGCTGAATATTGTCCCATTAATGATCTTATTATACTTTCTGGCTTTTTTGGATCGTAATAATATGGCCTATGCGGCAATTGCTCTGGAAGATAGCCTGGGGTTAACCGCCTCGGCCTTTGGCTTTGCCTCTGGGATATTCTTTATCGGCTATTTTATGTTTGAGATCCCCAGTAATGCGGGAACCATCAAGTTCGGCCCACGTATCTGGTTTGCCAGGATCCTTATCACCTGGGGGATATTTGCCGTGCTGATGGGGTTTGTCCGCACGCCGATGGAGCTGTATATCTGTAGGTTTATGCTGGGAGTCTGTGAGGCGGGATTTTTCCCCTCGGTCGTCTATTACTTCACGGTATTTTTCCCGGAGAAGTACCGTACCAAGATCCTCGGCATGTTTATCATCGTACAGCCGTTGTCGAACGCTATTGGCTCACCGATTTCCGGGCTGATCCTTAACATCGAACATGGCTGGTTTGGCCTGGAACCCTGGCAGTGGCTGTTTATCCTCGAAGGTGTTCCGCCGGTGATTATTGGCCTGCTTATTCCTTTTATTATCAAGAACTCACCGAAGGATGTGGGCTATCTCGATGTGGAAGAGAAAGCCTGGCTAATGGACAATGCCACCCGCAGCAAATCGGGTTCCAAGGTCAAGCTGTCTGATTTCGTGCAGGGGATAAAAAATAAAAAGTATCTGTTATACGCCATGTTGAATTTTGGCATGGTGTGTGGGATCTACGGCTTCGGGATGTGGCTGCCCTCCATCATCACAGCTATCTCCGGGGATGATATTTTCCACGTGAGCCTGATTGCCTTTATTCCCTACGGATTGGCCGCCTTGCTGGTTTATCCGTGGAGCCTGTGGGCCAGTAAAAGCAAAAAAATCGGCGTGTTTGCCGGCATCAGCATGATTGTCGCCGCCTTTGGCCTGATAGGTGCCGTGGTATTCTTTAACTACAACGTATTTGTCGCGCTGATGTTCCTGAGTGTTGCTGCGATAGGTATCTATACCTCGGTTCCTTCATTCCTTTCCATGCCCGCCAATATTTCAACCGGGGCGGCGGCAGCGGCCGGACTTGCGGTGGTGAGCTGTATCGGCAATATCGGAGGTTTTGTCGCGCCTTACGTGGTCGGGTTATTAAAGGACGTCACTAACAGTAATACTCCGGGGCTGGTTTTCCTGTCGCTGTGTTTATTGGTTACCGGATTGATCTGCATTTTTTACTGCGCCAAACAGCGTGAAGGCGTTATTCGCTCATAACTGGTTTTATCTACAAATAATCGAGAGGCAATAAAATGGGAAATCTAACGGGTAAGAAAGTGTTTATTACCGGGGCCGAGCAGGGGATTGGCAAAGCTACCGCAGAGCAGTTGATTAACGCCGGGTGTGACATCTACATCCACTATTTCAGCGGTGAAGAGGGGCCAAAGGAACTGGCTGACTTAGCCCATTCGCGCGGTCAACGCGCCGCCTATGGTTATGCAGATTTAACCGATACCGCAGATACCCAGCGATGCGTCTCTGCCGCCGCCGAGTTTTTGGGGGGGATAGACATACTGATCAATAACGTGGGCGGCATTATCGCCCGTAAATGGTTAGGCGAGATCGACCGTCAATTCTGGCAGACGGTGATTGATGTCAATATGACGACCATGCTGAACGTCACGCAAAGCGCGCTACCTTACTTAAAAAGCGCCAAGGACGGAGCCAGCATCGTCAATCTGGCCTCACTGGCTGGTCGTTCCGGCGGGCATTCTGGTTCACTGGTTTACTCCATGGCCAAAGGGGCGGTATTAACCTGGACCCGCTCCCTGGCGGCGGAACTGGGAGAACATGGAATCAGGGTCAACGCCGTAGCGCCGGGGCTTATTCTTGGCACTCGCTTCCATAACCTGCATACCAGTAAAGAATCTGCCGATGAAACCATCCACGGCATTCCCCTTGGCCGCGCGGGGAGCCCGGAGGACGTTGCTCGGGTGATTAAATTCCTCGCCTCGGAATATGACGGCTTCGTCTCTGGCGCCACAATTGATATTAACGGCGGCATTTACCGTATGTGAGCCTACCCAGCCGCTGATAAACCGCATCAGATTCATTACATAGGGGCGCTGCACATGCTGCGCCCACCTGTCTTCCCTACTGGAAAGCACTATGATCAAGGCCGACATTATTCATCCGCAACTGTTGTGCGCCCTGGCGCTGTGCGGGCATAAAACCCAGATCCTCATCGCCGATGGTAACTATTCGTTCGTCACCAACTCGTCGAAAGAGGCCACCATTGTCTATCTGAACCTGGCCCCAGGAATGATCGCCAGCAGCGTGATATTAGATAAAGTGCTCAAGCACATTAACGTGGAACACGCCTCAATGATGGCCTGGCCGCAGGACTTCACTAACACCATCGCTACCGAATATCAGCAACTGCTGCCTGACGGTTGTCCCATCGATTACCTCAACCGCGAGGCTTTCTATCATGCGGCAAAATCACAGGAGACATTACTGGTGATCGCTAGCGGTGAGATGCGGCGCTTTGCCAACCTGCTGCTGACGGTGGCACCGGTTTCTCTGGCTGATTGAATGCGGGTTATCTTTGCGGGAGGGGCCTCTGTTGGCTACTGACAGAAACTGTCAACAGTGCAGGTTACTCTTGGTTTTTGTGGGTAGGAAAATCCTGAAAATTGCCCCTGATACTGACAAGGACACTCCGATGATACGTGCTATTACCCTCCTGACTGAAAACTTTTCCGATTGGGAAACCGCGTTGATCAATTCGACGGGGCGTGGGTACTACGGTTTTGACTGCCGTTTTGCCACTCCTGGCGCAGCCCAGGTCATCTCTTCAGGTGGCATGCTGGTTACCCCCCATCTGGCAATAGAAGCCATTCAGCCTGATGAAGTCGATCTGCTGATTGTCTGCGGGGGCACTATCTGGCAAACCGCACAGGCACCGGATATCACCGCCTTGGTTGCTGCGGCTTATCAAAGTCACGCTATCGTCGCGGGGATTTGCGATGGCACTCGCGTTTTAGCGCAGGCGGGCGTGCTTGATGAGGTACGCCATACTTCCAATTCGGCAGAAAACCTGTTGAGCCTGAACTATGGCGGTGCGCAACACTATCAGGATGTGCCTTATGCCATCGCCGATCGCCGCGTTATCACGGCACCAGGTACCGCACCGGTCAGCTTTATGGCCGCAATCTTGCGTACTCTGGGTCTGGGGGATGAAAACCTCAATGCCTATCTTGCGATGCATGCTGCGGAGCACCGCAAGCCAGGCTAGTCCACTGTTATAAATAGCCTCCGAGAACCCCCTCACGTTGAGACCGGCTCTCTCTGGACGAGGGGGTCTGGTTGTTTGTGCGCAGACAAGGCCGCATAAGGGCGGTCTTTTCTCTGCCGTACCACTAACTGTGCCGGAGAGATGAGAGTGGTTTCTGCGGGCACCTTTGGTTGCAGTGGCAAACGTGGCAGATTGATTGACGACCGTTCGTTCAGATAGTGTCCTCCCCCCTGCAGCAGCCATTGATACAGCTCCTGATTGCATCTGAAATTGAGCTTGCGCATGGCGTTCTGCTTATGGGCATTGGCGGTTTTATTGCTGATTTGCAAATAGTTGCCGGTATCCTGCCCGTTCATTCCCATGTGTATACAGCGCAACACCTCCTCTTCCCGCGACGTCAAAGGAGTCATACATGTGCAATCGTGGCTTGATGCTATTAGCGATGCGAAGGGCGAAAACAGCACGCTATCCAACCGCTCGTATAATGAGGATAACGGCTGGTGGCGGTACAGCGCCCTGGTATGGCATTGTTCGCAATGCACTCTTGGCTTGAGCTGGTTTTTGTTGCGCCCCTGCTCAGTGATAAAGAATACCATCGGATGATTTTTCCGCTGATGCAAGCGGTAATGCCATGGGTAGCTAGTGACCAGATCGCCCAGGAAAATGATGTCGATATCGCTGCCAACCTGTGTTTCCTCAAGCAGACGGATGTCCTGCTGATGGGCCTGAAAATAGGCTTGCAGCCCCAAGCCCAGACCATAGGTAAAATAACGGTCAGCATCGATTATCATGATGGACAGAGGTTGTTTCATGGCATGAGTTCCTTTCAACCGGCGTGTCTGCCTTACGTGAAACACCATGGCAGACACGGGATAGATAAATGTCAGTAGAAAAAAATCAAACACAAGTCAGAAGGGGGAGGCGTATTTAGCCTTCCGCCGCAACGGGCTGCGCTTCCCTTTTTTCATGATGTTTAGGTGATGGCGAGGGTTCAGCAATATACCAGCGTAAACTGTTATTGACAGCGCCAGAGGTAACATAAGCTTTTTTGTTTTCAACTAATCGCAGCAGATAGTAACGAGCAAGGTATATTGTTGTCTCGGAGTATTCTGCGATTTCCCGTGTCTTGGGCCATTGAACCTGCGGGGGAACGCCTGTGTGATGAATGTCGCGCTTGCAAAGGGTTTGTAGGGCAATAAAAACATTATTTAGCTGCTTTTCCCTTTCTTTATTGGTGCGATAAGACATGTCACTACCTCCTTTTAATGCGTCTTGATGGGTGCTATTCGGAATGGAATAATCCTATGCTGCTGTCTTTTGTTGCTAACTTTTCTAGGTGATCACAGGGGAATACTGTCAGAATCATAACCCCCATTTCTTCCTTATGAGGCGTCAGTTTACCATTCTAAGCTATCATGGACTATTGTTTCGTGAAAACCAAATTTACGATCAATGAGTTCGCAAATATCGCGTTTTGCAGCATAAAATACTAAGTAATTCGTTTTTGCGACCGTAGTCGTCGCAATAAGAATATTCTTGCATATAAATAAGGTTTTTATGGCGAAATTGCTCCATTTGGAAAACAACACTTTCAAAAATTATAGGTATTTGCAATAATTTTTTGGCGACAGGAGATGAGGTTGTCCGATGGAGAAGGTGCGAGAATTGTCTTATCATAAATGCCCGGATCAATGAAAAAATTGGTGCGTGGCTGCTTTATGGTTGAAGTTCTATCTATTCAGGGCTGTCGCATAAAGTTGTATTTTAATAATTCGCTTTATTCATCGGATGAAGCGCCGGGAGAGCCTTGTCTTTTCTGGTGATATGCCCCTTCGCAAATAAAGGGGAAGGAAAGGGATGCCTTCTTTTATACCAAATGAAAGGATGCTGCCGGGTATATCCATTACCGCCAAATAAAACAGCGTTGTTCTGATAGGCACCGTTTTAATTGTGTCGGGGTAGGTATGTCTGGATTTCTCGTTAAATTAACGTTTTAAGGATAAAGAAAACATGAAACTGACTAACATTGCGCTGGCTACGGTTCTGTCTCTGGGTATGGTCTCTCTGGCAAATGCTGATGCGGGTTCGGGCAAGGTAAATTTCGAAGGTAAAATCATTGATGCACCTTGCTCTATCGCTCCAGAAAGTATTGACCAGACCAAGAGCTTTGGCCAGGTGGCTAATGTGGAGCTGGTGAATGGTGGTAAATCTACTAACGTGGTGAACTTTGATATCAAACTGCAAGGTTGCGATATCTCTAGCAAGAACAAAGTACAGGTCACCTTCGCTGGTCCAAATGGCGGCGCAACTGGCACCACCAACACCCTGCTGGCCATCACTGGCGCGGCAAAAGGTGCAAGCATCGCGATGTTTGATGGTTCTAACCAACCGATCACCCTGGGTACTGCAACTACCGTGCAGAACCTGATTGCGGGTAACAACACTCTGAGCTTCACCGCCTTCCTACAGGGGCATGCCGGTACTACGTTGACCGATATCGTAGAAGGTGACTTCACCTCTACCACCAACTTTACCATGGCATACAACTAATAGTGGATGTTACTGCATGCGGTTTCCGCATGCAGTTTTTGCTGTCCTTGCTGATTACGGGAGCCAGGGATGTCGGTGAATAGTTTTGCGGCTACCTCGTTGTTTTTACTGGTGGGAGCTGTCACGGCGCTGCCGGTTTGGGGGGAAGGAAGCCAACTCAGCATGAACGGGGCGATAGTGGCTACCGCCTGCGATATTGACACCACCAGCCGAGACCAGACCGTTGATATGGGCACGCTGCCCTTTGATCGGATTATTAATGACAGTCAGGCATTGTCGCGGCCATTCAGTATCCGGCTGGTGAACTGCACGCTTAAGCACAGCAACAATAATATTCTGGGCAAGCAGCACTTTCGCGTCACGTTTGACGGTCGCAATGAAGATGGGCGTTTCGGCGTAGAGGGGCAGGCACGCGGCGTAGCGCTGGTGGTGAACGATGCGTTGGGGAATGAGGCCGTTCCAGGTAAGGCGTTGCCGCCGCAGACGCCGGTGTTGCAGGGCAAAGAAATGCTGCTGCATTACACCGCACGTATGGTCGCCAACAACCAGCCGTTGCAGACGGGCACCTATAGCGCTCAGGTGCGCTACCAGCTGGAATATCACTGAGCTGCAGGCTGACATGATAACGGATAGTCAGCACGCCTAGACAGATTTACTTCTCCGGCAGGGCATTCCCTTTAATAACAACCATAACGCCCGGGAAAGTTTTAACGCATAAAGGTCAATGGATGATGAGCACCCCACTTGTAGGAGTACAGGTTCCGCGCACCCGCTTGTTGCCGCTGTTGATTGCGCTGGCACTGGTGAATGGCCAGGTTTCTGCCGCTAAACCCATCGAATTCAATACCGACGTGCTCGACGTTCAGGAGCGCGGCAATATCGATTTGGGACGTTTTTCCCGCAGTGGTTACGTGATGCCGGGTGAATACAGCCTGCTGATTAACGTCAACCAGCAAGAACTGCCTGAACAGACGATCCCATTTTATCCCACGGACAAAGATCCAAACGTGACCGAAGCCTGTTTGTCTGCCGCTCTGGTGGAACAAATGGGGCTGAAAGAGGAATTTACCCGCGATCTGGCCTGGTGGCACAACGGGCAATGCTTGGTGATCGGTAGCCTCGAGGGGATGACGGCGCGCCCCGAGCTGGGCAGCAACACACTCTATCTCAGCGTTCCGCAGGCTTACCTGGAATACAGTTCTCCCGATTGGGATCCTCCCGCACGTTGGGATAACGGTATTCCCGGGCTGCTGCTGGATTACAACCTCAATGCTCAGAGTCAACGTCAGGATCAAAACGACGGTGTCGAGAAAGGCTATAACCTGAGCGGCAACGGGGTGGTGGGCGCCAATGCGGGAAGCTGGCGGCTGCGTGCCAGTTGGCAGACGCAAATTGACCATCAAACCGGCTCTGGGCAGTCCAGCCAGCGCAACTTTGAGTGGACACAGTATACCGCCTACCGGGCGATCGCGCGGCTCCGTGCCAAATTGACGGTGGGTGAAGACTTCCTCAATTCCGACATTTTCGACAGCTTCCGCTACACCGGGCTAAGCCTGGTAAGCGACGACGCGATGCTGCCACCGAACCTGCGCGGCTATGCGCCAGAGGTGAGTGGCGTGGCACGCACCAACGCCCGTGTGGTGGTCAGCCAGCAGGGGCGAGTGTTGTATGAATCTCTGGTGCCCGCTGGCCCGTTCCGTATTCAGGATCTGAGCAACGCGGTATCGGGACTGATGGACGTGCGGATCGAAGAGCAGGATGGAAGCGTCCAGGCGTTCACTATCAGCACGGCCAGCATCCCTTATCTGACCCGCCCGGGAATGGTGCGCTACAAGCTGGCGAGCGGGCGGCCAACAGACTGGCGGCACCGTACGCAAGGGCCGCTATTCGGTAGCGGTGAATTCTCTTGGGGCGTCAGCAATGGTTGGTCACTGTTCGGCGGTGGCGTGGTGGCCGGTGATGAGTACAACGCGTTGGCGGTGGGGATTGGCCGCGACCTGATGGCGTTTGGTGCACTGTCGTTTGACGTGACTCAGTCGCGGGCGAGTTTGCCGCAGGGGGACACGCTAAGCGGGGGATCCTATCGTCTGCGCTATTCGAAGAACTTTGACCAGATTGGTGGCCAGGTGACCTTTGCCGGCTATCGTTTCTCGGAACGTAACTTTATGTCGATGGGGGAATTCCTGGAGGTACGTAACCTCGGAACCCGCAGCCAGAGCGGCAAAGAGATGTACACGGTGTCCTACAGCCAGCAATTCCGCGAGATAGGGCTGACGGCCAACCTGAACTATGACCATCAGACCTATTGGGATCGGGACGCCAACGATCGCTACAGCCTGTCGCTGATGCGCTACATGGATATTGGCCGCTTCAAGAACCTCAGCCTGTCGATGACTGGCTACCGTAACCAGTACAACGGGCAGAATGACGACGGGGTGTTCCTGTCACTGTCGCTGCCTTGGGGTAACAGCGGTTCGATGAGCTACAGCGGCACGCTGGATCGCAATGACAACACCCACCGGGTCAGCTACTCAGACCGGGTCGGGGATCGTGGCAGCTATCAGGTGAGCACCGGCTTTACTCGCAAAGGGCCATTGGCCAGTGGTTTCTATAGTCACGAGGCGGATTGGGCGCAGATTAACGCCACCGCCAGTGCTCAATCCGGGAGCTACAGCACGGTGGGGTTGGCATTGCAGGGCGGGGTAACAGCAACTGCAGAAGGTGCAGCAATGCATAGGGTCGCTATTCCGGGCGGCACCCGTTTGCTGGTCGACACCGATGGTGTAGCCAATATCCCGATCCGTAACTACGGTGCCCCAGTGCGCACCAACCGCTACGGCAAAGCCGTGGTGGCTGACATGAACAGCTATTACCGCAACCGGGTGAATATCGATTTGGATAAGTTGCCGGATAACGCCGAAGCGATGAAGTCGGTGGTGCAGGCCACGCTGACGGAAGGCGCGATAGGCTATCGCCGGTTTGACGTGATAGCGGGTGAGAAGGCCATGGCGGTGATCCGTCTGGCAGATGGCACGATGCCGCCGTTTGGGGCAACGGTGCAGAACCTGAAAAAACGCGATGTGGGGATCGTCAGCGACGCCGGCAGCGTATACCTGAGTGGTATTGAGCGCGGTGAAACGATGACGGTTCACTGGGATGAACAGGCGCAGTGTGAACTGACATTACCGGCGGTATTGCCAGCGAACGGCATGGCTGAGCTCTTGCTGCCTTGCCGGGCGATAACCGCGAAAAAAGACACCACAGACCTGGCCGCAATACAGAAAAAGGCTGAGACAATACAATGAGATACGAAATGACGAAAACCAATACGGGGATGGCGCTGGTCGCCGCAACCTTACTGTGCGCGCTGACCACGCAGGCCCAGGCGGCGATCGCGCTAGATCGTACCCGGATCATCTTTCCTGGCGGCGATAAGTCGGTGAGCCTGAACGTCAACAATGACAACCCGCAATTGCCCTATCTGGCTCAGGGCTGGATAGAGGATACCAAGGGCAACAAGGTGACCAGCCCGTTAACGGTACTGCCGCCGGTACAGCGCATCGAACCGGGTGCCAAGAGCCAGGTGAAGGTACAGGCGTTACCGGTGTTGAGCCAACTGCCACAGGATCGGGAAACGCTGTTCTACTTCAACCTGCGTGAAATCCCGCCGAAGAGTGACAAGGCTAACACCTTGCAACTGGCGTTGCAGACGCGCATCAAACTGTTCTATCGGCCAAAAGCGCTGGTGAAAACGGTCACCGAGATGGCGACGCCGTGGCAGGACCAACTGACGTTGACTAAGCAGGGCGACAAGTATGTGGTGAACAACCCGACGCCGTACTACGTGACGCTGGTGGATGCGGGCAGCAGAAAGGGCGTCAGCGCAACGGGTTTTGAGCCGCTGATGCTGGAGCCGAAAAGTAGTGCTCCTTTAGGTATTAGCGCGTCGGTATTAGGGGGATCGCCAGTGCTGACCTACGTCAACGATTATGGCGGCCGCCCAGTGCTGACGTTCCGTTGCGGCGGATCGGACTGTCAGGTGGAACCGGCGAAGAAGAGTTAATTGAAACCGGTCGTGCCAGGTTACAGGGAGAGGGCGCGGGGTCAGGTCTGCAAGGAGAGAACGTATGCAACAATATTATCCTGTTCCTGGCAAACATCGCCGGGGGAGCATGAGATCGAGGGCCTCAGGCTATTGCCTTGCCGGGGTGCTATTCAGTGCCTTGCTGACCACTGTTCCGGTCAGCGCAATGCCGGTGAATATCAGGGGAACCGTTATACTGCCACCGCCCTGTACGATTAATAATAATCAAACCATTTGGGTGGACTTTGGCGATGAGGTGATGACCACCCGGATTGATGGCGTCAATTATAAGCAGACTATTGCCTATAGCCTGAGTTGTGACATCCAGAAATCCAACGATCTCAAAATGAGGATTCAAGGCGGCACGGCGGGCTTTGGGACCGGATTATTGAGCACCAATAAAGGTGATTTGGGTATCGCTTTGTACTATGGGACGCAACGGTTAAATATCAATACCTGGTTTAACTACACCTATCCCAATCAACCGGTGCTGTATGCGGTGCCGGTCAAGCGTAGCGGGGCCACCTTGACGGGGGGCGAGTTTACCGCCTCCGCCACGTTATTAATTGATTACCAGTAAGGGAGCACAAGACATGCGAATTCTACTGTTATCCCTACTGACCGCGGGTATAAGTGGCTTGTTATCTACCGCATTTGCCGCAGGGGGCGATATGAGGTTTCGAGGAACGCTGCTCGAACCACCGCCTTGTAGCATTAATAGCGGTAATAATATCATCGTTGATTTTGGCCTGAAGGTGGGTGTCAAAAAAGTGGATGGCGTTAACTATATGCAGAACATTAATTATGATCTGGTTTGTGAGCCAAATACCCATGGTTGGGCGTTAAAATTGAAGCTTACGGGGAACCCCGTTTCTTTTGATAACGCCGCGGTGCGAACCAATATTAACGGGCTGGGGATTAAAATCCTGCGAGACGGTCAACCCTTTGTTATTGGCAGTGAAATAACCATCACGCCGACCAGTAAACCCCAGCTTAAAGCCGTACCGGTGCAGCAGGTGGGCATAACCCTAACGGAAGGCGCGTTTGAAGCAATGGCAACGCTGCAGGCTGATTATCAATAACAGGGAGATATATCATGCGATTTTCGGCACTGTTACTATCCCTGACTGTAGGGTTTTGCGGTTTATCCAGCGTATCACTGGCGGTTGATAACGTACGCTTTAGAGGCGCTTTGGTGGCTGACCCTTGCACATTGCGAGTCACGGATGAAAATATCAATATCGATTTTGGTTCCATCGTTGAGAAATACCTTTATATCAACACCCGTACGCTAGGGGTGCCGTTGGTATTACATCTCGATGATTGCGATCTTAGCCTGGGAAATATGGTGAAGCTGACCTTTTCCGGTACGGAAAATAGCAGATTGAACGGTCTGTTGGCGATATCCGGGGCGAGCCAGACCAGCGGTATTGGCATAGGTATTGAAACGCAGCAGGGAAATAAGGTCGCGATCAATACCGGTCGCTATAACCAAGGGCTGATCGCGGGCAATAATACCATTAGCCTGCGGACCTATGTGCAGGGTGAACCCGATGCGATTAGCCAAAAAACCATTAACCCTGGCGACTTTACCGCCAGCGCGACGTTTTTATTGGAATACGAGTAGCCCGTAATACGGCTTACCCTGAAATCGATGGCGCGACTAATAAGTCCGCGGTAGATAAGGGATGATCACAGGGGTAGTTATGCAAGCCATTAAAGCGATACTTTTTGCTGTCACGTTGCTGACAACATATAGCGCCAATAGCGCGATTTATTCTTATATTACCCGTAGTGAGGGGACACCCGAGAACGCCAAATATTGGTGGACTATTGAATACTGGGATACCGTTGATGCCACACCAAATCCGTGTTACGGGTGGGGGCAATGTACGGTATTTATTGGCCACCGGCACAGTGATGCTGGAGAGGCCGGTCCTGGTGTTTCAGATGGTGGCGAATACCTTGACGGTATCCAGAATTTGCGCACGGTAGGCGACGTAGGGGCGGCTTTTCAGCGTAAGTATTCGCTACCACGCAGTGGAACTCAGAATCACGTTGGCCCAGCGGTGACGCAGGAATGTGTAGGGATGTACTATAAAACGACAGCTGGAACCTCCAGTGCCGGTGGCAGCACCATGATGCCCAGCAGCCTATGCGGGATTGTACCGCCGCCGGTGGGTAAATGTGAATTTACTGAAACCAGCGTTGAACTGATCCACGGCCAGGTTCAATTGAGGGACATTGAAGGACATCAAGCCCGGCAGACTGGTTATGTCCGTTGCACGCAAGAAATGGACGTGATGGTTTACCTTGCAGGGTCGGCCGGAAACGGTATGGTCAATCTCAGAAGCGACGGTAGCCTGCAAACCCGCTTGACGATTGATGGAGTGAGTGGCTCAACCGGGGTCAGGATACATGCTTTGGCGTCGACCAAGATGCCGCTGGAGTTCGTCTCTACGCTGACTAAGGTGGGAGCCGTGGAAGCCGGTGATTTCTTCGGATCGGCCACCGCAATACTGACTATGCCTTAGTGACTGATATCGGGCGCGGCATGCGGCTGCTTCAACCGGCCCCATGCTGAGCCCAGCGAGTGGAAAAAGGCCAGTATCAGACGATGGCTACCATAAACAGCGATTCTTATGAGCAAGTGATGCTGACAGGTATTAATGAATGAGTAAAAAATAATTATATGTGCCTTTGCCCCGCTTTAGTCATCCAGATAGTGGATACAAAAAAGAATACACTCCTCTTATATATGACGATACGCAATCATATCCTCTGGTGGATTAAACGAGTGAGCTACTCCAGTTATGCGATAACGATAGGTTGTGATGTTTTTTATGTAAAACTTTCTCCGCTTGGCAAGCCGTAAGTGTTTGTTTGAGTATTGTTTTTATGGTTTGTTGTAAGGTGTTATGTTTTATTTATGGCAGTATAATATTTTGACGATTAAGTTGGGCGACTCTCATTCCTACTGCTGAGTACTAGCATTCAGTAATCCGGATGAGTACATCAGGGCAATGGTTCGATTCACTGTTTGCATATGGTGGTATTTCACCGAAAAATAACTTTGTGACACACTATGTTTCTCACAGGCTTTTTGGCGAGGGAGGCCATTGACTAACACATCCTCAAGAGCGTTCCTCATACTTTCACTCCGTAGAGTACAAACAGTTGCCAGAAGCAGGAAATATTCCTGGGCTACTTTCCCTGGGACCAGCGTACTGGGTAATTGGCGGTTGTTTTTTAATGCGTCCATTTGTCTTCCTTTAATAGTTGTGGAATAAATATCTTTATTAACTGTCGACTAAGTTATGAGTACTAAAACTAGTAGTGCAGTATCTTTTGACTCAGGGAGCGTCACTCCTGTTCCTCAGACGACAAAGTTAAAGAAATATTTACTGATTACTCTTTCCATAAAGAGATAGATCATTTACCAGTTCATCAATCGCTTCTTTCGCCTCTCCTACGGTCAGTTGTTTATGAGAGTTGCTGATGGTTGCTGATTGGCTCCGACGTACAGCCGTAATAAGCGGAATATGCGTTAGTGAATCACTCACTTCAATTTCGAAATAGAATGTGACATCCAGTGTCCGGTAGCCAGTAAGATACTGCGTTCCAGCTATCAGTACGGAGACTGGCATGATCTCCCACACATTCAGCCCCTGCTTTTGCAAATCCACAGCCGTTATCGCTGGGCGAAGCGTTAAGGTCCGAGCGCCAGGTCTATCAACAACGGGAACGCTGCTCTTGAGCGTTTGATGGAGTTTGGTATTGGTATAATCCAGAATAGCCTGAATTTTTTCTTTTTTTGCCTGTTCTAAAATAGGAATGTCGGGCCAGAAAGTAACTGGGGCAATATAGACAGAATCATAATCGCTCGTTTTATAACTCGATGAGGTCCAACGAAGAACAGGAACGCCAGACGCTGACCGTTCTGGTTGCAGATGACTGTAATCGTTTAGAAAATCGGAATATCGATTTGGTTCAGTGTATTTACCCGCGCATCCAGATAATGCTACAGCTAAAAGAAAGCAAAGAACAAATTGAAGTGTATTTTTCATTACTTGGATGTCTACCTTGATAGTTATACGACGGTCATAAAAAGAATCAGTTCACTGCCATTTACAGTGTTTTAAGATTTATGCTAAATGTGTTTCATTAGCATGGTTATTATTTTCTCGTTAAGATTTTATCTACCTCACATCTTTTTACCATGAGTAAGGTGAAGTTCATTAACATTAGCATCCATCCCCAACGAATTTTTCGATATCTCACAACAGACAGCCATTTAACACCTCTTCCAATTTTAATTATTGTCTATTAAGAAAATATACCTCCATTTTGTTTATGAGTTGAAAGTATTACATCTAAAATAAAACTTCAATGCACTGCATTGAAATAAATTTCGATTAAGTTAAAAAATCGATTTAATACAGTGGTTTGCTATATATATTGTTTTTTATATAAATAAATACAAAAATATCCTTCCCACAACTGAACTGTGTAATACCGATATTTGTTCACGTTATGCGCAATGAAGGAGTGGCAAGTTTTTATCCTGGCGACAACAGAATGGCACACTACGGCGATGTTGAAGGTACTTGATTTTTTGCTAGCTGTGTTCTCGGCGGAACACGGGATGTTAACCAAAATCCGATTGACCTAGAGAAAGAGACGGACATCATACTATCTATAGGGTGAGCTTTCTTGCCTACTCTGCTTAATGGCTACACACCGGTAAGAGGTAAACCGCCAGGTGTTATTTCCTCTCAACCGGTGTATCCATGTACGCCGCAAGGCACTAGTCATGGGCTAGGCGCGGTAGGAGATATCCGTTGTTGCCATTAACAGTGCTTATCTGGAGTAAATGATACAGGCGGGAATCAATGAGGCGAACAAAAACATCCTCACCTACGTTTACTTTGGTTCGGACATTCTGATCATGGCCGTAAACTTTTCACTGGTTCATCATTAGTAAGAAAGATTCTGAATTTTGTAAAGATATCGCACGATTCAACCTGTCTAATGTTACCGGTAAAGTCAATTTAATTGACATCTTTTCCCAAGTGGATACTTATCTTCTGTTTTTTTGACCAATAAAACAACTCTATGTATTGATTGGTTTTTACAATTAATTTATATTTCAATTTAATTGTAATTGATTTTTTTAACTATATGAGTTTGTGGATATTTATAATTAAATTGTAAATCCAAGATCAATGATAATTATCTAAAAGCAAGCTAATGCTTTTAATTGTCAATATTTCTATATATTAGTGAAATTAATCAACAGGATTAAAAAATTTTGTTTTTGAGATTATTTGTCGGGCGCTATTATTGCCCACATCAAAAGCAGGGGGTATCCTGTATCAGCATGTATAGATAAGCCTGTTTTATGGGTTGGGAAATAAATTTATAAATATTATTGTGTACTCAAGGAATACGGTTACTGGCGTCGCGCTTGAATACTTGTGTCAGCCAAAATCAGGCTGTGATGTTTATGTTGAAAGAACATGCAGTATCGACATTTTATTTGAAACCCTATCTGCCACTCGACCGGACTTACTCATTATTGATGGCGCACCGAGGCGTCATTTCAACCTTATTCGTGAGTTACGTGCGAACTGGCCAGCATTGTCATTAATGGCGACGCAACACTATTTTTTATTTTCAGACAGAATGATGCAGGAGTATTTTGGGCTTCTATTTCTGAAGGAGTATGATGCCTTGTTGGCTGGTTTTCCCAATATATCTGCTACAGAACACGTCGGCAAAGAATTTGCGGGGCCGGAATGGGCAGGGTGTCAGAGATCATCACTTGCAGAAATTCCGCGAGAGGTAGTTCTTACAGAGATTAATCAGTGGTTGCGTCAGCGACTTGCCGGTGTGGTTACCTCCCCAAAGGCTAGGGCTGTTGCGATAGACTTGCTGTCCCAAGGATATACGCCAGCAGAGGCTGGAAAGTTGCTCGGACGAAGCCATAAAGTCATCTACCACCATCGCCAAGTGATAGAGAAAGCGCTGAGGCTGAAGAATCCGGCAATGGAGCTAATACCTTCGTTGACCTTCAGTGATGCCTGAAACATCATCACTTATCAACTGGAGGGTTTTTCATAATAAGTTATAGTGCAAGTTGCTTTGTCGACAGCTAATAAAAATATTTGTGTTTAATAATTACTAAAGGCAGATAAATGTGTGCATTATACAATAACCGCCAGTTACCCAGTACGTTAGTCCCAGGGGAAGTGGCGGAGAGATATTTTCTGCTGCTGGCAGCCGTTTGTACCCTACGGGGGAAAAATATGCGAAACGCCCTTAAGGATGTGTTAGTCAATGGCCTGTCTCGCCAGGAGGCCTGTGAGAAACATAGTGTTTCGCAGAGTTATTTCTCGGTGAAATACCACCATATGCAAACAGTGAGTCGGACTATTGCCCTAATGTATACGCCTGAGTCTATGACTCAAGCCGAATCGCAGGAGGAGAGCAAGAGTATCTGAATAGTAAAGCTGATAGGGAAACTAAAAATGGAGTGAAAGGAGAGAATAAAGATACGGCTTAGTTAAGATTACGGATGCTCTACCAATCTGTGCCCCTCAATTTCCTGAAGGTTAGAATAATTATATCTTGAGCGCTTTTGTCTGTGGTTCTTGGTGTTAATGAGAATATATTGTTATCTCCTTGGTTTGTATTTAATGTCAATAGAGTTTTGATACCGGGGTGCTGTGATTTCGCCATTGCCAAAAATGGCGAAAGTAACACCTCGTGTTATCACGTAGTAATCATAGGGCACCTTGTAATTAAATTTAACTTTATATCTCAAGTGGAATTAACTGATTTATATCATTAGGTGTCTCTAAGTCGAAGTAGTGCACGAAACCTTTTAATCATTATTTATTAACTAGTAAAGGAAACAACATGGGAAAATTATTGGCCATCTCTGCTCTTGTTTTGGCAGTTACGTCTGGTGCAGCTGTGGCTGCTAATGGCGAAGTGCAGTTCCTGGGGGTAGTCACCGACACCACCTGTGACATCTTGCCGATTGTTGGTGGCGGTACTGTAAACAACTTGGTCCAACTGGGTACTGTGAGTACAAACGGCACGGGCGCCGCCGTCCCGTTTGCTTTGAAGGCCGATATGACCCAGGTCGGTTGCCAGAGTCTGACTGCTTCCAGCACAGCAACCATCGGCTGGAATGGTGCATTTGATACCAACGGCCTGAAAGCCCAGTCTGGTGCAGCTGTGAATGCTTGGGCTGCTATTGATACTGTTAACGCGAGTGTCACGCCAGCTCAAAGTATCAAGAGTTCCAATCTATCCGCTGATTTCTCTGGGGACGTACTGATCACGACGGGCGCAATGTTCGAAGCAACCTTGCACGGTGGTGACACTGCGGGTGACTACAGATCTGTTGCAGCTTTTGTTGTGGCTTACAACTAACAAGCCTGTTGGCCAGCTGGCAGCTACTGCTGGCCAACCGCTCTCTCTTTTCTCTGAAGGCAGCTTAACGTGAACACCAGACTACAATATCCTGCACTGCCATTGTCTGCGTTGAGCATCTTCTCTTCTCTGGGATATGCCGACGAAATCAACACAGCATTTATGCAAGGTATGACAGAAGTCCCCTCCATCTTAAGGGGCGAGGTCAGATATCCGGCAGGGCAGTATTATGTCGACGTGATGTTGAATGGCTCCCGCACCGGCCGTTTGGCTTTGAGCGTGGGCAGCGATGATGAAAAAAACAATCATCTGTGCCTTACTCCTGAGTGGCTGAAAAGCGCCAGTATCTTCTTCCTGCCCGAAGCCTATGCGAAGACTTTTGATAAGGTCCGTGGCTGCTACGTCCTGAGTCGTAAGGAAAACACTCACGTTGATTTTGACCTTGGTGCTCAGACGCTTGATTTTGGCATTCCCCAGGCCTGGCTGCTGGAGAAGAACGATGCCGCCCACTGGGACTACGGCATCAACGGTCTGCGTATCACCTACAGCGGCAACTTTAACAAGAACATTCAGAGCGTTAATACGGATTACAGTACTAATGAAAGTCTTAATGCCTTCGGCAGTCTGAAAACCAGCCTGAACCTCGGGCGTTGGATATTATCCGGGAATATTAACGCCACGCGAAATACCTGGGGCACTCAGGTCAACTCGAGCGACCTGACCCTATCAACGGCTATCAGTCAGATTAAGGGGGATCTGATGTTGGGTCGTTCGCAAACTCGCACAGAACTGTTCTCTGACTTCAGTTTTTACGGGGCCGCCATTCGTTCCAATAGTAACATGCGCGCCTGGCAAACCCGCGGATATGCTCCGCTTATTACTGGGGTAGCAGTAAATACCTCACGTATCACGGTTAGCCAGGGCGGATACACCATTTATTCCCGAGTCGTGCCGCCGGGCCCATGGAGGCTGGATGACATCACCTCCATCAGTAACGGTAACCTGATAGTGACCGTAGAGAATAATAGTGGCCAGAAAACGGTCACTGAATACCCTGTGGCAACCCTGCCGTCGCTGCTGCGTTCAGGGGATTACAATTATAACGTTGCCGTGGGACAGCGTAATGACAGCAACCGGATTGAGGATGCGTTCTCCTCCGGCAATGGCGCCTTTGCACTGACCAGTTTCGACTGGGGCCTGCCAGCAGGAACGGTCAACATGGCCACTCTTGTGCACGGCGGTTATCAAGCGGCCGGCCTCGGCTTTACCAAGCCTCTTGGGAAGTGGGGGGCTCTGTCTGCCAATCTGAACAGCTCGCGAGCGAAGTACGATGACGGTTCAGAACGTCAGGGGGTGAGTACCACCCTGAAGTACGCGAAAAGTTTCAGCAACAATACTGATATCCAATTGCTTACATATCGCTACCAAAGTCCAGGATATACCGAGTTTGCCAACTGGGAACCGCGGGAGCAGTACCGACGTAAAATCTATCTTACGGACAATCAGGATAGTCCGTACCGCTATGTCTATTTTGATGGGCGAGAGAAAGCGCGTTACGAGGCCCGAGTGAACCAGCGGGTCGACAATGTCTGGCTGAGCGGATCCTTCTGGCAGCAAACCTACTGGAATCGTGACCGGGATGCATTTGGTACAGGTCTATCAGCAAGCACCACTGTACTGGATGGGATCTCGCTCTTCATAAATGCCAACTGGTCACGCAATGCCTGGTCCACACAGGACGACTATTCGGCTTCGCTGGGGGTGAGTATTCCGTTCTCATTCAGGGGGATCCGACATTACGCCAGTAATACGATGGGTTACAACCGTTACAATGGGGCCTCGTTTAACACCAGCGCCTCGGCGACGGTGAACAATCGCCTCAACTACAGTGTGAGCGCTGGAACTGACGAGAAGCATAACAACACGGCAAGTGCTTCTGCGAGCTACGCCTTCGAGCGCATGCAGACCAACCTGGCCGTGTCACAGAACCGCAGTACCACCACTCTGTCTGGCAATTTGTCAGGGTCGGCTATTGCTACTGCCGAGAACGGTCTGTTGCTGACGAAAGAATCAACGGAGACCGTGGCTGTTCTGAAAATTAAAGATACCCCTGGAGTGACCTTTGGTGGCACATCCCTGCCAACCAATAGTAACGGTAGTACGGTGATGTTCCTATCGGCCTATAGCCCGACCACTATCAGTATTAACCCAGAAAACGTACCGGACAGCGCTGAGCTGCTAAACACGTCATACAACGTGGTGCCGACAGAGCGAGCCATTATCTATCGTGAATTTGATTACCAGAAAGTACAGCGTTACATCCTGCGTGTACGTGACGCGCAGGGGAACATTATGACTGGTGGCAGTGCCACCACGGAACAGGGGGTAGACGCTGGTTTCATCACTAACAATGGTGTGTTGCTGATGAACCTCTTATCTGCTCCGAAAACTATCTCCGTAGGTCGGACTGACGGAAAAACATGTCGTTTTGACGCCACCGGTCTGAAGGGCGGGGCAATTACAGTTCAGGAAACTCGTTGTGAATAGAAAAAGTGTATTACTGAGTATCACCCTTATGGTGGTACTGGTTACCGCTGCGGTCACCCCGGCGATGGCGGCATTTGTCCTTAACGGGACCCGATTTATTTATGAAGAAAGCAAGAAGAACATCTCACTGGAGGTAACCAACAACGCAAAGGGCACCTGGGGGGGGCAGGTGTGGATAGATAACACCACCCAGAACGGAGCGGACGTTTTTATGGTGCCTTCTCCACCGGTGTTTAAGGTGGATGCAGGGAAAAAGCAGGTGGTCCGCTTGATGAATGTCAACCCAGCCCTTCCAGCAGACCGAGAGTCACTGTTCTGGCTGAATGTCCAGGAATTGCCACCGAAACCGAAACAGGTGGATGGGAGTACCATTGCGATAGCCATGAATACGCGAGTGAAGTTGATATACCGGCCAAATGCCCTGACTGAAGGGCGTAAAGATGCCGAGAAGAAGCTGATCAAGCAGCGACGGGATAATGAGGTTTGGTTGAAGAACCCGACACCGTACTGGTTTGCGGTGACGGGCCTGAAACTGAACGGTAAAGAAGTAACGATACCGAAAGCAAAGCGCCAGGCACTGGCCCAACTGCCGCCGTTCAGTGAGGTGGACACCGGACTGCGTGGTGACGGGCAACTGACCGTACAGGCAATCAATGACTGGGGGGGTGGGCAGGATTATGACGTCCAGTAACACAGAGCAGAGAATAATATCATGAAGCGCAGGCTAGTATATTTCATGTTGCCAGCAGCGCTGCTGTTGTGTACCACCATGTTACCGGGGGCTAATGCCGTAAGCAACACGGATACTATTACTGTGACCGCAAGCTTCACGGCTCCACCATGCACGGTAGATATAGATGGCGCAGACAGCAAGACGGTCTCCCTCGGCGTGTTACATCTGGGAACCCAGGTTACAACTCCATTTAACCTGAACATCACCTGCAGCTATACCCGAATATCATCTGTCTATGCGGAAGTAGTGACCGGGATGGTGAACACTACCAACCCCACAGCAATAAACATGGTTAACGACGGTGACCTAGGTAATGCAGGAAGCCCAGTGCTTTTGAACTTATCTACGGCGGATAAACCTGACGGGATACTTTACGGCATTGACGGAGTCACCGACGTTATGCGGCAGTTCTGTTCAGGGACGGACACGCGTATCTGCACAGTGATACCCGCTACCACCGTCAATATCGGTACTAAACCCGGTAACGTGGTTGCTGCCATCCGGTTTACCATGGTCAACCCGTGATCAGATTGGGGTAACTGACACCGTTAGCCTGGTAGAGAAAATTATCGTCAGTTGATGAGGAACAACAGTGACCCTCAGCGAAAGGTATCGGATGTGTTGATTGGGTCATCCGTACCTCACAGGGTGAAGGTCCTGAGGTGTTTTACGACTCATATATCATTGACGAAAATAGAAAAGGAAGTTAAAGGAAAATAACATGTTCAGATTTGGCCTGATGACAGGCAGCGTTAAAAACTATTTGATGTACTACATTTTTCATAGCTTTCATGGGTGTGTCACGAATAACAAGCAGAACATAGGACGAAATAAAAGCCTCTCCACAGATACGTACTGTCATTTTAGCGTTGTGCTCTTCTTATTGGGGATAAGCCCAATGGGAATTGCATCAAGCCCTTGGACTTATCAGTGTTCAATTGAGAGTAATATGTCAACATATACATCATCATGGTATAATACGGTAGACCCAACACATTTTGATTTCCGGTTATTGGCTAGCACTCGGGAAATGACCGCTATTGATAATCATGGGCTTGAAAATAACGCACTGATCAGAAATGTAGAAGTTCTGAAAAATAGTCTTTATGACCTGATTCAGGTTCAGTTCATCAATGCCAGTGCAACAGCAACTGTCTATGGTTCAGCACTTTATGGAGATGAGCATACTTTCACTGGGTACGGGGTTCAGCCCCCTGAATCAACCAATTCTAATTTGATAAATTATATTCTTAACTGTAGCGGATACACCCATTGCATCACTATTCTGACACCGGTGAACGGCGTGTTGAGTTTTCAGATAAACAATAAACTGTCTTTCAGTTCGGCATTTTCAACTCCTCAACTTTCTATTTCTCTGAATCTGCCTGAAGGACCAAAAAATGAATACCAATCGCATAGCATGACTTTTACGGATACGCTGCTGGCGATTGGATATGGTATCTCCAGCCCGGTCGGGATCAATCTAGGGTCTGGAAGCTACTATTCAGCTCCCTCCCAGGTGTATCCCTTCAGAATTACCTGCAACAGAGAGGCGACTCCACTTACCGTAACACTCAATGACGGTAGCCCAGTCATCAGCTTTGGCACCGTATTGCTTCGACAGGATACAGTCGTCCGGCCACTCACCTGGAAAACATCGGGAAGCGGGCAGGCTGATATTTGGACTTTAACCTACGATAGCCCAACAAAAACCGGCGATACACTGTTACTGGGGGATGTCATGATCACTATCAAGGATGAATTGGGGAATATCATCCCCCTTGGAACACCAGTAACTATTAGGGGAACAAGTGGTGAACACACTTTGAGTCTGGATCCCAAAACTGACATGACGGGACTGCAGAGCACGAATCTTTCTGTAACTCTTACAGCCAACTGACAGACACCATAAATCAACATGCTTTACGGGATACTGTCCGAGTTTACCGTCTCTGTAGAACGGTGATGCAGCCAGCCTTTAATGCACGATTACCGATGGAGCCTGCGTTCTTGATAAGGGCTGAGGGTGATGTGAAGCCCATAATAAGTGAGCGAGAAATGGAAAATATTGTTCTGCTGTGTGAATGCGGTTTTACCCGCACAGCGTTGGAGGTGCTGTTGAAACCCCAAGCCCAGGTTTTCGGTGCTGCTGACGTTGAGCAGTGCCGGTTGTATATGTCGCGTTCTCTGGATGGTGAAGTAGACCTGGTTATCTTGTCAGTCAGCAATTACAGAATTGATGCCCTGCTGCGCCTGGCAACCTCGATACGTCGCTACCATCCCTCTTGCCAGGTACTGATGGATCCCGGTTCGGCCAGTATTCCGCTGCTGCGTTTTTATCTCAACTGTTTGAATAGCCATGCCGGGCTAATTGATTTAACCCAGACACTTCTGGTGCTACAGAGTTTCATTGGGCAGGTGATGCGCGGCGAGAAGGTGTTATCAACCAGAGAGATTATCTGTGGGGAACGACTGAGCGGGCGCGAGCGCAATGTTCTGCAGTGCTTGATGGAAGAACTTAATGCGCAAGATATTGCCAAGACTTTGGCGCTCAACGTCAAGACCATCAGTCATTACAAGCGCTCCGGGTTAAGCAAGTTGGGCGCTCGTAATATTCAGGACCTGTTGATACCTGCAGCTGACAGTTACCCCGACGTCAGTGCCACGATACAGTTACAGAATATTACTGATACTCTGACATATCAGAAGGCGACTACAGATTACCCGGTTAATAGGAATAATGAGTGCTCCTAACAGGACTAGGTGTAGATGTGGCAAGTAACAGCGGCAAATCGGGCATGTTCGGCAACAAGAGTGCTATGCAAATCGCGTCAGTTACTGTAAGTAAAAAGACCCTAGCCATCTACACCGCCCTGGCGGAGATAATGCCATTTCTGAGCTAATTCAGCAGTTTATTCTCCCCCAGAACTTGCGTTAATTTGCAGCAGCATACTAACTACTCACGGTTTACATCTTGCTCGATTTGCCGCCGAAGGGTTTCGAGTACGCTATCTAGTACATATTGAACACGCCATGGCTGGAACTCACGTTTACGAAAGATAGCTATCAGATCCAGCCGCCACTCATACTTGTGGTTAAAACAGGGAAGTAAAATTCCTTGTTGAACATATTGTTGAAGGTTCCCTTTTGGTGCCAAAACTATTCCCAAATTATTTCGTGCAAGTTCAAGAGCTATTTGTGAATTATCGCAGATATAATTCCCCGTAGCTCTGAACTCACGAAGCTCATCAAACTCATGATGATAAAAACGCCAGATATTGGCATCATCAATCATCATTGAGTCGATAAGAATACAGGAGTGATTCACCAACTCTTCGGGGCTGTTTATTGGATGCCTGTTTAAATACTCCTGTGTTGCATATGCGGTGACGGCATATTTCGTTAAATAACTGGCAACTAAACTTTCATCTTTTGGTAGCGTGTTTGTGATCAATATATCGCAATCGGCTGGAAACTCGGCACCTTCGAAGAACTCATGGCGATTGAGATTGTATGTCTTCAAATGAATGTGAATGTCATCAATGTTCTTTATTTCATGAATAACACTTTTGGAAAGATAGGAAATAATCCCCGTTGGCCCATAGATAGTCACTCGCCCACGTTTTTCATGCTTATAATCAGAAATAAAATTAGCTAGATCTTCATGTTTTTCCAAGGTCGCGTTAATATAAGGAACAAGGGTTTCGCCAAACTGAGTAAGAGCTAGGTATCGGGTAGTACGTTCAAAGACTTTTAAACCGATACGGGCTTCGAAGTCAGAGAGGTGCTTGCTGACATTTGCCTGAGCGATCCCTAGCAATGTAGCTGCATCTCCAATACTACGAGTTTCGGCGATGACAGAAATTATTTTTAAATCTCTAAGTTTAAACTGTAGTTCTTTCATTACTTTCTGCCATTCTGCAAGGTTTAATTTAATATTATGTAGCCATTTTCACTTAACTGGCAAGTTATAAATTACTTAGCTAATCTCGTGATACTGGTTAAAGTGATGGGGATTATTCATCACACTTATCGCGTCTGGCTTCTAAAAAAGGTTGGGCAGCATGATTTTAGTTATAAGAAGGCATAAGGTGTTCCCTATAAATTTGATACTGAGAAAAAACTTAATCTATGGAGCATTTCAGTGAATTAAAAGCCATTACTAGGCATTGAGCCCGTTTTATTTATTGATTTGGTTCTTCCGACGAACAGATCATCAGTATTCTCGGCGAGGCTGAAGCCGGGGTTTCGGCCCGTGGACTCTGCCGTAAGCATGAAATCTCCGACGTTAGTTCCTAAACATGGCGCAAAAAGTTTGGCGGTGTGGATGTGTCGGAAGTTAAGCGTATGAAAAATATCGAATAAGAGAACTTCGTCTGAAGAAACTACTTGCCGAAGCCATGCTGGATAAGGAGGCGCTTCAGATGGTTCTCAGGCAAAAAGCACTGACGACAGACCAGAAGCGGGAAGCTGTAGTAGTGATGTGTAACACGACGAGCTTATCACAACACCGTGCAGGCAGGCTTGTTTGTCGCTGTCAATATGCCGTTATGAGGAACAGCGCCTGGCAGTTTGATGTTCGTTTATCCTGACGTATCACTGAACTGGTACTCTGGTTTGAGATAATGCAGGTCGTAATGAGGTTCGGTGACGCCGGTGATCTCTGGCATCGCGAGAGTAATAGGCGAGGAAGATAAGTCTGTCATTGGGACAGACTTTGTCTGGAGTTGCCGCAGGAACGTTAGCTTGCTCCCACTGAACATCCCACCAAACCTCCTTTTTTGTTTCTCAAGCAAGAGTCGGTGCCGGATAATTTGAAAAACGGGATTCAGCTCACTCTTATTCACCCTGTAAAGGGGCTTTCATCTCAACTCAAATGCTTGGTTGAGGTCTGCATCGCGTTGGCATCAATGGTGCCAATAGATAACCCTATTAATAATTATCCTGAATACATCAATTGATAACCAATCATATTGTCTTATGTTTAAGTAAGATGCTTCTTGTTTTGTTTTAAGTAATAACTTAGATATTAAGAATATACGACTGTGAATACAGGATTATTTGCCTGTTTGAGAGAAAATTCCATTTGAACTATCAGAAAGATTAATCAATAATGGTTGCCATTCAAAATTTCAATCAGTTCTATTATCACTCATGTCAATTTAAACGTATCGGCCCACTACCGGTTCGGCACACGATAGGGGGATCAGCGGCTTTGCTATCGGTCCTGCGCCATTGTGTTTTGATAAAAGCCATTCCCGAAGGGGGGGTAAATGGTTTTATTTATAGCTTAAGCATTATAAAACAGAGGTAAGTTATAAGTAATATCAATAATAGGCTCGCTGCACATATTGGCCTTGCTGGAGGGGTATGTATTCACGTGATGGTTTATTTCGATGGCGGCTTTGCGGCTAGAAATTGGCAGGAATAGACGAAATAGTTAGGGAAAAATATCCATATGTTAAAAGGACGAACAAAACGTAAGCTGCTAGGGGGAGGCGCTTTAGTGGCGATTGCCATAGTGGCTTATTGGCATTTCAGCCAACCGCTACCTGCGGAGTTTAAAACGGTTAAGGTTACCCAGCGTGATTTTCAACAGAACGTTTTGGCGACCGGCCAACTGGATGCGGTACGCAAGGTTGATGTGGGAGCTCAGGTCAGCGGACAGCTAGAGAGCCTGAAGGTCGAGATTGGCGATAAGGTGCAAAAAGGCCAACTGCTCGGCGTGATCGATCCCCAACAGGCACGAAACAGCATTCGTGAAGGCGAGGCCACGCTACAGCAACTGCAAGCCCAACTGCAACAGGCACAGGCGGAGCAGCAACTGGCAGAGGTCACCTTGCAGCGTAACCGCGAACTGGCCAAGGTGCAGGCGGTATCGCGCCAGGATCTGGATAAATTGACCACCGAGCTGGCGGTGAAAAAGGCGCAGGTGGCAAACACCCGGGCGCAGATCGCCAAGAATCAGGCCAGCCTGGATACCGCCAAGATCAATCTGGCCTATACCCGCATTGAAGCGCCGATGGACGGTGATGTGGTGCAGATCACCACCTTTCAGGGCCAAACGGTGATTGCCGCGCAGCAGGCACCCAATATTCTGACGCTGGCAGATATGAGCACCATGCTGGTGAAGGCCCAGGTTTCCGAGGCGGACGTCATCCACCTCAAGCCGGGGCTGAAAGCCTGGTTTACCGTGCTGGGCGATCCGAACAAACGCTTTGAGGGCGTGCTGAAAGACATCCAACCTACCCCAGAGAAGGTCAATAACGCTATTTTCTATTACGCGCGTTTCGAAGTGCCAAATCCGCAGGGATTGCTGCGCCTGCAAATGACCGCGCAGGTGCATATCCAACTGGCTGGCGCCAGCGATGCGCTGGTTATTCCGCTGGTAGCGTTAGGGGAGCAGATCGCCGATAACCGTTACCAAGTGGCGGTGCTGCAACAGGGCCAGAAACAGCTGCGGGAGGTAACGATCGGCATGCGTAACAACCTGGATGTGCAAATTGTCAGTGGATTGACAGCCGGTGAAGAGGTGATTGTCAGCCTCGGCGGCGTGGAGGACAGCTGATGGCCGCACTGTTGGAACTGAGTGATATCCGGCGTAGTTATCAATCCGGCGATCAGACCCTGGAGGTATTGAAAAGCGTCAGCCTGCGGATAGAGGCCGGTGAGATGGTGGCGATCATCGGGGCTTCCGGCTCCGGTAAATCGACGCTGATGAACATTCTCGGCTGTCTGGACAAACCCAACAGCGGCATTTACCGCGTGGCCGGGCAGGACGTGGCCACGCTAAATGGCGATGCATTAGCCCAACTGCGGCGCGAGCATTTCGGCTTTATCTTCCAGCGTTATCATCTGCTGCCACATCTGAGTGCGGCGCATAACGTGGAGGTGCCTGCCGTTTACGCTGGGATGAATAACTCGGCACGGCATGCCAGGGCGGCGGCCTTGCTGCAACTCCTTGGGTTAGGGGAACGAATTGCCTATCGGCCAAGCCAGCTGTCCGGTGGGCAGCAGCAGCGTGTCAGCATTGCGCGGGCATTAATGAACGGTGGCCAGGTGATCCTGGCGGATGAGCCAACCGGTGCGCTCGATAGCCACTCGGGTAAAGAGGTAATGACGATCCTCAAGCAGCTATGCGAGCAGGGGCATACCGTGATCATCGTTACCCACGATCCGGCGGTAGCGCAGCAGGCCGAGCGGATTATCGAAATCCACGATGGCGAAATCATTGGTGATTCTCGGCCACAGGGGCAGGGCAAGGCACAGGCCAAATCGTTGGAACTGGCCACGCCAGCCCCGTCCTGGCAGCAGATGGCCGACCGTTTCCGGGAGGCGTTGTCGATGGCCTGGTGGGCGATGGCGGCCAACAAGATGCGCACCTTGTTGACCATGCTGGGGATCATCATCGGCATTGCCTCGGTGATCTCGATCCTGGTGATAGGCGATGCAGTCCAACAGCAGGTATTGGCCGAGATCAAATCCATCGGTACCAACACCGTGGACGTCTATCCCGGTAAGGATTTTGGTGACGATGATCCAACCCTCCGCCAGGCGTTGAAATATGACGATCTGAGCGCATTGCATGCACAACCTTATATCAGCGCGCTTTCTCCCATGACTCGCAGCAGCATGCGTCTGCGCTTTGGCAATATCGATGTGGCGGCTAATGTGGCGGGCGTCAGCGAGCAGTTTTTCCGGGTGTACGGTATGGAGTTTTCTCAGGGGGCGGCAATTGATGTCCGGCAGGTAGAGTCCCAGACGCAGACGGTGGTGATCGATACCAACACCCAGCGCCGTCTGTTCCCGCAACAAAAAAACGTGCTGGGTGAGGTGATCCTGATAGGCAATATGCCTGCGACCGTGGTGGGGGTGGCGAAGGAAAAGCAAACCATGTTTGGCAGCAGCAAGATGCTCCGCGTCTGGGTGCCTTATACCACGATGGCCAATCGCCTGATGGGCAACGACTACTTCGATTCGATCACCGTGCGTATCCGCGATGGCTATAACAGCCAGGAGGCGGAACAGCAACTGACGCGTCTGTTGACGCTGCGCCACGGCAAGAAAGACTTCTTTACCTACAACATGGATAGCCTGGTGCAAACGGCGGAGAAAACCACCCGTACGCTGCAACTGTTCCTGATCCTGGTGGCGGTGATTTCGTTGGTGGTGGGTGGGATTGGCGTGATGAATATCATGCTGGTCTCGGTCACCGAAAGAACGCGTGAAATCGGCATCCGCATGGCCGTAGGCGCTCGTTCCGGCGACGTCCTGCAACAGTTCCTGATTGAGTCGGTGCTGGTCTGCCTGGTGGGGGGGATTTTAGGGATCGCGCTGTCGTTCACCATCGGCTTACTGGTGCAGTTGGCGATGCCGGGCTGGCAGATCAACTTCCCGCCGGTGGCTCTGCTGAGTGCGTTCCTGTGTTCCACCGGTATTGGTGTCGTGTTCGGTTATCTGCCTGCGCGCAGCGCTGCGCGGCTCGATCCCATTGACGCATTGGCACGGGAATAATCAGCCAAACCCTAATTTCACCCTGATCCGCGAGCACTGCCGAACCCTCGGCACAATAACGTTCAGGTGATACCTATTGCTGTGAGTCGATACTCACGGTGTTGGCCGTGCTATGACTCAAACCAGCCAAAATATTTATAAATAGAATATCTCAAGGAGTAAAATAATTATGGCGAATAATATGGAAATAACGCTCACCCCTTATCAGACAATTTTTTATTATGAGTGGCTACAAGATCCCGAGCGCAGTGATTACAATATTGTGATCGACAATACTATTGTCGGCGAAATAGACAAAAAAAAGTATAACGATAGTTTTGAACAACTGCTCAACGAGCATTTTATTACCCGTCATAACATTGAAGACGGACCTGATGGAGCCTTTTGGGTACCGAGAGAGCCCGTTTTCAATTTAGTCACCTATCACGACACCGCGTTAACTGATGAAGAAATTTATGCGTTAGTCTCTGCCCCCTTTGACTTAAGAAATGGCCCGCTGGTACGGATACATTTGATTTCTCTTGGGGCAGAACGCTACCGTACCTTGTTTATTTTTCACCATATTGTTGTCGATGGCATCAGTACCGAAGAGGTCTGGGACAAGTGGCGTAAACGCTATAATGGCATCGACTATCAGCTGCCATCGCTGCAGGATCAAGGGGTTATGCACCAGCAGCTTTGCCATAATTTCGCCACGCTTCTGCAAGAAAAAGGCGAACAAATGCGTGAGTTCTGGCGCGAGCGTCTGTGCGATCTTGAAGGCGTTGATTTACGCTTTTTACAAACGGGCCGCCAGCTTGCAACCGCGACAACCCGGCGTCAGATCGACGAGTTACTGTTTGGTTTTGATGAAGATATCAGCCGACGTGTAAAGCTGTTACTGCGCAAGTATAAGTTGACCACCTACCTGTTCGGGCAAATGGTCATGGCCCTGCTGTTGCACAAAATGTCAGGGCAAAAAGCCGTTGCGCTCGCTTTCCCGGTAGCGATCTCTGAAGGTAAGGAGCTGTTGTATGGCGCACATATCAATACCTTGGCTATCGATTATCGCTTTGCGGATGATGCGTCGATCCGTAGCGTTATTGCCAGTGTTCATCGTTATTACAAATCATTAAAACAGACAAAAGCCAAATATTTACCTGTCCATGAGATCCTGGCTTGCGGTGATGCCACCGGCGTACTGGATGTTGCTTTTGCCCAAACGTTCCTGCGTGATCATCAGACCCATTTTAGTGGCATCGTCGATGAGTCGGCCAATCACGACTTTCATATTGACCTGGTGAATCAACTGCTGTTTGAACAGGAGACGTTAGCGAATGGTATCAACTATCGCGTCAGGTTTGATCGCAACGTCCTTGATGTCGCATTGGTTGAGAATTTTATTGAGCTCTATAAAGATCTGTTTATTAACATGCTTGATAGGCTGCTTGCGGGTGAAGTAGACACACCAATAAATTCCATCACGCTTATTGCGCAGCCGCCACACCACACCCAGCACGTATGCGCTGGCGCTAAAGTCCCTCAACATTCGATTGTCGAACAATTTGAGCGTATGGCCGCGACTTACCCAGCCCGCAACGCCGTTGTCTATGGCAATCAAACGCTGTCCTATCAACAGCTTAATCAACAGGCCAACCGTCTGGCTGATTACCTGAGGTGTGAACTGCGGATCAAGAGCGGCGATTTCGTCGCCCTGTGCCTTGAAAAGTCGGCAGCAATGCCCGTATGTATTCTTGCCGTACTCAAAACGGGGGCTGCCTATGTTCCGCTTAACCCTGGCGAGGCCGGGAACAGATTAAGTTTTATTCTGCAGGACACACAAGCTAAAGCCATCTTGGGCGATAGCGCCAGCGTGAACTATCTCAATGAGATTGCAGAGCTGCCGCAGGTGCCAATTATTGCCGTTGATAACCCGCAGTTTCAGCGCGATCTGGTTGCTAAGCAGCAGCCAGAGAACCTTGATATCGCCATATATTTGGACCAGTTAGCCTATATTATTTATACCAGCGGCACGACAGGTAAGCCAAAAGGCGTCATGATTGAACACGCGGGATTAATCAATCTGGCGCTGGTTCAGGGCGAAGCGTTTGGTTTGGCACCTGGCGAGGAGTCGGTAAAGCAATGTCTTTGGTATGCCGCCTATGTTTTTGATGCCCATGTCTCTGAGCTCTTTACGGCGATTGCCAATGGCCATGTGATACATATTTTGCCGGAAAATAAGCGCAAGGATTTTGACGCGTTAGCGGAATATATTGCCGATGCTCGCATTGATATTGCCACTATTCCCCCGGCATTATTGGATAAACACTCCCTTTTAGCGCTCTCTACTCTGGTTGTTGCTGGTGAACCTTGTAATCGTGAGATCATGCAACGTTATCGTGCGCAGGGAACAACGGTTATCAATGCCTATGGCCCGACGGAAAGCAGCGTCTGTGCGACGTTGCACTATTACGAAAATGGCGATAGCAACCTCAATATCGGTCTGCCGCTACTGAATCTTGATGTGCATGTTTTAGATCAACACCTGACACCAGTCCCCGTCGGTGTGATCGGCGAGCTTTATATCAGTGGTGTTGGCCTGGCTCGGGGTTATCTGAATGATACGCAGCAGACCGAGCGCGCCTTTATCACCAATCCCTTCCAGAGCGACGAGCAAAAGCAGCGCAATGAAGCGGCACGGCTGTATAAAACCGGCGATCTTGTCCGCCGCTTGGCCGACGGTCACATTGAGTATGTCGGCAGGCGAGACTCCCAGCTGAAGATCCGCGGTTTCAGAATTGAATTAAGCGAAATTGAAATGCAACTGGTGCAAATTCCGCAGATTATCCAATCGGCGGTCATTGCACATAAGCTCCCGACGGGAGCGCTGTCGTTAGTTGCCTACTATGTTGCGGATGTTGCCGTGGGCAAAGAGCAGATTATTGGGCACCTGGCGGATGCTTTGCCTGACTATATGATCCCGATGGCCTATGTTCACTTAACGGCGTTCCCGATGACGGTTAACGGTAAATTAAACCGTAAGGCATTACCGCTGCCCGATCTGAGCGGGCAGGATGACTATGTCGCTCCTGCCGATGAGATGGAAAGGGCGCTATGCCAGATCTATGGTGAGATATTAGGTCAGGAGCCGGGTCATGTCGGAGTAAATGACGATTTCTTTAGGCTGGGCGGCGACAGTATCAGCGCCATTCAGATGGTGAGAATGATCCGTCAAAGGCTAAAAGGGACGGCCAGCGTAAAAGATATTTTCGACTGCAAAACCGTTCGTTTACTCGCCCGGACTATTGTGATGGACGGCGATGAATGTCATATCAAACATCTCTCCGAGTCGGGGATGTTGAGCGGCCCTGCACAGTTGCTGCCGATCCAGCAGTGGTTCTTCGATCGGATCAAACTGGGCACTTTTTCTGCTTATCAGCACTGGAACCAATCCTTTGTCCTGGATGTCCCCCAGCTGGATATTGGCATACTTAACAAGAGCCTGGCGCTGTTATTTGCCTATCATGATGCCCTGAGACTGGTCTTTACGCATGACGGTAACGGGGGGTACAGCCAGCACTATCAATCAGAAGTCGGCGAAATACCGCTGTCGGTTATTGATGAACCCATGGGTGCCGAGCAACAAATCGCGCTATTTGATCGGTGGCAAAGTGAGTTTGATATCTTTGGCGGCAAGCTGTGCCATATTGGCTATATCACAAGCGAAAATGCGCCACGGGCGAAGCTGCACTTTGCTTTCCATCACCTGATTATGGATGCGGTGAGTTGGCATATCATCAAACAGGATCTGGAAAGGATTTATCGCGCGCTGGAAGGAAACGCGGCGGGTATTAGCGATCCCGTTGAGATTTTGGGTGATAAACCCACCAGTTATCGTCAGTGGGCTGCCCAGGTACAGGATTATGCCAACCATCAGGGAGCCAATGAGGAAACGCTTTATTGGCGTACTGTTATTGGCGGCCTAGGTGACTATCGCCAACGGATAGCGCCGCTTTTCACCTCGCCATCGTTGAGCCAACGCGAGTTATCGTTAAACAAAACCTTAACGCAGCATCTGCTGGGTGGGGTACATCATGTGTTCAATACCCAGGTTAACGATCTTCTGTTAGCCAGCTTCGTTGAGATCCTCAATGAGTTTACCGGGCTGCATACCCAGTACCTGACGTTGGAAGGCCATGGCCGAGAAGCGCTCGATACCAGCGTTGATATCAACCGTACGGTAGGCTGGATGACCACTATGTACCCGGTCCGCTTGACCAGCGAGGGGGACTGGCGTCAACGGATCGTGACCGTCAAAGAGACCGTTGGCGGGATCCCGCGCCGGGGCGTTGGATTTGCGCCGTTGATGGGGTATGACGCCGACAAGCTGCCACCGGTTAGCTTTAACTATTTAGGGCGCTTTGATGAGGTGCAGCAGGAGGGATGGTGCTTCAGCCCGACAAACAGCGGACAAACCGTTGCGCATGAGAATGGCGAAGCGCATCTGCTCAGCGTCAACTGTGGCGTGGTTGGCGGGGAACTGAGAATACGCCTCTCCGGTTACCTGGCTGACGAAGTATTGCAACACCTGGCGAGCCGTTACCAGGGGGCGATTGCAGGCGTTATTGAGCGCTTGCTGGCGGAAAGCCGCACTTATCTGACTGCACGAGATATCGACGGGGTAATACCTCAAGCAACACTTGATGCTCTGCAGCGTGATACCGAGCTGGAGTCGGTCTATCTGGCCAATAGTTTGCAGGAAGGCTTTATTTACCACGCGCTATCGCAAGGTGAAGTCGACGATGCCTACCATACCCAGATGTTCTGGGACTATGACAATGCGCTGGATATCGCCTGTCTGAAGCAGGCATGGTTGCAGGCGCAGCAGCATTATCCAACGCTCCGTCTGCGGTTTAATTGGGATGAAGAGTTGGTGCAGATTGTTGATGCCCATGCTGCACTGAACTGGCATTTCTTTGATCTCAGTGAAAAAAGCGAGCACCAACAGCAAGCCTTCTTCTCTGATTTATCTGCTCAGGATCGAGCTCGGCCTTACGATTTGTCGATCAGCGGGATCTTCCGTGTCTATGTGGTCAAAAATGCGGATGAACGTTACCGCTGCATTTTCAGCTGCCACCACGCCATCATGGATGGCTGGAGTAACCCGCTACTGATTGAAGCGGTGCATAAATTCTATCTGGCGTTATTGCGTGGTGAAACATTACCGCAGGCATGTGACCACGGTTTCCATCAGGTTCAGCGTTATATACAGTCGCACAAAAGCGAGCATTTACCGTACTGGCGGGACTATCTGGCAGCACAGGATGAACCCGAAGATTTAAATATCTTGCTGTGCGGGCAGGCGAAGCACGTTCAGTTAAATGAATATAAGCACATTAAAACGTCGAAAACACAGCAGCTGATGTTTGATGAACCTGGTTACCAACAGCTGAAATCGTTCACCGCCGAGAACGCGATAACCCTTAATGCGCTATTGCAATATTGCTGGCACAAAGTACTCAGTATTTATTCTGGCAATGCGGCCAGCATCGTTGGCACGGTGGTTTCAGGCCGTAACCTGCCCGTGGATGGTATTGATCAAACGGTAGGATTATTGATCAACACACTGCCGCTGATCGTCGATCATCAGGCTTCTGTGTCGGTCCTCACGGCGATTCAAAACCTGCAGGACGCGATCAACGAGGCAAATACCCGCAGCCATGTCAATCTGGCTCAGCTACAACCGGCAGGAAAACGCCTGTTTAACTCTTTGTTTGTCTATGAAAACTACCCGATGCCCAGTGGGGACATCGATAGCGATTTACGGCTACGTTTCGCCAGTGCTAACGAGAAACAAGATTATCCGTTGGTGGTGACCGTGCTGGAACAGCAGCACCTGGCGTTGAGCCTGCATTATGCCGGTGAACTGTTTGACGATGTGCTGATCGAACAGTTGCTGAACACCATGAGGACGCTGGTAGAAAATATTGTTCAGGGTGCCTCTCAGTCTCAAAGCGAGTTGCCTTATCTGCAGGCGGCGCAGTATCAAACGATGATCCACCAGTGGAATGATACCCGCAGGCCCTACGAGCATGATAAAACTCTCGCCGCGCTATTTGAAGCACGCGTGGCCGCCTCACCAGACAGCGTCGCCGTAGAATTTAACGACGTGGTGTTAACGTACGCACAGTTAAACCAACAGGCGAACCAGCTAGCGCATTATTTGCAGCAATGTTGCCAGCTGCGCGCCAACGATCTCGTGGGTCTCTATCTTGAGCGCAGTGAGCAGTTGGTCATTGGCATTCTGGCCATACTGAAAGCGGGCGCGGCCTATGTGCCGATGGATCCGGACTCCCCCGATGAGCGCAATGGCTATATTATCGCGGATGCCAAGGTAAAAGCGGTGCTTTGCCAACGGCAGGCTTTGCAAAGGGTTGACCTGATGGCACCCGGCGCCATGCTTATCCCTCTTGACGCACCAGAAACCACCGCGCGTTTGGCGCGCTGTGCGACAGATAACCCATGCTGCAATACCGGCCCCCACGATCTGGCGTACGTCATTTATACCAGTGGCACGACGGGATATCCTAAAGGGACGCTGATAGAGCAACGCTGTGTGAACCGGCTGGTGATTAATGCCAATTATGTTGAGATCGGTGAACAGGATCGCATTCTTGGTATTTCAGGCTATCAGTTTGATGCCTCCATTTATGACATCTTTGGGGCGTTGTTAAATGGCGCCGCATTGGTGATTGCCGATAAGCCAAATATCCTGGACTTGGACCGCCTCTCTCAGCTTATTGTCGATCGTCAGATCAGCAATTTCTTTGCCACGACCGCCTTCTTTAATACGTTGGTGGATGCTGAACTGCCTGGTTTGCAGCAGTTGAACTACCTGCTGTTCGGCGGTGAGCAGGTGTCCGTTAACCATGTTAATCGTTTTAGAACGCTTTACCCTCAGGTCAAGTTGGTGCATGTTTACGGGCCGACGGAAACGACAACCTACGCCACGGCCTATTTGACCAACACGGCGTCGCAGACGTTTGATTACACTGTTCCCATCGGCCGGCCAATCAGTAATACCCAGCTGTATATACTCGACGAACAGCTGCGCCCCGTCCCCCAAGGTGCGATTGGTGAGCTGTATATCGGCGGCGCTGGCGTTGGGCGCGGCTATCTGAATAACCCGCAGGCGACAGCGGACGCGTTTATTGCCAACCCGTTCCGCAGTGACGCCGAACGCAGCCGTGGTGAAAACGCCCGCCTTTATAAAACCGGGGATCAAGGCCGTTACCTGCCGGACGGTAACATCGAATACCTGGGCCGCAATGACTTCCAGGTTAAGATCCGTGGCTTCCGTATTGAGCTGGGGGAAATCGAAGCCCGGCTGATCGACCATCCTGCCATCCAGCAGGCACTGGTCCTGGCGAGCACTAACCCGGCGGGGCATACCTATCTGACGGCGTACTACGTCGCACAGGATCCCTTGGAGCAAGATGTGTTGCGCGCCCATCTGCAACAGGTTCTGCCGGACTACATGGTACCGTCGGTCTTGGTTCACCTGCTATCGCTACCGATGACCGTCAACGGCAAGGTCGATCGCGCCGCCTTGCCTGTCCCCACGTTTGAGGCGCAGGCAGACCGGGTGGCACCAGAGACGGCGACCGAGCAGCAACTGGCCGAGGTCTTCGCCGAGCTGCTCGCCATCCCGCAGGACAGCCTCAGCGTGCTGGACGACTTCTATCGCCTGGGGGGCAACAGCATTCTGGCGATCAAGCTGGTGGGCCGTTTGACCCGCGCGTTAGAAAAAAGCGTGCATGTCTCTGACCTGTTCCGCCTGAGATCCATCCGGGCACTGGCGGCATTTATTGACGGCGAAGCGCAAGGCTGCCAGGTCATCCAGGCACCGTCGATCGCCCGGCCTGAGGAACAGCGGCTGTCGTTTGCCCAGGAGCGCCTGTGGTTTATCGACCGTTATGAAGAAGGCAGCAACGCCTACAACGTCCCGCTTACGCTCAAGCTGCAGGCCGGAACCGATCCGCAGAAAGTGGCCCAGGCCCTGATGAAGGTGGTTGAGCGTCACGAAGTGCTGCGCACCCTGATCCTGTGCGATGACGACGGGCAGGGGTATCAACATATTCTGCCAGCCGAGACATTCTCACTGAGCATATCGCACGAAACATGCGACAGCGTGCAAGCGCTGCATGCACGACTGCACGAGCATCAACACCGGGTGTTTGACCTGGCGCAGGAGTGCCCGATTGCGGCCAGCAGTTATACGCTGGCGGGAGCCCACTACTTCAGCATCGTTATTCATCACATCGCGTTTGACGGCTGGTCGGTGGATCTGCTGTTAAAAGAGTTACTGCACTATTACCGCGTGTTCACCGGAGAGGCCAGCAATGAACTCCCGGCACCGCCGGTGCAGTACCGGGAATTTGCGCTGTGGCAACGCCAACACCTGCAAGGAGCCACGCTGGACAGGCAACTGGCCTACTGGCATGGGCAACTGGCGGACCATGAACCGCTCAACCTGCCGACGGACCATGTGCGTCCACTGCAGTTGGATTATCGCGGCGACGATATCACCTTCCAACTGGATGCGGCGACCAGTGCTGAACTGCGGGCGTTGGCCGCCTCGTTGAACGTCAGCCTGTATACGGTCTTGCTGAGCGGCTATTACCTGCTGCTGGGGGTTTACAGTAACCAGCAGGATATCGTGTTGGGTACGCCGATAGCGGGCAGGCATTACCCTGGGGTGGAAGATACCATGGGGCTGTTCGTTAATACGCTGGTCCTGAGACGGCAGATAGACGTCAGCCAAACGGTCAGAGAATTTATTGGCGAAACGGGGCAGCAGGTCAGTGAAGCGCATACCCATCAGGACCTGCCTTTTGAAAAACTGGTGGAAGTGCTGAAAACGGAAAAGGACAGTTCAAGGCACCCGATCTTCCAGGTGATGTTCAGTCTCCAATCGTTTGGCGCAGCGGGACGCACCGAAGGAGAAAGCCTGTTTGAGCAGTATGATGCGCAAGAAGGGGCGTATCGGGCAGCGAAGTTCGATTTGACCGTGATGATGGACGACAGTGAAGAGGCGATAGGTGGCGTCTTCAACTATGCGACGGCCCTGTTCGACGGGCAAACGATGCAGAACTACATTGCGACCTATCGGCATATCCTGCGCCAACTGGGAACGCTGTGCAGTCAGGGGCGTTCCCTTGCGGAGCTTCAGTACCTGGATACGGCGCAATATGAGCAAATCATCTACCAGGGGAACCGCACCGAATGCGACTACCCACGGGAGATGACGATCCACGAAATGTTCGAGGCGCAGGTAGCGAGGACCCCAGAGAATATCGCACTGGTATTTGAGGGTGTGAGCCTGACCTATCGGCAACTGAATGAACGCGCTAACCGCTTGGCGGCTTACTTGAGAGCGCAGTTTGTTTTACAACCGGACGATCTGATCGGGCTTTGCCTGGAAAGATCGGAGCGCATGATCGTGAGTATCCTGGCGGTGTTGAAGGCCGGTGCTGCCTATGTACCGCTTAGCCCCGATATGCCCGCGGAGAGAATGCTCTGGACGATAGAAAATATCCACTCCCGCGTTATGCTGACGGAGTTGGGAGCGCAAGAGACGCTGGCCACACTGATTGATCCACAAAAGACGGCGCTGCTGTGCGTGGACGATCCTGAGTTGTTAGCGCAGGTTGCCAGCCACCAGGTGGTTAATGTGGCAACCCGAACCAGACCTGACAATCTGATTTATGTCATCTATACCAGCGGGACGACGGGAACCCCTAAAGGAGTGATGATTGAGCATCATTGTGTCGCCAATCTGGTTGAGGCGCAGCGGAGTATCTTTGGCACGGAGATCTGTCAGGTCGGAGAGCCGACAAAAAGTTACCTCTTCTATTCAAATTATACCTTTGATGCGCATGTCCTGGATGTGTTCAGCCCGCTGCTGACCGGCCATTGCTTACATGTCTTGTCTAAAGAGATACGTTTGAATTTCGCTGCGCTTGCTGCATACATCAAACAACATGCCATTGATATCGGCTTTGTGCCTCCTGCGCTGCTAAATAACAATGAAACATTGGCGCTTTCCACGCTAATCCTGGGTGGAGAGGTAGCCAGTAGCAGCGTGATAGAACGCTATAGCGCTCAGGGGGTCAAAATAGTTAACTGCTATGGCCCAACGGAAACCACGGTCTTTGTCACCAGGAACGTTTACCAAACGGGCGATAGCAATACCATCATTGGCCAGCCAATAGGCAATGCTGGCGCTTATATTCTGGACAGTTGTCTACGGCCGCTCCCTGCGGGTGCCGTGGGCGAGCTCTATATCAGTGGAGACTGCGTAGGCCGTGGCTATTTAAATAACCCAGAGGCGACTCATCAGGCGTTTATCGTCAATCCATTGCAAAGCGAAGAAGATAAAGCGCGAGGACGTCACGATCGGCTGTATAAAACGGGGGATTTAGTCCGTTACCTGAACGACGGTAAGATTGACTATATTGGGCGTAATGATGCACAGGTGAAGATCCGTGGCTTCAGGATCGAATTGGCCGAAATCGAAAGCTGTCTGACCCAATATCCACAGATTGAACAGGTTGTGGTCCTGGCGCTGGAGCATGACTCGGGGCAAAAGTACCTGGTGGCCTATTATGTTGCGCCAGACGCATTGCCAGCAGATGTGCTGTCTGAGCATCTGCAACAGCGTTTACCTGCCTACATGATCCCCACAGCGTTTGTTCATCTAACGGCATTGCCCATGAACATGAACAATAAGTTGGATCGCAAAGCCTTACCTCTGCCGATATTAACGGATGAGGTGAACTACGTGGCCCCAGCCAACGAGAGTGAAATGCTGATCTGCCGCGTATTTGCGGAGGTATTACAGCTGAAGGATTATGCGGTGGGGGTCACCGATGATTTCTTCCGTTTAGGCGGGGACAGTATCAGCAGTATCCAACTGGCGAACAAACTCAAAAAGTTATCTGGCCACCATCTCACGGTGAAAGACATCTTTGCCCACAGAACGCCCAAGGCATTGAGCACTTACCTGCTGCAACGTCAGGGTGACAGTTTGCCGGTTATCCAGTCAGAGGCGGGTATGCTGGCGGATGAGCTCCCCTTGGCGCCGATCCAGCGCTGGTTCTTCCAGGCCGTAGAGTCAGGGAAGTTGCCTGATGCTGGGCATTGGAACCAGGCATTTATGGTTAAAGTGCCAACGTTAAACGTTGAGTTACTGCGTTTGAGCGTGGCTAAACTGGTTGAATACCATGATATTTTGCGGGCCGTTTACCCGAAAGATGCCGCTGTCGGTCACTATCGTCAAGCGATAGAGACGCTGCCATTTGATGCGATCAATCAACAGGATTTCACAGCCGATCAGCTCGATGCGCAGTTGACGGCCTGGCAGAACCGTTTTTGCCTGGCAGAAGGGCCACTGTTCCATATCGGTTATATTGCAGGCTACGCTGATGAGACTGCGCGTATCCATGTGGCGGTACACCATCTCAATATTGATGCGGTCAGCTGGCGGATTATCAACCAAGACTTACGCACGCTTTACCAGTTCTTTGCTGCACAAGGCGATAACCTGGATGTGACGGTTGATGCGCAAACTATCCTGGGCCAGAAAGGCACCAGTTACCGCCAATGGGTCAACTCACTGCAAAACTACCCAGCCGTTGTCGTGAACAACCATAGGGATGAGAAGCATTACTGGGATAACCTGACCACGGAGTTGGACGGCTGGCACCAGCGTTTGGACTCTCATCGCGTGGGGACGCTCAATCGTACGATGATAAGCCTGTCGCAAGAGCACACCGGTTGTCTGCTGCGAGACCTTCATCATGTTTATCACACCGAGATGAACGATATTCTGCTGACCGTACTGACGGATGCGTTGTCGCAGGTGGTTGGTGGTGACAACCAGTATGTCCTGCTGGAAGGACATGGCAGAGAGGCGATGTTTGACGATGTGGATATCAACAATACCGTCGGTTGGTTTACCTGCATGTATCCGGTCAATCTGCGCGTTGAGCATCGGGACCTTGTACGCAATTTACCGCTGATAAAAGACAGGCTGCGAACTCCTCCTCACCATGGCTTAGGCTATGGCGTGCTGGTTGGCTATGATGCGCAGGCATTGCCTGCAGTGACCTTCAACTACCTTGGCCAGTTCGATGGTGATGAACGGGATGGCGAGTGGGCATTTGTTCAGGAATCTACGGGGCTGGCATTATCAGCGAATAACCGCACAACGGACTTCTTAGCGCTGAACGGCGGTGTGCTCAATGGCCAATTACAGTTCCTGGTCGAGGGTGATCTCAGCCCGGAACAGCTCGAACTGTTTGCCACGACTTATCAACAACGGTTAATCCAGTTGATCGACGAGCTTAAGCGGTCATCTCGCTCTTATCTCACCGAGTCTGATGTTAAGGGTGTGGTCTCCGGTGAATTGTTGGCGCGCCTGCAGCAGGATGAAGAGGTGGCGGCGATTTATCCGGCTAACAGCCTGCAACAAGGATTTATTTATCATTACGTCCTGCAAGGCGATATCGACAACGCCTATCGTACGCAAATGGTCTGGCACTATCGCAATGCGTTGGATGTCGAGCTGTTAAAACGGGCGTGGCAATGCAGTCAGGCGAAATATCCGGCGCTGCGGCTAAGATTCTCCTGGCAGGAAGAGTTTGTGCAGATCGTCGATAAGCAAGGCACCTTTGGTTGGCAGTTTATCGATATCAGTGAGCAGGACGAACGTGCGCAAGCAAGCACCGTGGCTGAACTCATCAAGCAGGATCAGCAGACCCATTTCGATTTGTCTGCTAAAGGGCTATTCCGTCTCTATCTCGTTAAGTGCGCGGCCGATCACTACATTTGTCTGTTTAATAACCACCACGCGATTCTGGACGGCTGGAGTCTGCCGATCTTGCTCAATGACGTGCACCAAAATTATCTGGCTCTGCAACAGGGAAGCGCGCCGGAGCAAGCCGAAGATCAAAGCTATCTGGAGGCTCAGGCATTGCTACAGACGGTTAGCCAGGAAACCGAGCAGTTCTGGCAAAACTATCTGGGTGGCTTAGAGGTGCAAGAGAATCTCACCGGTCTGCTAAAGCCGGAGATGAAACACGTCAATTTAAGTGAATATAAACACCTGCAAGATCCCCAGACGGTATCGACCGCATTGGCTGGTGAGCTTTACCACGGGCTGAAGGCGCTCTCGCGGCAGCATGGCGTGACGCTGAATGCGCTGATGCAGTATTGCTGGCACCAGCAGCTCAGTCTTTATAGCCATGCGGACGTGACGATTGTGGGCATGACGGTGTCTGGCCGTAACCTGCCGGTGGAGGAGATTGAACGCTCTGTTGGTTTATATATCAATACGTTGCCTGTAGTTCTGGCGCATACCGATGAGGCGATCATCGAGAATGTCAAACGCCTGCAGGCCCATATAAATGACATCAATAGCTACAGCAATATCAGCCTGATCACACTGCAAAAGGCGGGGGTACGGCTGTTCAACTCGCTCTTCGTGTTTGAAAACTATCCGGTGCCAGCCGATAACGGCGAGAGCCTGTTCAAACTCGAGTTTGAGGACAGTGATGAAAAACTGGATTACCCGCTGGGCATCATGGTGTATGAACAGGATGGGCGCATTGAGTTCAAGATCAACTATGCGGGCGAGTTGTTCAGCCGTTCGGCGATTGAAGGCGTGCTGCAAGGAATACGACTCACCGTACAGCAGTTGATCGCGGACCCGGCCATTGTTCCCCAGGCGTTATCGTTGCTGACGCAGGACAACTATACGCAGCTGGTAGCAAACCAGCCGCGGGTACAGGTTGCCGTGGAGCGAAATAAACTGGTCGGTCAGATGTTTGAAGAGCAGGCCGCCAGAACGCCGGATGCTTTGGCATTGGTATATCAGGATACGCGGTTGACGTATTGCGAGTTAAATCAGCGGGTGAACCAGTTGGCGGCTTATCTGCAGGCGAACTTTGCGATACAGCCTGACAGCGCGATTGCCCTCTATTTTGATAAGTCGACCCATATGGTCATTGCCATGCTGGCCGTGCTCAAGGCCGGGGCGGCCTATGTTCCGATTAGCCCTCAGGCACCGTTGGAGCGCTTGAGCCTGCTGGTTGACGACGTTAAACCGGTGCTGATCCTGACGCAGCAGCATCATGGCTCACGCATCGCTGGCTGTGGTTTCCCTCTGCTGGATATAGATAACCCGCAACTGGCCAACAGGCTGGCGCAGTTCGACGACAGCAATGTACCGTCACGTACGCAGCCAGACGATTTGGCGTATATCATCTATACCAGCGGAACCACTGGCCGGCCAAAAGGGGTGATGATTGAGCATCACTCGTTAATCAACCTGGCGCAAGGGCAGTCGGACCTGCTAGGTATGCCTACGGGCTATGAGCAGGCTGCCAGGCTAAACACGCTGTGGTATTCGGAATATGTTTTCGATGCCCATGCGCTGGATGTCTTCTGTGCCTTGTTGAATGGCCATTGCCTGCATATTCTGCCAGAACAGCAACGTCTCGACTTTATCGCGCTTTCTGCCTATATCAGGGATCACGCCATCGAGTTCGCCTTTATTCCTCCGGCGTTACTGGCGCAAAATGAACTGCTGGAACTGTCCACGCTGGTCGTTGGCGGGGAGTGTATCGACGGGGCGATGATTGACCGCTACTGTGAGGCCGGAGTCCGTTTGATCAACGGTTACGGGCCTAGCGAAACCACCGTTTGGGCGACGGCGCGGCTCTATCAACCTGGCGATGCCAATACCAATATCGGCAAGGCGATCAACAACGTTTGCGTTTATCTGCTGGATCGCCACCTGCGCCCCGTCCCACAAGGTGCGATTGGCGAGCTGTATATCGGTGGCGCTGGCGTTGGGCGCGGCTATCTGAATAATCCGCAGGCGACAGCGGACGCGTTTATTGCCAATCCGTTCCGCAGTGATGCCGAACGTAGCCGTGGTGAAAACGCCCGCCTTTATAAAACCGGGGACCGGGGTCGTTACCTGCCGGACGGGAACATCGAATACCTGGGCCGCAATGACTTCCAGGTTAAAATCCGTGGCTTCCGTATTGAACCGGGGGAGATCGAAGCCCGGCTGATCGACCATCCTGCCATCCAGCAGGCGCTGGTCCTGGCGAGCACTAACCCGGCGGGGCATACCCATCTGACGGCGTACTACGTCGCGCAGGAGCCCTTGGAACGGGAGACATTGTGCGACCATCTGCAACAGGTTCTGCCGGACTACATGGTGCCGTCGGCCTTTGTTCACCTGCTATCGCTACCGATGACCGTCAACGGCAAGGTCGATCGCGCGGCCTTGCCGGTCCCCACGTTTGAGGCGCAGGCAGACCGGGTGGCACCAGAGACGGCGACCGAGCAGCAACTGGCCGAGGTCTTCGCCGAGCTGCTCGCCATCCCGCAGGACAGCCTCAGCGTGCTGGACGACTTCTATCGCCTGGGGGGCAACAGCATTCTGGCGATCAAGCTGGTGGGCCGTTTGACCCGCGCGTTAGAAAAAAGCGTGCATGTCTCTGACCTGTTCCGCCTGAGATCCATCCGGGCGCTGGCGGCATTCATTGATAATACCGCGCAGGGCTGCCAGGTCATCCAGGCACCGTCGATCGCCCGGCCTGAGGAGCAGCGGCTGTCGTTTGCCCAGGAGCGCCTGTGGTTTATCGACCGTTATGAAGAAGGCAGCAACGCCTACAACATCCCGCTGACGCTCAAGCTGCAGGCCGGAACCGATCCGCAGAAAGTGGCCCAGGCCCTGATGAAGGTGGTTGAGCGTCACGAAGTGCTGCGCACCCTGATCCTGTGTGACGACGACGGGCAGGGGTATCAACAAATCCTGCCAGCCGAGACATTCTCACTGAGCATACCGCACGAAACATGCGACAGCGTGCAAGCGCTGCATGCACACCTGCACGAGCATCAACACCGGGTGTTTGACCTGGCGCAGGAGTGCCCGATTGCGGCCAGCAGTTATACGCTGGCGGGAGCCCACTACTTCAGCATCGTTATTCACCACATCGCGTTTGACGGCTGGTCGGTAGATCTGCTGTTAAAAGAGTTACTGCACTATTACCGCGTGTTCACCGGAGAGGCCAGCAATGAACTCCCGGCACCGCCGGTGCAGTACCGGGAATTTGCGTTGTGGCAGCGCCAACACCTGCAAGGAGCCACGCTGGACAGGCAACTGGCCTACTGGCATGGGCAACTGGCGGACCATGAACCGCTCAACCTGCCGACGGACCATGTGCGTCCACTGCAGTTGGATTACCGCGGCGACGATATCACCTTCCAGCTGGATGCGGCGACCAGTGCCGAACTGCGGGCGTTGGCCGCCTCGTTGAACGTCAGCCTGTACACGGTCTTGCTGAGCGGCTATTACCTGCTGCTGGGGGTTTACAGTAACCAGCAGGATATCGTGCTGGGTACGCCGATAGCGGGCAGGCATTACCCAGGGGTGGAAGACACCATGGGGCTGTTCGTCAATACGCTGGTCCTGAGACGGCAGATAGACGTCAGCCAAACGGTCAGAGAATTTATTGGCGAAACGGGGCAGCAGGTCAGTGAAGCGCATACCCATCAGGACCTGCCTTTTGAAAAACTGGTGGAAGTGCTGAAAACGGAAAAGGACAGTTCAAGGCACCCGATCTTCCAGGTGATGTTCAGTCTCCAATCGTTTGGCGCAGCGGGACGCACCGAAGGAGAAAGCCTGTTTGAGCAGTATGATGCGCAAGAAGGGGCGTATCGGGCAGCGAAGTTCGATTTGACCGTGATGATGGACGACAGTGAAGAGGCGATAGGTGGCGTCTTCAACTATGCGACGGCCCTGTTCGACGGGCAAACGATGCAGAACTACATTGCGACCTATCGGCATATCCTGCGCCAACTGGGAACGCTGTGCAGTCAGGGGCGTTCCCTTGCGGAGCTTCAGTACCTGGATACGGCGCAATATGAGCAAATCATCTACCAGGGGAACCGCACCGAATGCGACTACCCACGGGAGATGACGATCCACGAAATGTTCGAGGCGCAGGTAGCGAGGACCCCAGAGAATATCGCACTGGTGTTTGAGGGCGTGAGCCTGACCTATCGGCAGTTAAATGAACGGGCTAACCGCTTGTCGGTTTACTTGAGAGAACGCTTTGCTGTCCGCACTGGCGATCTGGTGGCGCTGTGTCTAAACCGCTCTGAGCATATGCAGGTCGCGATACTGGCCATTCTCAAGGCGGGGGGCGCTTACGTACCACTGGATCCGCTGGCACCGGATGACCGGGTGAGCTACATGCTGGAAAACGCCGGTATCGATATCATCTTGACGGCAAACCCTGGCGATGAGAAAGCCGCTGCACTAGCAGCAACCGGCAGAACCGTTATTGATGTCGCCGATCGGGCAACGTCAGCTGATATTGCCCGCTACCCAGGTGAAAACCAGCCTTCATCGGTGCGGTCTAGCGATTTGGCTTACATCATCTATACCAGCGGCACCACGGGCAATCCTAAAGGCGTCATGCTAGAGCATCACAGTGTGATCAACCGTATTGTCTGGATGCACAAACAATATCCGATCACGGCGCAGGATCGTATCTTGCAAAAGACCAACTACACCTTCGATGTTTCAGTGTGGGAGTTGTTCTGGGCTAACTGGTACGGGGCCTGTACCGTTTTTGCCTCGCAGGAGGCCTACAAAGATAATGTTTATCTGGCAGAACTGATTGAACAGCAGCAGGTAACGACGCTCCATTTCGTCCCTTCAATGCTATCGGCATTCCTTGAAACCCTGGAGGGGCAGAACGCGTTGCAGGCAAAACTGGGCAGCCTTAACTACCTGTTTTGCAGCGGAGAGGCGTTAAACGTGGGGGAAGTCAGAAAATGCCAGCGTTTACTGCCGCATTGCCAGATCCACAATCTCTATGGTCCAACGGAAGCGACGGTGGATGTGCTGTTCTACGACTGTAACGCACGCTCCATCAAGGATGTGTTAATCGGTAAGCCGATAGACAATACTTCCGCCTATGTGCTGAATGCACAACTGCAACCCATTCCACCGGGGGCAATTGGCGAGTTATTCATTGGTGGCGTCGGTGTCGCTAGAGGTTACATGAATAATAAGCTATTGACGGACAAAGCTTTCCTGAGCAATCCATTCCAGAGCAATGAGGAAAAGCTACGGGGTTACAATGGCCGGATGTATAAAACTGGCGACGTGGTTCGCTATTTAGCCGATGGCAATATCCAATATCTGGGCCGCAATGATTTCCAGGTTAAAGTGCGCGGTTACCGTATTGAGCTGGGCGAAATCGAGACGCGCCTGGCCAGTTATCCGGACGTTAATCATGCGGTGGTGATCGCCAGTGAGCGTGGTAGCAACGATAAATATCTGGTGGCCTATTATGTTGCCGTGCAGGAAATTTCCACCGAAAAGCTATGCGCTCATCTGCGGGAAACCCTGCCAGATTATATGGTGCCTAGCGTATTCGTTCATTTGACGGCGCTGCCGGTGACCTCAAACGGTAAATTGAACAGAAGGTTGTTACCTGAACCGCAAATAACCCATTCCGTGTCCTACGTGGCGCCGGAAAACAAGGTTGAAAAAACATTGTGCGAGTTGCTTGCTGATACGTTGCAAGTGTCATTTGAGGCAATCAGCATGGAGGATAACTTCTTTGCACTGGGCGGCAACAGCATCCTGGCGATGAGGCTGAACAACCGGATTAATCAGGTGCTGAGGGTGAAAATTCGTCTGCTTGATATTATCAATGCACGCACCTTAGGCGAGTTATCGCAAGTAATTACACAGGCTCAAGGGAAGTCCTTTGAGGTGATCGTGCCATTTAATACGGTAACGCAAAAGCCGCAGATGTTTATGGTTCACCCTGGGATGGGGAACTGTTCTGTCTATCAATCCTTGGCCAATAGGTTGAGTGAGCGCTACTGCTGTTATGGGGTTGACTCATACAACTTCTATCATGAGCAGAAGATCGAGCGGCTTGATGAATTGGCACGTTATTATCTGGAGCATATCGATCGCATTCTTGATGTCAGCCAACCGGTCACTTTATTAGGCTGGTCGTTGGGCGGGAAGATTGCACTGGAGATCGCGGCCTATTTAGAAGCGCGTGGGGTTAAGGCGATCACTGTCTATCTGCTGGATACCTGGTTGTTAAGTGAAGATCATTATCTGCGCAATGAGTCATCCTTTAACCTGGACTCTATGATGGCGCGGTTACAAATCCCACATTATTTAAGACATAATGTCGAATCGGTTGTCGTCAGTGATAAATTGTTGAATATACAGCCACTCTCTGCCGTATTAAAACATACGCAGATCGTGTTGTTTAAGGCGACAGAGGAGATAGATAATGAGGGGTATCAACAATACCGGTTTAACAACGTTGATACTGGTGTTGAAAACATCGCCCAGCTACAGCTGTTTGAAATAGCAGCCTGTCACTTTACCTTGCTGGAAAAGGAGGATGAGTTGATTAGCCACATCCGCTAATTGCTTTCTTGGCGCTGGGCAGGGGTTTTATTACCTGCCCAGCATGCTATCGGTGAAGGGCTAAACAACATGACCAATTATATCTACTGCTCTCGTATTGACGAGCTAAGCAGCGAACTGCTTTATTCGCAGCGGGATTATCTTGATAAAGACCAACGGATCCTATTCGATCGGTTTAGATTTGATGACGACAAACGGCGGTCATTATTAGGGAGAATGCTGCTACGTTATGCATTAAAAAAACATGAAGGGTATCAGGGAAGTCATTTTCCTAAACTGCACTATAACCGCTATGGCAAACCTGCTGTGATGGGGATGAAAGGGGGATTTAATCTTTCCCATGCGGGGTCCTGGGCCGTATGTGCCTATACCACGCAGGGGGAGATTGGCGTTGATGTGGAAAAGAGAGTCCCGATTGACATACATGACTACCAGGATGTGCTCACTCCTGAGGAGTTTACACAACTCGCTCAGGGAGAAAACGTTGATTTCTTTCGTCTGTGGTCGTTGAAAGAGGCCATCATAAAAGCGGATGGCCGGGGTTTTTCTTTATCTCCGACCACGTTTACCTTACCTCACCCTTTTGCCAATGGCTTAACCGTCTACGTGGCTGAAAAACGTTGGTACTTGTACTCACAGGACATTGGGGAGGAATACGTCTTATCCAGCGCCTCAACATCCTATGAAACCGCACTGTTTTCGTTAGCCTTTGACACTTTGTTGGCCTGATTGGGTCGTTGCCGTTCTTTACCAAAGCCATACGGGCTGCACGCTCAGCTCTGGCAGACAAAGGCGTTGTCTTTGTCCAGCAAATAAGGGCGCAAATAGGCAACCGTGCTGCACATCGGCAAGATATCTGCTGACAGCGTTATCCCCAACGTTTCGACCAGGTATTTTCTACGCTGCTGCATCCGCTGCCATAGCTGCGGATACTGGCGTTGGAGCTCCAATTTCAGCTGTTCATCCGCCAGTAGCACGGTGCTTTCGGCAGAAACGCCACCAAAGTTGGGCACTGAAGGGATAATATCAATCTGCAGGATCATGCCGCTCAACAGCTTTTGCTGTGAGCCTTGATAAATGGGCGAAGACATCCACTCTTCTTCAGCGGTCAGGTGCCCTGGGCACAGCGACCAACCGTACTTTGAGCGCGGTAAGACTGCTTCCACGTGATCGAACAGCTCGCCGCCACGCATGCCAACGCTAATCACTTCGAGCCAGTGGGCATAGGCAGAGAAGTAGGGCTTGGCGACCGCATCCAGATAGTTTTTCGCCTCTGTTGATAACTCACCATTGGCATTGACCGCATAACCCGCCCGGCTGGAGGCCCCGCCGCGGTAGCCTACGGTTAGCGAAATCGTATCACCGTACTTCACGGTGTTGTCGGTTGGGAACAGGTTACCTTTGATAAAGCGTGGGCCGCTGGCAGCAATGGTCACGATACTCGGGCGCTGGCCAAAGCGCACCAGGCAATCCCCTAACTGCTGTTCTGTGACGCCTGGGGCCAGCTTATTCATCGCATCCAGCATGCAATCGGAGGCTAATGCGGCCCCATATTCGTAGTGGGCCACCTCGTTGGCATTATTGACCGTTCTTACCCCGTGCTCGCCGATAAACAAGTCGGTCTCATTGGATAAACAGGCTTCATCACCGACAATGTTGCGGAGGGTATCGACAATAAATGAGGGGAGATCATAGATTTTCTTGTCGATCTCTGGCCCGCTGGTAAACATCTTCCAGCCAACCAGGCCGGTGCGGGCATTTTCCCGAATGCCGGCTTCAACCAGCAGTTCCTTAATCGACTTATCGCTTCTACCGGGTTGATTCGGCAGTGAAAATTGAGAAAGATGCACCGCCTTGGCCTGAATTCGCGCTTTGCTGACCTTATTGAGATTTTCGTTTCCCAGCACCAGCGTCATTTCGCCATCGGCGTTGATAATCAATAAGGCCTCTTCAAAACGGGTGAAAAAGCCGACCAGATATTCAAAATTGCCACCGTGCTCGACATCACAGTAAATCACCAGTTGATCAAGCCCACGCTGCTTCATCCTGCTGAGGATGTTGGCTTTTCTTTGTTGGATGGTTTCATCCGTTAGTGCAACGGGTACGCCAGAACAGTCCTTTTGCGGCTCTGGGATGGTTTTTAAGCTTACTTGCTGGTTTTTCATCTGATCCTCTTTTGCCGAGTGGGAGTTCGTACAGCCTGTTGATCAGGCCATAACATTGAAAATAGAGTTGAGACTTATCTCGCAGTGTTAAACAGCTAAAAATCAGCTTAACGTTAATTTGATCACAGTTTCTACTTTTAACGATTTGATTTCTTGCATTCATTTATCAAACTGATAGCGTATTGGACTGTAAATTAGGATTGTTACTGTTTAACAGGCAAAACCTAAACCTCTGGTGGTGTTGGCTATTAGCTAGCACGCCACCAGAGGTTTAGGTTTTTTTTTGCCTGAAAATCAGTTGATACAACAAGCAGGTAGCAGAGGGCATTCCGGTAACGGATAAAGAAGGCAATGATGAAATATGAATAACTAACGAAAGAGTTATGGATGGAGATAGGGGACATCTACGGAAGGCTAACAATGATACAAACCAACACCATTGAGGAAATAACCATGAAACGGTTTTCACTATTACTTGCTCTATTGTCTTCACTTATTTTTAGTCCGCTGTTGGCTTACGCTGAAACAGCAGGTGATAATACAGTCACCATTTATGTCACCCGCCATGGGAAAACCATGTTTAATACCGTACATCGGGTTCAGGGGTGGGCAGATACCCCATTGACTACCGCAGGCGTGACGGTTGCTGAACAACTTGGCAAGGGGCTGAAAGAGGTTGAATTCAAAAAGGTGTATGCCAGCGATCTGGGGCGAGCTCGTCAAACTGCACGTATTATTTTAGCCGCAAAAGGGCAGCCGTTGGACATCGTCGAAAGTGAGAAACTGCGTGAGTTCTGCTTTGGTATTTACGAAGGCGATCTCGATGCCAATATGTGGGGAGCCATCGCCACCAAGCTTGGCTATGAGTCGGAAAAAGTGCTATTCGGTGATTTTGCCAATGGAAAGTTGCCATTTGACAAGATGTTCGGCGGTGTTGCTCTGGTCGATACCAGCGGTGAAGCTGAAACGTTTGCCACCGTCAAAGCACGTATGCAATCAGAGCTAAAAGCTATCGCTGAAGAAACGGCAGCTCAAGGGGGCGGTAACATACTCCTGGTTTCACATGGAGCCGCTATTCTGGCAATGGTAGCGGATATGAGCTCTACACCCATTGTTGCGCCACTCTCTAATGCTAGTGTTACGCAGATTACTTATAAAAACGGTGAGTTTACCGTGGGTAAACTGGGTGATATGAGCTATGTAGAAAAAGGTGCAAAGCTCTGATTGGGCGATGAGCTAAAGGAAATTAAATAGAATGCTCTGTATCCATAGACAATCATGCCGCCTGTTTTTATCAAGGCAGGGTCTATGGATATACACGACGGTACCTAGATTAGCAGTGAAAACGCTCTGTCACGTAGTGGCAACCTAATTTGAGGCGTGTGTCTCAAAGTAAATATAATTCTGCTAATTTAATTAAATATTAAAATTCAAGTGACAAAAAAGCACAACCCTGTTGGGCAGAATAATGCATCAGTTGGCAATGTTATGAGCATACTAAATCAGACTATGGTGTGAACACACTTGGTAATACATGAACATATTTTGTCATAACTTCATTAATAAATCGTTATTTTGAACAGAATAAAATGCCAACAACGTCATGCTTTATAAGTTAAATTTATCTTTGCACCGGATTTATTGATCGCCATCAGGATACTCATGTACAAAAAATACGCACAGTAGACCATTCATAAGCCGATGCTGTTATAACTAGCACTGGGTTATTCTGTGACACTCTGATAAGGAAATAGCATGAGCGGACAGCAACAAAATATCACCTCATCTGCAACAGAAACGGCTCCCGTTCGCTGGGGAGCCTACGTGGCGCTACTTTTTGCCATGGTATTCTTTTCCGGGCTTCTCGGCGGTAAAGAATGGTATGGCGTGTTTGATTTCACGACATTGAACGGGTCTTTCGGACGGGTCGTCAGTGGTGTGACTCAAAGCAACGAGGCATTAAACGTCTCCAACAGTACCTTTCGTGGTACCGGCGGTAACGGTGCCATGGACGGTTTTCTCTTCGCCTTCGGCTTGATACCTGCTGTCATGTTTGCCCTTGGCATGATCAATGTACTGGAGCACTACGGTGCGCTGAATGCAGCACGTAAACTGTTAACCCCACTGTTGCGCCCGTTGCTGGGGCTGCGTGGTAATACCGGTTTGGCACTGATTGGCAGCCTGCAGAGCACGGATGTTGGCGCCTCACTAACGCGCAAACTGGCTGATGAGGCACAGATTACAGAGAATGAAAAAGACGTTTTCACCATGTTTCAGTTCTCTGCAGGTGCCATGATCACCAATTTTTTCTCCTCTGGTGCCATTCTGTTCACTTTGGTTGCCGCTGACGGCACCCTGGCTGTTCCCGCCTCAATCGGCCTTTGCATCCTCGTGATGTTTTTTATGAAAATCGTTGGCGCGAATATTTTACGTTTGTTGCTGAAAATGCGTCGTCAAGATAACGCATCTTCTGAAATCCACAAGGCATAGGGAGATCACCATGAGCATGACGACTGAATCCAAACCCATGATCACCGATGTTTTTGTTGCCGGGGCACGTAAAGGTTGGGCCATTGCCACAACCAGTACGTTGCCCAATGTTCTGATGGCCTTTGTGGTGATCAAGGCGCTCACCATCACTGGCGCACTGGACGGACTGGCTTTCATTTTTGCTCCCCTGATGCAGCTGTTCGGCTTGCCGGGCGAGGCGGCAGCGGTCCTGATTGGCGGCTGGATGTCAATGGGCGGTGGGATCGGCGTAGCCGTTAGCCTGTTCGATAGCGGGATCCTGACGGGAGAACATCTGGCTATCCTGGCACCGGCCATCTATCTGATGGGGTCCCAGATCCAGTATGCCGGACGTATCCTTGGGGTCATTGGCACCAACGCCAAACTGATCCCGTTGATGATAGCCATCTCGGTACTGAATGCATTCGGAGCCATGCTGCTGATGCACATTTTTATCTAGTAGCAGTGCGACCTGAAGGGCGAGTGCGAGATCGTACTCTCCTGCGATTTAATTTCAGTGCACGCACAGCCTGCACAAAAGAACAGGGGAAACACCATGCAATTAGACGACTATCTGGCAGAATTGGCCTCCTTGGTTAATGTGGACTGCGGTACCAATACGTTGGAAGGAGTTGCCACCGTTGCTGCCAATATGCATGAGAAATATCAGCAGCTCGGCTGGCACAGCGAAATTGTCGATCTTGGCGATAAAGTGGGGCCCGGCGTTTTTGCTGCCAACAAACCCAATAGTCCACACTTTGATGTGCTACTGGTAGGTCACCTGGATACGGTTTTCCCAGTAGGTACCGTAGCGATGCGCCCTATGAGCATTAAGGAGGATCGCGCCTATGGCCCCGGTGTGGCGGATATGAAGAGCGGGCTCCTTAATATTCTTTGGGCAATGAGGGAACTGTCTGCAGAGGCGAAAGAGCGTCTCTCTATCGCGATTGCCATGAACCCTGATGAGGAGACGGGTTCGGTTTATTCACATGAATGGATTGGCGCACTGGCGAAACGCAGCCGCTGCGTGTTGGTGTGCGAGGCCGCCCGTGCGGATGGCTCACTGGTCAAGGCCCGCAAGGGAATGGCTCGCTACGAGCTGGAATTTCACGGTGTCGCCACCCACGCTGGTAACGATCCTGAGAATGGGCGTTCCGCAATCAATGAAATGGCCCACTGGATACTTCATCTTAACCAGTTAGCCAATGCGCAACTGGGGACGACCCTGAACGTTGGAGTGGTGAGTGGAGGTTCTGCGGCCAATGTAGTTGCGGACTACGCGCAAGCGATAATTGATGTCCGCTTCTGGCAGAACGACGAATTTGAGCGTGTTGACCGGCTAATGCGAACCACGACGCCTCACTGCTTTACTGCCGATGTTCGCCTCAATGTGACATTACAGGCTCATGTGCCCGCCATGTCACCCTCAGAAAAAACCGAACAACTGATGGCGAAGGTGGAGTCTGCGGGGAGGTTGGAGAATATTGACGTTCGCTGGCAGGCCGTCGGTGGTGGTTCTGATGCCAACCATACCGCCGCGCTTGGTATCCCCTCACTGGATGGTTTTGGTCCAATTGGCGCTGGCTTCCATAGCTCGGCAGAATATCTGGAGTTGTCCAGCATCGAACCCCGAGTGCGTCTTTTGCGCCGAGTGATAGAAACGCTGTAACCTCTGTCAGAAAGCAAAAAACCCGCCATAGGCGGGTTCTTCTAAATCATGGTGCCCGGACTCGGAATCGATATTTCAATGTAACTTATTAATATTTAAATTTATTTTTTGATTTGATTATTTATGTACCCTCAATTGTACCCGCAGTCCCTGTGAGTGTTTTTTGGGAACCACATCGGGGTTTTGCTGTGATAGAAGACGTCAAGTGAAGTGAAAAAAACCGCGTAGGCATCGTGTTCGATTCTTTATTTCTTTACCTGTTTGGTAGCGAGTCTAATGCAGAGTGCTATCTTACCGATTTTCTCGCGTATGCCAAACACGTAAGATGTAGAGCGCGTTAACTCTGAGTTCGTAGTGAATTTCATAGTTACCGATGTTCAAGCGACGTACTTCCCGTGGTTCATATCTTGCCAGTGCGGGTCTCATACGTGAATGCGTCAGCAGGTTTACGGGGCAAGCACCAACGATTGAAGCACCTGCGCAGATGCTTCTGGATTTACGTTGGCAATCAAGAAGCGCAACAGCTCTAAATCTTGCAACGCATGATCTGACCAAACCACCTGCATTACTTTTGCCCTGACTGTGGTACAGGAAGTGGCGTGTCAATGTTCAGACTATTTATCCATTTCAATACATCTGTTTGTTCCACCACTCTGCTCTCATCCACATCAGCCAGCCCCCGCAAGATCATTTGATGATGGTTCTCTTCCTGCTCAATGTTCGCAGCCAAGACTTGTTTGACTATCCAGCCACGGGAACGATCATAATTTGCAGCCAGTTCGTCGAACTTCTCTACCATTTCAGCAGGAACATGGGCAGTGATAACGCGTGTTGGTGATTGTCCCATAAGTTTCTCTTTGTGATTAAAATGTAATCATAGTTAATAAGAGAGCAACAGACAATGTTGAGGTTAGGAAACCGTTGCCTATTGTCTCAACTCTGCTTACTACTGTGCTGGCAGGGTTATAGCCGTTCTGGCAGTACGCCTGGGTAATGTTTGGCGATGATATCGTTCATCTTGTCTATCAACGCAGGCTTTCCGAACGTAAGGTGTGCTGTGCCCTTCATGAAGTATCTGATTGTAAAATACTCATCTTCATAAACCTCAGCTTTCTGCGGTGTAGCGCGGATATGTTCATACAGCCGAGCGGTGACGTCCTGACGATTATCAGGGATCGCTTTGCCATCCAGTAAATGTAACATCCTCTCCAGATCGGCCAACTGATCCCGCCGATAACTGTGGTTCAGCGTAAATCCCCATTGGTTGTGACTCACCAAACTGTTGACGATCACTTTCTTGCCAAATTTACACGGGTGATTCGACTTGTAGTCCCAGGAGAGCGACTTGAACACGTTGATCACTCCCCGCTCAAATACCTCTCCCTTGTCCCGGTGCAACTGATTGAATGTGCTGTAGATACTCTCGTCGCTAATAGCCGGAATATTGTCGCCCTCCAGGTTTCTGTACCATTGATCACGCGCCTGCGCATCCATGATCGCAAGCATTCCGGAGCGTTTCATCAGAACTCGCCATATACTACGGTCGAGATTACGGGTGATCACGGGCATGGCCGTTTCGGCTTTTTCCATCAGCCAGCAACCGCAGCGGAAGTCTTGTTTCATTGCCCAGTCCCTTGCTACTCCACCGCCAATGCTGTTGGTGATGGTTGAGATATCCTCAAGCTGGTGAACAAGGGCTTCAATTTGCGTCAGCGCGGCGTTACGTCCGGTGACGATACGTTCAATACTGGTGGAGCAGATAATCTCTGTGTGGTCGGTTAACACATCGGGTTCAATCACGGTATTCAATGCTGTTGACATTGTTAGGGTTCCTTAAAAACAAAATGCCTGCGTCATGGCAAGCAGGTATAAAGATTGGAAGATGAGTTCGTTACGGCTTTATGTCGGTGTCTGATAGACCGCCAGATAGACGTGGCCAAAGCTACCCAAGGTATCGGCTTCGCAGGTAAAACCAGCGTGCTGCACCGTAACGCAGTGCTGGCGGCGCTGGTCGAGCTCACCCGAGCGCAGACAGGCTTCCAACAGTTTAATCAGCACTGGGAAGGCGCGATCCAGCGTTTTAAGCGCATCAGGGGAGAACATACCGACAAAGCCGGCGCGGTCGGGTAGAAAATGCAGGCGGTTACCTTTTTGTACCAGCCTTGCTCCCAGACGGGGAGTAATGGCACAGTGCAAGCCCCAGACGGGTGACGGTATGTTGTCTTCGTCGGTGAGTGGGGCTGCGTTATTATCGGTATTGAGAACGGGTTCTTTCATCGCTGAATATCCTTGAAAAAGTAAAACGCCAGCGGTCGAGGCTGGCGTAGGGGGAAAGTGGGGTTAGTGGGGAATAATCAAGCCAGGCGGCGAATCACCGGGCTGCGTAATCCCCGTGCGCTGCGGGCGCAGAGCATGTCACCGGCGCTCAAAGTCGGATCTTGTGCCATAAGGCTGAATCCAGGTCGGTCAATACGTACTAGGTCAAATTTCTCCACCAGTTCGTTGACGGTTTCGCGTACCGTGACGCCATACTCAATCTGTTGGGTAATCGCCTGATCGTCGTGATACGGCGTGTCATTGAGCTCCAGGCCGTAACAGTGAGCCAGCAACCAGGCAAGCAGTTGCTGGTATTCGAGAAAGGCGGGACTGGCATTGGACGGGGTGTGGGGGAGTTTGTTCATGGTCTTCATAAACGGGGTTCCTTAACAGAGCGGAGAAACTGGTAACTTGCAGTGATAGCTCAGCCAGTGGGCGACTTTCCGCCGTTGTTTTAACGGTACGTCAGATTCAATCGTCCAGGTGTTGGGGCATTGCGTATTGGCCAGCAACAGTGCAGCCATCACCAGCCAGTGGTAGGGATAGCCTCGCGTATCGCAGCGGATCAAGGCATGGGGTGTCTGACGTCGGTAGAGCATAAAGGGATCACCGGCCAGTTGGCTGGCCCTTTCCCCGTTAAAACCGATCAGGTCCAATCCCATCAGGCTGTCGTCGAGTTGGTATGGTTTTTTACCCGTGTATTCACAGATAACGGGTGCTGTGGCTAGCCCCAACGTATCAGGGCGTTGACACAGTTGCTGGTAAGCGGTGGTGATGGCCTGGCCTATCCTTTGCCAGTCGTGTGATGATACGTTGCTGTGTTGCAGAAAATGGAATACGCCAGGCACGGGCGATGTGCTTTTATTCATCAGAGGATTTCCTTTGAAAATAGAGGAGTAAAGCGAGAGTAGGACGTTGAGTGTGGGGCTGTATTACCAGCCGAAGGTGACAAAGTCAGGCAACACATCACCCAGAGCATCAATATGCAGGTAAGTCAGTTGATGGCGTTTCATCAGCGTGATGACCAGACGGCGGCAAGTCTTGGAGAGCCCCAGTCGTTTGAGTTGCAACACCGGATGGCTCCAGGCATCCAGGCGTATCAAATATCCGGTCCCCGAAAAGTGGATCCACTCACCATCACTGAACTCATCCTGACAGTGTGAGATCCTGTACAGCAGTGTATTGTCGTCCTCACTGATATGGGCCGAACTGCATTGCAGACCACGAAGTATCATGGGTGTGGTGACTAACATAGCAACCACCCTCGTTCGGCCAGTGAGATCAGATCTCCGTCCCCCACAATCAGGTGATCCAGCACGCGGACATCAACCATGTCGAGCGCATTGATCAGCCTATCGGTGAGCGTACGATCGGCCTCACTGGGAGTGGGATCTCCCGACGGATGATTATGGGCCAGTATCACCGCGGCAGCCTGGTGGTGTAATGCTCGGATCACTATTTCACGAGGATGGACGATGGTGGCATTGAACGTTCCGACCGAGACGGTTTCACTGGCCTTCAGCCTATGGCGATTGTCCAGGTACAGCACCATAAAGCATTCGCGACTTTGGGATTGAAGATGGAGTCGAAGCCAGGCCTTGACCGCCTCTGGTGAGCTAAAGGTATAGGGCCGGTGCTGCAACTGGGTTTCGAGTATTGCTAACGCCTGGCTGATAACCTGTTGTTGATCGGCGGTGAAGTGCGGCGGGGATGTGAGCATCTGGGGGGGGAGCATGATAAACCTCCGGAAGTTCAGTCGATTAGGACGAAGATGGCACGGCTTTCAGGATGGTGCAGCGCGTATTCTCGTAACCGGTAGAAGTGATCGGTCATGGCCTCGCTTTCGGTCCGGCAAGCATGGTAGCTGTAGGCCATTAGGCAGGCGGTAATACCCGCAGCCTCCTGGCCCACTGTAGCCCCGTTGCCGTTGAGGGCATTGAACAGCACATACTCCTTATCGGTATCTGGCATCAGGAAAGCACCGCCGTTACTGAGCATGTAGAAATCCCACAGTCCACCGTGGTAATTCACACAAAGTCTGTCCAGCCAGCCGAAAACGCGGGGCTCCAGAACGAGCCATTGCGGTATGCTGCCGAAGTGCTGCGGCCAGAAACGAGAGCGCTGGTCGCCTGGTACCCTAGTGGCGATCACCGAGCTTGCCGTAGACGGGGCAGAATGCGTATTCATGAAAAATATCCTTATTTATTATCGATAAATAATAAAACAGGCCTCGCCGGAAAACCGGGGCCTGTTCATGATGTGTGTGATAAAAGTCAGTGGGCGCTTACGGGGACGGCTCACCCGAGGTCTGGCATATGAAAATCTAAGCCAGTTATGATGCCTTACTCCCGGCAACCGATACCGGTAGTGGCTGGTAATATTGTGGATCGAATATAGACAGCGGCAGGTCAACCTGATAACCGTTACGCTCTTCTGTTGCCTTCATGACTTCGACTGAACTGACGTTTTCCACGCATTCGTTTTCCAGTGATGCTTCCTGAGAGCGCGTGGTATCACTGTCACCAAACGCGGCTACCTCCATGTTCCCCATCGCCAGTGTGTTGCCACTTTTGTCTTTCAGACGCAGGGAAAGGGTCAGCGGGCCGAAGCCCTCGCCGCTGCCGCCGTTATCCAGACGGAACTGGTAGACGCAAACATTGCCTGGCACCCAGACCGTATCCGTGTTGCGGATACTGATATAGCGTTGTTCATTGGCCTGCGCCTGTGCCAGCAAACTCAGAGTCAGGACTGTAACTGAGGTCATGCCTTTCAGCTTCTTATTCATGGATTTTTCTCCTGATTCTCCGGCAGATAGAGTTTTCCCATTTCCTTGCCATCATGCGAATACACTACCGATTTTTCGCCAGTGTAGCTGTCGGTCTCAATCCGGAAAGTCAGGGTGATATTATCTGCCAAGCACAAGGCAGCCATCAGAGGCTGCACCGTTTTCTGCTGCATATCAGCAATGTAGTAATAATTACCTGACTTACAGTCCTCCGGTGACTGACGGGTTTTCAACACTGTGTATTGCGGTGTGCCAAAGGCATCCTTTTTCACCCACTCCTGAGCAATATCGGATTGATGCGATACAACCTTGCTGAATGGTGGTGGAGTGAGGTCCTTAAATCTGGCTATCGCTTTCACTCCAGCATCTTCTTTACTGTCGCAGCCAGAGATACTCATGGCACCGATAACCGCCAGAATAGCAAGCATATGCGGGTACAATTTCTTCATGGTGCTCATTCCTTGTTTTCAGTCTTGTTTCCGTTGCGTCAGCAATTGCCAGTGCGGCGACACAGTTCAGCCAGACTCTGTTGGGTTACCCATTGCTGCAGTTTTTGCTCTGGTGCAGAACGCTTCGCAGCCAAAGCAGCCTGTTGCTTTTTGTTGACGCAGTTTTCTGGAATTGCGGCAAGCACCTGAGTGTTGTGCGGTTCATTCGCCAGTTCCAACTGATACTGAGTGTCGATGATGGTGAAATAGCACCCTTTCCCCTGATCCTCGCCCTGATAGACGGAGGTCAGATCCGAGTAGTAGCCGCTGGCAGGTTTTACATTCAGCTTGCGAACAGTATGCGTTTTCTTGTCGGCGAGAAAATAGGCACCGCCGCCACGTTGGCGAAGCAGGAATTGTTTTGTCCACGGATAGTTATCGATCACCGTGGCCTGATAGAGCATGTTATGCAGGGTGTTGTTGTCCATGCCATCGTCAGATTTCCAGCCATCCGCTTGCATATAAGACCAGGCTTTGACTGTACCCACGGTGTTTTCAGCGGCAGCCGAGAAGACAGCGCCGGTACAGAGACTTAGAGCAAATGCTGTTGTAGCCAGTAATTTCATCATCATGATTCCTTTTGAGGTAAAAGACTGTCGCCGGTGCTGGCGAGCAGTGAGTGAAAAACGCGAAAGTGAGGCAGAGCCCTGAGAAAACCCGGGTCAGCGAGTACGTTGCGAATCTGAATTTCCGGCACAAACAGTGCCGGATGGAAGGTAACAGCATGGATATCGTTTAACGGAAACACCGCCACGCGATGCTGATGCTCACCTGTCAGGTACCAGTACCCGTTACAGAGTACGAGGCGGTAAGGCGCAAGCCCTGAGCAACGACAACCCTCAGCTAGCAGCGTCACTCGACGGTGCTCTGATATAGCTCTGACAAGCCTCGTAAAGATACCTGGCCGGGATGGTGACAATGGCACCGACTCTGACCATATAAGGCATGGAGACTCACCAGGCCCACTCAACAGTGAGCTAACCATATGGTTATCCATATCAGGAAACAAAGCCTCCACTCCCGACTGGCGAGCAAAAGTCATTACCGCCAGTTCACGTTGATGACTGCCAGAGAGCAGGCGACAAGTACCGTCGCGATATTCCAGATCCAGATACATCAGCCGCTCACGAAAATCCCGGCGGAGGGTACGGACCGACACGCCAAACTCTGCTGCCAGAAGGCGCATATCCAGCGTTTCGCCTGCTACCAGACGACTGATAATGAGAGACAACCGGACCGCCAGCCGTTCATGGCGACGCTCAGTCTGGGACATGAGAGGTATTCTCCATCCTGTTAATAGGCTGAAAATTAAGTGATTAGTGTAACGAAGGGGGAGGACAGGGTATGGACACAGGAAGGCGTATTTTTTCAGTACAACGAATACAGTTGTGATGCGCCCTTAAGCGTTACCAGAGGATTATCCGCTTATTAATTGAGCGCCAATCGGACAGGGAGTGTCCGTCATGCGAGGTTTGTCAGAAGAAAATCCAGTCCCAGACGGTACGGGCGAGCGTCACCACTGCTTCCCGCACAGTGCGAATAACAGTTCGAACAGGAGCAGGCAGAAAAGACGACGACTCCACAGTACCAAACACCTCACTCACTGCACTCCCAAAGCCCTCACGTGCCTGCTTTTTTACCGATTCACTGCATAACTTCCCCTGCAGTTGCATCGCCAGTGGGCTGGTAGCACGGTCCGGCAGGCAACCCATCATGGTTTCGACCATTGACGGCAAATTCCATTCTGTCCTGGCGGAAACGGCGCACACCGGATGATGCGGTGAAAATAGCTGGCGAATGGACTCCAACCTTGCCTCAATATTCACCAACTGATGCGGTGATGGCGCATTGCCGGTGACATACCATTCATGGCTTGGCTCTATTTTGTCGGCCTGGTTAACGACAAACAGTATTCGCTGTTGGTAACCCGTCATCACTCGTCGGTAGAAGTGTTCATCCACTGAAAAAGCACGATCATCAGCTTTTATAACCCACAGGATGAGATCCAGCTCAGGGAGAATATTGCGATATAGAGATTCATATTCTTTATCCCGTTGCTTACTCTCGCCTACACCGGGTAGATCTACAAGTATCAGGCTGTGGTCACTGCTGCTCAAACGCAATCGCAGCATTTCACGTGTGCAGGCGTCGACATCGCTGACGGGCGTGACCTCCCCCTGGAACAGCGCATTGCAGAGCGACGATTTTCCCGCACCTGTTTTACCCATGATGCCGATGACCGGTTCGTAGTGAGTGAGCTTTTGAATATGGTCAAGAATATGTTTTCCAATGGCATAAGGGAGCGATGCCAGCGGCTTTTCGATGGCCTGAAAACCTTCTGATTTTTTCATGAAACGACCTCAGACAGAAAAACAAAACACCCAATACAATGACGTATTGGGTACGGTTCACAAAGGTAATATCTGTCTGAGATTTTTTTAAATCGAGGGGCGGGATAATCACATGGCGTTATATTTCTCCGTAATAAGCATTTCCAGCACGTCACTCAGTCTCAGGTTATATTCTTGGGCGATGTTATCGAGCATCTCCTTGACCTCTTTCCTGATGTAGGTGTTGATGGCTTTTTTATCGTCCTTCCGATATTTTTCTTTTTGTTTTTGCTGATGCCATGAGTGGTTTATTCGTGACTTGAACAGTTCCCGAGTGTCTTCCGGAGCCTGCCATAAATCCCAGGCAGCGAGGGCGGACAGATAATAGTCACGGGAGGAGGATGGGGTAAAAAACTGCGTGACAGGTAGGATTTTCCCAGGTGTCTCAGCCTGTTTTTCTTTTATTCTCGACCAGAACCAGCGGCACATGTCTTCATCATCGGCATTAAGCCAAGTAAAGCGCTGAGGCCTGCGGCAATTATCTAACCACTGTTGTTTCAGTATTTCCAGATGCGCCATTTTACCTCCCTGTTGATTCAGACTATGAGCACCATCGAAATAGTCTCTGAGGGTGCGAAGTCGTTCCTGATGTGTGGCCGGGGACTCCCCCAGTCCGAGAGCTTTATAGGTGTTTATCTTCGTGTTGCCATTATTCAAAGTCGGCTTCCTTACTAAAGTTTGATTTGGAGCGGGATGAAGGAAAGGGGCATAATTGTTAGTGTCAAGATAAATCACTGCCCAGAGATAGAAGGTTGCCTGTTCGTTGTTTTTCAGCCATGAAAATGCCTCATCAGGCAGAATGGCGTAGCCCGCCATAATTTCGATTTCATTGACTTCTTGATTATGTGAAACCTCAAATGTGTATTTTTTTTCCAGGAACGCATTCACGTTTCGCAGGCAATTCTCAGCATTGCCCGGATCGTATGTGGGAAACTCACCAGGGTACTTATTCGCTAGGTGCTGTGCGTAAAAACGACAGACCCGCCCGTCCTTGCTTCTGACTTTTGCCTTCTCTTCCGCCATCATTTTTCCCTCAGTGTTCGTATTCAGATTCCTTATCTTACACATAAAAAGGTGTGCTCTGCATAGTCACTAAGTGATTAATTGCTAATTGATTGATGAGAAATAGGTATTGATATCTTTGTTTATCGTGATTAACAACTGATTAGTTAATGATTTTTAGCTGTTTTTATCCTGTTGCCAATCGTCAAAAACCAGGCAGGGTAAGGGTTACGCCCTGATTATGTTATCGGAAGGGGGATTGTGACGTTGTTGTTCCGGGTAGGGGAAAGGAATGAGCTGAGCCTGCGCTTACCGTTGTGGGGTGTCCAGCGGCCTCTGTGGTCGGCATGCTGACCGGATGGGAAACAGGGAACGTCAGTGGTTTTTTTGCGATGGCAGAAACGACCGAGAACGGTTAGTGGCAAAGGTATGGAATTAAGGTTAATTAATATTATTAAAAGAAGTACATATACCTATCGCATCCCGTATACGTAAAAGATTATAAGCATGTACTGGATAAACCTATCGACTTATCCAAGTAAAAATTACAGGACTACCTCTTCCTTTGAACCAATACCAAGGAGGAAAAATGAAAAGACCCTATAACGCCAACCCAAAGTATGAAATGGATGGTCTATTGTTGACTGATATCAATACGCATATGGAGGCGATGTTCCAACGTTTTTCAAAACTACTACCTTTCAGGATCGACTTTGCATATAAAAAGAGTTCAGCAAGCTTTGGTCATGCTTGCAGACACTCAATGTATAACGAGGTCCTAATGTTGATTAAAGAGTTCGAAAAATCTCTTCCGATAGTGGGCTATTACTGGGTGATAGAGTACACGAAGAGAAAAGGACTTCATGTCCATTTTGTTTGCTATCTGAATGGGCAGTTTCAGAACTGTCATTATCCGATATCCCGAGCGATGGGCAGCATCTGGAAAAAAGTAACAGATAATGATGGATATCATCACCTTTGCGTCCCTAAAGATATTTACGAAGTCAAAATTGGCAAGGTGATCCGACATTTTGATACGGACGAGATCGATGATTTGTGTTATGTCATTAGCTATCTGGCTAAATGTGAGCAAAAGGAAAATGGTATCATCGCGGGTAAAAGCGTGATACCGGTAAAAAGCAAGCGAGGTAGACCACGCATACGCTGAACAACCTTCACTAACTTTTTACAGATTCACCGGTTGGTATGTCGGAGCAGGGGTAACAGTCATTCACAACCACTCCGACTTACCTTTTAAATCGGAGAACTCAACCATGACAATCAAACCCTCCCTGCTTGAAGACCAGTTTGTCGACATGGCATTTATCACAACCCTGACCGGACTCACCGATAAGTGGTTTTATAAACTGATTAAAGATGGTCTCTTCCCGAAGCCAATTAAGCTGGGTCGTAGTTCCCGCTGGTTAAAAAGTGAAGTGGAAGCCTGGCTTCAGGACCGCATTAACCAGTCCCGCAAATAAACCTCTCCCCTAACTAAACCCGCAGCATGAAAATAATTATCCGGCTACCCCGGAGGTTTTCTGCTGCCTGTCATTCCAGTCATGAAGGAATATGCACCATGAAAGACAATAAATCCCGTTACGAAGAACTCCACAGATATTACCAGACCTGGCTGACGGATTTTACGAAGCTGACAGTCAGGTCGGGCATGTGTCACCAGAATATATACCACCATCATACCCTGACGGTTGGCCGTCTAACGTTCCCGGGGAAAGCGCCAGCTATTGCGATTGTTCCGCAGTGCCTGCACCGAATCATTTACGGTAAAGCAGCGGTAGCACCACTATCCCTGGAGGATGATCTGAGTGTCAGTCTGTGTACACAGGAGCACCTGCTGGCTCATCACCCCATGCTGGAGGGGGTTCTGCTTTCTGAATGCGTGCGTTTAAAACAACGCTCGCTGGCAAATGAGCTTATCAGCCTATTCAGGCAATTTAGCGGAACAGAGTTGCGTCTGAAGCTTGTCTGGCTGTGCTGGTACGATTTGATGCTGGGGAATGGTTTTGCTGACTGGACTGAAAATTTGAAGATTAAAACTGAAGAAGAAGTGAATCACTGGATTAACGAACGGCAGTCTGAGCACTACGCGTTAACCGGCATCGTGGATGAGTACATCACTTTTGCCTACCGCACTGCCCTCGATCCGCTGACTTGAGTTTCATGCCTTGTTCTGCTCAGGGAGTTAAAATTAATATAATTAATAGTCACTCCCTTTTTACAACCATCTCAGTAACTCCTTGCAGATCATCCTGTCAATCGCACCTCCTCAAGGGGTTGGCTTCATCTCTCCTACTGGTATCAACCAGCTATCAAGAGTTAATCATATGAATACTAAACTAACCTGGACGCCAGACTGGTTTTTGTCGTCTGTCCTGAACTGGCATACAGACAGCATGATAAATCGGTATGCCTGCCTGCGGGCTATCCGCATAGATCTGTTCTATCAGAACGGAACAGCTAAATATTATCAACAATCTCACCGTCAACTGGAAAAGGATATCCACTTGCTGATGGACAAAATGATGAGCCTGCGAGCCGTAGTAGGATACTTCTGGGTCATCGAGTGGACTGAGGATCATCACTTCCATGGTCATGTGGTCTTCTGGCTGGATGGTAATCGAACCCAAACTCCCTACCCCTGGGCAGAGAAAGCGGGTGAGTTCTGGAGCGTTATTACCGATGGCGATGGCTGGCATCATCGCTGTGAATTTAAAGAGCATTACAGGGCCAATATCAATATCCCGGTGCACTACAACGATCCAGACAGCATCACTAACATCCGGCTTGTACTGGAATATCTGACTAAAACTCAGCAGAAAGAGGGATTGTTACTTCACGGCTGTAACGAGGTGCCTGAACGCCCGCTAACGGGTCGTCCACGGCTTCCGCCAGCGATCAGCTAAATATGCTAAAGGCCTGCAGTGGCGTGACTACGCCACTGATATCCGCTGTCAGCGTAGCTGCTTCAGGAAGCCTGGGGCATATCGACGTGCTCACGATTTAATTACGTAGCACTCCCTTCTTTTGACCCCGACCAGAGATATCCCATGGAACGACTTAATGAAAAACTGACAGATGTGCAGTTGATCCATCGTGAACTACAGTCAGCCATTGACCATTATCCACGACTGGCGGCTTTTCGGTTTAGCTTGCGACAACCCGAAGTTGACGCATTGCGACTTCCTGAAGAGGCTGTCGTGCAATTTATTCATGCGCTTCAGCAGATGACCCATCAATACATCGAGATACGGCAATCAGAAGGCAAAGCAGTACCACCCACTATGCTCAGGATATTATGGGGGGTGGGTTCCTCACGCGATATTCAGGTCATGCTGATGCTCAATCTCAGTACGTTCTGTTGCAGGCAACAGCAGGAAGGCGAGGAAACGGTCCTGGCTCTCATTCGCCAGGCATGGGCTGCTACCCACGGTGATACACCGTTTACAACGGAGCCGCAGGTTTTCTTTCCATCAGAACCGTGTTTTTTGGCCTGTCGCACAATACCGGCCAAATTTACTGCGCAACACGAAGTACTGAGAAGTATCGCCAGGCAACTTCCTGCGCCTGTTGCCTTCTACCGGAGCAACGTGTAACGCAGACCAACAGTAATCGGTTTATCTGAATTGTCATGATCAACGGTCGCAGACCCGGTAATGCAACAGAGGGTGAGGTGTACTGGCAATTGCGGACACTGTCATTTGTTCTTTTTTTAAGAATAAATTCGATAATCGTTCTTGGCGAAGTCTGACGGTGAGAGATTATCCTACCGGGAATAACGACGTGCGGGGAAGGTTATCTGCGTGAGTTGTGCTTATCCACGTTACACGCTCATTGCTCTACCGTGTCGTTAATATCTATGATGAGAGGTGTAGCGACCTGCAACGCTGTAGTGGAATGAAAGTAACGCTAAATGAAAAATGGGTATCTGGGGGCCGTGGGCGGTCAGGGTATTTCCCCTGACAAGGGGGGCGGTGTTGACACACAGGCCTAGTCGTTCTTCGAATTGAGCAGAAATGTTGTAACGATCAGACCATACCCGCCCCCGATTTTGATGCAATTGACGCCATAGACCCGTACCCATTGTTTTAAATCAGGCTATGATTTAACAACAACGGCACGAGAGCCGGTAAAATACAAGGGAGCATCATGCAACAAGCACCGACATCGCGACGGACATTCTGGCATTTCCTTTCACTTTATCAACCGCTGTCTTTGCGGTGCCTGCATATACTGATAGCCTTTTTGATCGTGGGTCAAATACTCAACAGTAATGGTATGGAATTGACAGCAACAGAGCAGCTGGCCAGCGCGACGATACCACGTTTCTTTACCCTGATGCATACCAGTATTGGCCTTACGTTACTTGCGCTCAGTGTCGTACTGATTGGGTATTGTTTGAGACGACGCGGTTTACGTTATTTTTATCCTTACCTGTGGGGCGATATTGCCCAGCTCCAGCAGGATATCCATACCTTGTTGAAACGCCAATTGCCCGAAGCCAACCCCAAGGGATTGGCGACCAGTGTACAAGGATTAGGTCTGGGCGCGCTCAGTCTGGTGGTGCTTTCCGGAGCAAGCTGGTTTGTACTGTGGCAAATGGGCTCCCCGTTAGCTTCCATCGTCAAGGATTGGCATCAGACATTAACCGGACTGATTGAGGTTTATTTGATTGCGCATGGTGGGATGGGGTTACTCCACTTTGCCGTGTGGTATTGGCAGCGTCGGCCACGCGAGCTCTTTTAATGCCCGGAATGGTGGTTCATTTGATGTATTTAAACGCCACCGAGAAGGCTGTATTAACTTGAGTCTCATCAGGAATCATATCAGCACAGACCAATACCTATTCTCCGGTGTTGGTCGCATGCCCTCAGCCTCATTGGTGACAGTGTTACGGGGGGAACCAAGTCGTAAGCTGAAGTAAACAGTAAGAATGCCATGTGTAATCCGTTTAATGGAGATTGCCATAGGCAACCGGCCCCATTACCCTTGACACCCATTTCACTCCACAGTGGAGAAACAAAGGATCCCGACAGAGTTCGGGATCCGAACTGTTACGTACGTAGTTTTACACAGTGTGTAAAAGATACGTACGTAGGGCCGTCAAGCAAGAGTGAGCCTCGTCTGCGTTGGCCGTCAGCGTTGGTTGCGGCGGACAGGGATAATGTGGAACCACAATTGCGCGCATTGCCGGAGCCATTGGGGCAGCAAGTTCTGGATGACGTGGCGGAGCGCGTTGGTACCGGTGAGATAAAAAATGTGATTGCCTACCTGCTAGCTACGTTGAAGCGAGCGAGAAACGGGCAATTTAATTCGACAGCAAGTGTGGCAAAGCGTGCGCAACAACCGCACTCACCACAGAGTCACACTGGTACAGAGCCTGCTCAGCGTGTTGTTCAGCAGGAGCGTAAACGAGCATCCGTGGAACAGATTGCACAAGTGATGGCGGAGATCCGGGCTGATTACAGGCAGTGATTGCGGGGCGTACTGTGTTTCGTATTTGTCGGTTAAAAAACATACACCGTTGCGGGGCGCAACACTTTTTGGAACAAGCTGTGATGGTTTCTAGTGAGCTCTCTATTTATCGAAGTTTCGGTAGCCGAAGCAATACGGATTGCTTATGACCGACGCTGAAAATAGGGTTTAAATCCTGTCCAACCCTATCGGTAATCCCCCATTTTTAACAGAGGCAATATCGAATCGTTGCATTTCGGTTAACTGGTGTCGGAGCACCTGTTTGGTGAGCGGCACAACCTGAAAGAAGACGAGGTTATCAACCAGGCGCAGCAGATGCTGGGCCTGGGCCGCGTGGTAGCCACCCGTCGAGATGAATCAGAACCACCGGAGAGTTGATGGCCTGGTAGCACGATGTAGCACTGTTGTTTTATCTACCCGAGCGGGAAACCTTTTGCCACACGGGATAGGTGTTTTTCCGCTCATTTTTATCTGATGAAGGAGAAGGCACCATCGTACCTCCTGGTTCCCGGAGGGCCTGGAGTTTGAAACCTGTGATTTTCTGGGTTCCATCTTTATGGGTAGGGTTCCAAACGGACTTACCAGTATTTTAGTTCTTGTGGGCTTTAGCCTGAAGAAAATTACCGGTCACGACTATGGCATTGACTTTTTCCTGGTGTAAGACCAGAAGATCCGCCGGTCAGAACAACTTTTACGGGTGTTTTACGGCTAATACGACTGAGGTTGTTAACATTCTGATCGGCAAGGAATACCTTTCCCCCCCTTCCTATCAAAAAATTAACATTCAATCATGGTTGAATATTAATGGCTATGTGTTTTATCATCACCGATTCTTGAACCATGAAAGTGAAAATTACACGAGAGATTTGGTAACCTGCTGAAATGGAGCTCCACAATGTCCCAATTGCAACTTAACGCTATATTAGAACAAAATGAAAAGAATCTTCCGCCGGAAAACGCCACACCCGACGAGTTGCGTAGTTGGTGGGAAACAGCGATGGCGCAGATACCTGTCGCAGATGTTGCTTCAATCGAGCGTCTGAGTTTGGCTGGTTTTAGCGCAGAGTTTCTACGGCCCCATGGGAAATATACCGATAACCTGATCATTTATGCGCATGGTGGCGGTTTTGTCATCGGTTCAAGCAGCACCCATCGTGTGATCACCAGCTATCTGGCCCAGATAAGCCACAGTGCGGTCTTGGTACCCGATTATCGTCTGGCACCTGAAAATGCTGCGCCGGCGGCGCATGACGATATCTTTACTGCATATTGCTGGGCATTAGAGCAAGGCTATCCAGCGCGAAAAATCGCCTTGGCCGGTGACTCTGCTGGTGGCAATTTAGCGCTGGCTGCAGCGGTTCGCGCGAAGGCTGAGGGCTTACCTATGCCCGGTGCCTTATTCCTGATCTCACCAGGGCTGGATTTAGCATGTGAAGGCATCTCCCACCAAGAGGTAACGGATGATCCGTTCTTGACTCCTCAACTGCTCGAATTCTTATTCCAATCCTATGTTGGGATTGGGGGCGATCTCAAATCATCACATGTAACTCCGTTCTATGCGGATTTCGCTGGCTTACCTCCAACGCTGGTTCACGTGGGGAGCTGGGAAATGCTAAGGGATGATTCGGTGACAGTCGTCGAACGGATGCGCGAAGCAGGTGTCGATGCAACTTTGCAAATATTCGATGGTATGCCTCATGTATGGCAACTGTTCGCTCCCATCCTGGAGGAGGGCATGGCTTCATTGGAGCAAGGTGCTTATTTTATCCAAAAACACTTACATGAATAAAAATACGTATTGATAAAGTAAAGGGTGATAACCAGGAAGTTACCACCCTTTACAGGCAGGGAAATTATAGGTATGGAAATAGCCTTTATAACCTCAAAATATCATAAGAAAAGGATTGCCTGCTAAATACCGAAACGATGAAAGCGCCTGTGTAGACATCTGCGGCTGCAAAGCTACCGGCAGCATTTGCAGAAAATACGTTTATTATAGTTTCTCTGTTGGTATGGGATGTGAGGGTTGTTGTATGATTGGCACTGGTAAGTGCAGAAGTCACTGCTCCTCCTGAGGTTCCTATTCTAAAGGGGAGAAGGCTTCCTGTAGTCGCCCCGAGCAGTTGATAATTATTACCGATGACGGGCTTGATAGTGATAGTACCAATGTAACCTGCACCAGTGGTAAGAATTTCGAGATTTCCGATCTGCGTACCCCTGGTTACCTTTTTTAAACCACTAAGTGGAGTGAAGGATGTGGTTAGCGTTGACAATGCAGCAATAGGTACAGAAATATCCAGGTTAGATGCCTTTCCTATTTAAGATGCGTTCACTGAACTTATGGGGAGTAAAAAAACGGCAATAAGTAATGCTATTTTATGCATGGACATCAAGTTTTCCTTTGATTGAGTATGGTATGAGGTAATATATATATGCATAAGAAAAATTGAAGCATATAAATTGCTCTTTTTTAATCAATTTATATAATTGACATTTTGTGTGGTGAGTTGTTGAATGATTATGGCGTTAGAGATGCGTTAGCTAAATACATGATTGCCATGCTGCGCTCTAGTATTATTAATGTTGGCGGTAGTGTTGGAATTAAAGTGAGCTATTGTGCGTACGGAGTTCTTCAGTGATTTTGATAATCTAAGGATATATAGTGGAAGAAAGATATAGCGTACTCCTTGTGGGGTGGAATCCGCGAGTTGTAGATTATAGCAAGTGGCCGGGCCTTACCGCTGAGAAACTATTCGCAGTTTTTGATGCGGATAAAGAAAGACTTGAATCTCTTGGCTATGAGGTCGAACTGGGCCTAATCGATAGTGCTCGGACTGCTGAAGCTACACTCTTAAGCCTTCTCATGGAAAGGCGTCGTCACTGTGTTCTGATTGGTGCTGGTGTTCGTACTGTTGAAGAATACCTTCCGCTCTTCGAACGACTTGTCAATGCAGTACATACACATGCCCCAGCAGCGAGAATATGTTTTAACGGCGGACCGTTCGATTCTGTCGATGCTGTTTTAAGACAGATACCAACTGCTCCGTTAACTCCGTTACCTTAGGGGGACTTAAATAACTTAAGCCAGCGGGTGTGTGATTATCGATTTGATATGAATGATTAACGTTAGCTTGTGGAGCTTGAAATGAAGGCCACTATTATCAGTTCATTCTCTCCATTATCTATACCGAGTGGTAGTGTTTATGCTAAAAGCCTGATAGCTCCTGGTACTGAACAGGTTATGTCGAGTACCAATTTGACTGTCTAATCATTAGTACAATTGGCTTATCTTGATGTAATAGAACAAAGGAAAGATGCAAGGTTCATATCTGAACTAAGATTTCTCGCTGGTTATTGAAAACTAAATCAATGTTGGCTGGTTATATCGGTAAAGGTTAAGTATCCCAAAACCCTCTAAAGGCTTTGGGATTTTTTTTGATTTAAGATACCAAGATTATCTTCAATGTTTTCGATGAGTGCACTTTTAATTGTTAAGGGGTGTTTCTTTAACTGCTATTCCTAAATAAATCTTTGGCAAAGTAAAAAATCACAAAACCATAACTTATCTTTACACTTCCAGTAAAAAAAATACTCATTTTCAGGTATAAATATCCCTCTTGGTATGCCGAAGATACCAAGACACCCCTTTTGGTTTTTATTTTTCCAGTGCAGGCAGTTATTGCCTGTTTTTTTACGTTAAACAAGCATATTCCTATTGCTAAATGCAATTATGGAGAAAGGGCAAGTTATGAGTTTTTGAAATTCAGGATAAGCATTGTGATACACAACAAACATAGCTGAAGGGCATATTCTAGTTTGGAGATCTCAAAATCTTGATCTCGCTGATATATGAGTATACCCTTCGATGTGATGTGCAACATTGTTATGCCGTTGAAAAATACGGTTTAGAAACGAAATATACTTTAGTTAAAAAATCAACACTCATGAAATGGAAAGGTTTTATGTCACGCACCGGTCGACTGTCTGTATTTTTCTCTGCCATATTTCCCCTGTTGACTCTGACTAATATGGCGGAGGCTGCGTCCCAACCCCCACAAGTAACAGTGGATAAATTGAAAAGGTTGGAAAATGATTTTGGAGGGCGAATTGGGGTTTATGCTATTGATACTGGCTCAAATAAAACTTTTGGTTATAGAGCTAACGAGCGTTTTCCTCTCTGTAGTTCATTTAAAGGCTTCCTTGCTGCGGCAGTATTATCGAAAAGCCAGCAGCAAGAGGGCTTACTGAACCAGCGAATTCGCTATGACAATCGAGTTATGGAGCCTCATTCTCCTGTGACTGAAAAACAGATTACGACCGGCATGACAGTTGCCGAGTTGTCTGCTGCCACTCTGCAGTACAGTGATAATGGAGCCGCCAACCTGTTGCTCGAAAAGCTTATTGGTGGCCCTGAAGGAATGACGTCGTTTATGCGTTCTATTGGCGACAATGTATTTCGTCTGGACCGATGGGAACTGGAGTTGAATTCCGCCATTCCTGGTGATGATAGAGATACATCAACACCCAAAGCTGTTGCAGAAAGTATGCAAAAGCTGGCATTTGGAAATGTGCTTGGATTAATGGAGCGCCACCAACTGATGGATTGGTTTAAAGGGAATACAACAGGAGGAGCAAGAATACGTGCAAGCGTACCTGCAAACTGGGTGGTTGGAGACAAAACGGGTACTTGTGGTGTCTATGGTACAGCCAACGATTATGCAGTGATCTGGCCTGTAGGGCATGCGCCAATTGTTCTGGCTGTCTATACATCAAAACCAGACAAAGAATCCAAACACAGCGATGCTGTTATAGCAGATGCATCGCGCATTGTTCTTGAAAGCTTTAATATTGACGCATTACGTATGGCTACAGGAAAGTCTATCGGCTTCTAAAAATCAGGTGCCGGGTCTTCTTTCGGCACCTGCAAGTGCTGTTTCAGCTGAGTTAAAGCCGCAGTCAAGTGGCTTTAACTCATTTGTTTGCAGTCACTAGAAATTTTAATCAGCGTTGCTTGATAAACTGAGCCGATTTAAACAATAAACATGGCGTTACTTTGAGGCTCACTAGATCATTACACCATCAAATTGTGCGGTGGGGGGCACAGCAACTCCAGCTCAATCGCGAAAGACAAATGACGCATAACTTCTGCTTCGGGAAAACCTGAGCTATCAAATGACAGTAAGCCGTCCAATCCACACACCAGCCCGATCAAACGCCAGGCGATATCATCAGCGTTGGCGCTAGAGCGAAAGATTTTCTCATTTCTGCCTTCAACAATTACGTTGGCTGTCGCCTGGTGCCAATCTGATATTGCAGTAGCATAAGCCTCACCCATCACCGGATCACGCTCAGCCAGCAGCATCATCTCATTCCACAGATGCGTTTCCCGCATACCTTCCTCATCCAACGGATATCCTAACACCCTTTGTAGCCGTTCAACGGCTGGGTAACTCTTACTGATCGCGGCAAATGAAGATAACGATTGCCGGGTTAATTGCAAAAAAGCCTCAGCGCGTAGGTGTGTTGCGGAGGAAAAATGATGATTCACCTGACCGACGGCTATTCCTGCTTCCGCTGCAATGCGCCTGACGGTGGTAGCCACAATCCCTTCCGCCAAAGTTACACGTATGGCCGCCTCCAAAATGGCAGCATGACGTTCTTCACGTTTGAGGTAGCTCATTTGGTTTCGCTTTTCTTTGACCGATGTTATTAGCAATACAGCATAGAATTAGTTGGACGTTTGTTCAATTTATTTGTATTCTAATTGAAATGAACGCGTGTTCAAGTTTTTGCTCTATTTGGTGTAACAATATGTCTCAGAAATGGTTAATACTTTACGTTATTATTTTAATGTACCTTCCAGTATCTATCGACGCGACTGTCCTGCATGTGGCCGCGCCGCGCCTCGGTGTCGCTCTGTCAGCAACCGGGGATCAGCTGCTATGGATCATTGATATCTATTCACTGGTGATGGCTGGTTTGCTACTCCCAATGGGAGCACTTGGCGATCGTATCGGCTTTAAACGCCTGGCACTGCTCGGTTCCAGCCTTTTTGCTCTCGCCTCGCTGGCTGCGGCACTAGCGTCTTCTGTTGCTGCGCTGGTTGCGGCTCGTGCTTTCCTCGCGGTTGGGGCCGCGATGATCCTGCCTGCCACGCTCTCAGCTTTGCGCCATACCTTTACCCTGGAGCGGGAGCGAAATTTCGCCTTGGGGATTTGGAGTGCGGTTGGGACCGCAGGAGCCGCAATGGGCCCACTGGTTGGTGGATGGTTGATGGAGTATTTCTATTGGGGATCCGTATTTTTGATCAATCTGCCAATTGTGGCGATCGTACTGGTTGCCACTATGTTTGTGATGCCCAAACAGCCTTTGCGGCCGGAAAAAACATGGCAGATCAAGCAGGCGTTGGTGCTTATCTCGGCCATTCTATTGCTTGTTTACGCGGCTAAAAGTGGCATTCGGGGTACATCCGCTGCGTATGTGACCCTGATGATCGCGATCATGGGCAGCAGCCTGCTCATTTTCTTCGTGCGCCACCAACTGCGTGCTGCGGCACCTATGATTGATGTTCGGTTGATCACCCAGCGTGTGATTGCTGTTGGCATTGTCATGGCATTGACAGCAATGATTGCTCTGGTCGGTTTCGAGCTATTACTGACGCAGGAATTACAGTTCGTGCTCGGTAAAACGCCTCTTGAAGCTGGATTATTCCTGTTGCCTCTGATGATCGCCAGTGGTGTTTGCGGCCCGATTGCTGGCAGGTTGGTCACTGCATTTGGTCTTCGAGTGGTCGCTACTTTGGGGATTTTCCTCAGTGCCGTGAGTTTTTTCATTCTTGCCGTTACCGATTTTACGCATCAAATCTATTTGGCGTGGACTGGCATGGTGCTATTGGGATTCAGCGTTGAAGCCTCAATGCTAGCTTCAACGGCGGCTATCATGACCTCTGTACCGAAGGAGAAGGCAGGGGCTGCCGGTGCACTGGAAGGTATGGCCTATGAATTAGGAGCAGGGCTCGGGGTGGCGGTCTTTGGTCTGCTGCTGTCAGGTACTTATGCTGCCACTATCATGTTGCCTGGCGAGTTACCAGTGGAACTGGCAGCACAAGCGCGAGCGTCGATCAGTGAAACCGTTCAGGTTGCACAAAATATGGATAATAATATTGGTGAGCAACTCATGAAGGCTGCGAAAGTTGCTTTCTCTAGCTCACACAGCCTGGTTCTTGGTTCTGCAGGCGCTATGTTGCTTCTGCTGTCCGGTATCATCTGGCGCATTATGCCCCGAAAGGTTTCTGCTGTTGAAACGGCGTAAGGCTGAGAGTCAGCATCAACAGGTTCACCCTCGTAACTGGCCATGGATGGCCCCCCTTTGAACGGCTTCTGCGCTCGAGGTTTATATTCAACGGCGCAAAAGTGGAAGCAGGCTGTCTTCGTGAGCATTAATCTGGCATTGGGTTCCACACGAGCAGCTATCAGCTTGTTAAAGCACCAGTAAACCTGAAGCGAACATTACCATATGATTTACAAGCTTTATAAGATGGGAGCCATAAAGTCATATGGCATGATTCCTATTGATTTCGACTGTTTTTTTCACCACACAACAAATAATCAGCCTTGACTGTTTGTTTGTTGTGTGGTGGAATGGGTGGGAATTTAATCAAACCTAATGGGGCACCTGTCTCAAAAAGTTTGAATCCTTATAACGCTTGCTTTGGAAAAGTTATGAAATTAATTAAAAATCTTCTTATGGCATCAGCATTGTCGCTGGTTTCTTTTGGCAGCTATGCGCAAAGTATTACTGCAACCGCTTCAACTTTGGATGAAGCTACAGCAAAAATCGCGGCCATGGCCAAAAAAGAAGGAGCCTCTTACAAAATTACTGGGGCTTTCAACGGCAACTTTGTGTACATGACTGCCAAACTTGTTAAGTAATTGAAGTACCAAAGATCGGGGTTGATATAAAGTCCTGGTTGTAAGGCTTGGACTTTTTTTAAGGATAGTGCTGAGAGGAATTAAAGAAATTGATGGGTAGGAATTGTTCCCATGTAATATGTTATCGGTTGGCGCTTTAAAATATTAGCTACCAAGTGTTGATGTGAAATTAGAATTACTTACCAGCACACCTGGTCATGATCCAAGGTGCGTTCGGTGGTAGAAGCCCCTCAGAGCATATTTATGAATGAGAGGAGTGGTGATAAAAAGATAGAGGTGGGTCGGAGTGGCAAGTGCAAGGCCGTGTGTTAGGTAGAGCTAAGAGTAGTTTGCCTGTTTAGTGCCGCGTCTACTATTCGTAATAAAGTCATCTGTTAATGATGGGAATAAACGAGTATGGAAAATAATGGAATTTGTCGAATGCTAAGCAGAGCGCTAAAAGGTAGATGGTGCACGAATTGCCATTTTATACATGAAAAAATATCTTCGAACACCTGGTGGCAACGAAAAGCGATTTACTTGGCGGGATTTTTTCTGTCATTGATGTATTCATTTCGACAAATGGTTGTAATGTTTCATCTCGTAACCTCAATGCAGACTTGGTTCTGTGCCACAAGATGTTAGGTTGTTTATTTGTCGCCCCAGCCGAATGAGGAGTATTAGTTATTTCCTTGGAATTGTGACTTGGAATAGTGTTAATAATGCATTTGATAATATAGTTACAGGCTCGCCTGCTTATAGGGTGGGCGTTCAGATGCTGGATGTTAATAATAATCCTATAGTGCCGAATAGAGATATTAATGTGGGTGATGTAGATGGAGCACCTGTTAATATTGGTCTCAAGGAAAACTATAAAATTATTCCTGGAAAGTCGGTTACTGCAGGCAGTGTTCAGTCTCTCATTGAAGTAAATTTCACTTACCAGTGAATATTTGACTCTAATGGAATGGACGGTGCGCTGGGCAAAGTTGCACTGGTCTTGAGGGTGAATCGGCTTTGTTGAATAAATCGAACTTCTGACTGCAATCAGGATCAGATCACCACACTCTTGATCCTGTAGCGGTATGGGTATGTGCACATCAAGATGTAAGTGCAGTGCATCAAGGAGTAAGGTGGTATTGAGACTATAATTTCATAGCGACAATGTCCATCATGAATGATCTGCGCCCCAGATCTTGGACAACCTTATGCAGCTTGCCTTAGTCGGTATTCTATCGGACTAAGACTTCCAAGTTTTTCCTTTATCCTCAATTTGTTATAATAAGCAATGTATCCGATGATGTCTCGCCTCAAGTCGTTCACATTTTTATATTCATTCAGGTAATAACATTCAGATTTCAATGTTCCAAAAAACTGTCTATAGCCGTATTTCTGCCATCCCTTCCTAGTTACGTAAACTCAGTGAGTAAGCCAGAGACTAGCGAACACATTGCGTGATAATACAATGGGATAATGCAGGCGACAGAAGGTGTTTCGAATCAGAGGTATGGGTAGGTAACATCACAAAAAATGGCATGTTACCTAACCATGCCTAAATGCAGCAGCGCCGTACTAATCGGAATTAGTACCGATATTTTTTAGAGAACTCACCCGTGGTATACTTTCCACGCGATATATTAACAGCACCAGAAACTCTTATCTCTGGCCGAAAGAAAGAGTTTATGATGTTGTTAAGCTGTTGAGTGTCACTAGTCGTGAGAATCAATGTTCTATCCTCATCAGAAAGAAGTCTGCTCGCACTGATTATATTATAGGCCAGGCCATAAATTGATGCGTCTCTACCATGGAACATAACATCGAAGATGCTAAGACTTTGCCTTCCACTCTGTAGTATTTGTTTTCCATTACTACTGATACCCTCAATGTGTACATTTACCCATTCCATGAGTAATTGATCTAATAACGTCATTGATGCATATTTCAAAGACTCGTGATTGAATTTTATTTTGTAATATAAATTTCCGAATCGACTACATGATTTCCAGATCGGCTCTCCAGCTTCTAAAGAAAAGAAAACGTAATCCTCATTTTTTAATGAATCAATATCAGACTCAGAGTTACTTAAGTATTTTACATTATCCTTTAAAAGTCGAGTTCGTGATTTTAAACATATATTTTCATGGCTATCCTCAATTCTAATTTTAGTCGCATGTACAAGATAAAAATCCTGCCGCATAAAAAAGTCCAAGAATGATTTTTCCCCTTTACTAAGTTGCTTTGTTTTCATGAAGCTGTCTGCAAAGTTGTATCGCGATATCATCTGAAAATCGAGCTGTTCATAATGCTTTATTCTTTCAGCATCTTTTTGGTATTTTTTGACAAAGTCAGAGATGGAGTCGGCCCAAAGAGGATCGCTATATCTATGAATTTTCTTTCGGTCATCTTGAAAATACTTGCCAGAACGCATGGTTGTGTAGGCTGATTTTGCAGACTGTAAACGTTTCTTTTCCAAAAAATTAATGAAAAAACGGGTTATTATTTCACTTGCTTGGTTCTCTGTCATTAATCAATCGTTAAATTTGTGGTGAAAAGTATGCATGAAGTTACATATTTCTCCGTGAGAAGTCAACAATCAGTCTTGAGTGATTATTACTGTGCGCGTTAACGGGCTATATCCTCGTAGTCAATGAAGAGGCTCCGTCGCATTAGTGACATGACGCTGGAAAAGTTGTATCGATAGTAACCACCTCGAGTTTGCCTCGATGGTCAATAGCCTTGCAAAAGAAGCGCCGCAATGCAGCTGCAGCGCCGCATTTGGTGGTCAGCAAAAAGTCGATGGTTTGAGCAGCAGCATGGAATGACCAACAACAATATCGCGCTCTACCATCATCTTTCCCTGGTTGCGTAAACTCAGTGAGTAAGCCAGATAACAGTGAGTATATTACGCGATGATATCGGTGTGGATAATGTTGGAGTGACCATATTCCAGTAGACAGTTTCTGTCCTCACGGCGAGGCCTTTTCGAAGTCCTCCGGACTTACGCCACCGAGATGACTGTGGCGCCGGGTACGGTTGTAGAACACTTCAATATAATCGAAGATATCCGCCCGGGCCATGTCCCGGGTTTTATATATTCGCTTTCTGACACGTTCTTTTTTTAGCGAACTGAAGAACGATTCTGCCACAGCATTGACGCTCCTATGTCAACGGCCGCAGTTGGGCTCGCCTCAAATCAGTTAAAATAAGCGGATAAAGCTCTCGTACGATGTAGCGTTTAAGGCAACGTAAAATTTCTTTTGTCGACAGTCCTTCTCCTGTTCGACGTTGCACATAGACCTTTGTTCGAGGATCGCTGCGCATGCGTACCAGGGCGATTGTACACAGCGCATTATTCGCCTCACGTGAACCACCGCGATTCAGGCGATGCCTGATGGTTTTACCTGAGGATGAACTCCCGCTGCACACGGTTAGGGGCTATCAGTGACGGCCGTCCTCTGGTTCCACGAGCTATCTTGTAACCATTTACGGCACGTATCCTGTTTTGTTTCATGATCTTGGCTACCCGGTTTCTACTACACGCCTCACCGACTTCACGCAGATCGCAGTGAACCCTGCGATAACCGTAAACACCGCCGCTCAGTGCATAAGAGTTTCGGATTAATTCCAATAATCGCTGGTTATCCTTTTCTCCAGCAGAGACAGGGCAATGAAGCCAGACGTAAAATCCGGCACGGGCAACTTTTAGAACTCGACACATAGCTGCGATCGACCAGACATCACGGTGATCGTTGATGAAGCGGTACTTTAGTCGGGCTCCCTTGCAAAGTACCGCGCTGCCTTTTTCAGAATATCTCGTTCTTCCTCAGTACGTTTAAGCTGCGCTTTCAGCTTGAGGATCTCCGTTCTGGCCTCCAGTAAATCCTGGGCCTGATGTCCGCTGTTATCAGGTTTTACGGAACGCAGCCATTTATAAAGACTGTGTGCTGACACGCCAAGGCGTTCTGAAACGTCGACAACGGAATAGTCCCGCTCAGTGATCTGGCGGACAGCTTCTTCCTTAAATTCAGGGGTAAATCGTGGTGTGCCTATAGACTCCTCCTATGCTCAAAATATAGGCCAGATTTGTCTACGGGTTCGGGGTCACTCCATTACTAAGTGAGCGTTGTATCTAATCCTGGGGGCAGGTCATCCTGATTGGCTGCTATAGGAACCAGCATAAGCAGTTCCGGTAAGTGAGTTCAGTAACTATATATAACATCTTAAAAAATAGCTGATTACTAAACTGCACTTTAACGTAACTCATCTGTGCAAAGGCTTGCTGCGGGATTACTTACACTTCTTTAAATTAATCAGTCTTGATTGATTTAAAATATATACTATAATGCACAAGCAAGTATGCCTACGCGTTCCGTCTTATGGCCACTCAATGTGAGAGTTTTGGTTGGATGTTAAATTCGGTATGTTCTTAATTTTATTGTTTTAATCAATGTTATGGTGAAAAAATGCAACTGAACAAAATCATGATGGCAGCTGTACTGAGTCTGTCTGCCGTTTCTGTCGCCCATGCCAACCAGGGGCAAGGTGACATCCTGTTCACTGGCTCCATTGTTGATGCGCCTTGCTCGATAGCAGCGGACTCCATCGACCAGACTGTTGAGCTAGGGGCTATTTCCAATGCTGCGTTGAGCGCTAACACTAACACCGGTGAATCAAAGCCGATGCCGTTTACCATTCAGCTGGAGAACTGCATCGTTACAACTGGCACTACCCCAGCCAGTGCCAGCAAGGTTCAGGTTAAGTTCCTGGGGACCACATCCAGCTATGACGCAGATAGCCTGGCACTGGTCGGTGGTAATGCGGCTGGCGCTTACATCCTCCTTAAGCAGGCCGACGGAAAAAAAGTAACGGTTGGTACGCCGACCACCTTGCAGCAGTTTACTGACGGCGCATCTCCGGCTCTGACCTTTACGGCGAGCCTGAAAGGCAATGGTGGTACTGCAGTCATTACGCCGGGTAGTTTTAGCGTCCCCGTCCAATTTCAACTTGCCTACCAGTAAATCTCAATATTTGTTTGACCCGTCCCGTGGCCTGCCGCCACGGGCTATTTCACCAATTGGAGTCAGCCGATGACGTGGATTCAGTGGGGACAGAATCGGGTGGCGCCTTTCCTGTTGATAAGTTTGACCGTCGGTTTCGCGAGTGAGGCCTTCGCCCGTGATGCCGGCCATGGGCGTGTCAGCATGAAAGGGGCTATCGTCGAGCGCCCCTGCGCCATTGATGTGGGGGATCGTGACCAGACGCTGGTAATGGACACAATTCCTGTTAGCCAGATTGTGCGTGACGGGCGAGGCCCTCAGAAGGCCTTTTCCATTCGTCTGGTGGATTGTGTGCTGTCACGGCTTGACCCACATAAACCCGACTGGCAGGGCTTTACCGTGACCTTTGACGGGGAAGGTGACCGGGGGCATTTTGCGGTGTCCGGTGAGGCGAAGGGGGTTGCGGTGGCAATAGCCGACGAGGTGGGCAACCAGGCCCAGCCGGGGCGGATGATGCCCCCGGCCGCTATCATCCCCAGCGAGATGCTCTTGCGTTATACCGTGAATCTGGTTGGCAATCGGGAAACGTTACGTGCTGGGGACTACCACTCGGCAATACGTTTCAGAATGGATTATTACTAAGAGTTTCTCTATGGTGCATTTTTTCCCCCGTACCCTTTCTGCCATGCTCTGTCAAGCGGGGCTCGGCTCCACCCTGTTGCTGGGGTCGGTGGTGTTCGCCCATGCCGATGATATTCAGTTCAACAGCGACATCCTGGATTTGAAGGACCGCAGCAATATTGACCTGAGCCAGTTCGCGCAAAAAGGCTTTATCCTGCCCGGAAGTTACAGTCTGGCGGTGAGTCTCAATACCCAGGTGTGGCCCGAGCAGTCCGTGGATTTCATTGCACCAGAGAATGACCCCAAAGGCAGTCAGGTTTGCCTGACTCCTGCACTGGTTGCCCAGATGGGGCTGACCGACAAGGCGTTGTCCGAACTGACGTGGTGGCACCAGGAGCAGTGCCTGAATGTGGAAAGTCTCAAGGGAATGGAAGTGCGTACTGACCTGGGCACCTCCACCCTGTATCTGAGTATGCCGCACGCCTACCTGGAGTACAGCAGCCCGGACTGGGACCCGCCAGCACGCTGGGAAGAGGGGATCCCGGGGATACTGCTCGACTACAACGTGAACATGCAAAATCAGCAACAGACCCGCGGGGGGGGTGGCAGCGGCACCCGCGTTAGCGGTAACGGGACCACCGGGGCCAACCTGGGGGTATGGCGTTTACGGGCCGACTGGCAGGCACGCTATGACAGTCGTTCGCAGGGCCGGGGTGAAAGCCGTTCGGGGGGGAATGGTGTCAACCTGGACTGGAGTCGTTATTACGCCTATCGCGCCTTGCCGGCGTGGGGCGCAAAACTGACCTTGGGGGAGGATTATCTCAATTCGTCCATTTTTGACAGCTTCCGCTTTACCGGCGCGAGCCTTGTCTCTGATGACAACATGCTGCCGCCGAATCTGCGGGGGTACGCACCGGAGGTGAGTGGTGTGGCACGTCGCAATGCCAAGGTCGTCATCAGTCAGCAGGGCCGCATCATCAAGGAAGTCCAGGTGGCAGCCGGGCCATTCCGTATCCAGGACCTGGACAGTGCCGTATCAGGGCGACTGGATGTGCGGGTTGAGGAGCAGGATGGCAGTGTACAGCGCTTCCAGGTGGATACAGCCACCATTCCTTACCTGACACGGCCTGGACAGGTGCGCTTCAAGACCACGGCGGGCCGGGCTTCCGACTGGAACCACCGTGTCAATGGGCCGACGTTTGCCAGCGGCGAGTTCTCCTGGGGCGTCAGTAACGGGTGGTCACTGTACGGCGGGGGGCTCGCCGGCGGGGATTACGCGGCCGCGTCACTGGGTATCGGGCGTGACCTCCTGGCGCTGGGGGCGCTGTCTGCCGATGTGACGCAGTCACGTGCGCGCCTGCCGGGGGAAGGCAATCAGACAGGGGGCTCTTATCGTCTGAGTTACTCCAAGCGCTTTGTCGAGATCGGCAGTCAGGTGACCTTTGCCGGTTATCGCTTCTCAGACAGTACGTTCATGTCGATGAGCGAGTACCTGCAGGCGCGTGACACAGGCATTAGACAGGGCCGCAACAAGGAAATGTACACCGTTTCCTTCAACCAGTCCTTTGAGTCTCTGGGGTTGAGCACGTACCTGAACTACAGTCATCAGTCCTATTGGGATAAATCGACGACGGAACGCTATGACCTGACGGCATCACGGAACTTTGATGTGGGTCGGTTCAGGAATGTCAGTCTGTCGCTGACGGCCTACCGCAACCGGTTCAATAAAACCGACGACGACGGGATGTACATGTCGCTGTCCCTGCCGTTCGGTGGGTCTGGCCGTGTCAGTTATAACGGCTCGTATTCCTCAGGGGATACGCGTAATTCTGTCGGTTATTACGACCGTCTGAAAAACGGCGATACGTACCAGGTGAGTGCGGGGACGGCGAGAACCGGGGCCGACCTCAGCGGTTATTACGCGCGTCGCGGCTCTCAGGTGGATATTAATGCTTCTGCCAGCTACCGTGAGGGGCAATACAGTGCCGTGGGCTTGTCCGCCAATGGCGGGGCAACGCTGACACGGGAAGGCGGGGCATTGCATCGCAGCGGTCTGATGGGCGGAACCCGCATGCTGATTGACACCGACGGAGTGGCCGGTGTACCGGTCGGTGCCAATGGCAATCCGGTCTACAGTAACCGGTTCGGCAAGGCCGTGGTCGCGGATGTAACCAGCTATTATCGCAACAGCGTGCGTATTGATATTGACAAGTTGGCGGACAATGCGGAGGTGCCGCGCTCGGTGGTACAAAGCACCCTGACGGAAGGGGCGATTGGCTATCGCAAGTTTGAGGTGATTTCCGGCGAGAAAGCCATGGCAGTGATACTGCTGGCTGATGGCAGCGTCCCTCCGTTTGGGGCTAGCGTGCTGAACCAGAAAAAACAGGACGCCGGTATCGTGAGCGACAGTGGTCACGTTTACCTCAGCGGGATACGTCCGAATGAGAAGATGGCGGTGAATTGGAACGGCAGTGTCCAATGTCACGTGACCCTGCCGGCGGTGATACCGACAGGTATGACGACGAATCTGATGCTACCTTGCGTAAAAGAGGCTGCATTACTGAATGATTGAGCCCGGGATACATGGGTCCCGGGGGTATCCCTTACTATTTTTGATGAGCAAGATGAAAATGAAACACAATTTACTAAGAGCCTCCCTTGCGGGTGCGCTGATGCTGGTGCTGATGCCGTCGGTCCATGCCGCGATTTCGCTGGACAGGACCCGCGTGGTGTTTCCGGGGAGCGAAAAGTCAGTGAGTCTGAACGTGAGCAACCAAAATCCGTCACTCCCTTATCTGGCTCAGGGCTGGATTGAGGATGCGAATGGCAACAAGCTGGAGGGGGGCGGACCGCTGACGCTGTTGCCGCCGGTACAGCGCATTGAACCGAAAGGTAAGGGACAGATAAAAATCCAGGCCATGCCGGGGCTGAGTCTGTTGCCACAGGATAAGGAAACGCTGTTTTATTTGAACCTGCGTGAAATTCCGCCAAAGAGCAACAAGCCGAACACATTGCAGATTGCGCTGCAAACGCGCATCAAGCTGTTCTACCGCCCGGCAGCGTTGGCGCAGGCGGCAGCTGAACAACAGACCTCGCCGTTCCAGAATAAATTGACGCTGAGTAAAAGCGGGGACACCTATACGGTGAACAATCCGACGCCCTACTACATCACCCTGATTGGTGCCAGTGCCAAGGCAGGCGGTGACCTGCTCAAGGGGTTTGAGGCCATGATGGTGCCACCAAAAGGCTCAGCACCGTTGGGGGGAAAGGCTTCAGACCTGGGGAACAGCCCGGCACTGGTGTATGTGAATGACTACGGCGGCCAGCCTACGCTGACCTTCCGCTGTGATGGCACTCAGTGCAAGGTTGATGAAAGTCGTCGAGACAAGAAATAGCCATCGGGTGGCCTGTCGCAGGGGAAGGGAAGGAGAAAAAATGAACAGAATGAAGAACCAGGCCTTGTCGCGCACAACGGGAGGCGTGATGTGTGGCCTGTCTGGACTGGTACTGATTGCCCTACTGGCTCCCGTGGCGCAGGCCGGCCTCACGGATGGATTGGTTGAGGGGGACCACGGGGTACTGCATGTGTTCGGTGTTATGACCGAAAGCGCCTGTCGGCTGGAGATGCCGTCGGCCGACCAGACGGTGGACATGGGTAATATCGCGACCGGTGACCTGCAACAGGCCGGTGACCGGGGAACTCCGGTAGCGGTCCAACTGCGCTTGCGTGACTGCATTCGCGGTGCTGCAAACAACCAGGATACGCAGGGCAATGTCAGTTGGAGTCCCAACCAGCCCGCCATGTCCCTGACCTTTGTCAGTGAGCAGGATGGCGCCAACCCGCAACTGGTGCGCGCGAAAGGGGTCAACGGGATGGGGCTGCGCCTCAGCGACAGTGCACAGCGCGACATGCTATTGGGTCAACTGGCGAAGCCGGTGTTTCTGACCCCGGGTAGTGACGTGCTGACGTATTACATCACGCCTGAGCGTACCGGAGCCCCGTTGCAATCGGGAGCCTATTTTGCCAACGTCAATTTCAGGTTGAGTTATGAGTAGAGCACGGCATGGACACAAACAGGGGCAGGAAGCGCGGCGCAGCCTGCTGATGGGGGCGCTGGTCCTTGCGGTCGCGATGCCGTCCGCCATGGCCGCCCCACTGGACGTGAATATCCGGGGTGTGGTCGTGAGTGTGCCGTGTCAGATTAACAATAATACCGATATCAGCGTCAATCTGGGCAATGACCTGCTGACCACCCGAATTCCGGCCAGCAACAGCATCTCAACCGGGAACACCTATGAAACGGAAATCCCCTACACCCTGGATTGCACTGTCGCGGCAGGGGCAGGCCAGCAGGTGAGGATGCAGTTGTACGGGACGTCAGCCGGTTTTGACAACGGGGTATTAATGACTAGCAACACCAATCTGGGGCTGGAATTACGCCAAAATGGCACCAGGGTCAGTCCGAACCAATGGTTTAACCTGACGTCTGCAGCGGCAACGCCCAAACTAACCGTGGTGCCGGTAAAGAACAGCGGGACTACGCTCTCCGGTGGTGCCTTTAGGGCCACGTTGACCTTGAAGGTGGATTTTCAATGAGGGCCAATAGCATGAAAAGACCGCTTGCCGTCGCCACCTGGTTGGCGGGCACCCTCTTCACCGGCGTGGCCGGTGCGGTTGACGTGAGTATTACCGGCAACCTGGTGGAGTCCCTCCCCTGTAAAATCAATAACGATGACCCTATCGATGTGGATTTCGGCGATGACCTCATCATCAACAAGATTGATGGGACGGCTTACAGTGTGACAATCTCGTATAACGTTGCCTGTGCTGACACCACCGGCAACGTCAGGCTCAGCTTCCAGGGGAGAGCGGCGGCCTTTGACGCGACGGCTGTGGAGACAAGCAGGGCGGGGCTGGGTATTCGCCTGCTGTTGGGGGGGCGTGTCCTGGCGATAAACAGCACGGCAGGTACGGTCATCAACCCAGCGGCGCTGCCAGTGTTGTCTGCCGTGCCGGTTGTCAATGGCGGAGCGGGCCAGGAGCCTACCGACGGGCCGTTCACTGCCACGGCGACGCTGCTGGCGAGTTATGACTAGGAGAAGCCGGTGAGAGAGAGAAAACACAGTCTGCTGTGTGTCGGTCTGGGGGCGCTGCCGTTGTTGAGTGCGTTGTGGATGGCACCGGCTCAGGCGACGGTCATGGGATTCAGAGGGACGCTGGTGTATGCACCGTGCAAAATCCAGGCGGGTGATGAAAACCTGAGTGTGGATTTTGGTGCGGTGGTGGACAAGTACCTGTACACGAACACGCGGACGTTGGGCAAGACGTTCTCGCTGAACCTGGTGGACTGTGATACGGCGGCATCGAGCTGGGTCAAGCTGACGTTCAACGGGATGGAGAACCTGAATTTGCCGGGTTTGCTGGCGGTGACGGGGGTGAGCGGGATTGGTGTGGGGATAGAGACGGCGGGGGCGAGTGCGGTGCAGTTGCCCCTCAATGAGCAGGGTCCTCAGAACCTGCTGTCGACAACGAGCACGACGACGACGCTGAGCTTTAAGGCCTATGTGCAGGGAGAGCCGTTTGCACTGGCGAACAAGACGATAACCCGTGGGGCATTCAGTGCGACGGCGACCTTTGTGCTTGAGTATGAGTAGGGCTGATTGAATCGGGATAGCCGCGAGACAATCCCGCAGCGTGGTTGTTCGCCCAACAGGGTATGGGTTAAGAGTGACAATGAGCCCTTGCCGAACGGCCTTGGTCAAGAAGATTAATTATCACCTGATAAAGACGATTATTGGGGGTGTGGTGGAACATGAAGAAGATTATTAGATTACTGATACTGAGTGCTGTGAGTCTGCACACGCTGTCGTCTTGGGCAACTGAATGTAGAGTAAATAGTGGCGCTTCATTTGGTGTACATGGAGCAGCCTATACGACGATAGCCGTCATACCTATTCCCAGTTTGGGGCAAGTATACACTTATGGTGATCTTAAGCTAGAGTGCAGGTTTGAGGGGTCTGGTAATACAAGTCGTCGTGATTTCATTAAGACTAGATATGATTCTTTATCTTTACCTTTTGGGGGGAACTTTACAGGAGGGTTGGTGTTGGCCAGCGGCATAAAAGATATGCCCATTCCTGCAGATTTAATTTTAGCGACGCTACCCGATGCTAACGGTGGTCCATGGACTAAAGTCGACTTAACACCATATATAACCGCAGTTAATAGTCCTCAGTCACTGAATGTTTCGTCTGGCGGCACTATTGCAGAATTACGCCTTTATCAGAGCAATGATTATAACGGTAGTCGTAGTGATCTTAATATAAAACTAGTAGCCCAAAATAGCGTGACGTTTTGGCCCAACACCTGCACCATCAATGGCGGTGGTTCTCTGGATGTTGATTTTGGTAATGTGGTTGACTCTAAAATATCCACCGATCCGACGGCCCCCGGTAGCTACTCTGTAACCAAAAATCTTACCTATAGCTGCTCGGATAAAACGGTGACACAGGGCATTGGTATTACCCTGCAGGCACCACGGACTGCATCGTTCGATAACCGTTTAATCGGTACCAGCAACTCTGGCCTGGGTGTCTCCCTGGTCAAGGGCAGCAGTGTTGTCGGCGTGAACGGCAGGTACACCGCCCAGATGGTGAATGGTGAAGGTACTGATGCAATCACCTTCAATCTGGTGAGAAAGCCATTAGCGTTGCCCGCGACAGGCAGTTTTGCAGGTACGGCAGTCCTGCAAATCGGACTGCCCTGATTGATTACAGGTCTTTGTGAGCGTAAGCGGCTCATATAGACCGTCTGTCGGTATCCCTCCGGTTCCGGGAAAATAATGTCCATCATCTATATAATGGACATTATCGCTATGAAATATCGGACCCAGCTCTTCGACGCACTGCGCTTACATTTTGATGAACACCTGTCCAGACTCGACGTTGGTCGGCGGCTTGGGATCCCCAAAAGCACCATCTGCGATCTCTTTGTTCGCTTCAAAAAGCTGGGAATTAGCTGGCCGCTGCCTGACAGCATGACTCCCGATAAACTTGAATCGCTGCTCTATCCTGCTCTATCCTGCTCGTATCGCGGCAGACATAATCGAGATACCTGATATCCCGGAGCCAGCTTTGGTGGAAGAGCGGCTCTGTCGCGTTAAGGCGGCGTCAGGTAATATGCTGTTTTTTTGTAATGTTGCCTATTAATGTCTCTGATCAGAAATGCCTTTAAACGCTTGCATTATCCCATCGATATCATCGCGCAATGTGTGCGTTGGTATCTGGCTTATGCCCTTAGCTTGCGCAATCTCGAGGAAATGATGGCTGAACGCGGCATTGCTGTTGACCATTCCACACTGCATCGCTGGGTTATCCGTCTGGTGCCGTTGTTGGACAAGGCATTCCGCCGGCATAAACGTTCGGTGGGTCGTCGATGGCGAATGGATGAAACTTACATCAAAATGAACGGGCAGTGGAAGTATCTGTACCGGGCTGTTGACACATCAGGCCAGACAATCGACTTTCTGCTCACTGCCAAACGTGATGCCGCCGCCGCATTGCGCTTCTTCCGCAAGGCCATACGTCATCATGGCGAATCTGAGGGGGTCACTATCGATAAAAGTGGGGCCAACACAGCGGCTTTGGCCACGCTCAACGCCGACAAACCCGATGAGGAAACGATTACAGTGAGGCAAAGTAAGTACCTAAACAATCTGGTTGAGCAAGATCACCGCAATATCAAACGCCGGATAAGACCGATGCTGGGATTCAAATCGTTTCGACGGGCACAGGGGCTTTTGGCGGGCATCGAATTGATCCACATGATACGCAAAGGACAATATCAGCATCCGGAAGTGAGGTATTGTCACCTGCGGAACAATTTTATCTGTTGGCTGCCTAAATAATCGGCAACACCCACTTTGGCTGGCCTGTGGCCGTTAATGCGACAGAGCCGGTTACCCCAGTCGCGGGGACAACCTGAAAGAAAACCAGAATGCGATTCTGCCTCAGCATCAAGACGCTGTGCCACCTGGCATAAATGATTCCTCACCGTTGAGGCATTCAGGCTATCCCCCATCGGCAGAACATCCTTCAGCAGACGGGTCGTCATTTCATACGAGATCATTGAGGCCCTGCGGGTTTCTATATATTTCAGGGCAGGATGAGTGTGATCGCCCGCCCAGTCACTGAGAAGGCTGACGGTCTTTGTTGTACTTTCTTCACAGCGGCATCGGTACACCCGGAGCCCCGATACGGGAATAATGCCAAACAGTGTCCGGTACTGCATTTTCTGCTGCCCTTTGATTCTGCGCGCTGCAAGGCAGTGAGGACACGGGATATGCTGGTGAGTGTATTCGTCCGCCTGCTGCTGAACCATTGACTGCTGGACGGTGTTCAGCAAGCTCTTCGACTCTGAAAGCGATAATCCGATATCATTTTGGGCATATCCTGACTTCTGTAATGTCATCAGTTCTTCTGTTCGACTCACGCCTGACTCATCGGTTATAACTATCTGGAGCGTCAATTTCATCGTTGCCTCCTGCGGTGGTGGGAATATCTCCTGGGTACTGGTTTTTCATATGGTTGCGAAGTTTATAATATATTGAAATGCCAAGGCTTACGTGGTCGCAGGCGATCCTGAGTCTGACACCTCTGGTCCTGGGCGCGCCAGTTTCCTGAATTAGAGAAGGATACCTTTATAGATATCCGTCAGCGGCGGCGACCCAACCAGATCACTTCAGGTTCCAGTGCTGGCGCCGCCAGGTCGAGTTTGCTCAATTGCTTGTTGATTTTATTGCGATTGAACCGAACAGCATCCAGGTCGTCAACAAAGATCCGGATTTCTCCGACCGTTGTTGCATCATCCGCATTAACGATGGCCTCCAGAAAAGCCAGCGTCTTATCCGCTTCATCCGCAGCCGTTGCTCCGGACATGCCATGGCCGCTCATACAAAATGGTGTTTTCAGCGTCGAATTTTCGTGAATGGTCTCGACACGAATGTCGTGAAGCCAGTGCTCAAAGAAATTGTATTCATAGGTAAAACGATCGCCAACATCAAAAGCAAAATCATCAATCACAACCCGAAACGGGTTATCCGGAAAACCAACGCCCCCTTCGTAGGAGATACCGTAATCTTTGCCATGAATATGAAACTGATGAAGGTGATCATCGCTCCAGCCCTGCACGATCTGGATTATGTAGTGAAGCGCGGCCAATGACGTATCAGCAGCGATTCTTAGCCGACGCCAACCATGGGACTTACGCCACGAACAGTAATTTTGATGACGTAGATCTTCATAGCCAGATAGCAGGTATTGTTATGAAATAATGTTGGATATTCTAGCCCCAGCAGACAATACATTCGGTGACTGCCCCACACTTTTTCATGCTCTCCAAGATTGCATCGCAACGGCTCGTTGCGATCTAAGCCACAGTGGAGTGTCTAGCTATGTCAAAAGCTTTGTCTAGCAGGATGGGGGAGGATCCTTCTTGATCCTTTCTAAATTAACTGGTCTGAGATCAGGGGGCAATAAAGCCAAATAGTAGTACTTTGTCAAACTAGCCAGGCTCATCGGAGAGCTTCTATCCACTCGTAACTGACCTGGAAAATACTTATTAGTTGTGCTGTTCTTTTATATGCATTAACATTTTTTATGTATACATACAAAATTTTTTTATTTAACGGAAACATATTCACGCCATAAATAAGGAAGCCGGATGGCAAGCTTGAGCAAGGAAGCCAGTGGGCTTCGCTTTACGCTGAGTGTGGGCAGTCTGGAACCAGAAACTTTCGTGGTATCAGGCTTTACGTTGCATGAACAGTTCTCTACGCCATTTATCCTTGAACTTGAGGCTGCCAGTGCCAATCCCAGCATCGAGTTCGCTGCTATTTTGGATAGAACCGCCACGCTGACTATCTGGCGCGATACCGAGGTACAGCGGATCGTCAATGGCATCGTGGTTGAAGTGGAACAGGGAGACACTGGACTCCATCAGACACATTACCGCCTGAGTATACGCCCCGCACTCTGGCGCGCGGGATTAGTCAGAAATTCACGCATCTTTCAACAGCGGAATGTTCAGGAGATCCTGGAAACGTTATTGAAAGAACATCATATCAGTCACTATGCTTTTGCTTTGCGTGATACCCATGCCAGGCGTGAATTCTGCGTCCAGTACCAGGAAAGTGACGCAGAATTTCTCGATCGCCTTGCCGCTGAGGAAGGGATTTTCTATTTCTTTGAGCATAAAGATCAGCAACACACGTTGGTCTTTGCCGATGATTGCGCCGCACTGGATACCGGGCCAACACTCCCTTACCATCCAGCCAAAAGGGCAGATTCGGACGAGTTGTGTATCAGTACTTTTCGTCGCAAAGAAAGTCTGCGCTCGTCTGAAGTCTTGCTGAAAGATTACACCTTCAAAAATCCAAGTTGGCAGGCAGAATCCCGTGAGTCTGCCAATGACCTTGAACACCAGGCTTTCGATTATCGCCATTATGACTATCCTGGTCGCTTCAAAGGCACTGGCCCAACAGGCGATCAATTTGCCCGCTGGCGCGTCCAGGCGTTGCGTAACGACGCGCATCAGGGAGAAGGCGCGGCCAACAGCCCGGCGCTCCAACCTGGTGTGTGGTTTAGATTGGAAAATCATCCGCTGGAAACCCATAACGCACGGTGGCAAATCACCGGGGCTACGCACACCGGCAGACAGCCGCAAGCATTGGAAGAGGCCACCGGGGAACAGGGCACCACGTTGGGATGCCAGTTTACCTTTATACCCGACAAGCAAACCTGGCGTCCCCTTTCGCTGCCAAAACCGCGCATCGATGGTGCACAGGTGGCGATCGTCACCGGAGCGGGGTCTGAGGAAATTTATTGCGATGAGTACGGCCGGGTCAAGGTGCGCTTTCCCTGGGATCTCTCTGGCAGAACGGATGATACCAGCTCCTGCTGGGTACGGGTTTCGCATCCTTGGGCGGGAGCAGGCTGGGGCATGTTAGCTATTCCGCGTGTTGGTCATGAGGTCATTGTGGAGTTTCTCAATGGTGATCCCGATCAGCCCGTGATTATTGGCCGTACCTATCATGCTAACAATCTGCCACCCGGTGACTTACCGGCGACCAAAACCCAGATGGCCCTACGCTCAAAAACCCATAAAGGCGACGGCTTCAATGAGCTGCGGTTTGAGGATCTTCGGGGCGGTGAAGAAATTTATATTCATGCGCAACAGGATATGAATACCGACGTACTGCGGGATCAGACGACTACCATCAACCGGGATATGACACTGACGGTCGATAATAACCGCACCTCGGTGATCAAAGTCGATGATGACGAGTCTATCGGCGGATATCAGACGCTCACGGTGGCGAAAGATCAAAACGTCACCCTCGAAGGCCAGCAGACCACGGTCGTGAAGAAAAGCCGCTTTCTTGACATTGCAGACAATGACTCCCTGAAGGTTGGCAAACATATCTCGATCCACTCTGCCAGCGGCCAGATTGAGATCGGCAATGCCGGGGGCCGCATTGTGATTGATCCCATGGGCCATATCCGCATTGAAGGGCTGAGTATTACGCTGGCCGAACACGCTTCCGGTGTCATGCCCACCACTCCGCTGTTTAATTACTCTGCCCGTTATACGTTGCTGCATGAACGCACGGGAGCGCCACTGATTAATACGCCCTACACCATCAAGGGGGCCAACGGTCAGGTGGTTTCAGGCAAAACCGATGCACTGGGCAGAACTCTGATGGTGCGTTCCGAAAAAGAAGACAATCTGGAACTCGGCCTACCGGAAACCCAAAAACCGGCGAAAGAAACCTATTACCAGGCCAGCGACAATGCACCGGTAGAACGTGTCATGGAATTCAAGGAGTAAGAAGATGAGCAATCCAGGCAATATTTGTCCGACAGTGACCTCGATTACCTGCACGATGGAACTCGGGAGATTTCCTGGCGATGAAGACCCCTGTTACCTGGCACAGAAAGCCGAAATTGCCATGCGCCTGCCACTACGTATTGTCACCAAAGCCGGTTTGGTGCGTTTTTTAAACCAGTTGATTATGAGCGGTCTTATCCAGAAGGAAGAGGAAAAAGAGGAATATCGCTGGCCCTATAAAGCCGAGGTCGTCTTTGCGATGGCGAAACCCGTCCCTCTGCCCATGCTGGCTACCAGTAAAAAATCAATAGAGAAATATAAAGACGATCTGCCACAATCCCGCAACCCGTTTGCTCGGCCTTCACGCGAAGATTGGATAAAACGTAATGTAAAGCGAATACGCCGCCCGGACATCATTCTGGTTAAAAAAACCGACAAGCGTTGGCCTGGACGCGAAGCCACCTATTTTGATGATAAGTTCCATGCCGATAACTTGAAGATGTTGATCGAGGTGAAGTTTCCAGGCGATACCTTATCCAAAGATCAGCGGAGAGATTATATTGCGATAGCGACAAACGCCCGTTTTGGTGTTCTGCGTATTGAGGATAACCGTACTGAGAAACAAAAGCAGTACGACAAACAATACAATGCCGCTTTCAGCCCCAGTGCAGAAAAATATGCCTTACTGCCGCCGTACCAGGGAGATCAGCCGCGTCCTGTCCCTGTTCCACCACCTGAAGGGGTGCCGGGAACCCTTCCGCAGCCATTACATAAAAATCTGCCGTTATTGAGCACGTCCCCCTGGGATTTTATGCCGTCGGTGGAAGACTGGGTGATGTTAGGTAATGAGGTTTCCAGCCTGGCAGAAGAGGGCTGGGAATATGTCAGCAAGAGCACTCGTCAGATGTTTCACCAGTTTGGTGCCTGGGTCTCCGAGAAAGGGGATTGGTTCTGCCAGCAAGTGCTCGACCCCCTCACTCAGCAAACCCACTATGTGTTCTCCTGGATGAGCAAGCAAACCGGTGAAATCATCACCTGGAGCGTTGCGCAGTGCCAGGACTTATGGCGAACCGTGCTGTTAGGGTCGGAGATAACCCTGGAGTATTTAAAACAGATCGAATGGGTACAGATATTGTCCGATATTGGCAATGGCACGGTACAACTGGTTATCCAAGCCGCAGTGACTGGGGCTGTCATTATCGTGACGCTCGCCGTGGCCGCCGCCGTGGTGGCGTTGGTTGCGATTGTCGCTGCGGCTGTCGCCGCAGGGGGAGCCGCAGCTGCCGGGCTGTTCGCCGCACTGGCGGCGGTGGGCGGCGGTACCTTGGTCGTCGCGCAATAATTTATCAGGAGTCACAATGCAACACACTGAATACACGGCATTACTGGAACAGCGGGTGCCTGAATTTACCTTTACCGACAATAACGATGTTGTTGTTAGCCGGTTGGGTCTGTCGATCACCCTGTTTTTTAAACAGGGTTACACCCTGGAAAAACGGGAGAAGATACTGGCCTGTTTTAGCCGCTTCCGTGCAGAATTCGGTACACATTTACGCTTTCACACGCATTCCTTTAAAGGAATGAAAAAATACAGTCCTGAAAATATCGCTAAGGTGGAAGACAGCATCCGCAATAAAGGCATTCATGACTACGGTGGCTGGGAAATTAGCGATGCGAAAAATATGTCTGAAGCCCCCAACTGCCTTATGGGGTATCTGGATTCGGGTGATGACGATGATAACGAAAACTCTTATCTGAGTTTGGTCTTGCCCTGGTTTTACCTTAAAGAAACACAGGGTATGGCGCGTTTTAATGACTGGCTGACTTACCTGTGCCAACAACTGGAACCCGATAGCGGGGACTGTGGGTATTGTCTGAGCATGCCATTTGATTTTGATGACTACTGTCCTCTTGAATATGAACTGGCTAAACGCTATCCCCCACTACAGGTGAATGCAAACGTCTTTGCCGACGCCATGCAGTACACGGATAGCAGTCGTGGCGTTAACTGGATCACCATTTTAGATAATCGTTATATCAAGCGGTTAGGCGGTGAGGACTGGGTACGTCAGGTGCTCTCCCATGACCCAGAGATCGGCGTTGAACATTATCCCGGCGGGCTGTTAATCCGCGCCGGACAATACCCGGACTTGACCCCGTTGACGGCAGGATTATCACCGCAATATCTGGCCGTCAACCAGTTGATCCGCCCGATACGTGTCCAGCCACAGGAAGGGCACTCCCTGCATTCTTACGGGGTCAATCAATTCGATGAACAATCGACTCTTGCCTGGTATTCCCGTTATGACCAGGGGCCATTATCACTGTCGCCATTAGAATCGGGCACTCCGGCGCTGGTGACCGGCAACTGGACGACTCCCTCATTCCCTCACACCATGCGCATTATTAAGCAAGGCGAAATGGCCCCGGCCGGAAAAGCGGGAGAGGTCATTTGGTGGGATCTGGCCAGTGAAGCGGAAGATGATGGTAATGTCCAGGCTCCACGGGCATGAGAACGGTCGTACAGGGGAAAAAGGTTATCCTGGTGGGGGATACCACTACCACCGGGGGTAAAGTGCTCAGTGGCTCCCCCTTGGCCAATCAAACTCAGGCGCTCGCCCGCAAGGGCGACCCGGTTTTCTGCCCGGTTTGTAAGGCACCAGGCGTGATCAGTGAAGGCAGCTCGCTGGCCAATATTGCAGGTGTGGAGATTGCCCTTGAAGGACACAAAGTGACCTGTGGTTGCCCTGGTGGCTGCAAGTTGGTGGCATCAGCATAGTACCGGGAAGGAGGGAGTGACCATCTCATTAAATATCCTACGCTAAGCCTGCTTTTTGGGCTCTGTCGCGTTAAGGCGGCGTCAGGTAATATGCTGTTTTTTTGTAATGTTGCCTATTAATGTCTCTGATCAGAAATGCCTTTAAACGCTTGCATTATCCCATCGATATCATCGCGCAATGTGTGCGTTGGTATCTGGCTTATGCCCTTAGCTTGCGCAATCTCGAGGAAATGATGGCTGAACGCGGCATTGCTGTTGACCATGCCACACTGCATTGCTGGGTTATCCGTCTGGTGCCGCTGTTGGACAAGGCATTCCGCCGGCATAAACGTTCGGTGGGTCGTCGATGGCGAATGGATGAAACTTACATCAAAATGAACGGGCAGTGGAAGTATCTGTACCGGGCTGTTGACACATCAGGCCAGACAATCGACTTTCTGCTCACTGCCAAACGTGATGCCGCCGCCGCATTGCGCTTCTTCCGCAAGGCCATACGTCATCACGGCGAACCCGAGGGGGTCACTATCGATAAAAGTGGGGCCAACACAGCGGCTTTGGCCACGCTCAACGCCGACAAACCCGATGAGGAAACGATTACAGTGAGGCAAAGTAAGTACCTAAACAATCTGGTTGAGCAAGATCACCGCAATATCAAACGCCGGATAAGACCGATGCTGGGATTCAAATCGTTTCGACGGGCACAGGGGCTTTTGGCGGGCATCGAATTGATCCACATGATACGCAAAGGACAATATCAGCATCCGGAAAGTGAGGTATTGTCACCTGCGGAACAATTTTATCTGTTGGCTGCCTAAATAATCGGCAACACCCACTTTGGCTGGCCTGTGCCCGTTAATGCGACAGAACCCTTCCGCCTCCGGCAAAGCTTTCCTGGATATGTTGGGCGTCTTTGCCGAGTTCGAGACACGCCTGCGCCAGGAACGCCAGCGGGAAGGCATTGCCCGGGCAAAAGCCAAGGGTGCATATAAAGGAAGAAAACCGACGGCCCAGGCGAAAACGCAGCAGGTCATTGAATTAACGATGGCCGGATTAACCCGCGAAGCAGTTGCCGAGCAATTGGGCATTGGCAAGGCCAGCGTCTACCGGATATTAAAAGCCTGGCGACTGCAACATCCTGGCGCCATCCTGCCCGGTGAGCGAGTGAAGCCTCTGCTCAGCCATAGTGAACCGGTGACCGAACGTGCTACGATAACCCCATGAAAAAAAATCCCACACCCCATGATGCGACATTCCGGCAATTCCTGACGCAGCCCGAGATTGCCCGCGACTTTATGGACATCCATCTGCCGACAGAGCTGCGGGCCATCTGCGACCTCAGCACGCTGAAACTGGAGTCAGGCTCCTTTGTCGAAGATGATCTGCGCCAGTATTTCAGCGACGTGCTCTACAGCCTGAAAACCACCGCCGGCGCTGACGGTTACGTGATGGTACTTATCGAACACCAATCGAGTCCTGATAAGCACATGGCGTTTCGCCTCATCCGATATGCCGTCGCCGCCATGCAACGCCACCTCGACGCCGGCCATAAAACGCTGCCGTTGGTCATTCCGGTACTTTTCTATACCGGCAAACGCAGCCCATATCCTTATTCGACCAACTGGCTGCAGGAATTTGATGATCCGGCGCTGGCGGAGAAACTGTATACCGGCGATTTCCCGCTTGTTGATGTAACGGTCATCCCCGACGAGGAAATCATGGGTCACCGCAGTATGGCCGCGTTGACCCTGCTGCAGAAACATATTCGCCAGCGTGACCTGGCGGAACTGACGGATAAACTGGCCACCATACTGCTGGCCGGCTATCTCTCTTCGCCACAGGTAATTTCACTGGTACACTATATTATCCAGGCCGGTGAATCGTCGGATGCCGAAGCTTTCATACGTGAACTGGCACTGCGGGTTCCGCAAAACGAGGATGAACTCATGACTATTGCACAACAGCTTGAACAAAAAGGCATCGAGAAGGGTATCCAGCTTGGTGAACAACGCGGTATAGAGAAGGGCATTGAGAAGGGCAGGCAGGAAGAGGCACTCAAAATTGCCCGCACCATGTTGCAGAACGGCCTCGACCACAACACCGTCATGAAAATGACCGGGCTGACCGCTGACGACCTGGCGCAGATCCGCCACTAATCCTTTGCGTCAACGGGCAGGGTAGCCATTGTTAGATAAAACCGAATCCGTTACCACAGAGAACACTACCTCAGCGCTCAGCCATCTGGCGTTCTGCGCCTTGGTGGCGTTGGGGCTGGCGCGCCAGGACGGCATCGCCGGCACGCCCTATGCCGAAAACCTGTTTCTGATCCGCTGGCTGGCCACCGCCCAAAAGCAAAAACGCTTCCCCAGGGGCTCTGTCGCGTTAAGGCGGCGTCAGGTAATATGCTGTTTTTTTTGTAATGTTGCCTATTAATGTCTCTGATCAGGAATGCCTTTAAACGCTTGCATTATCCCATCGATATCATCGCGCAATGTGTTCGTTGGTATCTGGCTTATGCCCTTAGCTTGCGCAATCTCGAGGAAATGATGGCTGAACGCGGCATTGCTGTTGACCATGCCACACTGCATCGCTGGGTTATCCGTCTGGTGCCGTTGTTGGACAAGGCATTCCGCCGGCATAAACGTTCGGTGGGTCGTCGATGGCGAATGGATGAAACTTACATCAAAATGAACGGGCAGTGGAAGTATCTGTACCGGGCTGTTGACACATCAGGCCAGACAATCGACTTTCTGCTCACTGCCAAACGTGATGCCGCCGCCGCATTGCGCTTCTTCCGCAAGGCCATACGTCATCACGGCGAACCCGAGGGGGTCACTATCGATAAAAGTGGGGCCAACACAGCGGCTTTGGCCACGCTCAACGCCGACAAACCCGATGAGGAAACGATTACAGTGAGGCAAAGTAAGTACCTAAACAATCTGGTTGAGCAAGATCACCGCAATATCAAACGCCGGATAAGACCGATGCTGGGATTCAAATCGTTTCGACGGGCACAGGGGCTTTTGGCGGGCATCGAATTGATCCACATGATACGCAAAGGACAATATCAGCATCCGGAAAGTGAGGTATTGTCACCTGCGGAACAATTTTATCTGTTGGCTGCCTAAATAATCGGCAACACCCACTTTGGCTGGCCTGTGCCCGTTAATGCGACAGAACCAGAATATCCAACATTATTTCATAACAATACCTGCTATCTGGCTATGAAGATCTACGTCATCAAAATTACTGTTCGTGGCGTAAGTCCCATGGTCTGGCGTCGGCTAAGAATCGCTGTTGATACGTCGCTGGCCGCACTTCACTCCATTTTCCAGATCGTGCAGGGCTGGGGTGATGATTACCTCCATCAGTTTCATATTTACGGCAAAGATTACGGTATCTCTTACGACGGTGGCATTGGCTTTCCGGATAACCCGTTCCAGACCGTGATTGATGATTTTAGTTTTGATATCGGCGATCGCTTTACCTACGAATACAACTTCTTTGAGCACTGGCTTCATGACGTTCGGGTTGAGGCCATTCATGAAGACTCAACGCTGAAAACACCATTTTGTATGAGCGGCCATGGCATGCCCGGAGCAACGGCTGCGGATGAAGCGGATAAGACGCTGGCTTTTCTGGAGGCCATCGTTAATGCGGATGATGCAACAACGGTCGGAGAAATCCGGATCTTTGTTGACGACCTGGATGCTGTTCGGTTCAATCGCAATAAAATCAACAGGCAATTGAGCAAACTCGACCTGGCGGCGCCAGCACTGGAACCTGAAGTGATCTGGTTGGATCGCCGCCGCTGACGGATATCTATAAAGGTGTCCTTCTCTAATTCAGGAAATTGGCGCGCTCAGGACCAGAGGTGTCAGACTCAGGATCGCCTGCGACCACGTAAGCCTCGGCATTTCAATATATTATAAACTTCGCAACCAGATGAAAAACCAGTAACCAGGAGATAATCCCACCACCGCAGGAGGCAACGATGAAATTGACGCTCCAGATAGTTATAACCGATGAGTCAGGCGTGAGCCGAACGGAAGAACTGATGACATTACAGAAGTCAGGAGATGCCCGAAATGATATCGGATTATCGCTTTCAGAGTCGAAGAGCTTGCTGAATACCGTCCAGCAGTCAATGGTTCAGCAGCAGGCGGACGAATACACTCACCAGCATATCCAGTGTCCTCACTGCCTTGCAGCGCGCAGAATCAAAGGCCGGCAGAAAATACAGTACCGGACACTGTTTGGCATTATTCCCGTATCGGGGCTCCGGGTGTACAGATGCCGCTGCGAAAAAAGTACAACAAAGACCGTCAGCCTTCTCAGTGACTGGGCGGGCGATCACACTCATCCTGCCCTGAAATATATAGAAACCCGCAGGGCCTCAATGATCTCGTATGAAATGACGACCCGTCTGCTGAAAGATATTCTGCCAGTGGGAGACAGCCTAAATGCCTCAACGGTGAGGAATAACTTATGTCAGGTGGCGCAGCGCCTTGATGCAGAGGCAGAAGCGAATTCTGGCTTTCTTTCCGGTTGCCCCCGCGACTGGGGGAACCTGCCCAGACCAGGTAAACCGCTTGTGGTAGGTATTGATGGGGGTTATGTTCGGGATCGGGACGACAAAAAGCGAAATTTTGAAATTATTGCCGGCAAATCCTTTTCAGTCGGGTCTCCGACAGACACGCGCCGCTTTGGTTTTGTCCAGAATGACGACTGCCATCCGGAACGCAGACTAATGGCACACCTCTCCGCCCAGGGAATGCAGGCCAACCAGCAGATATTTTTTTATCCGATGGCGCGGATAACCTGAGGGAACTGCAGTAATTTTGTTGCGTTAATGACATATAAGCAATACGACGCAATAACGCGTATAAGACAAAGCATGTGTCGATTTCGCGTCGGAATTTATGGTTTTGACGCTATCACTGTTCAAATGCTCCCGCTGATCCAATTTGCAGCCGCGAGGTTGCCATGCTCAATAAAAAACACCATTTTTCAATTGGTTATTTTTTTTCTGAACCTGTTGTTTCTTAAAAATACAATAGCATTAAACGATCGATAGTGTATTTTCAATTTGTTTAACCTATAGATTAAATCAATCAATCAAGACTGATTGATCTGTTAAACCGATCAATGTATGATGCGTTTCAAGATAAGTGCCAATGTCAGTCCAAAGCCGTTCGCAAGCATCACAGACTCATTGGGCGTTAAATATACAGGGGCGAACTTCCATGGTGTTGTATTTCAAACGTGTTATTTAGAGGCTCAAATTCGGTAACCTGTTGGTCTCTGTGCATGTTCGTCCATTTTTAGGTTTCCACACGAATCCGTGTGATGTGCGTGTTACTGCCATGACGATGGCCATGCCCCTGATACCCAAGCAGAAAAACAGACAGCGTGGTGTTATGACACAAAAAATTCTCAAAAATGCAGCGCTGCGCCTTCTGGTTGAAAGCGGCAGCGTCAGTGCCTTAAACGTGGTTGGGACTGATGGCGGCTGGATATTAAAGGTTAAGTACGGTCTGAGTGAGCAGACCCTGGCGTCACAGGCTCGCCCGGTCAGGGTGTTCAAAAAGCTGGACACATTGGTCATGTACCTCAAAAAAATTGGGGTTGAACAATTTGATATCGATACATCAGGTTATTCCATTGATGCACGCGCCGGCCTCACTCGTCCGGATCGCTCAGTGGCGCTTAAGCGGATACATGAGGCTGCAGCAGAACATGTCAGGCTTCCCCCAGAAAGTCAGTCGGATGAGGGCCGTTAATACCTGTGAGCTGTAAATCGGGTAAGGTATTACCATGACAGAAAATGTATGACATGCCTTATTGAGAATATAAATAGATAACAAATCTATTGCAAAAATATTCAAAAATGAAATGTCAGCGTTGGCTTTAATTTGTCTTAGCTACATTGTTTTTTATTCTAAAAGAATAAACAGCGATGGCTTATCACTACTGGAAGTGGCGTATACATACCCATAAATGCAAGTGGTGACATATCCCTGTGTGCAAGGTTTTTTTATTTTTGTGACAGGATTTTTTACAACGAGTGAATTAATACTATTCAACATTAGGACGAAAAAAATGCAACTGAACAAAATCATGATGGCAGCTGTACTGAGTCTGTCTGCCGTTTCTGTCGCCCATGCCAACCAGGGGCAAGGTGACATCCTGTTCACTGGCTCCATTGTTGATGCGCCTTGCTCGATAGCAGCGGACTCCATCGACCAGACTGTTGAGCTAGGGGCTATTTCCAATGCTGCGTTGAGCGCTAACACTAACACCGGTGAATCAAAGCCGATGCCGTTTACCATTCAGCTGGAGAACTGCATCGTTACAACTGGCACTACCCCAGCCAGTGCCAGCAAGGTTCAGGTTAAGTTCCTGGGGACCACATCCAGCTATGACGCAGATAGCCTGGCACTGGTCGGTGGTAATGCGGCTGGCGCTTACATCCTCCTTAAGCAGGCCGACGGAAAAAAAGTAACGGTTGGTACGCCGACCACCTTGCAGCAGTTTACTGACGGCGCATCTCCGGCTCTGACCTTTACGGCGAGCCTGAAAGGCAATGGTGGTACTGCAGTCATTACGCCGGGTAGTTTTAGCGTCCCCGTCCAATTTCAACTTGCCTACCAGTAAATCTCAATATTTGTTTGACCCGTCCCGTGGCCTGCCGCCACGGGCTATTTCACCAATTGGAGTCAGCCGATGACGTGGATTCAGTGGGGACAGAATCGGGTGGCGCCTTTCCTGTTGATAAGTTTGACCGTCGGTTTCGCGAGTGAGGCCTTCGCCCGTGATGCCGGCCATGGGCGTGTCAGCATGAAAGGGGCTATCGTCGAGCGCCCCTGCGCCATTGATGTGGGGGATCGTGACCAGACGCTGGTAATGGACACAATTCCTGTTAGCCAGATTGTGCGTGACGGGCGAGGCCCTCAGAAGGCCTTTTCCATTCGTCTGGTGGATTGTGTGCTGTCACGGCTTGACCCACATAAACCCGACTGGCAGGGCTTTACCGTGACCTTTGACGGGGAAGGTGACCGGGGGCATTTTGCGGTGTCCGGTGAGGCGAAGGGGGTTGCGGTGGCAATAGCCGACGAGGTGGGCAACCAGGCCCAGCCGGGGCGGATGATGCCCCCGGCCGCTATCATCCCCAGCGAGATGCTCTTGCGTTATACCGTGAATCTGGTTGGCAATCGGGAAACGTTACGTGCTGGGGACTACCACTCGGCAATACGTTTCAGAATGGATTATTACTAAGAGTTTCTCTATGGTGCATTTTTTCCCCCGTACCCTTTCTGCCATGCTCTGTCAAGCGGGGCTCGGCTCCACCCTGTTGCTGGGGTCGGTGGTGTTCGCCCATGCCGATGATATTCAGTTCAACAGCGACATCCTGGATTTGAAGGACCGCAGCAATATTGACCTGAGCCAGTTCGCGCAAAAAGGCTTTATCCTGCCCGGAAGTTACAGTCTGGCGGTGAGTCTCAATACCCAGGTGTGGCCCGAGCAGTCCGTGGATTTCATTGCACCAGAGAATGACCCCAAAGGCAGTCAGGTTTGCCTGACTCCTGCACTGGTTGCCCAGATGGGGCTGACCGACAAGGCGTTGTCCGAACTGACGTGGTGGCACCAGGAGCAGTGCCTGAATGTGGAAAGTCTCAAGGGAATGGAAGTGCGTACTGACCTGGGCACCTCCACCCTGTATCTGAGTATGCCGCACGCCTACCTGGAGTACAGCAGCCCGGACTGGGACCCGCCAGCACGCTGGGAAGAGGGGATCCCGGGGATACTGCTCGACTACAACGTGAACATGCAAAATCAGCAACAGACCCGCGGGGGGGGTGGCAGCGGCACCCGCGTTAGCGGTAACGGGACCACCGGGGCCAACCTGGGGGTATGGCGTTTACGGGCCGACTGGCAGGCACGCTATGACAGTCGTTCGCAGGGCCGGGGTGAAAGCCGTTCGGGGGGGAATGGTGTCAACCTGGACTGGAGTCGTTATTACGCCTATCGCGCCTTGCCGGCGTGGGGCGCAAAACTGACCTTGGGGGAGGATTATCTCAATTCGTCCATTTTTGACAGCTTCCGCTTTACCGGCGCGAGCCTTGTCTCTGATGACAACATGCTGCCGCCGAATCTGCGGGGGTACGCACCGGAGGTGAGTGGTGTGGCACGTCGCAATGCCAAGGTCGTCATCAGTCAGCAGGGCCGCATCATCAAGGAAGTCCAGGTGGCAGCCGGGCCATTCCGTATCCAGGACCTGGACAGTGCCGTATCAGGGCGACTGGATGTGCGGGTTGAGGAGCAGGATGGCAGTGTACAGCGCTTCCAGGTGGATACAGCCACCATTCCTTACCTGACACGGCCTGGACAGGTGCGCTTCAAGACCACGGCGGGCCGGGCTTCCGACTGGAACCACCGTGTCAATGGGCCGACGTTTGCCAGCGGCGAGTTCTCCTGGGGCGTCAGTAACGGGTGGTCACTGTACGGCGGGGGGCTCGCCGGCGGGGATTACGCGGCCGCGTCACTGGGTATCGGGCGTGACCTCCTGGCGCTGGGGGCGCTGTCTGCCGATGTGACGCAGTCACGTGCGCGCCTGCCGGGGGAAGGCAATCAGACAGGGGGCTCTTATCGTCTGAGTTACTCCAAGCGCTTTGTCGAGATCGGCAGTCAGGTGACCTTTGCCGGTTATCGCTTCTCAGACAGTACGTTCATGTCGATGAGCGAGTACCTGCAGGCGCGTGACACAGGCATTAGACAGGGCCGCAACAAGGAAATGTACACCGTTTCCTTCAACCAGTCCTTTGAGTCTCTGGGGTTGAGCACGTACCTGAACTACAGTCATCAGTCCTATTGGGATAAATCGACGACGGAACGCTATGACCTGACGGCATCACGGAACTTTGATGTGGGTCGGTTCAGGAATGTCAGTCTGTCGCTGACGGCCTACCGCAACCGGTTCAATAAAACCGACGACGACGGGATGTACATGTCGCTGTCCCTGCCGTTCGGTGGGTCTGGCCGTGTCAGTTATAACGGCTCGTATTCCTCAGGGGATACGCGTAATTCTGTCGGTTATTACGACCGTCTGAAAAACGGCGATACGTACCAGGTGAGTGCGGGGACGGCGAGAACCGGGGCCGACCTCAGCGGTTATTACGCGCGTCGCGGCTCTCAGGTGGATATTAATGCTTCTGCCAGCTACCGTGAGGGGCAATACAGTGCCGTGGGCTTGTCCGCCAATGGCGGGGCAACGCTGACACGGGAAGGCGGGGCATTGCATCGCAGCGGTCTGATGGGCGGAACCCGCATGCTGATTGACACCGACGGAGTGGCCGGTGTACCGGTCGGTGCCAATGGCAATCCGGTCTACAGTAACCGGTTCGGCAAGGCCGTGGTCGCGGATGTAACCAGCTATTATCGCAACAGCGTGCGTATTGATATTGACAAGTTGGCGGACAATGCGGAGGTGCCGCGCTCGGTGGTACAAAGCACCCTGACGGAAGGGGCGATTGGCTATCGCAAGTTTGAGGTGATTTCCGGCGAGAAAGCCATGGCAGTGATACTGCTGGCTGATGGCAGCGTCCCTCCGTTTGGGGCTAGCGTGCTGAACCAGAAAAAACAGGACGCCGGTATCGTGAGCGACAGTGGTCACGTTTACCTCAGCGGGATACGTCCGAATGAGAAGATGGCGGTGAATTGGAACGGCAGTGTCCAATGTCACGTGACCCTGCCGGCGGTGATACCGACAGGTATGACGACGAATCTGATGCTACCTTGCGTAAAAGAGGCTGCATTACTGAATGATTGAGCCCGGGATACATGGGTCCCGGGGGTATCCCTTACTATTTTTGATGAGCAAGATGAAAATGAAACACAATTTACTAAGAGCCTCCCTTGCGGGTGCGCTGATGCTGGTGCTGATGCCGTCGGTCCATGCCGCGATTTCGCTGGACAGGACCCGCGTGGTGTTTCCGGGGAGCGAAAAGTCAGTGAGTCTGAACGTGAGCAACCAAAATCCGTCACTCCCTTATCTGGCTCAGGGCTGGATTGAGGATGCGAATGGCAACAAGCTGGAGGGGGGCGGACCGCTGACGCTGTTGCCGCCGGTACAGCGCATTGAACCGAAAGGTAAGGGACAGATAAAAATCCAGGCCATGCCGGGGCTGAGTCTGTTGCCACAGGATAAGGAAACGCTGTTTTATTTGAACCTGCGTGAAATTCCGCCAAAGAGCAACAAGCCGAACACATTGCAGATTGCGCTGCAAACGCGCATCAAGCTGTTCTACCGCCCGGCAGCGTTGGCGCAGGCGGCAGCTGAACAACAGACCTCGCCGTTCCAGAATAAATTGACGCTGAGTAAAAGCGGGGACACCTATACGGTGAACAATCCGACGCCCTACTACATCACCCTGATTGGTGCCAGTGCCAAGGCAGGCGGTGACCTGCTCAAGGGGTTTGAGGCCATGATGGTGCCACCAAAAGGCTCAGCACCGTTGGGGGGAAAGGCTTCAGACCTGGGGAACAGCCCGGCACTGGTGTATGTGAATGACTACGGCGGCCAGCCTACGCTGACCTTCCGCTGTGATGGCACTCAGTGCAAGGTTGATGAAAGTCGTCGAGACAAGAAATAGCCATCGGGTGGCCTGTCGCAGGGGAAGGGAAGGAGAAAAAATGAACAGAATGAAGAACCAGGCCTTGTCGCGCACAACGGGAGGCGTGATGTGTGGCCTGTCTGGACTGGTACTGATTGCCCTACTGGCTCCCGTGGCGCAGGCCGGCCTCACGGATGGATTGGTTGAGGGGGACCACGGGGTACTGCATGTGTTCGGTGTTATGACCGAAAGCGCCTGTCGGCTGGAGATGCCGTCGGCCGACCAGACGGTGGACATGGGTAATATCGCGACCGGTGACCTGCAACAGGCCGGTGACCGGGGAACTCCGGTAGCGGTCCAACTGCGCTTGCGTGACTGCATTCGCGGTGCTGCAAACAACCAGGATACGCAGGGCAATGTCAGTTGGAGTCCCAACCAGCCCGCCATGTCCCTGACCTTTGTCAGTGAGCAGGATGGCGCCAACCCGCAACTGGTGCGCGCGAAAGGGGTCAACGGGATGGGGCTGCGCCTCAGCGACAGTGCACAGCGCGACATGCTATTGGGTCAACTGGCGAAGCCGGTGTTTCTGACCCCGGGTAGTGACGTGCTGACGTATTACATCACGCCTGAGCGTACCGGAGCCCCGTTGCAATCGGGAGCCTATTTTGCCAACGTCAATTTCAGGTTGAGTTATGAGTAGAGCACGGCATGGACACAAACAGGGGCAGGAAGCGCGGCGCAGCCTGCTGATGGGGGCGCTGGTCCTTGCGGTCGCGATGCCGTCCGCCATGGCCGCCCCACTGGACGTGAATATCCGGGGTGTGGTCGTGAGTGTGCCGTGTCAGATTAACAATAATACCGATATCAGCGTCAATCTGGGCAATGACCTGCTGACCACCCGAATTCCGGCCAGCAACAGCATCTCAACCGGGAACACCTATGAAACGGAAATCCCCTACACCCTGGATTGCACTGTCGCGGCAGGGGCAGGCCAGCAGGTGAGGATGCAGTTGTACGGGACGTCAGCCGGTTTTGACAACGGGGTATTAATGACTAGCAACACCAATCTGGGGCTGGAATTACGCCAAAATGGCACCAGGGTCAGTCCGAACCAATGGTTTAACCTGACGTCTGCAGCGGCAACGCCCAAACTAACCGTGGTGCCGGTAAAGAACAGCGGGACTACGCTCTCCGGTGGTGCCTTTAGGGCCACGTTGACCTTGAAGGTGGATTTTCAATGAGGGCCAATAGCATGAAAAGACCGCTTGCCGTCGCCACCTGGTTGGCGGGCACCCTCTTCACCGGCGTGGCCGGTGCGGTTGACGTGAGTATTACCGGCAACCTGGTGGAGTCCCTCCCCTGTAAAATCAATAACGATGACCCTATCGATGTGGATTTCGGCGATGACCTCATCATCAACAAGATTGATGGGACGGCTTACAGTGTGACAATCTCGTATAACGTTGCCTGTGCTGACACCACCGGCAACGTCAGGCTCAGCTTCCAGGGGAGAGCGGCGGCCTTTGACGCGACGGCTGTGGAGACAAGCAGGGCGGGGCTGGGTATTCGCCTGCTGTTGGGGGGGCGTGTCCTGGCGATAAACAGCACGGCAGGTACGGTCATCAACCCAGCGGCGCTGCCAGTGTTGTCTGCCGTGCCGGTTGTCAATGGCGGAGCGGGCCAGGAGCCTACCGACGGGCCGTTCACTGCCACGGCGACGCTGCTGGCGAGTTATGACTAGGAGAAGCCGGTGAGAGAGAGAAAACACAGTCTGCTGTGTGTCGGTCTGGGGGCGCTGCCGTTGTTGAGTGCGTTGTGGATGGCACCGGCTCAGGCGACGGTCATGGGATTCAGAGGGACGCTGGTGTATGCACCGTGCAAAATCCAGGCGGGTGATGAAAACCTGAGTGTGGATTTTGGTGCGGTGGTGGACAAGTACCTGTACACGAACACGCGGACGTTGGGCAAGACGTTCTCGCTGAACCTGGTGGACTGTGATACGGCGGCATCGAGCTGGGTCAAGCTGACGTTCAACGGGATGGAGAACCTGAATTTGCCGGGTTTGCTGGCGGTGACGGGGGTGAGCGGGATTGGTGTGGGGATAGAGACGGCGGGGGCGAGTGCGGTGCAGTTGCCCCTCAATGAGCAGGGTCCTCAGAACCTGCTGTCGACAACGAGCACGACGACGACGCTGAGCTTTAAGGCCTATGTGCAGGGAGAGCCGTTTGCACTGGCGAACAAGACGATAACCCGTGGGGCATTCAGTGCGACGGCGACCTTTGTGCTTGAGTATGAGTAGGGCTGAGCTTAAGTAAGCAACATGTTGGTTTATTCCCGTTGAAGGTAAAATGTCGATATCCAGTATAAACAACATGAAATACCCGTTACGGATGGCCGACCTAAATGCAAACACACTAGCGCACTCACAATATTACATGGTTGAAAAAAATTATGCGTATACCAATTCTCGTAAAAACCCTGAGTGCTTTTGCCATCCTTGGCTGCGCTTATCCAGCACAAGCGTTCATTTGTAAAACACCTTCCATGCCAAATTGGCTGTTTCTTAACAGTGGTGGGACCATTGATCTTCTTGTGGATATTGTTCCTGGTAGTGATGGCAACTCGGTAACATACGGGCCTATCGAACTTTCTTGCAGGTATGGAGAGGATCTCCCGATTTCATCAAGGCGTTGCTCCAATAACAGTGACAACGATATGTATGTGGATCCTAATGGACTAACGATTCCTTTAGTGAATTCCGTTTCGGGTCTCACAGGGGGATTGTTGCTGAATGGTACAAAAATACCTATTCCAATACCATCGACCACCAAGATTTTAAGTGCTCCTTGTTATGCATCCGTCGGTGGCTCCGTGTCCGGGGGAGCTACAACAGGTCCGGCAGTGACCCCCAATATGACTTTCTACATCGAGAGGTCTGCGAGGCCTGTTTCGCTTCAGGTTAATAATGGGGATATTATTGGTACATTCAGAACAACGACATATAACGTCATTGGTGGAGCTTTATTAAGCCCCGCTCCCATGACTCTAAACCTTATTGCAAGAAGTTCGATAACCCTTTGGCCGAACACCTGCACCATCAATGGAGGTGCTTCTCTGGATGTTGATTTCGGTAACGTGGTTGACTCTAAAATATCCACCGTTCCGACGAACCCCGGTAGCTACTCTGTAACCAAAAATCTTTCCTATAGCTGCTCGGATAAAACGGTGACACAGGGCATTGGTATTACCCTGCAGGCACCACAGACTGCATCGTTCGATAACCGTTTAATCGGTACCAGCAACTCTGGCCTGGGTGTCTCCCTGGTCAAGGGCAGCAGTGTTGTCGGCGTGAACGGCAGGTACACCGCCCAGATGGTGAATGGTGACGGTACTGATGCAATCACCTTCAATCTGGTGAGAAACCCATCAGCGTTGCCCGCGGCAGGCGGTTTTGCAGGTACGGCAGTCCTGCAAATCGGACTGCCCTGATTAATGTCAGGCCTGAGCGAGCGGTTTCATCCATAGTATCAACGTAGTGAGGGTGTCTTTCCTCACTACGGCAGAGCGGCCAATGAGCCAGCAGGTAAAAGGCAGTGAAAAGACAAGGTTTTGTGCATATAGCCACGATGGCGGCAAAGGCCGAGAGGGCGATGTCCTGGCAAGAGGCTGCCAGTCTATGGGGCCAGGCAGCAGGGGGGGCTAAAAACAGCGACAATGGCCGATGGGCGGAGCTTCGTAGCGACCATTGTCGCGTCAGGGAAAGGGCCAAGTTGCCGATGACAGGGGATGCCGGTGATGTCGCCGTGGGTGAGTCAACGACGTAGTGTGAGCATGGCTTGCAGTGGCGCACTTCCTCTCTCTGTTGCGGAGCCTGGTAAACAGAGCGCTACAGGGAGAGTGCACCATAGCGGCCAACGGGCGGTATTTTCACGCCATGGTCGCCCAGGTGTTGTTTTTTGGCTATCTAACAGGCCACACGCTTATCGGAGAACAATGTCATGGCAACAGAAAACCTCGACCATACCCTCCTGCGCAGTCTGGTTGGTGCTGGTGCCGTCAGCGCCACGCGAGTGTTGTATGCTGGATACTGAGGGTCAGATACGGCGTCGTTGAGCGCACGCTGATATCACGCAGCCAGCAGGTTAGGCAGTTTAAAAAACTGGAAACCCTGGTGGGCTATCTGAAAAAGGTGGGTATTGTTCATTTTGAAGTGGATGCATCACGCTTCTCGGCAGAGAGCATGAGTCGCATTACTCGCCCGGATCGGTCTGCAGCGATGAAACGGATCCACGAGGCAGCGTATGAGGCGGGCCTCAAGGAGAAAGCCTCTCTGGATGACGAGAAAGTCGTTGGTCATGTCGACGAATGGAAAGCCGAGTCACCTGAGGAGTAGACGTGAGGTGTACTGGCAATAGCGGACACTGTCATTTCTTCTTTTTTATGCAGCTTTCTTACCGTTGTTAACGCGACAGAGTCCAATAAGTACGTCAAAGTCAGCACGGGTGTCGATAACCTGTTCAACAAGGATTACAGCGAACACCTGAACCTTGCTGGAAACAGCAGTTTCGGCTATTCCGCGAATACGTCTGTTAATGAACCGGGCCGCACCTTGTGGGCAAAAGTTAACGTGAAGTTCTGACGCAGTCTGAGACAATGGCAGTCGGCCCTGAGAGTTGCCAGGGCCATCACATTCAACATAAACAATAAATTATCTCCTTAGCGTGGTTTTTTACATCATTGGCCCTCAAACCCCTATCACTCCAGCTCGGCTGGCCTAGCGATGACTTCCTGGCGAATCACAGAGCCGTTTGGCGTCCGGTGTTTCCGGCGTAGCCCCCTTCCAGGTACCATCTTGCCTAAGGGGGAAGCCCCGCTCAGCCATAGTGCGCCAATCACTGAACGTGCTACGATAGCCCCATGAAAAAAAATCCTACCCCCCATGATGCCACATTCCGCCAATTTCTGACGCACCCCGAGATTGCGCGCGACTTCATGGACATCCATCTGCCGGCTGAACTGCGCGCCCTCTGCGACCTCAGCACGCTGAAACTGGAGTCCGGCTCCTTTGTCGAGGATGACCTACGCCAGTATTTCAGTGATGTGCTCTACAGCCTGAAAACCACCACCGGCGCTGACGGTTACGTGATGGTGCTGATCGAGCACCAATCAACACCGGATAAACACATGGCTTTCAGGCTGCTCAGATACGCAGTGGCCGCCATGCAGCGTCATCTTGAAGCAGGTCACAAAAAGCTGCCATTGGTCATCCCCGTCCTGTTCTATACCGGCAAACGCAGCCCGTATCCGTATTCCACCAACTGGCTGCAGGAGTTTGATGACCCCACACTGGCCGGGAAACTGTATAGCGGCGATTTTCCGCTGGTTGATGTAACGGTCATCCCCGACGAAGACATCATGAACCACCGCAGCATGGCCGCCCTGACCCTGCTGCAGAAACATATTCGCCAGCGCGACCTGGCTGAACTGACGGACAGACTGTCCGCCATTCTGCTGGCGGGCTATCTGTCTTCGCCACAGGTCATTTCGCTGATACACTATATTATCCAGGCAGGTGAATCGGCGGATGCACAAGCATTTGTTCGCGCACTGGCCCTGCGGGTACCGCAACATGAGGAGGAACTGATGACCATCGCACAACAGCTTGAACAAAAAGGCATAGAGAAGGGTATCGAGAAAGGTATCCAATTGGGTGAACAGCGCGGTATGGAAAAAGGGCGCCAAGAAGGTGAGCGTGAAGCATCACTGAAAATTGCCCGTGCCATGCTGGCCAGCGGTCTCGATCGCGATTCGGTAATGAAAATGACCGGTCTGACCGCTGACGACCTGGCGCAGATCCGCCACTAATCCTTTGCGTCAACGGGCAGGGTAGCCATTGTTAGATAAAACCGAATCCGTGACCACAGAGAACACTACCTCAGCACTCAGCCATCTGGCGTTCTGCGCCCTGGTGGCGTTGGGGCTGGCGCGCCAGGACGGCATCGCCGGCACGCCCTATGCCGAAAACCTGTTTCTGATCCGCTGGCTGGCCACCGCCCAAAAGCAAAAACGCTTCCCCAGGAGCGTCGCGATTGACATCCAGTGGTTACTCGAACGTGGCCGCAAACACGGCCCGGCTGGCAAACGGTTCTGTCGCATTAACGGGCACAGGCCAGCCAAAGTGGGTGTTGCCGATTATTTAGGCAGCCAACAGATAAAATTGTTCCGCAGGTGACAATACCTCACTTTCCGGATGCTGATATTGTCCTTTGCGTATCATGTGGATCAATTCGATGCCCGCCAAAAGCCCCTGTGCCCGTCGAAACGATTTGAATCCCAGCATCGGTCTTATCCGGCGTTTGATATTGCGGTGATCTTGCTCAACCAGATTGTTTAGGTACTTACTTTGCCTCACTGTAATCGTTTCCTCATCGGGTTTGTCGGCGTTGAGCGTGGCCAAAGCCGCTGTGTTGGCCCCACTTTTATCGATAGTGACCCCCTCGGGTTCGCCGTGATGACGTATGGCCTTGCGGAAGAAGCGCAATGCGGCGGCGGCATCACGTTTGGCAGTGAGCAGAAAGTCGATTGTCTGGCCTGATGTGTCAACAGCCCGGTACAGATACTTCCACTGCCCGTTCATTTTGATGTAAGTTTCATCCATTCGCCATCGACGACCCACCGAACGTTTATGCCGGCGGAATGCCTTGTCCAACAACGGCACCAGACGGATAACCCAGCGATGCAGTGTGGAATGGTCAACAGCAATGCCGCGTTCAGCCATCATTTCCTCGAGATTGCGCAAGCTAAGGGCATAAGCCAGATACCAACGCACACATTGCGCGATGATATCGATGGGATAATGCAAGCGTTTAAAGGCATCATTTCTGATCAGAGACATTAATAGGCAACATTACAAAAAAACAGCATATTACCTGACGCCGCCTTAACGCGACAGAGCCCTGTCATTGCGACACCGACTATTGAAGCAGGATTCTCTCCGGAAGGCAGCGCACTGCAGTTGGTTCTGAACACCTTAGATTCAGCAAAACAGAGCATCCGCATGATGGGCTACTCTTTCACCTCACCGGAGGTCGTAAAAGCACTGGTCAATGCACATCAGCGCGGAGTGGACGTAAAAATCGTGCTTGATGATAAAGGAAACCGGAATAAGGCTAATCAGGCCGCAATAAACATCGTGGTGAACGCAGGAATTCAGTTACGGACGAACGGTCACTACGCCATTATGCACGATAAGGTAATTATTCAGGATAATCATACTGTTGAAGTAGGAAGTTTTAACTACACGAGAGCTGCGGCCCGGGCCAACTCAGAAAGTGTCTTGGTCATACGCGAGATGCCTGCACTGGCTCAGTCGTACCTGGCACACTGGCAGTCACGCTGGGATGACGGTACAGACTGGCAGTCGTCATACTGAGCGTAAGGAAACCGCCCCAATATAGGGGCGGTCACCTGGCTTACTTGTCTGCTGCGTTGATGATCACCGAAATTGAGTTGTTGGAAATACTCCAACCCCCATTCCCAGATGACAACAATGCACCAGATACAACGATGACAATACAAATGTACCGTTTCATTGTGCGGTCCTTTGCGAAGACCGCTTCACGATGCCACCACCGGAGATGAAACCGCGAATACAAGCACTTGGATGCGCTTGCGTTTACGGCCGTTGGAAATCCCTCCCTGAATCCGATGCCCGTTGCTACACAGCGGGAAGGCCCCACCATATTGTACACTAACCTTTCGCGAACAGGCACTTGACAGTGCATGTAAAGCAGCCCAAAATATAGGCACTTGGATGCGCTTGCGTTACGTTGGTAACACAGCCCTGCTGGGAAGGCCGCTAACCTGAACAGCACAAAAAAACCACCTTTTTTGGTGGTTTTTTTGTTTCTGCCTCGCTAAGACCAACCACCTAATCATCAAGATGTTTCTTCCTGATCTGCAGTATTGGTAGCGTCATCGCGGCAAAGATCCCATAAATGAACATCAGAATGGTAAGCAAAAAACCGCCCATTGCTCAGTATGGACGCTGGTACCAACACCCCCTATCTATTATTGATAACCGTCAACTTCGCTGATATAGGCTTTTTGCGTTTTTTTATTGAAAAGGCAAAGTTCCCGCCCCTTTTGATTTTCCATATGTTGTTGAGGATAAAAACCCTGTAATAATAGTGCCGTATAACCAACTTCATCTGAAAACCCCATCAACCTGCTTACAACTGGCGTTATTTCCTTAAAGTTGCTTGCTTTAATACAGCTAGCTATAACCATTTTATTATGTTCGTCCCATACATCCGGAGTTGATGCGACAGCGTTAGATGTTAATATCGATAACCCGCCGACAACTAAAAAAGTAAATGAACGTAGTTTTGTACTTAGCTTCATAAGAACCACACCAAAATAGTTTAAAAATAACGGGATAAACAAATAAACGTCAGCTGTCGCCTATAGGGATTGGGATCACAACCGCAGGGAAAAACACGGCAATTTTTTTTGAAAGTTTTACCAGATTAGCTTCATAGATATATATAGGTTGTCTGGAAATAAAAATGTTGACACGCTAACGTACTTTTCTAATCAGTTGGGCTTCATCCCCCTATAGATCCACCAATCACTCTTCGTCCTGATTGACAGCATGGCGAGTCAACAAAGGATAAACCCCAACCTTATGCTGGAACTCTTTTCGCTCCTGGCACAGGACACAGGTCTTGACACCAGGTAACAGGTGACGACGTCGTTCCGGTATCGGCTCACCGCAATCTTGGCAGACAAGCGCACTGCTTGCTGTAAACTGTGACCGTATGGCCATCAAGCCACGTTCGATCATCTTTTCATGTTCATTCTGTGCTTCATCAGCAATATCTGCCATGATTTTATCAATCCCGGTAAATACACATTGAGCCAATGGGTGGCCCGCCTAACACGATTACAGCTTGTAAACGTAGCCCCTTGTCTCAACAACCGCCATTTTTTAGGTTGATGATGTTATCGTTAAAGCGCGTAACGACAGAAACATACCGCTGGCAGGCATCATAGTCGGGGAGAGACACTCATCACAGCAAAGGGGACATTCAGCTGTCCGCAAATTCAGAGAGTGGAGATCCCTAAACCAGAATGTCCCCTTTGCCTGTGTATCAAGCCATCTACCGTCTTCGCCACACCATCAGCCTGGACACAGAGCGAATAGCCAATATGCGATAATCGTAATTGGTGGCCCTTGCTGGACTCGAACCAGCGACCGAGCGATTATGAGTCGCGCGCTCTAACCGACTGAGCTAAAGGGCCTTCATCAAAAAATAGTAAAAAAAACGCAGGTATGCATTACCTGCGTGAGGAGATTTTCCAAATCTCAAAATAGTTGGGGTACCTGGTCATATGGGCATGTCAGGCATCGTTTTTATACCCCAAGACAGGTATTTTTTTGTCTTCAAATTGTAAAGATATGTTTATACTTCCAACAAATCACATGAGGAAAGCACAAAGGTCGGGGTTCCGTGCACATTTCCCCGAAAAGTGCCACCTAACGTCTAAAAAGTTATTTTTATCATTATCTTAACTTTAAAAAACAGGCTCTATTGTGTAAGATTATCGTCTTCCAGAATTTTATATATCGTAGAGCGGGCGATGCTTAGCTCCCTGGCTATAGCTGTAGCACCATTACCTTCCTGACGAAGCGCAAGCACTGCGTTACGGTCGATGGTGCGCCTGCGGCCAAACCTGACGCCTTTGGGCTCTGTCGCGTTAAGGCGGCGTCAGGTAATATGCTGTTTTTTTGTAATGTTGCCTATTAATGTCTCTGATCAGAAATGATGCCTTTAAACGCTTGCATTATCCCATCGATATCATCGCGCAATGTGTGCGTTGGTATCTGGCTTATGCCCTTAGCTTGCGCAATCTCGAGGAAATGATGGCTGAACGCGGCATTGCTGTTGACCATTCCACACTGCATCGCTGGGTTATCCGTCTGGTGCCGTTGTTGGACAAGGCATTCCGCCGGCATAAACGTTCGGTGGGTCGTCGATGGCGAATGGATGAAACTTACATCAAAATGAACGGGCAGTGGAAGTATCTGTACCGGGCTGTTGACACATCAGGCCAGACAATCGACTTTCTGCTCACTGCCAAACGTGATGCCGCCGCCGCATTGCGCTTCTTCCGCAAGGCCATACGTCATCACGGCGAACCCGAGGGGGTCACTATCGATAAAAGTGGGGCCAACACAGCGGCTTTGGCCACGCTCAACGCCGACAAACCCGATGAGGAAACGATTACAGTGAGGCAAAGTAAGTACCTAAACAATCTGGTTGAGCAAGATCACCGCAATATCAAACGCCGGATAAGACCGATGCTGGGATTCAAATCGTTTCGACGGGCACAGGGGCTTTTGGCGGGCATCGAATTGATCCACATGATACGCAAAGGACAATATCAGCATCCGGAAAGTGAGGTATTGTCACCTGCGGAACAATTTTATCTGTTGGCTGCCTAAATAATCGGCAACACCCACTTTGGCTGGCCTGTGCCCGTTAATGCGACAGAACCGTTTATACAGGCAACGATGACTTTGAAATGTGCTGGTTATGAATGATCGGAATCAGATACTCGTATTCCAAATGTAATATTTTATCGCTGTCGAATGAATAATGAAACTGCGTTAGATCGTATCCTTCACGGCGCACCAAGTTAAATAGGGGGAAGAGTTTAGTATAAATACTGACGATTTGTTCATGCAAATCGACGGGTTTGCCGGAATAACGGAATCGGCAAAACTTCCCACTTATTTTGGGGAGCTCACGTAGAATACGCCCATTTGCGTACTTTCTATCGACAGCGACAATATAGTCAACCTTGACTTGTTCACCGGCAGGTATAAAACGAGTCAATGCATAAGTTTTTTCAGGGCGCAGTTTAAATTGGTTATAAAATCGTTCTTTTATTTCATCACGAATCTTAGCATGTGAGCTATCTAGTTTCTCAACAGGTAAATGGTAAGAATAATATTGTCCCGATAGTGAGTACTCTTTTGGAGCGATATTAACATAATCAATCGAAATGTCTTTAGCAGGAACCAATGACAGAAGGGGTTCTAGGTGATTGAAGTGATGTTGCCGCGCCTTACGATAAGCACCGGGAGTTTCACCAAAGTGTTTTTTGAAGCAACGTGCGAATGTTTGTTGTGTATCAAACTGGTATTCTAACGCAATTTTCAGGATGCTTTTCTGTGTGTAGCGTAAGGAGAGGGCCGCAAGATAGAGACGGCGAGCTCGGATGTATGCGGCTATAGAGCGATGGGTTTGTTGGCGGAACATGCGTTGTAAATGCCACTTTGAATAGCCGGATCTTTCAGAAATGATATCCAAAGAAAGTGGGTTACAAAGGTTTTTGTCGATCCATACCAGTAACTCCGAAATATGTTTTTCCTGCGCCAGCATCATTTATTCTCAATTCATTACTCATTTATCTGGCAGGAAGTTACTCTGCCAGTACGTCTCTGTCGGTTTTTTTGCACAATAAATTAGATGTGAAAGGAGAACGGATTCACCATTTCTTAATTGAAACACTTATTAATATCAAATTTTTATCCATAATTATTAAACAAATGTATAGGCAGCAATACTATTAGCTCTGGGAGATAGTACAACAACACAAAAAAACAATCAACCACGCTTGATTGTTTTTTTGTGTTGTTGTAAAGTGGCTGACATATTCAGTGTTTCGTACCATTACAATCGACAAGATTTGCATGAGGTGTTTTTTGTCAACTAAATTTACAGCCATTCCCCCATATTTACATCGCTTGACAGTCTGTGGTGACCCAAGTACTGAAAAATTGATCTTCTCGTGAGTATTTTAATCAACTCAACCTTTTGATCTTTAATCGCTAATTGTAAACATAGAGGTCGTCAGCCGTTGAGGTTTGATGAAGTCATTGGCAATAGTGTCGACATTTCAACCTGTCACTTATTTGTAGAACCACATATGAGCAGCACACAGCACAAATTAAATAAAGATAAGTCCCCTAGGGTACAGATTACATACGACGTAGAAATAGGCGATGAACAAAAGATTAAAGAGTTACCTTTGGTGATCGGTGTACTTGGTGATTTTACACAGCCTGACAATACGTTGCGTGAACGTAAGTTCCTTAATATCAATAAGGATAATTTCAGCGAGATCATGTCGTCAATGAGGCCAGAGGGTGAGTTTCTTGTCGATAGCGTGTTGCCGGGCAAAGAGGGGAAACTGTCGGTTTCCCTGGTCTTTAACCATATTGACGATTTCTCGCCAGATCATATTGCTGGGCAAATTGAGCCACTACGAAAACTTGTCGAGCTGCGGGAGATTTTGTGCGATCTACGTAACCGTGCTGCCGGTAATGAAATGTTGAAAGAACATCTGCTCACGTTGCTACAGCAACCCAAGCTTATCTCATCAGTATCAAGTCAAACAAAGGATGGTGAGTGATGACTATCGAATCCGAATTGTTACGGAGCATGCCTGCTGTGGTTAACGAGGGTTATTTGAACCAAGTCATTGATAACACTCAGGCGATCCGGCGAGAATCTGATCGGCATCGTATGCAAACGCAGCTCCGTCATTTCCTGACGGAAGTCGTTTCTGGTGCAATTGTGGTTTCAAGTGATCTTATTGGGAGTATTGAAGGTCGCATTGCTGCAATTGATGAACTTCTGTCCAGACAAATCAGTCTCATCATTCATGCACCGGAATTTCAGCGTAAAGAGTCATCCTGGCGCGGGCTGCATAAACTCGTACAGGCAAGCGCTACCGAGAATACTCAGATTCGATTGTTGCAATGTACCAAGCGTGATTTAAGCAAAGATTTTAAGTCCGCTTCTGACTTTGACCAATCGACCTTGTTTAAATGTGTGTATGAAAGTGAATATGGCACATTTGGTGGCGTGCCTTTTGCTGCATTTATCGGCGATTTTCAATTCGATAATACCCCCCAGGATATTGAGCTGCTGGAGCACATTTCCCATGTTGCTGCTGCGGCGCATGCCCCTTTTCTGAGCGCTATTGCGCCCGGAATGCTGTCGATGAACAATTTTTCTGAAATGCAGGCACCACGCAATCTGGCAAAGCTTTTCGAAACCAGTGATTACGCCCGCTGGCGTTCTTTTCGGCAAAAAGAGGATAGCCGTTACATCGGCTTGACACTTCCCCAAGTCCTCGGGCGGATGCCTTACGGGGCAAGAACAGTGAGTGTCGACACCTTCAATTTTACTGAGTACCTGCGTGAAGATGCGGTGGGTTCTGACTACCTGTGGGTTAACTCTGCCTATGAATTGGCGGGGCGTATCGTACAATCCTTTGAAGAGTACGGCTGGTGTGCCTCGATCCGAGGCGTGGAGGGGGGAGGGCTGGTTGACGCGCTGCCGGCGTACCATTACATCGCGGAAAACGGCGAGCGTTTGATGCAGTGCCCAACACAAATCGCCATCTCTGACCGCAGAGAGAAAGAGTTATCTGACCTTGGTTTCATTCCTTTGGTGCATTGTAAAGGGACGGATTATGCCGCGTTCTTTGCGGTGCAATCGGTCAACAAACCGCGTGAATATAATTCTGAACAGGCAAATATCAACGCCCATCTTTCTACACAGCTACAATATATTCTGGCGACATCGCGTTTTGCTCATTACCTGAAATCTATCGTGCGGGACAAAGTAGGCAGTTTTATGTCGCGTAATGAATGTGAGGAGTATTTGCAGAAATGGCTCATGCAGTACGTTGTCGCTTCAGATAATGCAGGGCCGGAAACCAAAGCCCGACATCCGTTACGCGAGGCCAGTGTTGAAGTTGTTGAAGTACCGGGGTTTCCTGGTACTTACCGTGCCATTGCTTATCTAAAACCCCACTTCCAGCTTGAAGGTTTAAGTATGTCTTTGCGATTAGTCGCAAACTTACCTGCAACAGTCAGTATTTAACATCATTAATGTATTGGATATTCATAATGGCAAAGTTGAAAGACTGTCAGTTTATTGAAATTAAAATTGACAATAAAGTGGTCTCTGGTTCTTCTGAAGAAAAGAAATACAAAAACTGGATGGAGGCTTATTCTCCGGAGGGGCTTTCCACCTATTCGGGTAAAGATGGTGCCCACTTTGAATCTGTCCATGCTTCTATTCTGGTGACAAAGGATAGCAGCAACTTGTATGAAAAATACTTACAACGTGGCTATAAAAAAATCACAATAACCATTGTTCATCGTGGTTCAGATCATTTTGATCAGGATTATGAAATACAACGTACAGTTTATAATGACTGTAATATTAATTACATACGCTTTGAAATGCGTGAAAAACTCTTTATGAACATTGCTTTCGATTTTGAGGGGATGGTTGAGGTGACCTTTAACGTGCCTAATGCGATGGATACCAGTCTGGATAAAATCGGCCCAATTAAATATGACATTCCAGAAAAATCCCTTAAATAATAACGTGAATGCAGTGCAGATCCATTTTTTTTGAGAGTGTAAAATGCCGTCACTATTGCTGCGCCTGAGCGATAACAACCCGGATAGGGAGGAGGACTCGTTCCTTGAGGAAAATAACAATTGGTTGTTAAATGAACTGGGGATGCTTTTTTCTTCATGCTCACGCTTAGCGTTTCTTGAGGATATTTCTTTGGTTAACTGTTCTGTCTTAAATTATGGCATTAACGCCTCTGTGACGCAGTTGACTGAATTTGAACAACAGAAACGGGTTATTGAGCAGAGAATAAAAAATGCATTACATCGCTTTGAACCCAGGCTTACTCATGTTGCGGTCAAGGCAGGTTCTCGTCAGACGGCCAAGGTTATGTTTGACATACAGGCGCAGTATCGGGAAGAACCCATGTTGTTTCAACTGGTATGGGATGAGTGTGCCAGTAGGATTTCACTCGTATGAATAAGCTGCTCTTGTACTACCAGAAGGAGCTGGTTTTTTTGAAGCAGCATGGCAAAGTCTTTGCCCAGCGTTTCCCTAAAATTGCCAGACGGTTAGGCATGGTTGACGGAGGATCGGAAGATCCTCATGTTGAAAGGCTCATCGAATCTTTTGCCTTATTAACCGCGCGGATCCACCAACGATTAGATGACGATATGCCTGAAGTGGCTCAAGCGCTTCTCACTACACTGGCTCCTCAGTTTCTCAGGCCTATCCCGTCTACGTGTATTGTGGCTGTTGAGCCAGATCGGTTGAAAAGTGGCATAACTGAAAAGACGACGATTCCCGCTGGAACGTCGCTGTTTTCACGTCACATTAGCGAGGCAGTCTGCCAGTTTCAAACCGTTTACGCCGTAACGCTACAACCTCTTGCGATCAACAATGCACGGTTTTTTTTCGATAAAAACAGCTTGAATTGGTGTCTGCATCTGCGATTTGATGTTTGGTCTGGAGCCACTGTCAATGGGGACAATCTACGCGTATTTCTACATGGCCCCAGTAATGCCGTGAATATGATCTATACCCTGCTCTGTTCAGCCATAAAAACGCTGAGCCTGCATTATGGTGAGCAGCATTATTCTCTCAAACCCAATTCGGTGAATCCGGTGGGATTTCAGGCTCAAGAAGGCGTGTTGGCCAAAGACCCACGAATAGCATCTATTTACGCCTTGCTACAGGAGTATTTCTGTTTCCCACAAAAGTTTCATTTTTTGGATTTACAGCTACCCAAACAGTTCAGGGCTTCGGCCAATACGACGTTTGAACTGGACGTCGTGTTCAACCGCACTCATCTGGCGCCTCATCTGGAAAAGCTGGCTGGACTCATTGATGAGAACTTCTTCAGACTGCACTGTACGCCAGCGGTGAACCTGTTTGCACAATGTGCTGAGCCTATCATGCTTAATGAAGGTACGGCAGAATACCCGGTGATCCCGGATATTCGCAGGCAGGATCAGATTGATATCTGGGCCATCAACGATGTGATTGCTCAAACTAAGCAGCATGACAATATCGTCATGCGCCCAATACTTCCGTTGTTTGGTATCCAGCATACGCGCCAGGCGGAGGGCTCCGGTATTTACTGGCAAAGTTTTCAGCGTCAAACCGTGACAGCGAACGGAACGGATAACAAGGTGTTTATTGCTTTTGCCAATACCACCGCCGAAGTTGTTACATCAGATGCAGATATCGTTACGATCAGCCTTTCATGCACCAATCACTCACTCCCTAGCCAGATGAAAAATGGCCACCCAGAAGGCGATTTTGACGCAGATATGCCACTTGCCGGGATAAAAATCCTCGCGTTGAACCGGCCAACCCGTCCCATTATGCCGCCTGCTAGCAATGCGGTGCAGTGGCGCCTGATTTCACAACTCTCAATCAATCATATGTCACTTGGCAGCACGGATGGGGCGAATATTTTACGCGAAACTTTAATGCTCTATAACGTCCAGGAGCTTCCGCAGATCACCCGTATGATTGACATGCTGCTGCGCATTGAGGTACAGCCGGTGACTGCGCGCCTGAATGGCAATGATCCGCATTCGCTGGCTAGGGGCATCGAACTGACACTTGTTTTCCATCAGGACATGCTCCACGAGCCGGAATATTATCTACTGTGCTGTTTTCTAGACCATTTCCTCGGCCTCTACGCGCCCGTCAACAGCTTCAGTCGCGTGACCACTATCATCGAAAATGAGCCGTATACTCGCCACACTTATCCGATCCGGGTAGGGAGACTATCGTGGATTTAACGCGCATCACCAGCAAATTCAGTTTCTATCAGCAGATCAGAGTGTTGCTGCGCAAACTGCGTGATGGCAAAACGCCCATGCTTGAGATTCTGGACAGGAAGTTGTCGCTGACATCGACGCTTTCACTGAAAAAAACCGACGGCCAGGTGGCGAGTATCGCACGTCAATTATCGGAGGAGCGACTCTGCGTCACCTTGTGGCAACATGGACTGACGGGGGGGCAGGGGGCGTTACCAACGGCCTACACTGAGTGGATGATAGAGCGCCATTACCGCTATGGTGACGACAGTGCCAAAGCCTTTCTGAATATGTTTGATCATAGACTTTATTGTCTCGATTACCTGGCATGGCAAAAGAACCATTTCTATGCGCAGGCCGAATTTGAGGCCAGGCCCCTTGTGCAACAGATTGCACAGGCTTGTACGGGGCCACTGACGACAGCATCAGAACGATACACGCACCTTTTTTCCTCACCGGTAAGGACCGTCGTTAACCTGGAGGCTTGGCTCGGTCATTACTTCAACGTCCCTGTGCAAATTCGCCCATTTGCCGGCAAATGGTTACCGCTCAGTGAAATAGAGCGCTGTCGTTTAGGCCACGTGGATCAGAAACTGGAAAACGCTCCAATGATTGGTTCTGTGCGTTGGGATATCCAGTCTCATTTCAACGTGATATTAGGGCCAATAGAGCAGACTGCGGCGCAACATTTCGTTCCACAAGGAAAATACTATCAGGAAATCTGGCAACGTATCCGTGAATACGTTGGCCCGGTGCTGGACTTCTCTATTTATCTCGAAATAAGTCATAGCAAAGCGGTTCCTCTTGGCACAGGTCAACTCGGATTCAGTGCCTCCATTAGCCAGAGTGAGGCAATGTCGGTACGTCAGGTTTGTCTGCCGGTTTGTCACTCTTTAATAGGAAACTGAAAGATGAGTGTAAAAACACAATTTAGAGAAATGCAACACTGCCACTTTCTGCACTGGAAAGGTGCCGTTGCTGATGACTTGCTCCTGCTCTCTTTAACGGGTAAGGAGTCAATTTCTGCCCCTTTTCACTACCAGTTGCGCTCTTTGACCGAACTGGATGAAAAAGAAATAGCGGCTCTGCACGGGAAATCCGTGTCCTGCCAAATTGGCACAGAGGGAAATCAATGGCCTCGACGACATGTGCACGGTGTTATCACGCAGATCAATTGTCATCGAGACAGAGATAATCAGAGGCTGTGTACGTTAACGTTGGAACCTGCTTTCGCGCTGTTGCGCCTGGGCAGGTCGATGCGTATCTGGCAGAATATTTCAGTGCCGGATATCGTCAGCTCACTGCTCAGCGAGCATCACATCACCGCAGTAGATATACAATTGCGGAGCATGTACTCGAAGCGCGAATACTGTATGCAGTATCGGGAATCCGACTTCGATTTTATCTGCCGCCTTTTGGAAGAGGAGGGTATTTATTACTTTTTCACACATAGTGAAGCACAACATCAATTGGTTCTAGCTGACCATCCGTCTGGGCACCCCACAAGCTCCTCCACGCTGTGTTGGCATCACCATGGCAAAATACTGACAGCGGGGAATATTGACCGCTGGTCCTCGTGTTCCTCACTTATTCCCGATGCCGTAATGCTGACGGGGTATAACGCGCAACAAGCCGCCCGTATTTCACACAAGTTAACATCCAGGAGCGAATACCCTCGCGCTCATCACGTGACCCGCACAGACATTACGCCGCAGGGTGAACGCGACCAGGTTATTGGCATGACAAAAAAAATTATCGAGGCCTATGAAACCAACACCCGTTTTTTCGAGGCACAGGTAAATGCACATTGGCTCAGTTGCGGAGAAGTCTTCGAATTTACGGAGCACCCGACGGATAATGGCCGTTTTCGTATTCACGAACTGACTATCGATGCTACCAATAATTTTGAGCAAAAGACCAGTCACTGCAACAGCACGATCCACGCATTGCATGACAGTGTCGTTTGGCGGCCGATTTGCACCCATCAGTCAAGAGAGATTGCAGGCGTTTTGACAGCCAGAGTGGTGGGCCCTACCTCCGAAGAGATACACACCGACGAATATGGCCGTATCAAAATCCAATTCCCATGGGATAACGAAAACCAGCATAACCACACCAGCTCTTGTTGGGTCCGCGTCTCCCAGCCTTGGACAGGTAATCGATTTGGTGGGCAATTTTTACCGCGCATTGGCAGTGAGGTACTCGTCAGCTTTATTCAGGGTAATCCTGATTTTCCACTGGTCATTGGCACCGTTTACAACGGTGAGAATAACCCCCCCTTCCCCCTTCCGGGAGAAAAAAATGAGTCTGGGTTCGTATCGCGAAGCTCCAGCAAGGGCGGTATGGAGGAAGGGCATCGTCTGAGCTTTAACGATACGAAAGGCGAAGAGAAACTGACTATGACTGCCCAAAAAGACTTACAGCTGACGGTAAAAAATGACTGGACTAGCCTGGTGAGCCGTAAAGTGATTTGCAAAATCGGCGCCGATCGTGACACCGAGATTGTGGAAGGTAATGAGACTTTAATACTGAAAAAAGGTCATTTGCAGCAGCAGGTGTACGGTAATTACGCCCTCACAACCACGGGCTGCAGCATCAACACCAAAAAAGCCTGTGTTATCGAATCAAATCAATCGATTACGCTGAAAGTGGGTTCTTCCCAGATCGCCCTGACGCCAGTAGGCATCACTCTCAGTGGCAATATCATCAAAATCGACGGGGCTGCAATAACGGAGCTAAAAGGTGCGATGGCCCAGATTATGGGCAAAGGTATGGTGCGGATCCAAGGTGGGATCATCAACATTGGTTAAAGAATGACAATGTCAGAACATCTTATTTACCCCTCTGCCTGGGGCTCTGAAGCGTTACAGCTTGTCAACACTGGGCGGTGGGAACAGGCCCTTCAACTGTGGACAGAGCAGGTTGCCCCAGCCAGGTTATGTGTCTGGTTAGCCGAGATAGTTGCGCTAGAACAAGCGAGTGATGGCCAGTTGCTTGATCAAATACGCCGTTGGCCTGTCCAGAAAAGTGATGCGCTGCGATGGCGGATCTTTCATCTGGCGGAGGCTCAGGGTTTTGATACACCGGCAGGTGCACTTGGTCTTTCGTTGTTTTGGAGCGAGGGGAGTATGAGTCCGGAAGGACTTGAGCCGATTTTTCCCGTCCCTCAGCTTAGTCGGCAGATGTGCCATTGCATGTTACTTATGTGGGTTATTCAAAGCATAGATAACCCAGATGAAGGTGCACGTAATTTGTTAACACAATGGATTAATCAGGAAAATAAATAATGGCACAGCCCGCAGCCCGTATTTCAGATATGCATGTATGTCCCAAGGTATCCCCCGGTTTGCCTCCGATCCCACACATTGGTGGGCCCATCATCGCACCTGGTGTATCAACGGTACTGATTGAGGGACAGCCTGCTGCGACAGTCGGTAGCCTGGCTGTTTGTACCGGCCCTCAAGACAGCATCGTGGCGGGGAGCACAAAGGTGCTCATTGGTAACAAGCCAGCAGCTCGTCTGGGAGATGCTTGTGCCCATGGCGGCATAATTACCACCGGTTCAACTCATGTGCTACTGGGATAAACGATGTTATCAATTGAACTCGACATGACCGCGTTACTCTTGCCAATCACCCCGGAAAACCCTAAGGGTAACTGCCTTGAATATGAACCGATCTATGACGACATCCGTCAAGCGCGGGAAAGTGACCCAGACTATTTATACGACGGCGAATGGACGGCTTCAGTGCCACGCCGTGCTGACTGGGAAAAGGTGCATAAGCTTTGTTCACTGGCTCTGGTGCGTGAGAGCAAAGATCTCCAACTGGGCTGCTGGTTGGTTGAAGCGCAGACCCATTTACAAGGCATTGAGGGTATTGCGGTCGGACTGCGTTTTCTTAGCGAGTTTATGACACGTTTCTGGTTGCACTGTTGGCCAGAACTCGATGAGGAGGGCGCATCCATCCGTTACGCAAAGCTCAGCAGGCTTGACCGCGACATTAGTCAGTTTCTGTATACCTTTCCGCTTCTGCAGCATGAGTCATCTTCGCTGGCACACTGGCGCAAAGTGCTGGCATTTGAACAAAAGGTGTCTTTCAAGCCACACTCGCAAGATGAGTTGATCATGGCGGAAGGGGATTTCACGCTCGCGAGCTTTGAACTGCAAAGTGGCTCATTTTCAGTGAGCAACCTCAGGCCGCAGACAGAGCGATTGACAGGGATACTTGGACAACTCAACGAATTGGATGAGTGCTATGTATCACTCACCCAAGAGGAAAACCATACCCTCTTTAGTCAAACCCGTCAGACCTTAATCGATATGCTGAATTTTCTGCATCGTATGATGCAACAGTACATGCCTGTCGGCAGCGATGTGAGCCACGTGGATGCTATAGCGCCGAGCGAAAGCCCGAGCATTGATGTCATTACCCAATATAGGTTGCCCACTGACAAGCAAGGAATGTCGCGGAATATTGCCATCAGCCAGATGTTGGATATTGCAAACTTCTTCCGACAAACCGAACCCTCAAGCCCTGTCCCCTTCCTGATGGAGCGTGCTGCCCGTTGGGCAAATATGACACTGACGGAATGGTTGGATGAAATGCTCACCGACAGTAACAGCCTGCGTGATATTAACTATGTATTAAAAGGACAAGAGAATTCATGACTGTCCTAACTTCTTTATTGATGGTTACTCTGGTTTTTTTCCTGAGCGCTTGTGCTGATCCGCGTTCAGGACCGACGGAGCCTCAAACGATAACGCAAGCTGCAGCACCTTTTTCGGCAGGAGCAATCACACTGAATGTGACAGCTGAACCTGGGCTTAATACCTGGAACTGGATGGCCAACAGTTGCACATTACTAGTGATCCAGGCTCAGAACGCAAGTTCACTCAACTCGTTGCTCTCAAACCCGACACAGCTTAAAAACCTATTTGGTGGTGCTGTTGCTATGGACGATCTGTTAAAGGTTGACCGCTATGTCGCGATGCCAGGCCAGCAGACGACGTTGCATATTGACCGCAGTGCGAATACCCGCCAAGTTGCGATCGTGGCGGGTTATTACCCCTTCCCCAGAAAACAACACACGGCATTGTTGGCAATTCCTATCACCGCAGCCCGTCAGGGATGGTGGATGCCAGCGAGAGAGCCAACGCTTGCACCGCTGACAATAGGCATCACGCTGGGTAGCCACAGTATCACCCGCCTCAACGGCGCTGAATATAGCCCTGCAGTTCTGACATCGGTGGCTGACCTGTACAAATTGAACCACGCTGCAGCTCTCACTGAGTCAGCAAAGTAACAGAGGTAACATGTATTCTGAAGAGCAACAGGTTTATTGGTATTCAGGGCTTTACCTTCAGCCTCAGCATTTCCAGTCTATCGATTTACACCACAGCCATATGCTGGCGCGGCAGCGACAGCTTTCTCAGCCATGGAACACAGGGATTGTCAGTGTGGATATCCACCATGAAACTCTGGCAGATTTTGTACTGAAAATCGATAATCTACGTGCCATTCTGCCCTCGGGGCATTACCTGGAATACCCAGGTAACTGCCGGGTTGAACCCTACTCGTTTCGTGATACCTGGAAGGTGCGTGAAAAACCTTTCATGCTATGGCTAGCTCTGCGCCGTTTTGATCCCACGCAAGCTAATGTAGCTAATGATATGGCCTCTCATGCCCACAGCCGTTGGATAATCAGTAATAACGATGAGGTGATGAAAGATGTTTATCACCACGGGCCTGACAGCAAGATATCGCGGCTTGTTTACCATGTTCGCATTCTCTGCGAAGATGAAAAAACTAATGCGGGGGATTGTGAGTTTCTACCTCTGTTGCGCTTATGCCAAGACAATGACCGCGTGATACTGGATCCTGCATTCAGTCCGCCGGTTGTCACGCTGGGTGGCTTCCCAACACTCAAAAGAATGCTTGAGGGACTGTTCGCGGAGTTGGCCAGCAGAGCACACCGGCTCGAGGAGTACAAACAGGCGGAAAGACGAAGTGCAGGGGGACGTTCGGACAATCTGGTGCCGTTGTTGGTGATGCATTCATTAAACCGGGTACTCCCCCTGTACAACCACTATTGTAAAACACCAGCCTTACATCCATGGCACATGTATGGTTTGTTGACGCAATTAGTCGGTGAGCTTTCTTCTTTTAATGATATCTGTTCTTTTACGGGGGAGCCGACATTGCTGCCTTATGATCACTCCCGCTTAATGGACTGTTTCAACAGTGCGAAGAAGACGTTGATCACCCAGTTGAACGGTTTGGTACTGGAAAATAATACTTACATTTCCTTACACCCCGATGTTCAAGGTATTTTTCATGCCGATATTACAGCGCTGCTTACCCGTCCTTCTCAGTCGGTGCTACTGCTGTTGAATTCAAACACGCAGGGAACCTCTTCTTCATGGATCACTGATACCTCGGCCTTCAAAATTGCTCCCCGCCATAATATCGGCGGATTGATCCAGCATGCGTTGCCAGGGATCACGGTCACTATGATGACTACGCCACCTCGTGGCGTTCCGAACCCAAAAAATGTGATTTATTTTCAGCTTAATCAGAATGAATTGCTGTGGAACAGCGTCGAGCAATATCAGAATATTGCCTTTTACTGGGCTGAGGCACCGGATGATTTGCAGGTACAACTCGTGTTTATGGCACCGTCATCATGAGAGTACTGGATTGTTATCTCCCCGTTTTCACCTTGGTTACACGGTTTGAACATCAGACAGAAGACTTCTCTGATTATGACGATTTCCATCAGCAATGCATCAGGGTACTCGAGCAGGCCGTACAAGATGCAGGGCAGTTGAAACTTTCGGGCAGAGAAAGGGATGACGCGCTGTTTGCTGTGGTGGTTTGGCTCGATGAACGTATTTTATGTTCTGCACACCCCGAAAGCTCACGTTGGCGTACCAGCTTAATGCAACTCCGATACTTCCAGACTACCGTCGGCGGCAATGAATTCTTCAACCGATTGAATAAATTGGAAGACGTGCACCAACAGGTAAGGAATGTCTATCTGTTTTGTCTGCAACGAGGTTTTCACGGGAAATATGGTACACAGGATGCAGACGAACTTGCTACCGTGATTGAACAGCAAAGACAACGTTGTCTGCCCAAAAGCTGGCAGGCATGGCCTAACAATGAAGCGATCACACCAATCACTATCCCCCAACGTCGATCCCCCCTATTGGAAAGACATCGCATGGCGTGGGCGTTACTGACTATTACGTTGTTTTATGGCTTCCTTTTACTCGTTCAGACCCTTTATTTTTTATAAGATCACATGTTTAAAAAATTATTTGCTTTCGCAGGCTGGCTGCTGCTTTTATGCTTGATCCTGCTATTTTGTTTCATTGCGGGAATAGCGTTCAATTGGAAAACCACGACGATTTTTATCGTCTGGCTCAGTGTTCTCTTGGTTGCATTGATCTCATGGTCGTCTCTACTGTGGGTATCGTTAGTGATTAAAGAGAAAAAAATTCACCGTTACTTCCAGGCGTTCCGCCTGACGCACAGAGAAAAGGTCCTGTTCAAAAACTGGCGGTCCGGTGCGAGGACGGTCAGGCTCCTTCAGCGTAAAAACCGGTCGATCCCTTGGTATATCATGATGGGCGATCGGTGTGGTAAATCGTCACTCTTGACAGGAGCCAGCCTGCCGATGCTTTCAAGTCGCATGGAGGATCATGGTGTGGCCCCCACACAGACTTTTCGGTGGTGGTTTTTCCAACGCGTCTGTTTTCTTGACCTTTCCAGTCGTTTTTTAAGCGGCAAGGGCGAACTTGACCGGAGCTGGCTCCAGTTGGTCCGCTGGATCTCCAGGTTTTCTCCGCCGGCAGGGGTGGTGATCGGTATTTCTATCAGCGACCTGATGAATAACGACGCTAACGCGTTACAGTTTAAAGCACGCCAAATCCGTATTCAACTTGAGCCGCTAATCAGCAGGTTCAAGTATCAGCTTCCACTCTATATCACGATCAACCAGTGCGATAAGTATCCCGCCTTCAGCCACTGGGCCGGGCTTCTTTCCAAGAGCCAGCAACAGCAGGCTCTCGGGTATTACTGGCCTTTGCCACCTGACATAGACAGTAAAGATCTCACTACCTTACACCCCTTGTTTACTGCACTGAAAGAAGGGCTTGATCTTGCCCGTATTAGTATGGGAGGTGCACAGATGACGGTAGATAATCCGTGTGCACTGCTTGAGTTCCCTGAAAATTTTGCTCAATTACAGGCTCCATTATGGGGATTTCTGACATCCCTCTGTGAGCCTGACGCCTACTTTACCCAGGCAACGCTCGCAGGAGTGTGGTTCACCATCAGCGAAGAGCAGACTCAGAATCAACGTCAGCGCCCGTCGTATTTCGTTCAGGAACTGATTACCCATCATTTCGCCGCTTTTAGCCTTTCTCGCGAAGTTGTCTGGCAGCAAAGTAAAATGCGCAGAATGGCATTCACCTGCCTGCTGCTGTCGGGATGTGCAGGCGCATTGTGCTACAGTGCGATTAAAAGTGCTGCGCTTATGCACCATGATAGCTCGTTACTCGCACCACCCACCCTGATGGAACTGCTGCTGCGCAATGAAAGCCGCCATGATTCACCGTTAATCTATTGGCCATTCTCTCTGGTGCTTAATGAGCAGCATCAACAGGTTGAACAACAATGGGTGACAAAAGTATCGCCCCGCCTGTCAAACATACCGCAAATGATGGCCCGTTATCATCAGAGGTTCATGACAGCTTCAGCTGTGACCCAGCGCCAGATGGCTTTGGAGCTGGCACAAACTATCATCACCTTGCAAAGTATGGCAGAGGGCGCAACGCTTGAGGAGTTAGGGAAAAGGAACACCACAATAAGTGAATTGCAGTTAGTCTCAACGGATCACTCTTTATCGCAGCAGGAAAAATGGGCACTCCAGCGCTGGATGATACAGCAGCCTTCGGGTGCAGAACATATCGCCATGCTACGGCGCTTGCTGTCGACATTGCTCAGCCATGAACCCACCTTGAATTGGCTACTAGCACCGGAAACCTCGTTACCGGCTGTTCAGACCACAGATTTTTGGCCGCTACATATTCCATCCGGGAACTGGACACCAGAAGATGGTGTACGCATCAAGCATACGCCACGCCTATTGGCACCCGAAGCATCATTACCTGCTCTCCAGCTCAAGGATATTTGGCAACAAAATACTATGCTCTCGTCACTGTCCGGGGTCTGGACTCGTGAAGGCGACGTGCGTATCAGGCAGTGGGTAGCACTGCTCGATCGTGCGAGCCATTTAAAACAGCCCGATCCCCTTTTACTGCGTTTTGTTGAAACGCTTCCGGCCAAGCGTCAGGATGCTTGGAGGCAACTGTTGTTAGGCGCCTCACAGACGTTGCAAAACATCAAACCCCACTATCAATCTCAGAGTCAACTTATCGCCTTTAGCCAAGGGGAGAGTCCTGCTATGCGGTTTGCACAGCGTATTCGCGATGAATTGGCCGATATTCCGACAGAAGAGGCTCAACCTTGGCTGAACGAGCTGCGTCGGTTGGGGAGGCTACAATGGCTGAACGAGCTGCGTCGGTTGGGGAGGCTACAATCCATGACATCTGGGGGAGAGTCTCTTCTGAAACTACAAGAGACGGATACAAGGATGAGAAATGCTTTGGCGAGGTGGTTTCATGGCACAAAAAACCTTATACCAGCCCCCTCCTTGAACGAGCAGGCCCATGCTTGGGAGATGTGGCAGGTGGCGCTGAGTGCGGCGGCTCATAAGGCTCTTGGCACCGCCTCGTTGAGTTCAGATCTCACCAACGGCCTGTTTACGCCTGAGTCTGAGTTTAAAAACAGCAATCCATTGATTACGCTCTTCACAAACTACGAAAGCTTACGCCAAACTTTGAATCCGCAACGTCAACAGCTTGGTATCGATGCGGTCTGGGCGCTGTATAAAAGCGATGCCAGCATGCTGCTCGCTAACGCGGTAGCCCGTTCCAGTTGTTGGTTAAATACTGCATGGCAAAGCAACGTTGTCTGGCCGATGCGAAAGATCGCCAGTTCGCAAGACTACGCTTCTCGACGCAAACTTGCTTGGCAATATATCACCGACTTTATGCAAGGGCCGGCAAAAGGGGTGTTCATTGTTACAGACAAAGGGCCTCAACTGGGTGAGTTTAAGGGGCAAACACTGAGTGTTACGCCTGAATTCTTGAATTTGGTGCGTCATATACTCAGCACTGACGACATACTGAACCGTCAAGATCGCCAGAGCACGCACAATGATGACCGTTTGGCTACGCTCACCGAAGAGATTATGCAGCTCAAACAACAGCAAGCCGCGTTAGAGAATGAAGTACATAGTATTGATATTGTGAGTGAACCTGTAACCGTACCCGAGGGAACCAGGGTGTTTCCAACAGGCACACGGCTAACTCTGTGGTGCAAAGAGGGGGCAACCAGGTTTGACAGCATGAACTTTGCTGAGCAGATGCAGTTTACCTGGCAGCCAGGTCAATGCAACAGGGTCGATCTAGATGTCCGATTCCCGGATTTTGGCGTGCAATATCGTTATGATGGTGCTAGTGCCTGGCCTGATTTTCTTGAACAATTTAAACAGGGGGAAGTCCTGTTTGCTACTCAGGATTTTGATAAAAACGCTCATATGCTGGCTGAACAGGGTATCAAACATGTGTTGGTCCGTTTCAAGCTTTCTGAGCAGCAACCCTTGCAGCAATCATGGAAACAGTGGCTGGAGATAGAACATTTGATTGACGAGCTGATGCAGCAAAAACAGAAAGTTAGCGAACAGGTTCAGAGACAAAAATCTGGGGATGCCTTCTTGGGCAAACTCTCCCTACTTCCAGATAATGCGGCAATTTGCCGATGACTTGTTTATAAGGGGGAATTAAGACCGTTAAATTTTAATATGAACAATGAATGATTGCAGGCATCCAAGCTTGTTGCTTTGAAGAAGGACAGCATGTAGTAGCAGAATTTTGTTAACAATATGAATTCGCCGTTTGGTTACGTTGATACTGATTCCAAAAATTGTTTCTGTATCCGAGTGTAACGCTCATTCAATCAATGAGAAGCCTAGCTTACTAAAGCTACTTCAAGATGCGGACCGGTGGCAACTGAGCCCCTAATCTAAAACGGATCGTTCATTGAGGTGGGTCAATATGCGTTATAAGGGAGAATAACCAATGATTTATCACAAATTGCTTGTAATCTTGCGCGTTGCTACCGTGGTGTGATGTTGCTTGCTTAAAGGCTTCTGAGTTAGCCCAGTAACCCACCAGATCACAAATGAGCGTGATTTGGTCATTTTTACACATTATTTTTACTTTAGTGTTACAAAGTAGAGTGCTAATGTATCTATCAGTAACTGAGCAGCTATCTAGTGTAACCTGGAGAAAAAATTAAGGAACACCAAGTAATCAATCAGAGAATCCAATACTAGTAAGAGCTTCTAAAGGATGGCGAGAAACTTTCCTGCTCCGGGCTTATTTTAACCTTAAACTTGGTTAACAATTCATTATTAAGTAAAGACACTTAGCGAGAGGTTCGTCACGTGAGATTTACACAACCTAGTTTGTTCTCTACGACTTTACTATCATTATTTGCCATTTCAAATGTGGCAATTTCCGCAAGCCAGACGTATTCAGTGACGCTAAATAGTTCAAGAGTGATATATAAAGAAAGTCAGAAAGGTGGTTCGACCATCACTGTAAAGAATGAGCATGATTTCCCTATATTGATCCAACCGACTGTGATAGCGGAAGATAAAAAGGCTTCGGCACCGTTTGCGGTCACTCCGCCATTATTCCGGTTAAATGGCAAACAGGATAATACTCTCAGGATAGTCTACATCGGTAAAACACAAGCTGCCGAACGCGAGCATTTATACTGGTTGTGTGTTAAAGCGATTCCTCCTGTAGAAGAAGATGATGACAATGCAGCTAAGAATGATGCTGTGAGTTCCAATATTCAGATTTCAGTTAATAATTGTATTAAATTACTGTATAGACCTAAAAACTTAGGTGGCCAAAACCAAGATAGTTTGGCTAAAGGGCTTGATTGGGAGTGGCGAGAAGGAAAACTTCAGCTTAAAAACACTTCGCCATACTATGTTAATTTTTCGTCAATAAAGATTGATGGTGTAATTGTGCCAGATGTGAGTTACGTTGCTCCTTTTGCTTCAGCACAATTTTCATTACCAGAAGGCGCAAAGGTAGGTGGAAAAGTAACATGGCAATCGATAAATGATTTTGGCGGGCAGAGTGTTCCTGCTGATGCTGTAATACGTTAACAGAGCGAGTTAAGAGGAAAGATATATATGGCTAAAATAATGGGTAGGCACTGTGAAAAAACACTTCAAATGAATACTGGCCTAGAACTGAGAGTAAAGGGTTACCTGTGTTGCAAACTTACGCGCTCTAACCGTCTGCAAAATCATTTATCCACGGGGCCACCTTAAAAGGAACTCCTGTTCTAACTGTCATTCTACAAGCTGATTTAGAACCTGGTTCACCATTGCAGTGGTGAACCAAGGAAGAAAATTAGCAGTTGAATGGATGTTTTGGCGAAATCAAGTCTATTGACTCTATTCGCTGTAATCTGAGCTTGATATTATATCAAAGGACATCTAATGTTTAAATCAAAAGTTGCATTACTTATTGCTGGTCTTTCATTTTCTGTTGCTTCAATGGCTGCTACCCAGATTGGCACGAACAGCACCCTGAATATCGAGGTGCCAATTGCTGCTCCTTCTACGCTGACTTCTGTATTTGAACCAGCAGCTGACTTGATTGCAGGGGCTGTATCTCCTGGTACTGTGCTTGGTAACATCCACTTAGTGACTACTGGCGCAGGGAATATCAACACGGTTAAAATTGTCCCGAACAATCCCGCTGCGACTTTCTCGTTGAGTGGTTCAACTTCCGGTACATCTTTACCTATCACTATTGGCGCCATGACTGAAGTTACATCGAGCATTGCCGATGGTAACACTACGTCGACAGTCGTGAGCCCGGCACAAGAGCAGTATCTAACGGTTTATGCCCATGGTACGCCAGTTGCAGATGTGTTTAGCGGTACCTTTACTGTGTCTGTATTTAGCGCTTAATTTTTAAGTAAATTAAGAGCGGACTGCTATTGCAGTCCGCTCTTGAGGTAAATTGTATGAAAAAAAACTGCGCCTCGCTACTCGCGATTTTGGCGTTCCCACAGTTCAGTTTTGCTGAGCCTATTGGAGCATCACCATTAAAAATCGAAGTTCCTGTTGCAATGGCAACGTATATGGTTGCTCAATATATTCCTGGCCCTGCGCATTCGAGTACGACGTTGTCAATTGGGGATGTGTTAGGTACGTTGCAAGTTTCTACAAGTGTGAGTACACCAATACAGAAGATTACCATTACACAACCTGGTAATCGCAGTAACTATTACCTTAAAAACCCGACCAGTCCAAATAAAAAGCTGCTGTTCACAATAGGAGCTACACCATCACTTAACCACTTACTCACTGGTTTAGTGACGTCAGCGAATGTTTCTTCTGTTAGTGAATTAGATCTCCCATTGAAAGTTGCTCAAAATATGACTGCACCGCCAGGAGTATATAAAGGTACATTTGTTATTTCCATATATGGCGATTAACGCTCTGTATCAGCTTAGGACGCATTAATCCTCTTAGTATTTATTGAGGTATATTACATCAGGGAATTAAGTGTATACAATTACTTACCTGGCCAGTTTTATGTGTTCTCTCTGTTCACTTTCACATAATTGTTGATGTGCTAATTAAAAAATAGGTCGATGATATTTAAATGAAATTGTTCTAGGTATATTACTCAATAATAGCATTTTGAAAAGGTCTTATGCTAAATGTCCATAATCATGAACATTGTTTTTTCTATGGATTGGAGGAGATGTGAGTAAACGCCGGTTGGATCAACTCTGTCCCTCGTCCAATCTTACCCTATTAGTGTTACTCACCGGTATCTACAGTGGGCCGGTGTTGTCCGAAAAAACCTACCGTTTCGACCCTGCTTTGCTTGGTAATCATCAAGCTGATAGCGTAGACATTGCGTTATTCAGTGAGGATGGCGCCCAGTTACCCGGCCCCTATCGGGTTGATATCTTTCTTAACCGCAAACGGGTGGACTCACGTGAAATAGTGTTTGTAGCCAAGAAAGGAAAGAAAGAACTATCCCCCTGCTTTAGCAGGGAAATATTGCTAAGGTACGGTGTGCTGGTTGACGACTACCCAGAAATGTTGACAAAAGAAGACGAAACTTCTCAGTGCATAGACCTCAGTGCCATTACAGGTGTAACCACTCAGTTTGATTTTGCACGCCAGCAATTGAAACTCAGCATCCCTCAAGTAGCATTACGGAAATCGACCTCAGGTCAGGTGCCTAAAGAGCTCTGGGATGAGGGGATTACTGCCTTTCGAATGAATTACTTGCTTAATGGTCGGCGCATGATGCCGCGTGATAGGCCGCAAAGCACAAATCACTACGCTAATTTACAGTCCGTGCTGAATTTAGGAGGCTGGCGAGTACACAATTTTTCCACTTGGCAACAAAGCAGTAATCAATCAGGTGCATGGAAAATTGGTCAAACCAACGCCAAGAAGGGGCTGTATCATCTCGATAGCCAACTCGCGCTGGGGGAATTCTATACTTCGCCTAACCTGTTTGACAGCGTTCCCATTTTGGGGGGGCAGATCATATCGGATGATAATATGCGGCCCTACAGTGAGCGAGGATATGCCCCGGTTATTCGTGGGATAGCTCGCACTAATGCGCGGGTTCAGGTAGAACAGAATGGAACTATCATATATACCGGCACTGTATCGCCAGGGGCTTTCGCTTTGAATGACCTGACCGCAGTAAGTAGTGGTGGTGTTCTCAATGTCACCGTGTATGAAGAAGACGGCAGTGTACAAAACATAGTAGTGCCTTTCGCCTCGTTACCGATATTCTTACGCCAGAGTGCATTTCAATACGCAATTACCGCAGGACGATACTGGCCCATGCCCACTAATGATGATGAAACTCCAGGATTTGGGCAAGTGACTGCGATCTATGGTTTGCCATGGAACATAACCGCTTATGGAGGAGTACAAAGTAGCCGAGATTATTTGGCAACAACTTTTGGCGTTGGTTCACTGTTGTGGCATTTGGGAGCCCTATCTGTGGATATGACCGAGTCTCAGGTGAATTGGCAGGACGGGGAGAATGAACGGGGGAAATACTGGCGGTTACGCTACAGTAATTCGCTGGCAGCTACGGGAACCACTTTTTCACTCAGCCGGCTACAGTACGACTCTATGGGTTTTTGGTCATTGGCTGAAGTAGTGAGCGTTGGGGATAGCGATAGTGTCAAAGTGAATGAACGCCAACGGGATCAATTCAGTATTCAGGCTAGTCAGCAACTGGCTAGGTGGGGGAGCGTCTCGCTCACCTGGCTTAGAGAGGGATATTGGCAGCAGGAGCTGAACCGGGAGTCGTTCGGTCTTTATTATGGTTCATCATGGCAGGATATATCCTGGGGGGTAAGTGGTACATTGAATCGCTACCCAAACGATAGCATCAAGGATAAGACAGAGCGTTTGGTCAGCCTGAATATAAGTATTTCATTATCGCGTTGGTTGAGTAATGCCTCACTCAGTTACAGTCTGAATCACTCATCATTCGGCCCTGCTAATCATTATATGAGTCTCAGTGGTTTAGCCCTTGATCGACAACTGAATTGGGGGGTACAACAAAATATCACTGAAAACCGTCAACAGAGTAACAACAGTAGTGCAAATCTGCGATACCGGGGAGGATATGGCGAGGTGAACGGACGTTATGGTTACAGTTCCGACAACAGAAGCTTGGATTATGGTGTAGCGGGGAGTGTATTGGCACATGGCGCTGGAGTGACATTGGCACAGCGTCTGGGGACGACAGTAGCATTGGTAGAAGCGCCAGGCGCAGCTGGGGTTGCTGCCCAATCCAGAGCCGGGGTGAGGACTGACTTTCGCGGATACACTGTTTTTCCTTCCTTGCAGCCGTATAGTGAAAACCGGATCGCACTGGATCCGACGACGGTGTCTGACGACGCGGCATTGGAGTCGTTCGATATGCGGGTGGTGCCAACCGAAGGTGCTGTGGTACGGGCCAAATTCGCTACCCGAAGCGGTGCTCGCGCGTTACTGACACTAAAGCGCCCAAATGGCAAAGCAATCCCTTTGGGAGCGATTGCTAGCTTGGACTCGGATAAGGCTGAGGGAAACGCCGGCATGGTTGGGGCTGAAGGACAGGTGTATCTTACTGGTATCCCAGAGCAAGGTAGCCTGCGTGTGCAGTGGGGGAAAGGTGATCACCAGCGTTGTTTGGTGGATTATGAGTTATCTATGGAAAAGAACCTGGCAGGTATGTATGAGATACAAGGCATTTGCAAGTAGGGAAGGGTAATGCCGAGACAATATATTTTTTCTCTGTTGAAAGATGTTAATAAACTTGAGTTCCCTCGTTGGCTCATGAATGATAGTTTTTATCAGACTGCACATTTTTTTAGTAAAAAAATTGAAAATACTAGTAATATCCAGAATAAAAATGAAAAAAAGAAAGTATATGCCATTGCATATCTAGTAAAATTTTTTATGACATGATGTGCTTTACCACTTTTGTGTGTATTCATACTCGGCATACTTTAAGTAATAATGTAAAGAAATGGAAGCTAATGGATTGTTCTTTTTTAATCATTTGGCATCATTGACATTTAGGCAGGCGTTGGCTTTAATTGAAGGGTGATAGACAAATTCAAATGAGTATTTGAAAGGTGAGAAAATGAAAAAATTAAAAGTATCAGGCTTGTTATGTATTCTATTATCATCTGGCCAGGCCGCTTTTGCGGTTGATGGTACAATACAGTTCACCGGTTCTGTAGTACAAAGTACTTGCCAATTAGCTTTAAATGGCGCTGGTATGTCAAATACAAACGCAACGACAATATCGTTTGACCCGATAGGTACCGAGTCCTTCTCAACTGCAGGAACGTTAGCTGGAGATTCAAAAGTATTGACGTTCACAGTCAGTTCTTGCGGTACTACTAAACCTAATAACCTTGAGGTGATTTATCTGACCGCCGCTGGTGGTGCTGCTCCATCAACCGCAAACACTGTACCTAATACAACAGCGGCAGCATCAGCAACAAATGCCGGTATTGCGATTACCCGTAGTGATGGTACAACGTTTGTCAAATCCGGTGATTTGTTGCCGCTAACCCCTACCGTGCCCCTCAGTTTAGTTGCACAATATGTTTCAACAGCTATCCCTGTTACTCCCGGTAGCTATACAGGAACTGTACAGTTAACAATGACCTATTGAGAAATGGATATGCACTCACATATTCCTTTGGCATTTTTGGGTCTTGCTTTTTTAGCCTCACTTGCATTGCCAAGTGAGGCTGAAGCAACAGTGATTATCAATGGAACACGGGTTGTTATGGATGGTAACAAAAATGAGGCAGTGATTACCGTTCATAACCCTGATGAGGCGGTATATCTAGTGCAATCATGGGTTGAAAAAAAACCCGGTGATACTCAGAAGACGCCTTTCTTTGTAACACCACCGCTTTCACGCATTGACCCTGGTAAAATAAATACATTGCGTATTATTCTCACTGAAAAGTCGCTCCCTGATAGTAAGGAGTCATTGTTCTGGTTGAATATCAAAGCTATTCCGTCGCTGCCTTCTTCTGGGGGGGAAGAACCAGACCAATTGATATTTATAGTGAAGAATGTTCTTAAGGTAATATATCGACCGGCATCGCTTTGGGGGAAAGATACAGAACGGAATCCTGAAAAGCTAGAATGGATTTATAAAAATGAGTTTATAGAGGTTAAAAACCCTACGCCTTTTGTTGTGAGCTTCAATAAGATTGCTGTTGATGGACAGGAGGTGGATGACATTAGCTATATCCTGCCTTTTTCATCCTCAAGAATAAAACTGAGAAAAAATAAAAGGCCTAATATGCTTACTTTTTCAACTGTAAATGATTATGGTGGCGAGAGTGCTACTTATACTCAAAAAATAATTCAACTCCCTTAGGTTGCATAGCGTGCTGAATAATGAAAAGATTAACCTGTAGTGTTTCTCTTGTGCTTTATTTTGTTCCTGTTTGTTATGCTGGATATTCGTTCAAACCTTCAATGCTGGGCAACGTGAACAATGCAGCCAATATAGATCTTTCCTTATTCAGTGATAACATTCTTTTACCCGGTGAGTACAAAGTGGACTTGTACGTTAATGGTAATTACTTAGGCAAAGAGATATTCAATTTTGTTCTGAATGAAAAAAAATTAACTCCGTGCATAACCAAACGGCATCTTGTTAATTTTGGTATTAAAGAGAAAGGGATTAATACGGTAACAATGTTGAATCAATCCTGCATTGATATTCGTTCCCTTCAAGGGGCTGGGGTAACGTTTGATCAGAACAGGTTACAGCTGATGGTCTCTCTCCCTCAGAAATACCTTTCTCGCACCGGCAGAGATGTTTCACCTGCGTCTTACAATCAGGGAGTCAACGCCCTGCTGTTAAATTATAACATCAGTGGGGTAGAAAATATTTCTCATCAGTTGAACAATGCCGGAGGGAATACTTTATTTGCCAATCTCCGTCCCGGTATTAATGCAGGTCCCTGGCGGCTGCGAAACTACACGACATGGCGTCAGGATGATAAGGGTGACGAATGGAATACTGTCTATAACTATGTTCAGCGCGACATTATACCGCTTAAATCACGCCTGTTGTTTGGGGATGGGGTGTCAGGATCAGACGTTTTTGATGGTATTTCGTTTCGAGGCGTGCAGATGAGCTCTGATGAGGGGATGCAGCCAGCAGGGTTGCAAGGGTATGCCCCCGTTGTGCGCGGAATAGCACGAAGCAATGCCGAAGTAGTGATCCGTCAAAACGGTTTTATTATTTATCAGGACGTCGTCCCGCCAGGTGCTTTCGAGATCAACGATCTTCATTCAACAGGATCCGGTGGTGATCTTAATGTCACCGTTAAAGAAAGTGATGGTAGTGAACAGCATTTCATTGTCCCCTTTGCCTCATTACCGGTGCTGATGCGTGAAGGCATGTTTAAATACAACCTGACCTCCGGCCGATTCCGTTCCTATGATTCTTCCGCTGAAAACTTTTATTTTAGCGAAGTATCAGGTAGTTATGGTGCGCCCGGCGGTCTGACTGTTTATGGTGGTATTCAGACCTCTTCCCCTTACACTGCAATCTCAGCAGGAGTTGGCAGCAATCTGGGGGGCGCTGGCGCTGTTTCGGCAGATGTGACTATAGCAAGATCAAAAACAGGCTATGGCGACACAGTAAATGGCCAGTCATTGAGGCTGAGGTACAGTAAAAGTATACCAGAGAGCGGGACATCGTTTTCTGCGGCTAGCTATCGCTACTCAAGTAGCGATTACTATAATATGTCAGAGCTTTTTGATACTTATACAAATGACATGGATTGGGTCAGTCGTCAAAAACGCCGCAACCGGACAGACCTGACGCTGAGTCAGCAACTGTGGAAAAATGCCGGATCCTTAAATCTGAGTGTTGTGAATGAAGATTACTGGAACAGTAATGATGTGTTTCGTGGTTTTCAGGTCGGGTATTATAATAGCTTTAAGACGGCTAATTTTTCTCTGAATTACAGCCGTACATTAAATCAACACCGAGCTAAGGATGACTCATTATCGTTTAACATTTTTATACCGCTAAAACTTACTTCAGGATCTATCGGGTATAATATGATCCGCAACGGTAAAACGCTTGCTCAAAGCGTTGCATTAAATGGTACAACATTAGAGGAGAGGAATCTTAACTGGAGCATACAGCACGATCTGCGTCGCGCCTATACGACCAGCGCAAATTACGATGGCCCTTATGCCATGATGAATTTGGGTTTTTCTGATAATGATTATCAAAGGCGTGTGAATTATTCCATGTCCGGTGGTGTAGTGGCCCATGCTGGCGGTATAACAGCAGGCAAGGTTTTGGGGGAAACGGTAGCACTTGTTGATACCAATGGAGTCAGTGGTATAAGAGTGAGTAACTTCACGGCAATTAAAACGGACCTAAATGGTTATGCTATTGTTCCCTATGTAACACCCTATCGTGAGAATGATATCTACCTTGATGTCCTTTCTGCTAATCAATATGATTTTATTGACTCCGTAAAAAAGGTGATTCCAGCTCGTGCTGCAGTTGTAAAAGCCAATTACAAAGTACAAGGGGGACAACGGGCGCTTTTCACTCTTTCGACTAAAGATGGGTTTGTACCGTTTGGTGCACAAGTTTCTCGGGTAGTGGAAAGTACACCGATAATAGACACGGTTGGGGAGCAGGGGCAGGTATATCTGGCCGGTCTTGATGAGTCTGGTAAGTTGCAGGTGAAGTGGGGCGCTGAGGTGAAAAAAATCTGCTATGTTGATTATTTACTCTCTGAAGATCACCTCAATGCTGGAATTTATTTCCTATCATCAGAATGTCGAAGTTAACATCTGGCTATTGTCACATTAATTATTTTAAGATATAAGGTGATATGGTGATTACATTTTTCAGACTCATCTCTTTATTGTCTCTGTTGGCAATGCCCTGCTTTTCTTATGCCATACAGTGTTCTTGGAATGGCGGGCAGTATAATACTGTTCCAAATAGATATTCGTTTAATCTGTCTGTAAATGTTAATAGCCCGCAAGCTTATAATACAAGTGGTAATAATTTATTGAATCTATCAAATTTTAATAATGTTATTTCCTGCAAGGCAAGCTCAGGGACCGATGCTTTGACTCTCGTTGGTGTCGGGAGTATGGTTGGTAGTACTTGCACAGGGAGCCCAGCAAGCTGTGGCATCAGTGGGTGGGTGATTGGTAGTAGTGGTTCTCCTGTTACTGTCACAGGAGCACTGGGTATGAATACACCTGTTTATACATATAATACTAGTGCGCAAGGAATTCCTTTATATTTTGGCCTATATATGACGCAAGGGAAGTCATTAAATATTGCATCAGGACAATCACTAGGCCAATTTAATTTTGGGGTGACAAATTCTGGGGGAGGTACATCAGTTTTTACTATTAATGCAGTAGCAGGGAATTCGGTAAACTTGAACCTAAATACATGCTCTGTGCCTGTAGTAACAACGGTGACATTGCCTACTGCGATGATAAGTCAGAGTGTTGGGGCCTTTGGAACGCCTGTATCTGTCAATCTCCCTATTGATTGCTCGAACGTAGTAGGAAAACTTTCCCTTAAATTATCTTGGGCAGGAGGGACTAATATTATACCCAATACTGCTACCACTAGCCCGGCAGGAGGTGTGGGTATAATATTAACCACAAACACGAATGTCCAGATAAATAATGGCCTGGTTTTCCCTCTGCAAAATTCCAGTTCAAATAATATCTCTTTCAATGCTGGCTATTATTCATCCGGTGCACAGGCAACGAGTGGGGCTGTACAAGGGACAGCAAATGTTGATATTATTTATAGATGATGCTTCCCAGTGGTAATCAATCATCTAACATTCCTGGGTTTAAAAATCCGCTTTACCCTAGAAGATAGAACTTAAATTGAAAGTGTGTTGGATGATTATTATTCCTTGTCGCAATGACGGATACTCCCATTCCTTACGTTGGTAACGGTTAAATGAGAGCATCCAATCTACTTATGATCACAAATGCTCAAAAATATATCGAGCAAGCTGGTATCTCTACTTAGCGAGCTGTTACATTATTAAACTCATTAATGAGTATTATTAACTTTCCATTTAGTTCACGATCACTTAATGACTGTCTTGCCTGATCGAAGTTTTGATGAAAGCTCGGAATGGCCAGGGAACCTACAAGCTCAGCGCCAAAAAAAGGTGCTGAGCGGGAAGCGATTTCTAATACACTAGCTCCACCACGTGTGCCAGGTGATGTCGAAAGAAAAACAACCGGCTTTTGTTGGAATACCTTGGTTTCAATGCGAGAACACCAATCAAATAAATTCTTATATGCTGCACTATATGAACCATTATGTTCTGCAAAAGAAATTATTACCCCGGTTGAGGATTTTATTTTGTCAATAAATGCTCTGGCGATTGCCGGTTGGCCCAGCTCTCTCTCAATATCCTCGCTAAATAGAGGTAAAGCGAAATCGTTCAGATCCACAATCTCAACGTCTTGCTCAAGAAAAGTTGCTGCATAAATCACAAGTTTTCTATTGATAGACTTGGAACTAGTGCTGGCAGCAAAAGCAAGTATAGTCATTTGTAATGTCCTTAATTAAAAAAGATTTCAATTATCACCTTTGAATATAGGTGTCCTTAAACACATCATATTTAATATAATGTGTTGGCTGTGCTGAATTAATCAGCACATTCTGAGTGTCGGCCTGCGGATCTACATAGTTAGCTATCCTCCTAACGACTTTCTGTATGTATGTTATGTAGCCTGAATTATTTTACACATAGATAATTTTTTCACTGCGCTTAATGTGATTTTAAGCAGGATCTTAACTGACAATAAAGACAACGCGTTATTTTATATCAGCGGCTGCACACACACAGAATATGCCACTTGCTCAACCGCTGGAGTGCTTCGTCAAGCACCTCTTCGGACTGTACCAACGCAATACGTACTTGGCCTGAACCTCCAGGCCCGAAGCCACTACCGGGAGCGACCAGCACACCAGTGGCATTCAGTAAGGCCTCTACAAATTCCATGTCATTTCCTACGAAACCTGGTGGTAATGGAGCCCAAAGAAAGAAAGTGCTTTGCGACGGTGGTATCTGCCAACCTAGTGATGCTGCAGTATCTACAAATCTACGCATGCGTGATGCATAGATGGCGCTGTTACGTGCAGCGATATTTTCCAATTCATCAAGCATCTCTGCCGCTACGCATTGCAGTGGCAAGAAGGTGCCAAAGTCGATGTTAAATTTGGCTGTACGGATTTTTTCTATCAATTTTGGTGCCCCGGCGGCGAAACCGATGCGCCAACCCGCAAGGCCACAGGATTTACTCAGGCTATGAAGCTCCAGCACGCGCGACAGCGCTCCTGAAGCCGGTAATGCCGCACCACTGAGTAAGCTGTTAGGTGTTTGATCGAATCTAATCTCCGCATAGGCTCGATCGATGACAACCCAAAGTCCATGGCGCTCAGCGAAATCCAAGACGCTTTTCAGTTTGCTCGATGATAATTCCACTCCAGTGGGATTGTTCGGCGAACAGATCACTATCACACGTGCATCCTGTAACTGCTCTGAACGAATCGACTCCAGCGCTGGTTGGCCTAATTCGTCGCAGGTAAATAATTCCACGTGTGCGCCTATCAGGCGGGCACAACTTTGATAGACGGTATATGACGGCTCTGGCATAAGCACAGTCTCTCCTGGCTTTAAACAGGCAAGCAGGCTGTAAAATATCCCTTCTTTTGAACCGAGAAGATTGACTACATTGCGGTCTGGATCGAGTAAAACTGGTGCATCAGTTGGTAAAAACCTACGCTGGTAGTAGGCTGTGAAGCGCTCGCGCAAATAGCGGCATATATCGTAACGGAACTCGCCATAGCCGTGCAGATCGTTACGGCTGACAAAGTGTTGCAGGCGCTCGCGCCATTGTAATTCCGGTGCAATGTCGGGGTTGCCAATCGACAGGTCCAATAGTGGAACTCCGACGAAGTCAGATGCATTCTGTTTCGAACGGTAGCCTTCTACCATGGCTTTGAGTAGGGTGAAAGCGTCGGGGGGCATAGTATTGTTCAAGGGAGGCATGGTTACTGTTCTCATATCAGCGGATCGGTTTTTCGAACGATGTTCTGGCAACGTTGCGAGGCTGTGCGCGTAAACGAGTCTGGAAGTCATGGAATTGCGCGGCAATCAATGCCACGGTTTCGTCCCATACTTGATCACTATGTTGTTGCATCGGATAAAGAAGAAAGCCGCAGATAATAGTTTTAGGATCATTGTTAACGGGATAACCCGGTACGATACTAAAGTGCGGTAGGTCGTAACCCGCATTGACACGATCCCAGCATTCCTGCATAAAAAGCATTGCAAGATCTTGGTAGGAAGAAGCCAAAGCGATTAGCTCTGAATCAAATGGAGCCTCAAAAACTACTTCCCATCCTAGGCTCGAATGGTTAAGTACACGGAACAGACCGTGGCGTTCGAGAGCATCTGCCAGTGAGTTACGAGCCTCGTGCAGACTGGCAAGATAAGTGGCGTAGCCATGACGGCCAAGCTGATTAAGATTGACCCATGCTGCCAGAATACCTTGGTTTGGCCGCGAATTTTCAAAGGTGTAGCGGTAGGCTCGAAACTGACCATAATGAAAATCTTTGTTGCTATAGTGATAGTTTCCGTCGCCGAGCTCGTCCATGAAGCGGTGGTCTCGGGCCACAAAGAAGCTACTCGCGTAGGGACACAGGCCATTCTTGTGGAAATCCACACCGAGTGAATCAAAATTACTTAGACTGTGCATACGTTGTAGCACTTCGGTAATACGTGCTCTGGTTCGTATATCAGGAACTAATTTACACAATAGCTCATGATTGGCATCAAGGAGGCTCAGATATAGCCAGCCAATAACACTGTCCAGATGCAGATAGGGACGTTCCTGCAAATTATGTTTTCGTGCGAACGCCTCGACGATTTCGTGTACTTCACGAGTGTCTTCACAGTTGAAGTTGATTGTGGTTCCACCAGAACACACGATCGCTGCGACCCTGCGCCCGTTAGCATGCTGCTCGTGAAGTAGGTGTTGTAAGGCATGGCCGCACATGCGTCCATTAGCGTTACTGGGGATACGCAGGCAGTTGTTTGAACCTAGCCCGAGTAGGCTGGCAGCATGCTCTACACAGTAATGTGCTCCTTCACTGCATAGAATAATCAGGTCATGTGGCAAACCACTAAGTAGCGATTCTGGCGCAATACGACTCAGTGCTGACTTAATTGCGTACATAATAGTGAATTTACCACCGTTGCAGGCTATTCCCATAGCCTGTGTCCAGCCAGCCCAGCGTCCTATACGCCGCGCTATTTGTTGTTCGATCAATAATGCTTCGCCACAAAATGCGTCCATCAGGCTGTTTGTATTGTAGGCTGTAGCGAGCCAAGCAGCTGCGGTAGCTTCCACACTGGGGGCTGGAAGCATGTTAAATAAAGCGTGTTTTGACTGCGGGCGGATAGCACCTCGAAAGTAGCGTGCTACTTCGTTAAGTAATTTGGCGTCGTCAAGAGGGACCTCATTTTCTTCATGCGCGAGTACATCAAAATAAGAGAAGGGTCGTGCGGGGTACTTTGGACCAAGATTGATGAGTGCATTGGGGGCAAAATTTAGTTCGGGTAGCATTATTTGGTCTGAACGAGCAAATTGCTGCACATGCAGGTCTAATTTCCGTGTATAGTCAATCAGAGACTGCAAGCGCTTTGGTTCATCTGGTGTAGACTGCTGGCTTAGATTTTTTAGCATATTCAGAGTAATTTCATTTTTTATTATGGAGTTAATGTGTTTCTGTCGCATTAAGGTTTCTTCGGTAACAAGGCAATTAAAATAGAGTTAGAATAATTAGGTGAATACATGTGCGCTGAAATCTGATTTACTTAATACGCTTTTCCAGGCTAAATTTATTTTGACATACTTAATTTTCATGGTTCCTGAAGTTGCCGCAATCGTAATAATCTATGAGTTTTCCGGTGTCTTTAACACTGATTAAAAATCTCTCTAGGTTTAGAAGGTCATGTAATACTGATGGGTCATTTGTGGAGTTAATTAACTTTCCGCATGTTTTTATCTGGTAATGTATACCGAAGGAATGATGAAGCAATGCATTCTCAACCATTCTAAGCCTTCTTATTTCAATCAAAAGCTCATCAATCTCGTTATATCTCATGGTTTTCATATTCCTTAAAAGAGTGCGTATCATTAGAATTTTTTTGGCAGTTTATTCAAACTTAATAGTTTTCCTCTTTTAGTCTTTATATACCCACCTCTTTCTAGCTCTCTAATAACTTTAGATATCGAGCTTCTGGATATTTTATTCCTTTCTTTTATATAACCGAATATAGAAATATTGTATTTTTCATTTCCCTCAAGAGAGTTAATGTCCTCTAGACATTTTTTTATGCAATCGTAAACTGAACTACATATAACGCTTTCATCTCTAATTTGGTATATGTCAATTAATTTTGCACAAATATTTGTCATAACTTCCGGTGGAACGTTTTGGTAAAAAAGATCGAAATCAACAGTTTTTAATACACTTTCAGATAGTGGCTTTATATACAAGTTTGTTTTGTTAAAGATAGCCTCATGAATACCAAAAACAAAAGGGGCTTTTATCTCACTGATGATTATGTCATCAGTCATTCTTTTCAAAAGGACGCTACCGCTTAAGAGCAGTATTGCACTTTTCTTTCCATCTCTAATATAATGAGTGGGTATTTTACCCTGAATTATATGGAGCTCATTCACTAAGAGTTTTTGGAAAACCATCGCCAAGTTTTTTGATAACATTTTCCAAGCCTGCCCGCAATTTGTACTCAAAAAAATGTAAATCTATTATCACCTACAAAAATCAATCAGTCAAGGGTGATTGATTGATTTTTTGCTGCTGTAAAACTGCAAGCATTGGTTGAAAAGCTCTACTAAGGGTCATGTTGTTTTTATTTAAGGTGATGAAAACAAAGAGTTGTAGTTTGAAATCCTAATTTTAATAGCTGATTATTGGAAGGGGTATTGTATTTGCAACGCAATTTCAGGATGTAAGCGATGCTGGGAATTTTAATCGGACAATCTCATTTCAGGCTTCAGTTCGTACGTAGGTTTGCTGGCGTTACCGGTTGCGTTGATTGTATTTAATTCATTGTTTTTATTGTATTAAAAGTGCTTTTTTTGATGTTCTTGAAGAATGAGAAGTGGTTATGATTTGCAAAAGTATGTTGACATTTAGTATTATTATAGTTTATAATCAGTCTTGATTGATTGATTGATTGATTGATTGATTGATTGATTGATTGATTGATTGATTGATTGATTGATTGATTGATTGATTGATTGATTGATTGATTGATTGATTGATTGATTGATTGATTGATTTAGGGTTTTGAATAGTGGTGCTTTACTACTCAGCCTGATTTGATTTCATTATTTATTTTATATTATAATTGAATATTCACGCGATTGAGGCTTGTTTATTTTTTTGGGAATATAAATCTATATAGTGGACACATGGGTGAAATATCCTGCTGTTGTGAGAGGGAGTAAAAGTGATACTAATTATTTATGCGCATCCTTACCCTCGGTATTCTCGAGCCAATGAGAATCTTCTAGAGGCTGTCAAAGATATTGATGATGTGGAAATTCGTAGTTTATATGACATTTATCCAGACTTCAATATTGATATCAAAGCTGAGCAGCATGCTTTGGCGTCAGCCGATATTATCGTATTACAACATCCTATGCAGTGGTATAGTTTACCACCGCTGCTTAAGCTTTGGATCGATAAAGTATTAGAGTACGGTTGGGCTTATGGCCATGGTGGCAACGCACTGTTAAATAAGTGGTTGCTTTGGGCTGTCACTAGTGGTGGTGCTCGAGAGCATTTCGCCATCGGCGAATATCCACATTTTGATGCGTTGGCACAACCGCTTCAGGCTACGGCTATTTATTGCGGCATGAAATGGCTTCCACCTTTTTCAGTACATAATACATATTGTTCTGATGATAATGCCCTTGCTAAGAATAGCGAAGCCTACAGGAATTTATTGTTGAATTACCAGTCATCTTATACTGGGGATGCTCATCGGGAAGAAAATTATGGATAATCACACGATGATGACCGAGGGCTTGATCTACTTGGGGGCTGCGGTACTTTTTGTGCCTATTGCGGTTCGTTTCGGATTAGGTTCTGTTTTGGGCTATCTGATAGCAGGATGTATTATTGGCCCATGGGGGTTCGGGTTTGTTTCGCATGCTGAGTCCATCCTTACCTTCGCCGAAATTGGCGTTGTGCTTATGCTGTTTATTATCGGTCTGGAATTAGACCCACAGCGTTTATGGAAATTACGAGCATCCGTTTTTGGTGGTGGTAGCCTGCAGATGCTTTGCTGTGGTGCTTCACTTAGTGTTTTCTGTTATTTGCTTGGTCTTGACTGGAATGTTGCGCTTCTGATCGGTCTTACCTTAGGCCTGTCTTCTACAGCTATTGCGATGCAAGCAATGGGGGAACGTAATTTGACACCTTTGCCGGTTGGTCGTAGTGCTTTTTCGGTACTTTTATTCCAGGATATCGCAGCTATTCCACTGGTTGCCATGATCCCTCTTTTGGTGAGTAGTCCTGGGGAAACAACGCTGAGTGCTTTTATTTTGTCTGCGGCAAAGGTGTTCGGGGCTCTGACTCTTGCATTGTTACTTGGGCGTTATGTCACTCGTCCGTTGCTGCGATTTGTCGCACGTTCAGGTATGCGTGAGGTTTTCAGCGCCGTCGCACTGTTTTTGGTTTTCGGTTTTGGCATTCTTCTGGAAATGTCCGGCTTGTCGATGGCAATGGGAGCATTCCTGGCTGGTGTGCTGTTGGCTAGCTCAGAATATCGCCATGCACTTGAAAGTGATATCCAGCCGTTCAAAGGTCTTTTGTTGGGGCTTTTCTTTATCGGTGTCGGGATGTCGATCGATTTTGGGATTTTGTTTCAAGATCCTTCATTGATCGCTTTGTTGCTTATTGGCTTTATGCTGTTGAAAGCGATGATGCTTTTGCTGATATCGCCTGTGCTTAAGGTGGCTAAGCGTCAGCGCGGACTCTTTACCATTTTACTGGGACAGGGGAGTGAATTTGCGTTTGTGATATTTGGTACAGCGCAATTGGCGGGGGTATTATCTCTAGAATGGGGAAAATCATTGACTCTCGTGATTGCTCTATCTATGGTTATCACTCCACTATTATTAATTCTATATACACGGCTAGAGAGTCGCGTCAAAAAAGACGATCGACCTGATGATGTGATCGATGAAGAAAATGCCAGTGTGATTATTGCAGGATTTGGCCGCTTTGGTCAGATCGCGGGGCGTTTTTTGTTAGCTAATGGTGTACGTGCAATCATACTGGATCACGATCCTGACCACATTGAAACCTTGCGTAAGTTTGATATTAAAGTCTTTTATGGTGACACAACACGTCTTGAACTGTTAGAAGCAGCAGGTGCTGTACAAGCCAAAATATTGATCAATGCGATTGATGATGTCGGTGCGAACTTACAATTGACAGAGTTGGTTAAAGATAATTACCCACATATGAAAGTTATCGCTCGGGCACGTGATGCTGACCATTGGTATCAGTTACGCAAGTTGGGGGTAGAAAATCCAGAGCGTGAAACTTTTGAAAGTTCGATGCTTCTTGGTAGAAAAGCGCTAGAGCTCATGGGCCTAGATCCTTATGAAGCCCGAGAGAGGGCAGATATATTCCGTCGTTATAATCTTAAAATGTTAGAAGAAACACTTGATAACTATGAAGATAATGAACTGCGAATAACAACGTTTAAAAGAACAAAGGACTTACTTTCTGCAGCGCTAGAACAGGATCACGCTGGCCTCGTCAGCGCACAACGAACTGGTTGGAAAGGAACGGTAGAAAGTAAGTCATCATAGTCTGACTCTTTAGTATTTAGTCATCACTGATTATAGAAGGATGAAATAATGAAGTTATATTACTCTCCTGGAGCTTGTTCACTTGCTGTTCATATTATGCTCGAGTGGATGAATAAGCCTTACGAGCTTATTTTGGCTAATAAAAATGATCCTGCCTTTAAAGCTGCTAACCCGATGCTTGCGGTACCTACTTTGGCAGAAACTTCCATCGGGACTTTAAATCAATGCGGAGCTATTTTACGCTACTTGGCAAGCTTTCCAGAGGGCCAGGTTTTTGCCGCCAATCCTAATGATCCTGCAGATATCTATGAGTTCGATCGTTGGGAGTGTTTTTTTACAGGAGATGTGCACCCCAGTTTCTATCCATTTTTTTCACCCCAGCGTTATATCATGGATAGTGATGATGATGCATATGAAAAAGTTATATCAGCCTCAGTGCTTTTAGTCGAACGTACATTTCAGATCCTGAATACACATCTGGAAAATCATGAGTTTATCGTAGGTGGGCACCTGAGTATCATAGATGCTTATGCAACGCCAATGCTTCGATGGGCTAAGCATGGAATGCCAGAAAAATTTAAAACATACTCTAGTATCGAGAGACACTATAATATGATGTGCTCGGACAGAAAGATCATTATGGCAATGCAACAGCAGGGTATTGAAGCATAAGTTAATTACACAACAATTAAGCTATGGTAAACCCCATTCTTTAATTTTAATAAGGGAAGTGACCTTGTTTTTACAGCATATAACACTTCCTTATTTTATATAAATTGAAATATAATCTGTTTTTTCGGAAATGTAATTATCTATCATGCGAGGTTTTATAATACTATTATTCACTAAATACACATTAAGTCATGCGTTGCTATATTCTTTTTCAATTTGGTTGTTATTTCTGATTTTTATTTCAAATGTAAATTTATCAACCTTACTATATTAAGGAGTGGAAGGTGTATACTTTATTGGTTAGTGACGATTATTATTACGCATATGGCTTTAAAAAGAAACGTAACATGAAGAATTTGAAACATGTAAGCTTCCAAAATTACAAACTTAATGAGTCTAATACTAAAGATTTATCTAACTTGATTTTACACGTCACCTCTGTAGAACAATTAACTTATTTAAAGAGCATGCGTTGTGGCATAACTACCGTTTTATATAATGATAAATTTAAGAATATTATTAATTTAATTCCAGTTCTAGGGAGCTTCATTATTATTAGTGATAGATATTATTCGGGGGTAAATGATCCTGAAGATAAGCATAACGCAATTTTTTATAGTAATAAATTAACGTGGCGAGAGGTTTCAATAATGCAACTTTACTGCAATGGTTTCAGCACGAATGATATTTCTATGGTTACACGGAGAAATGCTAAAACGATCAGTTCTATGAAGTATTCGATATGTAAAAAGCTTGGTATTGATAGAAGTAAAAAATTCAAAGACTTTATCTCAAAACTATCCTGGTAATAGAGTTTTTTGGGAGTAATACTCTGAGATGCATTTGAAAAAATGGAAAACCATGATTTCTATCATGGGCTTGTATTTTTGTTAATTCAATAGGCTCCTAATGATTGGATAAAGACTTTAGAATGAGGTGAAGCAATCTATAATGCCAACACCTCATCCTTCACTGTAGCACAATAAACGCCTTTGTCATATATCAACAGGATTGCGTTTGCAGCACCGATCGTCGTGATGCGTTTTCAGAAAGCCATTTTCTCGATTGTGCTTATATTTCATCCTCGATTGACATTCAATATTATATTGTTAAGGTTAACTGGCTTTATTTCTTAAGAATACCATTACAATTTGATTCCTTTAAATTAAAAATTGCAAATCGTAAAATTCTTTCTAGACTATTAATAATTTCATCACTTACATCTTCATACGACCACTTACAAGTATCATAAATTCCTTCAAAAAGAGCACTGAGATAAAAACTACATAGAACCAAGTCAAGATCTTCTGGTAGTTCTCCCGATGCTACTGCTCTCTTTAAACTTATTTTTATTTTGTTTAAAATAAATCTGTCGATAAACTTTTTCCAGCGTAATATCGGTGCGTTTTCATCTGTATTTTCAGTTTTAAAATATATTATTTCAATGATATTTTTAATGGAACCAGGTTGTGTTATTTTTTTTAGGTAAATCACTGCTGAGGATAATAAGTATTCCAGTACATCTGATTTTATGTCATGTTTTAATGGTTGTTCATCTTTAATTGCTCTTTTTATAACAGATAGACATATTTCAACTTTGTTTGTATAGTGCCCATAAATAGCTCCTCGTGAAAATCCGGAATCTAAGGAAATATGATTTATCGTACTCTCACCTACACCAAACGTAATAAAAACACGTTCTGCAGAGTTTAAAATTGCATCTCTGGTTTTTTGGGATTCTTCTGGGGTTTTTCTGGCCAATATCATTTCCTCGTATAGAGTTTAATATTATGCTGTTAGGTGCAGCTAATCACCAATATGATAATGATTTAGCTGTAGATACTCAAGGCCATCTCTATGTTGTTAACAACATGTTTCATTTTAACAAAAATATGAATATTTGTCAGTAAACGACTCTGGCTACATGAAGCACGGAATTTTGAACTGCTGTAGCAGTTGGCAAGTAGAGCTTTTCTTACCATGTCAAGGGAAAAGGGTCCATCGAGTGTGTAACTTCTTGCGGATGTGTGGTCTGACTATGATTATCTTTTACGCCATATCATGCCTGCTATGGTACGAAGCTTCATCTGGCAGTTTTCGCAAGGCTGCTAAGAGCATCAAGTTGTTGGACTCATTTCGTGATAGTGAGGCATGCATCTCGATTTTATTTTTTAATCAGTCGTGATTGACTAATTATGACTGTTGCTTTAGAGTGGGTGAGCATGAGTTACATACAAGCCTGTTATGGCTGTGGGGATTCACGTTACGCTTTTTAAATGTAAATGCTTTAAAGATTGTAGTATTCATTCTTGGGGGAGTGTTTATACCTAAATATTGTATGGTAAACGCGCCTAAAAAATTATAATGGATTGAGATATATGATGAATATTGAAAGGTTTGATGCTGAAAACTCTGCTCTTCTGCTCATCGATCACCAGATTGGCACTATGGGTTGGGCCAAATCGATGCCTTTTGAAATTCTGAAGCGTAACGCGTTGATGCTGGCTAAAACTGCTCATATATTGAAGCTGCCGGTAGTGCTCACTTCAAGTATGGAGGAACATGCACAAGGCCGATTGCTTAAAGAATTGGAAAGCATTTTGCCTATCGAATTTGAAAACAGGATCAAAAGATTAGGTGTCGTTAACGCTATGGAAGAAGCTAGCTTCGCTGCGGCAGTTAAGGCCACTGGACGTAAGAAGATCATTATTGCTGGGGTTACCAACGATGTTTGTACTGTCTACCCGGCCATTAGCCTAGTTAGAAATGGCTTCGACGTACAGGTAGTTGCTGATGCTGGTGCTTCACCAACAAAATCAGCAGATGATATCGCTCTACGTAGGATGGAGAAAAATGGCGTTACCTTGACAACAACTAATCAGTTAATCGCAGAGCTCGCTGGCAGTTGGAGCACCCAAGAAGGTGGCCAACTCGTCAAGTTGATCATGGAAGCATTAGAAGGGCAAATATACTATCATTACTAAATAGCATTGATGCTCTTATATGGCAGAGTTAATAAGGCTTATAAGAACTAATAACTATGTACAGGACTAATTTAACAATGAACTTTTATAGTCGGGCACTAAGTGATTAGCACGATATTATTACAATGAATTATAATTTAGTCGTTTTCTACTAAATGATGTTTTGAACCAAAAAATGTTTCATCAGTACTAAGGATTATTTGATGACTAATATAACCACAATAAAGTTGCGACCGCTCGAACGTGAGGACTTGATTTTTGTGCACCAGATGGACAACAACGCAAGTGTGATGCGCTATTGGTTTGAGGAGCCTTACGAGGCGTTTGTTGAGCTTTCAGATTTGTATGATAAGCATATTCATGACCAAACTGAGCGCCGTTTTATTATTGAAAACGACAGCGTAAAAGTGGGGCTTGTTGAACTGGTTGAGATTAATCATATTCATCGCAGAGCAGAATTTCAGATTATCATAGATCCTGTTCATCAAGGTAATGGCTATGCTAAGAATGCAGCTATTTTGGCAATGGACTATGGCTTTTCTGTGCTTAATTTGAATAAATTACATCTGATCGTGGACAGTGAAAACCAGAAAGCTATTCATATTTATACTAAGCTAGGTTTTGAGGTCGAAGGTAAATTAATTGATGAGTATTTCGCCAATGGTAAATATCGCAGTGTATTGAGAATGTGTATTTTTCAAAATAGATATTTTGATGTTTTCAAGTCAAAATGAATGCCTTTTGAGCCTATCCCAAAAGGAATTATCGTATAATGCGTTACGATAATTTCTGAGGGCGAAGTATGGCAGGTAACAAGTGGCAGATTAGCGATGAACTCTGGGAAAAGATGGCTCCACTGCTCCCGGAGGACAAAACCAGCCATCCGCAGGGGACGCATCGCAAGCGCGTCGATAATCGTGCCGCAATGAACGCCATTTTCTTTGTGCTCAGAACAGGTTGTCAGTGAAATGCGCTGAATGCGACAGGGATTTGCTCGTCAAGCTCAGCCCATAGTCGCTTCCAGGAGTGGCGCGATGCCGGAGTTTTCGAGCGGTTCTGGCAGAACGGATTACTTGCCTGCGAGAAACTAGATGCCATTGACTGGTCTTGGTTGTCGATGGATGGCTGCATGACAAAATCGCCACTTGCAGGCTCAAAAAAACAGGTCGCAACCCCACAGACAGGGGAACACAGGGCGTAAAACGGAGTCTGATGACCGATGCGAACGGGTTACCTCTCTCACTGGTTGTCTCAGGGGCAAATACCCACGACATAAAGCTGGTTGAAGATACGCTTGACGCGTTACAGACGGGCAGACCGGGGCACAGGCTCCCTCTGTGCATGGACAAAGGCTATGAAGCCGAATGGCTGGTAAATTGTATGAAAGCGAGTCGTTATGAACCTCACATCCAGTCGAGGAAAGAGGAATCAGAGGCGCTTAAAAACACGGACTTCAAGGCTCATCGCTGGGTAGTTGAAAGAACACATAGCTGGATGAATCGCTTCCGTCGCGTCTTGACACGCTGGGAGAAGAAGGTCGAGAACTACGAAGCGATGCTGCATTTTGCATGCAGCATTATTGTATGGAATAAAATCCTATTGGGATAGGATCTAAGGGTTATGGCGTGAGAATTATTAACTTCGCTTACCTTTTTATTGCATTGTTATGTGCTATGGTTTCTAACCAAGCTTTTGCTAATACTTTTTATAGCTACAATTGTACTAATACTCAATTGACAACCTCTCTACCCGCCAAGCTCGTCTATCAACCGGTATTAAATGTATTATTTGGTCAGGCTTTATCACGTTCGCGGAATTATGTACCGCGACTACAGGGGGGGAACACATATCATCAAGCAACTCTGAATACCTGCTCTTTAAATGGGTTAAGTGGAGTCTCTGTTAGTGTAACGGGCCCTCCAACAGTGACGGCAACAAGTACAGGAAATATCTGTTCACGACAAGCTGACGAAGGCAGTGCAAATAAAATGGTTGTCAATATATTAATTACTCGGGGCGCTGCATGTAACGTTTCAGTCACATTCTCAGTTGCTTTTACTATGACATCCACTAGCGGAAACAGTGGCACTCTTTCGAGTACCTTGGTTAGTGGACAACCCACTGGCTGGGTCTATTACAATACAGACACAAACAAAATAGGTATATCACCCTCTGCTACATATAATGTAACGCCATACACTTGCACATTGACCACATCAAATATTGCTGTTGCACTGCCTAGTACATCACTTTCATCTTAGACTACACCGGGTCTGTCATCAACGCTAACACCTTTTGCGATAACCTTAACAGGTTGTTCTGCGACAACAAGTGGTGCGGTGGCAAACGCAAGCTGGGTGTTTAATACGGTTACAGGATACCCAAACGTGATAGCCAATACGGGAGCCGCAAATAATGTTGGTGTGCAAATTTTAGATTCCACACAAACCCCCATTACTAACGGTGGAAAAAGTGTTATTGCAACGTTGACCTCAGCTTCAGTTTATAATGCTAACTATTATGCGAGTTATTACTCACTGGGTAACCCAACAACTGGAACAGTTGTTGGTAATGCGAAATTTAGCATAACATATAATTAATTTTCGTTTTTATTATTGCTGGTAACTGAGTTTTGATGCGTGCTGGATATAATTTTAGTTTTTGCAATCATATTTTTTTTGAGTCTGAAAAGTAGTTTAAAAATAGCTTTAATACAATATTTTTCACAAGGTAAAAAGATGTTTTTTATGAATATACCTATCAATTTTGTTGTTGGATATTATTTTTTGCACCCGGTTATGGATTGAATAAATAACTCTAGTGCACTTAAGTTAATTAAGGAAATGTCATGAAAAGAAACCTGTTTATAATGAGCCCATCGGCTCTGTTACTTATAGCTGTAACAAGGGTTCTGTCGCATTAACGGGCACAGGCCAGCCAAAGTGGGTGTTGCCGATTATTTAGGCAGCCAACAGATAAAATTGTTCCGCAGGTGACAATACCTCACTTTCCGGATGCTGATATTGTCCTTTGCGTATCATGTGGATCAATTCGATGCCCGCCAAAAGCCCCTGTGCCCGTCGAAACGATTTGAATCCCAGCATCGGTCTTATCCGGCGTTTGATATTGCGGTGATCTTGCTCAACCAGATTGTTTAGGTACTTACTTTGCCTCACTGTAATCGTTTCCTCATCGGGTTTGTCGGCGTTGAGCGTGGCCAAAGCCGCTGTGTTGGCCCCACTTTTATCGATAGCGGCGTTTTTCAAGGTAGTTGTCGCTTAATGTAATAAAATTACGTTATGCCGTCTCTTTTTCCGGGTTAAGGTAAACTTCCGGAATATAGTCCCAGTTGCGTAGCTGCTTACTCCAGCGTTCTGGATGTTGTTGGTGGGCTAGCCGGTAAACAGACTTTCTGGCTGCCAGTATTTTCATATCGAGACCCCGATGGCGTTCATCCGGCGTAACGTATTTGATCCCGCTGTGCTTATGCTCAAGGTTGTACCAGTTTACGAAACGACTTACCCAGGCCCGTGCGTCATCTATTGTGTGAAAGCCGTTCTCTGGCCACCAGGGGCAATATTTGAGTGTGCGGAACAATGATTCTGAATACGGATTATCATTGCTGACCCGGGGGCGAGAGTAAGAACTCAGTACGCCAAGGGCATACATTTTTGCCAGCAACGTAAAGCTGCGCATTGGGCTTCCGTTGTCGGAATGCAGCACCAGGTTACGGGATGAACATTTTTCATTCCACACCGCTCGTTGTAGCAGTTCTGCTGCATGTTCCCCGGTTTCACTGCTGAATACCTCTGCGGCAATAATTTTACGGCTATAAATATCCATGATCATATAGAGATAAAAGTGCTGACCTCTGACCCAGGACGGTAAATGACTGATATCCCAACTCCAGACCTGGTTCGGTGCAACCGCCTTAAGCACATCAGGCCGTTTATACTGGCATTCCCGGGACCTCCTCGTCAGTTGACTGGCTGATTTTAATACGCGATAAAAGGTTGATTCAGAAGCAATATAAACACCTTTATCCGCCAGCATCGGTACGATCACATTTGGAGGCAAAGAGGCAAATTCCGGAGAGTTGCATAACTCCAGAATTTGCAACCTTTCTGTTTCCGATAATTTATTTCGGGGGACACGGTCTGTTACACCGGGCCTTCTGTCTGCACTGATCACTCCACCATCACCATCAATCCAGCGCTGCAGCGTTCGGATCGAAATCCCGATACACTGACAGGCCTGGATCTTACGGGCGCCGTGATCGACAGCTTCACGGACAAGAGAAATAATTTTCTGCCGCTCCGGAAGAGGTGTCAGCCTTCCTCGCTGTTGTCCCAGAGGGCATTGAACTTTTCCCGCAGCATCAGGAGCGCAGCCGCTTCTGCCAGCGCTTTATCTTTGCGGGTCAGCTCCTTCTCAAGTTCACGCAACCGGCTTCTGATATCGCGTAACTCTTTATCTGCGCGGCGATTTTCCGTCAGTTTCATTTCATGAGCTTTGATCGAAATAACCCGCCACTCTTTTACCTGCTCAACAAAAAGCCCCTGACGGCGACAATAATCGGCAAGTTCCATTTCAGACAATGAAGCTGTTTCAAGAACAACCGAAAAGCGACGCTCAGGAGTCCATTCATCACCATCCACAGAGGAAATCCTTTCATTTTTTGGCAATAAGCCTTGTGCCACCAGTTCAAGTCGCCATTTTGCAACAACGGAAGAACTCAGAGCCAGTTTTTGTGCAATGTGTCTGACTGACCAGCTATAAGGAGGCTGGAGCCACATCACTCCCTTTTCTTTCACATCAATCGGTACTGCATGCGCAGGCATAGTCATTCTCCTTCAGAAAGTAAGCGACAACTATGCTGACACAGGGGGGGAATCAGCGTTCACTTTCACCGGAATACGCAGGTGGCGGCTTCCCAGCTCCGACATTACCGCGGCGGCAGCGTGGTCTATCAGTATTACGATCACCGTACGCAGCAATATAAACGCCAAAAAATCAGCCAGGAAGAAATGCTGCAGCGCTATATCAGCCATATTCCGGCACGGCATTTTAAGATGGTGCGGTACTACGGCTTTTTGGCCAACCGCAAACGGGGCCAACTGCTGCCGAAGGTTTACGAAGCGCTGTCGATGACGGTGCGGGATAAGCCCAAACGGCCCGGGTTCGCAGTGCTGATGAAAGGCTTCCTGGGCACAGATCCGTACCAATGCATCCTGTGCGGCGATCGGATGCGATTTGCCGGCGCCGAGGCTGGCAGGCATGCGACAGAATTACTGTCGGCCAGGCTGCAGCGGATGGAGAAAAAACGATGGCTTCAGGCACCGGCCCTGGATAAGTGCGCCTAAAAAACAGGTTTGGGATTAAAGATACAGCAAAACAGGCATTTTTACGCATAACCCTTTGTGATACCGCACCATCACGGGAGCTGCGCGCTACGGTTCATGGTCAGGGATCCTCAAAAAACGTGATCCAGATTCCTAACCATCAAGATCAGTCGATTGATATCCCTAACCATGGAGATATTTCTCTTTTAAATATAATTATGCACTCAATGACATTAATGGCCTGCAGTTTTAGAAAAAACCTGCACAACGATGACACCAAGAATTATTAAACCCATTCCTATTAGAGCCGAAAAATCAAGGCGCTGGCCATAAATATAGAATGATGCAATACTGACAAAGACAATACCCAAACCTGCCCACGTCGCATAAGCAATACCAACAGGGATAGTTTGCACTACAATGCTCAACATCCAAAAAGCTATCGAATAGCCAACAATAACCAACATTAATGGTATGGGTTTACTGAGGCCTGACATTGCTTTCATTGACGTTGTTGCAACGACTTCTGCACCTATTGCAATAGCGAGTAACAAATAAGCTTTCATATTAAAATACCATAGTTTATATGTCTATTACACACTTCAACACTCTTAATACTCATACCACTTTAGGATAACCAATATGATATTTTACAATAGAGTCCGAGTGCGTTGTTTTGTGACTTTTAAATTAAAAAATAAATACCTAGCAATAAAAATAATTAATTTTTATTGTCATGTGTTATTCATACCATTTCAAAGAACACCTCCTGAAAATATGTGCATTCTTAGAGCATATCCCAATAGAATTTTGTTCCAGACAATAATGCCGCAGGAAAGATGGGTGACGCCTCCAATTGGTTGAGTCTGATGTATAATGCGGGCTTTTGAGATTCTCTCATGGCCAGCGTTAAGGTTCATTGTCCCCATTGTCAGTTCACTCAGGTTTACCGCCATGGTCAGAACCCTAAAGGCTATGACAGATTTCGCTGTCGTGACTGCCACCGCGCGTTTCAGCTCACTTACATTTATGAAGCCAGTAAGCCGAGCGTTAAAGAGTAGATCACTGACATGGCCTTCAACAGTACCGGCGTTCACGATACCACTAGGACGTTGAAAATTGGCATTAACACCGTCATCCGGACTTTAAAAAACTCGCGCCAAAGCTAATAACACCACGCTGTCTGTTTTTCTGCTCTGGTGGCAAGACCTTACAATTGTCATGGCCACACCATGGAAGCCGCCCATTATGATTTGACGACCAAATAGCCTGTGATGCTCGATGACGGCATTGGACTGCCATTGGCCCGCACTTATCTTGAAATGCATTATACATTGATCGGTTTAACATATCAATCAGTCTTGATTGATTTACCCCATAGGTGGTGGCAATTGATTTTGCATTATCGATCGCCGCAAGCTATTTATGGTTAGAAAAAAGTAAGCGGCTCACCTGAGCCGTATTGACGTTTATTCAGCAGTAAGCTCGACTTTCCATGGCAGCAGATCACGAACCCGATTAGCTGGCCAGTCCTGGATATGGCCGGGGACGTAACGCAGCCATACCTCTGGATCCACACCTTTCAGCCGGCAGGTGCAGATCAGCGAGTACAGTATCGCTGCACGCTCTCCACCTTCGTCTGAGCCTGCGAGTCGAGTCAACCGAGGGGAATTTCCCCCCTCAGTTGCTCACAGAACCGGACGTGACAGTCTCCCGTCATACGGCTCCTGATCACTCATTCGTTGCACGAAGTAAATACCAGTGGGCAAACAGCTTGGGATGCTGCTTTCTTACCAAAGCCAACTTGTGCTGTGCTCTACGGTTCGAGAGCCTGAACTTCGACTACATCCACTTAAGTGTGTGATTCATAGACATAGTTTCACTATAATGCCTCACTATGAACAGGGAAATTCAACAGCGACTGCAGTGGGTAAAACTCTATGAAACGTCCGGTGATGCGGGGTTCGTATGCCGTCGCTGTGGCATTTCTCGGCCCACATTGCGTAAATGGTGGCGCAGATATCTTGCTCAGGGCATCGCAGGTCTGGAAAGCCATAGCTGTCGCCCTAAGCGCTCACCATCAACGAAAACTGGCGCAAGCGAAGTTGCTCTGATCCTGGAGTTACGTTCTCTGCGAAATCTGGGGGCAAGGCGGATTCAGAGCGAGTTAAAACGACTTCATTCAATCTCACTGGCAATGGCAACGATTCACAAAGTTCTTTGCCAGAATCAGGTTACACCTGTTGTTAAATTTCGGCGTAAAGCTGATTTTATTCGCTACGAACGCCCTGTTCCCGGTGACAGGGTCCAGATGGATACCTGTAAAATTGGCCCCGGCTTATATCAGTACACATCCGTTGATGATTGCACTCGCTACAGAGTCCTTAGGCTCTACTCTCATCGCACAGCTGCAAACACACTGGATTTTATTGAATGTGTTATTGAAGAAATGCCTTTCCCGATACAGCGCTTTCAGACCGACCGGGGAAGAGAGTTTTTTGCCGTTAAGGTGCAAGAAAAATTGAAAGAATACGGCATCAAATTTCGTCCAAATAAACCAGCTTCGCCTCATCTTAATGGCAAAGTTGAACGTTCCCAAAAGACAGACAAAGCTGAGTTTTACGCTACCGTAGATCTCTCCGTAGATGACCAGAAGGAGCAACTGGCAGAATGGCAGCATTACTATAACTGGGAACGTCCTCATAGCGCTCACAACGGTAAAACTCCGATGGAGCATTACTTCGAACTTGCTGAGCAAACACCATACTCTGATGCCGTTCAAGCAAACTATCAGCACAGCGACGAACACATACAAGAGCAGAATTACAGGCTTGAACTTGAGCTGAGAAAATTGAAACGATGTCTATGAATCACACAACTTAAGTAGCCGTGATTGTAAGGCACTCCACAGACGGTAGCTAAAATTGCTGTACCAGAACTTACCGTAGTACTCAATCCAGCCTCTGATCACCACATTGTATCGTTTCGCAAAATCCGTCAGACTTTCTGCTGTCGAGCGGTGTATTCGCCACTCTTTGATTGTCTTCGTGATCTTTTGCATCGCTTTCATTGACGCGCCCGGCATGCACTTCCGGTACAGCTCACCTTTATAGTTCTTCAGTGTCCGCACTTTGAAGTCATACCCCAGAAAGGTAAAACTCTTCGCGACATTTTGCCTTTCAAACGTATCAATATAGGCGATATTCGATTTCTCTTCATTGATCGTCAGCCCCACTTCGGCAAACCGTTTCGCTAGTCTGTCTTTCAGACTCATAGCTTCGCTCATCCTTGAAAAATGGACCACAATATCATCAGCATACCTTTCAAACGGTACACCTCGATATTCTCTCCCCATCCATTGGTCAAACGCATAGTGCAGAAACAGATTAGCCAACAGGGGCGAGACTACTGCGTATTCCGCTCTGTTCGATCACGGATTGGCATCGAAGTTCGATCACATATTGGCACCGAAGTTCGATCACATATTGGCACCGCAGTTCGAGCAGGATTTCGTCTCCGTTCGGTCAACCGGGATGAGTTAACTTTTTCTACTGCTTTTTAACCTGTTTTTTCCTCGCTTTCCACTGCCGTTTTGCTTTTCCTCATCGATTCTCCTTGTAGTACCAGTCTGTGGCCGTTATGCACCAGTCTGTCCAGGATCGCATCTGCCGTTGTCGGGCTCTCCATCAGCCCGTGCCACTTATCTACTGGGAACTGGCTCACCACCAGGGTACTGCTTTGTCCGTACCGGTCTTCCACTATTTCCAGCAGGTCGTTACATTGCGCGTTGCTCAGGGGTTCCAGACCCAGATCGTCCAGGATGAGCACCTGCGTTTTTTGCAGTTGTTTCAGGTGCTTCAGCCAGCTACCGTCTACCCGCCCCTGCGCCAGCATTTCCAGTAACCGACCGGTACGCCAGTACTGAACGCTGTGTTTCTGGCGACAGGCCTGCTCACCCAGGGCATTGGCGATCCAGCTTTTCCCACACCCCGTCGGGCCGGTGATCATGATGTTTTTCCGATGCGTGATGTAATGACCGTTCAGCAGCTCCCGCATCTGTTCGGCTCTCAACCCACTTGAGACGGGGTAGTGCAGCCCCTCCGGCGCTGCCTGGTATTTCAGGTTCGCACTCTTCCTCAGACGGGCCACCCGACCGTTTTCCCTGTTCAGCAGTTCGTTATCTGCCAGCAGGATCAGCCGTTCCTCGAACGACAACTCGCCGTAGGTCTGCGGTGTTTCTCGCTGGCGGATCAGGCTCCCTGCCATGGCCGGGAGCTTCAGTTGGGTCAGTTTGTTTAACAGGTTATCGCTCATGCCGTTTGTTCCTCTGTTTGTCAGTTAGTGGTAGTAGCCTGGACCGCGCAGGTTTTCATGCTCCAGCGAGGCCGGAGAGTGTTGTTCGCTCTGACTCGATAACGGGAGATCTTGGTTCTCGCGATTGTGACGCAGCAGGTTGTCGATGAAGCGCCTGTCCGGTGTTTTGTAATGCCAGGCGACGCAACTGGCTTTTTCCAGCCGCTCTTTTCCGTATTTTTTCTGCAGTGCGGTCAGACCGAGTACCGCACGGTAGGCCAGTTCCGGATAGGCTTTGGCTTTCAGCATGGCGTCAACCACTCTGCCGGTGAACGGGCCGATGCGACATCCCATCTCGACCAGACGTTCTGGCGTCCATGTCCCGTGCCCCAGGTGCCGAGCCGGCATGTGCAGCGGATTGGTAGAGTGCTTATATTCATGGAGGCTGCGCGGATGCTGCGCCACGCACTGTCCCTTGTGCCTGACCTGGACCACCGACTGACCTGGACCACCGACTGACCCGCCTTGAGCGACAGGCGCTGACCAACCAGCTCATGCGGGACCGAGTACCAGTGATGCGCATACTCAACGTGGTAGTCTGGGGCGACCTTCACCGCTTTGTATTCGGTGTACTCGTACGCTGCCAGAGGCCGCGACGAGAGCACTGGCGTATCCAGTTCGCGGAAGCGCTCTGCGCGGCTCTGGTTGCCGTACCCTTTCATTGGCCGGTTATTCATGTACGTCAGCAGCTCCCGAAGGCGGGTATTCAGCGCCCTGAGCGTGTAGAAGGTTTCATTGCGGATGCGGGCAAGCAGCCATCTTTCGACGATGAGAACGCCGTTTTCTGCTTTCGATTTATCTTTCGGCTTATAGGGGCGAGCCGGGATGATAACGGTGCCGTAGTGCTCCGCCAACGCCTGGTAACTGTCATTGATGACGGGTTCATAGCGATCGGCCTTTTTCACCGCGCTTTTGAGGTTATCGGGGACCAGCAGCTTCGGTACACCGCCCAGGAAGGTCAGACAGCGGCTGTTGGCGTTCAGCCAGGACATCATATCTTGACCTTCACAGGCCTCCACGTAGGTGTAGTTAGACGTCCCCAAGACGGCCACGAAGATGGCCACACGGCGAACCTCGCCGGTATCCGGGTTGATGACGGGAACCGTCGGGCCGCAGAAGTCGATAAAGAGTTTTTCACCGGCACGGTGCTCCTGGCGCATTGAGAGGCGGCGTGTTTTTTTCCACTCCCGATAGCAGCGGCAGAAGTGGGAGTACCCCATCGCCAGTTCCCCGGCCTGAGCCTTGTACTCCATCCATAGCAGTTGCCGCGTCACGCCGGATTTTCTCATCTCGGTATCGAAGTGAAGCAGATCCGGCATGACCCGCTCTGATGCAGGTATGCCTTTGGCCGGGAAGATGAGTTTTTCAAGGCCATCGTGGGATATCGCTTCAGGAAGAGGCCATGGCAGAGACGTGGCTTTAAAGCGGGCGAGAACCTCAAAAACCGTCGAGGCACTGATTTTCATCGTCAGCCCGATACAACGGTTGGTCAGCTTCTGGTCGAACTTGAGCTGAAGGATCTTGAAACAGGTTTCCATGGAACTCCTGGCTTTTCTCTAATGAGATGGTCACCCCCTCCTTGTGTGCGGTACGCTGGCTGGGTGTTTTATTTCAGAGGAAACCAACATGAAAAACGTTACGCTTATTGGTATCGATCTCGGTAAACACTCCTTCCACGTACACTGTCAGGACGAAATGGGTAATGCCCTTCTGCGCAAAAAGTTTACCCGAACCAGACTGATGGAGTTTTTAGCCAGTTGCCAATCAGCGACTGTTGTGATGGAAGCCTGTGCGGGAGCCCATTTTATGGCGCGTCGGATTGCTGATTTAGGTCATGAGGCAAAGCTGATTTCTCCACAATTCGTCCGCCCTTTCGTTAAGAGCAACAAAAACGATTTTGTCGATGCTGAGGCTATCTGCGAGGCGGCTTCCCGCCCCTCAATGCGCTTTGTTTCACCCAGAACTGAAGACCAGCAGGCAATGTCTGCACTGCATCGGGTCAGAGATTCACTGATACGCCAACGCGTTAAAACCACCAATCAGATGCACGCATTTTTGCTGGAGTTCGGCATCAGCATGCCGCGCGGTATTGCCGTAATTCGGCGTCTGGCCGCCGTGCTGGAAGAAAATGACTTCCCGCCTTACCTGGTAAGGGTTCTGAACAGGCTCCACAGCCAGTATATTTACCTTTGCGGGGAAATTGATGAAATCGATATGGAACTGAAAACCCACCTTGCGGAGGATGAAACCGCACAGCGGCTGCTGACCATTCCCGGCGTCGGGCCGGTAACAGCAAGCCTGTTAGCCGCACGACTGGGTGACGGGAAAAACTATGCCAGCAGCCGTGACTTTGCGGCGTCAACCGGGCTGGTTCCACGCCAGTACAGTACAGGTGGAAAAACGACACTGATGGGCATCAGCAAGCGAGGTGATAAGAATCTGCGACGGCTGCTGGTGCAGTGTGCACGCGTGTTTATGCTGCGGCTGGAGAACAACCCAGGGCGTCTTGCAGAGTGGGTTAAAAAGCAGCTTGCCAGCCATCACTCTAACGTGGTGGCGTGCGCGCTGGCAAACAAACTGGCACGTATAGCCTGGTCGGTTACGGCACATCAGGCGGCGTTCAGCAAATAAAATAAAAGAGCCAACGAAAAACTCGTCAACTCAGTGAGTTAACACGTTACTTTCTGGTTTTGCGACGACAGATAATTGATGACATGAACGGCATATCGGCCTGCTGATGAACCTGATCCAAAAAGTGGCTCTATGAAGCCGACTCTCTTTTAAGGTTCGGCAGGCGCGAAACTCATCGTGGCGCGAGCATGAATACTCACTAGACGCCGAATAGATTTACAGCAAGCCCGTCATAAATCAAAATCTGTGTTGCAAAAACGGGGGGTGACCATAGATTTTTGGACATCGATGCCTCCATTGGCGTAAAAATCAGCCATGGAGACCGTGTAAGAAAGAGTTAATTCCCGGAGTGACCGGCAGGATGCCAAACCGTGATCGATTCAGACGCCATTTTGCAATCTACCGCCTCTACTGTGAGCAAGGGCTGTCGCTACGCCTCAAACGACCACGTCGCAATAAATCTGCCCAGCTGCGGCAGCCGCAGCTTCAGGGCTTATATCCAAACCACTTCTGGGGCATGGATTTTGTTTCTGATGCGTTGTTTGACGGGCGACGACTGCGCCTGTTGACGGTTATCGACCTTTACACCCGCGAATGCCTGGGGATCTGTGTGGGACAGAATCTGCGTTCGACAGAAGTGGCAGAGATGCTGAACAGCATAGCGCTCAGGCGTCCTTTACCGCAGTTGCTGAAAACCGATAATGGTTCTGAATTTGCAGGGAAAATGCTGGACAAGTGGGTGTATGAAAGAGGGATCAGGATCGACTTCTCACGCCCGGGAACACCGACGGACAACGCTACGGTGGTGTCCTTTAATGGCAGATTGCGGCAGGAATGTTTGAACGAGAACTGGTTCATGTCTGTGGAGGATGCACGGTGCAAAATCGAGGGCTGGCGCATACACTATAACCAGAGCCGTCCCCATTCTGCCCTGGGCTGGATGACACCTTCTGAATTTGCCGAGAAATCTGCCGGTTGCCAGAATATGCAGCCAGAATGAAGCCGGTTATTCCTGATTATGAATGGATCACATACGGGGAGCGGGTCAGGTGGATTGCAATAGCAATCCACCCTTTATTTAGTTTAATAAAAAATTACAAGCTGTATACTGAAACGGTAAAGTTTCCACTAAACACATCTGCCACTGGAGTTCCAGTTGCATAAACCGTTAAAAACTGCTCTTGTGATGGCTTGAGTAACGTTGTTGTCGTGTTACCATTACCAATAGCCGCCGTAACTTCATCTGCCATTGAACCGATATTGATAGGTAAAGGAGTTTTGGTTACTGCGCCAGTCAAGGTGAAGGTAGAATCCGGGGTGTTCGGACTGATGGTCACCGAGTTGATATTACCTGCACCGGTGGTCAACAACTGGATGTTACCTATAATAGTACCAAAAGCAACATCACCAGAAACCAAACCACTGACTGGTTCAAATGTAGAGGTCAGTGTCGATGGAGAGGCCACAGGAACTTCGATAGTCAACGAGTTGCTCGTGCCAATCTGGTTAGCCATTGAAGCAATAGAAAATGAAAGACCAGCAATAAATAATGCAACTTTTGATTTAAACATTAGCTTTCCTTTGATATTCTGAAATAAAAAATTGATGGTAAATATAAATCTATAGATATATTTAACTTTACCATGGTGAAGTTCTAGCTAGCATTTACCACCTGTCTTACCACTATAATGGGTGAGTGGGTTTTAAAAGCAGTAGAAATAACATTCGTGGACGTACCTTAGAAAAGATTAAGGTGGTCCAGTAGGTGCCCAACCAAAAAGATGCGTATGTTTAATAAATGGCATGCCGTATTTGCAGGTATTTATGTTTGGTTTAATGACTCTGAAAGTTTTTTGTTTTCTGTGCACTTCCATTATTCGGCTCATTTTGAACATTTCTCTTTCCTCATGATAAATTATCTGTGCATATTTTTAGTTAAAGGAGGTTGATTTATCATTATCGATAGTACCCAGGACTCTCCAGAGAGTTCCGTAGCATATTCTATCTGTTATCGCTAGGTATTAACGCTTGTACAGGGGCGCTTTGGCCGCCGAAATCATTTATCGATTGCCATGTGACTTTCCCGCCAACTTTTACGCCCTTTGGTACGGAAAATTGCGCAGAGGCAAAAGGAGAGACGTAGCTCACATCAGGCACAGCAAACCCGTCAATAATAATTGACGATAAGTTAATATAGTAGGGTGAGGTATTTTTAAGCTGCAATTTTCCCTGTCGCCATTCCCAATTAAGCCCTTTAGCTAAGTTCCCTTGGTCTTGAGTTCCTAAGGCTTTGGGTCGATACAACAATTTAATACAATTATTGACAGAGATCTGAATATTGGAGCCTACGGCATTATTATTGCCTGTGCCACTATCGTCCTCCGCAACAGGTGGGATTGCTTTGACACATAACCAATATAAATGTTCTCGATCTGCTGCATGTGCCTTTCCTGTATAGACAATCCGCAGAGTATTATCCTGTTTGCCATCAAGTCGGAACAATGGCGGAGTGATGATAAATGGTGCCGACATCTGCTTGTCTTCTGTGACTACCGATGGTTGTATCAGGACTGGAAAATCATGCTCATTCTTTACAGTAATTGTTGTTCCACTACTCTGGGTTTCTTTATATATCACTCGGGAGCTATTTAGGGTGACAGGATAAGTCTGGCTTGCAGCACTTACTCCGTTGGACACGAAAAAAAGTGACAATAAAATAGTAGATAACAAACTGGGCTGTATAAACCGCATGTTAATACCTTCTCTCTGAGTTTAGTTATTCATAATGGATTGTCAACCAACCTCGCTTTGGTAGTAGGCCCCGAACAGAACTTTGTCCAATTTTTTTAGCCCTAAAAACATTAATTTAATTAATGCGTAACCTGAGGGGTAAGACTAAATTTTAGTATAAGATATCACTCATTGTTGTAACATTAAACATAAAAAAATGTGTAAAAATAAATAATAATGGCATTGGTTCATGGTTAGGAATTTGGAAAGGCGTTTTAAAAACTTCCTGACCATAAATTGCAGCGTGATACATGCCCGTTTAGCGTGGCATAACAAGATGTTATTGATAAAAATACCGGTTTTGATGTGTTTTAATCTAAAAACCATTTTTCAGGCGCACTTATCCAACACCGTGGTCTGAAGCCAGCGTTTTTTTGCCATCTTCTGCAGCCTGTCAGAGAGTATTTTGGTGGCGTGATCGCCCGCCACGGCGCCGGCAAAACGCAGTCGGCCCTTGCACAGGATGCACTGGTACGGGTCGGTACCCAGAAAGGCTTTCATCAGCACCGCGAACCCTGGCTTCTGTGGTTTCTCGCGCGGCGTCATCTCCAACGCGTCGTAAACCTTTGGCAACAGCGTGCCGCGTTTACGGTTGGCCAGAAAGCCGTAGTAACGCACCATTTTAAAGTGTCGGGACGGGATGTGGCTGACATAACGCCACAGCATCTCCTCCTGGCTCAGTTTCTGGCGTTTGTGCTGCTGCGTGTTGTGGTCGTAGTACTGGTGAACGACCGAGCCGCCACGGTAATGACGGAGCTGCGACGCCGCCACCGGCGGGCGTTTCAGATAGCGGCCCAGGTATTTCACGCTGCGCCAGGCACCGCGGGTCTTTTTGGCGAAGTGAACCTTCCAGTGGCGCTGATATTGCGCCTGCAGGTAGCGCTGCCACTGTTTCTCATCGCGGATATGGCCGAGACCTGGCAGCGCGGCGGGGCTAACGCGGTCATGGCTGGCGCGCAGCAAACGGATGACGGCGCCGCGCCAGATTTCTTCGACCTGCTGTTTTTTGAAGAACAGGTCACGCCAGACCCCGTGGTTGACATCGAGGCCGCCACGGGTAATTGAGACGTGGATATGCGGATGCTGATTGAGCTGGCGTCCGTAGGTGTGTAGCGCACAGAAGATGCCGACTTCGACGCCCAGCTTGCGCGCGTGTCTGAGCATGGCGCGGGTGGCGCAGCGAAAAAGGTCGTTGAGCAGCGGCCAGTTGTTATTGAAGAACGGCCACAGCAAGTGCGGCATGGTGAAGGTGATATGTTGCCAGTCGCAGTCGGGGAGAACATGTTGCTGCTCAGCAATCCACTGCTCGGTGCCTTTGAGGGCGCAACTGCTGCAGGCCTTGGACTTGCAGCTCTTGCAGCTCTTGCAGAAGAAGCGGGCATGGGTACAGTCGGATGAGGCGCAACAGTAACGACGAACGCCCATGAGGCAGGTACCGCAGGCGAGCATGCGCTCGACGGCGAGTTTGGTCCAGTCGCTGAGGGTGTCGCCATGTTTATCCAGGTACTTGCTCCAGCCGTGGTCATGCTGAACAGCAGCTTTGCGGGTCGCGGAATATACATTGTGCAGAGTATAGAGGGCAGACGTGCTCATTTTATGCGGGTATCAGCGCGGGGGGCGATCTGCCGACACTGACGTTGATGTGAGGCTAGGTCTTAAAAACGGTTGAGGCAGCAACGCTGCCGTGCTCGCACCGAAGGTGCGCTACGTTCACCCGCCATCTCCAGACAGCTTTTGTATCTTAAGTTAACGATGCCCGCAGGCGCCGGTATTCCATCGGGCTCTGTCGCATTAAAGCGACAGAGCCTTGCTATTAATTTAGTTGGTAATGCCTCTAATTAGTTGAATCTGATGTATAATGCGGGCTTTTGAGATTCTCTCATGGCCAGCGTTAAGGTTCATTGTCCCCATTGTCAGTTCACTCAGGTTTACCGCCATGGTCAGAACCCTAAAGGCTATGACAGATTTCGCTGTCGTGACTGCCACCGCGCGTTTCAGCTCACTTACATTTATGAAGCCAGTAAGCCGAGCGTTAAAGAGTAGATCACTGACATGGCCTTCAACGGTACCGGCGTTCACGATACCACTAGGACGTTGAAAATTGGCATTAACACCGTCATCCGGACTTTAAAAAACTCGCGCCAAAGCGAATAACGTCTTCGCCTGTTGCCCATGCCGATGTGGCGCTTATCTGCGAACTTGATGAGCAATGGAGCTTCGTTGGCAGTAAAGCCCGGCCGCACTGGCTCTGGTACGCGTACAACACCAAAACAGGCGGTGTACTGGCCTACACTTTCGGTCCTCGAACCGATGAAACCTGCCGGGAGCTACTGGCACTGCTTACACCATTCAACATCGGCATGATCACCAGCGACGACTGGGGCAGCTATGGCCTGGAGGTGCCGAAGGATAAGCATCTGACCGGCAAAATATTCACCCAACGCATTGAGCGTAATAACCTGACGCTCCGCACCCGCATTAAGCGATTGGCCCGTAAAACAATCTGCTTCTCACGCTCAGTTGAGATCCACGAAAAAGTGATCGGAGCGTTTATCGAAAAATACATGTTCTACTAATTGGATGCACTACCGAGTTTTACCCATTGTAGCCGCTGCTGAATTTCCCTGTTCATAGTGAGTCATTATAGTGAAATGATGTCTATGAATCACACATTTTAGATTAAAAACACAGCAAAACCGGAATTTTTACGTATAACCCTTCGCGATGCTGCACCATCAGGGGATACGGCGCGCTACCGTTCATGGTCAGTCGCTCTCAAAAGAAACGATCCAAACTCCTGACCATGAACCTCTTCGTTTACTTAGGCGCCTTCTCAAGCAGTGTAAGGTAGTGATCGATCAGGCCTACGTCATGTATCGGAGTATCATGCCCTGCAATGATCGAGTCGACTTTAAGCTCCCCCTGCTCGATAAGTCCTTTAAGTTTTTCCAAGGTTTTTGGGTACTCAGTTCTGTTGGCAAAACTCATATTACCCAGATTTTCTTTGAGAATGCAGTTCCCATACAAAACGCGCTCTGCTGGGAAGTACACAAAGATACCATCCTTAGTATGTGCTTCGCCTAAATACATGGCGCGGATGCTGCCATTTTGCAAGTTAAAGTCTCCAGGAAAAACAGTATCCGGCAGACTTTTCTCCAGATTTGGGTATTTATTATTACCTTGTCGAGTGAAGTTTACAATACTTCCCCACTGGCTTTTCTGCAGGTCGTAGGTCATCTGTGTGGCCACGATCTTTGCCCCAAGCGTTTTCCAATAAGCATTTCCACCAGCTCGATCAGTATGGTAATTGGTATTAATGACTTCGTTTATGGGGAGGGGGCTGACCTTCCGTATTTCTTTATAAAGAGTTTCAGCAGTCTCAGGAGTCCATGTCGCACCAATGATGGTTATACCATCGGTGCCGATGTAAACCATTGAGTTTTCCTGTACATACTCCTTATCTTCTACAATATAGAGCGGACCTTTGAAATGGGTAAGCGTTAAGTTTTTTTCAGAAGCCATACTTTCGCAAGCAATCAAGAGAAAAGTTACAGCCGTAAATAAATATTTAATATTCAAGATGATTTTCCTTTGTCATTACAGTGCTCCCATCATCAGCAGTGTTAACGATGGGGGATTAGATCTCTGCTTATTCTAGGCCTAGGCCAAACAGAGCAGCAATAAATTGTTAATTAATACTATCAATGAGGAGTCCACAGAGCTCGAAAAACGGTTACAAGAGAGCCCAAAAATCTGAAGTGACAAAACTTTTGAGAACTCCAATGTGAGCTTTAAAGGTGCCCTCATGGCTACATCTGAGAAGATAAAGAACTCTGGAGTTCTAGCCCCCCTAAAAAAGAGTTATCAAAGAAACTTTAGGTTTTAAATTTTCATAAACTGACATGATTTTACCTATACTTTCAAAACTGGATGTATTTCTTAGGAATATAGTTGAACGTATGCATCTTCCTATCCAGAGAAACATCTTGATTATAGTTTTTCGCTTAATAACGTCAATCAATAAAAAATTGACTGAGCCACAATTAAAACTTTCAGGAAGTCACATGGGGTGTTGGTGGGTTCATGGGTGGCGCGACCCCGGTAAGTGTCAATGAAGTTGTCACCCCAGGTTGATTTATGCAGCCTGTTTTTCCCGCTCTGGATTGAGGGTGATACTCCCTTGCCATTCCCAGTTCCGCGTCGACCCTGACCAACGTGTCGGGTTCGTTGCTATTGCTGCTTGATAGACCTTATCTCGTTGGGACAACAACACCTTGTCCTCACCCGTATGCCTCTGTAACGGTCGCGGTAGGACGAAGGTTACCCCTCGCCCCCCGCACAGATCCGGACGTGCGCTGCTAACGCATCCGGCTCTTACCTCGGGTGTTTGGCGTAAAAGCGTTGTAGAGGCCGGCGCGTGTCAAGGTAGTTGTCGCCTCAGTTAATTCATGCGGCCAACGTTTCACGTGCAAAATGGCGTTTGCTCAGCAAGTTCGAAGTAATGCTCCATCGGAGTTTTACCGTTGTGAGCGCTATGAGGACGTTCCCAGTTATAGTAATGCTGCCATTCTGCCAGTTGCTCCTTCTGGTCATCTACGGAGAGATCTACGGCGTAAAACTCAGCTTTGTCTGTCTTTTGGGAACGTTCAACTTTGCCATTAAGATGAGGCGAAGCTGGTTTATTTGGACGAAATTTGATGCCGTATTCTTTCAATTTTTCTTGCACCTTAACGGCAAAAAACTCTCTTCCCCGGTCGGTCTGAAAGCACTGTATCGGGAAAGGCATTTCTTCAATAACACATTCAATAAAATCCAGTGTGTTTGCAGCTGTGCGATGAGAGTAGAGCCTAAGGACTCTGTAGCGAGTGCAATCATCAACGGATGTGTACTGATATAAGCCGGGGCCAATTTTACAGGTATCCATCTGGACCCTGTCACCGGGAACAGGGCGTTCGTAGCGAATAAAATCAGCTTTACGCCGAAATTTAACAACAGGTGTAACCTGATTCTGGCAAAGAACTTTGTGAATCGTTGCCATTGCCAGTGAGATTGAATGAAGTCGTTTTAACTCGCTCTGAATCCGCCTTGCCCCCAGATTTCGCAGAGAACGTAACTCCAGGATCAGAGCAACTTCGCTTGCGCCAGTTTTCGTTGATGGTGAGCGCTTAGGGCGACAGCTATGGCTTTCCAGACCTGCGATGCCCTGAGCAAGATATCTGCGCCACCATTTACGCAATGTGGGCCGAGAAATGCCACAGCGACGGCATACGAACCCCGCATCACCGGACGTTTCATAGAGTTTTACCCACTGCAGTCGCTGTTGAATTTCCCTGTTCATAGTGAGGCATTATAGTGAAACTATGTCTATGAATCACACATGTTACTTATGGGAAGGCATGGCCCACTTGTTTGCATCTTCCCTAGCTGTGTCTCAATCCAGGCCGAGTTAGAGTCTGATAGTACTCCTCACGCAGACGAAATCATGACCAATCACTGCCCAAGCTTAGCAAAATCAAACGGACTCACTCCCTTCTCTCTGTTAGCATCCAGATAATCTGCCCACCATTGCAACATCAGTTTGCGTTCATCCAGATGTTCAGCTTTGTGGATGTAGGCTGCACGAACGCCGTTACGTTCCTGGTGACTCATTTGGCGCTCTACTGCATCCCTCGACCATAAGCCAGACTCAATCAGTGAACTACACGCCATGGTTCTGAAGCCGTGACCGCAAACATCCACTTTCGTATCGTACCCCATAAGTCGTAGTGCATTATTCACGGTATTTTCACTCATGGGCTTCCAGGGATTGTGATCGCCAGTAAAGATCAACTCGTATCCCCTGCTGATATCGTGTATCTGACGCAGAAGCTCCAGCGCCTGTTTTGACAATGGCACAAGGTGCTCGGTACCCATTTTTGAGCCACGGTGCGAAAATTTGACACCTGCAATCGGTTTGCGCTCTGGTGGGATTGTCCACATAGATTTTTCAAAGTCGATCTCTGACCAGCGAGCAAAACGCAATTCGCTGGAGCGTATAAAGATCAGAAGAGTGAGCGTTGTTGCCAGCCGTGTCAGAGGCTGTCCTTTGTACGCATCCAGACGAGCCAATAACTCAGGTGTACGGTTAAGTGCCAGGGCAGGGCGGTGCTGACGTTTAACCGTGGTCAGTGCGCCAGCCATATCTACTGCAGGGTTGTAATCAATTATCCCGGATTGTGCTGCATATCGCATAACGGCAGAAATACGTTGTTGCAATCGGGCGGCGATTTCGTAGATCTCTTTCGCTTCAGCGGCTTTGACCGGGATCAGCAGGTCTGGCGTTTTAAGCGTGGTAATATCCCGTGATCCAATATAGGGGAACACATGGGACTCGAAACTCTTCAGAATTTTAGCGCTGTGCGACTCAGACCATTTTTTGTTGCTCTTGTGCCATTGTAGCGTCACCGCTTCGAAGGTTGATGCAGTATCAGGTACTGATTTCTTAACCCGCTTTTGTTCGCAGGGATCAATGCCATCCGCTATCAATTTTTTGGCCACATCACGTCTATCTCGTGCCTCAGATAATGACACGTTAGGGTAGACGCCAAGTGCCAGCGTTTTTTCTTTAGCCAGAAATCGATAACGTAGCCGCCAGTATCTGGAGCCGTTGGGGTGAACGAGCAAAAACATATTACCGCTGTCAGCAAGCTTATAGGGCTTATCTTGCGGTTTAGCTGCGCGGATTTTTGCGTCAGTGAGTGCCATAGACAGGTCTCCTGATGGAGGGGGAAGGGTATAAACATTATCGAATCAGACTATACCCTCGATTGTACCCGCACAAGGGACTTGATACCGGGTAAGTTAGGTGGAGTCTGGTTGAATGAAAGTATGAAGGAAGTACTGATTCTGGCGGGGTATATAAACAAAAACGGACCTCCGTGGAGGTCCGTTGATATGAATTTGGTGCCCGGACTCGGAATCGAACCAAGGACACGGGGATTTTCAATCCCCTGCTCTACCGACTGAGCTATCCGGGCAACGGGGCGCATTAAACCGTATTTGGCCCTGTGTCGTCAATGGGTTTCTGTCACAAAGCCGAGCGATTGCTCTAATTTCAAGCAAGGGCAGGGTTACCTTCCTGCGCCAGCATTCTCCCTTCTCCCCCCAAGCGCCGAAGCCAGCGATCAAAAAACTCCCCCCAGCAATGTTCATCTCTGTCTATTCCATAACCGATTCAATGTTAGTGATAAGTACAACATGTTACATATATGTATTTTAAGGCTATTGTGATTTTCAAATGTGATCTGTGTAACTTTAATAACATATTGTCTGTGTTATGTTTCGATAATAACATCATCAGTTCCCGGCATGTGCCAGGGTACAAGGCTGGTCAACAGAACGTAAAGGTTCGCAGATAATTTTGGGGAAAAGATGAAATATATCATAGGGATAGTGTGTGTCGTTACTATCTGTATTTTGGCACTTTTAGTGAGCAACGATCGCAAAAACATCCGCTATCGTCCGATTTTCGTCATGCTGGCCTGCCAGTTTTTGATGACCGCACTGCTGCTGAAGACCGACGTAGGTAATAAAGTGATTGGCGTGATTGCCGAGGTATTTGGCAATTTACTCTCCTACGCCAACGAAGGGGTGAACTTCGTCTTTGGTGGTTTGGTGAACCATGGCGAGATCTCTTTCTTTCTGTCCGTTTTGCTGCCTATCGTGTTTATCTCCGCGCTGATCGGCATCCTGCAACACTGGCGCATTCTGGGCTTTATCATCAAGTACATCGGCCTGGCGCTGAGCAAGGTCAACGGCATGGGACGCTTGGAGTCCTATAACGCGGTGGCTTCGGCGATCCTCGGCCAGTCTGAAGTGTTCATCTCGGTAAAAAAACAGCTCGGCCTGCTGCCGGAGCACCGCCTGTATACGCTGTGTACCTCGGCCATGTCGACGGTATCAATGGCGATTGTGGGCGCTTACATGGTGATGCTTGATCCGCGCTACGTGGTGACTGCCTTGGTGCTGAACCTGTTTGGTGGCTTTATCATGGCGTCGCTGATCAACCCTTATCAGGTCAAGCCTGAGGAAGACATTCTGGATGTCATTGAAGGGGAGAAGCAGAGTTTCTTCGAAGTCTTGAGTGAATACATCCTCGATGGTTTCAAGGTGGCGATTATCGTTGGCGCGATGCTGATCGGCTTTATTGCGCTGATCACCATGGCTAACGCGTTATTCACCGCTGCATTTGGCATTTCCTTCCAAGGCGTATTGGGTTACGTGTTCTCTCCACTGGCTTTCCTGGTGGGCGTACCGTGGCACGAAGCGGTGCAGGCCGGTGGCCTGATGGCAACCAAGATCGTCAGCAACGAATTTGTTGCCATGCTCAACCTGTCGCAGGGTGACTATAACTTCTCTGAACGTACCATGGCGATTATCTCGGTGTTCCTGGTGTCGTTCGCCAACTTCTCCTCTATCGGCATTATCGTCGGTGCCATCAAGGCGTTGGATTCCAAGCAAGGTAACGCCGCAGCCCGCTTTGGCCTGAAGCTGCTTTACGGCTCCACGCTGGTCAGCTTCCTGAACGCCGCCGTCGTAGGTTTCTTCTTTTAATTAGCTCAAGGCCACATCGAGAGGTTGTGGTCTGCTACCGCTATAACAATAAGGAATATGTGATGAAAATGACTTCTCCCCTCAAGCTATCGTTATTGGCCCTGTTGGTTGCAGGCGCTGCGCATGCCGCAACGGTGGATCTCCGTATCATGGAAACCACCGACGTTCACGGCAACATGATGGATTATGACTATTACAAAGATAAAGCCACCGCTCAGTACGGCTTGGTGAGAGCGGCCACGTTGATTGATGCTGCCCGTGCGGAAGCGACCAACAGCGTGCTGGTCGATAACGGCGATATCATCCAGGGCAGCCCGATGGCGGACTATGCTGCAGCCAACCTGAAAAAGGGCGATGTACATCCGGTTTATCAGGCGATGAACACTCTGGATTATGCGGTCGGCAGCTTGGGCAACCACGAGTTCAACTACGGGCTGGATTACCTGAAAATGGCGATTAGCGGGGCCAAATTCCCGTACATCAACGCCAACGTCTATGACGCCAAGACCAACAAGCCTTATTTCAAACAGTACCTGATCGTAGAAACGCCGGTAAAAGATACCGAGGGTAAAGAGCATAAGCTGCGCATCGGTTATATCGGCTTTGTACCACCACAGGTAGTGCTGTGGGACAAGGACAAGCTGTCGGGTAAGGTGATTGCCAAAGATATTACCGAAACCGCCAAGGAGCTGGTGCCACAGATGCGTAAGGAAGGGGCGGATATCGTGATTGCTATCGCCCACTCTGGCATCTCTGCCGATCCTTACAAGGCGCTGGCAGAAAATTCGGTCTACTACCTCACGCAGGTTCCAGGCATCGATGCCATTACCTTTGGCCACTCTCACGGTATTTTCCCAAGCAAGGATTTCGCCGCTATTCCTGGGGTAGATCTTGAAAAGGGGACGGTCAACGGCGTACCTGCCGTGATGCCGGGCCACTGGGCGGATAACCTGGGGGTGATCGATCTGGTGCTGGAAGGGGAAACCAATAAGTGGAAGGTGGTCTCCAGCCGTGCAGAGGCTCGCCCAATCTTTGATAAGAAGAATGACAAATCGCTGGTGGATGCCAAGGCCTCGTTGGTGAAAACGCTTGAGCAGGCACATAACGACACCCGTGAGTTCGTTAACAAGCCGATTGGCACCATTGCCGAAGATACCAATACCTATCTGTCGTTAGTGCAGGACTCCTCGGCCATCCAGATCATCCGTGCGGCGCAGAAAGCCTACGTTGAGCACTTTATTCAGGGCGATCCAGATCTGGCTGATATCCCGGTACTGTCTGCTGCGGCACCGTTCAAGGCGGGTGGCAGGAAGAACGACCCGGCGGCCTTCGTTGATATGCGTAAAGGGCCTCTGAGTTTCCGTAACGCGGCCGATCTTTACCAGTATTCCAACACGCTGGCGGCAGTGAAAGTGAAAGGCAGCGATCTGAAAGAGTGGCTGGAGTGCTCTGCGGGCATGTACAACCAGATCGACGTGAAAAGCGATAAGCCACAGTCACTGCTTAACTGGAACGGCTTCCGGGCCTACAACTTCGATATGTTTGACGATCTGAGCTATCAGATCGACGTGACCCAGCCTGCGCGTTATGACGTGGATTGCAACGTGATCAATCCTCAGGCCCAGCGTATCAAGTCGCTGACCTATAAAGGTAAGCCGGTGGTGGCAGATGCGCCATTCCTGGTTGCCGTGAACAATTACCGGGCATTTACCGGCAAGTTCGCCGGTACGGGTGAAAAAAATATCGTTATCTCCTCGCCAGATGAAGTGCGCACTATCGTGGCTAATTACATCTCCGAGCAGACCAAACAGCATGGCGCATATAAGCCAGAGGTAAAAAACAACTGGCGGATCGCGCAAATTACTGCGGATAAGCCGTTGGATATCCGCATCGAGACTTCACCAAGCCAGAATGCGGCTGATTACATTAAACAGTCCGCACAGCATCCAATGACGCTGGTAGGAAAAGACGATATCGGCTTTGCCGTTTACAAGATCGATTTACAGAAATAAAGATCCGGGGAATGACAATGAGAATGGTTGATATCATCGCCAAAAAGCGCGATGGAAAAGAGCTGACTACGCAAGAGATTGAGTTTTTTGTTAACGGCTACACCCGGGGAGATATTCCTGATTACCAGGCCAGTGCGCTGGCTATGGCGATCTTCTTCCAGGATATGAACGACCGTGAGCGTGCCGATCTGACCATGTCGATGGTGAACTCCGGTGACGTGATCGATCTTTCGGCGATCGAAGGCGTCAAGGTAGACAAACACTCCACCGGCGGCGTGGGTGATACCACTACGTTGGTGCTGGCACCGTTGGTAGCGGCGCTGGATATCCCGGTGGCGAAGATGTCGGGCCGTGGCCTGGGGCACACCGGTGGCACTATCGATAAGCTGGAAGCGGTGGCCGGTTTCCACGTGGAAATCTCCAGCCAACAGTTTATCGAGCTGGTGAACCGCGACAAGGTGGCGGTGATTGGCCAGACCGGTAACCTGACCCCTGCGGATAAGAAGCTGTATGCGCTGCGTGATGTGACCGGTACGGTGAACTCTATTCCGCTGATTGCCGGTTCGATCATGAGCAAAAAGATCGCTGCGGGTGCAGACGCCATCGTACTGGACGTGAAAACCGGTGCCGGTGCATTTATGAAAACCACCGAAGATGCCGTTGAGCTGGCCACGGCGATGGTGCGCATTGGTAATCACGTGGGCCGTAATACCATGGCGGTGATCTCCGATATGTCGCAGCCCTTGGGCTACGCCATCGGTAATGCGTTGGAAGTGAAGGAAGCCATCGATACGCTGCGTGGTGAAGGACCGGAAGATCTGACCGAGTTGGTCATGCAGTTGGGTAGCCAAATGGTAGTGCTGGCGAAAAAGGCCGACACGTTACCGGCTGCGCGCGCCATGCTGCAAGAGGTGATCGATAACGGCAAGGCGCTGGCCAAGTTCCGTGACTTCCTGGCCAACCAGGGCGGCGATGCTTCAATGGTGGATCATCCAGAGAAGCTGCCGCAGGCTAAATACCTGATTGAGGTACCGGCCAAGCAGGCGGGTGTGGTCGCCAACATTGTGGCCGACGAAATCGGTGTGGCAGCCATGTTGCTCGGTGCCGGTCGTGCCACCAAGGAAGATGACATCGATCTGGCCGTGGGCCTGATGATGCATAAAAAAGTCGGCGATCGGGTCGCCATCGGTGACTCACTGGTGACGATCCATGCCAACCGCCCGGATGTGGAGAACGTCATGGCGAAAATCTATGACAGCATCACCCTTGCCGATAAGGCGCAAGCGCCAAAACTGATCCATACCATTATTACAGAATAATACTATTAGCCGTGTGTCATCCTGGTTGCAGGGTGACACATTTTTTTTCATTATCTAGAAATAATTTGATCGAATTAAAATAATTCTGGGTGAGCAAATAGAAAACGGAATTTTTCTATGTATCAAAGTAATAAATTTAAAATAAAAAAACCACTGGCACTGTTTGCACTGATGTTCTCTTTACCCCTCTGCGCAGAGGAAATCAAGGTTAGCGATCGTCTCTTCTCACGTTTTATTAATGATAGCCACGCAGACCTTTCTTTCCGTAACGTGTTTAAAAACTTAAGCTCCGAGGATTATGGGGAGCGCTCCATTCAAACGGCCTGGGGGCAGGGGATCACTCTTGATTATCAGTCCGGTTATTTTGCGGATATGTTGGGAGTAGACGCTTCTTATTATGGCGTGATTAAACTGGCCGCCAGCGATGATTTCTGGGGCCGTAGCGTGTTGTATAACGACAATGGTCAGGCCAAAGGTTTCAACAAGATTGGGCAGCTCTATCTGAAAGGGCGTTTGGGTGATGATGATACCTATCTTCACCTTTATTCCGGTTGGCAGCAGATTAAAAAATGGGGCGCACTCAATAACTCCACACGTGCCATTCCAAGTACCTATCTGGGCTTGCGTGGCGAAGCGGCAACCGGGCCAGTGCGGGTACGCGGTGCCTACGTAACTCGCTATAGCGACAGGGACTCTCCGGATAAGATCCATTTCCTCACTGCGGATAAAAAGGAGATCAGCAGCATTGCGACCGGTGAATTGAGCTATAGCGATCACGGCTATAGTGCGCTCTATTTCCTGGGGGAAAGCCATAACTATATGCAACGCCACGGGGTAGAACTGGGTTGGCAACCGGCGTCCTGGGCGGAAAATCGCCTCAAGTTTGCCAGCCAGGTGTATTACAACCATGGTTTGCAAGACTGGACTCGCATGTCCACCCGTCACAAGACGTTCGATGATGATGCCTACCATTATGCGATGTACGCCGAATGGCGCGCCGAACGTTGGAAGCATAAGGTTGGGGCTTCATACACCCGGGCCTCACTCGACAATGGCAACGGGCTAGGGCGCTTTGAGTGGCATCTGGCCAAACACAGCCGCGGTACCTTTAACTCAATGGCCGACAGTTGGGGTAATGACTATGTGGGCGATAAGGAAAAGATGCTGGCCTGGACCTTCGGCTATGCCGTTACGCCAGAGGTTGAGCTGGGGATGGTCACCAACTATGGCTGGGGGATGAAGTACCGTGGCCATAGCATCGAGCGTGGTGAAACCCTGGTTTACTCCCGCTGGACGCCGTCACAGCCGGCATTGAAAAATCTGGCAGTGCAGCTGTCCGGTGGCCCATCCTGGAACTACCAGAGCCAGAGCAACCAGCCGAAGCTGACCTCGGATGGCAAGCCGATGCGCGCTCAGAACCACTCTATCGAACTGCAGGTGGATTACAAGTTCAACCTGTTCTAGTTTAAGCCTGCCTGGCCGTGTGGTTTTCCACACGGCATCAATAAATAATTATGCATTAATAGTAACTATTAACCGGCTTGAACCCTCGAAAAAAACGTGTAATCATTGCGCGAATTTCCCACTTCATCACAGAGGAGTACAGGCATGACGGCTTTAACCACCTCGGCGCAGCTGCGCTCCAGAAGTCTGATGACGCCCTCACTCCGTGTTTCCTTAACGCCATTTATGCGAACACCGCTGCCCCTTATGCGGTAAAGCTAGCCAATGCTCGCTGTTAGGCATGATTAAAAATAGAGCTGCGGCTCTGATTTTACTGATGTCTATCGGACGCTGCCGATCCCAGTCCCCGATAGTTGTCTGATGCCTACCCGCATCGGCCGGTCATGGTTGCGCCTTGGCTCATCACTTTGCCGGGATAACCAGGGTTATCTCATTATGTGCCCAGTGGCACACCCTCATCCTTAACCGTTTGAGACTCAGCATGATGAAAGAATTGAAGATAGCAACCAGCGCCAGCCTGGTAGCCAGCATTGAAACCCTGCGCGAAATTGTGCGTGTGGGGCAGACTGACTATACCGATGTGGCGGCGGCCGTGGTCTCTGTTAGCGATGTGGATGCCGGTATTCTGGCAACGCTTAAAGCGACCGGCTTTGAGATCCCGACGTTTGTTGCCGTTGAGGGGGATGAACAGCTTTCCCCGGATCACCTGCCGTTGATTACTGGGGTATTTGCCTTGGCTGCCGCGACCAAAGCGTTTTACATGGCGCAGTTGGAGGCCGCCGCCGATGCCTACGAGCAGGCGCTGTTACCGCCGTTCTTCAAAACGCTGAAAACCTACGTGGAGATGGATAACTCAACCTTTGCCTGCCCGGGCCATCAGGGCGGCGAGTTTTTCCGCAAGCACCCGGCAGGGCGCAAGTTTTTCGAGTTTTACGGTGAAACCATTTTCCGTTCGGACATGTGCAACGCCGATGTGAAGCTGGGCGATTTGCTGATCCACGAAGGCTCGGCCAAGGATGCGCAAAAACACGCGGCGAAAGTGTTCAACGCCGATAAAACCTACTTCGTGCTGAACGGCACTTCGGCCTCCAATAAAGTGGTGACCAACGCGCTGCTGACGCGTGGCGATCTGGTGCTGTTCGATCGCAATAACCATAAATCCAATCACCACGGCGCGTTGATCCAGGCCGGAGCGACTCCGGTGTATCTGGAAACCGCGCGTAACCCGTTTGGTTTTATCGGAGGCATCGATTCTAAATGCTTTGATGAGGCTTACCTGCGCGAGCAGATCCGCCATGTTGCCCCGGAAAAAGCCGCTGCGGCACGGCCTTTCCGCCTGGCGATCATTCAGCTCGGCACCTATGACGGCACCATTTACAACGCCCGTCAGGTGATCGATACCATCGGCCATCTGTGCGATTACATCCTGTTTGATTCGGCCTGGGTGGGGTATGAAGGTTTTATCCCGATGCTGAAAGAGTGCTCGCCGCTGCTGTTGGAACTGGATGAGCACGATCCGGGTATTTTCGTCACGCAATCGGTGCATAAGCAGCAGGCCGGGTTCTCGCAGACTTCGCAGATCCATAAGAAAGACGATCACATCAAAGGCCAGAAACGCCACTGCAACCATAAGCATCTCAACAATGCGTTTATGCTGCATGCTTCAACCAGCCCGTTTTATCCGCTGTTTGCCGCGCTGGACGTCAACGCCAAGATGCATGCCGGTGCCGCTGGCCGCCGCATGTGGATGGAGTGCGTCAAGCTGGGGATCGACACGCGTAAACAACTGCTGGCACGCTGTTCGCAGCTGCGGCCCTTTATTCCGCCGCAGGTGGCAGGCAAGGACTGGCAGGACTACGATACCGACCTGATCGCCAACGATGCACGCTTCTTCAACTTTGTACCGGGCGAGCAATGGCACGGTTTTGCAGGCTATGCTCAGGGGCAGTATCTGGTCGATCCCTGCAAGTTGCTGCTGACCACGCCGGGGATTGATGCGGCCACCGGTCAATACACCGAGTTCGGTATCCCGGCGACCATTCTGGCCAACTTCCTGCGTGAGAACGGCATCGTGCCAGAGAAGTGCGATCTCAACTCGATCCTGTTCCTGCTCACCCCGGCGGAGAACCCGGCGAAAATGGAGCATCTGGTGGATATGCTGGTGCAGTTCGAGCGTTACGTCGAGGCAGATGCGCCACTGAGTGAGGTCTTGCCGACGGTCTATCGCAAGAATCAGCAGCGTTATGCAGGCTACACCATTCGTCAGCTGTGCCAGGAGATGCACGATCTGTACGTCAGCTTCGACGTGAAGCAGTTACAAAAAGAGATGTTCCGTCAGGATCATTTCCCGCCGGTGATGATGAATCCGCAGGATGCCAACGTCGAGTTTATCCGCGACAACGTTGAGCTGGTGCCGATCGCTCAGGCTGCCGGGCGCATCGCGGCAGAGGGGGCCTTACCTTATCCACCGGGCGTGCTGTGCGTGGTGCCAGGCGAAGTGTGGGGCGGCGCGGTACAGCGTTACTTCCTGGCGCTGGAGGAGGGCATCAACCGCTTGCCAGGCTTCTCACCGGAGCTGCAGGGCGTGTATATCGAGAAGAAAGATCACGGCTGGAAACGGATTTTTGGCTATATGATCAAGCCGTAAAACCTCATCGTACTAGCCGCATTGTATGGGTGCGGCATGCTGCGCCCGTCTATCTTGCATGACAAAGGCGGATGTCACCACTACATTGAGTAGAGTGGTATGACAATGAGTCCAATAATGAAAGATCGAAAATACGCCGCCTGGGTCGCTAAAGAAAAAAGAAAGTCCACGTTTCACAGTTTTGACTGGTTTTTGCTGGTTAACGCCTTGTTCTCTTTCTACTTGTTCCTACAGCGTCTGGGGTCAGGGCTTTACGAGTCGTTAAGCCATTTGCTACGTTCAGCTCCGGCGATCACCGGCGTGATGCTGGTCGCCTTCGTCACCTATATGGTGTTGAGGGTGTTACGGCCATACGGTGAGAAAGCTCGCTGGTGGGGGCTGATAGTCAGTGTGACGGTTTTGTCGCTATGCTGGTGTGCTACCTTTCATCACCTGATCGTCATGGGCAATGTGACCATAGTCTACCCCTTGCTGATTGGCTTGGTGTTTGCCTCACTGATCCCCTTTTACCTCTCTCCCTTGCTGCTGTGCCTGTTTACGGTACCGATACTGGCGATGTCCATCAGCGAGAATATTTTCCTGCGCGGTGCAGCCTCACTGGCGAACGTGTTCTCTTATTTACTGATGCTGTTTTTGATCTACTCGGCCAAACGTATGTTGGAGAAATGGTTTATGTTGGCTATCGAGCGGGAAAGGGAGAACAAGCAGCTGATCGAGCGTCTGGGTAAACAGGCCAACCGCGATCCGCTGACTGGGCTGGCCAATCGGCGTTATTTCAGCAACTACTTTGACGAGGTGTTTTCTCGGGAGGTGGAGAGTCGGGAGCCTTTCGCCATCATCCTGCTGGACGTGGATTTGTTTAAAAAATATAACGACCATTATGGCCATCAAATGGGGGATGAGTGTCTGATCCGTCTGGCCGAGTGCTTTGAAAATAGCGTGCGTCGTTCACAGGATCTGGTGGCACGTTACGGTGGTGAGGAATTCATTATTCTACTGCCAAAATCCGATCGTGCCGAGGCGATAGCGGTGGCCGAAAGGATCAAGACCTTGGTTGCGGCGATCGCGATCCCTCACGAAGGTTCCGATGTTGGGCAATGGGTCACGGTGAGTCAGGGGATTGCATTATGGCGCGCCGGAGTGGGGCGTGAGCAATTGGTCGAGATAGCCGATAAGGCTCTGTATCAAACCAAGGCTAATGGGCGCAACGGCTATACGTTGGCTGAGTAGGAGGCAGGGGGAATGGCTTTCCCCCTGTCCTGCCTTTCTTATCAGCGATTACTTCCGCCGATAGTTTTTCTGTGCGTTATTCACTTTCACCAGATAACGGCGTGATTCACCCGCAGGATGCTTGGTGGTCAGAGTCTGATAAATATCACCAGGCTGCATGCTGTTGATGATGGTTACCGCTTTGGCCTTGTCACTATTGAACACCCGCAGCACGCTGCCAGCTCCTCCGTTGTATGCGGTGATCACCGCATAACGGCGTGAGGTCGGGTTCTGAATGCCGCCCAGGTAGTTATTCTGCAAGATGGCCAGATAGGCGGTACCGGTATCGATGTTGTTCTCCGGATCAAACAGGTAGCTGCGGCTTGGCGTGCCCCATTTACCTTTGCTCTGGAACACGTCTTTACCGGCGGTATGCTGCACCACCTGCATCAGGCCCAGCGCGTCGGAACCGCTTACCGCATACGGGTTAAAGCTGGATTCGGTCTGCATAATCGCCAGGATCAGCGACTCTTCGACGCCGTATTTCTCAGACGCTTGACGAACCATCGGCAGATATTTGTGTGCACGTTTATCCAGGTGGTTAGGCACCAGTTGCATAGTCACCGAGTAGATCACGTGCAGGCCTGAGGTACGCCTCTTTAGCTTGTTTTGCAGCAGGTAGTCGGCGAAGTGCGCCGCCCGCCATTCCCAGCGGATGGGTTGGCCCTTGTTATCCAGCACCTGGCCGTACAGGAACGGCTCTTTGCTGATCTGGATATCATTGGCGTCGGAATAGAGGTCGATCGAGCCCGGATCATCACCCATCAATAGGGTGCTGATCACCGCCTGGCGCAGATGAGCCGCCGGATCGGTGGTGGCGATGGTTTCGATAGTGATGGTGCCCGAATCAAAGTTGATGTGGCTACGGGTCTGATATTGGTCGGTATATTTGACGTAGTCTTTTGGCCCGGCGATCAGAACTTCGCTCAGCCCCCAGATGTTCTCGATATTGTGGGCAAATTGGCCCATCAAAATATCAAAGGCGTTGGTGTCTTTGACATAGGCTTCACTGACCACGTCGTTTTTTTTGCCGGAACAGGAGATCAGCAAAGGCGCTATCACTAGCAAAGCTAACATTTTCTTCATCTTGTTAAAGCCGTATACGCGAAGAATTAAACAGGGGGAAAGGGCCAGAGCTGGCCCGGAAAATCTTATTCGCTCGGTGGCGTATAGCCTTCGATGTGGACCTCATGCCCTTCGAACAGGAAGCGGATCATCTCTTGTTCCAGCAGTTTGCGGTCATCCACGTTCATCATGTTGAGCTTTTTCTCGTTGATCAGCATGGTCTGCTTCTTCATCCATTCTCCCCAGGCTTCCTTGGAGATTTCGTTGTAGATGCGCTTGCCGACTTCCCCTGGATAGAGCTGGAAGTCTTGCCCATCGGCGTCACGCTGCAGGAAGGTACAAAAAATGGTTCTGCTCATGCTAATTCCTCGTCAATGGCGCTGTTGCCAAATAAACCGGGTTGGGTCGGGGACTGTTTGGCCAACTGCTGTAGCAGGCGCTCAACCGGCGCGGCCAGCCCGACCGAAGGGGGCTGCGTTAAGTTATACCAGAGACCGGCACCCTCATCCATGGCGCTACCCGCTTTGTCGATGTTCAGCCACATAGGCACAATATCCAGATGGAAATGGCTGAAGGTGTGGCGGAAGGCGGTCATTTGCTCTAAACGGCTACCTTGCAGGCCGTGTTGTTGCAGCCAGAGTTCAAGATCGATCCGCGCGCTAAACTGTGGGAAGCAGAATAGCCCGCCCCACAGGCCAGTTCCTGGGCGCTGTTCCAGCCAGACGCCATCGCCCTGTTGCAGCATCAGGAAGTAGGCGGTTTTTTCCGGCAGGGTTTGCTTGGGCTTTTTGCCTGGGTAGTTGGCCCAGCTGCTGTTGCCGTTGGCGATGCAGCCGACATTGAGTGGGCATAGCTCACATTTTGGTTTGCTACGGGTGCAGACCATCGCTCCCAGATCCATCATCGCCTGATTGAACTGGCCAACCCCTTTTGCCGGTGTGACCTCTTCGCTGATTTCCCACAGGCGATTTTCCACCTCTTTCTTACCCGGCCAGCCAGCTATGGCATAGCAACGGGCCAGTACACGCTTGACGTTGCCGTCGAGGATCGGGTAGTGCTGCCCCTGGGACAGAGAGAGAATGGCACCGGCGGTTGAACGGCCTACACCAGGCAGCGCGACAATTTCTTCAAAGGTTGTCGGGAACTCACCGCCGTGCTGTGCGACAATGGTCTGCGCCGCTTTATGCAGGTTTCTGGCGCGGGCATAATAACCAAGCCCGGTCCACAGATGCAGGACTTCATCCTGCGGCGCTTCGGCCAGGGCACGCACGTTCGGAAAGCGTGCCATAAAGCGCTGAAAATAAGGAATAACGGTGGCAACCTGAGTTTGTTGCAGCATCACCTCAGAGAGCCATACTTGATAAGGCGTTTTATCGAGTTGCCACGGCAGCGTTTTGCGGCCATAGCGTTGGTACCAGTCAAGCACTACGTGCGAGAACTGTTGTGCTTGCATCATGAGCGAGTTCGCTATCCGGCAGATAAATAATGATGCGCGATTGCAGCATAGAGTGATGGTGCTGTAAACCGGAACTTTCCGCAGTAGCACATCCGGTATGATGATGAACGCTTGCTAAAGCAAGGTATCTTTGCATAATGCGCGTTCCCCTAATTGGCAGCCAAATAGACAGAAAGCACTATGATTAATGACGTCATCTCCCCAGAATTTGATGAGAACGGCCGCGCGATGCGCCGTATCCGCAGTTTTGTTCGCCGCCAGGGGCGGTTGACCAAAGGCCAGCAGCAGGCGCTGGACAACTATTGGCCGGTGATGGGCGTGGAATATCAGGCTGAACCTGTCGATATCGCCGCGCTGTTTGGCCGTGAAGCGCCAACCGTGCTGGAGATTGGTTTTGGCATGGGGGCATCCCTGGTCACCATGGCGGGCAACAACCCGCAGCAGAACTTCCTGGGGATCGAGGTTCACTCGCCGGGCGTGGGTGCCTGCCTGGCCGATGCCCATGAGGCGGAGTTGGCCAACCTGCGGGTGATGTGCCACGATGCGGTAGAAGTCTTGCAGAATATGATCCCGGACGCTTCACTGGATATGGTGCAGCTGTTCTTCCCGGATCCATGGCACAAGGCGCGCCACAACAAACGCCGCATCGTACAGACGCCGTTTGTTGAGCTGGTGCAGCGCAAATTAAAAGTCGGTGGCGTATTCCATATGGCCACCGACTGGCAACCCTATGCGGAACACATGCTGGAAGTCATGAGCAGCAGCGCAGGCTACCGTAATCTCTCCGAGAGTAATGATTACGTACCGCGCCCGGACTCGCGTCCGCTGACAAAATTTGAATTACGTGGCCAGCGTCTGGGACATGGCGTTTGGGATTTGATGTTTGAGAGGATGGAATAATGGCTAAGAACCGTAGTCGTCGTTTACGTAAAAAGTTGCATATCGAAGAGTTTCAGGAACTAGGCTTCTCTGTAGCCTGGCGTTTTGCTGAAGGGACCGCCGTTGAAGATATCGACAGCACCCTGGACGCGTTTATCGAGGAAGTGATCGAGCCGAACGGCCTGGCGTTTGACGGCAGTGGCTATCTGCAGTGGGAAGGTTTGATCTGCCTGCAGACGATTGGTCATTGCACCGACGAACACCGTGAGCTGATCAAAAACTGGCTGGAAGCACGCAAGCTGAACGATGTGAAAACCAGCGATCTGTTCGACATCTGGTGGGATTGATCCCGTCCGATTAGCATTGCCGAAGGTGCCTTAATGGCACCTTTGTTTTATCTGGTGTCCTTTCTGGAGTAGTGAGCGCGGTGGTAACAACATTAGATAACGCGTTGCTGGAAGAGATCCTGCAACAGGTTCGCCCGTTGATTGGGCAAGGCAAGGTTGCAGACTATATTCCTGCGTTGGCAGAAGTCGCCGCCGATCGGCTGGCGATCGCCGTCTGTACTGTTGACGGTGAGCTGTTTCAGGCCGGCGACGCGGCGGAGCGCTTTTCGATCCAGTCGATCTCCAAGGTATTGAGCCTGACGCTGGCGCTAACGCGTTATCAGGAAGGTGAAATCTGGCAGCGGGTGGGGAAAGAGCCCTCTGGCCTGCCGTTTAATTCGTTGCTGCAGTTGGAGATGGAACAGGGCAAACCGCGCAACCCGTTTATCAACCCAGGAGCGCTGGTGGTATGCGATATGCTGCAAACCCGGCTTAGTGCTCCCAAGCAGCGGATGTTGGAAGTGGTGCGCCAACTGGCAGGTGTTGATGACCTATCCTATGACATCCGCGTGGCGCGCTCCGAATTTGAGCATTCCGACCGCAATGCCGCCATCGCCTATCTGATGAAGTCGTTCGGTAACTTCGACAATGACGTACTGACCGTGCTGCAAACCTATTTTCACTACTGCGCGTTACGGATGAGCTGCGTTGAGTTGGCACGCAGCTTTGTCTACCTGGCTAACCAGGGCCGGACGCTTGATGGCGAAGAAGTGATCAGCCCGTTGCAGGCCCGGCAGATTAACGCCTTGATGATGACCAGCGGTATGTATGACGGCGCAGGTGAATTCGCCTATCGGGTTGGCATGCCGGGCAAGTCTGGCGTGGGCGGCGGTATCATCGCCATCGTCCCTGATGAACTGTCGATTGTCGTCTGGTCGCCGGAGCTGGATGCATCCGGTAACTCATTGGCGGGAACTGCGGCACTAGAACTGTTGTCTCAACGCATTAGCCGTTCGATTTTTTAACTCCATCGCACATGCGGTTGGAAGGGAGTCAGGAGAAACTATGTTAAAGAGAACCGGATTGGCCTTGCTGTTATTAACGGCTTCACAGGCGCATGCCGAGTATCAGTGCAGCGTCAGGCCACAGGACGACGTGATTATCAGCCCGCAGACCGTGCAGGTGGTAGGTGCCAGCGGTAACCTGCAAATTACCGCCGACGGCGATGTCACTCGTGATGGCAAAGCATTGAACCTGAACGATAACCAGCGCCAGAAGGCGTTCAGCTACCAGAGCGCATTGCGTAAAGATTTACCCTGGATCGATCAGGGTGCGCAGCAGCATCTGGAGAAGGCGCGGGTAGCGCTGGATAAAGTCATAGTTCAGCAGTTGGGCACAGACAGTAACGTACGCAACCGCCTGACCACGCTCAACGATCAGTTGAAGCAGCAGATGAACCGCATCATTGAACACCGCAGCGACGGCCTCACGTTCCACCACAAGGCGATCGCTCAGGTGGAGCAGGATGGCCGCAATATCGTGCAGCAGAGCATGGGCGGCGTATTGCAGGACAGCCTGAACGAAATGGGTGTCAAGCAGGTTGCCAACAGCAATGGCAACCCGTTGCAGGCGATCATGGGCAATCTGGGTGGGCTACAGCAGGCCATCAAGAACGAATGGAACAATCAGGAGCAGGACTTCCAGAACTTCGGTCGCGACGTGTGTAAGCGCGTAACGGCACTGGAAACCCAGCGTAAGGATCTGGTTAAGGCGTTGAACTAAGGTTTTACGTTAACAGGTTCCGTTGTTTTAAGAATTGCACTCTTAACTCGACGGAACCTTTTTTGTTGCCAGGGCAGTGTTGCTGAGTTTTTAGGGCTTGAACCGCATTGATGATCTCAATGGGCGCAGCTCACATGCTGCGCCCATACAGGTGAGCCTGCAATTCTACCTAAGTTATTCTTCCGGCAAGAACAGTTCCAACAGCGAATTAAGGAACAGTTTGCCATGCTCGGTGATCTGCCAATACTCTGGCGTCTCTAGCAGATAGCCTTTAGCCAGTGCTTCGTCCAATGGCGCGCGGATCACACTCTCATCCAGCCCGGTATATTGGGCGAACTCGGCGCGTGGCGCAGCTTCCAGCAGGCGGAAACGGTTCATAAAGAACTCGAATGGCCGATCGTGCGCCTCGACTTCATGCAGCTTGTCCCGATAGTCACCCCGCATAAAGCCGCGTGGATGCTTGGTTTTGGCGGTGCGCAGAATGCGGCCATCGGCAAAGGTCAGCTTGCCGTGTGCGCCACAACCAATCCCCAGATAGTCGCCAAAGCGCCAGTAGTTGAGGTTGTGCTGACACTGATAACCCGGTTTGGCGTAGGCCGAGGTTTCGTACTGCTGATATCCGGCGGCGCTCAACAGCTCATGACCTTGTTCAAAGATATTCCACAGTGCGTCATCGTCCGGCAATACCGGCGGGCGTGAGCTGAAGAGGGTATTTGGCTCGATGGTGAGTTGATACCACGACAGATGCGGCGGATTGAGGGCGATAGCCTGGCGTAGATCGTCCAGCGCTTCTTCCAGTGACTGATCCGGCAGGCCATGCATCAAATCCAGATTGAAACTGCGCAGGCCCAGGCCGGTTGCCAGATGCGCCGCGCGTTTGGCCTCATCCGGGCCATGAATGCGCCCCAGACGGGTTAGCTTCTCGGCGCTGAAGCTTTGTACGCCAATCGAGATGCGGTTCACCCCGGCGCGCTGGTAGCCACTGAAGCGATCGGCCTCCACGGTGCCTGGGTTGGCTTCCATGGTGATCTCGGCGTCATCCGCGACATGAATGCGCGCCCGCACGCCATCCAGCAGTGCCTGCATGGCTTCGGCACTCAATAGGCTCGGCGTACCGCCACCGATAAAGATAGTGCTGATTGCACGACCGCTGGCGAGCGGCAAATCAGCATCCAGATCCGCCAGTAGATGATCGACATATTCCTGGTGCGGCACTTCGCCTTTCAAGGCATGCGAGTTGAAATCACAGTATGGGCACTTTTGTACGCACCAGGGAATATGGATGTACAGGCTGAGCGGTGGCAGTTGTACGCTGTTAGCTGGCATTACGCATCGCTTCCAACATCAACTTCAACGCCTTGCCACGGTGGGAAATGGCAATTTTCTCTTCCCGCGTCAGCTCTGCTGCGGTGCAGCCCAACTCTGGCACATAGAAGATCGGATCGTAACCGAAGCCGCCAACGCCGGCCGCTTCAAAAGTGATTTCACCGTTCCAGCAACCGTGGAATACCAGCGGAGTTGGATCTTCTGCATGGCGCATATACACCAGCACGCAATGGAATTGAGCACCGCGCTTGCCCGCAGGCACGTCTTTCAGCGTCACCAGCAGCTTGTCCAGATTCTGCTGGTCGCTGGCCTCTAAACCGGCGTAGCGGGCAGAATAAATACCCGGAGCGCCGCCCAAGGCATCGACTGCCAGGCCTGAGTCGTCGGCAATCGCTGGCAGACCGGTGATCTGCGCGGCATGGCGGGCCTTGAGAATGGCGTTTTCAATAAACGTCAGGCCGGTTTCTTCGGCGGAATCTACGCCAAGCTCGGTTTGCGCTACCACGTCAAAGCCGAAATCGGCCAGCAGTTCGGCGAGTTCACGCACTTTGCCGGGGTTGCCGGTGGCAAGAACGATTTTTTGCATAATAGATACCTTGAAATTATTCGATGAGCGCCGCGATGGCCTCAGGGATCTGTTGCGGGTTGAGGATGCGCAATTGCTTGTGCCGCCCCAGCTCGCCTTTCTCGATGATCACGTTGCTTTTCGCCACCTTGAACTGCTTGGCGATAAACTTGATGAGATGGGCATTGGCCTGGCCATCAACCGGCGGTGCGGTGATGGCGACTTTTATCTCGTCGCCATGCAGGCCAATAATCTGATCGCGGCTGGCTTTGGGCTGAATATATAGCCTGACTACCAGCCCGTCCAGCAGCGGGGTAACTGCACTCACAGCAGGAACCAGAGCTCGCCGAACAGATCCATCCCCAGGTAGTTGATCAGATACAGGATCAGGATCACCACCATCGCGGAGAAATCAATGCCGCCCATTGCCGGGATCACGCGGCGGATAGGGGCCATCAATGGCTCGGTAAGCTGGAACATTACATAATCAATCGGGCTGCGGCCCTGGCTGATCCAACTCATCAAGGCGCGAATGATCATCACCCAGAAGATCAGGTAGCCGACGGATTTGATCAGAGAAATCAGACCAAACAGCAAATTGTACAGGCTGAGTGACAGGGTACCGCTCTGGATCAGCAGCAGTAGCGGATATTTAATGGTCATCAGCAGGAACGCCAACAGCAATGACGCGCTATCTACCGGCCCCATCGAAGGAACGATGCGGCGCAGTGGGCCGACGATCGGCTGGGTGATTTTCACCACAAACTGCGAAAACGGGTTATAAAAGTCAGTGCGCGTCAGTTGCATCCAGATGCGCAACAGCAGCACCATCACGTAAATATCAACGACGGTTTTGACCAGAAAAGTCAGCGTTAGCATGTAAGTTACCCTTCTCCTTAACTTCTGGGTTATCCCCTTGGTTTTCAGACCACCGTGGCGGCCTGAAACTCATCGGGCATAGTTAAAATGATTTTTCCATTTCCTGCGCACGGGAAACGGCGGCCTGCATGGCTTTGGCAACGGTCTCTGGCAACTGATGTTCGTTGAACACCCGTATTGCCTCGGCGGTGGTGCCCCCTTTGGAGGTCACCTGCTCACGCAGCGTAGCCAGTGAAATTTCCGGGTTGGCGGCGGCCAATGCCGCAGCACCGATAGCGGCCTGCTGCACCAGATCGCGAGCGGCCTGGCTGCTGAATCCCATACGTTCGGCTTCCTGCTGCATGGCATCCATAAACAGGAAGAAATAGGCTGGTGCGCTGCCTGCGGCGGCGATCACGCCATTGATGCCGTTTTCGTCATCGACCCAGCAGACTTTACCCACCGAGCTCATCAGATCGCTGGTGTAATCACGATCCTGTTGGCTAACCTGCTCGGGAGCATACAGCCCGCTCATTCCTTTACCGACCAGTGAAGGGGTATTGGGCATGATGCGCACGATATTCAAGCCTTCGCCGAGCATTTGATAGAAACGGCTCACCAGAATACCGGCGGCGATCGACAGCACCAGTTTACCGGAGAAATCGACCTGTTCCTGTAAAGGTAAGCAAACCTGCGCCATCATTTGCGGTTTCACCGCCAGGACCACGACGTCGGCCTGTTGTGCACAGGTGATGTTGTCTGCGCTGCTGTGGATGCCATATTCGGCGGCCAGGGCGTCACGGTTTTTTGCTGACGGCGCACAAACGCTGATGGCGGCTGCCGGATAGCCACCGGCGACCAGGCCAGCAATGATAGCGCGAGCCATATTACCGGCACCAATAAAGGTAATTTTGCGATGTTGCATCCAATCCTCGTTATACGGTGGTGTGCGAGTAGTCGCGGGCACCAAAAATGGCGGTGCCGATACGAACCATCGTGCTGCCAGCGGCGATCGCTGCCTGCATATCATCTGTCATGCCCATCGACAACGTATCCACCTGCGGATAGCGCTGCTTGAGCTCCTGGAAAGCGTCGTTCATCTGGCCGAATGTCGCCAACTGGCGCTGATAGTCGTGTTCCGGGGCCGGGATGGCCATCAGCCCACGCAAGCACAGGTTAGGCAATGCGGCGACCGCCTCGGCCAGCGCTGGCAGCTCACTCAATACAATGCCAGATTTACTCTGCTCGTCACTGATATTTATCTGGATCAACACGTTTAACGGCGGCATTTCTGCGGGGCGCTGATCGCTCAGGCGCAGGGCAATACGCAAGCGGTCAACGGTGTGGCACCAGGCAAAGTGCTCTGCCACCAGCCTGCTTTTATTGGATTGCAGCGGGCCGATAAAGTGCCATTCCAATCCTGCCCCTTCCGGCAACTGGGCAAAATACTGGATCTTGTCTACCCCTTCCTGCACGTAATTCTCGCCAAACGCGTGCTGGCCTGCGGCGATGGCTTGTGCGATCGCCTCCGCAGGTTTGGTTTTGCTGACTGCAAGCAATGTCACTTCTTCTGGAATGCGTGCGCAGTCTTGAGCGGCCGCTGCAATACGGCTCCTGACATCCTGCAGATTCTGTTGGATAGTGCTCATGATTAACCCGGGAGATTGATATGGATATCGATGAATTTGTGGCTCTTAGTGTAAAGCATAATGCCTCCGATCTGCACCTTTGTACCGGCCATCTGCCAATGTTACGTATCGATGGCGAGCTCCAGGCCGTGGAACGTGGGGAAATCCTCACCCAACAGCAGATGTCGGCATGGTGCCAAACGCAGTTATCGCAAACGATGTGGCAGCAACTCCAGCAGGTGGGGCAGCTCGATCTGGCGCTAGCTCTGGCTGATGGTACCCGGCTACGTGCCAATTTCTTTTTGCAAAATGCCGGGGTCTCCGTGGCGTTACGCCGGATCGCCAGCCAGTGCCCAACGTTGGCCGAACTGACTACTCCGGAAATTATTCCGGCGCTGCTGCAACGCGAAGATGGCTTGATACTTGTCACCGGTGCTACCGGCAGCGGCAAGTCGACCACCTTGGCGGCGATGATCGACTTTATTAATCGGCATCAGCGCCGCCATATCCTCACGCTGGAAGATCCGATCGAGTTTATCCATCGTAGCCAGCGTTCCCTAATCCAGCAGCGCGAGTTAGGGCGGGATACCCACAGTTTTGACGATGCTCTGCGGGCCGCACTGCGTGAAGATCCAGACGTGATCCTGCTGGGGGAGCTGCGTGATACCACCACCGTTCGGCTGGCGTTGACCGCGGCAGAAACTGGCCATCTAGTTCTAGCTACTTTGCATACCCGCAGCGCACCACAGGCGGTGGAAAGGCTGGTGGATGTCTTCCCGGCGGAAGAGAAAACCTATGTTCGGGCCCAGTTGGCCAGTAGCCTGCAGGCGGTGATCGCGCAAAAGCTGCTGAGCAAGCCCGGGGGAGGGCGTGTTGCCATTTACGAGATCCTCACGGCCACGGCAGCGGTGAGCAGCATGATCCGCGAAGGTAAAACCCATCAGTTGGTCAGCGTATTGCAAACCGGTGCGCAGTCAGGCATGCAAACTTTTGAACAGGGTTTGCAACAGCGTGTTGCGCAGGGAATATTATAATGCCACAATCGATTAGCTATTTCCCCCTTATACCTTATATTTAATTGCAATCAATAGCACAGAGGTTGCGTGCAAGAGCGAAGTATATTGGTAACTCAAGAGCGAATTGTGTTGCAGTATAAGCAACTCTCTATGGGTTTTTATTTTTAGGACTAGTATTAGGATAAGGATATTCTTATGGGTTCCTGGTTGATTGTTGACGATCATCCCGCAATTTGTTTCGCTGTGAAAGCAATTTTATCTTCATTAGGTAATAACTCGATCCAGACCGCAACTAACGGTCTGGATGCCATGGCGCGAATAAGGGAAAATACGCCGCAGCTGGTGATACTTGATATCATGCTGAACAAAATGGATGGGCTGCAGATCCTACAGCATATTCGCCAGGTGGACAGCGCTATTAAAGTGGTGGTCTATACTAGCCTGCCCACGGGGAGCTATGCAGAAAGAGCGTTGCGTGCCGGGGCTAGCGGGTTTTTCAACAAGGATCAGGATATCAGTCAATTGGCACCATTGTGCCAACTGGTGCTGCAAGGCTATGCCTGTTTTCCACAGATTACTCTGATGCCTTTGCTAAATTCACCGCAAAAAAGTGAGAATGATCTTACTCGCCTTTCCGATCGTGAATTGACCGTGTTGCGGTATTTGTCAGAGGGTCTTAGCAATAAGGAAATAGCCGATCGTCTGATTTTGAGCAATAAAACCATCAGCACTTATAAGACACGTCTGATGGAAAAACTAAAAGTTAGCAGTACAGAAGATTTGGTGGCTTTTTTTCATCATCAGAGCGAACGACCTGACGATGAATAAATTGCTCTTGATACTTTTGTTTTTTTGCTGTGGTGTTTCCGCTGGGGAAGTTCCCGCGTTTCGTGAAACTAATTTGCTTAGCCGTAGCCAGGTTCAATTATCCGAGCCCGAGCTGACCAGTGATGATTGGCAATGGTTGCGCCGTAAACGTGTGCTGGTTTTCGGCATTGCGGCCCCCAATTATTCTCCTTTTGATATCATCAGTGGCACCCGGGATTATGGTGGTATCAATGCTGATTACCTGGGGATCGTCGGCTATAACCTTAACGTACAGATAAAGGTGCGTTACTACGAAGATGCCTCAGCCTTACGGAGGAGTCTGGATAAGGGAGAAGTCGATCTGATCGGCAATGTCGCTGCAAAAAGCGTAGCCGATCCCGACATGCTGCTTTCTACACCTTATGTCTCTGCCTCACCGGCATTGGTGGTGCGCACCGATAGCCTGCTGCAACAGAATCCCCCCAAGCGCATTGCTATCGAACGCCTATACAGCGGTAATCAGAGCTTGATAGCACGCTTTCCGGCAGATTATCAGGTCTTTGACATACCGCGCCGTGCGCTGGAGGCGTTGTCGTTCAAGAAGCTGGACGCTTTTATTGGTGATGCCACGGTGGCTCGCTATTTAATCAATCAGGGCAACCTGAACAATCTGCGTTTGCAATTGCTGCCACAACAGGACATCAAAGGCTTCTCCTTTGGCATGGCCAAGGGGAATGTGCGTTTACAGCGAATATTGAACGCTGTTTTAGCGAGCATTCCGGAAAGCACCCATGCAGAGATCCAAAGCCGCTGGAATGGCGGGATCCCCATGTCACAAAGCGATGAACACCTGCTGCTGACCTCACTGGAAAGAAAGTGGGTGGAAGAACATCCCAGGGTGCGCTTGGCCGTTAATGGCGATTTTGCCCCTCTGGGCTTCTTCGACGTTCAGGGGGAGTTCCGTGGTCTGACAGCCGATGTGATGGAGGCTATCTCTAGCCGTATAGGGCTCAAGTTTGACATTATCCGCGCGCAATCACTGCAAGACTCCCTGGATGCAGTGAAAACCGGCAGGGCTGACATTGTCGCTGGCGTGACGCTAGATGCAATCTGGCCTAACGGGTTGCTGACCACTCGTTCTTATTTATTCAACTCTTGGGTATTGCTGGGGATCCAGGAGCAGATTAGCCAAGATCCTCCGCAGTTGATTGCCCTGGTCGCAGGGCACCCTCTGCAGGTTATCTTGCGGGAACAGTACCCCGAGAGCCGGATCATTACCGTGCCTTCACCCCAAGCCGGTATTGAGGCGTTAAAAGCAGGAAAGGCTGAAGCACTCGTGTTGCCGATGATTAGCGCCGATTATTTCCTGGCTCGGGAGCCCACATCGGGGCTTAGTATTCTGAGTGCTCTGGATATTGAACCGGCGCGTTTTGTGATTGGTGTCTCTGGTAATGAATATCCCCTGGCAACGATCCTCGACAAGGCATTGCTGAATATCCCCCCAGAGGATATCCATGCGATGACCAGCAATTGGTATAACAACACCTATCTGCTTGAAGGTACCCCGGGTGATGGAGAATTGCTTGCCCACTGTTATTCCACAGCGTGGTTACTGATCGTTCTGTTGCTGGCAATGCTGGTGATAGTCTTGGTTATCAGCCGGTTGCGCAGTAAGCGCCGCCTGGTGCAGCGTTGCCAGGCGATCATCGATAGCGTGCCCTTGCCGATTTACATCACCAATCTGAAAGACCAGATAGTGATGGCGAACACGCCGTTTTTTAATGCCATCAATGCTCCCGCAGAGAAAGTCGTCGGTAGCTCACTGGAAAATTACCCACTGCAACTGCCTGTTACGCTGGATATTGGCCGGGGTGGTGAGCAGGAACAGGTTTTATCAGTTATGCAGTTGGGGGGCCAGTCGCGTACTTTGCAGCAGTGGGGCCAATTGTTAATTACTGAGGATCAGCGTGCTGAAGGAAAAATCGGCGGGTGGTTTGACGTGACCGAACGCGATCGCCTGATTGCGCAGTTACAGCAGGCGAAAGAGCGCGCAGACAGTGCCAACCGGGCTAAAACCACCTTCCTGGCCACCATGAGCCATGAGATCCGTACCCCGCTCAATGCCATTATCGGCATGTTGGAACTGTTGCTGAACCGCCCGCAACGGGAGGAAGCTTTAGATCGAGAACTGCTGAGTGTTGCACATGAGTCCGCCCATTCTCTGCTGGCCTTGATTGGTGACATTCTTGATATCTCACGCATTGAGGCGGACCGTTTGATCCTGCATCCACAGCGTGCCGATATCCGTCGCCTGATTGAAGCCGTGGCGATGTTATTTGACGGTGTGGCACGCCAAAAAGGGTTAGCGTTCAGGTTGGATATTGACGCGGGGATCACTGGCGATGTGTTAGTAGATCCTATGCGTTTCAAGCAGGTGCTATCCAATCTGGTGAGTAACGCCATCAAGTTTACCGAGCAAGGGCAGGTCACACTCAGCGTCGTGGTCGATCAGATTAGCGAAGAACGAGCGGATCTGCGGCTACGTGTCTCTGATACTGGCAAGGGAATTGATGCTGTTACTCAAGCGCGTCTTTTCCAACCCTTTACTCAGGGCAATGGGGAGGCTGGCGGGACGGGGCTAGGGCTGTATATTTGCCGCAAGCTGGTAGAGATGATGGGAGGGACCATCGCATTGAACAGTGAGGTGGGTATTGGCAGCGAGGTCACCGTGCTGCTTTCGGTGCCGAGATTGCTGAAATTCCCCCCTCAAACACCTCTGGAGGAACCCGCCCCGATGGCATCATCCCAGCTGCGGGTACTGATCGTTGAAGATCATCCGGCGGGCAGAATGTTGTTGACCCAACAGTTGCAGTTTCTTGGCCATCAGCCCAGTGCGGTGGGGGATGGGGAGCAGGCGCTGCAGCTGTTGGAGCAGGACAGCTTCAACCTGATTATCACCGACTGCCAGATGCCTGAACGCGATGGTTACAGCCTGAGCCGCCAAATCAGGCACCTCGAGCGTGAACAGCAGTCCGTTCCTACGGTGATCTGGGGGCTGACGGCCAATGCGCAAGAAAGTGCACGGGAGGCCTGTCTGCAGGCGGGAATGGATGACTGCCTGTTTAAGCCGGTTAACCTGAGCATATTAAAAGCGAAATTGTCTACGTTGCCACTGGCTGATGTGGGGAACAGTGAAGAGGAGCCTGCGTTTGTCGTGGAAGATTTACCAGCGGAATTGCGCCAGCCAAAGGTATTGCAAGAGTTCATCCAAACCCTGCTGGATTGCTTGCATGAGGACTGTACGCAACTTGCCATGGACATGAAGCAACAACCGATGGACCTGATAAGCATACGGGCGTTGGCCCATAAATTGGCTGGTGCGGCGCGGTTGGTGAATGCTGAAAAACTGAATCAAGCTTGTCAGTCATTGCATGACAACCCCGTTCAGGCCACCGCAACGGCGGTGCTGGGGGAAGCGCAACGGCTGCTCAGTAGCTTAAAGAAGGTACAACGGACTACAGGAGAATAGTCCCTTCCTACAGAGTGATTAAGCCTTCTGCAGATATTAAGGTAAGGGCGATCATTTTATTCTTTGTTGCACAGGAAGGGGGGCTTTTGGGCTCCTCATGTGTAATAACGTTTAAGGATAAAATGATGAAAAACACCACTAAATTAGCGATTCTGCCACTGGTTCTGGTTCTGGGCGCCAGCTTCTCTACCATGGCTAATGCGGCTTACGACTGTAACGCCAAGCGTGCTGCGATCGAATATCAGATCCAGCAGGCAGAGAAGTACGGTAACTACAACCGCGTAGCGGGTCTGAAGCGTGCTCTGAGCGAAGTTAATGCCCATTGCACCAACGGTAGCGTGCTGCAGGATGCGCAGAAGAAAGTTACCAAGCTGGAACAGAAACTGGCCGACAAGCAGCAAGACGTCCAGGAAATCAAAGCCGACCTGCGCGAAGCTCAGGCTAAAGGTGACGCCAAGAAAGTGGCCAAGTACCAGAAAAAACTGCAAGAAAAGCAGGCTGACGTAAAAGAAATCAAGCAAGAGCTGAAGCAGGCTCGTGCTGAACTGGCCGCTGCACAGAAATAAACAGTCATGATTTGGTAATTAAGGGGCGCAGATGCGCCTCTTTTTGTGTCGGATAAATATTGTGGTTTGCACTCAGGGAACGAATGAAACCCACTTTTCATATTGCCATTATGTCGTTAGGCCTGTTGGTTAACGGTGCCAGGGCTGAAATAAATAACGTCTATCTCATTATTAACGATAACTTTAAGGGCGAGGTGGCCGTTAACCTGGGGCTGGATGAGCAGCCGTGTATTAATGCCCCCTTGCTACGTGAGTGGGGGATACGTGATGCCGCGATAGTGATGGAAACGACCCCTGAGGGCTGTATTCTGCCCGACGCATTGAGTGCCCGAAAAATTGGGGTGTTCTATGAGCCGATAGCACAATTACTGACGGTAGATATCCCGGCAGGCATGCTGGGTGACAGCAAGCTGGCAGGCCGCTGGAATGACGGTATTAATGCGGCATTTGTTAACTATCAGTTCAATTACGGCCATTATGCGGGCGAAAACTATCACGATACGCAGCGGCACGAAAGCCTGTATGCCGATATTACCACCGGGGTAAACGTGGGCCCTTGGCGGCTGCGTTATCAGCCCGTCTATCAGAAAGAGATCTGGGGCAACCCGACCTGGCACACCGAAAGGGCGCTAGCCTATCGGGATCTCAAAGCCTGGCGCGCCACGCTGACTTTGGGCGACAGCGTGACGCCATCAGTTTTATTCGATAACGTCCGATTCCGTGGCATCAGCCTGGTATCGGATAGCCGAATGCTACCGGATGGCCTGCGGCAGTTTTCCCCCTGGATACGTGGCTTCGCACGGAGTAATGCGGAAGTGAGGGTGCGCCAGAACGGTGAAGTTATCTATCAGACATTTGTTTCCCCGGGAGCATTCGTGTTGAAAGATGTCTATCCGCCCGCGCTTGAGGGGGATCTTACCGTCACGATACGCGAAAGCGACAGTACCGAAACCGAACGAAAGATCCCCTACTCCTCCATGCCCAACCTGGTTTACGCCGGCCAGTGGCGCTATGACGCCTCGGTGGGTAAATACCAACCCTATTACGGTATGGAAGAGGAGCAGCCAGGCTTTGCTCAGGCCTCGCTCAGTTATGGGCTCCCGAGGAAGGTTACGCTGTATGGTGGTTTCCAGGGGGCAGATATTTATCGCAGCGTGGCGGTCGGGATTGGCAAGAGTCTTAACCACTGGGGAGCGATTTCGGCGGATTACACGTTTTCATCTGCCCGTCAGCCAAGACGTTCAGCGCCGGACACCGGCGGCATGGCGCGTATGCGTTACGCCAAGGCTTTCCCGGCCTGGGAGTCTTCCCTCAGCCTGATGGCGCAATATTATCCGCGGCAGCGCTATCGTACGTTTGGCACGGCGATAGAGCAGCAGAGCACCTATTGGTGGGACTGGGAAGACGGCATTTTTGTCGGTGACTTTGACGAGGAAAAAAAGTATCGCCTGGAAGCGCGCTATAACCAGTATCTGTCCGATTCAGACAGCCTTTACCTGACGTTGGCTCGAGAGGCCACGCGGGGTAATCAAAGAGGTGAAACCAGCGTCGAGATGGGCTTCAGCGCCAGCCTGGGTAAGGTAGACGTTGCGCTGTATGCGGAATATAACCGCCCTTCGTATGGCAAAGAGCAGGCACAGTTGGGGCTCTCTGTCTCGCTGCCGTTGAACGCGATCGGCGCACCACGTATGAAGCTGAATTATGATCATACGTTGGCTAACGATCGGACCGACAGCCGGCGGATAGGCGTCAGTGGTACACTGCTTGACGACTATAGCCTGAGCTACAACGCCAGCACTAGCCAAAGTCAACGCAATGGCAGTAGCCAGGATCTGAGCGCCAATTATCAATATAACGCAGGTGACCTGCGGGTAGGTCATTCGCAAGGGGCAGGCTATCGCCAGCAGAATCTGGAGCTTGCTGGCAGCCTGATGGCGCATCAGGAAGGACTCACGCTTGGGCAGACGTTAGGCGAAACCGTGGCCATCGTCAGTGTGCCTGGGACGCCGGGGATTGGCATCGATAATCAGTATGGCGTCACCACCGACTGGCGGGGCTATGCGCTGATAGGCAATCTGACGCCGTACCGTATCAACAGTCTGACGCTGGACAGCCTTGAACTACCGGATACGCTTGAATTGCCTGAATCTGATCAGGAAGTGGTGCCTACCGCTGGTGCGATCATGTTCAGCCGCTTTGCTCCAGCACGGAAAATCAGCCCGGATGCTGCTCAAACCAGCTCTCCAGAATAACCACGGCGGAGGCAGAATCGACGCTGCCTTTATCCAATGCGCGGAATCCCCCATGGTCAAACAGATTGGCCCGTGCCTCCACGGTGCTCAGGCGCTCATCATGCAGGGCAATCTGCACACCAAAGCGGCCATGCAGCCGGTTGGCAAATTTACGCGCTCGTTCGGTCAGCGGCTGTTCGGTGCCATCCATATTCAACGGTAAGCCAACCACCACCAGGTCTGGCTGCCACTCTTTCAGCAGGCGCTCGATCTTCTGCCAGTCAGGTACGCCGTCCTGGGCTTTAAAGGCCGCCAGCGCTCGAGCGGTGCCAGTAATTTCCTGGCCGATCGCTGCGCCGATGCTTTTGGTCCCGAAGTCGAAGGCGATAATGGTGCGGTTAGTCATCAGGCGTGTCCTGCGTGGCTGGCAATGCTGCGAATATCGATGCCAAGGCGGTTGGCGGCTTCGCGCCAGCGGTTGGCGATCGGCGTGTGGAACAGAATGTCGGTATCGGCCTCGGCGGTCAGCCAGGCATTTTCCAGCAGTTCCTGTTCCAACTGGCCCTTTTCCCAGCCCGCATAGCCAAGCGCCACCAGCACATCGGTGGGCTGATCTGGCGTGCCAAGCGTTTCCAGCACGTCTTTCGAGGTGGTGATCATGGTGGCCGGTGAGATCTGAATGCTGGAGCCAAAGCCTTTGCGTGGGGTATGCAGAATAAAGCCGCGATCGTCAGCCAGCGGGCCGCCAGCGAACACTGGTTTGTCCAGGCTGATCGCCAGATCGCGTGGTGAAGGCTTGATATCGAGTTTTTCCAGCACCGTCTCCACGGTGAAATGTTCCACGGGCTTGTTGATCACTAATCCCATGGCTCCGTCGTCATTATGTTCGCAAACGTATATCACCGAACGTTTGAAGCGCGGATCTTGCATTGCGGGCATGGCAATCAGGAAATGGTGCTGTAAATTCATGGCGTTAATTCAATTCGGAAGTAAAATGCATGCCCTCTCCCAATGAGAGAGGGCGCGTCGTCGGCCTACTTCGCGGCCAGACGTTTTTCAATGGCGTCCATCAGCATGCCGGTGACGGAAACCGGGAATGCGGCTTCGATCTCACGGGCGCAGGTTGGGCTGGTGACGTTGATCTCGGTGAGGCGATCGCCAATCACGTCCAGGCCAACAAAGATCAGCCCTTTCTCTTTTAGCGTTGGGGCAACCGCGCGGGCAATTTTCCAGTCGCTTTCGCTCAGAGGGCGCGCTTCACCACGGCCACCTGCGGCCAGGTTACCACGGGTTTCGCCTTGGGCAGGGATACGCGCCAAGCAGTAAGGCACCGGTTCGCCATCCACCACCAGGATGCGTTTGTCCCCATCCTTGATGGCTGGCAGGAAGTTTTGCGCCATGCAGAAGCGGCTGCCGTGCTCGGTCAGGGTTTCGATAATCACCGACAGGTTGGGGTCGTCCTGCTTCACGCGGAAGATCGAGGCCCCGCCCATGCCGTCCAGCGGCTTGAGGATGATATCGCCATGCTGCTGGTGGAATTTGCGGATATGGGCAGCGCTGCGGCTGACCAAGGTGTCTGGCGTCAGCTCCGGGAACCAGGCGGTGAACAGCTTTTCGTTACAGTCACGCAGGCTCTGTGGCTTGTTGACCACCAGCGTGCCTTTCACTTCGGCACGTTCCAGGATGTAGGTCGCATAGATGTATTCAGTGTCGAACGGCGGATCTTTACGCATCAGGATCACGTCCAGATCCTGCAACGCCAGATCCTGCTCGCTGCCAAAGCTGAACCAGCTCTCTTTGTCTTCTTTCACGTTCAGCAGGCGCGTGCGGGCACGGCCATCACCGGCATGCAGATAGAGATCGTTCATCTCCATATAATGCAGTTCCCAGCCGCGGCGCTGCGCTTCGAGCAGCATGGCAAAGCTGGTGTCTTTTTTGATATTGATGGATGCGATAGGGTCCATCACGATGCCGAGCTTGATCATCTCTTCTCCTTACGAACCTGTGAGACAGGTTCTTAACCCAGGTCGCCGAAACGGACCTGCAAAGCGGTAATTGCGGTGAGCGCGGTGGTTTCTGTACGCAAAACGCGTGGCCCCAGCAGGATATCAGTAAATCCATAGTCTGTGGTCATGGCAATTTCTTCGGCGGATAATCCGCCCTCCGGCCCAATGAGCAGACGTACGCTCACTACCGGCAACGGCAGGGTATTGATACTTTGGCTGGCGCGTGGATGCAGGTTCAGCTTGAGGCTATCGTCCTGCTCGGCGCACCAGTGTTCCAGAGACATCGCTGGGCGGATTTCCGGAATGCGGTTGCGGCCGCATTGTTCGCAGGCCGCGATGGCGATTTTTTGCCACTGCTGGAGTTTTTTCTCCAGGCGCTCACCGTCGAGTTTAACGCCGCAGCGCTCGGAAAATAGCGGAGTGATCACGTTCACCCCCAACTCAATGGATTTCTGGATGGTGAATTCCATCTTTTCGCCTCGGGAGATCACCTGGCCAAGATGTAAGTTGAGCGGTGATTCGCGATCTTCCCGTTGCCCGGCGTTGATCTGAACCAGCACGTTCTTTTTATCCACCCGGGTGATTTCTGCCTCAAACACCTGGTTGCTGCCATCGAACAGTTGCAGTGCCTGCCCGGCGCTCATCCGCAGCACGCGGCCGACATGATTGGCGGCATCCTCGCTCAATGCAATTTCTGCACTGGCGCTCAAGGGCTCTGGATGGTAAATGCGGGGTTTACGCATAATGATTGTCAGATCCTGGCTCAATGATACGGCGCTGCCGGAGGGCAGCGCGAAAGCACTATAGTAGGTCAGCCTTTTTGCTGCTGACAAGCCTGTTGAATATAAGGGTTGTGATTCCCTTGTACCATGGCGATGCGTGCTTCACGTCGACATTCCCAGGCGCTGACCGGATACAGGCGGTTCCAGGCTTCAAACAGCTGGGTTTGCTGGCGTGAAAGCGGCAACTGGTAGCGATCGCGCATGTAGAAGTAGGTGCGGGCAATGGCACCTCGCGCACGGGCAGGTGGCTCGGCCTGCTTGTTCTTGAAGTCTACCTTCATTTGACACTGTCCGTATTGCCCTTCGCCACCCCGCCACTGGCTGTACATAAAGTTATTGCGGTCACCATTTACTTCACCGATGGCGGGTTGCAGGTTGTGCAAGTCGATCTCTATCTGGCGATAAACCGGATCCTTGTTGCAGTTTTTACGCCCACCCTGTTGCCAGCACTGCAACTGATGGCCGAACTGCCAGGCCGGAACCACATGTTCCCACTCGATACGCTCGGCGCGTTGGGCATTTTTACGCACCTGATAGCCGCAGCTATCAAGATCGGGAACACCTTTCTTACCTTGCCAGTCGATCTTGCAGCCACAATAAAAGCTGCCTGGGGCATCCTGGTTGATTTTGGCGGCGGCAGCCTTGGCTTGGGTAAAGTTATTAATCCCCTTGGCTAGCGTGCCGCTAGAGACCGTTAATACGACTAAAAATAAAATTTTGCGATGCATATTCCAAAACAGCTCAAAATTGGAAAGGCAGGCAGGGTAGCGGAAGTCACCGACAGGTGCAAATAGAGATAATGGATTGTTTTAACTTATAAATATAATTAATAACCGCATTGATTAACCGGAAAATGTCAGCTTTTCACCACACTGGCGGCAGCGGTATTCGCTCTCACCGCGCATCACCCGATTATGGCGGCGCAGGGTCAGCTGATGCTGCTGGCAATCGCAGCGGTAGGGAAAGGTTTTGCTCTGTACCGAGCGGGTCTCAAACTGGTGGGTACGGCTGGCAGGAACCTGCAATACGTTTTCCATCATCCAGCGCCATTCCCGGCCATGCGGCGGCACGCGGCCAAACTGGCGGAAGACCAGCAGATGAGCCAACTCATGGGGGACCACTTCGTCGATGAACGGCTGTTGGTTTTCCATCAGCAGCACCGGGTTGAGGCGGATTTCCCAGGCTTGCAGCCAGGCGGTGCCCGCGCTGGTGCCGCGTTGCTGATAAAGGATCTTGGGCTCTGGGAACTCGACGGCAAAATGCTGCCGCGCCAGCTGCAATTTGTCTCGCAGGCAGCGCATTACCGCCTGTTGCAGCGCAATGGGGATTCTTACTCTGTTCATAGTGGCGCTAGCTTAAGCAATGGCGTGTCGGCTGGCAACGGGGGCAGTAGGGAAAAGTATATGGTCTACCGTTATGCAAAGCTTGTATGTACGATGTTTGTGTCTAAAATAGCGGCGATTTCACACTTACCCTAACGGCGATACTCATGCTTTTATCTAACCAGATTGAATTACTCAGTCCCGCCCGCGATGCAGGTATTGCCCGTGAGGCTATTTTGCACGGGGCTGATGCGGTCTATATCGGTGGCCCAGGCTTCGGCGCCCGTCACAATGCTGGCAACAGCTTGAGCGATATCGCCGGGCTGGTTGAATTTGCCCGCCGTTACCGGGCCAAAGTGTTCATCGCCCTCAACACCATTTTGCATGACGACGAGCTGGAGCCGGCACGCCGCCTGATCCATCAACTGTATGACGCCGGAGTTGATGCGCTTATCGTGCAAGATATGGGGATCCTGGAACTGGATATTCCGCCAATTGAGCTGCATGCCAGCACCCAGACCGACATTCGTAGCGTAGAGAAGGCTCGTTTCCTCTCCGATGCCGGTTTCTCCCAGTTGGTATTGGCGCGTGAGCTGAATCTCAGTCAGATAAAAGCTATCAGTGACAACGTCGACGCTGCCGTCGAATTTTTCATCCATGGTGCGTTGTGCGTGGCCTTCTCCGGCCAGTGTTACATTTCCCATGCTCAGACCGGACGCAGTGCCAACCGTGGCGATTGTTCGCAGGCGTGCCGGCTTCCCTACACCCTGAAAGATGATCAGGGGCGAGTAGTAGCGTATGAAAAGCATCTGCTGTCGATGAAAGATAACGATCAAAGCCGCAACCTGACGGCGCTGATCGACGCCGGTGTTCGCTCATTCAAGATTGAAGGGCGTTATAAGGACATGAGCTATGTGAAAAACATCACCGCGTACTATCGTCAGCATCTGGATGCCATTCTCAACGAGCGTTCCGATCTGACGCCGGCATCGTCAGGCCGCACGGAACACTTCTTTATTCCGTCGCCGGATAAAACCTTCCACCGTGGCAGTACCGATTACTTCGTTAACCAACGCCAGATGGATATTGGTGCCTTTGACTCACCCAAGTTCATTGGCCTGCCTATAGGAGAAGTGCTAAAGGTGGGTAAAGATCATCTGGACGTGGAAGTAAAAGAATCGCTGACCAATGGCGATGGACTTAACGTGCTGATCAAGCGCGATATCGTCGGCTTCCGTGCCAATAAGACAGAGAAAATTGCCGAAGGGCGCTACCGGGTTTGGCCTAACGAAATGCCGGCAGATCTGCATAAGCTGCGTCCACAGCATCCGCTTAATCGCAACCTCGATCACAACTGGCAACAGGCGTTGCTAAAAACCTCGGCGGAACGCCGCATCGCCGTCGATATTCTGCTGACACAAAGCAGCGACGGAGTGACGCTGACCCTGATCAGCGAAGAGGGCATCAGCGTCAGCCATACGCTGCAGGGCGAATTCGGCGCCGCCAACCAGCCGGAAAAAGCGCTTGTCACACTGCGTGACGGATTGAGCAAACTGGGGCAAACCCTTTATTACCCGCGTGACGTTCATCTTGATCTGCCGGTGGTTTGCTTCATACCCAACAGCCAGGTCAACCAACTGCGCCGCGATGCGGTGGACGCACTGGACGCAGCACGCCTGGCGCAAAACGAACGCGGTGGCCGCAAACCGGTTTCCGTGCCGCCGCCGGTTTATCCGGAAATGCACCTGACGTTTCTTGCCAATGTTTATAACCACAAGGCGCGTGAGTTTTACCAGCGTTATGGTGTCACGTTGATTGATGCCGCCTACGAGGCACACCAAGAAAAAGGGGATGTGCCGGTGATGATCACTAAGCACTGCCTGCGCTTCGCCTTCAACCTCTGCCCTAAACAGGCCAAGGGTGTACAGGGTGTGAAGGGGCGGGCATCGCCGATGCAGTTGGTGCATCAGGGTGAGGCGTTGACGTTGAAGTTTGACTGCAAGCCGTGTGAGATGCATGTGATTGGGAAGATCAAAAATCATATTTTGCGGATGCCGGTGCCGGGGAGTGTGGCAGGGGGGATCTCGGTAGAGGAGCTAATGGCGACGTTACCAGGGAAGAAAAAATAGCCTAGGTGATGAATGAAAACGGCTTGGTGTGGAAACGGGGCCGTAAGGAAATCGTTGCAATGTTATTTTCCTACAATGATAAGCCGATCGACTCACATTGATTGTAATCATTGTGTTAACTGCGGGATAATAATCCGTGCATGATGAGTCTGTACCCGCAGTTCTCACCGGATGAGGTCAGAAAAACAACGCCAGCGTTAAGTCCCTACGTTAATAGAGGTTATTTTGCGATTTGGCGCAATAACTGACTACCTAAAAATACGTAAGGTGTGGGGAGTTTTTTTGACGCAGCGCGCCCCGAGCACGCTGGGTAAGTGTGAATTTAACGCAGCTGATGTTGCAAGTGAGAGATCAATGTCGAATAAACCGTTCCATTATCAAGATCCGTTCCCGCTGAAGAAAGACGATACCGAATACTATCTGCTAAGCCGTGACCACGTTTCCGTCGGCGAATTTGCCGGCCAGGAAGTCCTCAAAGTTGACCCGCAAGCCCTGACTCTGCTCGCCCAGCACGCCTTCCACGACGCCTCGTTCATGTTGCGCCCTGCGCATCAGCAGCAGGTGGCGGATATCCTCAATGACCCCGATGCCAGTGAGAACGACAAGTACGTTGCGCTGCAATTTTTGCGTAACTCAGAAATCGCCGCCAAGGGTATTTTGCCAACCTGCCAGGATACCGGCACGGCGATCATCATGGGTAAAAAAGGCCAGCGCGTCTGGACCGGAGGCGGGGACGAAGAAGCCTTGTCGCGTGGGGTATACAACACCTTTATCGAAGACAACCTGCGCTATTCGCAAAACGCCGCGCTGGATATGTATCGGGAGGTCAATACCGGCAGCAACTTACCTGCGCAGATCGATCTCTACAGCGTGGATGGTGACGAGTATAAATTCCTGTGCATCGCCAAGGGCGGTGGTTCGGCTAACAAAACCTATCTGTATCAGGAAACCAAAGCGCTGCTGTCCCCAGGTAAGTTGAAAGACTATCTGGTCGACAAGATGCGTACTCTGGGCACCGCGGCCTGTCCACCATACCACGTGGCCTTTGTGATTGGCGGCACTTCGGCGGAAGCTACGCTGAAGACCGTGAAGCTGGCTTCAACCAAATATTATGATGAGCTGCCAACCGAAGGCAACGAACACGGCCAGGCGTTCCGCGATGTGGCGCTGGAAGAGGAACTGCTGAAAGAAGCCCAGAATTTGGGGCTGGGTGCACAGTTTGGCGGCAAATACTTTGCCCACGATGTGCGCGTAGTGCGTTTGCCACGCCATGGCGCTTCTTGCCCGGTGGGGATGGGGGTTTCCTGCTCCGCCGACCGTAATATCAAAGGTAAGATCAACCGTGAGGGGATCTGGCTGGAGAAACTGGAACATAACCCAGGTAAATTTATCCCACAGGAACTGCGCCGCGCGGGTGAAGGGGAAGCGATCAAGGTGGACCTGAACCGCCCGATGGCCGAAATCCTCAAGCAGCTGTCACAGTATCCGGTCTCTACCCGCCTTTCCCTGAGCGGCACCATCATCGTTGGGCGTGATATTGCCCATGCCAAGCTGAAAGAGCGCCTGGATCGTGGAGAAGGTTTGCCGCAGTACGTGAAAGATCACCCGATCTATTACGCGGGCCCGGCCAAAACGCCAGAAGGTTATGCTTCGGGTTCTCTGGGGCCAACCACGGCAGGGCGCATGGACTCCTATGTCGATCTGCTGCAGTCACACGGCGGCAGCATGATCATGCTGGCCAAAGGTAACCGCAGCCAGCAGGTGACGGATGCCTGCCATAAGCACGGCGGATTCTATCTTGGCAGCATTGGTGGCCCGGCTGCGGTGCTGGCACAGCAGAGTATCAAGAGCCTGGAGTGCGTGGAATATCCTGAACTGGGTATGGAAGCGATCTGGAAAATTGAAGTGGAAGATTTCCCGGCCTTTATTCTGGTGGATGACAAAGGGAATGATTTCTTCCAGAAGATCCAGGAATCTCAATGTACGCGCTGTGTGAAGTAATCTGATTGATAGCCGCCCCTGGTGGGCGGCTTTTCTGTGAGTAACAAGCTGCGATGTTTGTTATGAATTCGTCAGCCTTTGTAAAATAGTGTCGTCGCTTTGGACGCTCTAAATAAATCTGTATACCATTGCCGTGGACAATTTTGGCTAGGAAAAGTAATGGTGACGCAGGAAACGCATATCAAAGAGTTACTGGTCTGGATAGAAAACAACCTACGCAATCCACTATCACTGGATATTGTTTGCGAAAAATCCGGCTACTCGAAATGGTATCTGCAGCGCATGTTTCGCAAACAGACCAACCTGCCACTTGCTGCTTATATCCGCGCCCGTCGCCTCTATCTGGCGGCCTTCTCATTACGCTTTACGCAGAAAAGCATTCTGGATATTTCGTTGGAGTATCAGTTCGATTCCCAACAGACATTCTCACGCTGTTTCAAAAAACATTTCTCTGTCACACCTAGCGCCTACCGTAAGGCCCAAAATTGTGACTTCAGCCATCTGGTGCAATCGCTGTCGCTAAATCAACCTAGCGATATCTCTATTGACTATGTTGAGGTTAAACCAGACAGCTACTCGCTGGTCGGCCAGTATTATTCTTATCACATCGAGATTGAACAGTTGGGCAAATCCCACGCTGCAATTCGTGATGAAATAAAGGATCGTTTTTGTGATGAGTTTAGATTAAATCCAGACAAACTTTATGCGCTGACCAATTTTACGCCGGATGGTGAGCGGGTGAAGGTCGACTATTTTGTTGCGGTTGATAAAGCTATCGCCCAGGGTAAATCGTTGCTGGAACTCCCGGAAATCAGCGGCGGTTATTGCCGCTTTCGCTATGTTGGCAAGCCGGTAGCCCTTCATGAGTATATCGCCAGCGTTTATACCAAACTTCTGCCGCAGTTTAATCTGGTACGCCGTGAAGGATACGATATCGCGCAGCATAGCTACTCGCTCGATAGCGATGAAGAGCTGTACCTGGAATATGAGTATCTAATCCCGATTGTGCCAGATAAAGAATTCGCAGAGAAAACCGGCCCCTCACCCTAACCCTCTCCCACAGGGAGAGCAGCTGTGTTTAAAGTCAACGGGTGATGATTAATTTGTCACCCATTTTTTATTATCCCGCAGCATCGCATTCAGGATGGTTAGCAGCTTTCTCACGCAGGCGGTCACCGCCACCTTGAACGGTTTTCCACGCCCTGTCAGGCGCTCGTAAAACTCCCGGATTGTCGGGTTGTACCGCACCGCTGACAAGGTCGCCATGTATAGCGCTGAACGCACCGCGCTTCGCCCTCCCCAGATACTTCGCTTCCCTTTCATTTTTCCACTGTCATGGGCATAGGGACACACGCCAACCAACGCGCTTATTTTGTGCCGATTCAGCCTCCCCAGCTCCGGCAACATCGCAAGAAGCACCGCCATCGTTGTCGGCCCGATACCTTTGACTTCCTCCAACAACGTCGCCTTTTCCCGCCACAGAGGCATCACTTTTATTTGCCTGTCGATATCGTCATCTGCATCCCGGATTTCAGCGGTCAGCCAGTCGATATGCCGCTTGATGCCCGCTGAGACCACCACGTCATCGCAGCTTTTATAGCGGTTTATCTCCATGGTCCTGTTATCGACCAGTTGGCGACGGCGGGTCACCATCCCGGCCAGACGCTGCGTCTGTTCATCCGGTGTGGGGCGGGCTTCGGGCTCCATTCTCCGGCCAAACTCGCAGATGATACGCGCATCATTCGGGTCGGTTTTGTACAGGGTCCCTAGCGCACGAGCGAAGTTTTTTACCTGGCGTGGATTGACCACGGCCACGGGTAACCCAGCCAACTCAAGCGTGGCGGCCAGTAATGAGTGATATCGGCCTGTCGCCTCCATCACGACAAGCTTGACGGTGATGGCAGAGAGCGAACTCAGCAACTGCTGATGGCCTTCCGGTGTGTTATCCAGATGCAGAAGCTGCCGAGTTGGGTCGATGTATACGTCAAAAGTGTCTTTGGCAATGTCGATACCGACGGTTGCATGTTCAGTCATTTCAAGTCTCCCGGCCTTGTAAGATACGGGCTGGCTGATGCCGCCCTGGCAGCTGTTCGGGTTAACAGGAAAACTGACGCCACGCCATAAGCTCTCCCACGGGCTTGTTGTCCCAGAGGGGAATCGGGCTGTAGCGTCAGGTACAACTCGGTTAAAGTCTACCCGCCTTTGGGCGGGTAATTAAAGTACCTTAAACATACAAGGGGACCGATCGAGTGTGATTGAAATTGTTGTGATTTACCTCGGATGAGGGGGCGATCGAGGTTGTTGAGATTATCTGAACGCTTCCAAAAGAGCAGGGGCTATCAGCTCCCTCTCCCTGTGGGAGAGGGTTGGGGTGAGGGGTGATTCTTCTGCTGCACGATATCGGCCATCACAGCCAGTGCGATCTCCGCCGGGGTTTTACTGCCGAGCGGCAGGCCGATCGGCGCATGGATGCGGCCGAGTTCCTGCGGGCTGAATTCGGCGATCTGTTGCAGTCGCTGGCGGCGGCGATCGCTGTTCCGTTGGGAACCCATCGCGCCGATGTAAAACGCCGGGGTGTAGATCGCCTCCATCAGGGTTAAATCATCCATACGCGGATCGTGGGTCAGCGCCACAATCGCGGTGTTGGCGTGGCAACCGCCTGCCTCAATGAATTTGGCCGGGAACTGGCGCAGCAAGGTGATATGCGGTTTGAGCTGCGTGGCGAAGTTTTCCAACGCTTCCGGGCGGTTTTCGCATACCAACACTTCAAAGCCGAGTGCGCTGGCAAAGTCGGCGCAATACAGCGCCACGCTGGAAAGCCCGGCAATCAGCAACCGAGGAGCGGCGGCGATGTGCAACTGGATCTCCTGTTGGTTGCGCACGACCTGGGTTGCGCTGGCAAAGCTGGTGGTTTTCAGTGCGCTACAGGCATTGGGCAAGGTCAGGTGTTTGATCAGGGCATGATGGCCAGCCAATGCCTCGGCGATATTGCGCAAGTAGCTAATGCTGGCAGGGCCTGCGGGCAGATGCTCGATCAATACGTCCAGCACGCCACCGCAGGGCAGCGCCACGCTGGGGGTTAGCCCGCCAGCGCCGTAGCGGATCACCTGGCTGGCGGCTTGATATTCTCCCTCCGCCAGACGGCGCAAAAAGTCCTCTTCCACGCAGCCACCGGATAACGATCCACAATAGTGTCCGTCGCGGGTCGCCACCATCAACGCGCCAGGTGAACGTGGTGATGAGCCATAAGTGTTCAATACGGTACACAGCCATACCGGCTGCTGTTCCAGCCAGTTGATGGCTTGGCTGACTACGGTGATATCAAGATGCTGCATTAATTAACGGACTCGTTGGCCACTAGCTGAGAAGGGAGATCGATATCTTGCACGATGCTCGGTTTATCGAGATGGAGCAGGTAGACCTGCCCGTGACTGCTTAGCAGTTCCCGCGCACCATTATCGCCACGTAACGCACACAGTTGTTTGCGCAAAATGGCGGTGAAACCCACCGGGTGCCCGGGCTGTTGTTGGAAACAGGGGCGTACGATGTCGTGTTGGCTAAGGGCTGCGGCAACCTGTACAAAGATCTGCGTTGAAACAAAAGGCATATCCGCCAAATGGATCAGCCAGCCGTCCCAGTCTGCCGTTGCGGCTACTCCGGCAGCAATTGACTCACCCAGACCACCGCTGGCCAGTAAGGTGCAGGGAACCTGATGCGCGGCACACACCTGTTGCACCGGCAGGTTTTCTGGCCGGGTGACGACCTGCACCGGTAAGCCGGAGGCTAGCGCCTGTTGCAGCGTATGTTCAAACACCGTTTTACCCTGCAATAGGGCATTCAGTTTGTTGCCACTGCCACCGGCCTGAATAAAACGCTCACCCCGCCCGGCGGCGGTAATTACGATACCTGTCGTCATCTTTTCTGCCCGCGTTTGCGCAAATCAGCCACACTATAGAGGCATTATATATTTCCAAGTGTTTCATTTTATGAAAACAAAATGTTAATGCTCACATAATTTTGGTTATAAGCTTATGATTATAACGTCTTCGGCAAGGTTACCCGCGGTTGCGCAACAAAACCGATAAAAAACGACTTACCTCCATCCTTCGGGGTACGGCGCTAATGCCCGCATCTGGATACCAGGGGTAAATAAGAACGTAAAGGATATTTTATGAGCAATTTCAACCCGTCACGACGCCGCTTTATCAAAGGTGCCGTGATAGCGGGGGTGTCCGTCTACCTCGCGCCTCTTTACAGCCGCGCCTATGCCGCGTTGTTTGAGCAAAAGATCCTGCAATCGCCCAACTGGGATGCGCAGACTAAACGCATTCGCTACCGTATAGATGGCCGCTCCAAGGTCATGGGCCAGAAAGTGTTTGCCCGTGATATTCGTGCCGTTGATATGCCGCATTGGCCGCAGCAGCAGGCTCATGCCTTTATTCTGCGCGCCACTAAAGCCGATCGTCTGTTTACTGGCATCGATCTCTCCTTGCTGGGTGACGATCTGCAACCGGATCGGATAGTAACGGCGGAAGATCTTGAGCGTGACGGTTTGGCCTTCCCGGCGTTTTATGGCGATGACATGCTGCTGCCTACAGGGAAAACCCCAGCCTATCTCGGCCATGCGGTGGCAATCCTGATTTATCATGATTTTGCTCGTTTCCGCTTTGCCAAAGACAAGCTGAAATTCCGAGAAGAAGTGATCCAGTATGGTACTGAAACCGGCCCGTTACAGCGCGATCCTTGGGGCAGCTTCCGCTACGTGCGCGTCGGGGGCGAACAGCCATTCGATGACGATCGCTTCTCCAGCCTGAAAGACACCCCTATCTTCCCGCTGTCAATGCGCAGACATTTGCCGGTGTGGCCGGAAGGGCGTGAGGGCGGCAAGCTGGATCAGGAAGGCATGTATTACGCCGGGATGATTGCCGACCAGTTGCAAACCCCACCGCAGGACTGGTTGGTAATGTCACGCCGCTATACCACACAATCTGTTGATACTTCGGCCTTGGAGCCAGACAACGCCAACGGCTGGTTTGATACCGCCAGCCAGACCTTGCATCTGGTGATCCCGACCCAGTCCCCGCAGGAGGTGGCGGACGAAATGCCACGTATGTTGGCCAAACGTCATCAGCCGGTCAAACAGCTGATCCTGCACCCTTGTTACACCGTGGGCTACGGCTCAAAAGATCACTATAACTTCCCGTATTACGGTGCGGTTGCCGCGCTGTACGGTGACGGGCTACCGGTACGGCTGGCTAATGACCGTTATGAGCAGTTCCAGACCTCGATCAAGCGCCATGCCTTCGATATGGATTACCGCATTGCGGTAGACAAGCAGACGGGCATATTGCAGGCCTTCCAAGGGGCGATGACCGCCGACGGTGGTGGGCGCTGTAACTTTACGCCATCGGTGGTGATGGTTGGCGCGACGGCGGCACAGTCGATTTACTACTTCCCGAAAAGCGATCTTTCCTCTGTCGGGTTGGCCTCTCGTGCCATTGATGCGGGTTCCGCACGTGGCTACGGCACATTGCAAAGCATGGCCGCTACCGAGATGATGATGGATGAATTGGCACAAGAGCTGAAGCTCGATCCGATCGAATTTCGTTTGCGCAACGTGCTTAAGTCCGGCATGAAAAATACCCAGGGGGCGATCCCGGCAGGAGCCATTCGCGCCGATGAAGTGCTGGTAAAAGCCTCACAGCATGAGATGTGGCGCAAACGCGCCGAACGCAAGGCCGAGTTTGAGAGCCAATATCCCGGTAAGCGTTATGGCGTGGGTTTTGGGTGCGTGCAGAAAGACTTTGGCACTGGAGCCGAAACTTCCTTTGCTCGCGTGGAGTTCAGCGAGGACGGGCGTATCTCGCTGTATCACAGCGGGGCAGAAATGGGCACCGGCATGTCAACGTCGCAGTCGGTGCTATGTGCACAATGGCTGGGTAAACCGGCGGATGAGGCTCATTTCTCGGTGACCGATTGGTCCCTGTTGCCGATGGTGACCAGCGGCGATCCCTACACGATGTCGCAGGATGAGCAGGACAAGCTGCAAACCAATCCGAACTGGACGCCAAGCTACTGCTCACCTTCCAGCGCCAGCAACTCCGCTTACTATTTCTCGCACAGCACGCGCGAAGCGGCCCGGTTGGTGTTTGAACAGGGGCTGTGGCCTGCCGCGCTATCTATCTGGCAGTCTGGCATTGGTGGCGGCCAGGCGGCACCGCTGGTGGTGCGTAAAGAAGATGCTCGCTGGGTCGAGGGGGGGCTGACAGCGGCCGGTATGCAGATATTACCGTTTGAGCTGTTGGCGAAGAAAGCCTATCAGATGGGCAACCTGACTGGCGCAGTGGTGCACGTCTTCAACCGCTGGCAGTGGGCTGAAGCGGACTTCAAGCTGAATAATCACAGCGAGCGCCTGCCTGTCGACGGTTTGTCGCTACGCATTGGCAACGGCGAATTCAGCACTCTGGCACGTGAGCAGGTTTATTACCCGCCAACCCAACGTAATAACGCAGCTGTGACCTATTACAGCGCTGTGGGTACGCTGGTAGAAGTGGCGGTAGATATCGCTACCGGCAAGGTTGAACTGCTAAATCATCATTCGATTATGGAGTGTGGCAACCTGATCGTGCCTGAGCTGGTTTCCGGCCAGCTACAGGGCGGTTTGGCGATGGGGATCGGCCATGCGCTGCATGAGTATTTACCGCTGTACGAAGATGGGCCGGGTAACGGCACCTGGAACTTTAACCGTTACCATTTGCCGCGTGCCAGCGATGTGGCTGTCTGGAAACAGACCGGTGACATCCTTCCTGCGCTCTCGGAAACCGATCCGCCGAAAGGGATGGCGGAAGTGGTCATGATCCCTGTGGTTGCCGCATTGGTTAACGCCATTGCCCACGCCACCGGTCATCGGTTCCGTGATTTGCCTGTTCGTGCCGAAAATATTCTTGAGGTGTTACCATGAGCATTAAAACCCAACCCATTACCCTGACCATTAACGGCAAACAATATGGTCCCATCGAGGTACCTGAAGGGCTGATGATGATCGATTTTCTGCATGAATATCTCGATCTGACCGGCTCACGTCTCGGCTGCGGGCAGGGTATCTGCCACGCCTGCGTGGCGATCCTCGACCATCCAAGCGGCACCAGCGAAGAAATCCGTACCTGTATCACCGGTGCTCACTTTTTCAATGGCAAGCAGGTACGCACCATCGAAGGCGTTGCGCAGGTGGATAATCAGGGCGAAGTGGTTGAACTCTCGCCGATCCAGCAGTCGTTCCTCGATCACTACAGCTTCCAGTGTGGCTATTGCACGCCGGGCTTTGTCAATGCGGCCACCATCTTTGTCGAGAAGCTCAAGCGTGAGCCAATTCCGCGCGATCGGTTGGAAGGCGCGATTGAGCAGGCGTTGGAAAACCATATCTGCCGTTGCACCGGCTATGTCCGTTATTACGAGGCGGTGCGTGACGTGGTGTTGAAAACCCCAGGCTTGCTGAAGGAGACGGCGTAATGAAAAAACGTCTCGCATTGTTGATTGTGCTGATAGCGGCGATTGTCATCGCCGTGCTGTGGTGGCGAGAAAACCGCAGCTACGACGGCCCAGTCCAGCAGGTTACCGCCAGCAGCGAACAAATTGCCCGTGGGCGTTATCTGACGCAGGCTGCCGACTGTGCTGCCTGCCATACTGCCGCTGGTGGGGCACCGCTGGCGGGAGGCTATCCGCTGGATACTCCATTCGGCACCATTTATGGTAGCAACCTGACGCCTTCTGCCGATCAGGGTATTGGCCGCTGGACCAAGGATGACTTCTTCCTGGCGTTGACGCAGGGGGTGGCTCCGGGTGGCCGCCATCTGTATCCGGCGATGCCTTATACCTCCTACAAAGGCATTTCGCGCGAAGATGCGGATGCTATTTATGCCTATCTGATGTCGCGCCCGGCGGTGGACGTAGCCATTCCAGCCAACGATATGCCGTTCCCGTTCAACCAGCGGATGGCGCTCATCGGTTGGAATTTACTGTTCCGCAACAGCGATCCGCTACCCGCCAGTTCGCAGGGGAGCTCCGCCGAATGGCAGCGGGGGCGTTACCTGTCTGACGTACTTGGCCACTGTGGCGAATGCCATACGCCACGGGGCATGCTGGGGCAGATGGAAGTGAACAAGCCAATGCAGGGTGGCGATCTGGGACGGTTTATCGCGCCGGATATCACGCCACAGGCTTTGGCTCAGCGCGGTTGGACACCAGAGGATCTGAGCCGTTTCCTCAGCACCGGATTAGCGCCGCAGGGCTCGGCGTTTAGCGAAATGCACATGGTGGTCGATCTCAGCACTCGTCATCTGACGCCGGAAGATCATCGGGCGTTGGTGACCTACCTGATGGGCGATAAGCCACCGCAGCCTGTTGCCGTTAAAATCGGGCAGGGCAGTGATGCCGGGCGTATCACCTATCTCGACCAGTGTTCCGCCTGCCATGAGCGTGATGGTGCAGGTATACCGCATGTTGCGGTAGCGATGCGTGATAACGCCACGCTGCGCCAACCGGACGGCAAGAACCTGATCGTGTCGGTGCTGGATGGGCTACCAGCACAGCAGTTCCCCGGTAACGAAAGTATGCAGAGCATGCCGGGCTTTGCCGATCGTCTGGACGATGCGCAAATTGCCGAACTGGTGAATTACCTGCGTGTCACCTGGGGCGGGCTGCCGGTGGATATCACCGCCGAGCAGGTGAAGGCACTGCGTAAAGCCCATTAATGATGAAGAAAAACAATAGGCCCGCGTGCGGGCCTATTGAGCGTCAACAATGATATCAGTGGGTATTGGTGGCGCTTACAGCACGTTGGCCACGCTGCTTGATGAAGTAACCGATGCCGAGAATGACGAGCCATACCGGGATCAGCAGCACGGAAATCTGGATCCCTGGTGTCAGATACATGATCACCAGAATACCGGCCAAAAAGGCCAGGCACAGATAGTTGCTGAACGGATACCAGAAGGCCTTGAACTTCGGCTCGACGCCTTCATGGTTTTTCGCCTTGCGGAATTTCAGGTGGGCCAGGCTGATCATCGCCCAGTTGATCACCAGGGCAGACACCACCAGCGCCATCAGTAATTCAAAGGCACGGCCTGGGATCAGGTAGTTGATCAACACGCACAGCGCAGTTGCCAACGCAGAGAAACCGATGGCAACTACCGGCACACCGCGGCTATCCACTTTCAGCAGGGCTTTCGGGCCATTACCTTGTTTGGCCAAGCCGTACAGCATGCGGCTGTTGCAATAGACGCAGCTGTTGTAGACCGACAGCGCAGCCGTCAGGACCACGATATTAAGCACCGTTGCGACCATATTGCTGTTCAGCGCATGGAAGATCAGCACGAACGGGCTGCCACCTTCGACTACTTTTCCCCACGGATAGAGTGACAGCAGAATAGTCAGCGAGCCGATATAGAACAGCAGGATGCGGTAGATCACCTGGTTGGTGGCTTTCGGGATGCTTTTTTCCGGGTTATCGGCTTCGGCGGCGGTAATACCCACCAGTTCCAATCCACCGAAGGAGAACATGATCACCGCCATCGCCATGAGCAGCCCCATGGTGCCATTCGGGAAGAAACCGCCCTGCGCCCACAGGTTGGTGACGCTGGCTTCCGGGCCGCCCAGGCCGCTGAACAGCAGGTAGGCACCAAAGGCGATCATGCCAATGATAGCGACCACTTTGATGATGGCGAACCAGAACTCCATTTCACCATAGACCTTCACACTCGACAGGTTGATGGCGTTGATGGCCAGGAAGAACACGGCAGCGGAGATCCAGGTTGGGATACCCGGCCACCAGTACTGCACGTAAATACCTACCGCGGTCAGTTCTGCCATGGCAACCAGCACGTACAGCACCCAGTAGTTCCAGCCGGAGGCGAAACCGGCGAAGTTCCCCCAGTATTTATAGGCGAAGTGGCTAAACGATCCGGCCACCGGCTCCTCTACCACCATTTCACCCAGTTGACGCATGATCAGGAAGGCAATAAAACCGCCAATTGCATAACCAAGGATGACCGACGGGCCGGCCATTTTTATTGTTTGAGCGATACCGAGGAACAGGCCGGTACCTATTGCGCCACCTAAGGCGATCAGCTGGATATGGCGGTTTTTCAGGCCGCGCTTCAGCTGGTCGCCATGCTGTTGACCATCCATCAATGAAACCCTCTGTGCTGACATAATGCTCATTACCGTAAAGTAATGATTACGATGTGTGTTGTTTTTTGTTTACGACGTTATAGCTATAAATTCCACGGCGTCGCTACCGTTTGGCAGAGAATAATGGTATGTGCGAAAGTTTGCACCTGCTTTGTTGTTTGAATGATTAAGATTGCAGCAGTTTAGGCAACAAAATGCGGGTTGTGTGACGAGCGGGGGGATTGCGTGCACGAAATAAGCAATAACTCACAGAATTGGCAAAAATAATCGCCCTTGTTGTTGTTTTTTTGTTAACGATGCGGGGCTCGGTAAGCGGTTGTAAAGCGAAAATAACCCTTAATCTCCTTGCCATATAACCTGGGCATTGTTCTAACCAGAGGTTTCACAAAAGTTAAATTCGGCGGCTACCTCGTAAATGGTATTACCAACGCTGAGTTGCCGGTTTGCAAAGGCTTATGGATTGAAGTGTTAAAATGTGCGGCATTCATGATTTCGATCAAGGCCCATATGGACAGCAGGTGAATACTTTGTTACTTTACCGTCACGTTTTTGAAATTGGTATTACCAATTGACTCCGGGCACTTCGCAGAGAAGAAATCACCCATGGCCTACAGCAAAATCCGCCAACCCAAGTTGTCAGATGTTATCGAGCAGCAGCTCGAATACCTGATCCTCGAGGGTACGCTACGTCCAGGCGAAAAGCTGCCTCCAGAGCGCGAGTTGGCGAAACAGTTTGATGTTTCCCGTCCTTCTCTGAGAGAGGCAATTCAGCGTCTGGAAGCTAAAGGGCTGCTCCTGCGTCGCCAGGGAGGCGGCACCTTTGTACAAACTAATCTGTGGCAGAGCTTCAGCGATCCGCTGGCTGAGCTGCTGGCCGATCATCCTGAATCACAATTCGACCTGCTCGAAACCCGTCATGCTCTCGAAGGTATCGCTGCCTATTATGCGGCGTTGCGTGGGACTGACGAAGATCTGGCGCGCATCCGCGACTGCCATCATGTGATCCAGCAAGCTCAGGACAGTGGCGATCTAGACGCCGAAGCCGACGCGGTCATGCAATACCAAATTGCCGTGACCGAGGCTGCCCACAACGTTGTGTTACTCCATCTGCTGCGCTGTATGGGCCCGATGCTGGAACAGAACGTTCGTCAGAACTTTGAATTGCTCTACTCGCGCCGTGAGATGTTGGCAACAGTGAGTAGCCATCGCGCCGGGATCTTTGAGGCGATTGTGGCACGCGAACCTGAAAAGGCCCGTGAAGCCTCGCACCGCCATTTGGCGTTTATCGAGGAAATTTTGCTGGATCTCAGCAGAGAACACACCCGGCGTGATCGATCGCTGCGGCGTCTCCAGCAACGCAAGGATTAAGAGTGGTTCTCTTCAAGGCACACCAGCTTGTAGAGATAAAGCTCGGAGTGCTTAATTAAGTACTTAAGCGGCAACCAAACTGATGAGCCTGTCTTCGTGCGTTTTATGACAGAACGCACGAAGACAGGCTCCAAACAAACCATTAGACAGATAAGGAATACCACCATGTCAGAACGTTTAAACAATGACGTGGATCCGATCGAAACCCGCGACTGGCTGCAGGCGATCGAATCGGTCATCCGTGAAGAGGGTGTTGAACGCGCTCAGTTCCTGATTGATCAGGTGCTGGGAGAAGCCCGTAAGGGCGGTGTTAGCGTTGCAGCGGGTGCTGCGGCTAACAACTACGTCAACACCATCGCGGTAGAAGACGAACCGGCATACCCGGGCAACCTGGATCTGGAGCGTCGTATTCGTTCTGCCATCCGTTGGAACGCCGTGATGACCGTGTTGCGTGCTTCCAAGAAAGATCTGGATCTGGGCGGCCACATGGCTTCCTTCCAATCTTCTGCGACCTTCTATGAAGTCTGCTTTAACCACTTCTTCCGTGCTCGCAACGAGAAAGACGGCGGCGATCTGGTTTACTTCCAGGGCCACATCTCTCCGGGCGTTTATGCACGTGCCTTCCTTGAAGGCCGCCTGACCGAAGATCAAATGAACAACTTCCGTCAGGAAGTGCACGGTAAAGGCCTGTCCTCTTACCCGCATCCAAAACTGATGCCTGAATTCTGGCAGTTCCCGACCGTCTCCATGGGTCTGGGCCCAATCAGCGCCATCTATCAGGCCAAGTTCCTCAAGTATCTGGAACACCGTGGTCTGAAAGATACCTCTGGCCAGACCGTTTATGCCTTCCTGGGCGACGGCGAGATGGACGAACCAGAATCCAAAGGTGCGATCACCATCGCAACCCGTGAGAAGCTGGACAACCTGGTCTTCGTCATCAACTGCAACCTGCAGCGTCTGGATGGCCCGGTTACCGGTAACGGCAAGATCATCAACGAGCTGGAAGGTATCTTCGCAGGTGCTGGCTGGCAGGTGCTGAAAGTGATCTGGGGCGGTCGTTGGGATGAACTGCTGCGTAAAGACACCAGCGGCAAGCTGATCCAACTGATGAACGAAACCCTGGACGGCGACTACCAGACCTTCAAATCCAAAGACGGTGCTTACGTGCGTGAGCACTTCTTCGGCCGCTTCCCGGAAACCGCCGCGCTGGTCAAAGATATGACCGACGACGAAATCTGGGCGCTGAACCGTGGTGGTCACGATCCGAAGAAAGTCTTTGCTGCACTGAAAAAAGCGCAGGATACCCAAGGCAAACCAACCGTGATCCTGGCCCATACCATCAAAGGTTACGGCATGGGTGAAACCGCGGAAGGTAAAAACATCGCTCACCAGGTGAAGAAAATGAACATGGAAGGGGTTCACCACTTCCGCGATCGTTTCAACGTGCCAGTGGCCGATGCTGACATCGAAAAACTGCCATACATCACCTTCGAGAAAGACTCCGAAGAGTACAAGTATCTGCACGAACGCCGTCAGGCGCTGCAAGGCTATGTACCAACTCGTCTGCCTAACTTCACCGAGAAGCTGGAAATGCCAGCTCTGGAAGATTTCAGCTCACTGCTGGAAGAGCAGAACAAAGAGATTTCTACCACCATCGCCTTTGTGCGTGCCTTGAACGTGATGTTGAAGAACAAGTCGATCAAAGATCGCCTGGTGCCAATCATCGCCGACGAAGCTCGTACCTTCGGTATGGAAGGTCTGTTCCGTCAGATCGGTATCTACAGCCCGAACGGCCAGCAGTACACCCCGCAGGACCGTGAGCAGGTGGCGTACTACAAAGAAGACGAGAAAGGCCAGATCCTGCAGGAAGGTATCAACGAACTGGGCGCAGCCTCTTCCTGGTTGGCCGCAGCGACTTCCTACAGCACCAACGATCTGCCAATGATCCCGTTCTACATCTACTACTCCATGTTCGGTTTCCAACGTATCGGCGACCTGTGCTGGGCAGCGGGTGACCAACAGGCGCGTGGCTTCCTGATCGGCGGGACTTCAGGGCGTACTACCCTGAACGGTGAAGGTCTGCAGCACGAAGATGGCCACAGCCATATTCAGTCTCTGACCATCCCTAACTGTATCTCCTACGATCCGGCTTACGCGTATGAAGTGGCAGTGATCATGCATGACGGCCTGGTGCGTATGTACGGTGACGCGCAAGAAAACGTCTACTACTACCTGACCACGCTGAACGAAAACTACCACATGCCAGCCATGCCACAGGGCGCAGAAGAGGGTATCCGTAAAGGTATCTACAAGCTGGAAACTCTGGAAGGTAGCAAAGGTAAAGTACAGCTGTTGGGCTCCGGTGCGATCCTGCGTCATGTGCGTGAAGCTGCGCAGATCCTGGCGAAAGACTACGGCGTGGGTTCTGACACCTACAGCGTAACTTCCTTCACCGAACTGGCGCGTGATGGTCAGGACTGTGAGCGTTGGAACATGCTGCACCCAACCGAAACCCCACGTGTGCCTTACATCGCTCAGGTGATGAATGAGGCGCCAGCGGTAGCGTCTACCGACTACATGAAGCTGTTCGCAGAGCAGGTTCGTACTTTCGTACCAGCCAGCGATTATCGCGTACTGGGTACTGACGGCTTCGGTCGTTCAGACAGCCGCGAAAACCTGCGTCACCACTTCGAAGTTGATGCTTCCTACGTGGTGGTTGCTGCTCTGGGTGAACTGGCTAAACGCGGTGACATTGAAGCTTCTGTGGTCGCTGATGCGATTAAGAAATTCGACATCAACCCAGAAAAAGTTAACCCGCGTCTGGCATAAGAGGTACTGAACAATGTCTATCGAAATCAAAGTGCCGGACATCGGTGCAGATGAAGTTGAAATCACCGAGATCCTGGTGAAGGTTGGCGATAAGGTTGAAGTTGAACAATCGCTGATCACCGTGGAAGGCGACAAAGCCTCCATGGAAGTGCCTTCGCCGCAGGCTGGCGTGGTCAAAGAGATCAAAGTGGCCGTCGGTGATAAAACCGAGACTGGCAAACTGCTGATGATCTTTGAAGCAGAAGGTGCGGCCGCTGCCGCACCAGCCGCCAAGGCAGAAGAAAAACCGGCCGCGGCTCCTGCTGCTGCCGCAGCCAAAGACGTTGAAGTACCGGACATCGGGGCTGATGAAGTTGAAGTCACCGAGATCCTGGTGAAGGTTGGCGATACCGTGACTGCCGAGCAGTCTCTGATCACCGTAGAAGGCGACAAGGCCTCTATGGAAGTGCCTGCACCGTTCGCTGGTACCGTGAAAGAGATCAAAATCAACACCGGTGACAAAGTGAAAACCGGTTCCCTGATTATGGTCTTCGAAGTGGCTGGCGCGGCTTCTGCTGCCCCTGCTGCTGCGGCTACCCAGGCGGCTCCGGCTGCTGCCCCTGCGGCAAGCGCGGCGAAAAACGTCGAAGTGCCAGACATTGGCGGCGACGAAGTAGAAGTGACCGAAGTGATGGTGAAAGTGGGCGATAAAGTTGCCGCTGAGCAGTCACTGATCACCGTTGAAGGTGACAAGGCTTCTATGGAAGTTCCGGCTCCGTTCGCGGGCACCGTGAAAGAAATCAAAATCGCTACCGGCGACAAAGTGAAAACCGGTTCTCTGATCATGGTGTTCGAAGTGGAAGGCGCTGCACCAGCACCTGCCGCTGCTCCGGCCCAGAAAGCAGAAGCTGCTCCGGCTCCGGTCAAGCAGGAAGCCAAAGCGGCTGCACCTGCCGCCGCCGCCGGTAAAGGCGAGTTCGCTGAAAACGACGCCTACGTTCACGCGACCCCAGTCATCCGCCGCTTGGCGCGTGAGTTCGGTGTTAACCTGGCAAAAGTGAAGGGCACAGGTCGTAAAGGCCGTATCCTGCGCGAAGACGTTCAGGCTTACGTGAAAGACGCGGTCAAACGCGCCGAAGCCGCTCCTGCCGCTACCGGTGGTGGCCTGCCAGGCATGTTGCCTTGGCCGAAAGTGGACTTCAGCAAGTTTGGTGAGATCGAAGAAGTTGAACTGGGCCGCATCCAGAAAATCTCTGGTGCCAACCTGAGCCGCAACTGGGTGATGATCCCGCACGTGACTCACTTCGACAAAACCGATATCACCGATCTGGAAGCGTTCCGCAAGCAGCAGAACGACGAAGCTGCCAAGCGTAAGCTGGACGTGAAGTTCACCCCGGTGGTGTTCATCATGAAAGCCGTTGCCGCTGCCCTGGAGCAGATGCCACGCTTCAACAGCTCACTGTCCGAAGATGGCCAGAAGCTGACGCTGAAGAAATACATCAACATCGGCGTGGCGGTAGATACGCCAAATGGCCTGGTGGTTCCGGTATTCAAGGATGTGAACAAGAAGAGCATCACTGAGCTGTCCCGTGAACTGATGGCGATCTCCAAAAAAGCGCGTGACGGTAAGTTGACCGCAGGCGAAATGCAGGGCGGTTGCTTCACCATCTCCAGCCTGGGCGGTATCGGGACTACTCACTTCGCGCCGATTGTTAACGCGCCGGAAGTGGCTATCCTGGGTGTCTCCAAGTCTGCGATGGAGCCGGTCTGGAACGGTAAAGAGTTCACGCCGCGCCTGATGATGCCAATGTCGCTCTCCTTCGACCACCGTGTGATTGACGGTGCTGACGGTGCGCGCTTTATCACCATCATCAACAACATGCTGGCCGACATTCGCCGTCTGGTGATGTAATGAAAAAAGGGCGCAGCATGCTGCGCCCTTAGTAATTCAGTAGCAGTTTTGTCGGGTTTTGCATGACTCGACAGAATTGTTGGGACACGGGTCACTCGAACACGCTTTGCAGATTATTAACAATTCTGTAAACTGCTCGCGGTGTATGCGTCCCGGTGGATGAAGGGCGTTATGAGATCGACTAGCAATAAAAATGACGTCTGACCCGCCGGACAAACAATTAAGAGGTCATGATGAGTACTGAAATTAAAACTCAGGTCGTGGTACTTGGGGCGGGCCCTGCGGGTTACTCTGCTGCTTTTCGTTGCGCTGACTTAGGTCTGGAAACCATTCTGGTTGAGCGTTACTCCACTCTGGGCGGTGTTTGCCTGAACGTGGGCTGTATTCCTTCCAAAGCACTGTTGCACGTTGCCAAAGTGATCGAAGAAGCCAAAGCGTTGGCCGAACACGGCATCGTTTTCGGCGAGCCGAAAACCGACATCGACAAAGTGCGCGTCTGGAAAGAGAAAGTCATCAATCAGCTGACCGGTGGTCTGGCTGGCATGGCTAAAGGCCGCAAAGTGAAAGTGGTCAACGGCCTGGGTAAATTCACCGGCGCCAACACGCTAGTGGTTGAAGGCGAGAATGGTGCTACCACCATCAACTTCGACAATGCCATCATCGCCGCAGGCTCCCGTCCGATCCAACTGCCATTTATTCCTCATGAAGATCCACGCGTGTGGGATTCCACCGATGCACTGGCGCTGAAAACCGTTCCAGAGCGCATGCTGGTGATGGGCGGCGGTATCATCGGCCTGGAAATGGGCACCGTATACCATGCTCTGGGTTCACAGATCGACGTGGTTGAAATGTTCGACCAGGTGATCCCGGCTGCAGATAAAGACGTGGTTAAAGTCTTTACCAAGCGTATCAGCAAGCAGTTCAACCTGATGCTGGAAACCAAAGTGACCGCGGTAGAAGCCAAAGAAGACGGCATCTATGTCACGATGGAAGGTAAAAAAGCCCCTGCAGAACCACAGCGTTACGACGCGGTGCTGGTAGCGATCGGCCGTGTGCCGAACGGTAAACTGCTGGATGCTGGCCAAGCCGGTGTAGAAGTTGACGACCGTGGCTTTATCCACGTCGACAAACAGCTGCGTACCAACGTGCCGCACATCTTCGCGATTGGTGACATCGTCGGTCAACCGATGCTGGCGCACAAAGGCGTGCATGAAGGCCACGTAGCTGCTGAAGTTATCGCTGGTATGAAGCACTACTTCGACCCGAAAGTGATCCCATCGATCGCTTACACCGAGCCAGAAGTGGCATGGGTAGGGATGACCGAGAAAGAAGCCAAAGAGAAAGGCATCAGCTACGAAACGTCCACCTTCCCGTGGGCAGCTTCAGGCCGTGCTATCGCTTCTGACTGTGCAGACGGTATGACCAAACTGATCTTCGACAAAGAAACGCACCGTATCATTGGTGGCGCGATTGTCGGCACCAACGGCGGCGAGCTGTTGGGTGAAATCGGTCTGGCGATCGAGATGGGTTGTGACGCAGAAGATATCGCGTTGACTATCCATGCTCACCCAACCCTGCACGAATCCGTAGGTCTGGCAGCAGAGATCTACGAAGGCAGCATCACCGATCTGCCAAACCCGAAAGCCAAGAAGAAGTAATTTCAGCGGTTGGTAAGGTTGATAAGCGGCTCCTGTAAAGGGGCCGTTTTTTTGGAATAAATGCCAATAAAAGGCCGCTCAAAAGAGCGGCCAGTAGCTTACTTGTTCTGGAATACGACGTTGAAGATCAGTTGGTTGCTGGAAACTGACCAGCCGCCTTTGCTGACGCCAAACACCGAACCCAGTACAATGAGCAGGATAATGAGTGTTCTCCCTTTCATTGCGCGTTCCTTGTGGAACCACGACCACCGCGACTTCACCGGGAAAGCCCCAGTGGAACAAGCGCTCGATAGCGCCTGTATCGCAGTAGTTGCAGCACTGTTCTCAAGCCCGATGACCGGCTGCTAAACCGGCAGAACAGACCCAAAATCAGAGTACATAAAACAGCGTTTTTTTGCATCAGATCGGTTGATTTTTTAACCAAATTTACGCACAATGGCCTTGCTCGATAGCGCTTGTATCGTTCTTAACGATGTAAGAAATCCGTTCGGTGCCTGCTAACACTGCACGGATACAAAAGAACCGTCTTTATGGCGGTTTTTTTGTGCCCAACGCCCGCCAATTTCTCCCAACTCTATCGATAACCATTGTAAAAGTATGGACGTTATGTTGTGCTCATTGGGCTGAGATTGCTGTTGTGCCGTATCGAACCCGAGCCCGTCCCGCCTGCTTTGCAGCCGATTACGCTGCGGTCAACGATTCAGCAAAGATTTAATGTTGCTTTTATGTGAACGAATTAACAACCGATTCAAATCCTGATATGCTGGCTGGGCGGAACCGGGCACTGTACCTTACTTACAGTCCAGGATATCGACAGCAGTGCCCCGTCAAATATCGCCGTGCGCTAAACCCGGTTTGAATATAAAACGCCAGGCACAATAAATGACAATGAGAGCGAGGAGAAAGTCGTGCTAGAAGAATACCGTAAGCACGTGGCCGAGCGTGCTGCAGAGGGCATCGTCCCTAAGCCATTAGATGCGACACAAATGGCAGCGCTGGTTGAATCATTAAAAAATCCGCCAAAAGGCGAAGAAGAATTTCTGTTAGACCTGCTGATTAACCGTGTACCACCGGGCGTCGACGAAGCCGCCTATGTCAAAGCAGGTTTTCTGGCAGCCGTTGCCAAAGGCGAAGCCACTTCCCCCCTGGTTACCCCCGAAAAAGCCATTGAACTGCTAGGCACCATGCAGGGCGGTTACAACATTCATCCGCTGATCGAGGCGTTGGATAACGAAAAGCTGGCACCGATTGCTGCCAAGGCGCTTTCCCATACGCTGCTGATGTTTGATAACTTCTACGACGTAGAAGAGAAAGCCAAAGCCGGTAACCCACACGCCAAACAAATCATGCAGTCCTGGGCCGATGCCGAATGGTATCTGTCACGCTCACCGTTGGCGGAAAAGATCACCGTGACCGTGTTCAAAGTGACTGGCGAAACCAATACCGACGATCTGTCACCCGCTCCAGATGCCTGGTCACGTCCAGATATCCCACTGCATGCGCTGGCGATGCTCAAAAGCGAACGTGAAGGTATTTTCCCGGATCAACCGGGTAGCGTTGGCCCAATCAAGCAGATTGAAGAGCTGAACAAGAAAGGTTTCCCGCTGGCCTACGTCGGTGACGTGGTCGGTACGGGGTCTTCCCGTAAATCTGCCACCAACTCGGTGCTGTGGTTTATGGGTGACGACATCCCCTACGTGCCGAACAAGCGTGGCGGCGGTGTGGTGCTGGGCGGCAAGATTGCGCCAATCTTCTTTAACACCATGGAAGATGCAGGCGCGTTGCCGATCGAAGTGGACGTCTCCAACCTGAACATGGGCGATGTGATCGACATCTTCCCGTATAAAGGCGAAGTGCGTAACCATGAGACCGGCGAACTGGTTGCCAGCTTCGAGCTGAAAACCGATGTGTTGCTGGATGAAGTGCGTGCCGGTGGCCGCATCCCACTGATTATCGGCCGTGGCCTGACCACCAAGGCGCGTGAAGCGCTGGGCCTACCGCACAGCGAAGTGTTCCGTATTGCCAAGCCGGTAGCGGCTAGCAGCAAGGGCTTCTCGCTGGCGCAGAAAATGGTGGGCCGTGCCTGTGGCGTTGCTGGTGTTCGCCCTGGCGAATACTGCGAACCTAAGATGACCTCGGTAGGTTCACAAGATACCACTGGCCCAATGACCCGTGACGAGCTGAAAGATCTGGCTTGCCTGGGCTTCTCTGCCGATCTGGTGATGCAGTCGTTCTGTCACACTGCCGCGTACCCGAAACCGGTAGACGTCACGACTCACCATACGCTGCCAGACTTCATCATGAACCGTGGCGGCGTTTCGCTGCGCCCTGGTGATGGTGTGATCCACTCCTGGCTGAACCGTATGTTGCTGCCGGATACCGTTGGTACCGGTGGCGATTCCCACACCCGCTTCCCGATCGGCATTTCCTTCCCGGCCGGTTCTGGTCTGGTAGCCTTTGCTGCCGCGACCGGCGTGATGCCGCTGGATATGCCTGAGTCGGTGCTGGTGCGCTTTAAAGGCAAAATGCAGCCTGGTATTACCTTGCGTGATTTGGTGCATGCTATCCCTTACTACGCGATCCAGCAGGGCCTGTTGACCGTAGAGAAGAAGGGTAAGAAGAACATTTTCTCTGGCCGCATTCTGGAGATCGAAGGTCTGCCGGAACTGAAGGTCGAACAGGCGTTTGAGCTGACCGATGCCTCTGCAGAACGTTCCGCTGCCGGTTGTACCATCAAGCTGGACAAGGCACCGATTGCCGAATATCTGAGCTCCAACATCGTGCTGCTGAAGTGGATGATCTCCGAAGGTTATGGCGATCGCCGTACCCTGGAGCGCCGTATTCAGGGGATGGAAAAATGGCTGGCGGATCCGCAGTTGCTGGAAGGCGATGCGGATGCGGAATATGCCGCAGTGATCGAAATCGATCTGGCTGATATCAAGGAGCCAATCCTGTGTGCGCCGAACGATCCGGACGACGCGCGCCTGCTGTCCGACGTGGCCAACAGCAAGATCGACGAAGTGTTTATCGGTTCTTGCATGACCAACATCGGCCACTTCCGTGCGGCAGGTAAACTGTTGGATCAGCATAAAGGCCAACTGCCAACCCGTCTGTGGGTGGCTCCGCCAACCAAGATGGACGCAGCGCAATTGACTGAAGAAGGCTACTACAGCGTCTTTGGCAAGAGCGGGGCGCGTATCGAGATCCCTGGCTGTTCACTGTGCATGGGTAACCAGGCACGCGTAGCGGACGGTGCGACCGTGGTTTCCACCTCAACCCGTAACTTCCCGAACCGTCTGGGTACTGGAGCCAACGTTTATCTGGCTTCCGCAGAGCTGGCGGCAGTGGCATCACTGCTGGGCCGTCTGCCAACGCCTGATGAGTATCAGACCTATATGGCACAGGTCGACAAGACGGCGGCGGATACTTATCGCTACCTGAACTTCGACCAGTTGACCCAGTACACGGAAAAAGCCGACGGTGTGATCTTCCAAACCGCGGTGTAATTCGGTACTGAGTTAGCATCATCACGGGGAGCCTTTGGGTTCCCCGTTTTTTTGTGATCGACCCCGGTTTTTATTGATATTAACTGATTGATTAATATTGATTTGATGAAATTATTACTCTCAGGCTAATAAACCATCCCCCTGCTTGATTGATGGCGTTCTCCTAGACTCTTACTCTAACCGTACTGAACAGAACCAAGTAAACCCAGGAGGTTGAGGTATGTCGCTTCATCAAAGCCCCACGCGCGTTTGGGATACCCGGCGGCAGGAAAAAAAACGCCGTATCGCGAGTGTGCAAGGGCAGTCGCAGGGCAAAGTGATCCCCACCGCCGATCTGACCAGCGTGCTGGAAAAACTGCTGGTTTCTGGCGATCGGGTGGTGCTGGAAGGCAATAACCAGAAACAGGCCGATTTTCTCTCCCGTATGCTCGCCGAGGTCAACCCCGCCAAGGTCCACGATCTGCATATGATCATGCCAAGCGTTGGCCGCGCCGAGCATCTGGATATTTTTGAAAAGGGCATCGCCCGCAAGCTCGATTTTGCTTTCTCTGGTACCCAGAGCCTGCGCATTTCCCAACTGTTGGAAGATGGGCAGCTCGAAATCGGTGCCATCCACACCTATATAGAACTCTATTCCCGCCTGTATGTGGATCTGGTGCCGAACGTGGCGCTAGTGGCCGGGTTCAAGGCCGATCGTCATGGCAATCTGTACACCGGGCCAAGTACCGAAGATACCCCGGCACTGGTGGAGGCCACTGCGTTTAAAGACGGCATCGTCATCGCTCAGGTCAATGAACTGGTTGATGATGAAACTGACCTGCCGAGAGTTGATATCCCCGGCTCCTGGATCGATTTTGTCGTGGTGGCAGACAAGCCGTTCTTTATTGAGCCGCTGTTTACCCGCGATCCGCGCCTGATCAAACCGGTGCACGTGTTGATGGGGATGATGGCAATCAAAGGCATCTACGCCAAACATCAGGTGCAATCGCTGAACCACGGTATCGGTTTCAACACCGCCGCCATTGAATTGCTGCTACCTACCTATGGCGAGCAACTGGGTCTGAAGGGCAAAATCTGTAAACACTGGACCCTGAACCCGCATCCAACCCTGATCCCGGCAATTGAAAGCGGCTGGGTGGAGACCGTACACTGTTTTGGCGGTGAGCTGGGGATGGAGAATTATATCGCCGCCCGCCCGGATATTTTCTTTACCGGTAGCGACGGTTCCATGCGCTCCAACCGTGCGTTCTGCCAGATGGCCGGTCAGTACGCCGTAGATATGTTTATCGGTTCAACCTTACAGATCGACGGTATGGCCCACTCTTCTACCGTGACACGTGGTCGCCTATCCGGTTTTGGCGGCGCACCGAACATGGGGCACGATCCACACGGTCGTCGCCACGCTACGCCTGCCTGGCTGGATATGATCGAAGAGCCGGATCCGTTGGCTCGTGGCCGCAAGCTGGTGGTGCAAATGGTGGAAACCTTCCAGGCGGGGGCCAAACCGACCTTCGTAGAAAAACTCGATGCTGTCGATGTGGCGCAAGAGTCTGGCATGCCGCTGGCACCGGTGATGATTTACGGCGATGACGTCACCCATGTGCTGACCGAAGAGGGCATCGCTTATCTGTATCGTGCACGTTCGCTGGAAGAGCGCCGCGCCATGGTGGCAGCGGTGGCCGGTATCACCGATATCGGGCTGGGTGTGGACGCCAAACGCGTGGCCGAGCTGCGCCGCGAAGGCAAAGTGGTGTTCCCGGAAGATCTCGACATTCGCCGCACCGATGCAACGCGTTCTTTGCTGGCCGCAGGCAGCGTAGCGGATCTGGTCGAGTGGTCCGGCGGCCTGTATAACCCGCCAGCGAAATTCCGGAGCTGGTAATGAAACTTTCCTCCTGTTTACTCGCTTCTGATGCGGATTTGGCTGCCGCGCGGTTGGCGGAGTTTGCCACGCAGGCGCTAGTGGATGAGGCGCGCCTCAGCCCGAAACCAGGTCTGGTGGATGCACGGGGTTCCGGTGCGCATCAGGATCTGACATTGGCGTTGATGGTGCGTTCCGCCCACAGTCTGACGCCGGTCTTCCACCGGCTGGCGATTGCCGGTTGGCAGCGTCCGGCAGATAGTGCGTTGCGTCAGGAAGTGGGCCGGATTGGCCGGGAAGGCGAACAGCGGATGATGGCTGCCACTGCCGGTGTTAATACACATCGCGGGGCAATCTGGGCGATGGGCCTGCTGGTGACGGCGGTAGCCATGCAAGGGGGGAACGCAACGCCATCCAGCAGTTGCACATTAGCCGCTCAGTTGGCGCAGTTGCCGGATCATGCTAGCCCGAAGGTGTTCAGCAAAGGCTTGCGAGCCACTCAACGTTATCAGGTACCCGGCGCGCGGGAGGAGGCCCAGCAAGGTTTCCCGCATGTGATGCAACGTGCGCTACCGCAGCTGTGGTACAGCAGGAACCAGGGGGCCAGTGAGCCAGCCGCGCAGATTGATGCCTTGATGGCCATCATGACCACCCTGAGCGATACCTGCGTGCTGTCGCGCGGTGGGTTAACGGCGCTAAAAGCGATGCAGCAAGGGGCAGCCGAGGTACTGCATGCCGGAGGGTATCAACATCCGGCAGGGCAGGCGGCGTTGGCCAAATTGGAGCAACGGCTATTGGCGAGCAACGCTTCACCCGGTGGCGCGGCCGATTTACTGGCTGCGGCTCTGTTCCTCGATCGGGCTACGGCCCGCTGAATAATCAATCCAGAGGATGTTATGGAACATATCGATTTGAGTTATCCGGCCAGCATTACGCTGCCGGGTAAGGCACTAACCGGCGTCGTGGGCTCCGGTGACATGGAGGCTCTGTTTGAGCCTGCGGCTGACGGCACGCTGACGGTGGCAATCAAAACCTCCGTAGACGGTAGCCGGCAGCGCTGGCAGCACCTGTTTGAGCGCTTGGCGTCATTGCGCGATTTACCTGCCGGGCGGTTAGAGATTAACGATTTCGGTGCTACGCCGGGAGTGGCTCGGCTGCGTATTGAACAGGTATTTGAGGAGGCCGCCCATGCGTGATGATCTCAGCTTTATCGAACTCAGCGCCCGGGAGCGCGCCCGCAATTTGCTGGACAGTGGCAGTTTCCGTGAGCTGTTGGGGCCATTTGAGCGTATTACTTCTCCCTGGCTGGAGCCGCAGGGCATAGTCACCCAGGCCGATGACGGCATGGTGGTTGCTAAAGGCACCATTGACGGTAAACCGGCAGTGGTGGTGGCGGTAGAAGGGGCGTTCCAAGGTGGCAGCATGGGGGAGGTTTCCGGTGCCAAGATGGCCGCGGCCCTGGAACTGGCAGCAGAAGATAACCGCAACGGCATTGCGACTCAGGCAGTCTTGTTGCTGGAAACCGGTGGCGTGCGTTTGCAGGAGGCCAACCTGGGGCTGGCAGCGATCGCGGATATTCATGCGGCGATTGTCGATCTGCGCCGCTACACCCCGGTGGTGGGTATAATTGCCGGTACTGTGGGCTGCTTTGGCGGGATGTCGATAGCGGCGGCTTTATGCAGCTATCTAATCGTCACCCGTGAAGCGCGCCTGGGCTTAAACGGCCCACAGGTCATTGAACAGGAAGCCGGTATTGAAGAATACGATTCCCGCGATCGGCCTTTTATCTGGAGCATGACCGGTGGCGACGTGCGCTATCGCAGCGGCTTTGTCGATGAAGAAGTCCCGGATGCGCTGCATGCGGTCAAGGCGGCGATGAAAGGTTGTCTGCAACGCGGCGTGCCTGTTCAGCACCGCTCAGACAATTATCACTACTACTTGCCGAAACTGTCGCAGTTCGACACCCGCCAGCAGGCGGATTCGGCGGTCATTGCTCAACTGTTTGCTGCGGAGGATCGGGTATGAGTACGTCATCATCAAGCCGTGGAGAATATTGGTTCTCTTTGCTGACGGCGGGGGCCGAGCAGCGTCAGGGGCAGTGCGCCTCGATCCGGGTTGCGGACGCTGAACTAGAGGGACAACCGGTGCGTTTTATCGCCGTGGTGCCGGATGCAAATAACCATTACCCACGCGCTGCACGCGGCGAAGTAGGATTGCTGGAAGGTTGGACGTTAGCCCAGGTAGTCAGTGAAGCAGTCGCGGCTGACGTGGGTAAAGTACAAAAGCGCGCCATCGTGGCGGTGATCGATGTGCCGAGCCAGGCCTACGGGCGCCGGGAAGAGGCCTTTGGTATTCACCAAGCCTTGGCCGGTGCAGCTGGGGCTTATGCCAAGGCTCGGCTGGCAGGCCATCCGGTGATTGGTTTGATCGTCGGGAAAGCCATGTCTGGCGCGTTTCTGGCGCACGGCTATCAGGCCAACCGCTTGATCGCCTTCAACGATGCAGGCGTGATGATCCATGCGATGGGCAAAGAGTCTGCGGCGCGCATCACGTTACGTTCCGTAGAGGCGCTGGAGAAACTGGCAGCAACCATTCCACCGATGGCTTATGACATCGAGCATTACAGCTCGCTGGGCCTGCTGGAACAGTTACTGGATATCCGTGACCCGCTGCAGGCCAGTGAGCAGGAACTTAATCTGGTACGCCACGCACTGATCCAGGCGATCGCCAAAACTCGCCGTGAAGGGGTTGGATTAACTAACCGCCTGGGAGCAGACAACCGCCATAGCTCTTCGCTGGTGCGTGAACGTATGCGCGCAGAGTGGTAATGCCACGCTAGCCATTTTTACGTCAGAGTTCAGGAACAAAATACTACCCGCCGGGAGGGCGCATATGATGCGTTCCGACCCGGCATAAAGCTTCACCTGCATATAACAATATAACTAATACCATCGCACCTGATCTGACTGATTTTTTCTTTTTAACAGGTGATTTATGACATACGTAATTATTCATGCCTTGGCGCCGATTTTTGTCATTATGCTGCTGGGCTTTTTTGCCGGTAAGGCAAAAATGGTCGATAACCAGAACGTTTCATTACTCAACATCTTCGTGATGGATTTTGCACTGCCAGCGGCCCTGTTCGGTGCCACCGTACAAACGCCTTGGGCGGGGATCGTCGAGCAATCGCCGCTGATCGTGGTGTTGGTGCTGGCGATGTGGATCACCTATGCGGCGATCTATTTTACCTGCACCGGGATCTTCCATAAGTCTCCGCAGGATGCCGCGGTGCTGACGCTCACCGTGGCATTGCCCAACTATGCCGCGCTTGGCCTGCCGATCCTCGGTAGCGTGCTGGGGGAAACGCCGGGAACCTCGCTGTCCGTGGCGGTGGCTATCGCCTGTGGTTCGGTACTGATGACGCCGTTCTGCCTGCTGATCCTAGAGCGTGAAAAGGCCCGTGCGGCCGGCGGGGTTCAGGGTTCCAGCCTGGGCATGTTGCCGGTGCTGATGTGGCGCTCGGTGAAAAAACCGATCGTCTGGGGGCCGCTGCTTGGGGTGGTGCTGTCGGCGGTAGGCGTGCATATGCCTGAAATGGTGCTGGCCGCGATCAAACCGCTTGGCCTGTCGGCCACGGCGACGGCTCTGTTCCTGACCGGGGTGATCCTGTCTGCCCGTAAGTTGCAGATCAACGGCCCGGTGCTGCTGTCGAGCGTGACCAAACTGTTAATCCAACCGTTTATTGCCTGGGGGCTGGTGCTGGCCTTGGGCCTGCACGGCAGTGTAGCCATTACCGCTATTTTGATGATCGCCCTTTCTGCCGGTTTCTTCGGTATCGTCTTTGGTAACCGTTTTGGCGTGCAGTCGCCGGATGCCGAAGCCACGTTACTGATCAGTTCCGTGTTGTGTATCATTACCTTACCGCTGTTTATCACCCTGACCTCAGGGATGTAACTGGAGAAGCCGATGATTCGCCCGCATGACCTGATTTGGATTAGTGACCGTGCTGCCCTCAGTGCCGATCAGGCGTTGCCGGAGTGGGTTGGCCAGCAGTGGCGCACTTCATTACCGTTGGTAGTACGGCGCGATGTTCAGGATAGCGGGCGGATCCCGGTGGGGATCCGGGGGATGAAACGCAGCCAGCGCGCCGCAGCTTGGGTTAGCGCAGAGGCTATCCGGCGCGTAGTGACGCCGGAGTCTTTGGTGAGTGAGCCGCTGGCATTGTTGCACTCGAGCTTTGTTTCCCAGCCTCCAGTGCAGGCGCTCATAATGCTGGCTCAGCGGTCTTGGCCGTGGGTCTGGGGCGTGACCGGCAGCTGCGGTTACGCGCTGGCGACCGAAATCCCGGTGATGCATGCCGACAGCGATCTGGATCTGTTGGTTCGCTGCCCGCAGCCTGCCAGCCTTGATGAGTTGCAGCGACTGGCGCAATGGTTGCAGACGCTGCCTTGCCGCGCCGATGCCCAAATAGAAACACCGCTCGGTGGCTTTGCCCTGAGCGAATGGCTGCGGGATGGGCGAGCGATGCTGAAAACCGCTGAGGGGCCGTTGTTGACGACGGATCCATGGGCCAGCTCTCAGGAGGCTTGATGAAGATTTTATTTACCTTTCCCGGTCAGGGGCCGCAGGTGCCTCAAATGCTGCACCAACTGCCGGCCAATGAAACAACCCAGCGGTTGTTAAGCGAGGCCTGCGCTGTTCTTGACCAGGATGTACTGGCGTTGGACAGCGCCGAAGCCTTACAGAAAACCCGGGCAGTGCAGCTGTGCCTGCTGATAGCCGGTGTGGCTTACGCGCGGGAATTACAGCAACACGGGGTCGAGGCTGATTTTGTCAGTGGGCTATCCATCGGCGCTTTTCCGGCCGCGGTGATCGCCGGGGCCTTGGCATTTCCCGATGCCGTCCGGCTGGTGGCGTTGCGCGGCCAGCTAATGGAGGAGGCTTACCCTGCGGGATATGGCCTGGCGGCGATTGTCGGTTTGCCGTTGCGGCAGGTGGAAAGGCTGATAGCAGAGGTCAATAGCGCTGAATTACCGGCCTATCTGGCCAATATCAATGCCGAAGACCAATTGGTTATCGCGGGTAGCGAAGCCGCTATGGCGCAGGTCATGGCGTTGGCAAAAACCGCCGGTGCGGCGAAAACCCAGCGTTTGGCGGTGAGTGTCCCTTCCCACTGTGCCCTGTTGGCACAACCGGCGGAAAAGCTGGCGCAGGCTATGAAGCAGGTAACCATCAATCGGCCGCAGGTTGCGTATCTCAGCGGCAGTACCGGGCGCGTGTTATGGCAACCGGAGCGAATTGCTGACGATCTGGCCTTCAATATGGCCCGCACCGTGCGCTGGCATGAGGCGATGGTGGCGGCCTACGAACGGGAAGTCCGTCTGGCGATCGAAATGCCGCCGGGCGCGGTATTAACCGGCTTGACCAAAAAAGTGATGGAGCAGGGGGAAGCGCTGTCCCGCTGCCAACTGGGCCTGAACGCGGTCTGCGGCATTGTCGCCAAATATCGGCGCGATTAAACCGGCCCTTCACCGCGAGCGTACATGCGGCCTTCCGCCGTCAATGCCAGCAGGTTCGGATCCTGCTGCTGGTTACGATTGAACACCAGCGCGATGGTTTGGCGCATCTGGTACTGTTCGCACAGCGGCAGTAATTTCAACGTGTGTTCATACATCTTCTTCATCCGCCCAGGCACCAGCGTGTAGCCCACCCCGGCCTGCACCAGGCTGAGCATTGAGAAAATATCATTCACCCGGGTGACGATTTCCGGTTCAAAACCGGCAATCTGAAACGCTTCGCTAAAGCCGTGGTAGGTGGCGAAGCCTTCGGTCAGGGAGACAAACTTCTGGCTGCGAAAGTCTTGCAAGTCTGCCGTGCCATCGCTGTTTAGCGCCGAGGCTGCCGGTGCGGCAAGATAGATATCATCCTCAAACAGCGGCAGGATCTCAAAGCGCAGCGGATCGATTTGGCTGTCGGAAACCGAAATCAGGATGGCATCCAGCAATTGGTTCTCCAACTGGGCCAGCAGATCCTCATTCGATCCCATCGTCAGGCTGATCTCCATGGCCGGGCGGCGCACCTTCAGCCCCATGATCAACCGTGGAATGGTTTCCAGCGTCAGTGAGTAGAGCGTGCCGATACGCATGCGTTGCTGGCCAAACCCCGCCTTCAACCGAGTTTCTTCGATACCTTTGTAGGTGAGATCCACGATATCGCGTGCGTATTCTGCCAGCGTAAGTGCTGCGGGCAGGGGCAGCAGGTTGCGCCCTTTATGAATAAACAGCGGGCAGCGAAAGCCCTCTTCCAGGGTATGTAACGCACGATGCACGCTAACGCTGCTCAAGCCAAGCTGTTCTGCGGCTCGGCCGATGTTTTCCTTCTCCATAAACGCCAGAAAGATTTCCAATTTTTTCAGGGTGATTTCGCTGTCGATCATCGGCTCAGGCTTGGGTAAGGGCTAAGAAGTGTCATGATAACAACAATTGCCCGTCCATAGCAGGCACCAAGAGCCTTCCCGCTTCCCAAGTGGAGGGCGGACCGTTATATTGCGCCACGAATTATTGAACAACTTTGCGAGCGCTCACTGAGTTAGCTGCGAATTTAAGGTTAAACTCAGTCTTATACACCGCTCAGGAGGGCATGCTATGGATTACGAATTTCTGCGTGACGTAACCGGTCAGGTGGTAGTCAGATTTTCGATGGGGCATGAGGCCATCGGCCATTGGATTAACGAAGAGCTCAACGGTGATTTTAACCTGCTGGACCGTATCGAAGCCGGTGCGGCAGGGGTCAAGGGCAGTGAGCGTCAATGGCAGTTGGAAGGCCACGAATACACGTTGCTGATGGACGGTGAAGAGGTGATGATCCGCGCCAACCAGTTGGAGTTCGAAGGCGACGAAATGGAAGAGGGGATGAACTACTACGACGAAGAGAGCCTCTCTTTATGTGGCATCGAAGACTTTCTGACGGTGCTGAAAGCCTACCGCTCGTTTATGCTCAACTACTGATTATCCAGACGGGCGCAGGATGCTGCGTGGGATCTACCCGGATATTGCGTTTGTCAGCTGTAACTCGTGGAGCATTGAGAAAGGTATTACCACGCCCACCGAAGAGAAGGCGGGCCTGAAGCAGGATCTGATGGCTAATGCCCGCCAGCGGGTGCTGCTGGCAGATAGCAGTAAATACGATGTCTCTGTGTGACCCCGCTTGCCAGCCTGACGGATATTGTCACCGACAAGGCCTTGCCAGAGACGGCTCAGCGGCAACTAGCCGATCTACCTTGTGGTTTGCATTTGGCGTAACGTGGTTTGATTCAGGACCCTCGCCAATTCCCATGTTGGTCCATGCACTTTCAAGCCGTAGTGCTAAGCTGTAAAGAGGTTATCGTGCGGCGCCGGTTAGCCGAACGCGGCGGTTGAGCACGACCTTATTTTGGCATTTGACACTCAGCATGGAACGTTATGGATATCAATAGAGCTCAGGTTGAACAACTATTTAGTGAAACGATAGATGAGGAAACACTGAGGGCGACGGCTGGAGATATTGCTCTGCCACAGCGTCTTTCCTGGCTTTATGTTATGGCTAATGTACGGGAAGATCCGCTTGAGGATCGATACCTGGATGCGCTAGATGCTTACGATACAGCGTCAAGAGATCGGGTAGCTCCATGTATTGACCCCCTGTATGCCGAAAGCGCTCGCCGACTTGCCTATTTTGGTATTCGGGTTGATCGGCAGGGGCTGGCAGCAGATATTATTTCGTTGACGAGGCATATTGCGATGGGGCTGGAGTGGCACGATCTGAATTTCGATCCCGCACAGCCGCATTTTATGCGCCATGAGTTTCTTCAGCCTTGCCTGACGGGGGCAACCTCGCTAGCGAAGGTTTGTGATGTACTGGCCGTCGCATGCATTCGTTGCAGTAAAAACCAAGCGATTGTCAGTATTGATGGAATGCAGGTGGAGGTGCAAGTCGGTGATGATAGCTTTGCCGATTTGCAGTGGGAAGGTGACACTCGTAGTGCCGCGCTCAGCCTTCGAGCGAACGATCTGCGCCATTTGACCGCCAATGAGGCTCTTGAGCTGAGTCATGAACTTGGGCACTGCCGTCATCATTTGGTCGCGGAACATCCTGCCGGTGATTATGGCCTGCCTTTCTGGGATACGGAATTGCCCGCTTTCCGTGAAGAATGGACATTATGTTCACGGCTTACTCCTAATCTCAGTACTCGAGCTTGGGCTCTTGAGGCGATCAAACAGTCAGTGTTTGCTCTTTTCCCCCTGCTGGTCCCCGTGATGGGGAGTAAGGCCGCTCTTCATCAAGCGGTGAAACAAAACCCTGTCTATTGCCATACGCGAAAAGAGGCTGACTGGCTATTATGCAAATCGCCGCTATTTGTGTGGAGTGGTGTCCCCTACGTACAGTATTTCCTTAGCCTTGTGCGATTTTTATTGGAGACCGGTCCATACGATGACGTGTTGGCTCAGGGCCTAATGCGTTGCGAAACGCGATTCTCGCTTCATGCTGGATGATAAGTGGCCGCATCGTTGATCAAGCTGCTTTCCGCCAGTATCGGCATGGTGAGTAATGTTTCCAATGCACTGCCGGTAGCAAGCAGGGTTCTATCATCAAACAACGGGCCAACCAGTTGCATTCCCAAGGGCAAACCGCAAGAGGCCAGGCCAATGGGGAGATTTAACGCAGGGTTACCGGTAACGTTAAACGGAATGGTTTGCGTGGGTACCACGTTGGCTGGTGGTGGCCAATCGGTGCCAAACTCGCTGAAGGCAGGTGCCGGCCGTAGCGTACTGGGGAATATCAGCAACTGATAATGTGGGAATATGCGGGTGTTCAGCCATCCTGTCAGTTCGCTGCGTAAGCGTTGTGCATCCAATAGCTCTGCTGCTGAAATTGTCGCGCCAGGTAGCACGCGTTGATAGGTGAACCGCCCGAAATCCTCCGGCCTTTCGCGCAGACTTTGCTGGTGAATAGCAAAGGATTCGGCAGTCATGATGATCCTGCCGCAGGCGTTGAATAAGTGGTAATCCTTAAATTGAATTTCTTCAACGGTGGCACCGGCATCGCGCAGTAACGCCACGCTATTATCCATTGCTGCGAGTAATTCCGGGTGTGTATATGGGCTGTCCGTCAATAGGTGGCGCGGCCAAGCGACGCGGAAATTACGCCAGTTGATCGCGGGTGGATTAACAAAATCAAAGGTGACATTACAACCTGTAGGGTCATGGGGATCTTGACCTGCGATGACTTGCATGACGTATGCGCAGTCGGCAGCATAGCGTGTTAGTGGGCCACAGTGATCGAGCGACCATGAGAGAGGAAATACCCCATATCTGGATACCAGGCCAAAGGTCGGTTTGAAACCGGTAACGCCACACATGCAGGCTGGGCCTCGGATGGAACCACTAGTATCTGAACCTATGGCTACTGGAACCAGTCCTGCAGCAATCGCTGCGCCAGCCCCTGATGATGAGGCTCCGGTGAAATGTGCAGGGTTCCACGGATTACGTGCTGGGGGAAAGGGGAGCTCAAGACTGGGGCCGCCAAGGGCAAATTCGTGTGTGGCCAGTTTGCCGAGATAGACCCCGCTACCTGCTTTCAGTTTCTTCTCTATTGTACAGCTGTGTGGCGCAATGTGGTGCTGCATGATTTTCGAGTGACAGGTCGTTGCTACACCAGCAACATCGAAAATATCTTTCAGTGCGTAAGGGATCCCGTGTAGTGGTCCCCGGTCATGCCCGTTAGCCAATTCGTCGTCGGCACGCAGTGCGTCGCGGCGTGCCCGCGTCGGGTCTACCTGAATAAATGCTTTTATATGCGGGTTAAAACGCGCAATGCGTTCCAGAAAATAGTCAGTTAATTGCACCGCACTGATTTGACTATTGCGCAGGCGCCGGGCCAACTCGGCCAGGGGCAAAGTGTGCAGAAATTCACTCATGGCACGCCTTATAACAATCAACGGTTTTCAACGCATCGAAGCCGTTTGCGGGTTCCGCCTCGGCATGTTTCACTACGGCGAGCAGGGCGACGGCCTCGCGGATTTCGTGCGTACAGCGTATGGCACCCGCACGATACGGTATTGGTACCGCGATCCCTAACAGCGTCATGTAACGTTCGAACAGGATTTCAGCGTCTTCCATCGGTTATCTCTCCTCATCGATGCCAGCTTGCTTGGCGTTAGTAGTGAACCAGGAAGATGCAAGCAGTGCGTTGCGAAAACTCTCATCTACGTTTGCTGGCAAAATAAACCCCAGTTCTTTATTGGTGGCCTCGACAATTTGCGGCCAGGAACGGCCATCTGCATTCAAGACGCAATGATGAAGCGCGGCGAGATAACGCTTATCTTGCGCCAGGTGTCTTTCTAATGGATACCTTAGTGCAGGGGGGAGAGCTTGAATCAATCCGCGTAAATTCAATGGGCCAGGCCAATGACCATAGAGGCCATCATCTATAGGCCGTGTGGCCGGTGGTTTAGGGGCAATATATTCCGGCCGCTGTTGCTGCAGTTTCAGCAACAGCGGTACCACGATGGCCAGAGTACGTTTCATTTCTACTGGTGATACCTTGTCCGAAGTATCGCCAGCAGTGTGGTTGAAGCGATCGCCGATATGACAGATTTGGATTGCTGGGCTATTGCGACTGTGATCGCTGTGATTCATAAACAGCGCATGGTCGGAAAATCCGTGGAAAGGAATACTGAGCCATTTCCCGCCACTATCCGCAGTCTGTAAAAAAGCCTCGGCGGCACACTCTTCAGCAAGTAAGCCCAAAGATGAGGACAGGCGCTGAGGAGGGTGTTCGATACAAAGTGGTGAGCAGCACAGAGTTTGATTTTCTCCGACCATATCGAGATTGATTACCGCGAGTGGTGCAGGGCGGTGACGATAATGATGTTGCAATGCAGCCACACCCAGGAACTCAGGCCCCCAGATGAATCGAAGAGTGTAACGAAGAGGTGGCGAGGCATCGTTTTTTTGTAGTTGGCTGATGAGTGCTGCCGTTTCCAACAGGGCACTGATCCCTGATGCGTTGTCGTTGGCACCCGCTCGCGAATGGCAAAGGTGGGCGGTTAGCCATATTTCATGCGTGGTATCGCACCCAGGCAGGCAAGCCGTCACCACTGGCATGGCGGCGGTGTGATCCAGGCAGATTTCTGCTTGCGCGCAGCAATGGCGGCGGGCCGCTGTTTCCAAATGCCTCATTTCTTCTGGCGTAGCGCTAAAAGCAAACAGGGAGCTGCCCGGAGGTAGTTCAATTCGGCCACGGAAACTAACGTTTGTTTGCCGATCGTGGCAGGCAGGGGCATCGGTGATAAAACCAGCAGCCCCCGCCTGAGCCAGGAGCAATGGCCAATCTTGTTGGCGATATTGCTCGCTGGGAATGACCAGGACCTTGCCTTGCCATTCGCTTTCTTCGGGCGTCGCCAGTGTGAAGTGCTGCTGGTTTACGGCACAGGAATATGTGGCAATGGCAAACGCGTGCTGTTGATGGTCAATCAACAAATTATCGGCTGCCGGTACGTGCAACCAGGCTTGTAGTGGGGTCCAAGCCAGTGGAGCAGTAAAGTGCCACCAATGTTGTTTGCCATCAGCAGGAAAATGTAGCGTTTCTACCTGTCGCAAGTCCCGTTGCTGTGCCGCCTCCGCGACCCATTTTGCCGCTTGTTCAATGCCTAGTGACGCTTGATAACGGTCAAACTTTCCAAGAGCATCAATGGGTTGCATAAGGCGTGAGGTGCTGCTGTGTTGCAGCACCCAGGCCACCTGTTGGGCAGTGAACATACGCATCCCCCAATATCAGTAGTTATCTGAAAGCTTTTCTTTCATTTTCAACATATTGGATGCTGATAGCAGGATAGAGCCGATCAGGAACAATCCTCCCATGATGCGCAGCACTTCGTTGGTCGTTATCGTATTTCCCCAGGCTCCATAAGCGGCCAGAGAGAAAGGGATAAACATTTTGAAAATACTGCCAGTAATGCCATTGATTTTGCCCAGATCTTTCGCTGGAGCCACCACCAGTCTGTAAGTACGGACACAGACGATATAGATGGAGAACAAAAAGGATTCGCAGAACAGCAGGATGCCTAGCGTTACGATATTGAGATGTATGCTGATCAGTACATAGGCCAGACCAATGAGTGGGATGGAATAGACCAGTACCTGGATCACGCCAACGCGTTTTTCAACCCGATCGGAACACCAGGAACCCATGATTGCGCCGATACCCCCCGCGGCAAATAATAGGCCGACTTGAAAATCAGAAAGGTTGAGCTGCGATTTGGCGTAATACATCACGGCAATTTCAGAAACGACGACAATCGCGTTGGCAAACGATGTCCACCAAGACAGGATCCATAAATTACGTAATCCATACAGCGCCTTGAAACCGTAAATGATATCGGGAATAAAGGGTTTGTTTTCCGCTGGCGGGGTGCGGCGAAAACTGAACACGCTCAGTAATAAGGCAATAAACAGCAAGGCATAGGATAAACTCAGTGTTTGCGTGTAAGTGAGTAATAACAACATACCGCCGATAATGGCTGGACCAGCACTGTCGAAGACATTGGTCACCATGTTATTGTATTTGTTATATATAATGAGTCGATTTTCTGGTAACGCTACTTTTGATTGGACGATCAGAGAATTGTTGGCAAAATAGGTCATTCCCATGAGCATGAATACCAATAAAAATAGCAGATGTTGCGAGCTGACACCATTCAATGCCAACAGCATGACCACGACTATTTGCCCTAGGGTTCCGCCGATAAAACCTTTTCGGCTACCAATACGATCGACGAGGGTACCAATAATAAAGCCCAGGACCAGAAAGGGAAGATATTCAAACAACCGTACATGGCTCATCAGATCGTTTGACTGTGTTAATTGGAACGCCCAAAGCGGCAGCACGAAGTAGATAATTTTCTCAGCGATGGCTTTGAGGGCGGTAATGAGTAAAAGTAGCGTCATTATGCCGGCTCCATCCGATAAAAATGACGGATAAATGCTTGATCCTCCAGATAGATCGGCAAGGGTGTGGTACAGAGCAGTTCAGTGAGTTCCCTGCTGAGCGGCGTGGCTGGCACATGCTTGCTACATGACAGTAAAAAGGAAAAAAAGCGTTCCTGCCCTTCCAGCATCAGAATACGTCCGCGAGTGACCAAGGCGCGCTGTGGATGGCTGAGTTCGTCCTTAATGCCTTCCTGCAACGTCATTTTTTTCCAAAGGTTGCGCAGATCAACCAAAGGCTCCCCACTGATGGCTACGCCCATACTGACCAGTTTAAACATCATTGATTGGCACATAGGCGCTTCTCCAAGTCATCTTCATGTTGATAGCAGGCAAAGATTTCATCTTGCATGTCATAGTAGAGGAAGCAGAGGTAAGCCATATCGTCCACTATCTCCTGCTGTTGCTGATGAGATAATAAGGGGATCAAATTGAAATAGTGCTGAGTGAAATCAGCATGTTCTCCTTGCATATTGATGCGGGCATGGCTGAGATGACTATCACGGATTTTGTGAAACTCTGGAGTATCGGGAATGCACTCAGAGAACGCCATCAGATCATCATCATCGCCTTCATAGAAGAACAGGCTGGCGAAGAATGAATGAGGTCTGCGAAGTGCCATATCCTTCAGAAAATCCATATAGGCCAAAGTAGAAGGCAGGGGAGATGAAGCATACAGTTGCTTCTCCTGCCAAGGCGTATCGCTAAATGCCTTGGCCATAATACGTTCGTGAAACAATTCTTCCTTTACAAATTCTTGTGCTAACTGCTGGAGTGCAGCTGGCAGTGGATCGGCTAGGAAACCAATCAGAGAAGAGACGGCTAGTCGGGTGACGTGAAAGTATTCCAATGTCCAACCGAGCAAGAGGATGCGATGTTTTTCGGGTTCCAACATGGCTTGTGCCAGTGGTGTTTCACCCCGTTGGAGTAGCCATTGATTATTGACCAAGTTGTATAAACGGTTGTAGAACTCACTGCCAGAACAACCTGTATCATTGGTCGTGATATCTTGTTCAGGGAGTTCAAAAGCCAGGTTGTTTTCGAGTAGGTACTCATAGAACTGAGCGTTTTCTTGATTGCAAGCCTGAGTTAGTTGAACAGGTCCTGTTATCAATTTATTCAGTTGAGTAACTGCATTGCGATACTTTTCATCATCGTCGAAAATAAGCTCATGAGTTTGCAAGAAAACTGACAGCTGAAGGACTCGATCCCTTTTGTTTTCTTTTATATGAACATAGTCAGGTAAAGAAATCATCGAAGATACCTTTGAATGGAGTTAGGATTAATGGAAGCAAGGTTGTAAGGTTCAATGGTGCATGCGCATGCACCATTGAACCTACCACGATTACAGAGCTGCGTTGGCGCGGCGTACTTTCTTCAATTTTTTCGCTTTCATGTAAATTTCTCCATTAAAGTGATTATCTATTTTCGGGATTGCTGCGCAATCTTTCAGGATAAAAAATTGGCAACGGATAGAGTCTTATCACAGTGTCATGTTCTGTCAATGAAAAGTTGCGAAATTGTTTTGATAAACTTAAGTGTTAAAGTTAAATAAAAACAAAGTATTGCGCATTGATTTTTTTATAACATATTGATTTTAAGATATAAAAAATAATTACCTTAAAGTTTGGATATGATTTTTCAGGTTAATAATTTAAGTTTGAAATTATTCAAATATCCAAACTTAACATTATCTTAACTATTTTTATACTTTTTTGGAATATAAAGTTTATTTTTTATTCATTACATAATTAAAAAATAATGCGGGAATTTACCTATATAACGAGAGTTAATGCTTTTTATTCAATAGGTTGCCTGTCTTAATACGACGGTTTTTGTTCTCATTTTGCATTCTTGATTGTATCTAATTGAAAAATAATTATTTTATATTTCGTCCATTTTATTGTGCGTGTTTTATCCTTTTATAACAGGTGTTTATCTTTTTTGTTTTTAAGTGGGGTAAGCCTTTGTGAAGCGATTTTTATTATGGAGGGTGGTTTGACAAAAATTCCAAGTGCTTTAAAACTGGCTTGGTTGCATGTCGTTTTATTTGAGTTTTTCACATGTAATATACTTAGCGAATATCAATTTTTATTGAGGATGTAAGTATGAAAAATGCACTTAAACAAAACCCAAGCAGTAACTTCAATTTGAAGAATGAAATCATTAACCTAATCAGCAATAGCGCTGATGTAAAGTATGCTGACATTTCTGTTAGTGAACTGGAATCAATGCGTGCTGAGCGTGCATTTATTCCCGCTTCACGTCATGGTATTGAAACCATTTGTGGTGCGAGCTGCGAGACTGGCGCGCAATAACCACTTTAGGGCCACATACCCTATGTGGCCTTATCTCAATGAACGGTGAGATTTTATAATTTATAAAAATCAGGATGAATCCTAAGGTGAAGCTATGTCTGCAAAGTCAACGTTAAATTCTGTGGGCCCTGAAATTGCCGTCGTGACCGCGCATGGCCGTCAGTTACTTTCCAGTCGCCCTGATGAGCGCCTGATTGATGTTTTAGGCAGAAATAACGTGCCCTGGTCTGCGGTCTCTATTTATCAGCGCCGTGACGGCGAAGAGGCTATGCATTTATGTTCCGGGTTGGAAAAAACCATGGCAGAGTTTGATGCTGACCAGCTTCTGCTTTATTTTAACCGTAATGTAAACCCCTTCAAATTCTCCCCAGAGAAATTCCAAATTGTTAACAGTACCGATCAGAACTCAGAGTCAACAGAGTATATCTATCAGAATCTGAAAAATAGCGATGCCAGCGCGCAGAGCTACCTCAAAAAACTATCACCTGATGAGTGCTGCGATATTATCGCTGCACGGGTGGCAGAAACCATCAAACAGCATTTGCCTCAAGGGGCCGATCTGGTTGTGGGGGTTAGCGGTGGTGGCGACAGTAACTCACTATTGCACGGCCTGAGCCTGATTCGTGACTACGTCAATGTCCACCCGGTGATCATTATGGGTATCCCTGATTGGGATAAAGGTGTGCCACGTGCCGTGGAGCTGTGCCGTAACTATCAGTTGGACTTGAAAATTATCAAAGAGGACGAGGTCAAATCTCTGCTCGGTATTCCAGCAGACGGCGAAAGTCTGATCGACCGTTTTGAGCGCACCTTTGCGGGGGATGACTTCGAGTTTCTTGGCACGTTATTGATTCGCCTCTCATTGACACGTTATGCCCGCGAACTGGGCACCCGCTTCATTAGCACGGGGCTTAATCTGGAAGATGTCTTGTGCGAGAACCTGTTCCGTATTTCAACAGGCTTGAAACCTGCTTCCAGCCCGGCACGCAAGATCGGTGATATGACGTTGGTCATGCCATTATGGATGTGCCCGAAACGTATTATCGATGGTTGTTTCCCTAAATACTCTTTAGACAACTATGAGGCACGTTATCCGTGTTTCTCTCTGGGCCGTAATCTCTATTACAGCGTGATTTATACCCTGCAATCCAGCTATCCGGGTTTCCCTGAGCAGATGGCGCGCGGGTTGTCGGAACTGGCCGCCAAGGATCCGGTTGAATACCAGCTTGACGAACAACTGGGGTTTTATGTCGAGCGTATGGTGCCGTTGGCATTGCGCCATAAATTCCAGAAAATGCTCAAGGATTCATGTGGGCAAAGCCTGGATGAACAATCTGAGGAAATATTACGTTCTGTCGAGTAATGCAATGGCCCCCTGCCGCCTTGCAGTAGGGGAGTTTCGTCTCTTTGTACAGGATCCGCCATGCTGATCAATCTTCTCGGATGTGACGGGGCAGGAAAATCAACGCAGTTAAAATGGCTGATCCCCTGGTTGGAGAAAACGACAGGATTGCCGGTGCGTACACTAGCCAAACGTGATGCCCTGCAAGCTGAAAAGTACCCTGAAGCTCGGTATTTTGGGTGTAGCTACCGTACCTTGATGTATGAAATATTGCCTGAAATGCGTGGTGAGAGCCGGGCACTTTTTCTGTTTAACCTTTTCGCCATCCAGCTTTGCCACCAGCCGCCAGCCGCGGATGAAATCGTGTTGCTTGATGGTGGTTGGCAAAAACACGTCGCGACGGAAATGGCTCTGGGGTTGAGCGAGACTTGGCTATCGCAGCTGATTGCTCCTTTCCCGTCCCCCGATCTTACGTTGTTTCTCGATGTTGAACCTAACGTGATTATCGCTTGGCGGCGTGACAACGGTGATACGCACGCGCCTTACGAGTGTGGTAACCAACTTGAATGCAGTGATGAACGTTTCCTCGAACAGATGAACAAGGTTTATTCCATTTTGTCACGCCATGCTCGCGAACAGGATTGGACCAGGGTTGATGGCCGTCAGCCCCCTGAACAGGTTTTCCAAGCCCTATGTGCCGGGGTGGAGCGTTATTTAGCCGCTCCATCGGCGGGTGCCGCCTTTCTACCGGTTAAAAATAGCTAATTTTATTGAGTGAGGACAATGTCATGGAGATTGAAGTCTCTTTAAGTGGCGAGCTGATTGATCCACGTATTTATCAGGAGGTCTCTGCGATTGGGTTGCTGCGTGGCGAGTATATTTTCCGTCGCGCGGGCAAGTATCTTACCGCCCCGGATGGGCGCCAATTGATGATTGATTATATCGAGAACGTGTTAAAGGTGTTTCCAGACAAGGACGTTTGGTATCGCTTTATTGATGCGCCAGCCAATGAAATCAACATGCTGGAAGGATATGACGAATATGTGTTGGAAGAGTTTCCAACCATTGGTTTGCGCGGTATGCGCAGGGCGATGGAATTGACCAATACTTTCGAAATTGAATTCGATGTCATTACCCAGTTGGCAAAACAACACCCGAATTTGCATATCATCTTTCCCTACGTTTGTGAGATGGCTGAAATAGAGTTCGGCATGGATTATGCCCGCCGCTTTGCTTTCCCTAACAAAATTTCCTGCATGATGGAAACACCAGCGGCGTTTTGGCACGCATCGGACATCGAGAAACTTGGCATTGAACATTTTCTGGTGGGGATGAACGATCTCAGCAGTCTGACCATTGGTGCCAGCCGGGGTAGCGGCTACGATCGCCACAACCATCCTGCTCTGATTGGTATGCTGAAATCGCTACGCCAAACGTTGAGTCATGGTCGTATCAGCATCGCCGGCTATATGAAACCGGAGTTCCTCGACATAGCCAAACAGACCGGCATGGATGCTATTACCGTGCATTATTCTTCGTTCCCGGCATTCTTTGGCGAGAAATTCAAAGACTATCAAGACATGGATTTCATGCTCAACTTTAAGAAAGGGGATAACCGTAAACGCCTGCGTCTTTGGGCTCAATCTCTGCTCGATGTTGCCAACGATAACGATGCCATGACTATCCAAGGTCTGCATTGGCACAAAAAACCGAAAAGCTGAATAGCGCAGGCAGGAGATAACCGGTGAATAACTATGTGGTGGCGATAGTGGGTGGTGGCCCGAGATCGGTTTATGCCCTGGAACGCTTATTGGCTTTGCTACGCAGAGAACCGGTTTCAGGCTCATTGCACATCCATGTGTTTGAGTCGCATGGCAGGGCAGGCGCTGGCGTCGCACATAGTGATGAGCAGCCATCGAGCAGTTATCTCAACCGGTGCGTTGATCAAATAGCCTTTGCGGCGGATGAGTCCGTCCAGGCTGCCTCGGTACTGCTGCCTCTGCCGCTAAGATTGACTTTTCATCAATGGTGTCAACAACGTTATCAGCAAACGGGAGATGAGCGTTTCAATCTTGCCGCACATGATGTGCCACACCGATATCTGCATGGCTTGGCATTACGCGATCATTTTAATCTTTACGCCGAACTGCTCAATCAATTACCCGGAGTCGAGGTTATCGCGCATCATGACGAAGTGACTTATGTACGCCGTCACTATTCCGGTTTCAAAATGTCGTTTGCCAGCAACCAGGACGCCTTGCTGGCCGATCATGTTTTATTCGTTACTGGCCATACTCCTTGCCGTCCTAGGCCAGGGACGGATGAAGCACGCTACGCACGCAACAGTCGGTATATTTCCTATCCCTATCCACTGGAACAGCGATTCAGCCTGCAAACTGTCGATGCTGGCAGTCGAATAGGGCTGCTTGGTATGGGGCTGACGGCTATTGATATCTGTTTGTACCTGACCGAAGGACGCGGCGGCCGCTTTGTTGCTGGCGATGATGGTGAGCTGCGTTATCTACACAGTGGTAATGAACCCGCCCAGATCCAGGCAATTAGCCCAAGTGGAAAAATGTATTCTGTCCGCCCGGTTAATGCCAAAGTCTTGCCGGAACACTTTCATCAGCCCCAGTTTTTTAGTGAGTCCGCGATTACGCTACTGCGCAAGAACCATGGGCGCAGCGCTACCTTGTCTGACGGTTCTTGCCAGCGGCAACTCGATTTCCGGCGTGATGTATTTCCACTGGTGGTGCTGGAGATGGCGTTGGTTTATTACCGCACTTTATTAGGCGAAGATTGGGGCCAGAGGTTGATCGAGGCCGTGACCCCTGCATATCTATCATTCCTGTCCACCGTCCCCCATCAAGTTGAACGGGATATTGAGCGGTTACTACAACCCGCCCAGCAGTTATTTGACCAGGCAGTTGTAGAGTTTCAGAGGTTTTGCGCCAGGCAAGACAGCGACGATCCTGCACTGATGCGCCTGGCCACGGCTTTTTACCGGACATTGACTGACCAGGAGCTGCCTGCTGAGCAGGTAGTGACGGCATTCCGTGCGTTACCGCCGCAACAGGTGAAATGGGGGCACTCGCCCTACCTGGCTGAACATCGGTTTGACTGGCTGTGTATTTTCGAACCTTTCACCGGCCAGCCAACAGGGAGCGTGTCGCAACGGCAGCACCAGGTACTACGCTGGTTAGAGTTAGATCTGGCGGCGGCACGTCAAGGTAACCGATTTAATCCATTGAAGGCTGCCTGTGATGGTGTTTGGCGTGATTTACGCGCCGTATTTTCTGCTGTCACCGATTTTGGTGGCTTAACACCCGCCTCTCAACGCGAATTTTCGACGTTATGGATGTCTTATTACAACCGTTTGTCAAATGGTGCGGGTGTTGAAGCGATGCAGAAAATGGCGGCCCTTATTCGCCAGGGGCTAGTCGTGCTGGCCCCAGTTGGTGTACACATTAGTTCTGCGCGTTCCGGAAAGGGTTTCATACTGCATGGCCGTGGGCAACGGCTGAAGATCGATCATTTAGCTTGTGCTCGTCTGCACCCGTTTGACGCTCGTTATCAGCAGAGTCCACTCTATCCTTCAATGTTGCGCGAAGGACTGATCCAACTATGGGAAAACCGTGATCCGGAGGGAGAGCGGTTTATTCCGGGGGGGTTGATGCTGACTGAAGCATTCCATCCACGAACCCTGGATAACACTATTGAAACCCGTCTGACATTTCTTGGTGCTCCTGTCGAAGGGGTCTGTTTCTTTCAGAACGTTGCGGCTCGTCCTCGAGCCAACAGCGCGGTGCTAAATGTGGCCCATCGGTGGGCAGCTCAAATACTGCAGGCGTTGAGAGAGTCGGTGAAGCAAGCTGAGGGGACGCCTTGGTATGACGTTACCAATTGAAAACAGTGTAAATAGCTTGCGTCAATTTCGCAAACGTATTGCGGCACGTATGGCTTATCAACAGCGGCAAAAGCAGCCACGCCATCAAGTGATCTTCGCTGTCGACGGTATTTATTCCGAGTTGGCACAGGGGTGCTGGCGTTATGCCCATCAGGAACCATGGCAGGCGATATTTCCTTCAACCTCGGCAAGCTGCTGGTTGAGTAGTTTGACGGGGCAGAGCATAGAACAGCATGGTGTTCCCGGCGTCGTGTTTCGGCCTGATCCGGCGCAGGCAACGTTGATCAACATCTGTGATTATCAGGGGGATGCCATCACGCCTCCCACGGCTAATCTGTTTACCGATTGTTACCGCTATGGGTTCACCCCACAGGCGATAGCCGGCGATCTGTTGCCCATCCAGGGAAGCTGGACGCGAGCGCTGCTGACGGGCGTTGCACATGTTGATAATCATGCTTTTTATACGGACCAGCCGTTGGTGCCGCCAGCACAGATGATCGCGCGCCTGGAAGGCGCGGTCGGGCAGAGACTGAACGGTGCGGCACCGACCCTGTTATGGTGTTTTATCGACGTCGATCAATATATTCACCTTAACGGTTATGACGACCGGGTAGAGGCATTCCTCTGTGGGTTAGCATCCTTGGCTGAGCGTTTGGTGGCGCAGGGGTGTGATGTGATTGCCTATGCCGATCATGGCTTGGTGCCGACACAGCATGATTCTGACATTGCCCGGTCGATAGAGCAGATTTGTGGTGAATTTGGCGCAACGATGGGGGGCGCTGGACGCACACGCTGGTTTTATGTTGAGCAGGAACATGAAGCTGCGATGCAGCAACGTTTGGCCAGCGCTATTGGCGATATCGCCTTGGTGATGCCGCGAACATCCCTGTTTTCAACTTCAGGTTCATCGCGTATGGGTAACCTGTTATTGATTGCGCAACAGAACCGTTTTATCTCCCCCCCCTCCTACCGCTATGAACATGGCTCACTGCAGGCTCAGGAAATGTCAGTCCCCTATGCGGTATGGGAGGACTTATGATTGCCAGAGCCATTGATTCCTATCAGAGCATGGTCGCGCTGGACGATACGCCAACAATACTGAATCTCTCCTGGACCCAGGATGAACGGCCATTTATCCAGCCGGATATCAGTGCTGTCATCCAACAGACTTTGCACTTGGAAACTGAGACAGGGCTACCCGAGATCTACCGCTATGCCGTCACCGATCCTTGGGGAGATATGACGTTACGCCAGGCGGTAAAACATTTTTTTTCTCTGGCACATGATGATTTTTCTCTGTCTTGTGGTGCGGGGGTCATTTCGTTATTGGCCGCGTTGGCATATTTATCGCAAGGGCGACGTGTGGCGATTATCGGTGATGTTTACCCGGATTATCCCTGGTATCTGCGTCAGGCAGGACGGGAGCCTTATCACATGGCGCCAGGAAGCGAGCAGGACATTGGTACCGCAATGTGTGCCGTTGGGGCTGATATGTTGTTTCTGGAGCGTCCGGGGCTGCTGAATGATGACTATGGCGATCTCGTGAAACTGCGGCAACTGTGCCAGAGATTGGCGCAGCGCGGTATGTTGCTGTTGATCGATGAATCTAATGCCAATTATTGTTCGCCGACTTATAGCGCGGTGACTCTGCTTGGTGAGATGCCCAATCTTATTGTACTGCGCGGGATGTCAAAAGGCTGGGGGCTTGGGGGATTACGCGTGGGGTTATGCCTGTGCGCCAGTGAGCTGCAGGCCCGGGTGCGCCAGACGTTGCCACCGTTGCTCAATGCTTCATTGTCGCTGCGTATCGCCGCCAACATTTTGGCGCTAGGTGATTCCACCGCCGAGTTGCGAGCACAGATTACCCGCCATAAACGGCAAGTTCTCGAACTATTTGATGCTCAGCCCTTGGTCGCGGCCAGTAGCGCCCTGCCTTACTGGTTTCTTGGGCCGGAAATGGGGGAAGCGTTGGAAGCAAGAGGCGTCAAAGGAAAGCATCATCTCTGCTGGCGGGGAGGAGATGCAGCGATCACTTTGCTACGTCTGAGCGTCCCATTATTACCAGCAAGAATGGCTCGTTTACAACATTGCATGACATCTTATTCCGATAGCGAGGGAACCGATGGATACCGATAAGCTATTAACGATTTTTTTATTTGATCGCTCTCAAGCGGAGGTGCTGAGCAATACGCTGTCACAAGAACAGTGGCAACTATGCTTGGAGGCAGCGGTACGGCACAAAATTCTGCCGCTGGTGGCCGATTATTATCACAATGTCAGCGATCAACCATTGACGCCAGCACTATCGGAGATCCTTGCGGCGCATCGGCGCGAACGGAATAGCTGGCTAGAGGCAATCCGAGCTTTGCAGTTTGACAGCAATGAACCTCGTGCCATGTTGATGAAAGGATTTGGTCACGAGCTACTGTACCCGGAACGCATCGAGCGTTTTGCCAAGGATCTGGACATTGTCGTCCGGGATTTCCCGGCGTTTTGCCGTTTTGCCACGCAGCTCTTTCGCCGCGGTTTTTCTCTCCCTTTTATGGCTCGTTTCTATCAGCACCCCGATACTGCGCAATGGTGTGGTATTGCTCGTTTCATTTTCGAACAAGGCCTGGAGGATGGTGGAGTGGAATTACACATTGGGCAGTTTGCGGTTGACCAATACCACCTGATTGATTGGGATGAACTGGAACCTTATGCGGTGCAACAGCAATTTTCCGGGATACCATTGTGTGTGCCAGATGTGAACACGATGCTGAAAGTTTTCTTTATGGAATTGGCAACACGTCCTGAGTGCATGCTACGCGATCTGTATGACGGTCATTGCCTGTTTATGGGGGCTGGCATAGCTCCGCAGGCACTGTTTGATGAGCTTGCGAAAGCACGGTTGTTGCCGCAGGTGGAAAAACTGCTGGCAGGGTTTCACCGCTACCAGCAATCCCCTCCACTGCTGTTGCAGCATCTGGCGCGAAATATTCACGGCGATAGTGGAGCGACATCGCTCTTGTGGCAGCAACGTGCTCGCGAGGCCATTGATCGGGCCTGTGAAGAGGGGAGTTGGCAACTCAATGTCCTCAGTTTGCTGGATCGTCCCTGGGCCATACGCTGCGCATTACGTTGGGGCATGACTGTCAATGCGATACTGATTGATCAACGTTGCGCAGCGATCGGCCTGACACGTTACAAAAAATTCCTGATGCTAACCTCGCCAGCAGGCACGTTTCTGCTCGGTGTTTGTGGCCTGTTCAGTGATGAGGAAGTTGAACAATTACAGGCTTATCTGACAAGGGAGGCATTGCGCCCTGGCGTAATATTAGAGGAGAAGCAGGATGATTGAGCACCATACGATGATGAAACTGGGGGCTTTCTGGTATCCCACCGGCTACCATATTGCAGCTTGGCGACATGCCAGTGTTCAGGCTAATGCAGGTATCAATTTTCAGCACTGCGCCGAGTTTGCCCGTATGGCGGAAAGTGCGGCATTTGATTTCATTTTTCTTGCCGATAGTCTGGCTGTAAAAGGGGATGACTGGGCAGAATTGAGCCGTGGGGCACATCGCTACGTGGGGCAGTTTGAACCGTTAACCTTGCTGTCAGCATTGAGTGCGTGCACGGAACGTATCGGTTTGATTGCGTCGGCAACGACCACCTATCACCATCCTTATAATCTAGCTCGTCAATTTGCCTCTTTGGCCCATCTTAGCCAGGGACGAGCGGGGTGGAATCTGGTGACTTCTCAAAACCCATTTGAAGCCGATAATTTTGGTCTGGATAGTCATCCAGAACATGATCGTCGTTACCTGCGTGCAGAAGAGTTTGTTGATGTTGTGGCCGGATTGTGGCGCAGCTGGGACCATGATGCCTTTTGTTTCGACAAACAAAGCGGGGTGTTTTTTGACGTGGCAAAAATGCGCCCACTGAATCACCAGGGGGATTTTTTCCAGGTTAAGGGACCTTTAAACGTACCTGCTTGCCCTGGTGGTGCTCCAGTGATCGTACAGGCTGGCGCATCCGAGGCCGGGCGTAGCTTGGCGGCGCGTACCAGTGAGGTCATATTTTCGGCACAGCATGAATTACAAACCGCTAGAATGTTTTACCAGGATGTTAAACAAAGGGCACAACAAGCTGGGCGCGCCCAGCTACCTTTGGTGATGACGGGCATGTTCCCCTTCGTCGGCCGTAGCCAGCAGGAAGCGCAGGACAAGTTTGAGCAACTCCAGGCGTTGATTGATGATCGGGTCGGGTTGGCATTATTGCAGGTTCAATTGGGGGGCATCGATCTTTCCGGTCACGATCTCGATGGGCCATTACCGGTTATTCCACCCAGTAATGCCAGCCAAAGCCGACGTGAGTTACTGGTATCACTGGCTGCGCGGGAGAATTATTCTATACGGCAACTGTACCGGCATGTGGCAGGCGCACGTGGTCATTGGCAACTGATTGGCACGCCACGGCAGATTGTCGATGAAATGGAGGAGTGGTTTAGTACTGGCGCGAGCGATGGATTTAATGTGATGGCACCGTGGTTGCCAGGGGGAATGAGCGATTTTATCAACCTGGTGGTACCAGAGTTGCGTCGGCGTGGGCTGTTTCGCCAGCATTATACTGGGCGCACCTTGCGAGACCATCTGGGGTTAAGCGGCTAGTATTTTCCTTTGCGTTATACTGTTACCGGAATGTTTACTGGAGAAACAGGATGCAGCAAAAATGGCAGCAAGTAGATGAATACCTTAAGCGACAGTTACTAAACGAGGATCCAAATCTGGCGCAAACGCTTCTGGCCAACGCGGCGCAAGGATTGCCGCCGCACGATGTTTCTCCCCTACAGGGGCAGTTCTTGCTGTTGATGGTGCAGATCAGCGCGGCGCAGCGGGTGCTGGAGATAGGGACCTTGGGTGGATTCAGCACTCAGCTCATGGCACAGGCGTTACCCCCTGATGGTTGCTTGATCTCGTTGGAGAAAGAAGAGAGAAATGCCGCTGTTGCTCGTGAAAATATTGCGCGTGCTGGCTTGTCCGGCAAGGTGACGATCAAGGTTGGCGAGGCGGCAGAGCTGTTGCCTGAGTTACAAGAACAAGCTCCGTTCGACCTGGTTTTCATCGATGCTGATAAACAGAATGCGCTGTTATATCTGCAATGGTCCATCAGGCTTGGCCGGACGGGCAGTGTGATCATCATGGACAATGTGATCCGCGGTGGTGCGATTATTGATACTGAACGTGATGTTCATGCTGACGGGATCTGCCAGACGCTTGAAGTGGTGAAACAATTTCCAGAATTGACAGCAACCGCGTTACAAACGGTGGGCGAAAAGGGCTGGGATGGGTTTGCGTTGTTGCGGGTGGATAAATCGTCACCGAAGAAGCAAAACTCCATGGATTTGCCCTGATTTGCTTCACAAGGCTAATAAGGTATCTTTAGCAAGGTCCGCCGTAAACCTTGCCCAATTTACGGCGGGGGGCAGTCACAGGTGCGGAATATTGCGCCCGTAGTAGATCTCCTGCATCTCTTTCCACAGCAGATCGGTGATCCTTTTTCGCTCCGCCTCGCTCAGTTCGTCCGGCCTGGCGTTGAACAGATAGTGCTTCAGATCGAAATCCTTCAGCAGCATCTTGGTGTGGAAGATGTTCTCCTGATACACATTGACATCCATCATGTGGTACAGCGCCTTCATATCCTCGGACATAAAGTTCTGGATCGAATTGATCTCATGATCGATGTAATGCTTCACGCCGGCGACATCGCGGGTGAAACCGCGTACGCGATAGTCCATGGTGACGATATCGGATTCCAACTGGTGGATCAGATAGTTCAGCGCTTTGAGCGGTGAAATTACGCCGCAGGTAGAGACTTCAATATCGGCCCGGAAGGTACACAGGCCGCCTTCTGGGTGGCTTTCCGGATAGGTGTGAACGCAGATATGGCTTTTATCCAGATGTGCCACCACCGTCTTTGGCAGCGGTCCCGGGTGCTCAGAGGTATCCACGTCTTTCGGATCAACAGGCTCTTCACTCATCAGGATGGTGACGCTGGCGCCTTGCGGATCGTAGTCCTGGCGGGCGACGTTGAGAATATTGGCGCCAATGATCGAGCAGGTTTCACTGAGGATCTCGGTCAGGCGGTTGGCATTGTACTGTTCGTCAATGTAGGCGATATAGCCGTCGCGGTCGTCTGCGGTTTTGGCATAACAAATATCGTAAATACAAAAACTCAGGCTCTTGGTCAGGTTATTGAAGCCGTGCAGTTTGATCTTTTGCAATTAGATTTAGCCCCTATCTTCTCGCTTAACGTGAAACGTTCAGTGCATTGAGCAAATACTGTGGCAGGGCAAAGCTGCCAGCGTGAATTGCCGGATTGTAGTAGCGGCAGTCTAAGCCACTTTGATGAAAGCGTTGTTGCAGCGTGGTGACATCCAGCTGGCGCAAAGCCGGATTCTGGCTGGCCCAGGCAAAGGTCATGATGCCGCCGTAATAGGTTGGGATCGCCGCCTGATAGAAGCTGACGTCGTTAAAATACTGGCTGAGCTTGGTGTGGCTGTTGACCGCTTCGTCCTGCTGCAGGAAGCAGACGCCGTTCTGAGCTACGAAGATGCCACCCTCGTTGAGGCAGCGTGCGCAACCTTCATAGAACGCCGAGGTAAACAGGCTTTCACCGGGGCCGATCGGATCGGTACAGTCAGAAATAATCACGTCGAATTTTTCGTCGCTCTGGCTGACGAAATTGACGCCATCGTCGATCACCAGCTTGAAGCGGGGATCGTCATAGGCACCGGCGTTGTGATTCGGTAAGTATTGGCGGCAGAACTCCACCACGCCCGCGTCGATCTCAACCATGGTGATCTGTTCAACGCCCTGATGGCGGCAGACTTCACGCAGCATAGCCCCGTCGCCACCGCCGATAATCAGCACTTTCCTGGCCTGGCCATGGGCCAGCAGCGGCACGTGGGTCATCATTTCGTGATAGATAAACTCATCGCGTTCGGTAGTCTGTACCACGCCATCGAGAGCCATCACGCGGCCCAGCACCGGGTTTTCAAATATCACCAGATCCTGATGCTCGGTTTTCTCACGGTAAAGTACCTGCTCTACTGAGAAGTACTGGCCAAAGTTGGCATGCAGCGTTTCATACCAAATCTCTTTCTGGGTCATGTGCGGGTTACTCCGTAATAACAACCATGAAAAATGAGCGCAACATCATAAACCCTCCGTGTGGCAAATTACAGCATTGTCGGCAGGGCAACAGATAGGCGATAGCAAACCCTGCCAGCTATCGTTGGCAAGGCTGAGAGAAAGCAGGGGAAGTTAGTTGGCGTAGGCCAGCAGGCTCAAGGAGTCGCGCGCCAGAGATTTGCACTTGTTGGGGGTAGGAATAGCAATGCCGCTGAGATCGCGGTAGCTGTCTTCACCCAGGGATTTCATATTAAAGCTATTATAGTTAGTCAAATCCCAACGGTTTTGCTGGGCGAAGTACACGATGGCGCGTTTGATTTGCGCGTTAGGCAAATCATTGTAGCCACAATCGTTTTTGAGATAGACAAACACCGCGGTCAGATCGGCAAGATCTTCCGCTTCGGATTCATTTAGCGCCAGGCTGGCATTGGAAAAGCCCAGCATAGTCAGCAATAGCATTAACAACGTTGTTTTTTTCATCATGAAATAGACCTGTTCAATATCTGCTGACGTTACCACACTTGGCTGTAAAGGCACCAAATTAATTATGTGGGCTTAACACTCCTTAATAGTAGCTCTTGACCTTCCACTAAGGGGAGGGTTTAGGCTGCGGATCTTAAGCTTTCGATCACTGAGAAAAGGGAACCAGCGATGTTACGCCGTGATTTTATCAAACTGACCGCCGCAATAGGTGCCGCAAGCGCCTTGCCATTATGGAGCCGTGCCGCCTGGGCGGCCGATCGTCCAGCCTTGCCGATCCCACCGATTTTGACGCCAGATGCGCAAGGAAAGATCGCGTTGGCGCTGCAAACCGGTGAGATGAACTGGCTGCCTAACGTGGCTACCCGCACCTGGGGGATTAACGGTGCGTTGCTTGGCCCAGCGGTCCGTTTGCAACGGGGTAAGCCGGTGACGGTAGATATCAGTAATAAACTGCCAGAGGCCAGCACGGTGCACTGGCACGGTTTAGAGATCCCCGGTAATGTCGACGGTGGCCCGCAAGCCTTGATCCAACCTGGTACTACCCGCACGGTGAGTTTCACTGCCGATCAGCCAGCGTCTACCTGCTGGTTCCATCCCCATACGCATGGCAAAACCGGCGAGCAGGTGATGAAGGGGCTGGGGGGACTGGTGCTGTTGGAAGATGAAGAAAGCAGCCAGCTACCCTTGCCGAAGACCTGGGGAACCGACGATATTCCCGTGATCCTGCAAGATAAGCGCCTGGGCAAAGACGGTCAAATCGAATATCAATTGGACATCATGAGCGCGGCCGTGGGCTGGTTTGGTGACCGCATGTTCACCAACGGTGCCAGCTATCCGCAACACATCGCGCCACGCGGCTGGCTGCGTCTGCGTTTCCTGAACGGCTGTAACGCCCGCTCGCTTAACCTGTCCACCAGCGACAATCGGCCATTATACGTGATTGCCAGTGACGGTGGCTTCCTGGTCGAACCGGTTAAGCTGACCGAACTGTCGATGCTGATGGGGGAGCGCTTTGAAGTGCTGGTTGATGCCTCCGATGGCAAGCCGTTCGATATCGTTACCCTGCCGGTGAAGCAAATGGGTATGACGCTGGCTCCGTTCGATCAGCCGCTGCCGGTATTGCATATTCAGCCATCGCTGGCGCAGGGCGTGAAATCCATGCCGGACAGCCTGGTGAAATTGCCTGCGCTGCCATCGCTGGCCGGAGTGCAGGAACGCTGGTTGCAACTGATGATGGATCCTAAGCTGGATATGCTGGGGATGCAGGCTCTGATGGATCGCTATGGTCACCAGGCAATGGCCGGGATGAGCATGGATCACGGCAATGCCACTGGCAACATGGCTGGTATGGATCATAGTAAGATGCAAGGCATGGATCAGGGCAACATGGCGGGAATGGACCATAGCAAAATGGATCATGGCAGCAAGCCGTTTGATTTCAGCCATGCCAATACCATCAACGGTAAAGCCTATGATATGCACAAGCCGGCGTTTGAAGCCAAGCGCGGTAAATACGAGAAATGGACCATTTCCGGCGAGGGCGACGTGATGATGCACCCGTTCCATATCCATGGCACCCAGTTCCGCATTCTGTCGGAAAACGGCAAGCCACCGGCGGCCCACCGGGCAGGCTGGAAAGATACGGTGCTGGTAGAAGGTTGGCGCAGCGAAGTGCTGGTGCGCTTCAATCATCTGGCTAGTGCCGATCAGGCTTATATGGCCCACTGCCACCTGCTGGAACATGAAGATACCGGCATGATGCTAGGCTTTACCGTAGCCGATTAAGTTATCCCAGACTGCGGCTTGTCACGCCGCAGTCTGTAAAGTGGTGACGCACTCGCGTCGCCACCGCCCGCCAGCTATGCTAAACTCTGCGCCCTTCTTCCGGCAACTGACCTGAAAACTATGAAACACACTGTAGAAGTAATGATTTCCGAGCAGGAAGTTAAGACCCGTATTGCTGAACTTGGCCGCCAGATCACCGAAGACTACCGCGATAGCGGCAGTGACATGGTGCTGGTCGGGTTGCTGCGTGGCTCTTTCATGTTTATGGCCGATCTGTGCCGCACCATTGAGGTGCCGCATGAGGTCGATTTTATGACCGCTTCCAGCTACGGCAGCGGCATGTCTACCACCCGTGACGTGAAAATCCTCAAAGATCTGGATGAAGACATCCGTGGTAAAGACGTATTGATCGTCGAAGACATCATCGATTCCGGCAACACTCTGAACAAGGTACGTGAGATCCTGGCGCTGCGTGGGCCGAAGTCTTTGGCGATTTGTACGCTGCTGGACAAGCCTGAGCGCCGTGAGGTTGAAGTGCCGGTGGAATATGTCGGCTTCCCGATCCCGGACGAGTTCGTGGTGGGTTATGGCATCGATTACGCCCAGCGTTATCGCCATCTGCCTTACATCGGCAAAGTGGTGATGCTGGACGAATAATCCGGCCGGAGTTCAGCTGGGCGCTGAACCCCGATCAGGCGCTAGAACAGGCCTTTCTCCTGTTTGAGTGTGGCTATCGCTTTGCGGTAGCCCATCTCCAGGCTCTCACGGCTGGTGGCGGTGACTTCCAGATCGTGCAGACGACCGTCCTGGATCCCGTACACCCACCCGTGGATCATCACTTTCTGGCCGCGTTTCCAGGCAGACTGCATGATGGTTGAGTGGCCCAGGTTATACACCTGTTCAATGACGTTGATCTCGCACAGCACATCCAGACGTTGTTCTGGTTCCAGCTCGCCGAGCAGGGAACTGTGTTTGTACCACAGATCGCGAATGTGCAGCAGCCAGTTGTTGATCAACCCCAGTTCCGGGTTCTCTACAGCCGCTTCTACCCCACCGCAGCCCAGGTGACCACAGATAATGATATGTTCCACCTCCAGCACGTCGACGGCATACTGCACCACTGACAGGCAGTTCAAATCGGTATGGATCACCAGATTGGCGACGTTACGGTGAACGAACAGCTCACCCGGCTCCAGGCCGGTCAGGCGTTCGGCAGGCACGCGGCTATCGGAGCAGCCGATCCACAAGAATCGCGGTTTTTGCGCTTGGGCCAAACGTTCAAAGAAGCCGGGATCTTCCTTGTTGATATTAGCGGACCAGGCTTGGTTGTTGGCGATAAGCCTTTCGATTTCTTGCATGGCGGTTATTGGCCTGTTATGAACGAATTGCGTTGATGTAATATATGGCAAGCGTCACAATTTGGAAATCGGAACAGTTAAGCAATTTTCTGCCCTCTGGAATTCGCACGGATTCAACTCGGTAATCGGGCCGCTGATGATAAACTCCCTCTTAGACAAGTTCGGCAGCCAACTCCATCAAAAGGTACTCTCATAACTTATGAATTATGCACTGGAAATAGCGCAGCTGACCAAAACCTATGCGGGTGGCGTCAAGGCATTGCGCGGTATCAATCTGAACGTGGAGGCGGGGGACTTTTATGCCCTGCTCGGGCCGAACGGCGCCGGGAAATCCACCACCATCGGCATTATCAGCTCACTGGTCAACAAGACGGCGGGCACGGTGCGAGTGTTTGGTTACGATATCGATAAGGATATCGTTAATGCCAAGCGCCAGCTCGGGCTGGTGCCGCAGGAATTCAACTTTAACCCGTTTGAAACCGTGCTGCAGATTGTGGTCAACCAGGCGGGATATTATGGCGTGGAACGCCGCGAGGCGATGGCGCGGGCAGAAAAGTACCTCAATCAGCTCGATCTCTGGGGTAAACGTAACGAGCGGGCGCGTATGCTGTCTGGCGGGATGAAACGCCGCCTGATGATTGCCCGTGCGCTGATGCATCAGCCCAAACTGCTGATCCTCGACGAACCGACAGCCGGGGTGGATATCGAGTTGCGTCGCTCGATGTGGGGCTTCCTCAAAGAGCTGAACGCCCAGGGCACCACCATTATCCTGACCACACACTATCTGGAGGAAGCAGAAATGCTGTGCCGCAATATCGGCATCATCCAGAACGGTGAGCTGGTAGAAAACACCTCGATGAAGGGGCTGTTGGCCAAGCTGAAGTCCGAAACCTTTATCCTCGATCTGGCGGCGAAAAGCCCATTGCCCCATCTTGAGGGTTACAACAGCCGTTTGACGGACACCTCCACGCTGGAAGTGGAAGTGATGCGTGAGCAAGGTCTGAACGGTCTGTTCACCCAACTGAGCGCGCAGGGGATCCAGGTCCTGAGTATGCGTAACAAGGCCAACCGGCTGGAAGAGCTGTTCGTCAACCTGGTGAACGGCAATGGAGAACAAGCATGATGCATTTGTATTGGGTGGCCTTGAAAAGCATCTGGGCCAAAGAGATCAACCGCTTCGCCCGCATCTGGATCCAGACGCTGGTACCGCCAGTGATCACCATGACCCTGTATTTCATCATCTTTGGCAACCTGATTGGGTCGCGTATTGGTGAGATGCACGGTTTTGATTATATGCAGTTTATCGTGCCGGGCCTGATCATGATGGCGGTGATTACCAACTCCTACGCCAACGTGGCGGCATCATTCTTTAGTGCCAAGTTCCAGCGCAATATTGAAGAGCTGCTGGTGGCACCGGTACCGACGCATGTGGTGATTGCCGGTTATGTTGGCGGTGGCGTGGCGCGTGGTATCTGTGTGGGGATCCTGGTGACGGTGATCTCGCTGTTCTTCGTTCCGCTGGTGGTCCATTCCTGGTGGGTGATCGCGGTGACGCTGTTGTTGACGGCGATCCTGTTCTCGCTAGGCGGTTTGCTTAATGCCGTCTTTGCCAACACCTTTGACGATATCAGCCTGATCCCGACCTTTGTGCTGACGCCGCTGACCTATCTGGGCGGGGTATTTTACTCGCTGACGCTGTTACCGCCGTTTTGGCAGGCGGTCTCCAAACTGAATCCGATCGTCTACATGATCAGCGGTTTCCGCTTCGGTTTCCTGGGCATTTCCGACGTGCCGTTAGCGCTGACCATGCTGGTGCTGGTGGCGTTCATTGTGGTGTTCTACGGGCTGGCCTGGTATCTGATTGAGCGTGGCCGCGGCTTGCGTTCCTGATGTCATTTCCCTCCTCCGTTGCCGGGGGAGGGAGTTTATTGATTTAGCACATACATCATCTAAATCTATAGAATTAAGGCAATAAGCCCTTTCTCCCGGCGATTTAAATCGTGCTATGCTGGCGCTCCACTTTTTCTTCATTTTTTCATGACGCACTCGTAAGCAGAACAAACCATGCAGCCTCAACATAAGATAGCAGCAGGGCTACTCGGCATTGTTATGTCGTTGTTGGCACCGGCGGCGTTGGCGGATTTACTGTCAGAAGACAGCGCTGTTCAAGCCCAATACATGGAAGTGCAGCGTAACAGCGAGGTTTATTCGTTGATCGGTGAGCATGTGATCCCGGTCGGTGAAGTGAAAAAAGGGCAATTGATCCAGATGTTCCCGGCGGATGCGGAATATTACGAGCTTAAGTTTGGCTACGGCACCGGCTTTATTGATAAAAACGACGTTCGCGCCATCAGCAAAACCCGTAAGGTGAAGGACGACCTGGGGGATCTGAACAAACCGCTGACCAATCAGAATCTGATCACCCAGCGCGCAATTAACGTCTACACGGCGGCGGATAACAAAAGTGAAATTTTTGGCGTACTGGAAGAGAACCTGCGCTATCCGATTATCGGCAAGCTGAAAGATCGGCTGAATAATACCTGGTACGAGGTCAATATCGGCGATCGTCTGGGATTTGTCAGTGAGTTGGACTGCGAAGTCGACAACGGCATTCCGGTGCTGACCTATCACCACCTGCTGAAAAATGAAGAGAACAAACGTTTCCGTAATACCTCAACCACCACCTCGGACGTGGCCTTCAGCAACCAGATGACCTATTTGAAGCAGACGGGTTATGACACCATCTCGATGTATCAGCTGGAAGCCTACCTGAATAATCAAATCAACCTGCCGGGCAAAGTGGTGGTGCTGACCTTTGATGACGGGTTGAAGTCGGTTTATCGCTATGCGTATCCGGTACTGAAGGATTACGGTTTCCGCGCTACGGCGTTTATCATTTCTTCACGTATTAAACGTCATCCGCAGAAATGGAACCCGGATTCGCTGCAGTTTATGAGCATTTCAGAGCTGAAAGCGATCCAGGATGTGTTTGATATCCAGTCACACACCCATTTCCTACATCGTACCGATGGCAACCGTCGGCCGATCCTGCTCAGCCGTTCACTGCACAATATCGAATTCGACTTTGAGCGTTCAAGACGGGCGTTAGAGCAGTTTAATCCGCATGTGCTGTACCTTTCCTATCCCTTTGGTGGTTATAACCAAAAGGCGATCCAGGCGGCAAAAGATGCCGGGCTGCATTTAGCCGTGACCACGGTGCAGGGGAAAGTGAAACCGGGTGATAATCCTTATACTTTAAAACGGCTGTATATCCTGCGTACCGACTCCATCCCCACCATGGCGGAGCGGATAGCCAACAAGTCAGGTGCGTTACCGGGCGTGACGGTAACAGAATAGAGAGAAGACGGGCGCTGAAAGCGCCCGATTTTTTAGGCAACCTGAACGGGGACGGCTTTCGCCTTGCGTTGCAAGTGGTTGTCACCTTCGAAGTAGGCGACTTTGGGGTGGTGCTGGCGGGCATCGGCATCGCTCATCTGCACGTAAGAACAGATAATCAGTTTGTCACCCACGCAGGCACAGCGGGCGGCCGCACCGTTGACCGAAATAATGCGCGAACCGCGTTCGGCGGCGATGGCATAGGTGGAGAAACGTTGGCCGTTATCCACGTTGTAAATATCGATCGCTTCATATTCCAGGATCCCGGCGGCTTCCAGAAAATCCTGGTCAATGGCGCAGGAGCCTTCGTAGTGCAAGTCAGCCTGAGTCACTTTCACCCGATGCAGCTTGCCTTGCAACATAGTACGTATCATAGCGTTACCTAACTGAATATCGGCCTTTTCAGGCGGCTGAAGAAGAACTGCTTCCTTGCACTATTTTTCGTCACCGAAAACCCGGCCAGTCTACCGCCAACCGGGTAAAAACGGCAACGACTGTACAATAAAGGGCTTACTGCGTCAGATCGACCTGCTGATTATCGATCAGGCGGGCTTTGCCCAACCAGGCGGCCATCAGCACTACGGCACGGCGGCTTTCTACGTCCAGCGGTTGCAGCGTGTCTGCATCGCGAATAAACAGCTCGTCTGGGGTGAAACCTGCTGCGCGCAGCTTTTCGGCCGTCTGCGCCAGCAACTCTTCGATGTGGCGTTCGCCGTTGCCGAGTTGTTCTGCCAGGGCGTTCATGATTTTGCTCAACTGTGGCGCGATCTTGCGTTCTTCTGCGGTGAGATAGCCGTTGCGGGAGCTTAGCGCCAGCCCGTCTTTAGCTCGCACCGTCGGCACGCCAACGATATCAATGTCATAGCCCATATCCGCCACCATCTTGCGGATCAACGCCAACTGCTGATAATCCTTCTCGCCAAAGCAGGCCAGATCCGGCTGGATCAGATTGAACAGTTTGCTGACGATGGTGGAGACACCGCGGAAGTGGCCCGGACGGCTGGCGCCTTCCAACATGGTGGAGATCACCGGTACGTCAACGCTGGTATGTTCTTCCAGCCCTTTGGGGTAAATTTCGGCCGGGGCAGGGGCGAAGATCAGCTCGACATTACGGCGATTGAGCTTTTCACAGTCTTCCTGCAAGGTGCGCGGATAGCGCTCCAGATCGTCTGCACGTTCGAACTGCAGCGGGTTAACGAAAATGCTCACTACTACCACGTCGGCACGGGCGCGGGCTTCTTCCACCAGCGTCATATGGCCTTCATGCAGATTGCCCATGGTGGGCACCAGCGCAACGCGTTTGCCCTCTTGCCGCCAGCGGCGGATCTGTTGGCGCAGCAGTGGCAGGGTTTCGATAATTACCATTCCATAACTCCTCGGTGCCCCCTCGGTGTGAAGTACCGAGGGATAAGCTAGTTAGCTATCAATCGTGGCCGGTCACTCAGTTGAACGAGTGCGCTTCGTCGGGATAAATACCTTGCTCGACTTCCCGAATATACAGCTGCACGGCGCCGCGAATATCGCCGCCCTGCGCCAGAAAGTTTTTGGCAAATTTAGGGGTATGGCCGCCGGTGATCCCCAAGGCGTCATGCATTACCAGGATCTGGCCATCGGTAGCATTGCCGGCACCAATACCGATCACCGGGATCGACAAGGCTTCAGTAACCTGGCGGGCCAGTTCGGTCGGTACGCACTCCAGCACCAGCAACTGCATACCGGCCAGCTCCAGATTCTGGGCGTCGATCAGCAGTTGCTTGGCCGCCAACTCGTCGCGCCCCTGTACCTTGTAGCCGCCAAATACATTGACGGATTGCGGCGTGAGGCCAAGATGGCCGCAGACGGGGACGGCGCGCTCCGTGAGCATTTTCACCGTTTCGCAGAGCCAACTGCCGCCTTCTATTTTGACCATGTTGGCCCCAGCGCGCATCACCTCGGCCGCGCTTTGGCAGGCAAGCTCAGGCGTGGCGTAACTCATGAAAGGCAGGTCGGCCAACAGCAGGCTGGCTGGTGCCCCACGGCGTACCGCGCGGGTATGGTAAGCCACGTCGGCCACGGTTACCGGCAGCGTTGAGTCATGCCCTTGCAGCGTCATCCCCAGCGAGTCGCCGACCAGCAATACTTTAATACCTTGTTCTTCAAACAGCTGGGCAAAGCTGGCATCGTAGGCGGTAATAGTCGCAAACTTGCGCTGCTCCTGCTTCCACTGGCGTAAATGGCTCAGGGTGGTAGGTTTCATCACAACGTCTCCTGCAGTAACCGCGCGGCCTGGATTTGTAGCACGGTGGTAAAAAGTGTTGTCATTCTACTGTAACCCTTCAGGGGTGGGTAGCTCCGATGCTGATGGTTAAGATGTTCTTAAGAAGCTTATGATGTAATGGTCTGTCCAAAGGGAGAGCGCATGAGAATTCTGTTGATTGAAGACGATAAACTGATCGGTGATGGCATCAAGGCGGGCTTGACCAAGCTGGGGTTTACCCTCGACTGGTTCACCGATGGCATCGTCGGTAAGAACGCCCTGGACAGTGCACCTTATGATGCGGTGATCCTCGATCTCAGCTTGCCGGGATTGGACGGGTTGGATTTGCTGCGCCAGTGGCGTCAGGCCGGGCAGGATGTGCCGGTACTGATCCTGACCGCGCGTGACGCGTTGGAACAGCGTGTCAACGGGTTGCAGAGCGGAGCCGATGATTATCTGTGCAAGCCGTTTGCCCTGACGGAGGTTGCCGCGCGTTTACAGGCGTTGATCCGCCGCCGCCATGGGCAACTGACGCCTCAACTGGTCCACGGCAAGCTGGTGTTTGATGCCGCATCCCGCAGCGTGAGCTGCAACGGTGAGCCCGTGACGTTGACCCCGCGCGAACTGGCGGTGCTGGAACTGTTTCTGCACAACAAGGGGCGCGTGCTGGCACGGCCGCTGATCCAGGAAAAACTGTATAACTGGGATGATGATGTGAGCAGTAACGCGGTTGAGGTTCATATCCATCATTTGCGGCGTAAGCTGGGTAACGGCTTTATCCGCACCGTACATGGCGTGGGCTACACGCTGGGGGATGAGCCGTGAAGTCATTGAGTTTGCGGTTGCGGCTGATCCTGATCTTCAGCCTGCTGGCATTGCTGACCTGGTGTTCCGCCAGCGTGGTGGCGTGGATGATGACGCGCCACAATATCAACGAAGTGTTCGACACCCAACAGATGCTGTTTGCCAAACGGCTGGCGACCGCCGATCTGGGGGATTTGCTGGCTAATCAGCAAGTGCGCAGCCTGCCAAAAACCAAGAAGATGCTGAACCACGGCAAACGTGGTGAGCAGGACGATGATGCGTTGGCGTTCGCTATCTTTTCCCACGATGGGCGTATGCTGCTCAACGACGGTGAAAATGGTGAGGATTTCCTGTTTGACGGCGATCGGCAAGGGTTTGTCGATGGCCAACGCAAAGGAGATAGCGACAGCTGGCGCTTGCTATGGCTCACCAGCCCGGATGGACGCTACCGCATTGTGGTCGGCCAGGAATGGGATTATCGGCAGGATATGGCGTTGGGATTGGTGATGGGGCAGCTGCTGCCCTGGCTGGTGACGTTGCCGATCCTGATGTTGTTGATCGCCCTGATGGTTGGCCGCGAGCTAAGACCGTTACGTGAGGTGGCCGCCAGCCTGCGTAAACGAGCCCCAGACGACGCTACGCCGCTGAATGCACACCAGGTACCCAGTGAGGTGCGTCCGCTGGTGGAAGCGCTGAATACGCTGTTTACGCGCATTAATAGCCTGCTGGTGCGTGAGCGGCGGTTTACTTCGGATGCAGCCCATGAGTTGCGTAGCCCATTGGCGGCATTGCGGGTGCAGACCGAGGTGGTGCAACTGGCGGGCGACGATGTGCCCATGCGTGAACATGCGGTGAATAACCTGACGGTGGGTATCGATCGAGCCACGCGCCTGGTGGATCAACTGCTCACCTTATCCCGGCTGGACTCGCTCGCCGATTTGCACGGTCTGGCCTTGGTCGACTGGAGCCAACTGGTGCCGATGACCTTGGCGGAGCTGGATCGACAGGCTCATACCTCCGGGATCACGCTGTGTTACCAGCAGCAGGGCGAACCTCCCGCATTATCCGGCCAGTCGCTGCTGTTATCGCTGTTGGTGCGCAATCTGGTAGATAATGCGGTACGTTACACTCCGGCCGGTGGCACGGTAACGGTCACGCTCAGCCAGCGGCAACTGACGGTAGAGGACGACGGTCCTGGCGTCACGGCTGAGCATCTGGAAAGACTGGGTGAGCGCTTTTATCGCCCACCGGGGCAGGAACAGGTGGGAAGCGGACTGGGCTTGTCTATTGTGCAGCGGATTGCCAGCCTGCATGGATTACGTATCAGCTTTGCCAATCGGCAGGAGGGTGGGTTTATCGCGACGTTAACCTTGTCTGGGGGCGGTATTCAAGCCTTGGGCTGATGCCACAGCGTCATGCCGTTTTTTGGCACACGTTGCAGGCACTCTGCCAGGGTTTCACCGTCTGGGAAAACCAGGTCCGGAGCGATATCCGCCAACGGGTAGAGCATAAATTCACGTTGTTTCAGGCCGTAATGGGGAACGGTGAGACGCTCGGTGTCGATCACCAGATCGCCGTACAGCATCATATCCAGATCCAGCGTACGAGGGCCCCAGCGCTCATCTTTGCGCACTCGGCCCTGATTACGTTCTATCGCCTGGGTGTGATCGAGCAGCTGTTCCGGTGGCAACTGAGTATCCAGTGCCACCACCGCGTTGAGATAATCCGGCTGGTTCTGTGGCCCCAGCGGTTTGGTGCGGTACAGCGGTGAGCAAACGATCAGACGGGTGCGTGGAATATGCTCCAACGCCTCCAGCGCGGTATTCACCTGTTGCAAAGGTTGCGCCAGATTGCTGCCCAGCGCGATATAAACGCGGATCATTATGCTCCTTCGTTATTCGGAGTCCTGCGGCGTGGGCGGCGCTGACGAGCCCGACGCGGTGCCGGATCTTCGCCTAGCGTGCTCAACATGTTTTTCTGGCGGGCCGCGGTGGCCACCTGGAACTCATCCCACCATTCGGCAAGACGCAGCATCTCCGGGTTGTTTTCCACTTCGGCACGCAGTGCCAGCAAATCATACGCCGCACGGAATTTAGGGTGTTCCATCAGCTTGTGCGCACGCTTGCCCTGGCGACGGGACAGGCGTAACTGCAGTTGCCAGATGTCACGTACCAGTGTAGTGATTCGTTTGGGGATTGCCAGTGAACGGCACTCTTCGTCCAGCACATCGTTCATGGCCAGGGCAAAGGCATCGTAATAGGCCAGACCGCTTTCCTGCGCCAGTTTCTGTGCGTGCTCCAGCAGCGGGTACCACAGCATGGCGGCAAACAGGAACGCCGGGTTGACGCGCTTGTCGTTTTGCAGACGGTGATCGGTATTTTTCAATACCTGCTCCAGAATGCGCTCCATCGGCGTGTCGTGATTTGGCGTGAAGTTGCGCGCAATCAACGGGAACAGCGGCTGGAACAGCTGATATTCACACAGCTTCAGGTAGGTCTGGTAGCCGTAACCCGTTTGCAGCAGCTTCAGCGCCTCTTCAAACAGGCGAGCCGGTGGGATTTCGTGCAGCAGGGAGGCCAGGCGTGGAATAGGCTCGGCGGTTTCTTCGCTGATGGTCATATCCAGCTTGGCGGCAAAGCGCACCGCGCGCAGCATCCGCACCGGATCTTCGCGGTAGCGGGTTTCCGGATCGCCGATCAGGCGGATCACGCCCTGTTGCAGATCGCGCAGGCCCCCAACGTAATCACGCAGGGCAAAGTCGGCTACGCCGTAATACAGGCTGTTGATGGTAAAATCGCGGCGCTGGGCATCGTCTTCGATGGTGCCGAAGATGTTATCGCGCAGCAGCATGCCGTTCTGGGCCTGCTGGGAAGAGTTCTTGTCAGATTCCTGACTCTGCTCGTGGTGGCCACGGAAGGTGGCGACTTCGATAATTTCCGGCCCGAACATCACGTGCGCCAGCCTGAAACGGCGGCCTACCAGGCGGCAGTTGCGGAACAACTTGCGTACCTGCTCTGGGGTGGCGTTGGTGGTAATGTCGAAATCTTTCGGCTTTTTGCCGAGCAACAGATCGCGTACACCGCCGCCGACCAGATAGGCTTCATAGCCGGATTTATTCAGGCGATACAGCACCTTCAGCGCATTTTCGCTGATATCTTTGCGCGAGATCGCATGTTGATCGCGGGGGATAACGGTCATTGAGCGCGTTCCCTCTGCGGCTACAAATGGCGGGCGTTTACGCGGCGCTGGACGGCGGGCAGGTGTCTCCCTGCCGCTCTCGGTAGAGCGCGGTGGCGTTGTGGCTAACGGTTCTGCAGGCGCGCTTTCTTCGCGGACTTGGTTTTTATCGCTGGCCGGCGCATCTTCGCGGGTCAACTTGTCATCGCGGATTAGTACCTTACGGCAGAAATTGGCTACTCGGGTAAAAATGGTACACCTCGATAGTGACGGATAAAAATGGCGCTAACAAAAAAATAGCGGCTAATCATAGCTTACCCCAGCTGTTTTGAGAATGCCGTTGTGTTTTCACACGGGGGGATCGCTGGCTGACGTGGCACATTTGCCAACTGCCAATGCTCAACCGCCCAGCTCAATAATAATGGCAGATCAAGATCTTGCCACTTTTCCGGCAGCGGTTGACGCAGAAATTTCAGGGCAGCAACCAGGACCGGCCGCGGATCGCCAGTGGGCAGGGCGGGGGCATGATTTTGCTTCGACAGTTTAATGCCGTTGTTCCCCAGCGCCAGCGGCAAATGCACATAGGCGGGAACCGGTGCCTGCAATTGCTGATACAGCGCAATCTGACGCACCGTGGGTTCGATCAGATCGGCACCGCGGACGATTTCGGTCACGCCTTGAAAATGATCGTCGATCACCACCGCCAGATTGTAGGCAAACAGGCCATCACGGCGGCGGATGATGAAATCTTCCTGTGCCAGCGCCGGATCGGCCCGTAGCTCGCCCTGCAACCGATCGTGGAAGGCATATACCGGGTTTGATTGACGTAAGCGGATTGCGGCACCCTGCGGGCCAAGCCGTAACTGGCGGCAATGGCCATCGTACAAACCGCCAATCTGCTGGATGCGGCTGCGGGTACAGGTGCAGTAATAGCTGAGATCCTGGCGTTGCAGCCAATCAAGGGTTGCGCGGTAAGCTTCAGAGCGTTGGGATTGATAGATGACCTGGCCGTCCCAGTGGAGACCATAGTGTTCAAGTGCGGATAAGATACGCCCGGCAGCTCCGGCGACTTCGCGCGGAGGGTCGATATCTTCAATACGTACCAGCCATTGCCCGCGTTGAGCACGAGCCTGGAGGTAGCTTCCCAGAGCGGCAATCAGCGAACCGAAATGCAGATCCCCGGAAGGCGATGGGGCAAAGCGCCCCACATAGTGACTTGCTAGCATATCTGAAGGGATTGCTTCCCTTAACTCTGTGCGGCGCGCGTTATTGGCACGCGCCGCAGGAGGTAACAACTGCTTAGCCGGCCATCTGCTTTTCGCGGATTTCGGCCAACGTCTTGCAGTCGATGCACAAATCGGCAGTCGGACGCGCTTCAAGGCGACGAATGCCAATCTCCACGCCGCAAGACTCGCAGAAGCCGAAATCATCGTCTTCTACTTTCTTCAGCGTTTTCTCGATCTTTTTGATCAGTTTGCGCTCGCGGTCACGGTTACGCAGTTCGAGGCTGAATTCTTCTTCCTGAGTGGCACGGTCTGCCGGATCGGGGAAGTTGGCTGCCTCTTCTTGCATATGCGACACGGTACGGTCGACTTCGTCCCTGAGTTGGTTGCGCCATGCTTCAAGGATGCGCCTGAAATGCGTCAACTGGGCGTCGTTCATGTACTCTTCGCCCGGTTTCTCTTGATACGGCTCCACCCCAGCGATGGCGAGAATGCTCAAGGACGAGGTTTTACGGGTTTGCCCTTCTTGCATATTGCTTCTCCTACATACACACGCACTATACCCTTTAATGCCAGTAGGGTATGTCGAATCCCCAATACGGGGGAAAAACAGGCCGCTATAAATAACAGAAGGGAAGAGGGATGGCAATTATTCCTGTCGCCTGCTTGACAATGGTGTGAAGGAAGGCGTATTTGGCGAAGCAATATCCGGTTGTCGATTTATTTGTGCCCGGCACCGCTAGCCAATAAAAAACGGTAACTTAGCGCTTAGCGAGATACCGTCAGGTGATAATTTTGCCCCGTAACAAACAACTTCCACTCCCAACTGCTGAACCTGCGCTAGTAGCACCGCATAATGCTCATCTATATGATTTGCTGGGGTGACCCGATCGATGCCGCTGTGTAACACGGCAAAGAACAGCACCGCCCGCTGCCCTTGTTCAACCACGTTTTGCAACTCACGCAGATGCTTCTGCCCTCTCAGCGTTACGGCATCGGGGAAGTAGCCCTGTTGATGTTGCAATAGCGTGACTGACTTCACTTCAATATAGCAGTCAACCCGATTTTCTGCCTGTAATAACAAATCGATACGGCTGTTTTCGCCGCCATATTTCACTTCGCCGGTGATTTTACTGTAACCGGATAATTCACTGATTATATTCTGTTCAATGGCTTCACGAACCAGAGTGTTGGCCCGCAGGGTGTTGACGCAGATCCAGTCGCCAGCCTGGGTATGCGTCAGCTCCCAACTGTGGGCATATTTGCGTTTGGCATTGTCCGAAGTGGAGTACCAAACGGTGTCTCCTGGCGTCGCACAACCGGTCATGGCGCCGGTGTTGGCGCAGTGCAGGGTAAAGGTTTCACCTTCGGGGGTGATCACATCGGCCAGAAAACGTTTGTAGCGCTTGATGAGCGTGGCCGGTTTTAGCGGTGGGTCAAAAATCATGATTTATCCTGTGTGCCGAGTGGCCACTGCGCTAATTCGTGATAGCGGGTGCGGCCTTGTTCAAACGACGATTGGTAGAGTGAGAAATGGCTGGCGTTGAACAGCCAACCCGGCGTGCCAGGAGGAATAGCGACCGGCTGGGTCGCGGCGCGTAATAACGTGATATGGGGATGAAACGGCATCGGGCTTTGATAACAGCCGCTGCGAGCCGCTTGCGAACGCAGCAATTCCGCCAACTGTAACAGCGCGCGTGGGGGGCGTTTGCTGCCCAACCATACCACTCCGGGGCGCGGCCAGTGGCCAAGATCGTCCAGATTGAGGCTAAAACCCGCCTGTGTGATACGCCCGGCCTGCGTTTTTAGTGCCTGTTCTTTCTGTGCGCTAACTTCGCCGAGAAAGGCCAGCGTCAGATGCAGATTGGCTGCGGCCACCGGGCGGCCATCTTCGGGTTTGAATGCTTCAGCCCGCCAGCGGATCACCTGCTGCTGCAAGGTATCGGGTAGCGACAAGGCGAAGAACAAGCGGCGCGAGCTGGACATGGAACCCCGGTAAATGAATGAAATGCTGAGCCTAATGCTACAATGTGCGCTGTCCATTAACTACCCCATGGAGAGTTTTGTGTCCTCACTGCCCGTCAGCGCGGTTCTTGATGAGCTGCTTGCCGCACTGCAATCTGCCCCGCAGGTGTTGTTGCATGCCCCCACCGGTGCCGGGAAATCCACCTGGCTGCCGTTGCAGATCCTGGCAAACGCCGGGCTGCCGGGGCGTATCATCATGCTGGAGCCACGGCGGCTGGCGGCAAAAAACGTCGCGTATCGCTTGGCGCAACAGTTGGGTGAAGAACCAGGCCAGACCGTGGGCTATCGCATGCGTGCCGAGAGCAAAAGCGGGCCACAGACGCGGCTGGAGGTGGTGACCGAGGGCATTCTAACCCGCATGTTGCAGCAGGACGCCGAACTGCAGGGCGTCTCGCTGATTATTCTTGATGAATTCCACGAGCGTAGTTTACAGGCCGATTTGGCCTTGGCCCTGCTGCTGGATGTGCAACAGGGCCTGCGTGACGATCTGAAACTGCTGATCATGTCGGCGACGCTGGATAATGCGCGGCTGTCGCAACTGCTGCCGCAAGCGCCGGTGGTGGTGTCGGAAGGGCGTAGCTACCCGGTTGAACGGCAGTACCAACCTTTGCCAAGCCATCAACGGTTGGAGGATGGCGTTGCCTCGGCGGTGAAGCGTCTGTTGGCTGAGCAATCAGGTTCGCTGTTGTTATTCTTACCCGGCGTGGCGGAGATTAATCGCGTGCAGGAACGGCTCATTGGCGAAGTGCCAGCGGATACCGATCTCTGCCCGCTGTATGGCGCATTGCCGTTGGCACAGCAGCAAAAGGCGATCCAACCGGCGCAGCACGGGCGGCGCAAAGTGGTGTTGGCGACCAATATTGCGGAAACCAGCTTGACCATTGAAGGCATCCGCCTGGTCGTCGACAGCGGGCTGGAGCGCGTAGCGCGTTATGACGTCCGTAATGGCCTGACGCGATTGGTTACCCAACGCATCAGCCAGGCTTCGATGATCCAACGCGCCGGGCGTGCTGGGCGTTTGGAACCTGGAATTTGCTGGCATCTGTTTGCCAAAGAGCAGGCGGAGCGCGCTGCAGAACATGCTGAACCGGAGATCCTGCAAAGCGATCTGGCCAGCTTCTGGCTGGAGCTGTTGCAATGGGGCTGTGTGGATGTGGATCAACTTACCTGGCTCGATCGGCCACCGTTGGCCGCATTAGCCGCCGCTCGCCGTTTATTGCATACACTGGCAGCTATCGATGACGGCGAGAAGCTCACAACCATTGGTCGCCAAATGGCCGGGTTGGGGTGTGAACCCAGACTGGCTGCCATGCTATGCGCTGGCGCCAAGATGGGACCCGATGGATTAGCCACGGCGGCGATGTTGTCCGCTTTGCTGGAGGAACCGCCACGCAGCGGGCAGATGGATATCGGCTATTGGCTGAGCCGTCCGCAGCCGCATTGGCAACGCCGGGCGGCGCAACTGAGTAAGCGCTTACCGCAGAAAAGTGGGCAGATTGATGCCGATCTGGCCGCTCCTCTGTTAGCGCAGGCTTTTGCCGATCGTATCGCCCAACGGCGTGGGCAGGATGGACGCTATCTGTTGGCCAATGGTTTGGGCGCAGCGATGGCTCAGGATGAAGCGCTCTCCAGGGCTCCCTGGTTGATTATTCCCAGCCTGTTGCAAGGCCATAACAGCCCGGATGCCCGTATCCTGCTGGCGTTACCGATTGAAATTGATGCGTTGGTCGCTCGGTTGCCCGAGATTGTCAGCAGCCAGACCGCCGTCGAGTGGGATGAAGAAAAGGGCACCCTGCGGGCCTGGAAGCGCCAACAGATTGGCCGCTTAACGCTGCGGGCTCAGCCGCTGGCCAAACCGGCGGAAGAGGAACTGCAACAGGCACTGATAAATTGGGTCCGCGCCCAGGGATTGGCGGTACTTAATTGGGACACCGCTGCCGAACAATTGCGCCTGCGTTTACACTGTGCCCAACGTTGGTTGCCAGAGGCCGACTGGCCGCCGGTAGATGACGATACGTTGCTCGACACCCTGGACAGCTGGTTGCTACCGTCATTGAGCGGCGTACGCGATCTGCGTGGATTAAAGCAGGTCAATATCGCTGAAGCCTTGGCCCGCCGGTTAAACTGGCAGCAAAAGCAACGGCTGGATAATGCCCTGCCAACTCATTATGCTGTGCCGACCGGTAGCCGCTTGCCGATCCGCTACGATGCCGATAAACCGCCGGTATTGGCAGTGCGTTTACAGGAGATGTTTGGTGAACAGCGTAGCCCAACGTTGGCTGAGGGTCGCATCCCGGTGGTGCTTGAGTTACTCTCTCCGGCGCACCGGCCATTGCAGATCACCGGCGATCTGGCCGCCTTCTGGCAAGGGGCGTACCGCGAGGTGCAAAAGGAAATGAAGGGGCGCTATCCCAAGCACGTATGGCCAGACGATCCGGCCAATACCGCCCCCACCAGGCGCACCAAGAAATACCAGTAACGAATTCAGATGTTTCTTCTGTTCAGCCCAGCAACATAGGCACAGATTAAGCGACAAAATAACGGACCCGTCGTCTTTCAAGCTGCAGCGTTGTTACCTGCACTATCTCACCCCAGTCACTTACCCAAAAGTAAGCTCCTGGGGATGAGATGGTTTGTCGCCTAGCCGCAGCTTGAAATCCATAGGGTATAAATTGCAGCAAGCGTGGAGAAGAACCGCAATGGCTGGGGATGACCGCGAGCCCATCGGGCGCAAAGGCAAACAACCAAAACGTAATCAGCCGCGTAAAGCGGCGCGTCGTCAACGTGACGACGATTATGAAGAAGACGAGTATCAGGATGAGTATGACGATGATGAGTACGATGACGACGAAGAGGAACAACGCATGCCGCCCAAGGTAAAAGCGAAGTCGCCGCGTAAAAAGCGCCGTTGGCTCGGCCTGCTGATAAAACTGTTCCTGGTGATTGCGGTGCTGCTGGCGATCTACGGGGTTTATCTGGATTCCCAGATCCGTAGCCGCATCGATGGCAAAGTCTGGCAGTTACCGGCGGCGGTGTATGGCCGCATGGTTAACCTTGAGCCGGGCATGCCGTATAGCAAAAAGGAAATGGTCGCCCTGCTGGAAGGGATGCAATATCGCCAGGTCAGCCGTATGACCCGGCCAGGGGAGTTTACCGTGCAGGCCAACAGCATCGAGATGCTGCGCCGCCCGTTTGACTTCCCGGATGGCAAAGAAGGCCAGATCCACGCCCGCCTCGATTTCCAAAACAATAGTCTGGCGAAAATCGTCAACATGGAGAATCAGCGTAACTTTGGCTTCTTCCGCCTCGATCCGCGCCTGATCACCATGCTGCAATCGCCGAATGGCGAGCAACGCCTGTTTGTTCCGCGTTCTGGTTTCCCAGACTTGCTGGTCGACACGCTAATCGCTACCGAAGATCGTCATTTTTACGAGCATGATGGTATCAGCTTCTACTCCATTGGCCGTGCGGTGGTGGCCAACCTGACCGCCGGGCGTGCGGTGCAGGGCGGCAGTACCTTGACTCAGCAACTGGTAAAAAACCTGTTCCTGACCAACGAGCGTTCGCTGTGGCGTAAGCTTAACGAAGCCTACATGGCCTTGCTGATGGATTACCGTTATAGCAAAGACCGTATTCTGGAGCTGTATCTGAACGAGGTGTATCTCGGCCAGAGCGGTAGCGATCAGATCCGCGGCTTCCCGTTGGCCAGCCTGTACTACTTTGGTCGCCCGGTCGATGAACTGAGTCTGGATCAACAGGCGCTACTGGTGGGCATGGTAAAAGGGGCCTCGCTGTATAACCCTTGGCGTAACCCAAAGTTGGCGCTGGAGCGCCGTAACCTGGTGCTCAAGCTGTTACAGAACCAGGGAGTGATCGACGCTGAGCTGTATAACATGCTGAGCGCTCGTCCGCTGGGCGTACAGCCGAAAGGTGGGGTGATCTCACCGCAGCCTGCGTTTATGCAGCTGGTGCGTCAGGAGTTGCAGGCCAAGCTGGGTGACAAGGTTAACGATCTTTCCGGCGTGAAGATCTTCACTACGCTGGATCCGGTTTCACAGGATGCGGCCGAGAAAGCAGTGGAAGACGGTATCCCGGCGCTGCGTGCGGCGCGTCATCTGAACGATCTGGAAGCGGCGATGGTGATTGTCGATCGCTTTACCGGAGAGGTTCGTGCCATGGTGGGGGGGGCCGATCCTCAGTTTGCCGGCTTCAACCGTGCGCTGCAGGCGCGCCGTCTGGTAGGGTCACTGGCCAAGCCGCCAACCTATCTGACCGCGCTGTCGGAACCGGATAAGTATCGGCTCAATACCTGGCTGGCGGATCAGCCGTTGTCGATCAAACTGCCGAACGGCAGCTCGTGGCAGCCGAATAACTACGATCGCCAGTTCCGCGGTCGGGTGATGCTGGTGGATGCGTTGGCCAACTCGCTCAACGTGCCAACGGTCAATCTGGGCATGTCGGTGGGGTTGGATCAAATTAGCGCTACCCTGCAAAAGTTGGGTATTCCTAAATCGGCGATCACTCCGATGCCTTCCATGTTGCTGGGGGCCATCGGCCTGACGCCGATGGAAGTGGCACAGGAATACCAGACCATTGCCAGCGGGGGTAACCGTGCGCCGCTGTCTGCCGTGCGTTCGGTGATTGCGGAAGACGGTACAGCGTTGTATCAGAGCTTCCCGCAGGCGGAACGTATGGTGCCAGCGCAGGCGGCTTACCTGACGCTGTATGCGATGCAGCAGGGTGTGGCACGCGGGACTTCCCGTTCGCTGTCGGTCAAGTTCCCTAATTACAACCTGGCCGCTAAAACCGGTACCACTAACGATCTGCGTGACAGTTGGTTTGCCGGTATCGACGGTAAGGAAGTGGCGATTGCCTGGGTAGGGCGTGACAATAACGGCCCGGCCAAGCTGACCGGTGCCAACGGTGCCTTGACGCTGTATCGCCGCTATCTGGAAAACCAGACGCCGCTGGTGCTGAAGCTGCAACAGCCGGAAGGCATTAGCCAGATGGGTATTGATTCGGCCGGTAACTTTATCTGTGGTGGCAGCAGTTGGCGCACCATCCCGGTTTGGACTGAAAACCCACAGGGGCTATGCCAGGCAAGCCAGGCCGAGCAGCAACAAACTCAACAACAGCAAGCCGGCGAACAGAAAGATGCCGACGGCGTTGCTGGCTGGATAAAAGATATGTTTGGCAAATAAACCCCAGCCGTTATGTTAAGCATTTTTACCATTTGATTTTACTGTGTTATCAAGCCCGTAGCGTTCTGTTACGGGCTTTCCTTTCTCTGTTGTTGGTTTTATTTCCACGCTGTTAATACGGTTACCATGCCAATCCCATAGCCTTTTTACGGCCGAAATACGCTTGCAGTTCCATTAGCCTTCTGCATAAAATGCCGCGCTTATAATAATTATTATCGTTCACATTCGTTATCAAACCACATCAGAGAAACCAGACATGCCGACCCAGCGTCATTCCTCATTACCGGCCAAATCAGGCTTGTTCCCCGTAAGCATTTTGGCTGCCACGATCGCGGCTACGCTAAGCTTGCCTGCAGTTGCTGCTCAGACGACGGCTGTTGCGGATGCCGATACTATTACGGTGGTAGGGGGCGGCAACGGTGGTGCTTCACAGGAAAACGCCTGGGGCCCAGTTGGCACCATCGTGGCGAAACGCAGCGCGACCGGCACCAAAACGGATACGCCGCTGGTGAAGACCCCTCAATCGGTGTCTGTGGTTACGCGTGAACAAATGGACGTTATGCAGCCTTCCTCGGTGAAAGAAGCGTTAGGCTTCACCCCAGGTGTAATGGTAGGCAGCCGTGGTAGTTCCAACGTCTATGATGCGGTTTATATTCGTGGTTTTGGCTCGGTCAACCAGAATATCTATCTGGACGGTTTGAAGCTGCAAGGCGACTATTTTAACGAAGCCGTAATCGATCCTTATTTCCTGGAGCGGGCCGAAGTGCTGCGCGGGCCTTCTTCCGTGCTTTACGGTAAAAGCAGCCCTGGTGGGATTATTTCGCTGATCAGCAAGCGCCCAACCACGGAACCGCTGAAAGAAATCCAATTTAAAATGGGGACAGATAACCTGTTCCAGACTGGCTTTGATTTCAGCAATGCGTTGGATGATGACGGCAAGTATTCCTTCCGCCTGACCGGGTTGGCCAAAGACGCAGATGCTCAGCAGGAGATGGCCAAGGAAAAACGCTATACCATTGCGCCTTCATTCAGTTGGCAGCCTGATGAGCATACCAACCTGACGCTGTATTCTTACCTGCAAAACGATCCTAACCTTGGCTACTACGGCTGGTTGCCGATGCAGGGAACGGTGGTCAACGCGCCTTATGGCAAACTGCCAACCAGCTTCAACGAAGGTGAAAAGAGTAACTTCTATTCGCGCCAGACGCGGATGTTTGGTTACAGCTTCTCTCATGATTTCGATGACACCTGGACCGTACGCCAGAACCTGCGCTATATGCAGCTGCACACCAACCAGAACAATATCTATGGCACCGGTGTAAACGCCGATAACACCACTCTGAACCGTAACTATATCGCTTCGGATGAACGCCTGAATAACTTCAGCGTCGATACTCAGGGCCAGGCCAGGTTTGCCACTGGCCGCGTGGATCATACGCTGCTGGCTGGCGTAGACTTTATGCGTATGAGCAATGATATTCAGGGCGGTTGGGGAGTGGCCAGTCCACTGGATCTGGCCAACCCGCAGTTTGGGAATTATACCAAGGGTGCGTTAAATCCAACCAGTAAGGTCAATGGCCAACGGCAGACGGGGATTTACCTGCAGGAACAGGCCGAGTGGAACCAATGGATCCTGACGGCCGGTACGCGTTACGACTGGGCTAAGAGCACCGTCGAAGATCGCACCGAAACGGCAACGGTGCCTTATAGCGAGCAGAAAGACCACCAGTCAACCAATCGTATTGGCCTGAACTATCTGTTCGACAACGGCATCTCGCCGTATGTCAGCTATGCACAATCCTTCGAGCCGAACGTAGGCGCAGGTTATGACGGCAAAGCCTTCGTGCCTTCCAAAGGCGAACAGTATGAAGCTGGCGTGAAGTACATGCCAAAAGATCGCCCCGTCTCTGCCACCATTGCCATCTACCAACTGACCAAGTCAAATAACCTGGTCACGGATGTTGAGCATGCCGATAAAGGTTGGTTCCAACAGCAAACCGGGGAGATCCGCTCTCGCGGCGTAGAGTTGGAAGGCAAAGCGGCGCTGACGGCTAACGTCAACCTGCTGGCGTCCTATACCTATACCGATGCTGAATACACCGAAGACACCACCAACCAGGGCAATACGCCAGCGATCATTCCTAAGCATATGGCCTCGCTGTGGGGAGATTATACCTTCCATGAAACCGCATTGAGTGGTTTGACGCTGGGCGCGGGTGTGCGTTATACCGGCTCAACCTATGGTGACGAAGCCAACACCTTCAAAGTGCCGGACTACACCGTGTGGAATACCGTGATCAAGTATGATTTGGCGCGCTTCAACCTGCCAGGTTCTTCCGTAGCGCTTAACGTTAACAACCTGTTTGATAAAGAGTATGTCTCTAGCTGTTTCGCCACCTATGGCTGTTTCTGGGGGGCAGAACGTCAAGTGGTCGCCACGGCAACCTTCAGTTTCTAATCGGCTAACGGGAGCGGCCTTTGGTCGCTCCCTGCCAAGCAGGGCCTATGCAGGATAAACACCTTAATCGCGATGCTACGTTCCAGCTCGACCGTGTTAGCTTTGCCGTGCCAGGGCGGGTGTTGTTACAGCCGCTATCATTGGCCTTTCCTCAAGGCAAAGTGTGTGGATTGATTGGGCATAATGGCTCCGGCAAATCCACGTTGCTGAAAATCCTCGGTCGTCACCAAAATCCTACCTCCGGCCAGGTGCTGCTTAACGGGCAACCGCTGGGCCAATGGGACAGCAAAGCTTTTGCTCGTCAAGTGGCCTACCTGCCGCAGCAATTGCCAGCAGCGGAAGGGATGACGGTGCGCGAACTGGTCGCCATCGGGCGCTACCCGTGGCACGGCGCGTTAGGCCGTTTCAAGGTCGGCGATCGCGAGCTGGTAGAAGAGGCGATCGGGCTGGTGGGGCTCAAATCCTTTGCCAACCGCCTGGTAGACAGCCTCTCCGGCGGTGAACGTCAACGGGCCTGGCTGGCGATGATGGTCGCGCAGGATAGCCGTTGTCTATTGCTGGATGAACCGACCTCGGCGTTGGATATTGCCCATCAGGTTGAAGTGCTGGCGTTGATCCAACGCCTGAGCCACGAGCGCGGCTTGACGGTGATTGCAGTGCTGCATGACATCAACATGGCGGCTCGTTATTGCGACCATCTGGTGGCGTTACGCGGCGGCGAAATGATTGCCCAAGGGTCATCGCTCGAACTGATGCAAGGGCCGGTGCTGGAACAGATCTACGGCATCCCGATGGGCATATTGCCGCATCCAAGTGGCGGTGCACCAGTGAGCTTCGTTTATTAATGTCTATCTCTGCCGATTTTCATCATGACCCGCTGCGCCGGCGTTTATTAACGGCGATGGCGTTATCGCCTCTGTTGTTTTCTTTACCGTCGCGTGCGACAGGTTTACCCGATATCACCCGTATCGCGGCATTGGAGTGGCTACCGGTCGAGCTACTGATCGCACTGGGCGTGATGCCGCAGGCGGTGGCCGATATCCACAACTACAACCTGTGGGTACAAGATCCTCGGTTGCCGGACTCGGTGATCGACGTCGGTCAACGTACCGAACCTAATCTGGAGCTGTTGCAACAGCTCAAACCTTCTCTGATCCTGCTTTCCAAAGGCTATGGCCCTACGCCACAAAAACTGCAGCCTATCGGCCCGACGATGGAGTTTGGCTTTAACGACGGCAGCGGTAGACCGCTCACCGTGGGCAAAAACTCGTTGCTGCAATTGGCACAGCGGATAGGTCTGGAAACGCGGGCTACCCAGCATCTGCAACAGTTTGATGCGTTTATGCGGGAGGCGCGTAACCGCCTGGCGGGGTATCGGCAACAGCCGCTGCTGCTGTTTTCTTTGCTCGATCCTCGGCACGTATTGGTGATCGGCCAGAAGAGCCTGTTTCAGGAAGTGATGGATCAGCTAGGCATCGAGAATGCCTGGCAGGGGGAAACCAACTTCTGGGGGACCTCGGTGGTGGGGATCGAACGTCTGGCGGCAATAAAAAATGCGCGAGCGATTTATCTCGATCACGATAATCAAGCCATGATGGATAAGGTCAGCAAGACGCCGTTGTGGCAGGCCTTACCGTTTATCCGCCAGGGCCAACTGCGGCAGGTGCCTGCGGTGTGGTTCTACGGCGCCACGCTGTCGGCCATGCGTTTTTGCCGCTTGCTGGAGCAGGCGCAGGAGACTCGCTCATGAGTACACGCCTGCGTATCTTGCCGATAGCGCTGATCCTGTTATTGCTGGCCGCGGCGGGTAGCCTGACGCTCTTCAACCTGTTGCATCAACTGACGTGGAGCCAGTGGTCGCAGGCGTTGGTACAGCCAGATATCGACAATGTCGACCAGATGTTGTTCCACTACAGCCTGTTGCCACGCCTGTCAGTGTCGTTGCTGGTGGGGGCCGGACTGGGATTGGTCGGCGTACTGTTTCAGCAGGTATTACGCAATCCTTTGGCGGAACCTGCCACGCTCGGCGTGGCTGCCGGAGCTCAGTTAGGCTTGACGATTGCCACGCTGTGGATGCTGCCTGGGGGCGAATTGACCCAACAGCTGGCGGCGATGGTCGGAGCCATTGCGGTCGGCGGGCTGGTGTTCGGCGTTGCCTGGGGCAAACGGATGTCGCCCGTGACGTTGATTCTGGCCGGTCTGGTACTTGGCCTGTACTGCGGGGCAGTCAATAGCTTGCTGGCGTTGTTCAATTACGATCGGTTGCAAGGCCTGTTCCTGTGGAGCACCGGAGCGCTAAATCAGCAGGATTGGGGGACGGTGCAGTTTATCCTGCCGCGCTTGCTGCTGGTTGCCGTACTGGCCGCGTTATTGATCCGCCCATTAACGCTGTTAGGGCTGGACGACGGTGTGGCACGTAATCTGGGCCTGGGCCTGGCAATGTCGCGCTTTGCCGCGTTGGCGGTGGCGATTGTGTTCAGCGCCATGTTGGTCAATGCGGTCGGCGTGATCGGTTTTATCGGCCTATTTGCCCCGTTGATGGCCAAGATGCTGGGAGCTCGCCGTTTGGTCCACCGCATGATGTTGGCTCCACTATTGGGGGCATTGCTGCTGTGGTTGACCGATCAGGTGATGATCTGGCTGACGTTGGTATGGCGTGAAATCCCGACCGGTGCGGCGACGGCACTGATTGGTGCGCCGTTGCTGCTTTGGTTGTTACCACGCTTACGCAGCAGCGCAACCCCTCCGCCGATGGACTTAGGCGACAAAGTGCCTGTCGAACGTGGCAACTTGCCGATATGGATCCTGCTGGGGAGCGTTTTACTATTGGCCGGGATTGCGGTGGCGCTGATGTTTGGGCAAAACCCCCACGGCTGGCACTGGAGCGTAGGCGGTGAATTACAGGCGCTGATGCCTTGGCGCTGGCCACGAGTGGTTTCTGCCCTGGCGGCCGGGATGATGCTGGCGGTAGCCGGAACGCTGATCCAGAAACTGACCGGTAACCCGATGTCCAGCCCGGAAGTGCTGGGGATCAGTTCCGGCGCGGCTTTCGGCGTGGTGATGATGCTGTTTATCGTCCCTGGTGATGCTTTTATGTGGCTGTTACCCGCCGGGAGTCTGGGGGCGGCGGCTACGCTGTTGATCATCATGATTGCGGCTGGGCGCGGCGGATTCTCTACCGAACGCATGCTGTTGGCGGGGATCGCCCTCAGCACCGCCTTTAGCACGACCATTTTCCTGCTGTTGGCCAGTGGCGATCCCCGTATGGGGGGGCTGTTGGTGTGGCTTTCCGGTTCTACCTACTCGGTGGATGCTCCGCAGGCAATACGTACGGCGGCGATTGCTGGCGTGTTGATAGTGTTGGCCCCACTGTGCAGACGTTGGCTGACAATTCTGCCGTTGGGCGGCGCTACAGCACGTTCCGTAGGGATTGCTCTGACGCCGACCAGGATGAGCATTTTGCTGCTGGCGGCAACGCTGACGGCGATGGCGACGCTAACCGTCGGGCCGCTGAGTTTTATTGGCCTGATGGCACCGCATATGGCCCGTATGTTGGGATTCCGCCGGGCGCTGCCCCAGATGGTGATTGCTGTGCTGCTAGGCGGCCTGCTGATGGTGTTTGCGGACTGGTGTGGCCGGATGGTGATGTTCCCTTACCAAATCCCTGCTGGGCTGCTGGCGACCTTTATTGGCGCACCGTACTTTGTCTATCTGCTGCGTAAGCAAACTTCGTAGATTATCTCGGTTACCACCTTTGCCACCAAGGGCTCAGCATTGCTGGGCCCTTGGTTTTTTCAGGCCGTTACAATGCATTGCGTGGCACTGCGCAAAGTTGAAAGTTAGGGGTAAAACGGCCGCCAGTCGGGCTGGTGAGATGAATATACTGCGGGTGGGTGCTCTGGATCTTTGTATCTGGAGCCTGAGCGAAAGGTACAAAGAGAAAAGCCCCAGGTCGATAATATCAACCCGAGGCCAACTCTAACGCTCGACAACGTTAGGTTAGCTTCTTACTCGCCGCGAGGCAAGGATAAGGAGGCATGATGCCAAACAGAGGAGATATCGTAAAACTGGTCGTTATCTGTACCACGGTAATCTTGTTGGTATGGATAACGCGCAGCAAGCTTTGTGAGCTGCGTATTCGATCGGGCAACACGGAGGTTGCGGCCATTTTGGCCTACGGATCCGAACGGTAAAGCAACCCAACGGCGGGGGCGAGCTCCCGCCCGTTGGTTGTAAGCGTACAGATCTACGAGCACCCATCTCATACAAACTCAAGCGACGGACTTACGGTTCGTCGTTTCAGACTGCTGACACACTTCATCCTTCTCTCTACAAGAGGCGCGGCATTGTGACCGTTCAGGTAAGTTCATGCCTGCCCTCTTACACATTCAGCAATATTGCCACTGTCATTTAGCGCTTTTTTTCAGGCCGTTACAATGCATTGCGTGGCACTGCGCAAAGTTGAAAGTTAGGGGGAAAACGGCCGCCAGTCAGGCTGGTGAGATGAATATACTGCGGGTGGGTGCTCTGGATCTTTGTATCTGGAGCCTGAGCGAAAGGTACAAAGAGAAAAGCCCCAGGTCGATAATATCAACCCGAGGCCAACTCTAACGCCCAACAACGTTAGGTTAGCTTCTTACTCGCCGTGAGGCAAGGATAAGGAGGCATAATGCCAAACAGAGGAGATATCGTAAAACTGGTCGTTATCTGTACCACCGTAATCTTGTTGGTATGGATAACGCGCAGCAAGCTTTGTGAGCTGCGCATTCGATCGGGCAACACGGAGGTTGCGGCCATTTTGGCCTACGAATCCGAACGGTAAGGCAACCCAACGGCGGGGGCGAGCTCCCGCCCGTTGGTTGTAAGCGTACAGATCTACGAGCACCCATCTACAAACGAAAACGGCGAGCCTCAGGCTCGCCGTTGTTACGTCTAACGCTCAGGCTTACTTCAAACCAGCCGCTTCACGCAGCTGGGCTGCCTTATCGGTCGCTTCCCATGGGAAGTGTTCGCGGCCAAAGTGGCCGTAAGCTGCGGTTTCACGGTAAATCGGTTGCAGCAGGTCCATCATTTGGATCAGGCCATATGGGCGCAGATCGAAGAACTCACGCACCAGCAGGGTCAGTTGCTCGGTCGAGATCTTCTCGGTGCCGAAGGTTTCCACCATGATGGAGGTTGGTTCTGCCACGCCGATAGCGTAGGACACCTGGATCTCACAGCGATCTGCCAGACCCGCGGCCACGATGTTTTTTGCCACGTAGCGTGCAGCATAGGCCGCAGAACGGTCAACCTTGGAAGGATCCTTGCCGGAGAATGCGCCGCCACCGTGACGGGCCATGCCGCCGTAGGTATCAACGATGATTTTACGACCGGTCAGACCGCAGTCACCCATTGGGCCACCGATAACAAAACGACCGGTTGGGTTGATGTGGTATTTGGTGCCTGCGGTCAGCCACTCGGCTGGCAGTACCGGCTTGATGATCTCTTCCATCACCGCTTCTTGCAGATCTTTCAGCGCGATATCATCGGAATGCTGGGTGGACAGCACCACGGCATCGATGCCGACGATTTTGCCATCGTCATACTGGAACGTGACCTGGCTTTTGGCGTCTGGGCGCAGCCAAGGCAGGGTACCATTTTTACGCACTTCGGCCTGGCGTTGAACCAGACGGTGGGCGTAAGTGATTGGCGCAGGCATCAACACGTCGGTTTCATTCGAGGCATAACCGAACATCAGGCCCTGATCGCCAGCCCCTTGCTCCAGCGGATCGCTGCGGTCAACACCCTGGTTGATATCTGGTGATTGTTTACCGATGGCGCTCAGTACGGCACAGGAGTTGGCATCAAAGCCCATATCGGAATGGACATAGCCAATTTCACGCACGGTTTTACGGGTGATCTCTTCGATATCGACCCAGGCGCTGGTGGTGATCTCGCCGCCAACCAGCACCATGCCGGTTTTCACGTAGGTTTCGCAGGCTACGCGGGCTTTTGGATCCTGTTCCAGGATGGCATCAAGAACGGCATCCGAGATTTGATCGGCAATTTTATCCGGATGTCCTTCGGAAACAGATTCGGACGTGAAGAGGTGTTTAGCCATGGTGTTCTTTACCTTGCAAAAGACGGGTTGGAAATTACTGCACAGCGCTGGAGATCCGGGCATCAAAGCGAAGGGTCTTCCGCTGATGGCGAGATGCATCCTGCAACGCCCCTCAGGCAAAGCCGTTAAGCAGTTTATCGGTTAATCAGTATAGATGGATTAACATCTGGACGTCTATTTTAGGTCAGCCTTTAGCCGGATTGCCAGCAATTTTTTGCCCTAACGCTCTTTTGGGCAAACCGCTTGCCGCCATTTTCATCGCTTGAAACAGTTTCTGGCGAATTTTCATTTTGCATTTTGCCCGGGGGTCCGGTATAAACTGCGCGCGCGGTTCATTTGGTGCACAGCGTGTTGCAGAAAATTGAAACTTTCTGTAAACCCGGCAACGCCGCGCCATGATCTACCGTAGGTACCCAATGATGGGGCCGCCGCTTCATTGAACGTTCACGTTCTTATACTATATAGAGGCTTTGTCGTTCATCGCGAGCGGCATGCGTGGAGGTGGTTGGATTAATGATCCGTTGTCTACTGGTTGTTGGTTCTCAACAGCAGTGCCGTTCTGGCGCGCATTCTTGTGCTATTTCCCGTCTTGTCTCTACACCATCTACCCGATGTTACACACATCTGGGCGCTACTCAGGGTTCTCGGGCCGGTTAACGGCTGTCTGAAGCACTGAACAAGGGTAGCCTACAGCTCTCCTGTGGGATGATTCTTTACCCGATTCACGAGGTTTGAACAGGGTGTCTTACAATAAATCTATTGGGTATAAACCGATCGCTGACCACGAACGGCAGGTGAATTCACTGCTAAAATGGGGTGTTTCCGGGTTGTTCTCGCGGGTTGTAGCTGCGATAGTGGCTGACTATATCGTCAGTATGCAAGGTGAGGCGAGTAATGTCTGAAGATATGCCGATCCAACGCCCGTCAGTAGCGGGTGATAATTTATCTTTACGCTCCATGCAGGAGGTTGCCATGAATGATCGTAATGCCAGCAAGATGCTGCGCACTTATAACGTCGCCTACTGGGGCAACAATTACTTTGACGTCAATGAGCTGGGCCACATCAGCGTGTGCCCGGACCCAGACGTCCCGCATGCGCGCGTCGATCTCGCCGAGTTGGTGAAAGAGCGCCAAAAAGATGGCCAGCGCCTGCCCGCCTTGTTCTGCTTCCCGCAGATCTTGCAGCATCGCCTGCGTTCCATTAACGCCGCGTTCAAACGTGCGCGTGAATCCTTCGGCTATGAAGGTGGTTACTTCCTGGTTTACCCGATCAAGGTTAACCAGCACCGCCGCGTGATTGAATCACTGGTCAACTCCGGTGAACCACTGGGGCTGGAAGCGGGTTCCAAAGCGGAACTGATGGCGGTACTGGCCCATGCCGGTATGACCCGCTCGGTGATCGTCTGTAACGGCTACAAAGACCGTGAATATGTTCGTCTGGCGCTGATCGGTGAAAAGCTGGGGCACAAAGTGTACCTGGTGATCGAGAAGATGTCGGAAATCCAGATGGTGCTGGAAGAAGCTGAGCGCCTGAATGTCGTACCACGCCTGGGCGTGCGTGCCCGCCTGGCCTCACAAGGGGCAGGTAAATGGCAGTCGAGCGGTGGTGAGAAATCCAAGTTCGGTCTGGCCGCCATTCAGGTATTGAAGCTGGTGGAGACCCTGCGTGAAGCGGGCCGCCTGGATAGCCTGCAATTGCTGCATTTCCACCTGGGTTCTCAGTTGGCCAATATTCGCGATATCGCCACTGGCGTACGTGAGTCTGCGCGTTTCTATGTCGAGCTGCATAAGCTGGGCGTAAACATTCAATGTTTCGACGTAGGTGGCGGCCTGGGTGTGGATTATGAAGGCACCCGTTCGCAGTCCGACTGTTCGGTCAACTATGGCCTGAATGAATATGCCAACAACGTGATTTGGGGGATCGGTGATGCCTGTAATGAGCATGGCCTGCCGCATCCAACGGTGATCACTGAGTCTGGCCGTGCCGTAACTGCCCACCATACGGTGCTGGTTTCCAACGTTATTGGCGTTGAGCGCAACGAATTCTGTGAGCCGGTTCCTCCGGTCGAAGATGCGCCGCGCGCTCTGGAAAGCATGTGGGAAACCTGGCAGGAAATGAACGAGCCGGAAAACCGTCGTTCGCTGCGTGAATGGTTGCACGATAGCCAGATGGATCTGCACGATGTGCATACCCAGTATGCCCATGGTATGTTGGATCTGACCAAGCGTGCCTATGCCGAGCAGCTGTATCTGAATATCTGCAACAAGATCCAGCAGCAGCTCGATCCGAGCAATCGCGCGCACCGGCCAATCATTGATGAATTGCAGGAGCGGATGGCGGACAAGTTCTACGTCAACTTCTCACTGTTCCAGTCGATGCCGGATGCCTGGGGTATCGACCAACTGTTCCCGGTCTTGCCGTTGGAAGGCTTGGACAAGCCGCCGGAAGGCCGTGCGGTATTGCTGGATATCACCTGTGACTCCGATGGCACCATCGATCACTATATTGATGGTGACGGCGTAGCCACTACCATGCCGATGCCGCCGTACGATCCGGAAAACCCGCCTCTGCTGGGGTTCTTTATGGTTGGTGCCTATCAGGAAATCCTGGGCAATATGCACAACCTGTTTGGCGATACGGCGTCGGTGGATGTGTTTGTGTTCCCTGATGGCAGCGTAGAAACCGAGCTGTCTGATGAAGGCGATAGCGTAGCCGACATGCTGGAATACGTGCAGCTCGATCCGATCGCGCTGCTGGCTAAATTCCGCGATCAGGTGAAAGAAACCGATCTTGACGCGGAGTTGCAGGCGCAATTTGTCGAAGAGTTCGAGGCTGGTCTGTATGGCTATACTTATCTCGAAGATGAGTAAGTTATGCCGATAGGCTGACATACTTCCTATCCAGGGGCGCGGCAGAGGCTGCGCTCCTTCATTTTTCCCTCTTAGCCCTTACCCCGCCAAATTAGAAATTCCATTTAAACTTTCAACGTATTAATGCAGCGTTCCCAGTTATCACAAATTTGTGAACTCTCCGTGAGGATTTGGTCACGACTTTCTCTGTAGTTTGTCATTGTCGGTGAATAGCACCAGAGGTAACGATGATGATCAACAGACGGTATTTTATTCTGGGCGGCGGGGCACTCTCTGTGGCCTATGCCGTGGGCGTGCTGCCTGCCCTTTTTTCTCGTTCGGCGATGGCGGAGACGTTTGCCGTCAACTATACCGCAGAGCAATGGCGGCAACGGCTCTCTGCCAGCCAATATGCGGTTTTGCGCGAGGAAGGCACAGAGCCCCCTTACAGCAGCTCGCTTAACGATGAGCATCGCGAGGGGCAGTTTGCCTGTGCGGGTTGCCAGCAGGCGCTGTTTTCTTCCCACACCAAGTTTGACAGCCACACCGGCTGGCCCAGTTTCTGGCAACCCCTCGAACAGGCGGTGGCGACGCGTAAGGATCGAACGCTGGGCATGGTCCGCGAAGAGGTGCATTGCAGTCGCTGTGGTGGGCATTTGGGGCACGTATTTGATGATGGCCCGCAACCCACCGGTTTGCGCTACTGCATGAATGGCATCGCCATGCGGTTCACGCCAAGCTCTGCCTAACCAGAATAGTGAGGAATAACATGAGAAACGTAGACAAAACGCTACCATCGCTGGGTAAATACGGCATATGGGGCGCGATAGTGGTTGCCGCCGGATTCTGTTTGCAGAGCGTGGCTTGGCCACTTGGTGATGCCGAGGCGGCGGTAGCGATCCCTGCGCCGGTAATAGACGAAGCGCCGACGACATCGCGCTCGGAAACCGCGATCTTTGCCGGTGGTTGTTTCTGGGGCGTACAAGGGGTGTTCCAACATGTTAAAGGCGTGACCAATGCCATATCCGGTTATACCGGAGGTGCGGCACAAACGGCTAATTATGAGGCCGTCAGTGGAGGGGATACCGGCCATGCAGAGTCGGTGCAGGTCACCTTTGATCCACAGCAGATTACCTATGGCCAACTGCTGCAAATCTATTTTTCGGTAGCACATAACCCAACCGAGCTCGATCGCCAAGGGCCGGACAGTGGCACGCAATATCGCTCAGCCGTTTTCCCACTGACGGCGTCACAACAGCAGGTTGCCAAGGCTTATATTGCACAGCTGGATGCCAGTAAACGCTTTGCCAAACCGCTGGTGACCCGCATTGAGGACAATGGTCATTTTTATCCTGCCGAGGCTTACCACCAAAACTATCTCACCCTTAACCCGGATCAGCCCTATATCGTGGTGAATGATTTGCCGAAGGTAAAACAATTACAGCAGTTGTTCCCGGTGCAATATCGCACAGAGCCGCTATTGGTTAACTGATGACAGGTTGTCTCTTCTATACTTGGTAATGACGAGTACCTTGAAGAGTGAACCAATTGCGGCGATAATCTACCCATTGAAACAGACATCGAATAAATCCCTTTCTCGTCGGGCTAACGACGCGGGAGGGATTTTTTTTTGCTACCGCCCAAGCGTCCGGCTACGGGCGAACCGTTGAAAAATGAGGGTAAATATGAGTACCTTAGGCCATCAGCCCGATAATTCCTTAGTGTCCAACGCCTTTGGTTTCCTGCGCTTTCCGCTGAACTTTATGCCTTACGATAGCGATGCAGAGTGGGTGATCACCGGTGTTCCTTTTGATATGGCTACCTCCGGCCGCGCCGGTGGGCGTCATGGCCCTGCGGCGATCCGCCAGGTTTCTACCAATCTGGCATGGGAAGGGGCGCGCTGGCCTTGGAACTTTGATCTGCGCGATCGTCTGAACGTGGTCGATTGTGGTGACGTGGTATTCAACTTTGGTGATGCCCAGGATATGAGCGACAAACTGCAGGCGCACGCAGAAAAACTGCTGGCAGCCGGCAAACGCATGCTCTCTTTCGGTGGTGACCACTTCGTTACGCTGCCGCTGCTGCGCGCGCATGCCAAGCATTTTGGCAAAATGGCGTTGGTGCATTTCGATGCCCATACCGACACCTATGCCAACGGCAGCAAGTTTGACCACGGCACCATGTTCTTCCATGCGCCGAACGAAGGCCTGATCGATCCCAACCATTCCGTGCAAATCGGTATCCGTACCGAGTTCGACCGTGACAACGGCTTCACGGTACTGGATGCTGCGCAGGTTAACGATCGTGGCGTGGACGATCTGCTGGCGCAGATCAAACAGATCGTTGGCGATATGCCGGTTTATCTCACCTTCGATATCGACTGCCTGGATCCGGCTTTCGCACCTGGCACCGGCACCCCGGTGATCGGCGGCCTGACCTCCGATCGCGCCCTGAAACTGGTGCGTGGTATGCAGTCACTGAACATTGTCGGCATGGATGTGGTAGAAGTGGCTCCGGCTTACGACCAGTCTGAGATCACCGCACTGGCAGCGGCAACGCTGGGCCTGGAAATGTTGTATCTACAGGCGTCCAAAAAGCAGGCATAGTCAGATTGCTGGATGGGGAGGGGCGCTGTATGCTGCGCCCCGAATCTCCCGCACCCCATCATGAAAATATTGCCGTGAAGATAAAGTGTATTTCGCGTTTACGGAGGAACCGTGCTGACTAAACCATCTATACGCCTCAACAAATATATTAGCGAGAGCGGTATCTGCTCGCGTCGCGATGCCGATCGTTACATCGAACAGGGCAATGTTTTTATCAACGGTAAGCGCGTGGCGCTCGGCGATCGGGTATTCGCTGGCGACGTGGTCAAGGTTAACGGGCAGCTGATTGAACCCCGTAACGAAGACAACCTGATTTTTATTGCGCTGAACAAGCCGGTGGGGATCGTCAGTACCACCGAAGACGGTGAGAAAGACAATATTGTCGATTTCGTCAACCACAGCACCCGTGTCTTCCCGATTGGACGCTTGGATAAAGATTCGCAGGGGCTGATCTTCCTCACCAACCATGGCGATCTGGTGAACAAGATCCTGCGTGCCGGTAACGACCACGAGAAAGAATATCTGGTCACGGTTAACAAACCGGTGACCGACGATTTTATCCGTGGTTTGGGTGCCGGAGTGCCGATGCTGGGCACGGTGACCAAGAAATGTAAGGTGAAGAAAGAAGCCCCCTTTGTATTCCGTATCGTGCTGGTGCAGGGGCTTAACCGCCAAATCCGCCGCATGTGTGAACATTTTGGATATGAGGTGACCAAGCTGGAGCGCACCCGCATCATGAACGTGGGCCTGTCTGGGCTGCCGTTAGGGGAATGGCGCGATCTGACGGACGACGAACTGGTTGAGTTGTTTAAGTTGATCGAGGACTCGTCCTCAGAGGCCAAACCCGCCAAGAAAGCGGCCAAGCCCAAGCCGGCGGTAAAAAAACCGGTGAGCGGCGGGCAGAAAGCCGCGGATAAAGCGGGCAGTCAAGCTCCAGCGCGTAAGCGTTTTGCTCAGCCAGGGCGCAAGAAGAAAGGGCGCTAAGTCGGCGTTTTCTGCCAATCACTACGGATTAAACGGCCTCAGTCTTGATGACTGGGGCCGTTTTGCTTTGTTTTCACCCCTGGTGCATTTTTTCGTGATCCACTCCGCAGTTGTAACTTTAAAATAACCAATCATTAACATTCTTCCCTTTGCTGGCTTGACGAAAGATTCGCCATATCTATAGTGACTGTATTAAATAAGAAACTGAGTTTCATATATGAAACAATCAGATAGAGGACAGAAGCAATGAGCTGGAAGAACGTGTGCGAAGTGTCTCAAGTTAAAGAAGATTTTCCTTTCTCCGCCAATATTGAGGGAAAAGAGGTCGGCGTCTATTTGATCGACGGTCAATATTACGCGCTGGAAGACGTCTGTCCGCATGCCTATGCCTTGCTCAGCCAAGGGTTTGTCGATGACGGAAAAGTGGAGTGTCCACTGCACGAAGCGGTGTTCGATGTGCGTAGCGGCCAATGCCTGCGCGAACCCGGTGGCCGTGATCTGCAAACCTACCCTACCCGGGTGATCGACAATCAAATCCAAATCACCTTTATCGCGGAGGAATAAGCATGCAGCACATTACCGATTTCAACCCTTGGCTGCCGGATACCCAACAGGTTATCCCGGCGCGTGAGGGCGGCAACGGCCAAATCCATCAACCCGGCCAGTTTCAGAATGTGATCTGGCAAACCCGGGCGCGCGTGCCAGACGGGTTTGAAACCGCGCTGGTAGCCGCGCTGGAAGAGATCTTCGAGCAAGGGGCGGAGGAGCTGGAGCAGATCGTCAGCGCGCTCAATCAGCGTCGCCTGTTCGATCGCAGTGGTCAGCCATGGAATGAAGCCACGTTCCGCGAATTCCTACACGTCAACGGTTTCTGAGCCGCACAGGGAGAAGGACAATGACAGCAAACACAGCATCCTCCGCGCAGACGGTACAAGACTATCTGGATCAGGGCCTGCGCGGTATGTGGTACCCGGTATTGGCCAGTTGGGAAGTGGGTAACAACCCGGTGGGCATCACCCGTCTTGAACAACAGATTGTGGTGTGGCGCGATAAACAAGGGGCGATCCACGCACTGGAAGATCGTTGCCCGCATCGTGGCGCGCGCCTGTCGATGGGCTGGAACCTTGGCGATCGTATTGCCTGCTGGTATCACGGCGTTGAAGTGGGTGGCGATGGCGAGGTTAAAGATGTGCCAGCGGTAGACCGCTGCCCGCTGGTAGGGCAAAAATGCCTGAAATCCTACCCGGCGAAAGAGGCTTACGGTGCGGTGTTCCTGTATTTCGGCGTCACCGCCGACGAACAGCCTGCCGAACTGAGCTTCCCGCAGGAACTGGCGGATGAGGCCAATTACAGTAACTTCCTGTGTACCGCCAGCTGGGACTGTAACTATCAATACGCATTGGAAAACGTGATGGATCCGATGCATGGCACCTACCTGCACTCTTCATCACATTCGATGGCGGAAGGGGATCGCAAGGCCGATATGGCGCTGGAACCTACCGACAGCGGTTTCATCTTTAAAAAGAACGGCCAGATTGGCGTGAACTTCGACTGGGTCGAATTTGGCAGCAGCGGTGCCTATTGGATGCGCCTGTCGATCCCTTACAAAAAGCGTTTTGGGCCGGGCGGCCACTTCTGGATCATCGGCATGGTGGTGCCGGAAGATAAAGATCACTGCCGGGTATTCTTCTGGCGTATCCGCAAAGTGAAAGACTGGCAGCGTGACGCATGGCGTTTTATGTACCGCAACCGTCTGGAAGAACTGCACTGGGACGTACTGGAGCAGGATCGCATCGTGCTGGAGAACATGGCACCGAACGCGCGCGGTCGTGAATACCTGTATCAGCATGACGTGGGCCTCTCCCGCCTGCGCCGTATGATGCAGAAAGAGGCACAAAAGCAGCTGGCAACGCTCAGCGAGCTGGAGGCGGCACAGTGAGCGGCTTGCTGGCAGGAAAGCGTATCGTAGTCACCGGAGCGGCGCGTGGGCTGGGGCGCAGCTTTGCCGCCGCAGTGGCTCAGGCCGGGGCCAGCGTGGTGATGTGCGATATCCTGGCGGAGGAGTTGCAGGACAGCGCCGCTAGCCTGCGTGAGCAGGGGGCACAGGTTGAAGCTCAGGTTATCGATCTGGCTTCACCGCAATCCATCACTGCGGCGTTCAGTGCGATTGCCAAGGGCGGCGCGATCGACGGGCTGGTGAACAACGCCGCGATGGCAACCGGTGTCGGTGGCAAAACCATGATGGAATACGACATTGAGCTGTGGGACAAGGTCATGCAGGTCAACGTGCGGGGGACCTGGTTGGTGAGTCAGGCGGCGGTGCCATTATTAGCCCAAACGCCGCATGCCAAAATCGTCAACGTTGCCTCGGATACCGCCTTGTGGGGCGCGCCCAAACTGATGGCCTATGTGGCGAGCAAAGGGGCGATCATCTCGATGACCCGCTCCATGGCACGTGAGCTGGGGCCGCAGGGCATCTGCGTCAACTCCATTGCACCGGGCCTGACGCGCGTTGAAGCCACTGAGTATGTCCCTGCCGAACGGCATCAGCTTTACGAGCAGGGCCGGGCACTGGCAGGCGCACAGCATCCGGACGATGTGACCGGTAGCGTGCTCTATCTGCTGTCGCCGCTGGCGGATTTTGTCACCGGCCAACTGATACCGGTCAACGGTGGTTTTGTGTTTAACTGACCGCCTGACGGACAGGCAAACATTTTAGGAGCAGCACATGGCAGACGATCAAGCGTGTAAATATCTGATCCCGGGGCTGGATCGCGGGTTACAACTGCTGCTGGCCTTCGGCGAGCAGCATAAGGAAATGACCTTTGCAGAATTACATCGCCTGGTCGATATGCCAAAGGCAACTGCCTATCGCGTGGTGCAAACGCTGGAGCATCTGGGCTTTTTGGAGCGCAATCCGCGCACCAACACCTTTGCGTTGGGGATCAAAGTGCTGCGTCTGGGCTTTGAATATATCGCCTCGTTGGATGTGGCCCAGGCTGGTCAACCGGTGATCGAGCAATTGCGCGATCGCAGTCAATGCAGCAGCCATCTGGCGATCCGCGATGGGCATGATGTGATCTATATCGCCCGCGTCAGCGCGGCTGGCTCGCAGATCAACCAGGTCAGCGTGGGTACCCGTTTACCGGTGCACCGTACCTCGCTTGGCCGGATGCTGCTGACCAGCACCAGCCGGGAAGAGTTTGAACGCCTGTTCCCGCATGAAGCCTTGCCCGATGCGGCTCCAGGGACACCGGCCAATCGCGAAGCGCTGTGGCAGATGGTGCAGCAGGATAAGGCCCGTGGCTATGTGATTGGCGAATCCTTCTACCGCCACGGCATTTCCTCGATCGTCTATCCGATCTTTAACCGCGAGCAGCGGGTAGAGGCGGTGGTCAGCATTATGGTGCCGTCCGATGAGATCCCAAAGGCCGATCGCGAGCGGTTGCGCATGGAAGTCCGGGACGCTGCGGTGAAAATTTCCGGCCTGTTGGGCGCGCCACCGCAGGCTAACGTCGGCTAACTAGCCAAACGCTTTGTTGTCTGGGCGAAGCTATTCGCCCACTACCAATCACTCAGGCAGGGATAAGACTCATGAGCTTCATGGGCCGGGGTCGATCATGTCTGAAAAACGCATTCAGCGAGAACGTGAGGCACAATAATGAGCATAACCGGAATCGAAAAGCTGGAATTTGGCGTTGAAGATCTGCCAACGTGCGAAAAGTTTATGCAGGACTTCGGTCTGCAACCAACGCTACAGCATTGGGGCGAACCGCGCCGTGAATTTACCACGTTGAGCGGGGCTAGCGTGGTGCTGTATCCGCAAGACAGCGAGGTCTTACCGGCCGCGTTTGAGGCAGGTTCGACCTTGCGCCGTATGACCTGGGCAGTTGAAAGCCCTGCGGCGCTGGCTGCGTTGCAACCCCTGTTGGCGCAGATGCCTGGCTTTCGCCACGTCGGCGAAGAGTTGGAATGCCGCGATCCCAACGGTATGACGCTGCGTTTTGCCGTTACTGCGCAGCAACCGGTGGAGCTGCCCGTTTCGCCGATCAACCAATGGGGCGATGTACGCCGCATCGACCAGCCTAGCCCGGTTTATGCCAAAGCCGAGCCGGTCAATATCGGTCACGTAGTGTTCTTCGTTGAGGATTTGGCTGCTACCGAACGCTTCTACTGCGATCTGCTCGGTTTCCAGGTTTCCGACCGCTATATCGATCGCGCCGTCTTCCTGCGCACCCAGGCACGCGGTGGCCATCACAACCTGTTCCTGCTGAAACTGCCTAACCGCCCACGGGGCCTGAACCATGTCGCCTTCACCGTACGCGATATCCATGAAGTGATCGGCGGCGGCATCGCGATGAATAAAGAGCAGTGGAGCACCTTTATAGGCCCAGGCCGCCACCCGATCTCCTCGGCTTATTTTTGGTACGTCAACAGCCCGACCGGCGGTGCCTTTGAGTATTACACCAATGATGACTACCTGACGGAAAACTGGCAGCCGCGTGAGCTGGAGCATTCGCTGGTCTCGTTTACCGAATGGGCGGTCGAAGGCGGGATCGATCACGATACCCGCCGCCAACATAAGAAGCCGGGGGCGGTATGAGTCAACCAACCCGTGCAGGCATTGTCATTATCGGCGGCGGCCAGGCTGGTGGTTGGGCAGCGAAAACGCTGCGCGATCGCGGTTATAGCGGCAGGTTGTCGGTGATCAGTGACGAGCCTTATGATTTTTACGAACGCCCACCGCTCTCCAAGGCGGCGCTGTTGGATGGCAATGCGCCACTCAGCCGCCTGTTCAGTGAAGAGGTGGTGGCCGGGATGAATATCGATTGGCACCGCCCGCTACGTGCCGAAGCCATCGACGGACAGCAGCAAATCGTCACGCTCAGCGACGGCAGCCAGCTGCAGTTTGATCAACTGCTGATTGCGACCGGTGGCCGACCACGCCTGCCGGATGCCAACTGGGCCAAGCACCCGCGAGTGATGACCCTGCGTTCCTGGGATGATGCGGCACGCCTGCGCCAGGGCCTACAGCAATGCCAAAAGCTGGCGATTGTGGGTGGTGGTTGGATCGGGCTGGAGATTGCCGCTTCGGCCCGCAAGCTGGGTGTTGACGTGACGGTGTTTGAGCGCCAAGCCGCGCTGTGTATGCGTAGCGTAGGGGCTAGCGTTTCCCAGGCATTGTTGGAACTGCATCAACAGCAAGGCGTCACCGTGCATTGCGACTGCGGCGAAATCACGCTTGAAGATCGCGAGGGTGAAGCCTGGATTGGCAGCGCCAGCAGTGCTGCGCAGCCCTTCGACCTGGTGGTCGTTGGCATTGGCGTTGAACTGAATCTGGAACTGGCCCACAGCGCCGGGCTGAAGCTTGAGGGCGGGATCGTCGTAGATGGGCAAGGGCGTACCAGCCACCCGGCCATTTTTGCTGCAGGCGATGTTGCGCGCCATCCCACTCTCGGCCTGTGTCTGCAATCCTGGGCCTACGCACAGAATCAGGCGATCAGCACCGCTTGCGCGATGTTGGATGCGTTTGCCGCACCTTACGATGATGTTGCCTGGCTGTGGTCGGATCAATACGACGCCAATATCCAAATCCTGGGCGTCCCTACCGGCGGCGTTCACCAGATAGTGCGCCGTACGCCGCAGTCACAACTGTTCTTCACCCTGAATGCCGATCGGCAACTGGTGCAACTGGTGGCGTTTAACGACGCGCGCACCATCAAGCTGGGTAAACGCTGGCTGGCCAGCGGCCGGGTACTGGATCCGCAGCAACTGGCGGATGTGGAATTTTCTCTGATGGCGTTGAAATAACGCCCGACCCAAAGGGAGCGTTTTATGACTACGCAAGATATTGACGCCCGCAGCGGTCGGGTGGGGGATGCTGTTGCCGAAAATTCACCAACCAGCGTGCGTTGGTCGGTGCCGGCAGCCCTGTTTGCCTGCGTATTGCTGGCGTTTTTCGACAAGATCAGCATTGCTGCGCTGTTTTCTGACCACGAGTTTCAGCAGGCGATGGGCATCGGCTTTGATCCCACCCGGCTCGGGCTGCTGATGAGCGCCTTTTTGTTCTCCTACGGCTTCTCTTCGATGCTGTTGAGCGGCATTGGCGATCGGCTCAATCCGGTCAAGGTGCTGATTGGCATGATGGTGACCTGGGGCGTACTGATGGTGCTGATGGGGATGACGCGCTCTTATCACACCATGATGACGCTGCGTATCCTGCTGGGCATCGCCGAAGGGCCGCTGTTGCCAATGGCCTATGCCATCGTGCGCCAGGCTTTTCCGCAACGTCTCCAGGCGCGAGCCACCATGCTGTGGCTGCTGGGAACCCCGATTGGCGCAGCACTGGGCTTCCCGGTCACGCTGTTCATTCTCAGCCGCTTTAACTGGGAAACCACCTTCTTCTTTATGGCATTTCTGACCGTGCCGGTGATGTTGCTGGTGCTGTTTGGTATGCGTCACCTTAACGTGGCACGTCCGGCGGCCAGCACCACCAGTAAACCGGCCGTTGCCGAGCGTAAGCAGCTGCGCCGCGAACTGTTCAGCACCCCGCATTTTTGGATGATTTGCCTGTTTAACATCGCGTTTCTCACCTACCTGTGGGGCATGAACGGCTGGCTGCCGAGCTATCTGATCGAAGGCAAAGGCATTCATCTGGAGCACGCCGGATACCTGTCGTCACTGCCGTTTATTGCCATGTTGCTTGGCGAGGTGGTGGGGGCCTGGCTGTCGGACAAGATGGATCGCCGCGCGTTGGCCTGTTTCATCTCGCTGTGCGGTGCCGGGATCGGTTTGGGTGTCGTTCTGTATATGCAGGGCACCTACAGCGTGATCGCCGCCATGTCCTTCAGCACCTTTATGTGGGGAGCCGGCGCGCCAAACATCTTCGCGCTGTTGGCCAAGGCCACCAGCAGCCGGGTGAGCGCTACCGCTGGTGGGGTGTTTAACGGATTGGGTAATTTTGCCGGCGCATTGGCACCGGTGCTGATGGGGGCTCTGATCGCCGCCACCGGCAATATGGATAACGGTTTGCTGTTCCTGGTGGTGATGGCCTTTGTCGGCTGCGCCATTCTGCTGCCGTTACTGAATAAGTATTGATGCAACGAAGGAGAGACAACATGTCCCAGGTTGAGAATAAAGCCGGCATCAAGCCGCAGGATCTGACGATGGAAAACTGGGTGGAATCGCGTATCGCCCGTTTTGAAGGCCGTAAATATGACTGGAACGCGCTGAAGTTCCAGGCCGATTACGATCCGAAGTACCGCCGTGCGCAGATGCGCTATATCGGCACCGGTGCCACCGGCGTCGTCAGCGACACCAACACCATTCCTGCGGGGAACTTTACCTTCTCCACCATGGTGCTGCCGTCGAAATGTGAAGGGCCATTGCACCTGCATGACGACGTTGAAGAAGTGTTCTTTATGCTCAAGGGCAAAATCACGCTGATGATCCAGGACGGCGAAGAGTATTACGAAACCATTCTGAAAGAGCGCGATCTGATTTCTGTCCCGGCGGGGGTTTATCGTGGCCTGTTCAATCACGGTGAAGAGGAAGCGCTGATGTGCGTGATGCTCGGTACTGCCAAGCCGGAAACCCCGACTTATCCGGCCGATCATCCGTTGTCGAAAGTGAAGCGCAATTGATGAACGGCTTACCGGAACGCCAGCAGGCGGATTGTGGAGGCCAGCGGCTAAGTTGGCGTGAAGCCGGGCATGGTCGGGCAGTAGTGCTGCTGCATGGCATCAGTTCCGGTTCTGCTTCGTGGGTGAAGCAGTTCAGCGATCGCGCCCTGACCGACGGCCACCGCCTGATTGCCTGGGATGCTCCGGGTTATGGCGGTAGCGCAGCGCTGGCACAGGCACAGCCAGATGCTGCCGCTTATGCCAACGCGCTGGTGGAGCTGATTGCCGAGTTGCAGTTGCAACAGCCGCTGATCGTGGGGCATTCGCTCGGTGCGTTGATCGGCAGTGCCTTTGCCGCTGCCAACCCGGATGGGTTGAGTGGACTGGTACTGGCCGATCCGGCTCAGGGTTATGCCACTGCGCCGCTGGAAAAACGCCAGCAGGTGTTTGGCCAACGCAAACAGATGATCGAAACGCTTGGCCCACAGGGCTACGGTGAACAGCGTGCGGCAGCATTGCTGCGTGACGATGCGGAACCACAGGATATTGCCTGGGTACGCAGCGGTATGCAGCAACTTGATCCGGCTGGTTTTCTCAGCGCCGCCTGGATGCTGGCCAATGACGATATCAACCGCTACCTGGTGCGCTATCGCGGCCCGTTACAGGTGTGGTGTGGCAGTGTTGATCGCATCACGCCGCCGGAAGGAGCCGCAACGTTGGCGCAACAGCATGATGCGACAATGCGTCTGATTGATGCAGCGGGGCATGCCAGCTATCTCGATGCGCCAGCGCGGTTTAACCGCTATTTGCAGGACTTTACGGGGGCAATCCAACCATGAATTTTCAGATTGAACGGCGAGTGGCGGTGGTCACCGGAGGATCCTCGGGGATCGGTTTTGAAACGCTGCGTCTGTTGCTGGCCGAAGGAGCGAAAGTCGCTTTCTGTGGCCGCAATCAGGACAAACTGGCCAGCGCCGAGGCCAGCCTGCGTGAAGAGTTCCCGCAGGCGGAGATCCTGGCGTTACGCTGCGACGTGCTCGACGCCGAGCAGGTTACCAAGTTTGCCGAGCAGGTCAGCACGCATTTTGGCGCAGTGGATATGTTAATCAACAACGCCGGGCAGGGGTTTGTGGCACATTTCGATCAGACACCGCGCGAAGCCTGGTTGCATGAGGCAGAGCTGAAACTGTTCGGGGTGATCAACCCGGTGCAGGCCTTTTTACCGGCGTTGGAGCGCTCGGATATCGCCTCCATTACCTGCGTTAACTCACTGCTGGCTCTACAGCCGGAAGAGCACATGATTGCCACCTCGGCAGCCCGTGCCGCGTTGCTCAACATGACGCTGACCTTATCGAAAGAGCTGGTGAGCAAAGGGGTTCGCGTCAATTCCATCCTGCTGGGCATGGTGGAGTCGGGCCAATGGCGGCGGCGCTTTGCCGAACGCCAGGATCAACAACAAAGCTGGGAACAGTGGACGGCGGCGATTGCCGAGCGGCGTGGCATCCCAATGGGGCGTTTGGGTAAACCGCAGGAACCGGCACGGGCGCTGCTGTTTTTAGCCTCCCCCCTGGCCTCATTTACCACCGGTGCGGCGCTGGACGTTTCCGGCGGTTTCAATCGCCATCTCTGACGGGACTGAAAAGATGAAGAAGATCATGATGATTGGCTATGGCGCGATGGCAAAAGAGGTGCTGGCGCGCCTGCCGGAGGGTGTGGCAGTCGGTTGGATCGTGGCACGGGAAACGCATCATGCCGAGATCGACGCAGCGTTTGCCGGACAGGTGCAGGCGCTGGCCCATCCTGACCAGTGTACCGAGCAACCAGATTTGGTGCTGGAGTGTGCCAGCCAGCAGGCGGTCGCCGAGTTTGGTGAGGCTATCGTTAAGCGTGGCTGGCGGCTGGCGGTGATCTCTACTGGCGCCCTGGCCGATGCCGCATTGCAACTGCGTTTGCAGCAGGCCTGCTCACGCTACCACGGGCGGCTGATCGTGCTGTCTGGTGCGGTGGCGGGTATGGATGGTCTGGCTTCGGCGCGAGAAGGCGGGTTGGACAGCGTGACCTACCAGTCCAGCAAAAGCCCGGCCAGTTGGCGCGGCAGCCCGGCGGAAAAGCTGATTAATCTGGATGCCGTCAGCGAAGCGCAGGTGTTCTTTGAAGGATCGGCACGTGAAGCCGCAAGCCTGTTCCCGGCCAACGCCAACGTAGCGGCCACTATTGCGCTGCATGGCTTGGGGATGGACGCCACGCGGGTACGCTTACAGGTAGATCCTCATACTCAACGTAATACTCACCGCCTACAGGTGTGTGGTCAGTTTGGCGAGTTCCAGATTGAGCTGTGCGGCACCCCGCTGGCCAGCAACCCGAAAACGTCAACGCTGGCGGCACTGAGTGCGGTACAAGCCTGCCGCAGTTTGGTGGACGGCGGTTTTATTGCCTGAATGGCAGGAGCAAAGCATGGAAACGTTAAAGATTTTTCTTGCCGGCCGCTGGTGCGAAGGGCGCGGCGAAGAGATGAGTTCAGTTTTTCCGGCGGATGGCAGCGTGAATGCTCGCCTGCGAGCGGCCAACGTCGAGGATGTGAATGAGGCGGTTGCGGCGGCAGAAAAAGCCTGGCGCGAGCCGAGCTGGCGTGGATTGGTGCCGCATCAGCGCGCGGCGATCCTGCATCGCGTCAGCGATTTGATTACTGAACAAGTGGAAGCCCTGGCGCAGCTGCAAACCCGTGACAATGGCAAACCGCTGGCGGAAACCCGTGGTCTGGTCATGAGTGCGGCGGCCACGGCTCGCTATTTTGCTGCCGCCTGCGAGGTGTTGGAGGGAGAGCTTCCCACCCAGCGTAACCGTGACGCGATGACGCTGAGCCAGTATCAGCCGCTGGGCGTGGTAGCGGCGATCACGCCGTGGAACTCACCGATTGCCAGTGAAATGCAGAAGGTGGCTCCGGCGCTGGCGGCAGGGAATGCGGTGGTACTGAAACCGGCAGAGGCTACGCCGTTAATGGCGCTGAAACTGGCCGAACTGTTTGAACAGGCAGGCTTGCCTGCTGGCTTGCTCAGCGTATTGCCGGGCAAGGGCTCGGTGATTGGTGAAGCCTTGGCTCGCCATCCGTTGGTGAAAAAGATCTCCTTCACCGGCGGGACCTCCACTGGCCGTCATTTGGCGCATATTGCCGCAGAAAAACTGATCCCTACATCGTTAGAGTTGGGGGGCAAGTCGCCCACCATCGTGCTGGAAGATGCGGATCTGGAACAGGCGGCGCGTGGTATTTGTTATGGCATTTTCAGCTCGGCCGGGCAGGCGTGTATCGCCGGTTCACGGCTGTTTGTGCACCGCTCGCTGTATCAGCCGCTGTTGACCCGTTTATGCGAGCTGACCGCCGGACTGCGTATTGGTAACCCGCTGCAAGCCGGTGTGCACCTCGGCCCGCTGATCAGCGACAAGCATCGCCAGAGCGTGGCGGATTACGTGGCCTTGGCCCAGCAGGAAGGGGGCCGGGTGCTCATTGGTGGTGAAGTTCCTGCCGATCCGCAGTTGGCCCAGGGCAGCTATTACCTGCCGACCATTATTGAAGGGCTGAGTAACAGTGCCCGCACCTGCCAGGAAGAGATCTTTGGCCCGGTGCTGGTGGTGATGCCGTTTGATGATGAACAGCAGCTGATCGAACAGGCCAACGACTCGATCTATGGCCTGGCTGCCGGGATCTGGAGCCGTGATTTTGCCCGCTCGATGGCGCTGGCAGAACAGCTGGAAACCGGCACCGTCTGGATCAATACCTACAAGACATTCTCGATTTCCACACCGTTTGGTGGCTTTAAACAAAGCGGCCTGGGGCGCGAAAAGGGCCTGCATGGCATCCAGGCCTATATGCAGCAAAAGAGTTTGTATCTCTCCCTCAGCAATCAGCCTAACCGCTGGAGCGACTGACGTACCCTACGATCAAAGACAATAAGAAGGCAGATGATGAGCGAAAAAATTACGGTTGGTGAGGCGATAGCCCGAACGTTGGAACAGTACGAGGTGGCGGCAATGTACGGCATCATCTCGATCCACAATCTGCCGATTGCCGATGCCGTTGGGCAGCGTGGCGCGATCCGTTTTGTACCGGCGCGCGGTGAGGCAGGTGCTGTAACCATGGCCGATGCCCACGGGCGCTTTTCTGGCTTGGGGGTGGCGCTGACAAGTACCGGTGCCGGAGCGGGTAACGCCGTCGGTGCGATGATTGAAGCGCTGAATGCCAATACGCCGCTGTTGCATATCACCGGGCAGGTAGAGAAAGCCTACCTGGATGCGGATGCCGGGTTTATCCATGAAACCAAGGATCAACTGGGCTTCCTGCGCGCCTGTTCTAAACAGGCTTACCGGGTGAACTCGCCGGAGCAGGCGGTCGCGGTGATCCAGCGTGCCATTCTGGATGCGCAGACCGTGCCTTGTGGCCCGGTGGCGGTAGAGATCCCGATCGATATTCAGAACAGCCTGGTCCCCGCCAGCCTGGTAGGGAAGGTGGTACTGCCTCCTGCGTTGCCTGCTGCGGATGAAGCAGCGGTTGAACGTCTTTATCAGCTAGTAAAACGCGCCAGACGTCCATTGCTGTGGGTTGGTGGTGGTGCGCTGGCCTGTCGTGAGGCGGTGAAACAGTTGGCGGATGCCGGTGTGGTAGTGATCTCCAGCACCCATGGGCGTGGGATTTTACCGGATAGCCATCCGCGCAGCCTGCGGGCCTTCCACAACTCACCAAGCGTTGAGGCGATCCTGACGCAGTGTGATTTGACGCTGGTGGCCGGTTCCCGCCTGCGTAGTAACGAAACTCGTACCTGGTCACTCCCTCTGCCGCGTCCGCTGGTACAGATTGATATCGATCCGGCAGCAGCCAACCGCAATTATCTGGCGGATGAACAGGTTTATGGCGACTGTTCCGCTTTACTGAGTGCGCTGGCAGCACGCCTGGCCCCCGGCGAGAAGGTGAATGCCGAGTGGGATGCGGAGATTGGCCGTGCGGTTGAGTTGGCCGAAACGGCGCTGCGCCAGCAGTCTGGTGAATATGCCAAACTGAACGATGCCATCGCCGCCGCGCTGCCGCAGGATGGCCTGCTGGTACGTGATATCACCGTTTCTGGCAGTGTATGGGGTAGCCGCCTGTTCCGGGCCATCTCGCCTTTATGCAATATTCACTCGCTGGCAGGAGCGATCGGCATGGGGTTACCGATGGCGATCGGCACGGCCATTGCCAACCCGCAGCGTAAGGTGGTTGGCTTGGTCGGGGACGGCGGTTTGGCGCTGGGTCTAGGAGAACTGGCAACCATGGCGCAGGAGCAGGCCAATATCACCTTGCTGATCATGAACGACGGCGGTTATGGCGTGATGCGTGGCATTCAGGACAAGTATTTCTCTGGACGCCAGTATTATAACGAATTGCATACTCCGGCGTTCTGCCAGGTAGCAGAGGCGATGGGGCTGAAAGCCTGGAAAGTAAGCGATGCTGCGCAGTTTGGCGGCGTGCTGGCGGAGGCGATTAATTACCCTGGGCCATCGGTGGTAGAGGTTGATATGAAAAGCGTTGGGCCGTTGACCTTCGCTGGCCCACCGCAGAAGCTGTACTGATTGCTTACTCGGTTCCCTCTCTCCAGAGGTGTACTCCCAAGAGAGGGAACATAGCGTTACTTACCAGCGGCGATGCGATCGCGAATGTGCTTGGCACGGGCTTCGGAAGTTGGGTGGCTGTCAAACATGCTGCTTTCATGACCACCGTCTAATTTCGCCAGTTTATCGAAACTGGTAGCCAGACCTTCTGGATTGATGCCGCGTTTCTTCAGCAGATCGAACGAGTAATCATCCGCTTCACTTTCCTGTTTTTGTGAGAACTGGGCATTGACCAGTTTTTCGCCCAGATCGGCCAACTGCGACTGAGACAGTGAGGCTGCTACGCCGCCAGCTGAAGATGCTGCGGTACGTAATGCCACTGTCCCATAAGCGACCTGCATGGCTTTACGAGTGTGGCCCAGCGCAACGTGGCCCATTTCATGGCCCAGTACGCCTTCGACTTCGTTATCATCCATCATGTCCATCAGGCCGCTGTAGACGCGGATACAGCCGTTGGCCATCGCCCAGGCATTGACGTCTTTGGTCACGTAAACCTTGTAGTTTGCAGGGGTACCGTTGATGTTATCCCCCAACGCGGCGGCAATCTTGTTCAGGCGCTTGGTATAGTCGCTGCTTGCTGGCGCGATTTGCTCCTTGCTATCCATCTCTGCACAGGATTTATCACTGAGTGCCTTGACGTCGCTATCGCTCAGCGTCGCCGCCTGGTAGGCCTGGGCGCCGGATTGTAGTAGGGTATCGGTATTAAGGTTTTGACAGCCGCTCAATAAAGCAGTAATGCTCAGTGCAATCAAAGAAGTACGGATTTTCATCGTTCTATCGTCCTGTGATAGTTAAGGGGGGATCTGCTGCCATTATTCTGCGCATAGCCTAGTGTACGGCAGGCTTGGCCGAAATAGCTATATTCCGAAATGTGTCCCGAACGTGCGCATTAGTGATGAACTCGCTCTCATTCGGTATTAGGGATTGCTGTTTCAATGCCGAGTCTGAGAAAATAGAAATCTTGATCGCTTTTTTAATCCGACCTGGAGTAAAACATGTCCTCTCGTAAAGAGCTTGCCAACGCCATCCGCGCACTCAGTATGGACGCCGTTCAAAAAGCAAATTCCGGCCACCCGGGCGCCCCTATGGGCATGGCTGATATCGCCGAAGTCCTGTGGCGTGACTACCTGAACCACAACCCTACCAACCCGCACTGGGCTGACCGTGACCGCTTCGTGCTGTCCAACGGCCATGGCTCCATGCTGATTTATAGCCTGTTGCACCTCACCGGCTACGATCTGCCGATGAGCGAGCTGGAAAACTTCCGTCAGCTGCATTCCAAAACTCCGGGTCACCCAGAATATGGTTATACCCCAGGCGTAGAAACCACCACCGGCCCACTGGGCCAGGGGATCGCCAACGCGATCGGTTTCGCCATTGCCGAACGTACGCTGGCCGCGCAGTTCAACCGCCCGGGCCACGAGATTGTTGACCACCACACCTATGCCTTTATGGGCGATGGTTGCATGATGGAAGGCATCTCTCACGAAGTCTGTTCCCTGGCGGGTACCATGAAGCTGGGTAAACTGACGGCGTTCTATGATGACAACGGTATCTCCATCGACGGCCACGTTGAAGGCTGGTTCACCGACGATACCGCCAAGCGTTTCGAAGCCTATGGCTGGCACGTGGTGCGTGGCGTTGACGGCCACAACAGCGACTCTATCAAAGCCGCGATCGAAGAAGCCCATAAGGTCACTGACAAACCTTCCCTGCTGATGTGCAAAACCGTGATTGGCTTCGGTTCACCACACAAAGCGGGCACCCATGATTCCCACGGTGCACCACTGGGTGCAGCCGAAGTTGCGGCTACCCGTGAAGCTCTGGGCTGGAAATACGCCGCCTTCGAAATCCCGCAGGACATTTATGCCCAGTGGGATGCCAAAGAAGCTGGTAAGGCTAAAGAAGCCGCCTGGAACGAGAAACTGGCCGCTTATACCAAAGCCTTCCCGGAACTGGCCGCAGAGTTCAAACGCCGCACCAGCGGTGAACTGCCAGCCAACTGGAAAGCGGAAGCGAAGAAATTCGTTGAGCAGTTGCAGGCTAACCCAGCCAACATCGCCAGCCGTAAGGCATCACAGAACTCACTGGAAGCCTTCGGCAAACTGCTGCCTGAATTCCTCGGTGGTTCTGCGGACCTGGCACCAAGCAACCTGACCATGTGGTCCGGCTCCAAGTCTCTGGGTGACGATCTGGCAGGTAACTACATCCATTATGGCGTGCGCGAATTCGGCATGACCGCCATCACCAACGGTATCGCGCTGCACGGTGGTTTCCTGCCGTACTCTGCAACCTTCCTGATGTTCGTGGAATACGCCCGTAACGCGGTGCGTATGGCTGCGCTGATGAAAATCCGCAACGTGTTCGTTTACACCCACGACTCTATCGGTCTGGGTGAAGATGGCCCGACGCACCAGCCGGTTGAGCAGTTGGCCAGCCTGCGTGTGACCCCGAACATGAGCACCTGGCGTCCTTGTGACCAGGTTGAATCGGCTATCGCCTGGCAGTACGGCATCGAACGCAATGATGGCCCGACTACGCTGGTGTTCTCCCGTCAGAACCTGACCCAGCAGCCACGTACCGCCGAGCAGTTGGCGAACGTTTATCGCGGTGGTTATGTGCTGAAAGACTGCGCAGGTACTCCGGACGTGATCCTGATTGCCACCGGTTCTGAAGTGGGCATCACCGTTGAAGCTGCCGACAAACTGACCGCCGAAGGGCGTAAAGTGCGTGTGGTCTCCATGCCGTCTACCGACGCCTTCGACAAGCAGGACGCGGCCTACCGTGAATCTGTGCTGCCAGCGGCAGTTTCTGCTCGCGTAGCGGTGGAAGCGGGTATCGCGGATTACTGGTACAAGTATGTTGGCTTGAACGGCGCCATCGTGGGCATGACCACCTTTGGTGAGTCTGCTCCGGCAGAGCAATTGTTCAAAGAGTTCGGCTTCACCGTTGACAATGTGGTAGCCAAGGCTAACGCGCTGTTGAAATAATGACTGAGCTTTAACTGTACGAGGGGCGATTATTCGCCCCTTATTTTTTGACTCCCCGCCAACCACCTCTCTCCATCAACACTCATGCAACATTAAGAAATCCTTAATGATTGGATAATCATGGCTGTTGCTGTCCAAAAATCGCCCACCATCACAAAACAGCAACATAGCGAATTAACGGCGTTGCTTAACCACCGCTATTCGCTATATGTTAATTTTTGGTTTTGTAAATGTAACCAGGAGTTAATGGTATGTTTTTAAAGATTGGCGTATCCATGGCGACAGCGGCCGTCTTAATCTCTGCTCCGGCCTTCGCGCAGTTCCCGGCAGGCTACCCCGCCGATTATCAAAAGATTGTCGATGCGGCGAAAAAAGAAGGCAAGGTGGTGGTGTATTCCACCACGGATACCAAAGCCGCGGGGCCACTGATCCAGGGATTTGAAGCGCTGTATCCTGGCATCAAAGTCGAATACAACGATATGAACAGCACCGAGCTGTATAACCGCTATATCAGCGAGCAGGCGGCTGGGGGCACCAGTGGTGACGTGGTGTGGAGTTCCTCGATGGATACCGCGCTGAAGCTGGCCACCGACTATGCGCTGGAATATGCCTCGCCAGAGCTGGGGCAACTGCCTAAATGGGCCGTGTGGAAAGATAAGGCCTATGGCACGACTTATGAGCCGGTGGTGTTTATCTACAACAAGCGCCTGATCCCACAGGGTGAGGTGCCTGACTCCCATGCTGCGCTGGCCAAGCTGATTGCCAGCCAGCCGGATAAATTCAAAAAGAAAGTCACCACCTATGACATCGAAAAGTCGGGCCTGGGCTTTATGCTTTCGGTGCAAGACTTTAAGGCCGATCCAAACTATTTCGCTACCTTGGCCGATATCGCCAAGGGCGGGTTGGCCGTGCAGTCTTCCACCGGCACCATGATGGAAAGGGTCTCCTCAGGCGAAAACCTGATTGGCTTTAACATCCTGGGGTCCTATGCCGAGGCGCGAGCCAAAACCGATCCTTCACTCGGGATCTCGTATCCCAAAGACTACACGCTGGTGTTGTCACGCGTGACCTTTATCAGCCAGGAAGCGGCCAACAGCAATGCGGCCAAACTGTGGGTGAACTACGTGCTGTCTGAGCAAGGGCAGAACATCCTGGCCAACCAGGCGGATATCCCCTCTATTCGTAACGATATTGAAGGCAAGAACGACATCGATGGTATGACGCAGATGTTGGGCAAGGCGTTGAAACCGATCCCGGTGGACGAAAGCCTGCTGGAATATCTGGAACCGACCAAACGCCTGGACTACATCAAACAATGGCGCACTGCCGCCGCGAAGTGATGATGGGAGGGGGTCCCTCACCCCAACCCTCTCCCACAGGGAGAGGGGGCTGGTACGGTGTTGTAGGTGGGTTCAGAAGCCAATCTGGGGCACGGGCGTATTCAGTCCTCCTCTTCAAAAGGAGAGGAAACCCGTTCGGTGTCATGTTCAGTCTCAGAAGTGAAAAGGTGGCACATTCAGTCCCCTCTCCCTGTGGGAGAGGGTTAGGGTGAGGGGAAATGCACAGAGCTACACTCTCCTGCGTTCTCCTTCAGCATGAACAGGGAATTCTACCCCGGTGCATCTCAGGATGCAGGGGATATCACCATCGGGACAGTCTATGAAAGCATTGCGCAACAAGTGGCAGAGTCTGCCGCGCGGCTTGGTGGTGCTGATAACCGCGCTGGTTATCTACGTACCACTGTCGTTTATCGTGATCCAAAGCTTCCTTTCCGCGCCGTTTTTCTCGCCTTCCAAGGTGTTCAGCCTTGAGGCATTCCGCTTTATCTTTACCGACCCGGATTTCTACAAAGCGCTGAAAAGTGGGTTTATTCTGGCATTTGGTCTGGTGGTCATCTCCATTCCGTTAGGCGGTGTGCTGGCGTTCTTGATGGTAAGAACCGATCTGCCGGGCCGCCGCTTTATTGAACCGCTGATCCTGGTACCGATCTTCGTCTCGCCGATGGTGTTGGGCTTTGGCTACGTGGTGGCCGCCGGGCCGGTCGGTTTCTTCTCGCTGTGGGCGGAATCCTTGCTGGGTTTTGTGCCCTGGAATATCTATGCGATGGGCAGCATCGTGGTGATCGCCGGACTCACGCACGTTCCCCACGCTTATCTCTATATTTCATCGGCACTGCGCAGCGTCGGATCGGATGTCGAAGAGGCAGCCCGCACCGCCGGGGCTTCTCCGCTACAGGTGATGACTGCCGTCAGCTTGCCTATGGTACGCCCGTCGATCCTGTATGCCAGCGTGTTGCTGTTCTTCCTGGGGCTTGAAGTGTTTGGGCTGATGCTGGTGCTGGGCGATCCGGAAGGTAACCTGGTGCTGGCGACTTACCTGTATCAACTGACCAACAAGCTGGGCACGCCGTCTTACCATCTGATGGCGGCGGTGGCGGTGGTGTTGATCTGCATCACCATTCCGCTGGTGATGCTGCAACGGCGTCTGATGCGTACCGCCAACCGCTTTGTCACGGTCAAGGGAAAAGCCTCACAGGCCCGTGCATTGCCCTTGGGTAAATGGCGCTGGGTCGCCGGTGGCGTGGTGGTCTTGTGGCTTACCGTGACCATCGGTGTTCCGCTGGTGGGCGTGGTGCTGCGTGCCTTTATCTCCAACTGGGGCGTCGGGGTTTCCATTTGGGATGAGCTGTCGCTCAACACCTTCCGCACCATTTGGCAGCAGCCCAACCTGCTGCGGGCGATTGTCAACTCGATGGCGATCGGGGTGTTCGGTGGTGCGCTGGCGGTGGTGTGTTATCTGTTTATCGGCATTGCGATGCACCGTAAACCTGACGGCGTGACCCGTTTTCTGGATTACAGCGTACTGGTGCCGCGAGCCGTGCCTGGCTTACTGGCAGGCCTGGCCTTCCTGTGGGTGTTCTTGTTCCTGCCGATGTGGCTGGATAAATCGCTAAAAGCCGGTTGGCTCTCCGCACTGCCGATCGCCGAATGGTTACGTGAAAACCTGGTGGTGTGGCTACGCTCCCTGCGCAGCACCATCTTTAGCGTCTGGCTGGCTTACACCGTGGTATGGATGGCTTATGGCCTGCGGCTGATCTCATCGACGCTGTTGCAGGTTGCTCCCGAGTTGGAGGAGGCTGCGCGCAGCACCGGAGCCTCTCGCGGGCAGATCACGCGCCATGTGACGATCCCGCTCTCCCGCTATGGCCTGATTGGTTCCTGGTTGTTGATGTTCCTGATCTTCGAACGTGAATATTCCACCGGGGTCTATCTGCTGTCACCGGGTACGGAAACCATAGGTTCCATGCTGGTTTCCCTGTGGGCGGCGGGGGCGATCGATATTGTCGCCGCGCTCTCTTTTATTAACATCCTTCTGGTCGTGTTAGGACTAGGGATTGCCCTGCGATTTGGAGTGAAAATCCATGATTGAGCTTTCGGTAGATAACCTGCACCTGACCTACGGCGATAATCCGGTATTGAAGGGCGTTTCCATGCAACTCAAACGGGGGGAGGTCGTTTCACTGCTCGGGCCGTCAGGCAGTGGCAAAACCACCTTGCTGCGCGCGGTGGCCGGATTGGAAAAACCCACCCAGGGGAAAATCGTCATTGGCAACAATACCGTCTATGACGGTACGGCACGCAGCGAGATCCCGGCGGAAGAACGCAATCTGGGCCTGGTGTTTCAATCCTATGCGTTATGGCCCCACAAAACCGTGTTTGATAACGTGGCCTATCCGCTGAAATTACGCAAAACGCCTGCGGGGGAAATAACTCAGCGTGTGCAGGCGGTACTTGAGCAACTCGGTTTGGGGCAGTTGGGTAAGCGCCATCCCCATCAGCTCTCCGGTGGTCAGCAGCAGCGCGTGGCGATTGGCCGTGCGCTGGTCTATAACCCACCGGTGATCTTGCTGGATGAGCCGCTATCTAACCTGGACGCCAAGCTGCGCGAGGAAGCACGGGTGTTCCTGCGTGAGCTGATCATCAAGCTGGGCCTTTCTGCGCTGATGGTAACCCACGATCAGAACGAAGCGATGGCGATCTCCGATCGGATCCTGCTGCTCAATAACGGCAAGATTGAACAGCAGGGCACGCCACAGGAAATGTACGGCTCACCAGCCACGCTGTTTACCGCCGAATTTATGGGTAGCAACAACCGGCTGTTTGGCAAGGTGACGGAGATCCGTGAAGGCAACGCGCGGATCGAAGGTAAAGACTGGGCGCTGTGGGGCAAGGCCGGGGCTGGGTTAACCACCGGGCAGGAAGCAACGGCGGTGATCCGCGTTGAGCGCGTACGCTTGGGGGAAGATCCGCAAGGCAATCAGATCGCGTTACCCCTGCTGACCAGCATGTACCTAGGCGATCGTTGGGAATATTTGTTCCGCACGGTAGCAGAGGACTTTGTGGTTCGCGCCTATGGCACAGAAGGCCGTGGCCAAGAGATGTGTACGCTGTCTCTGCCCGCCGAACATCTGTGGATTTTCCCCAAGGGCTGATTAACTGAAATGGTTTGCCATTGATAGAGTGTGAAGGGGCGCGCCGAACAGCGCCCCTAATCATTACAATTACAGCTGAGTCAGTTTTTTCACTTCAAGACTGACCAGTTTCCCTTCCAATTCGGCCAGGAAGGCATCGTGGTAAGACATTGCCATGTGCTCTTTCAGCGCTTGCTCAGAAGTCCAGCGTTCGATAAATACGAAAGCGCCCGGATGGCCCTGCTCTTCATGCAAATCATATTGGATACAGCCCGGCTCGGAACGGCTCGGGGCGACCATGGCGCGTACCGCTTTGTCTACCGCAGCACGGTGTTCCGGCATGGCTTTGATCAGGGCGACTACTTTGATTTCACTCATTTTGGTTCCTTGTAAATAACATTAACCACAAAAGAAAGAGAGTTAGACCCATCAGCATTTGCTTCACCTAACAAACGCAGGGTCTATTATGGTGGTCTTGGCGTTAGCGGCAAGTCATTTGCGCATTCGAACTCAATTCGGCTAGCGGGGGCTGAGGGTAAAAATGTGCGCTAGATCATTTTATTTTCGCAAAGTCCCCTCGACATGACAGGCAGCGCATTGCACCTGTTCCTTTTGGTAAAACTTTGGTTTATGCTCGGCTGAAGCGTTTCAGTTATCACTGTTGTTAGTGGAAATGCAGAGTGAGCGGTTGCGATGAGCAACGGGGGTTTGACGAATAATGCAAAGCAGCGATTCACAGCAGGCAGTACGCTAAAGTACTCTAGGCGAGATAATCAGTCTGCGCGATCCTTGAAGTGGAACACCACCGTCAGGGAGCGCCCTTTTTCAGGGAGTAGCATGACCATCCGCATAGCGATAAACGGCTTTGGCCGTATTGGCCGCAGCGTTTTACGCGCACTGTACGAATCGGGACGACGCGCCGAAATTTCCGTCGTCGCCATCAACGAACTGGCACATGCCGAGGGGATGGCCCACCTGCTGAAATATGACTCCAGCCACGGCCGCTTTGCCTGGGATGTGCGCCAGGAATGTGACGTGTTGAGCGTGGGGGATGACAGCATTCGTTTGTTGCATCAGCCAGCGCTGGACCAGTTGCCCTGGGGCGAACTGGGCGTGGATGTGGTGCTGGATTGCAGCGGTGTGTACGGCAGCAGGGCAGATGGCGAAGCTCATCTGGCGGCAGGGGCAAAAAAGGTGCTGTTTGCCCATCCGGGCGGTAACGATCTGGATGCGACCATCGTGTTTGGGGTTAACCACCAAACGCTGCGTGGCGAGCATCGCATCGTGTCCAACGCCTCCTGTACCACCAACTGCATTATTCCGATTATCAAGCTGTTGGACGATGCCTACAGCATTGAGTCCGGCACGGTAACCACCATCCACTCCTCGATGAACGATCAGCCGGTGATAGACGCCTATCATCAGGATTTGCGGCGTACCCGCGCGGCGAGCCAGTCGATTATTCCGGTCGACACCAAGCTGGCAGCGGGCATTACGCGCATCTTCCCGCAGTTTTGCGATCGTTTTGAAGCGATCTCCGTGCGGGTGCCGACGATCAACGTAACGGCCATCGATCTTAGCGTCAGCGTAAGCTCGAAGGTGTTGGTCACAGAGGTAAACCAGCTGTTGCAAAAGGCGGCACAGGGATCATTTCGTGGTATAGTTGACTATACAGAACTACCATTAGTCTCGATTGATTTTAACCATGACCCGCACAGCGCCATCGTTGATGGGACGCAAACCCGGGTCAGCGGACAGCACCTGATCAAGACCTTGGTCTGGTGTGATAACGAATGGGGCTTTGCCAACCGGATGTTGGATACAACACGGGCAATGGCCGCAAGCGGTTTCTAGTAAGGCGCTATCAACGTGGTGTTGATGCGTCGCTCAGGCAACTTTATAGAGAATCAACAAAGAGGGTTCACCATGTCTGTAATTAAGATGACCGATCTGGATCTGGCGGGTAAACGCGTTCTGATCCGTTCCGATCTGAACGTACCAGTGAAAGACGGTAAAGTGACTTCCGATGCGCGTATCCGTGCCTCCCTGCCGACTATCGAAGCTGCGCTGAAACAAGGCGCCCGCGTGATGGTAACTTCCCACCTGGGTCGTCCTACCGAAGGCGAGTACAACGAAGAATTCTCCCTGCTGCCAGTGGTCAACTACCTGAAAGAGCATCTGAAATCCCCAGTCCGTCTGGCGAAAGATTATCTGGAAGGCGTTGACGTTGCAGAAGGTGAACTGGTTGTTCTGGAAAACGTTCGCTTCAACAAAGGCGAGAAGAAAGACGACGAAGTGCTGTCCAAGAAATATGCTGCGCTGTGCGACGTGTATGTGATGGACGCCTTTGGTACCGCACACCGTGCACAGGCTTCTACACATGGCGTGGGCAAATTTGCTCCGGTTGCCTGTGCAGGCCCGCTGCTGTCTGCGGAACTGGAAGCCCTGGGCAAAGCGCTGGGTAACCCGGCTCGCCCAATGGTGGCTATCGTTGGTGGTTCTAAAGTGTCTACCAAACTGACCGTGCTGGATTCTCTGTCCAAGATCGCCGATCAGCTGATCGTGGGTGGCGGCATCGCTAACACCTTCGTGGCGGCGCAAGGGAATAACGTGGGGCAGTCCCTGTACGAACCGGATCTGATCCCGAACGCGCAAAAACTGTTGGAAACCTGCGATATTCCGGTGCCAACCGACGTACGCGTAGCAACCGAGTTCTCTGAAACCGCAGTGGCCACTGTGAAGCAGGCCAACGAGATCCAGGACAACGAGCAAATTCTGGATATGGGCGACGTCTCTGCCGAGCGTCTGGCCGTGATCCTGAAGAACGCCAAAACCATTCTGTGGAATGGCCCGGTTGGCGTATTCGAGTTCCCTAACTTCCGTCGTGGCACCGAAATCGTTGCACGCGCTATCGCAGATAGCGAAGCCTTCTCCATTGCAGGCGGCGGCGACACTCTGGCAGCTATCGATCTGTTCGGTATCGCTGACAAAATTTCCTACATCTCTACCGGCGGCGGCGCCTTCCTGGAGTTCGTTGAAGGGAAACCTCTGCCTGCAGTAGTGATGCTGGAAGAGCGCGCTAAGCAGTAATTCAGATAACGGGGGGCGCAAGCCGCCCGTTTGTTTATGCTCCCCAGCTTGGCTGTGGGAGTAAAAAATCGCTATTTATCCATCGCTACCACTAGCTTGCAGGTTGTAGCTTGCAAGACGACGGGTATACGGCCAACGAAACAGGACAACGTCTAATGTCTAAAATTTTTGATTTCGTAAAACCAGGTGTCATCACAGGTGATGACGTGCAGAAAGTCTTCGCAGTTGCCAAAGAGAACAACTTTGCACTGCCAGCGGTAAACTGCGTGGGTACCGACTCCATCAACGCAGTACTGGAAACAGCAGCCAAGGTGCGTGCTCCAGTAATCGTTCAGTTCTCTAACGGCGGTGCTGGCTTTATCGCGGGTAAAGGCATCAAAACTGACGTGCCACAAGGTGCTGCGATCCTGGGCGCAATCTCTGGCGCACATCACGTGCATCAGATGGCTGAGCATTACGGCGTGCCAGTGATCCTGCACACCGACCACTGCGCGAAGAAACTGCTGCCATGGTTAGACGGCCTGTTGGACGCGGGTGAGAAGCACTTCGCGGCGACCGGTAAGCCACTGTTCTCTTCACACATGATCGACCTGTCTGAAGAGTCACTGGAAGAAAACATCGAAATTTGCAGTAAGTACCTGACCCGCATGGCGAAGATCGGTATGACCCTGGAAATCGAACTGGGCTGCACCGGCGGTGAAGAAGATGGCGTAGACAACAGCCACATGGACGCTTCGTCCCTGTACACTCAGCCACAAGACGTTGATTACGCGTACGAAAAACTGAACGCTATCAGCCCGCGCTTCACCATCGCTGCCTCTTTCGGCAACGTACACGGTGTTTACAAGCCAGGCAACGTGAAACTGACCCCAACCATTCTGCGTGATTCTCAGGACTATGTTTCCAAGAAACACAACCTGCCGCACAATGCGTTGAACTTCGTGTTCCACGGTGGTTCAGGTTCTACCGCTGCAGAAATCAAAGAAGCGGTCAGCTACGGCGTAGTGAAAATGAACATCGATACCGACACCCAGTGGGCAACTTGGGAAGGTATCTTGAACTATTACAAAAAGAACGAAGGCTATCTGCAGGGCCAACTGGGTAACCCAGAAGGTGCCGACAAGCCGAACAAGAAATACTACGATCCACGCGTATGGACTCGTGCTGCCCAGACTTCCATGATCACCCGTCTGGAACTGGCATTCAAAGAACTGAACGCGGTAGACGTGCTGTAATAGCGTCCCTCCGTTCATGTTGCTAAAAGGCTCCCGAGGGAGCCTTTTCTTTTTTTGTGCAAAGCTATCCAGGCACCCATTAACCCAGTCAGCTACCCCAATAATCCCGCCCCGACGTTAATCGACAGCCCCAGGATCAAGATATTGAAGACAAAAGCGATCACCGATTGCAACAGGGTGATTTTACGCACGTCTGCGGTGCCCACTGCCACGTCGGCGGTTTGGGTAGCCACGGCAATGGTGAAGGAGAAATAGGCGAAGTCCCAATAGTTTGGCTCCGTCAGCTTGCCGGGGAACAATAGCGGTAACACCTCCGTATCGGCCCGCTGGTGGTAAAACAGGTGGGCGTAGTGCATGGTGAATGCCGTGGGTAACAGCAGCCAGGAAACTACTAGTGTGGAGCCGGTCAGGGTCAGGTGCAGCGTTTTCAACGTGCCGCTGACGTGTTTGGCGGTGCTCAATTCAAACAGGATGGCTAGAATGCTCACCACGCAGCCCAAAGTGACCATCGCCAATACCTGGCGGGCACTCTCGTCCTGCTTGCGTGCTAATTGCCGAGTACGTTGTGGCGTGCAGCCCAGCATCAGATGCCAAAGACACAATAAATAGATCCATGCCATCACGTTCCAACCAACGATCAAACGTTGCAGCCATGGGAGATGAGCAGGAAGCAGCCCGACACACACAAGCCCAGCACCTACCGAAATCAATAATCTGGGGCGCACTTGCCAATAGTGTTTAAGCGAGGTGGAAATGGCGATCACGATAAGCTCTCCTTGTCCCGTAAATTCATTTCTATCATAGTTGAAATCAGGTTAACCCGAGATTTATTCAGGTTATACCCGGTAAAACTGATGGAAAATTTTACCCGTAGTGGTTGGCACTGCGGCAAAATGTTGGTTACCCTTAGCTGTGGTTGGTTTATTGGCCCTGTTTTGCCAGTATATTTTGCTCATTTTCCCCGCACGGGGATGTCAAGTAGGACGTCAGAATGGAAGAACTTAACGTAGTAGAAGGCATTAACAATGCCAGCAGTTGGCTAGTCAACCATCAGGATATGCTGATCCAGTATGCGGTGAATATTGTTGCCGCGATCGTGATTTTCATTATTGGTTCAGTGGTGGCTCGCGTAGTGAGTAATGCGCTCAGCCGCGTGATGAAGCTGCGTGGCATCGATGCCACCGTGGCAGATTTCCTGGCTGCGATGGCGCGTTACAGCATCCTGGCGTTTACCTTTATTGCGGTGCTGGGGCGTATTGGTGTCCAGACCACCTCAGTGATTGCCGTGCTGGGTGCCGCTGGCTTGGCTGTGGGGCTGGCACTACAAGGTTCACTTTCCAACTTTGCGGCCGGTGTGCTGCTGGTAGCCTTCCGCCCTCTGCGGGCTGGTGAGTTTGTCGATTTAGGTGGCGTTTCTGGTACGGTAGATCAGGTGCAGATCTTCTCCACCACGCTGCGTACTTCAGATAACAAAACCATTGTGGTGCCGAACGGTAAAATCATCGCGGGCAATATCATCAACTATTCCCGTGAGCCAAACCGCCGCGTGGATATCGTGGTCGGTGTGGCCTATGACGCCGATATCGATCTGGTGAAGAAAGTGTTGGGCGACGTGATCGCGGCAGATAAGCGCATCATGCACGATAAAGGCGTGACGGTTCGCCTCAGTGAAATGGCACCTTCTTCACTGAACTTTGTGACTCGCTCCTGGACCACCAATGCCGAGTACTGGAACGTGTACTTTGATCTGATGGAAAACTTCAAGCGTCAGTTGGATGCTCACCAGATCGGTATTCCATTCCCGCAAATGGACGTGCATGTCCGCCATGTAGCGAAAGCGGCAGAGCAGCCGGAGTCATGATCTGACGTTCCCTCACCTTGTGTGAGGGAACGGATTTCAATCAAACAAACGGGGCTAACGGATCGGCGGCGGCAAAGGCTACTTCACGTTCTGCCTGTGGGGGATAGATCAACTCGTTGGTAATGGAGACTTTGATTTTCTTTGCCTCTTCTTGGGTGAATTTCACCACCTGATCCCAACCTTCGCTGTAAACCGCGCCCCATGCTCCAAGATCCAGACAGGTAACGTAATTCACCTGGCGGTAGGGCAAGGGGTCAATACCGATCAGATCGGCGGCGACGTTATGGCCGACAAAGCGCCCTAACATAATGGCGTGCTGGCAGGTCATCAGGGCGTGATTGCCTTGATCGTCAGTACTGGCAAAGGCGACATCGCCGGTAGCATAAACTGCGTTCTGCCCAATCACTCTTAAATGCTGATCGACGTGCAGCCTGCCTTGCGGATCGCGCTCACCTGGGATTTGCCGGGTTAACGGGCTGGCCTGTACGCCCACGGTTAAAATCACGGTGCTGGAGGCGATATGTTCGCCGTTTTTCAGCGTCAGCCCGCTCTCATCAATGGCCTTAATCTCGCTATTCAGCCGCCACTCGACGCCTAACTCTAGCGAGGCTTGGCTAATCACGTCGCGCAGTTGCTCGCTGTAACGGCCTCCCGCCACCGGGCTGCGATCGACAACAATCACACGAATTGCAGCAGAGTCACCGAGGATCGCCCGTAAGCGTGCAGGCATTTCGGTGGCCACCTCAATACCGGTAAAGCCGCCGCCACAAACGATGACGGTATTACGTGCGGCGCTGTCAGGCTGATCGGCCAACGCAGCAAGATGCCGCTCCAGGCGGGCTGCGTTCTCCATTTTATCGACGTCGAAGGCGTACTGCTGTGCTCCAGGCAAGGTATGAGCGATGTGGCTACCGGTCGCCATGATCAGGCGATCGTAACGTACGGCAGTCAGTTGGTTCTGTTCGTTGTGGTACCAAACCTGCTGGCTGGCGCTATCAATCTCACTGGCAACCCCGGCGACAAATTTTACCCCGGTTACTGCGAATAATGGCAGCAGCGGAGCGGCGTAGTTCTCCACCTCGGACTCATAGAAACGGGGGCGAATACGCAGCTCTGCCTGAGGGGACAGCACGGTGATCTCGATATCGTGACGACCATAGAGATCGGTTAATCGTGCAGCGCTCAATGCCGCCCACATCCCTGCAAAACCGGCACCCAGGATAAGAATTTGTTGTTTCATGCAGTCACTCCGCTGTTGTTTCATCTGTAAATTGGCTCAATCTTTAACTGCGACTATATTGATCGTAGTTTGTATCATCAAGCCTTTTACACTCAATCGTTAGCAGGTTTTATTTAATTATATGAATTTTATTGTTTTTTAATTTTTTCCGGTGTGGGCGGGATGCTGGCGTTGCATCATTGAGGAGAAGAAATTACTATTTAACTCAGAGTTAATCATGCGGAGAAAACATGGCGTTCTACAGTTCCGGGGTGGAGTATGGCATCCATAGCCTGATGTGTATGGTCGATAGCAAAGGCGAAGGGCGTGAGATGAGCGTGCGCGAAATCGCCGAATTGCAGGGCGTGCCTTATGATTACCTGGCCAAGATATTCACCAAGTTTTCCAAGGCTAAGTTGGTTGAAAGCAGCGAGGGTAAGGGCGGCGGCTTTCGGCTGGCCAAACCGGCCGATCAGATCACCGTACTGGATATCGTGGCGGCTATCGACGGTGAAAAGGCCATCTTCGACTGCAAAGAAATCCGCCAACGCTTGGCCGTCTTTGATGAACCTGCGCCCGACTGGGCCTGTGAAGGCATCTGCGGCGTGCGCCAGGTGATGAATATTGCCCAGCAACGTATGGAAGAGGCGCTATCGCAACATACCGTGCTGGATCTGGTGCGGCGGATGCTGAGAAAGGCACCGGATGTCTTCCCGATCCAGATTGAAGAGTGGATAGATCATCGCCGTAACGATTGAGCATTAGTATTACTGATGCCTGATTAGAAATATCCATTTCCCCTAATAATTTTCTCTTCGTATGATGCGCGTGTTGAACAGCACACGCCGCTTTCCCGGCGCTGATATTTCCAGAAGGAACACCATGTTAGCCATCTATCTGCAAGGCTTTGCCTTGAGCGCCGCGATGATCCTGCCGCTTGGCCCACAAAATGTGTTTGTGATGAATCAGGGGATCCGTCGCCATTATCATCTGATGACCGCCTCGCTGTGCGCGTTGAGCGATATCATTCTGATTTGCGCCGGTATTTTTGGCGGTAGCGCCTTGCTCAGTAGTTCACCTATGCTATTGGCGCTGGTGACCTGGGGCGGCGTTGCTTTCCTGCTGTGGTACGGCTGGGGGGCTTTCCGCACCGCGTTTAGCCAACATATGGAGCTGGCAGCGGCGCAAGAGATGAAGCAAAACCGCTGGCGCATTGTGGTAACCATGTTGGCTGTCACCTGGCTGAACCCACATGTGTACCTCGATACCTTTGTGGTGCTCGGCAGCCTGGGAGGGCAACTGACGCCAGATATTCGTTCCTGGTTTGCCCTTGGCGCGGTCAGCGCTTCGATCGTCTGGTTCTTTGCCTTGGCATTGCTGGCCTCATGGCTGGCGCCGTGGCTGAAAACCCTGACGGCACAACGGATTATCAACGTTCTGGTCGGGCTGGTGATGTGGGTCATTGCGCTACAATTAGCCTGGCATGGGCTAACCTCTAATTGGTAGGAATCGACCATACCAACCCTAGTAGTATTTGAGTCATATTCTTGATTTTTCTATACGAAAAAGCCCGCTTTACGAGAGCGGGCTTTTTATCGCTATGGCTTAACTGCTCAGGCTATTTGCCCTCATCGCTATTGCAAGCTCTAGCAAACTGATCGGTCTTTAAAGCGCAAAAACGTTACCAGCTGAAGGGCCTTTAGCACCATTCTCAATAGAGAATTCTACTTTTTGCCCTTCATCTAACGTTTTAAAATCGTTACTTTGGATCGCAGAAAAATGCACGAAGACATCTTTGCTGCCATCAGCAGGAGTAATAAAACCAAAACCTTTACCTGCATCAAACCATTTTACTAAACCAGTCATTTTATCAGACATAGATACTTCCTTTAATTTTGAGCCACTCAATGTGGCGAACATGGCCTGTTTTGCAGAGATTTACTTATTGGGCACTTAGGAGGAGGCTCATGAAGAAGGATATCTATGGATAGCACTTGGACTGAGGACTGCTTTACTAAAACTGCTTTCATAAGGTCTGTGTTCCAAACCGATGAGCCATAATAGTCACGTGCTGATTAATTTTGCAAGCATTAACTTCACTAACTTTTTTCACACGTGTACCGCGCCTTATCTTTTCGATGGCTGTATGTACGGAACACGAAGCTTGGCTGAACCATGAAAGCTAAAAGCCCCGACCGTTGCAGTCAGGGCTTTTAGGGTACTACAAACTTAAGATTTAACATGAATCAACTTACATAACTTGATACTACTGATTTTGGTACTACTCTAAATGCACTTGTTTATCACAGATAATATTGGGTGATAAAAGATAGCTATATCATCCTCCCTATACTGACTGATGTTTATAACGCCTACTAATCCGAAGAAATATCAAAGATTGAGTAGGTTAAACCAGTACATCTCCCCTCGCGATATAAAGTACTTGATGCGTGGCCTTACTTTCGTTGCGATAACATTCTTTCAACAATACGCAACATCAAAAAACTATAAATCAGAGCCTTACACCATCGCGTTAACATACATACTTTGCGATTATAGAGACTGACTACATGGCCTTAAAACGTTATCGCGTGAGCCTGCCACTCTACCCAACTGCGATTATCCCATATAAAAATATTTCGTGGCCTTTACCGCAAAAAAACAAAAACACTATTAAAAATACATACTGCTTGCGCTCTATATTAACAGCGAGCTGTTTTATGTGCGGCTGTTGATGCCTAATTTACGGGTTTTAGATACTGTGTCAATACTGTTTTTAACAACATGTTTTTATTATCAGTAAATCCAAGTTAAAACAGGCTCAGTATGAAGGTGTGACAAACTCTGATGCTGTTAATACCGGGTTAAAAGGTGTGTTTCTCGCCTGATTTCCTGATCGGTTCTCTCACAATGAAAACCTCAAGAATTCCGCTCCCACCTTTTTTGGCTGAACTCCGTAATACTTTCTCATCATGCCAATGACGTTTTAGCTTTCGATGGGGGTTATTTATGCAATTTAAGTGAGTTGCGTAATCGGTGGATGGGGGCGTTGCTTCGTCTGTCGCAGATCGTACGTACCTTTCCTACCAGAAAACGCAATTTCCGGGATGCGATTTTTCAATTTTTTGCAGGACAACGCTACCCTTTGTCACTAATCCGAATTCCAAGGGCGGCAGGATGTGTTAGCTTTGAAGGTAAGCATTTAGTCATTCAAGGAGACACTGTGAAGCTTAAAGCATTGGCCATGGCCGCAATGATTGGATTAGGCACGTTACCTCTGGCGCTGCAGGCAGCAGAAGTACCTGAAGGGCCGCATGTGGTCACTTCCGGTACGGCCAGCGTTGACGCCACCCCGGATATTGCCACACTGGCGATCGAAGTCAGCGTCTCTGCCAAAGATGCTGCCCAGGCGAAAAAACAGGTTGATGAGCGCGTAGCGCAGTATTTTGACTTCCTGCAAAAAAACGGCATTGAAAAGAAAGATATCAATGCGGCCAACCTGCGGACCCAGCCAGAATATGACTATCTGAAAACCGGTGAATCGCAGCTGAAGGGCTACCAGGCTGTGCGCCAGGTGCAGGTAACCTTGCGCCAGTTGGATAAACTCAACGAGCTGTTGGACGGTGCGCTGAAATCGGGTTTGAACGAAATTCGTGCGGTTGAGCTTGGGGTGGCCAAGCCAGAGGTTTATCGCGAGCAGGCACGTCAGAAAGCGATTGAAAACGCCACTCAGCAAGCTGCCTCGTTAGCGCAGGGCTTTAAGGCCAAGCTGGGGCCGGTGTACAGCATTCGCTATCACGTTGCCAACTACCAGCCGATGCCGGTCGCGCGCATGTTTAAGGCCGCTGCTGCGGCACCGGAAAGCGATGCCGCTCAGACTTACGAACAGCAAAGTATTCACTTTGACGATCAGGTGGACGTGGTATTCGAGCTGAAAACCAACGCCGCACAGTAAGCAATCTCTTGCCGGGGCGCGGTGTTATGCCGCGCCTTTAATCCTGCCTTAATACCTGATGCCCGTGAGACAGCAGCGCATCGGTGACCTTACGCATCATGCGGCTCTCCGGTGCAAAGCGGTGCCAGAACAGCATACGGCGCTGGAACAGGCCCGGAGTCAGGTCGATCAGTTCTCCGCTAGCCAGCTCTCTCTCAATCTGCAGATGCGGGATCATACAGCAGGTGGTGCCTTGCCGTGCCAACTGAACAAACGCCTCTGACGAGTTAACGATATGGCAGGGAACGCTGCCCGGCGAGAGATCGAAGTTCTGCTGTAAAAATGCCTGATGCATATCATCGAGATGATCGAATGCCACCGCCGGTGCCTTCAGCAGGGCGGAGCGGGTCACGCCGTTGGGGAAATAGCGATCGGCAAAGGCTTTTGAGGCGACGAACAGATAGTCCAACGCGCCCAACCGATCGACCAGGCAGCTCGGCAGCGGCTGCGGCTGGATACTCACCGCGCCCACCACTTCCCCCCGGCGCAGACGTTCCTGCGTGCGGGTTTCGTCTTCCACCTGCAAATTCAGGCGCACCGGGGAATCGGCCAGTACCGGTTTTAGTGCCGGTAACAGCCAGGTTGCCAGGCTGTCGGCGTTGACCGCCAGTGACAGCAACAGCGGCGTATCGACCCCATTGTCATTCCCTAACCACTCCTCTTCCAGCAGCTCGACCTGATGCAGCAAGGCCAGCAGTTTTTGACCCTGCTCGGTTGGGCGCGGTGGCACGGTGCGTACCAGTAGCGGTTGGCCGAACAGGTTTTCCAACTGTTTGATGCGCTGGGATACCGCCGATTGGGTGATACAAAGTTTTTGTGCCGCGCGCTCAAAGCCACGCTCACGGATCACCGCGTCCAGCGCTTGCAGCGTTCTATAGTCTGGGCGTTTCATCGGAGAGAAGATCCCTTTTAGTAAATTGATTCAGGCACTATGCCACATTTTTGCACTTTCTCAGGTGAAAAAATCCCGCCGCTCTTTTCAGCGCGGGCGTCGTAGGGAGGGGCAGAAATGTGCGTCAGGTTAAATAAGTGTGTTTTAGCCTAAGTTGCCGTCAGTGATTTACCCTATAATACGCACACGTTTTCGTACATAGGCAATGAGCACATCATGACTCAGGATGAACTGAAAAAAGCGGTAGGTTGGGCAGCATTGGAATACGTGAAGCCTGGCACTATCGTGGGCGTGGGCACCGGCTCTACCGCGGCTCACTTTATTGATGCGTTGGGTTCGATCAAACACCAGATCGAAGGCGCGGTATCCAGCTCAGACGCGTCGACCGCCAAGCTGAAAAGCCTGGGGATCCACGTTTTCGATAGCAATGAAGTGGATTCGTTGGATATCTACGTGGACGGTGCCGATGAAATCAACGGCCACATGCAGATGATTAAAGGCGGTGGCGCGGCTCTGACCCGTGAGAAGATCATTGCTGCCATTGCTCGTCAGTTTATCTGCATTGTCGACTCCACCAAGCAGGTTGATGTGCTGGGTAAATTCCCGCTGCCGGTAGAAGTGATCCCGATGGCCCGTTCCTACGTAGCGCGTGAGTTGGTCAAGCTGGGCGGCCTGCCGGAATATCGCCAGAACGTGTTAACCGATAACGGCAACGTGATCCTGGACGTGCACAACCTGGAAATCCTTGACGCTATCGCGCTGGAAAATAAGATCAACAGCATCGCCGGTGTGGTTACCGTGGGTCTGTTTGCCAACCGTGGCGCGGACGTTGCACTGGTCGGCACGCCGGATGGCGTAAAAAAAGTGGTCAGATAATCTGGCCATGACAGCGGCGAGCCTGCTGACATAGCCTCAGCCGGTTCGCCGCTTTTTACGGGCTAACGGCCCGCCACGCATAATTCTTGTCTTAAAATATCTTTTCTCAAAATCGACGAATTTGGTGACATATGTCACATTCCGTGAATAACCTCCGTTAAGCTTCTGCCTAAATCTTTCCCGATGGCATTTTCCACCAGAAAGCACCGACATCGCTGAGCCTTGTGCTAACGGGCAGGCAATCGTTTGTATTGCCGGGCGCGTTATTTTTGTTATGTTGGAGGGACGTGCTGTTGATTTTGGGTTGCTGCCGGTCTGGCGGTAATGTGAAAGCTATACCCTCTGGATTTCAAGCTGTCGCTTGGAATATGACGGGTATAAAGGGGAAAACAGCCGCTTCTGAAGTCTGATTATAGGGTCGGGTAAATGGCAAAAGTATCATTGGAGAAAGACAGGATTAAGTTCCTGTTGGTAGAAGGGGTTCATCAGAGCACCGTAGATAACCTGCGTGCTGCCGGATATAGCAACATCGAATATCATAAAGGTGCGTTAGACACCGAAGCGCTGAAGGCATCGATCCGTGATGCACACTTCGTGGGTATCCGATCGCGTACGCATCTGTCCGAGGAAGTTTTCGCGGCCGCAGAGAAGCTGGTCGCGGTGGGCTGTTTCTGTATCGGCACCAACCAGGTTGATTTGAAAGCAGCGACCAAACGCGGCATTCCGGTGTTTAACGCGCCTTTCTCCAATACTCGATCCGTGGCCGAAATGGTGCTGGGTGAGCTGCTGTTGATGCTGCGCGGGATCCCAATGGCCAACGCCAAGGCACACCGTGGCCAGTGGCAGAAACTGGCCGTGGGCTCGTATGAAGCGCGGGGCAAAAAGTTGGGGATCATCGGCTACGGCCACATCGGGACTCAGCTTGGCATCCTGGCGGAAGGCCTGGGGATGAAGGTGTTCTTCTACGACATCGAGAACAAGCTGCCGTTGGGTAATGCCCAACAGGTGCGTCATCTTTCCGACCTGCTCAATATGAGCGACGTGGTTACGCTGCACGTGCCGGAAACGCTGTCGACCAAGAACATGATCGGCACCGAAGAGCTGGCGCTGATGAAGCCAGGTGCGATCCTGATCAACGCCTCACGTGGCACCGTGGTAGATATCCCGGCACTGTGTAACGCCTTGGCGAGCAACCATCTGGCTGGTGCGGCAATCGACGTGTTCCCGGAAGAGCCGGCAACCAACAGCGATCCGTTCAATTCTCCACTGTGCGAGTTCGATAACGTGCTGTTGACGCCGCATATCGGCGGTTCAACCCAGGAAGCGCAGGAGAACATCGGTGATGAAGTGGCTGGCAAGCTCGCGAAGTATTCCGATAACGGCTCAACGCTGTCTGCGGTCAACTTCCCAGAAGTATCGCTGCCAGCTCATGGCCCGAACGCCAGCCGTTTGCTGCATATTCATGAAAACCGTCCAGGCATCCTGACGCAGATTAACCAGATCTTCGCCGAAGAAGGGGTGAACATCGCGGCCCAGTATCTGCAGACCAGCTCGGAAATCGGCTACGTGGTTATCGATATCGAAGCGGAAACCGAACGTGCTGATGCTGCGTTGCAACGTATGAAAGCGATCGAAGGGACTATCCGCGCCCGCTTACTGCTCTAGTCGGTAACCGACGGAAAACATCAAGGCCGGAGCAATCCGGCCTTTTGCTATGCGGAGACTGGCCAGGCCCAGGTTTGTGACGGGGTGATAATCTCTGGCAGGGGAATATCCCATTGTTCCACCGGCAAGGCGCTAACCCGTTGGCAATCGTGCGCAATCCCCATCGGATAGGGGCCAATGTGTTGCCAGTTCTGCAAGGTGCGATCGTAAAACCCGCCGCCCATCCCCAGACGTTGCCCTGCCGAATCGAAGGCGACCAGCGGCGTCAAGACTACATCCAATTGTGACACCGGCAAGACGTTGCGGACATCGAGCGCTGGCTCGAGGATTTTGAAGCGGTTACTCACCAGAGGTGTTTGCGCGGTGTAATGCAGGAATAACAGGTTACCGGGGCTGAACGGATGTAACACCGGCAGATAAACCTGTTTACCCAGTTGCCACAGTCGCTCGATCAGCGGGCCTGTATTTAGTTCGCCATCAAAAGAGAGAAACGCCGCAATGCTTCTGGCCGCCTGAATGCGGGGATGTTGCGCAATATTGCAGGCCATTTGCTGGGCAAAATCATGCTGCTGAGCGGGCGTTAAGGCACGACGTCGTTGGCGTATTTCGTTACGGATGAGTTGGCGTTGCTGAGCGAACTGAGGTTGCAAAGACATAGTGTGAGATTCGCCAAAAGTGGTGAGTTAACACACTGAAAACGCAGGTGAAGGGATCTCCGAGATGCCGTCGCAGGCTGTAACCCTTGAACCCATGGTTCAAGGTGAACGTGCTGTCACAATCTTAAGGCTTCTCGGACGGGCCGAGCATGCACACCGATCATGGATCATCACATTCTGTTGGTACTAAATATCGGCTCAGGGGACTGGCCCGCTGGCAAACATCTCAGAGAAATTTTTCACTCATTGCCGGAGCCTTCAACTCCAGCAACTTAAGTTATTCGAATTGTGCATCCTGACGTTCAGAGATGCGACCCTGTTCAAGCAGTGCTTGTTCAATGGTCTGTTGCAGCATACGAATTCGTTGTTCCATATTGGCCGCATAGTCACGCGTTTTCAAGCGTTCTTGAGCAAGTTCGTGACAGACGTTCAATGCCGCGATAAATACGAGTTGCTCTGTATTTGTGACTCTAGTGCGAACTTTAAGATCTTGCAACCGTTGGTTAAGATCTTCTGCTGCCATGTTCAACGCATCTTGTTGTTCTGGCGGGCAATTGACTCTTAACGAGCGGCCAAAAATTTGAATATCTACCGGTTGTGCAGACATGCCACCTTCCTGCCTAAATTTCGCGCCAGCACCGGTCAGCCATTGCCGGGCTGCCGAAGCGGGCGTCACTATATATACCTGGGTACCAAGATTCAACACTTTTTCAGTACCTGGTTGTAATCTACCGCGCCTAACCTTACCAGACAAAAAACGGTTGCAAAATGCGTATTTACCGTACGTTTGCCCGGACTGCGCTGATTATAACTAGCCACTGAGGTGTTGCCTCAACTGGTATACCAACGGACCTTGGTGGTAGCATAACACGAACTTATCCTGCCAACGATGACGAATGCGCATGTCTATACAGAATACATTTCCAAGTTACCAATCTTTGACCGTGGCTCTTAACCAGCAGGCGGTTGCTTTGACCGCAGCCGAGATGCACGGTTTGATCAGTGGCCTGCTGTGCGGTGGCAACCGTGACGCCAGCTGGCAGACGCTGGTGTTTGATCTGACCAACGAAGGCATTGCCTTCCCGCAGGCGTTGAGCCAACCGTTACAGCAGCTGCATGAAATCACTCGTGATACGCTGGAAGATGACGAGTTCATGTTCCAACTGATGATGCCGGAAGGCGAAACCGTCAGCGTGTTTGACCGTGCGGATGCCTTGGCGGGGTGGGTAAACCACTTCCTGTTGGGGCTGGGCATGATGCAACCGAAGCTGGCGCAGGTGAAAGATGAAGTGGGCGAGGCGATCGACGATCTGCGTAATATCGCTCAACTGGGTTATGACGAAGGCGAAGACCAGGAAGAACTGGAACAGTCGCTGGAAGAAGTGGTGGAGTATGTGCGCGTTGCTGCGCTGCTTTGCCATACTGAATTTACCCGCCAGAAACCGACGGCCCCGGAAAATAAACGGCCGACGTTGCACTGACCGGCGGATCCCGCGTCCGTTGGCCGAGAGCGCTGATAACCCCTACTGACTGCGTTCAGCAGGTGGCATAAACCGATTTCAGGAGATGTGATGACCCAGCAGGAATTCCATAAACGCCGTCAGGCTTTGTTGGCACAGATGGCTCCGGCCAGCGCGGCAGTGATATTCGCCGCACCGGAAGCGACGCGTAGTGCAGACTCTGAATATCCTTATCGTCAGAACAGTGATTTCTGGTATCTGACCGGTTTCAACGAGCCGGAAGCGGTGTTGATCCTGGTGAAGAGTGATGAAACTCATAACCACAGCGTGCTGTTCAACCGCGTACGCGATCTGACGGCAGAAATCTGGTTTGGCCGCCGTTTGGGCCAAGACGCGGCTCCGGCCAAGTTGGGGGTAGACCGCGCGCTGGCCTTCGACGAAATCAACGATCAACTGCACCTGCTGCTCAACGGCCTGGACGTGGTGTATCACGCCCAGGGGCAATATGCCTATGCCGATGAAATTCTGTTTGGCGCGCTGGATAAACTGCGTAAAGGCTTCCGTCAGAACCTGGAAGCCCCTGCAACCCTGACGGATTACCGTCCTTGGCTGCATGACATGCGCCTGTTCAAATCGGCAGAAGAAGTTGCTGTTATGCGCCGCGCCGGTGAGATCAGCGCCATGGCGCATACCCGTGCGATGGAAAAGTGCCGCCCGGGTATGTTCGAATATCAGCTCGAAGGGGAGATCCTGCACGAATTTAACCGCTTGGGTGCCCGCTTCCCGTCTTACAACACCATCGTCGGCAGCGGAGAGAATGGCTGCATCCTGCATTACACCGAAAACGAGTGTGAAATGCGTGACGGCGATTTGGTGCTGATTGATGCCGGTTGTGAATATCGTGGTTATGCCGGCGATATTACCCGCACCTTCCCGGTTAACGGCAAGTTCAGCAAGCCGCAGCGTGAGGTATATGACATCGTGCTGGCGTCGATCAACAAGGCGCTGGAAATGTTTAAACCGGGTATCAGCATTCGCGAAGTGAACGATCAGGTCGTTCGCATCATGATCGCCGGGTTGGTTGAGCTGGGCGTGATGAAGGGCGATGTGGAACAGCTGTTTGCCGAGCAGGCACACCGCCAGTTCTTTATGCACGGCCTGAGCCATTGGTTGGGGCTGGATGTGCATGACGTGGGCCACTATGGCTCAGCGAGCCGCGATCGCGTGCTGGAGCCAGGTATGGTGTTGACGGTAGAACCTGGCCTGTATATCGCACCGGATGCCGATGTGCCGCAGGAGTATCGCGGTATCGGTATCCGCATTGAAGATGACATCCTGATCACCCAAGACGGCAATGAGAACTTGACCGCCAGCGTGGTGAAGGATGCCGACGCAATTGAGGCTTTGATGGCGGCGGCCAGATAACATGAGCGTAATCATTGTGGGCGGTGGGATGGCTGGCGCTACGTTGGCACTGGCGATTTCATCACTGACTCAGGGCAAGGTGGCCGTCGAGCTGGTGGAGGCTACTCGGCCGGACGATCGCGCGCATCCTGGCTTTGATGCACGGGCTATCGCTCTGGCGCAGGGAACCTGCCAACAGCTGGCGCGTATCGGCGTTTGGGCTGCCTTGCGGGACTGTGCCACGGCAATCACTCACGTCCACGTTAGCGATCGCGGGCATGCCGGTTTTGTGAACCTGCACGCGCGGGACTATCAGGTGGAGGCATTGGGGCAGGTGATTGAACTGCACGATGCCGGGCAGCGGTTGTTTGCGTTGCTGGCGAAAGCCCCTGGGGTCACTCTGCATTGCCCGGCCAAAGTGGTCGATGTGCTGCGCACCGCCGATCGTGCTGAAGTGCAGTTGGATAATGGGCAGCGCCTGACGGGCCAGTTGCTGGTGGCGGCAGACGGTTCACGTTCGGCGCTGGCGCAGGCCTGCAATATCCAGTGGCAGCAGAGTGATTACCCGCAGTTTGCCACCATTGCCAACGTTTCAACGGCCGAGGCTCCGCAAGGGCGGGCGTTTGAACGTTTCACCCGCTACGGGCCGTTGGCGCTGTTGCCGATGTCTGGCGGGCGTAGCTCGCTGGTGTGGTGTCACGCACGGGAAACTCGTCAGCAGGTCGATAGCTGGAGTGATGAGCGTTTTCTCAGTGAGCTGCAACAGGCCTTCGGCTGGCGGCTGGGTAAGATGCTGAAGGCGGGCAAGCGCCACAGCTACCCTCTTAGCCTGCTAAGGGCAAATCAGCACGTGAGCCACCGCTTGGCGCTGGTTGGCAACGCGGCGCAAACGCTGCATCCAATCGCTGGGCAAGGGTTCAACCTGGGTTTGCGAGATGTGATGTCGCTGGCGGAAACCCTGGCAGAAGCCGCGCAGGCTGGCACCGATCTGGGGGCCTATGCGCTATTGAGCCAGTATCAGCAACGTCGGCAACAGGATCAGCAGGCGACCATCGGCGTCACCGACGGTTTGATACGCCTGTTTGCCAATAGCTACGCACCGCTGGTTGCCGGGCGTAATCTGGGGCTGATGGCAATGGAGCAGTTACCGGCCATGCGCGATGCCTTTGCCAAACGCACGTTAGGTTGGGTTGAACGCTAATTTTTCCCTTAGCTATGTTGCTGAAGTCGGCCAGAATGTTGACTGTTGTCACCGTACCAACTCCCCCTCCTTTGGGAGAGGGTTGGGCCGAAGTTGGGATGAACACTAATTTTTGCCCTACCTGCCTTGCTGATGTGGGGCAATATTTTGATAAAAGTCACCAAATCAGCTCCCTCTCCCTGTGGGAGAGGGTTGGGGTGAGGGGCAAATTTAAGGAACTCAAGCAGCATGCAATCATTTGATGTGATTATCGCCGGTGGCGGTATGGTGGGATTGGCACTGGCCTGCGGTTTGCAGGGCAGCGGCCTGCGCGTAGCGGTGCTGGAACAACGGCAGCCGGAATTATCGCCGCTGCCAGAGCAACCCGCGTTGCGTGTATCTGCCATTAACGCCGCCAGCGAGCGCTTGCTGCAAAGCATTGGCGTGTGGGATGAGATCCGCAACCTGCGCGCCAGCCCGTATAACGCGATGGAAGTCTGGGATCGTGACAGCTTCGGCAAGATCGCGTTTCGCGGCGACGAATGTGGTTTCAGCCACCTCGGCCATATCATTGAAAACGAGGTGATCCAGCAGGCTCTGTGGCATAAGGCGGCCACCTTGGCCGACGTAACGCTGCTCGCTCCGGCCGCGCTGAAACAGGTGGCATGGGGGGAAAACGACGCCTTCGTCACGTTGGAAGATGGCCGCATGTTAACCGCCCGGTTGGTGATCGGTGCCGATGGAGCCAACTCCTGGCTGCGCCAACACGCCGATATCCCGCTGACCTTCTGGGACTACCGCCACAGCGCGCTGGTGGCCACCATTCGCACCGAAGAGCCCCATCTGGCTACGGCGCGTCAGGTATTTCATGGCGAAGGGATCCTGGCCTTCCTGCCGTTTAGCGATCCACATTTGAGTTCGATCGTCTGGTCGGTTGCGCCAGAAGAAGCTGAACGGCTGCAACAGCTGGAACCTGAAGCCTTTAACCGCGAACTGGCGATGACCTTCGATATGCGTTTGGGCAACTGCCAGCTTGAAAGCGAGCGGCTGACCTTCCCGCTTACCGGGCGATACGCTCGCAGCTTTGCCGCCCATCGTCTGGCGCTGGTGGGGGATGCGGCACATACCGTGCATCCGCTGGCTGGGCAGGGCGTAAACCTGGGCTTTATGGACGCCGCCGAGCTGATATCCGAGCTGAAACGCTTGCAACGTCAGGGCAAGGATATCGGTCAACACCTGTATCTGCGCCGTTATGAGCGCCGCCGCAAGCACGGTGCCGCAGTGATGCTGGCGAGTATGCAAGGGTTCCGCGAACTGTTTGCAGGCCATAACCCGGCGAAAAAACTGCTGCGTGACGTGGGCTTAAGGCTGGCCGACAGCCTGCCGGGCGTGAAGCCGAAGCTGGTGCGTCAGGCCATGGGGCTTAACGATCTGCCGGACTGGCTCGCCTAGTCAGCTTGGGGCTGACAAACCTCACTATGGGGCGCGGCATACTGCGCCCGCTAATCTGCATGTTTACCCGTCATCGATTTCTCTTATACCTCTCTTCGTTTGAGAAATTCTAATTTCAGGCAGAATTTATCATTACTTTTTCTAATTCCATGGCCGGTTATCAAAAACCGAAATTCTCTATCCCAGCCTCTGTTTGTTATATAACTTCGGATTTTTGCCGCTTTAATTGTTAATTTTGTGCCTCAAAGCGCATTTTTCCAGTGAAAAACTCTGCAAACTAACGCGGCATTTTACCGACCCTGAATCCGGTCGAGCCTATTTTAACTTATGGTTAATAGGGGCGTTCGGTGTTAACGTCAGGGCAAAGGTATCGTTTGCGTCGTTGACCATTGGCGAGGCAATTTGTGTTGAGCAGCCAGCGTGTTTCGCGCAATCAGGCCCGCGAGCTACACCCGCCTTATTGCGTAATAACACCCTGTCTTCGGCTACTTGAGTGGAAAGAGGGAAAAGATGGCAAAGCAAACCCCACTGTACGACCAGCACGTGGCGTGCGGTGCGCGCATGGTTGATTTTCATGGCTGGATGATGCCGCTGCACTATGGCTCCCAGATTGATGAACACCACGCCGTGCGTCAGGATGCCGGCATGTTCGATGTCTCCCATATGACCATCGTGGATCTGCACGGTGCTCGTACCCGTGAATTCCTGCGTTACCTGCTGGCGAACGATGTCGCCAAACTCACTCAATCGGGTAAAGCGCTGTATACCGGCATGCTGAATGCGTCCGGCGGCGTGATCGACGATCTGATCGTCTATTTCTTTACCGAAGACTATTTCCGCCTGGTGGTGAACTCCGCCACCCGCGAAAAGGATCTGGCCTGGATCGAACAGCATGCGGCTCCGTTCAACGTTGAGCTGACGGTGCGTGACGATCTGGCGCTGGTTGCGGTGCAAGGCCCACAAGCCAAAGAGCGCGCCGCCACCTTGTTTACCCCAGAACAGAAGCAGGCTGTGGAAGGCATGAAGCCGTTCTTCGGCGTGCAGGCGGGGGATCTGTTTATTGCTACCACCGGCTATACCGGCGAAGCGGGCTATGAAATTGCCCTGCCGAAAGAGCAGGTGGTGGATTTCTGGCAGAAACTGCTGGCAGCCGGGGTGAAACCTGCCGGCCTGGGCGCCCGCGATACTCTGCGCCTGGAAGCCGGTATGAACCTCTACGGCCAGGAAATGGACGAAGGCGTTTCACCGTTAGCCGCCAATATGGGCTGGACCGTTGCCTGGGAACCGCAGGATCGTCAGTTTATCGGCCGTGAAGCGTTGGAACAGCAGCGTGAAAAAGGCACCGAACAACTGGTCGGCTTGATCATGACGGAAAAAGGCGTATTACGTAATGAGCTGCCGGTGCATTTCACCGATGCGAACGGTCAATCCCAGGTTGGGGTGATCACCAGCGGTTCTTTCTCACCAACCTTGGGCTTCAGCATTGCGTTGGCAAGGGTTCCGGCCGGTATCGGTGAGCAGGCTATCGTACAGATCCGTAACCGTGAAATGCCAGTGAAAGTCTGTAAGCCAGGTTTTGTACGTGCCGGTAAGTCACTGATCAATTAGTTTTTATTCTTCGAAGGAGTAGCAGGCCAATGAGCAATGTGCCAACAGAATTGAAATACGCCACCTCCCATGAGTGGGTGCGTGACGCAGGCAACGGCGAATACGTTGTTGGTATCACCGAACACGCGCAGGAACTGCTGGGCGATATGGTGTTTGTCGATCTGCCGGAAGTCGGCACCACGGTTTCCGCGGGTGATGACTGTGCCGTTGCGGAGTCGGTCAAGGCCGCTTCCGATATTTATGCGCCCATCAGCGGTGAGATCATCGCGGTTAACGGCGAACTAGAAAGCTCCCCGGAGCTGGTCAACAGCGAGCCATACGGCGAAGGTTGGCTGTTCCGCATCAAGGCGTCCGATGCGGCAGAGCTAGACAAGCTGCTAGATGCGGGTGCTTACCAGGCCTCCATCGACGAATAATCACTATCACGCCCCACCACCCTGTGGGGCGTTTTGCAGTTCAGGCTATATCCCGTACCCCGCAAGCATTCAGGAATTTGTAGCAATGACTCAGACACTCAGCCAACTTGAACACAGCGAAGCGTTCATCGAGCGCCACATCGGCTCTTCCGCAGAGCAACAGCAGCAGATGCTGGAAGCCGTGGGCGCTCGCTCACTCAGCGCGCTGATCCAACAGATTGTGCCAGCCGATATCCAACTGCCAGGGCCTCCGCCGGTAGGCGATGCGGCCACGGAACATCAGGCGTTGGCCGAACTGAAGGCGATTGCCTCACAGAATCAGCGCTACAAATCCTATATCGGTATGGGCTACAGCGCGGTGCTGACGCCGCCGGTGATCCTGCGCAACATGCTGGAAAACCCAGGCTGGTATACCGCTTATACCCCTTATCAGCCGGAAGTGTCGCAAGGCCGCCTTGAGGCGCTGCTCAACTTCCAGACGCTGACCCTCGATCTGACCGGGCTTGATCTGGCCTCTGCCTCCTTGCTGGATGAAGCTACCGCTGCCGCAGAAGCGATGGCGTTGGCCAAACGTGCCAGCAAACTGAAAGACGCCAACCGCTTCTTTGTGGCTGACGATGTGCACCCACAAACGCTGGACGTGGTACGTACCCGTGCCGAAACCTTTGGTTTTGACGTGATCGTTGATAAACCGGCGAAGGTGTTGGAGCTGCAAGGCGTGTTTGGCGTACTGCTGCAACAGGTTGGCACCACCGGTGAGCTGCACGATTACAGCGCCCTGTTGGCAGAGCTGAAAACGCGCAAAATCATCACCAGCATGGCTGCCGATATCATGGCGCTGGTGCTGCTGGCAGCACCGGGCAAGCAAGGTGCCGACGTGGTATTCGGTTCTGCGCAACGCTTCGGCGTACCAATGGGCTACGGTGGCCCACACGCGGCGTTCTTTGCCTGCCGTGACGAATTCAAACGCTCGATGCCAGGCCGTATTATCGGGGTATCACGCGATGCTGCCGGCAATACTGCGCTGCGCATGGCGATGCAAACCCGTGAGCAACATATCCGCCGCGAAAAGGCCAACTCGAATATCTGTACCTCGCAGGTGCTGCTGGCCAATATCGCCAGCCTGTATGCGGTGTACCATGGGCCACAAGGCCTGCAACGTATCGCCGGGCGTATCCATCGCCTGACCGATATCCTGGCCGCTGGCTTGCAACAAGCGGGTCTGACACTGCGCCATAAAACCTGGTTCGACACGTTGACCGTAGAAGTGAAAGACAAGGCGGCGGTGTTGGAACGCGCGCTGGGCTTCGGCATCAACCTGCGTACCGATATCCACGGGGCAGTCGGCATCACGCTGGATGAAGCCACTTCCCGTGAAGATGTGCAGACGCTGTTTGCCCTGTTGCTCGGCGATAACCACGGTTTGGATATCGATGCGCTGGATGCTGCCGTGAGCAAAAACAGCCAGTCGATCCCTGCGGCCATGCTGCGTAAAGATCCGATCCTCACGCATCCGGTGTTTAATCGCTATCACAGCGAAACCGAGATGATGCGTTATATGCACCGTCTGGAGCGTAAAGATCTGGCGTTGAACCAGGCAATGATCCCGCTGGGCTCCTGCACCATGAAGTTGAACGCCGCTGCGGAGATGATCCCGATCACCTGGCCTGAATTCTCTGAACTGCACCCGTTCTGCCCACCAGAGCAGGCAGCAGGTTATCAAGTGATGATTGGGCAGCTTTCCCAATGGTTGGTGCAACTGACCGGTTACGATGCGGTGTGCATGCAGCCCAACTCGGGCGCTCAGGGTGAGTATGCCGGTTTGCTGGCGATCCGCCGTTACCATGAAAGCCGCAACGAGGCTGGGCGTAATATCTGCCTGATCCCAAGCTCGGCACACGGTACCAACCCGGCTTCTGCCCAGATGGCGGGCATGGGCGTGGTGGTTGTGGCCTGTGACAAGAACGGCAACATCGATCTTCACGATCTGCGGGTGAAAGCCGAGCAGGCCGGGGAAGCCCTGTCCTGCATCATGGTGACCTACCCGTCAACCCATGGCGTGTATGAAGAAACCATCCGCGAAGTGTGCCAGATTGTGCATCAGTTTGGCGGCCAGGTTTACCTGGACGGTGCCAACATGAACGCGCAGGTGGGGATCACCACGCCGGGCTATATCGGTGCGGACGTATCGCACCTCAACCTGCATAAAACCTTCTGTATCCCTCACGGCGGTGGCGGTCCAGGCATGGGACCTATCGGCGTGAAGTCTCACCTGGCGCCGTTTGTTCCAGGCCACAGCGTAGTGCAGATTGATGGCGTGACCACCCAGCAGGGCGCGGTTTCTGCTGCACCGTTCGGCAGCGCCTCTATCTTGCCGATAAGCTGGATGTATATCCGCATGATGGGTGCGGAAGGGCTGAAGCAGGCCAGCCAGGTGGCAATCCTGAATGCCAACTACATCGCAACCCGCCTGAAAGACGCTTATCCGGTGCTGTATACCGGCCGCGATCACCGCGTGGCGCACGAATGTATTCTGGATATTCGCCCGCTGAAAGAAGAGACGGGTATTAGCGAAATGGATATCGCCAAGCGTCTGATCGACTACGGTTTCCATGCGCCGACCATGTCGTTCCCGGTGGCAGGCACGCTGATGGTTGAACCGACCGAGTCGGAAAACAAAGTGGAACTGGATCGCTTTATCGATGCGATGCTGGCTATCCGCAGCGAGATTGACCGCGTGCAGCAAGGCGAATGGCCACTGGAAGACAACCCATTGGTTAACGCACCGCACGTGCAGGCGGAACTGGTTAACGACTGGCAGCATGCTTACAGCCGCGAGCTGGCGGTATTCCCGATAGCTGGCGTGCGTGAGAATAAATACTGGCCGAGCGTGAAGCGCCTGGATGATGTCTACGGCGATCGTAATCTGTTCTGCTCTTGCGTACCGATGAGCGACTACGAATAACACTATCTTGCCAAAATGATGCTCGAGGGACACGGCATGAAGCCGTGTCCCTTTTTTATTGCAGCACCGCAGCAATTGCGCTTCACTGATTAATCTACCGTCGAGCAGCAAGTTGCCTGACTTGCTTGCGTAAATACCCGCTATCGTTTCTGATCTCAATAGCAAGGAACAATAATGACAAAAGTAGTGTTAGTGACCGGTGCCAGCCGGGGCATAGGCCGCGCGACGGCATTATTATTGGCCCAGCAGGGCTATGCGGTGGGCGTCAATTATCTGCGTGATAGTGCTGCTGCTGAGTTAGTGGTGGCGCAGATCCGCCAACAGGGTGGCAAGGCGATGGCTCTGCAAGCAGATATCGCCGAGGAAACTGAGGTGGTGGCGATGTTTGCCGAACTGGAAGCCACGTTGGGGCCAATTGATGCACTGGTCAATAACGCAGGTATTCTGTTCCAACAGGCGAGCATTGAGCAACTCACCGCCGAGCGGATCAATAAGGTGCTGACGACCAACGTCACCGGGTATTTTCTCTGCTGCCGCGAAGCGGTAAAACGTATGGCGTTACGCCATGGTGGGCAGGGAGGAGCGATCGTCAACGTGTCTTCCGCTGCGTCGCGTCTGGGGGCTCCGTGGGAATATATCGACTATGCGGCTTCAAAAGGGGCGGTGGATACGTTAACTACCGGTCTGGCGTTGGAAGTGGCGGCACAGGGGATACGCGTCAACTGCGTAAGGCCAGGTTGTATTTACACCGAGATGCATGCCAGCGGAGGAGAGCCGGGGCGGGTAGATCGGGTGAAGTCAGCGTTGCCAATGCAACGGGGTGGTCAGCCAGAGGAAGTGGCGCAAGCTGTTGTCTGGCTGCTTTCCGATGCGGCGTCCTACGTCACTGGCACTTTTATCGAAGCCGCTGGCGGGCGTTGAATCAGCAAGGGCGCCATCGGCGCCCCTCATCGATTACTTCAGCCAGCCTTTACGCTGTGCATCCTGCAAATGCTGCTCCAAATGTTGCCACAGCTCGGGATGGATATCGGCAATCATCGTATTACGGTCCAATACCTGTTGCAGGCTGATATCATTCTCTACCCAGCTCTGACCGCCGTTGTGCAGGTTCATCAGCATTGGCATGCAGCGATCCAGCACCAACGCGAAGCGGGCATCGGCGCTTTCGCCTGCTTCATACTCCTGCCACAGCGCGGTGAAAACCCCACGTTGTGGTTCCGGCAATATCCCGAATAACCGTTTTGCCGCCGCCACTTCCTGGTCGTGGATCGCCGCTCGTGCTGCCAGATCGTAAACCATGACGTCACCGGCATCGATCTCGACGATATCGTGTAGCAGGGCCATCTGGATCACGCGCTGAATATCCACCTCATCGCTGGCATAAGGGGCCAGACTCAAGGCCGCAATGGCAAAGTGCCAACTGTGCTCGGCCGAGTTTTCCTGACGCTGGGTACCCATCACCTTGGTACGGCGTTGCACGCTTTTAAGTTTGTCGATTTCCATCAGAAACTGGATGGTTTGAGTCATGGAGCCAAAGTCTAACGCGGGTACAGCGGATGACATGGTACGAACCTCGAGGTGAATGATGGGATACCCGCCGTCTTCCAGCCGTAACTGAAATCCATAGGGTGCAAAGCATATCGATTGTAGCCCAGCAGGCTGAGGATTTCGATGTTAGCGTGGTGTTACAAGCGCTCACAGTTTTATTTTAGCGTACACGTGTACACTGGAATCGTTCTCAGTTAATCTCATTTGCAGTTAATTCGCACAATATGCGTTGTTTTGAGGGGTTGCGCTTTATGGGGAAAAAGGACGAAGTGAAAGTCGGGGCAGACCAGTTGCCCGCCACGGCTTATCCATGGGCAGAGGAAATTGCCAACAGCATCAGCCACGGTATCGGCTTGGTGTTTGGGATTGTCGGCCTGGTGCTGCTGTTGGTTCAGGCGGTAAACGACGGCGCTGGGGTAACGGCCATCACCAGCTATAGCCTGTATGGCGGCAGTATGATCCTGCTGTTCCTGGCTTCCACGCTGTACCATGCTATTCCACATCAGAGAGCCAAGCACTGGCTGAAAAAATTTGACCACTGTGCCATCTACCTGCTGATCGCCGGAACCTATACGCCGTTCCTGCTGGTGGGGCTGGACTCACCGTTGGCGCGGGGGCTGATGGTGGTGATCTGGGGGCTGGCGCTGTTCGGCGTGATTTTCAAACTGGCATTTGCGCACCGTTTCGAGGTGTTGTCGCTGGTGACCTATCTGACCATGGGCTGGCTATCATTGATCGTGATCTACCAGTTGGCAATGCGCCTGGAAGTCGGAGGGGTAACTTTGCTGGCGGTAGGGGGCGTGGTGTACACGCTAGGGGTGATTTTCTATGCCTCGAAACGCTTCCGTTTTGGCCATGCGATCTGGCACGGTTTTGTGCTCGGCGGCAGTGTGTGCCACTTCATGGCGATCTACCTTTACGTATAACCCGCTCATCTGTTGTCGATATATTGCCAAAGCGTTTCTTTTGGGTTAAAAAGAAGCGCTTGTTTCTTTCGGGTATCCAGCAAGCCTTAGCTTTATTTCTGAGCCCGCCAAACCCCTCGCTTTCAAGTCGCAGGGGGTTGGCTGCGCTTGCTGCTGGCTGACCTGCATCTTGAGATCTATGGGGTATTTGCACCTTCCGGTGCCTTTAATCATTACCCAGGACTCTTCAATATGATCGTTCGTTTATCCAAAGCCCTGCTGGTTTGTGCTATCGCGCTATTTGCCTCACTGGTAGCCTTTGGCAATATCACCGATTACGACACCAACTTTGCCTTCGTACGCCATGTTTTTATGATGGATACGATCTTCCCTGATGCCACTATCACCTATCGCTCCATCCAGTCGCCATGGCTGCATCAGGTGGGGTATATCGGCATTATTGCGTTGGAAACCCTCACCGCGATTTTGTGCTGGATTGGGGGGATCCGTCTGCTGCGCGGCCTGAAACTGCCTGCGGCCAGCTTTAACCGGGCCAAGACCTTTGCCATTGCTGGGTTGACGTTAGGCTTCCTCACCTGGCAGGTGGCCTTTATGTCGGTTGGTGGCGAGTGGTTTGGCATGTGGATGTCAAAACAGTGGAACGGTGTGCCCGATGCCTTCCGCTTCTTTGTCACTATTTTGCTGGTGCTGATTTATCTGGTGCCGCGTGATGGGGAATTGGACGAATAACTCGTCTGGCCGCAGGCGTGATGCCTGCGGCCAAACCACTTACTTTTCTTCCGCCAGTGAGTAAGGCAGAGGCTTGATGGCGAGCTGGCTGCTGGCGTCATCGCGTACGCGCAGCACGCTGTCCGCTTCCAGATCGTTATTCATCACCACCTGCACCCACAGCGTTCCGTCAGCCAGCGAGATTGCCGCCAGCACGGTGCCGGTGCGGCGCCAGTTGTCACCCAGCTTCAACTCCAGATCGTCACCTGCTTGTGGAACCTGGCTACCTTTACCTTCCAGCCAGTACAGGGCGCGCTTGTTGGCTCCCCGGAACTTGGCGCGAGCCACCATTTCCTGCCCGGTGTAGCAGCCTTTGCTGAAGCTGATCCCGTCCAGCGCCTGAAGATTGGTCGCCTGAGGGATCAACTGCGCACTGTTTGCTGCATCAATCACCGGATAACCGGCCTCAATATCCAGTGCCAGCCATTGGCGGCTGTTGTTCAGCTCAGCCTGACCTTCCAGCTTTGAAGCTAGCAGAGCGGCGGTTTCTGCCGTGGTAATCAGCACAAAACGTTCTGCTGGCAGCGCAAAGTGCAGCAAGGTGGTATCGCCATCTTGCACCACTTGGTGTTCTGCATCTGGCAGGGTGCTAAACACCTTCGCCAATGCGGCCCGCGCCTCAAGGCCAGCGAGGCCCAGCAGCACCGCATTGCTGTCTGCCGCGATGGTGATTTTGGAGAATACCGCGTATTTCTTTATTTCCGCCAGTTGGCTTTCCAGCACGCTGCGACGCTCAAGATAGGCAAAGCCTTCACCGCGGTGGAATAAACGCAGGTTGCTCCACATTTTGCCTTTGGCATCGCAATGGCCGCACAGCACGTGTTGATCGGCCGCCAGTTTGTCGATATCGGCCGTTACCTGGCCCTGAAGATATTTTACCGTGTCTGGCCCGCTCAACTGCACCATGGCCCAATCTTCCAGTGAGATCAGCGTCAGTGGCAGATGGGAAGAGGCGGAAGGTTGACGGGGTGGAAAAGGAATATTGAACGCCATAATCGGTTCCTGCTGCATGTTTAGCATACCTGTTGGGGTTGCTACCATGGTAAAAGAGGTGGCTGGCTTTGCAAACAGTTATTACCAGGCAGCGCTTTTTTTGACATTTTACGTTTTGTTGGGTGAACGCCCTTCCCGGCGAGTATGTCAAATTGTTACTCTAGGCGCTTACGGCCAACGAAACCCAATTGCACCCAAATCGTTGGCTGACGGAATTAAATTGCGCGCGCGTTGCCATACCAAGTGTCGGTTGCCCAAGAGCATGGCAAGCCATGCCGAAAAGAGGTTAGTCATAACAACATGGATATTAATAATAAAGCACGTATTCACTGGGCCTGCCGCCGCGGCATGCGCGAGTTGGATATCTCGATCATGCCGTTTTTCGAACATGAATACGATACGCTGAGTGATGCAGACAAGGCCGTATTCATCCGCTTGCTCGAATGTGACGACCCCGATTTGTTCAACTGGCTGATGAATCATGGCGCTCCGCAGGATCAAGATCTGCAGAGAATGGTGTCCCTGATCCAAATGCGAAATAAAGCCCGTGGCCCTGTGGCGATGTGATGTCCGCGTTTCCTGGCGTACCCAGTTAGTCTCGTTGCTGACTCACGGCCTGCTGATTTTACTGATCCTGATCGCCCCGTGGCCGGAAGGCTATGGCCCGATCTGGTTGGTGCTGTTGACGTTGGTGGTGTTTGAGTGCATTCGCAGCCAAAAGCGCATTGCATCCAGGCAGGGAGAACTGCGGTTGCTGGCTGAACGCCGGATTGAGTGGCATGGCCGAGAATGGCTGATGGTGAACAAGCCCTGGATGCCTGGGTTCGGTATTTTGCTGTCGCTTCAGCAGATCGACGGCAAGAAACGCCAT